>NZ_JBMDKR010000001.1:0-1158985 GCF_057809815.1 Caulobacter sp. FG121
CCCACTCTCTCAACCCAACCCCGGGTGAACAACCTTCATAGCTTCGACAGCTAGGCCTCAAGCCAGAACAGCGTCTCGACCGGCTCGCCCAGGGCCTTCGCGAGGCGCAGGGCGAGCACGGTCGAGGGCACGAACACGCCGTTCTCGACGGTGTTGATCGTCTTGCGGGTGACGCCCACCCGTTCCGCCAGGTCCGCCTGGGTCAGCCCAAGGCGCGTTCGGGCGGCCTTGAGCCCGTTGGCGAGAGATTGATCAGCCATGGCGCTCCGCGCGACTCTCCAGCCATACAAAACGCATGATCGGCACGACCACTCCGACCGAAAGCAGGCCGTGCACGACGTCGACAAGGCCGAGCGGCTCGAACAGGCTGATCACATAGAGCGACAGGCAGCCCAGGATCAGCACCCAGTAGCCCCAGGTGAAAGCCGACCGGCGATGCGCGCGGGTCACCTCGTCGTTGGCCATGGCCCGGACCTGAGAATTGCGCTCGCGCAGCAGGCCACCCCCAGTGGTCAGGAGCATCAACAGGGCCGCCACCCAGAATACCTGGGCGCTGAGCCTGACCTGTTCGACGGCCCGCAACGGTAGGGACAGCTCGTGGCGCGAGCTCCAGTACGAGCCCTGCCAGATCAGGAACAACACGCCCTGCGCCCAGAGAATCCGCGTGCGGCGGCGCTGCATGCGCTCGGCCCGCTCGACCAGTGACAGTTCCTTCTTCGCCATGACCCACCCCCAATATGTAACGTGAAGGTTACATGTAACCTCAGCGTTACATGCAGTCAAGGCCTTGGCCGACACCCGGCGATTGCGCTGGATCAAATCCTGCCCGCGCCGTTGCATCGGCGGCAAACCGCGCTAGCTTGCGCCTTACCTGTAGGGGAGATTTCGCCATGCGCGCTGATGTCAAAGTTCTGGTCCTGGTGAGCGCCGCGGCGCTTCTCACAGCCTGCAGCAAGCCTGCCGAGACCCCGGCCGCGGAGAACACTCCGACGGCTTCCGCGACACCGGCCGCCGCACCCGCGCCCGCCGCGCCTTCGGAAGCGGAAAGCGAGGCCGCCGAGCATGCCGCCAAGGCGCTCGCCGCCCTGCCCGCACCCTACAACACCGCCGATCTGGCCAATGGCCAGCGCACGTTCGCGCTCTGCCGCTCCTGCCACACGATCAACGCCGGCGGCATGAACATGACGGGTCCGAACCTGCACGGCCTGTTCGGGCGCAAGGCCGGGACGGTCGAGAAATTCAACTATTCCGACGTGGTCAAGAACGCCGGCTTCACCTGGGACGCAGCCCATCTCGACAAATGGCTGGCCGACCCGAAGGCGGATCTTCCCGGCACGCGCATGACCTTCATGGGCGTGAAGGATCCTAAAGCCAGAACCGATCTTATCGCGTATCTTATGGTCGAAACGGCAAAGCCCGCCGACGACTGACGAGATGCGATGGGCGATCGGGAAGCCCTGCTGATCCGCCTCTACGAGGCCTTCAACCGCAAGGACATCGACGCGGTCATGGCCGCGCTGCACCCTGATGTTTCGTGGCCAAACCTGTTTGGCGAAGGACGCCTGCATGGTCACGACGCCATGCGCGCGATGTGGCGTGGCCAGTTCTCCAGGATCGACCCTGAAGGCACGCCGATCAGCATTGCGACGCTGCCGGACGGACGGGTCGAAGTGATGCTGGCCTACGTCGTCCGCACGCTGGAGGGCAAACTGTTCACCGAAGAAATCGTCACCAACATCTACCGCTTCGAGGGTGACCTGATCATCGGCATGGAATGGAGCTGACCGGGCAACGCTCTGGCCAATTTCGCGCCAAGGTGGAATAACAGCAGTACGCCGCCTTTTGAGGGGTCGCGCAATGACCCGTGAAGAAACCCGCATTGACGCGCTCTGGGACGCGTTGAACCGTCAGGACATCGACGCGGCGCTCGCGCTCCTGCACCCCGACGTCGACTGGCAGGACGTCATGAAGGGCGGCCGTCTGAAAGGCGCCGCCGCAATGCGAGCCTACTGGACGGACGTCTATGCGCTGATCCGCTCGGAATCCTCGACGCTGGAGTACAGTGACGCCGGCGATGGTCGTGTCGTAGCCCGCAGTTGGCACAGCGTTCGCGACCTGAAAGGCAAGCTGTGGACCGAGGAAACCATGACCTATGTCTTCAGCTTTCGCGACGATCTGATCAGCCGGATGGACCTGGCGCCGGCCGCCTAGACCATCAGGTCGGCGCAGGCATCGAGGATGGCGTCAGCGTCGAGACGATACTTCGCGTAGAGGTCCGGCAGGTCGCCGGACTGGCCGAAGCTCTCTATACCCAGAGCCCTTACCCGTTGCCCGCGCACGGACCCTATCCAGGACAGGGCCGCCGGTGAGCCGTCGATGACCGTCACAAGGCCTGCCGTCGCGGCCAGATCGTTCAACAGGGTTTCAATGGTCGCGGTGCGACGCTCGCCCGTGGTCCAGCGCGCGCGACCCGAGGCGGTCCAGTCCGTGTGCAGGACGTCCGGCGACGTCACGGCCAGCAAGCCCGCGCCGGGTTCGTCTTCCAGCAGTTGCTCGAAGGCCGTCAGGACTTCCGGCGCGATCGCTCCGCTGTAGACCAGCGCCAGTCGGGCATCCCGCGCCGGACGCTTCATCCAGTAGGCGCCGGCGACGCAGCCGGCGCGCCAGCTGGCGTCCTCGCGCACAGGCTGGTCGATCACGCGGGTCGAGAGGCGCAGATAAGTCGAACCACCATCCGCCGCCTGAATCCGCTCGAAAGCGTGGGCCATCAGCACCGCCGTCTCGTCCGCGAAGGCCGGTTCATAGCTGTCCAGGCCCGGCTGACTCATCCCGATCAGGGGCGTGCCGATCGACTGGTGCGCGCCGCCCTCTGGCGCGAGCGTCAGGCCGGACGGCGTCGCCACCAGCAGGAAGCGGGCGTCCTGGTAACAGGCGTAGTTGAGGGCATCGAGCCCGCGGGCGATGAACGGGTCGTACAGCGTTCCTACCGGGAACAGCCGCTCGCCGAACAGCGGCGCCGAGAGGCCGAGCGCCGCCAGTACGATGAACAGGTTGTTCTCCGCGATGCCGAGCTCGACATGCTGGCCGGTCTCGCCCATCGCCCAGACCTGGGCGGAGGGGATGCGGCGGTTCTTGAACACGTCCTCATGCGCCCGGCGGTGGAATACGCCGCGTCGGTTCACGAAGCCCCCGAGGTTGGTCGAGACCGTCACATCCGGCGACGTCGTCACCACCCGGCCGGAGAACTCGTCGGTCGTCTTGGCGATCTCGAACATCACCTTGCCGAAGGCCGCCTGGGTCGACTGTTCGCCGCCGCCTTCGACAGCCAGGAGCAGGGTGTCGGCCGACGGCGTGGCGATCTGCGGCGCGACCTTGTGGCCGTCCTTGCGGGCGGCGAACGGCGCGGTTTCAACCAGGCGCTTCATTGCCTTCAACTCGTTGTCCGCGAGGCCGGAATAGATGTCCCACTCCTCCCCCTCCCGGACGCCGAGCCGGCCGCGCAGCTCGGCGATCTGGGTCGGGGTCATCAGGCCGGAGTGGTTGTCCTTGTGGCCGGCGAACGGCAGTCGCCAGCCCTTGACCGTATAGGCGATGAAGAAGCGGGGCGCGTCGTCCTCGGCCGCCCGGGCGAAGGCCTCCAGAATGGTCTCGAGGCAGTGACCACCGAGCTCGGTCATCAGCAGCGCCAGCTCGGCGTCGTCGATGCCGGCGATCAGCTTGAGCGCCGCCTTGTCGCCCGCTAGGTCAGCGGTCAGTCGCTCCCGCCAGGCCGCTCCACCCTGATAGGTCAGGGCCGAATAGAGATCGTTGGGCGCGCTTTCGATCCAGGCCTGAAGCGCCGAGCCCCCCGGCCTGGCGAAGGCCTCGCGCTGGCGCTTGGACCACTTGAGGGTTTCGACCGTCCAGCCCGCAGCCTCGAAGATCTCTCCGTAGCGGGTGAACATGCGGTCCGACGTCGTCGCGTCGAGGCTCTGGCGATTGTAGTCGACGATCCACCAGGTGTTGCGGACGTCGTGTTTACAGGCCTCGATCAGGGCCTCGTAGATGTTGCCCTCGTCCAGCTCGGCGTCGCCCAGCAGGCTGATCATCCGGCCCATGGCGTCGGGCTTCACCGCGCCGCGCGCGGCGAGGTAGTCCTGGGTCAGGCTGGCGAAGGCGGTCATGGCCACGCCGAGGCCGACAGAGCCGGTGGAGAAGTCGACGTCGTCGATGTCCTTGGTCCGCGAGGGATACGACTGCGCCCCGCCCAGCGACCGGAACCGCTGAAGCTGGTCGATGGTCTGGCGGCCGTAGAGGTGCTGGATGGCGTGGAACACCGGACTGGCGTGCGGCTTGACCGCCACCCGGTCCTGCGGCCGCAAGGCGCTGAAATAGAGCGCCGTCATCAGGGTGGTCATCGACGCGCAGCTGGCCTGGTGGCCGCCGACCTTCAGGCCGTCACGACTGTCGCGCAGGTGGTTGGCGTTGTGAATCGTCCAGCTGGCCAGCCAGAGAACCCGTTCCTCCAGACGGCGCAGCAGCGCGACATCCTTGCCTCGAACGGCGAAACCGGCGTCGTCCATATCCATCCCGGAGCGATTTACGGGCGAACCCTGCCCTCGGAGGGTGTTCTAGGCTGTCGCGGCGCGGACCGCCAGATGTCGACATTCCCGGTCAAACCGCTTTGGATAGTCCTTCAACGAAACCCAGGGAGACCCACAATGCCGCAGGCGCAGGCCAATGGGCTGACGATCGAATACGACATCCACGGCCCGGCCGACGGCGATCCGCTTCTGTTGATCATGGGCCTGGGCGCGCAGATGACCCGTTGGCCACAGGGTTTTGTGGACGAATTGACCTCACGCGGGCTTCGGGTGATCCGCTTCGACAACCGTGACGTGGGCCTGACCACGCGGATCGACGCGGCCGGGCCCGCCGATTTGCCGGGAGTCATCACCGCCCTGATGGAGGGGCGCACGCCGGATGTGGCCTATACCCTGTCAGACATGGCGGCGGACGCCGTGGGTCTGCTGGAGGCACTCGGGATCGCCCGGGCGCACATTGTCGGCGCGTCGCTGGGCGGTATGGTCGCCCAGCTGGTGGCGGCCGACTATCCCGACCGGGTGCTGTCGCTGACCTCGATCATGTCCACCACCGGCAACCGCGCCCTGCCCCCGCCGTCGGCCGAGGCGATCGCGGTGCTCAACAATCGCGGGCCGGACCCGCTGGTTGATCTCGAGGGATATCTCGACCACGCCGTCAAAGGCGCCATCGTCGTGGGCTCGCCCGGCTATCCGGCCAGGCCGGAGGACATCCGGGCGCGGTCGCTCGCCGACTTCAAGCGCAACTACTATCCGGTCGGATTCGGACGGCAGTATGCCGCCGCGGCCGCGTCGCCGGACCGCCGGCCGAAGCTGGCGACCATCACCGCGCCGACGGTCGTCATTCACGGCGCGGCGGACCCGTTGGTGCCGCTGGCCGGCGGCAAGGACACGGCCGAGAACATTCCCGGCGCCGAGCTGATCGTGATCGAGGGCATGGGCCACGATGTGCCCGCGCCGCTGTTCGCCGCCATGGCGGATGGAATTCAGAAGGCGGTGGCGCGGTCGAAGGCGACCGCCGCCTGACCTACCGGGAGGGCGCGGTTCCGGCCGCGCCCTCGCCATGCTCGAAGGCCTCGATCTGCCTGGCCGTCCATTCCGGCGACTTCGTGAAGCGGGCGAGCAGGTTGTAGAACACCGGCACGACGAACACCGTCAGCATGGTCGCGAAAATGGCGCCGAAGAAGATGGTCACCCCGATAGTCTGGCGGCTGGCGGCGCCGGCCCCCGACCACAGGATCAGCGGCAGCGCTCCGAAAGCCGCCGTGATCGAGGTCATCACGATCGGCCGAAGACGCAGCACCGCCGCCTCGATGACAGCATCGTGGATCGAGCGTCCACCGTCCCGTAGCTGGTTGGCGAACTCGACGATCAGAATGCCGTTCTTGGCGGCGATGCCGATCAAAATGATCAGGCCGATCTGGCTGTAGGTGTTGATCGTGTGACCGGTCAGCAGCAGGCCGAACAGACCGCCCAGCGCGGCCAGCGGCACCGTCAGCATGATGACCGCCGGGTGGATCCAGCTCTCGAACTGGGCCGCCAGCACAAGGAACACGAGCAGCAGGGCCATGCCGAAGGCCAGGTTCACGCCGCCGGACGCCTCCAGGTAGTCCTTGGCCTGGCCGTCCCAGGTATAGGTCACGCCCGGCGTGGGGTTCTTCGCCGCCTCGGCCTTCAGGAAGGTCACGGCGTCGGCGACCGTGAACCCCGGCGACAGTTGGGTGGTGAGCTTGACCGACCGCTGCCGGTCGGTGCGTTGCCGGTCCGGCGTATCGCCCCGCAGTTTCGTCGTGACGACGGCCGACAGCGGGACGAGCTGCCCGGACCCTGACCGAACGTAGAGGGTGTTGAGGTCGCCAAGGGTTCGGCGCTTGTCCAGATCGGTCTGGACGATGACATCGTACTCCTGACCGCCCTTGATGAAGGTCGTCACCCGGCGGGAGCCGAACATCGTTTCCAGCACCCGACCGATCGACTGGGGCGTCACGCCGAGCGAGGCGGCCTTCTCGCGGTCAATCTCGACCGACAGCCGCGGCGCGGTGGGTTCGTAGTCGAGCCGAGGGCGCGAAAAGCCGGGGTTGGCCTGCATGGCGTCGCGGATCGGCTCAAGCCAGCGAGCGATTTCGCCGTAGTCGTTGCCCAGGCCGACAAGGTCGACGTTTGTGCCGCCGCCCTGCCCGCCGCCACGCTGGAAGGCGCCGCGAACGCTGGCCACGGCCCGCACGCTGGTCAACTTGCTGAGGCTCTTGTTCAGCTCGTCGGCGACCTGATCCGACGTCTTCTTGCGTTCACCCCAGGGCTTCATCACCAGCACGCCGTTGCCGGTGTTGAACTGGCTCGCGCCAAAGCGGGGAATGCTGATCACATACCGTTCGATTTCACCCTGCTTGGCATAGCGTTTCATCTCCGCCTCGACCTTGTCGGCGGCGGCGCGGGTGTAGTCGAAGCCGGCCCCTTCAGGACCGGAGATGCTGATGTCGACCCGCCCGCGATCCTCGGCCGGCACCAGCTCCTGGGGCAGGACCACAAACAGGGTACCGGCCAGAACCGCCAGGACGAGCACCAGGCCCAACGCGCCGACGCCGGCGGCCCGGGTCGAGAGCAACATCTCCAGGGAGTGGCGATAGGAGTCCCTGACCGCGTCGACGGCCGCATCGACCCTGCGGGCGAGCCAGCCATTGCCGGACGCCGGGCGCAGGAGCTTGGAGGCCAGCATCGGCGACAACGACAGGGCCAGGAAGGCGGAGAAGGCCACCGCCGAGGCGATGGCCACGGCCAGTTCGACAAACAGCCGGCCGATGTAACCAGGCAGGAACATCAGCGGGCCAAACACCGAGATCAGTACGATGGTCGTGGCGATAACGGCGAAGAACACCTGCCGTGCGCCGCGGGTGGCCGCCACCGTTGGTGGTTCGCCGTCATCGACACGGCGCTGGATATTCTCGACCACCACGATGGCGTCATCCACCACCAGCCCGACCGACAGCACCAGCGCCAGCAACGTCAGGAGATTCAGCGAGAAGCCCAGCGGCGCCAGAACAATGAAGGTCGACAACAGGCAGATCGGCGCGACGATCGATGGGATGATCGCCGCCCGCCAGCTGCCGAGGAACAGCATGTTGACCATCGCGACCAGGGCGATGGAGATGCCCATCGTGATCCAGACTTCCCTGATCGCCTCGGCCGTGAACTGCGAGGAGTCCACGGCGATGACGATCTTGGTGCCTTCCGGCAGCGTCGCGTTGATGGCCTTGATTTCGGCCCGGGCGGCCTTGGCGATGGCCAGGTCGTTCGACTGCGACTGGCGGCTGAGGAAGATGCCGACCTGATTGATGCCGTTGCCGCGGAACAGGCGTCGCGCCTCGGCGGGCCCCTCCTCGATCCGAGCGACGTCGCCAAGCCGGGTGACATAGGCGTTGCTGGCGGCGGCCTGGCCGGCGACCTTCAAGGGCAGGGTCGCGAAATCTCCGGGGCGGGAATAGCCGCGATTGACCCGTATGGTGAAATCACGCGTCGTGCTTTCAAGGGCGCCGGCCGGCAACTCCACGTTCTGGCTGTTGAGCGCGTTCTCGACATCATCGACGGTCACGCCGCGAGCGGCCATCTGGTCCGCGTCGAGCCAGATACGCATGGCGTAGGTCGGGCCGAGCAGCCCCACGGTTGCGACGCCCGGAATTGTCGACAGCCGCTCCACGAGGAAGCGGTCGGCATAGTCGGACAGTTGCAGCGGATCCAGCGTCGTCGACGTCATGTTGAGGATCATGATCGGCGAGGAGTCGGCGTTGGCCTTGGCGATCTGCGGCGGATCGGCCTGGTCGGGCAGCTGGTTGACGACACGGCTTACCGCGTCGCGGACGTCATTCGCCGCGGACTCGAGATCGGTGGAGAGATTGAAGGTGATGTTGATCTGGCTGCGGCCGTCACGACTGGACGACGAAACCCTGTCGATGCCCTGAACGCCGCTGACCTGGCGTTCCAGCACCTGGGTGATCCGCTCCTCGACGATTTCCGCCGAAGCGCCGCGATAGGTGGTGGAGATCGATACCACGGGCGGATCAACGCTCGGCAGTTCGCGAATGGGCAGGCTGAGGAACGCCGCCAGGCCGATAACGCAGAGGATGATCGCCGCGACCGCCGCGAAGACCGGCCGCTTGACCGACAGGTCCGACAGCATCAGCCGGCCTTCCGCGCCGGCGCGCCGCCAGGCGGGGGCTTGCGACCGCCGTCTGCCTTGACCGGTTGACCGTCCTGGATGCGGTTAAGACCGTCGCCGACGACCTTCTCGCCGGCCCGCAACCCGCTGGTGATCTCGACGAAGCCGCCTTCGGAGGCGCCGGTCTGCACCGCCTGTTTGCGGGCGGAGAACCCGTCGCCACGCGGCGTGATGACAAAGACGAAGGCCTGATCACCCTCGAACTGGACGGCGGCCTCGGGCACGGCCAGGCCTTGCCGGGCCCCGTGCGAGATCGAGACCCGCATCAGCATGCCCGGCTTGATCCGGCCGCCGGCGTTGGAAAACTCGGCGCGGGCCGTGAGCGCCCGGGTAGCGGTATCGATGCGGCTGTCCAGGCGGGCGATGCGGCCGGGGATGGCCTGATCCGGCCAGGCATCAGCCCGGGCGACGATCGGCGCCCCCTCGGCCAGGACCGACAGATAGCGGTCCGGCACCTCGAAATCGACACGCACCATGGAAAGGTCATCGAGTGTCACGATCGGCGCGCCTGGACTGATCAGGGCGCCGGGAGCCACATCGGTCAGCCCCACAACGCCGGAAAAGGGAGCACGGATAACCCGATCCATCTTTCGGGCGCGGGCCGCCTCGACGCCCGCGCGGGCCGTGTCGAGCGCTGAGCGGTATTGCTCCGCCGTGGCGCGCGGCGCGATGCCCTGGTCGGCGAGCGTCTTCCAGCGGGCGTAGTCGCGTTCGGCCTGGGCCAGTCGCGCCTGGGCCTCGATCAGGCCTGCATCTTCCTCGCCGGCCTTGAGCTCGACCAGCACCTGGCCGCGGGCGACGTGCTGGCCGTCACGGAACCGGACGGCGGTGACCAGCTCGCTGGTGTTGGATGTTATGGTCACGGACTCGCGGCCCTTGGCCACGCCCAAGGCCTGAATGGTGTCTGCAAACGGCCGGAGCGCCACCACAGCGGGGGACACCGCGGCCGCGCGACCCGCGCCGCCGCCGCCCTTGCCCTTGGGCTCGGCGGTCGCCAGCTTCAGGCCGCCGCCCAGCAGCATCAACGCCAGAAAGGTCGCGGCGGCGGCGAGAAAGAAATGGCGGCGTATCACGGACGGCTCCCGGCGCCGATCGAACCAACGGCTACTGCAGGGGTCATATAAGACCATTGCCGTGAACGTAAACCGGAATGAGGTGACCGAACCATGACGGCCTGTGACCGCCGTGAAACGATCAGAATGCTCGCCAGAGGGCCAGTACCGGCCCGCGCTCCAGCGGAACCGCGCGGCCGGCGACCGTTTGGCGCCAGCCGGCCTGAAGACGCCAGATGCCAACGCGTCTTACCGCCGAAACTTCAAGCTTCAACCAGGATGACCCGTCGGACCTGTTTTCCGCCCGCCCGGCGTAGGCCTGGGCCAGCACCTGCCAGCCTGCGGCCGGCTCCATCCCGAGGGTCAGGTCGAGGTGGGTTTCATCCGACAGCCCCGAGCGGGCCAGGCGCGCCAGCTGCACATCGAAGAAAGCCGCTCGTTCCGCCAGCGTGATCGAGCGCCCCGCCAGCAGGCGCACCTCGACGTCCGCCTGTCCGTCCCCGGCGGCCGCGTAGCCGGCGTTGCGTCCTTCTCCGGCCAGAGCGCCGCCGACATAGACGCTGACCGCCCCACGTGCGTCATTCAGGAGGGCGTAGCGCAGGCCAAGCTCGAGCGGCCCTCGTCCGCCATAGTCGGCGAAGCCGTCCCTGCCCCGGGTCCAGCCCGCCCGTCCCTGAAAAGTCAGCCGCCGGGTCAGGCCTCGCTCGACATAGAGGCTGATCGCATCATCTGACTGGTCCGGCAGGCCGAAGCGTCCACCTTCGACGTCGAACCCTTCGTCAGCCGCGGACCGTTCGTATTTCAGGATCGCAAGGGTAGCGCCGGGTTCGACCGGCCAGGCCCCGGCGCTCGCCGCGCAAGGAAAAGCCGCCGCGAGCGCAACGCCCGCGACGGCTCTTCCGATCGTAGATAGCAGGTCTAGGCGTCGTAGCCCGGCAGGCTGCGGTCCAGCTGACGCAGGCAGCCCGGCCAGGCCAGGTTGCCGATCGGGCCCATGCCGCGGCCCATCTGGTTGCGCACTTCCGCCTGGGCGGAGTCGGGCGCGGTCAGGACGCCGTCGCGTCCGGCCGACAGGGCCATGGTCTGCTGAAGACATGCGCGCTCCAGATAGAACATGCTGAGCCAGCAGGCCGCCGCCGTGTCTCCGACGGCGAGCGTGCCGTGATTGCGCAGCAGCATCGTGGTCTTCTCGCCCAAGTCAGCCACAAGACGTTCACGCTCGTCAAGATTGAGCGCGATACCTTCATAGTCGTGATAGGCGAGTTGCGGCAGCACGATCAGCGCATGCTGCGACAGCGGCAGCAGTCCGTCCTTCTGCGCGGACACGGCGACGCCCTGATCGGAATGCAGGTGCATCACGAACATCGCATCCTCACGGGCCGCGTGGACCGCCGAGTGGATCGTGAACCCCGCCGGATTGATGAAGTACGGGGTCTCCTGGAGCACCCGACCTTCGAGGTCGATCTTGACCAGCGAGCTGGCGGTGATCTCGTCAAAGAACATGCCGTAGGGGTTGATCAGGAAATGGTGCTCAGGCCCGGGAATGCGGGCCGAGATGTGGGTGAAGATCATGTCGTCCCACCCATGAAGGGCGACCAGCCGGTAGAGGGCGGCGAGATCGACCCGCGCCTTCCATTCCGCTTCGCTGACCTTGCCCTTCAGCGAGCTGACGCCCGCCATTGATCCGTCGGCCATGGCGCTTCTCCTCCCGTGTGTATCGTTGGGGGGAAAGTCGCGCCGCATGACGTCCGCGTCAAGCTTTGCCCGGCTTGCGAACCGGCGTTCGACCGGCCAATCTGAACGCCAGTCACGAACGCGCCAGACGTTCGAGGGAGGGCTCCATGACCAATGTCACCCGTCGCGGCCTGATGGCCGCCTCCGCCGCTGTCGCCATCATCCCGGCCGTCGCCGACGCGAAGCCGAAAGCCACGCCGACCGCGGCCTGGACGCCGGACGCCACGACACTCGCCAGCATGATCCGCAACAGGGACATCAGCACGGTGGAGGCCGTCGAGGCCGCCATCCGACGCGCCGAGACCCTCCAGCCGAAACTGAACTTCATCGTCAACTCCGACTTTGACCGGGCGCTCGACGCCGCGAAAAAGGGCGGCCAGACCGGCCCGTTCGCGGGCGTGCCCTATCTGGTCAAGGATCTCGACGACTGGGCCGGCCTGCCGACGCGGTCGGGCAGCCGCGGCGCGATGCTCAATCCGGCCGCCAAGGGCACAGATCCCTATGTGCAGGCCGCCGTGAACAGCGGCTTCATCGTCATCGGCAAGTCCGCCTCCCCCGAGTTCGGCTATCTGCCGACCACCGAGCCGTTGGCGCTGGGCCCGACGCGAAACCCGTGGAACCTCGGCCATTCGACCGGGGGATCGTCCGGCGGCGCGGCGGCGGCCGTGTCATCGGGCGTCGTGCCGCTGGCCCACGCCAGCGACGGTGGCGGCTCGATCCGCATCCCGGCGGCCAACTGCGGGCTGTTCGGCTTCAAGCCCTCACGGGGACGGCTGGCGGGCAGCATGGGCCTCAAGGTCATCGACCTGTCGGTCAATCACGCCGAGACCCACTCCGTGCGCGACTCCGCCGCGCTGTTCGCGGCGACCGAGCGCGCCGACGCCGACGCGCCCTACCGGCCGATCGGCTTCGTCCAGAAGGCCACCCGCAAGAAACTGCGGATCGGCGTTCTCACCGCCAGCGGTAGCGGCCGGCAGCCCGACGCCGAGGTCCAGGCGGGCCTCGACGGCGCCGTGAAGCTGCTGCAGTCGCTTGGCCACAAGGTCGGCGAGACCGGATGGCCGATCGACTCGGCCCGCTTCGGACAGGACTTCCTGACGCTCTGGTCGGCCGGCGCCGCCATGGACGTCGCCGCGATGAGCAAGGCTCTCGGCCGCGCGCCGGACACCATCATGGCCGAGCCGTTCTCGCTGGGCATGGCCGAGTTGATCGCCAAGGCGCCGGACGGCGCCGTGGACGCGGCGATCGGCCGGCTGGCCGAGGCCTCGGCGGCCTACGACCGCTGGTTCGCGATGTTTGACGTCATCGTCTCGCCCGTGCTGGCCAAGCCGCCTGTCCCTCTTGGCTACGTCTCGGGCGATGTGCCGTTCGCGACGCTGTCAGAGCGGCTTACGGACTACGTCGGCTATACGCCCCTTCAGAATGTCGCCGGCGCCCCAGCCATGAGCGTGCCGCTGCACTGGACGGCCGACGGATTGCCCGTAGGCATCCAGTTCGCGGCGAAGGCCGGCGCCGACGCCCTGCTGTTCCAGCTCGCCTATCAACTGGAGGCGGCGCAGCCCTGGGCGGGACGCAAACCACCCGTGAACGCGGGCTAGCCCGCCGTCAGCAGCCCGGGCCCTTGTGGGTGCGGATGTGCTTCAGGATGTCCGCGACCAGATCAAAGTCGATCTTGTCCGGATTCCTGTAGCGGATGCAGCCGCCGCCGAGACTGGCGCCCTTCAGCCGGTCGCGGAACGCCTCGACGGCACCCTTCCCCGCGTAGAGCGAGATGTACTGGACCTGGCTGTTGTAGCTGAACACCGGGGGGCCGCCGGCGGGGCCGAAGCCCGGCATGCCGTAGGCCATGGTCTCGGCCCAGCCATTGAAGACCTCGCGACCCAAATCGCGCACACGCGTCATGGCGACGACCCGGCCAGGCTCTAGCGTGGTCATGTACTCATCGACCGTCGCGGCGGTGGACTGAACCATGCGGTGGCTCCCCAATTTCCGTCATCGTCGGACTTGCTCCGACGACATATGAACTCTCTGGTTCGAGACCTGAACGCGGTTCGGCCGCGTCGCCCTCCCGGAAAAACATCACGCATGGGTCGCCGGAACAAGTCCGACGATGACGTGATGGGGTAGATCCTACGCGTCCTCGAACAGCTTCTTCAGCTCGTTCTTGAGGATCTTGCCGTTGGCGTTGCGAGGCAGGGTTTCGTGCCAGAAGACGATTTTCTTCGGCACCTTGAAGGCGGCCAGGCGGTCGGCGACGAACGCCCGCAGCTCCTGTTCGGTGGCGCTGGCGCCGTCCTTGAGCGTCACGACGGCGCCCGGTTCCTCGCCCAGCGTCTTGTGCGGAATGCCGACCAGGGCCGCGTCCATAACCGCGGGATGGTCATAGAGGACGTTCTCGACCTCGATGCAGTAAATGTTCTCGCCGCCACGGATCAGCATGTCCTTGGCCCGGTCGATGATGAAGCAGAAGCCCTCCTCATCCAGACGCGCCAGGTCGCCGGTCTTGACCCAGCCGTCGACGAACGTCTGGGCGGTGGCTTCCGGCTTGTTCCAGTAGAGCTTCACGACCTGCGGGCCCTTGCACCACAGCTCGCCGACCGTGCCGATCGGCAGCTCCACGTGCGGCGCCTCGACGGTCATGATCTTGAGGTCGGTGACCGGCACGGGCGGGCCGCAGCTGTCGGGGCGATGCTCGTAGTCCTCGGCCGAGTTGGAGGTCGCCGTGGCGCTGGTCTCGGTCATGCCCCAGCCGTTGCCGGCGTGGGATTTCGGCCAGACTTCCTTGATCTTTCGCACCAGTTCGGGCGCCGAGGGCGCGCCGCCGTAGGCCATGCTCTCGATCGAGCTGAGATCGTATTTCTCACGCGCCGGATGCTCGATCAGTTGCCAGGCGATGGTCGGCACGCCACCGGCGCTGGTCAGCCGCTCGCGCTCGATGATCTGCATGGCCAGCTCGGGATCCCACTTGCGGATCATCGCCAGCTTGCCGCCCGCATAGAGGGAGGGGTTGAGCACCGCGAAGCAGCCCGTGGCGTGGAAGAACGGCACGCTGAGCAGGCTGCCCTTCTGCGGCAAGGTCGGATCGGGCGCCGGCGGCATCTCGCCGCGACGCAGGAAGGCCCGCGCGCCGGCGCAAAGCGCCGAGAAGATGTTGGAGTTGACGTTGCGCTGGGTCGCCAGGGCGCCCTTGGGCTTTCCCGTGGTGCCGGAGGTATAGAAGATCGTCGCGTCGTCGTCTGCGTCGATAGGGGTCGACGGCAACGCCGCGTCCGGCAGCGTCGCCCAGTCGTTGGGGCCGCCGATCGCGTCTTCCAGCTTGCTGACGAAGGGATGGGTGACCTCGTCGACCATGCGGCTGACGAAGACATGCGCAAGGTCGGCGCAGTTGGGGAAGTGTTCGGCCAGGCGGTCAAAGCGCTCGGCATCGACGACGCAGACCTTGGTCCCGGAATCGGTCAGGCCATATTCGAGCTCGGGGCCGGTCCACCAGGCGTTCAGCGGCGTGACGATCGCCCCGAGGCTGGCGGCGGCATAGAAAGCCACCGGCCATTCCGGCAGGTTCCGCATGACGATGGCGACCCGGTCGCCCTTGCCGACGCCCTTGCTCGCCAGCGCCGTTGCGAACGCCGCAACCGCGCGGTGGAAGGCCTCGAAGGTGACCCGCTCGTCCTCATGGACCAGGAAGACCTTTTCGCCATGGGCGCGCCCGATCGTCACGACGTCCCGGATCGTCGGAGGGCAGTTCTTCCAGACCCGCGTCTTGATGCCACGGATCTCGATCTCCTCGATCTCGGTGGGCATGCCCGGCGCGGTCAGGACGGCGTAGGCCTCCCGAACGGTCATCGCTGGCCACGGCTTCTCGGACGCGACGGTATCGGTCATGCAACAACTCCCTGGGTCTGAAAGGGGCGCTCTTGCCGGCGCCTCCCGCCGTCCAAAGCACAGGCGCGGCGACCATGCAAACAGCCGTTTGATCTAGCGTTCGGTGGACAGGCGCGGAATGATGAAATCGAGGAAGGCGCGGGCCTTTCGCGGCAGCTCACGCGCCGCCCAGACGGCGTGCAGCTCAAGCGGCGGGCCGCTCCAGTCCGGCAGGATTCGCACCAGTCGGCCGTCGGCGATCAGTGGATCGACGAGGAAGGCCGGCAGCAGCGCCACGCCGAGCCCCTGCAGCGCCAGATCAAGCACCGCCTCCCCCGAACTGGCGCGGGTCTCGCCCTTGATCTCAACCTGGACCGTGCGGCGACCGTCGGACAACGGCCAGCGTCGTCCGTAGCCCAGACCGGTGAAGTCGAGGGTCGGGCCGTTGTTGAGGTCCTGCGGCGTCTCGGGCAGCCCATAGCGGGTCACGAGTTCAGGCGAGGCCACCAGCCGGCGGCCATAGGCGCCGAGCCGACGGGCGGTCAGCCGGGAATCCTCCATCGGACCGAGCCGGAAGGTCAGGTCCACGGCCTCGGCCACCGGATCGATCCGCTCGTCCTTCAGAACATACTCGACCCGCATCAGCGGCGAGGCCCGCAGGAAGTCGGCCGTGTGAGGGACCAGACACCCGCGCCCGAACGCCACCGACGCGGAGACGCGCAGCAGGCCGGTCGGGATGCGATCAAGGCCGTGGACGGCGGCCTCGAGCCCGTCCACTTCCGCCAGTACGGCGCGGGCACGGTCGAGCGCCAGGCCGCCGGCTTCGGTCAGGGTCAGGCTGCGGGTCGACCGGGCGAACAGCCGCGCCCCGAGCTGGTCTTCCAGCGCGCCCAGCAACCGACTGGCCGCCGGCTGGGTCAGACCCAGTTCCCGCGCGGCCCGGGAGATGACTCCGGTCTCAGCGGCGCGAACAAACAGGCGATAGGCGTCGAGGCGATCCATTCATGCCTTTATCGCATGAAACTGTTTCAAAATCACCGGATTATCCAGCTGGGAGGAATTGGGCATAAGCCGGTCATGGCTCATTTCCCGCTTCACACCCGCGCCACCGCTCCGTTCGAGGCCAAGCCGATCCTTGATCAGGCCAACCAGACGATGGGCTACGTCCCGGCGCTCCTCGCCCAGATGGCCGAGGCCCCGGCCCTGCTCGAAGGCTACGCCGCCCTGTCGGCGATCTTCCGCAAGACCGCCTTCAGCCCGGCCGAACAACAGCTGGTGCTGTTGACGGTGTCGGTCGAGCACGAGAGCCACTACTGCACGCCGGCTCACACGGTCCGCGCCCGCGACGCCTCGCTGGGCGAAGCGGCGATCGATGCCATCCGCGCCAGTCGCCCGATCAGCGACCCACGCCTCGAAGCGCTGCGCCTGTTCACGCTGAAGATGGTCCGGGAGCGGGGTTTCCTCGCCGACGCGGATCTCGACGCCTTCGTGGCCGCCGGCTTCACCCGCGCCAACGCCATGGAAATCATTCTCGCCGTCGGCCTGAAGACCCTCTCGAACTACGTCAACCACATCGCCGAAACCCCACTCGACCCGCACCTCGCCGCCGACGCCATGCCCGGCGCGCGCTGCCTCGCCTGAAGGAAATCCTGACATGAAACGCCTGATCCTGGCCCTCGCTCTCGCGAGCGCCGCCGCCCTCCCCGGCGTGGCCCTTGCCGCCAAGCCTCCCGTCTACACCGCCCCGTTCTCGCAGATCGGCGCGGGCGGCTATGACGTCGTGGCCTATTTCACGGCCGGTCATCCGGTGAAGGGCGATCCGAAATACGCCACCGACTGGAAGGGTGTCAGCTGGCAGTTCAGTTCCGCCGCCAACCTCGCGAAATTCAAGGCGAATCCGGCAGCCTACGCGCCTCAGTACGGCGGCTATTGCGCATGGGCCGTGGCGCATGGCTACACGGCGAAGGGCGATCCGCTGCAGTGGCGGATCGTTGGCGGCAAGCTGTACCTGAACTACAACGCCGACATTCAGGGCAAGTGGATCAAGGACATCCCCGGCTACGTCCGCCAGGGCGACGCCAACTGGCCCAACGTGCTGGACAAGTGAGCCCGGTCATGAAGCGCTACCTCAAATACGTCCCCGACGTGATGGCCATCTTCATGGCCGTGATCTTCCTCGACAGCCTTCGCTACAAGTTCACCGATCACCCCAAGACGCAGGTCATCTTCGGCCTGCTCGACGGCTGGGCCACGGGCCTCGGCGCCGAGGGCCTGTTCGGCCACACCGGGCTGTTCTCGCAGTATGTCATTGGTTCGATCGAGCTGCTGGCCTCGACCCTGCTGATCGTGGGGCTGCACCCGCGGTTCAAGCATCTGCAGGCCGGCGGCGCGCTGGCCGGGCTGCTGGTCATGATGGGGGCGGTCAGCTTCCATCTGTTCACGCCGCTCGGCACGGACCCGAACCACGACGGCGGAGGCCTGTTCAACGCCGCCTGCACCAACCTGGCCTTCGCGGCGCTGCTGCTTGGCGTGTTCCGGCGGGATGGCATCATGGAACTGGGCAGGCGCGTCGGCGCGGTGCTCAAGCCTTACTGACGTCGAAGGGGGACAGACACCCGCAGGTGTCTGTCCCGAATGTCAGCCCACGCTCGCCAGTCGTTCGAGCGCCGCTTCGAGCTTGGCTTTGGCGGCTTCGGCGTCGGCCAGCTTCTCGCGGTTCTCCTCGATGACCTCTTCCTTCGCCTTGGCGAGGAAGTCGGGGTTGCCGAGCTTCCTGTTGACCCTTTCGATGTCGCCGACGTAGCCGGCGATCTCCTTGGTCAGGCGGGCACGTTCGGCGGCCAGGTCGATGAAGTCGGCGATCGCGATCGCGGCCGTAGCCTCACCGATGGTGAAGGGGGCAGAGCCGGCGGGCGGATCACCCTCCTCCGCCGAGCCGAGCCGGCCGAGGGTCAGGATCAGGTCGCGATGACGGACCAGCCGCCCCCGGGTCTCCTCGCTGGAGCCAGACAGGGTCAGCGGCACGCGGGCGCCCGGCGGGACGTTCATCTCGGCCCGGATAGAGCGGACCTCGGTGACCAGGTCGACCAGCCAGCCGATCTCGGCCTCGGCGCCGGCGTCGATCCAGGCCTGTGGCAGATCGGGCCAGCGGGTGGTCATCAGGAAGCTGTCCCGGGCCGGGCCTTCCTCGGCCGTCTTGTCCCACAACTCCTCGGTGAGGAAGGGCATGACCGGGTGCAGCAGCAGCAGGCACTGGTCGAGCACCCAGGCGGTCATGGCCTGGGTCTCGGCCTTCGCGGCTTCATCGGATCCGTTGAGGATCGGCTTGGCCAGCTCGACGTACCAGTCGCAGAAGACGTTCCAGATGAAGCGATAGAGGGCGTTGGTCGCCGCGTCGAAGGCGCAGGACTCCAGCGCCTCTGTGACGGCGGCGGCGGTCTTGACCGCCTCGCCGCGGATCCACTTGTTGATCGTCTGGTTGACGCTGGAAGGGTCAAAGCCTTCGACACGGACGCAGCCGTTCATCTGCGAGAAGCGCGTCGCGTTCCATAGCTTGGTGCCGAAATTACGATACCCTTCAATGCGCTGGGTCGACAGCTTGATGTCGCGCGCCTGACCGGACATGGCCGTCAGTGTGAAACGCACGGCGTCGCAGCCGTACTGGTCGATGAGCTCCAGCGGGTCCATGACATTGCCCTTGGACTTGCTCATCTTGGCCCCGGACGCGTCGCGCACCAGGGCGTTGATGACCACCCGCTGGAACGGAACCTCGCCGGTGAAATGCAGGCCCATCATCATCATCCGGGCGACCCAGAAGAAGATGATGTCGAAGCCGGTGACCAGGGTGTGGGTCGGGTAGAACCGCTCCAGATCGGCGGTCTTCTCCGGCCAGCCGAGCGTCGAGAATGGCCACAGACCGGACGAGAACCAGGTGTCGAGGACGTCTTCGTCCTGGGTCAGCGGCTTGCCGCCGGCAGCCGCGCGCGCGGCCTCCTCGGTCTCCTCGACGTAGACATTCCCGTCTTCGTCGAACCACGCCGGGATCCGGTGGCCCCACCACAGCTGGCGGCTGATGCACCAGGGCTGGATGTTGCGCATCCACTCAAAGTAGGTCTTGTCCCAGTTCTTCGGCTCGAAGACGGTCGCGCCCTCCTCCACCGCCTTGATGGCCGGCTTCGCGAGGGTTTCGGCATCGACGTACCACTGGTCCGTCAGCCAGGGCTCGATGACCACGCCCGAGCGGTCGCCGTGCGGCACCATGTGGCGGGTCTTTTCGATGCCCTTGAGCAGTTCGAGTTCCTCGAACCGCGCGATGATCATCTTGCGCGCGACGAAGCGGTCGTGGCCGACGAACTCGGCGGGGGCGTTCTCGTTCACCCTGCCGAAGGCGTCGAGAATGTTGATCGCCTCAAGCCCGTGGCGCTTTCCGACCTCGAAGTCATTGAAATCATGGGCCGGCGTGATCTTCACCGCGCCAGAGCCCTTGGTCGGGTCGGCGTATTCGTCAGCGACGATCGGGATCGAGCGGCCGACGATCGGCAGCTTCACGGTCTTGCCGACCAGATCCTTGTAGCGCTCGTCCGAGGGATGAACGGCGACAGCCGTATCGCCCAGCATGGTCTCCGGGCGCGTGGTGGCGACGACGATGTAGTCGCGCGTCTCCCACTCCGTCGCCTTGCCCTCGTCATCGAAGGCGACCGGGTACTGATAGGTGACGCCGTTCTCCAGCGGATAGGCGAAGTGCCAGTAGGCGCCGTCGACTTCCTTCTGCTCGACCTCGAGGTCGGAGATGGCGGTCTGGAACTGGGGGTCCCAGTTGACCAGCCGCTTGTCGCGGTAGATCAGCCCGTCCTTGTAGAGCTGGACGAACACCTTGCGGACGGCGGCCGACAGGCCTTCGTCGAGGGTGAAGCGCTCGCGCGACCAGTCGCAGCTGGCGCCCAGACGGCGCAGCTGGTTGACGATCACGCCGCCACTTTCGGCTTTCCATTCCCAGACCTTGGCGACGAAGGCGTCGCGGCCCATGTCGCGCCGGCCGACGTTGCCGGCGGCGGCCAGCTGGCGCTCGACGACCATCTGGGTGGCGATGCCGGCGTGATCGGTCCCGGGCAGCCACAGCGCCGCCTTGCCGCGCATACGCTGGAAGCGGATCAGCACGTCCTGCAGCGTGTTGTTCAGCGCGTGGCCGATATGCAGGCTGCCGGTGACGTTGGGCGGCGGAATGACGATGCTGAACGGCTCGGCGGCCGGATCGTCGGTCGGGGCGAACGCGCCCGACTCTTCCCAGGCCTTGTAGAGGCGCGGTTCAACGGTCTGAGGATCGAAGGTCTTGTCGAGCATGGCAAAATTCACGAACGAAAACGGCGGCGCGCTGGCTGCGGCCGCCGGTCTCTATCAGGGGTGATCGGGATCGCGAAGCGGCCAGGCGTCGCTCCGGCTGGAGAGCGCGTCCTATCTGGAGAGCTTGTCGCGTACGATCTGCTCAACGAGACGGGGCAGGTTCTGGTCAGCCCATTCGTTGAGCTTGGGCTCGAGAATGCTGCGCACCAGCTCTTCGATGGTTGTGCCGCCGGAAATCGACGCCGAACCCATGGTGTAGCTCGGCGTGGGCGCCGGCGCGGGTTCTGGAGCCGCCGCGAACACGGGCGCGGGTTCGGGTTCCGGCTCCGGTTCCGGTTCCCAGACGGGCTCGGGCGCAGCCCTAACCGGAGTATAGACGTCGAGATCGCCGACGGTTTCCACGCCGGCCGCCTCGATGGTTTCCGTCAGCTCAAGGACATCATCGTCCTCGGGCTCGGGCTCGACCGGCATCGGCGCGGGCGCGATCATGATCGGCGCCGCCTCCTCGACCGGCGCGGCCTCTGCCGGCGGTGCGTCGTCCTCGGAGATAATTCGCCGGATGGAGGCGAGAATCTCCTCCATCGTCGGTTCCTGGGCGGTCTGTTCAGACATGATCGAGCCGTACCTGCGAGAGGCGATTCCAATAGCCTAGCGTAAGCATGCCCCGCCGTTCGTGCAAACGGCGAACACGCGCTTTTGCTCAGTCTTCTTCAGTGGTCTGGTTAATGCGACGTCGCGACCGGCGTATCGACCGATCCGGCGGCCGGCGCAGCCGGCTTGGGCGGAGCCGCCACGCTGTCGATAAAGCCCAGAACCGGCTCCCACGGCGTCCAGCCCAGCTTGTGGCTGAACTTCTTGCCGTTGGCCGTCACATCGTACTGCTCGACGCCCGGCACCAGGTAGCGCGCCTCGAGCTTGCCCATGGCCGACAGGAGGATGGCGGCGGCGACGTACTCGTCGTGACGGGCATTGACCAGCGACAGTTCGGCGTTGCGCAGTTCCTGCTCGGCGTTGAGCACGTCGAGCGTGGTGCGCAGCCCGACCTGGGCCTCCTGACGCACGCCTTCGAAGGCGATGCGGGCGGCGCGGACCTGTTCCTCGTTGGCGGTCAGGTTGGCGCGCGCGCCGATCAGGCTGTTCCAGGCCTGGGACACCGTCCGCAGAACCGAGCGGCGGGTTTCCTCGATGGACTGTCGCGCCTCGTTGTTGCGCTCTTCCGCCGCGCGCACCTGCGAATTGATCAGGCCGCCCGTGAACAGGGGCACGGCGACCGTGACCCGGCCGCTGACGCTGCGCTGATAGTCATCGAAAGCTCCACCCGGACCTGACAGCGTCGACCCGTTGAACCCCACCGAACCGGTGGCCGTCACGGTGGGCAGACGCGAGGAACGGGCCACCGCGACCCGCGAGGCGCTGGCGCGTTCCGCATACTCGGCGCCGAGGATCTGGGCGTTGCTCTGTTCCGCGGTCTCGAAGGCATCCTCGATGGCCGGCGGGAGAAAAGCGCTCAGCGACGGTTCAGCTTCAAGATCGCCGGGATTCTGGCCGACGACGGCGGCGTAGGCCGCGCGGCTGATGGCCAGTTGCGCCTGGGCAGACGCCAGCGACGCCTTGGAGGCGGCGAGCCGGGCTTCGGCCTGGGCGACATCGGTGCGGGTGATTTCGCCGACCTCGAAGCGGGCGCGGGCTTCGTCGATCTGACGCTGCAGCACGGCCACGTTTTCCTGGCTGATGCGCAGACGTTCCTGGTCGCGGCGCACGTCGACATAGGACGTGATGACCGCCTGGATGACGCTGGCTTCGACGCTGCGCAGACCTTCCTGGCCAGTCAGCACATCCGCTTCGGCGGCGCTGATCTGGGAGGACACACGACCGCCGGTGTAGAGCGGCTGGCTGAGCGACAGGCCGGCCGAGCTGCCGCGGGCGGCGTTGCCGACACCTTGACTGTCAGACGAGGAGGCGCTGACTGACGCGTCGACCTGCGGACGAAGGCCCGTGCGCGCCTGAACGATGCTCTCGTCCAGCGCCCGTTGACTGGCCCGCTGCCCCTGCAGCGTCGGGTTGGTCTGGTAGGCCAGGGCGATGGCGTCAGCCAGGGTTTCGGCGGAAGCCGCCGAGGCGACGCCCGCGATCAGGCCAAAACTGCAAACGGCGGCGAGAAGGCCCGCACGACGACTCTTCAACATGGAATATCCCCAAGGACCCGCAAGCCAAGCGCGCCTTATATGATCGCCTGTAATGTCCGCCGCCAGTGGCGACCAGTTAAGCTTTTTTCACGCGCCCGTTGCGGGCTTATTTCAGGCCGCCTCGTCTAGAAGGCAAACCCGGGAACCGGTTCGAAGCCCTGAAGATAGGGCGGTGCGGCATCGAAGGAAGCTCGGCCGCCTACGCCGTCGTCCGCACGGACGTAGACGTAGACCTTGCCCATCGGGCCGTTCCGTTCGACCACGCCGAGCCGACCACCGCTCAGGAGCGCCGATTTCCAGCTCTCCGGCGTCCGCGATACGGCGCCTTCGCATACGATTATGTCAAAGCTGCCCGTGGGCGCGGCGGTCAGGTCGCCCTCGTCCAGCCGGGTGACGACAACGCCCATCGCTTCCAGTACCGCCGCGGCGTAGGGCGCGGCGATCGCCAGGGCCTTTTCGCCCGCGTGCGGTGCGAGCGCCTGCAGCAGCTTGGCCGCGTCGCGCGGCCTCATCAGCCACTTGCCGGGCGCGTATTCGACCTCGGCATCGGCATAGGCAGCGAACGCCTTGGACGCCGGCAGGAGCGATTCGCGCGCGACCACACGGATCGCATCCTGCAGGGCATGATCGGTAACGTCCGAAGGACGGACCTGACTTTCGACCATGTTCAGCCGGGCGGCGGCGAAGTCGGCGCTCATGCGGGTTCTCTGGCGGGTTGAACGTTGAGTCTTCTGGCGCGGCTTATAGGTCCGGCGATGACGGGAACGCAATGCAAGCGTAGGAAGCCATTGTAAGCCGACGACGCCTCTGGTAGGCGTCCGCCCCTTCCCGACGCGACCGCCCGCGCCGGTGATGACGAAGACAAGGCCCGGTGGCGGAGTGGTTACGCAGAGGACTGCAAATCCTTGCACCCCGGTTCGATTCCGGGCCGGGCCTCCAACTGTTCCCGCAACAGCTCCAGACGTTCAATCCCGTCCCGCCGCCCGGCCCCTACCCCGCGGCAGGCGTCGGCAGAGCGTCGATCCAGTCGGCCAGAGTACGGGTCAGTTCCGGATTGAATGGCTGCTGCGGCATCATGCCCCCCGCCGCCCTGTTCGCGTCGCGCGCAGCCAACCGGGAGCCATCGAGCCCGAAGCCGTGTCCGGTCCCCGGGAGCGTCACGAATCTCGCGGTCCCGGGCCGGTAGTGATTCACGATATCGGCGATCAGCCGGTGATCCCGGTCGTCGATCGCCGCGAAGTCCGCTTCGCCGTAGATCGCCAGCACCGGCGCCCGCGAGTCGCGCCAGGCCGCGGTGAGCTTCTGGGCCCCGACTCCGCGCCAGTAGGCGGCGGTCCGGCCGAGAATCCGGTCTTCGCCATCCCAGTCCAGCGCCGCCCGCAGGAGATCACCCTGGGCCGGGTCGTCGGCCGCGATCTGCTTCAGCGAGACCGACTCATCGAAAATCCGGTCAAGCAGCGGGCGCATGACCTCGCTGGTCTCGGCGCTGTCCACCGGATCCGCGCCGACCGAGTAGAACCCCTGCAGCCGCATCAGATCCTGCATGTAGTCATGCCAGTTGCGGGTGACGGTCCCGTAGACCGCCACACCGCGTACCGGATCGCCCTCCGCCGCCAGCAGCGGGGCCTCCACGCCGCCCATTGAGTGTCCGAAAATCACGATCCGGCCGGGCGCGACCCCATAGTTTCGGGTGAGCGTCCTGAATCCTGCCCGGAACGCCTCCAGTTCGGTATCAAAGTCACTGTCGAGGCAGGCCGGTCCGCCGAGGCTGTCGCCCATCCCCGGCTTCTCGACGCGATAGGTGGCGATACCACGATCGGCCAGACCCTGGATCAGCGCGCGGTAGGGCGCGTCCGCCGTCGCGCCTTCCATCGTGGCGCAGTAGTAGCCCTGCACGAGGTAGATGACGGGGGCGTCGGGCTTCGCGCTGTCCGGCGTCACCAGGATGTCGCGCAGGCGGCCGCCGCGAAAATCGACCGCGCCATATGTCGCCGACGCGGCCCGGTAGGCCTCGACCGGACGGGCGATGGCGACCGCCCGGCCCTCCGACGCCATCGCGTCGCGTCGATAGGCGAGGACCACGGGTTGGCCAGCCCGGAGCTGTCCGGCCAACGCCACCAGCGCCCTGTGATCGGCGACCGTCACACCGTTGAGTCCGGTGATCACGTCTCCCGGCTGCAGGCCCGCGAGGGCGGCGGTCGATCCGGGCGCCACCGACTTCACACGGGCTCCGCCCTCAGCCGCCTCGACCGCCACGCCGAGCTGGGCCTTGCGGGCCAGCGCGGGAGTGGCCGCCATTGCCGCGGGCTTCGCCTGGCAGGCGGGAACGACGACCGCCGCTGACAGCGCCATGCCCGCCGCCACGATGATCGCGGCCTGTGTCCTGCCCATGATGGTTCCCCTCGCCCGGCCGCCCGCTACAGCAGCGGGACCCGAGGTGATGGGGCAGTGCAATTGTGGCAACCCGTGGACACAATTGATCCAGGAATGTTGATTTTACAGGTCTTTTTCTGAACTTTTTGTAATCATCGGCCGCGCCGGGCGCAAAGCGGTGGTCCTGGGCAGCCTATCGCGACGGCGGGGGCGGCGGCGGCGTTTCCAGCGACTTCAGATAGGCGATCAGGGCCTGTACGTCTGCAGGCTCGTAGGGATTGTCCGGCATGCCCTGGTGGCCGACGCTGATGCCTTCCGCCAGCGCTTCGGCCAGGTCGTTCACGTCGAATCGCGCATGCAGATCACGCCAGCGCGGCGCGCCCTCCAGAGGGCTTTCACCGGCAGGGCCAACCGCGTGACAGGACGAGCAGTCGCGCTCGGCGATGATCCTGCCGGCGTCGATCTGTGGGACGGTCGGAGGCGCGACCGCCGCGCGCGGCGCGGCTGCCGGACTGGTCGCCGCGAAGGCCATCAGGGCCAACGGCGCAACGAGAGTCAGTCCCCGGACAACAAGATTGCGAACGGTCATGGCGAGGCCCAGCTGAAAGCTTGAGCCTAGTCCAGCCTGCCCTGCGGCGACTTGATCCGCGTCAAAGCCGGCCGCGATCCGCGGTTAACCTTTGATTCACCATGCGGGCGCAGGGTTTCCAGGTCTTCGATGAAGGCATCCCACCATCACCGACTTGAACAGCCCGGCCTCACCCGCCGGGCTCTTTTTCGTGTCGCCCGCCGATGCAATCGCTTGCGCCTCCCCCCGGCCAAAGCTATACGCACCGACCTTCCTGAGATGCGTGATCCGCGGTAGCTCAGTGGTAGAGCAGCCGACTGTTAATCGGCTGGTCGTAGGTTCGAATCCTACCCGCGGAGCCATCTTCCGGAGACCGTTCCCCCCAGGCTTTAGTGCCGGGCGCTCGCCGGCCCCTCGCCCGACTCCATGGCGAGAATACAGGCGATGATCTCGTCCCATTGCGCCAGCCCCTCCACATCGCCCAGCGCGGCCAGTTCGGCCGCGCGCATCACCGCCATGACCTCGGCGTCTTCGCCGTACTGACCGATCAGCGCCAGGGCCGTGGCGCGGGCGCCGTCGGAGAAGGTCATCGCGGGGGGCATGGAAGGACTCCAGACGTCGGATCAACCGCGCCACAGCTAAGGCGGCGCGCCTCGCGGTCAACAACGGCCCGCCAAGCTGCTAGAATCCGCACATGACCTCGCTCGGCTTCACTCTGTTCGATACCGCCATCGGTCGCTGCGGCCTCGCCTGGCGCGAACCGTGGATTGTCGGAACCGCGCTGCCCGGCGCGAGCGACGACCAGGTGCGTCGGCGATTCGCCGAGCGATTTCCCGGGTCGGTCGAGTCGCGTCCACCGGAGACCCTGGAGCCCGTCATCATCGGCATCGTGGCCCTGATGACCGGCGAAAAGGTCGATCTCTCCGAGGCCCCGCTGGATATGGACGCCGTGCCGCCGTTCCACCGCCGCGTCTATGCCGTGGCACGGAAGATTCCGCCCGGCGAGACCATGACCTATGGCGAGATCGCGCTGGCGATGGGCGAGCCGCGCGAAGCGGCGCGGGCCGTGGGCGAGGCCATGGGCCGGAACCCCTTCCCCATTCTCATGCCCTGTCATCGGGTTCTCGGCGCCGGCGGCAAGCCGGGCGGATTCTCCGCGCCGGGTGGGGTCGAGACCAAGTTGAAGATGCTCGAGATCGAGGGGGCCAGGGTCGGAGACGCGCCGACGCTGTTCGACGCCCTGCCGCTGGCGGTCAAGCCGGGACGATAGGGGACACGTACCTTTGGTACATGTCCCCGGCTAGTCCACCGCCACCGTGTAGTTCAGCGCAAGCCGACCGCCGTCGGGGTAGATCGTCTGACCGGTCATGTAGCTGCTGTCATCGCCGGCCAGGAACACCGCCACCCGGCCGATCTCGCGTGGCTCGCCAATGCGCTTGAGCGGCGTACGGGCCAGCACGCCGCGTTTCGCGGCCTCGTCCTTGAAGACGCCCTTGAGGATCTCTGTGGCGATGGTGCCCGGCCCGATGGCGTTGACCCGGATGCCGTGTTCGGCGAGGCCCAGCGCCATGGTCTTGGTCAGCTGATTGATCGCCCCCTTGCTGGTCACGTAGGGGACCTGGCCGGGGATCGCGAGCACCGCGTTCACCGAACTCATGTTGATAATCGAGCCCGGCTTACCGGCGGCGACCAGGGCCTGGGCCACCGCCTGGCCGATGACGAACACCGCGCGGACATTGACCGCCAGAACCGCGTCGAAGTCCTCGAGAGTCGTGGCCAGGATGTCGCCGGGTCGCAGGATGCCGGCATTGTTGACCAGGATGTCGATGACCCCGAGTTCGGCGCCGGCGCGCGCCACAGCCGCCCGGGCCGCGTCCGCGTCCGATACGTCACAGGCGATGGCCAGCGTCCGGCGGCCGGTCTCGGCCGCGATCGCCGTCGCGGCGGACTGCGCGGCCTCTCCGTCCCGATCGAGCAGCGCCACATCGGCCCCCTCACGCGCCAGTTCCTGCGCGCAGGCCAGGCCAATACCGCCAGCGGCGCCGGTGACCAGCGCGATACGGCCGGCCAGGCTCATCACCACACTCCGACGTTGGGCATCGACGCCCAGGGCTCGGCGGGCGGCAGGTTGGCGCCCTTCTGCAGCAGCTCGATAGAGATGTTGTCCGGCGACCGGATGAAGGCCATGTGGCCGTCGCGCGGCGGGCGGTTGATCGTCACCCCGCCGTCCATCAGACGCTGACAGGCCGCGTAGATGTCGTCGACGGCATAGGCCAGGTGGCCGAAGTTGCGCCCGCCGTCATAGGCCTCGTCGTCCCAGTTCCAGGTCAGTTCGACCGTAGGCGCACGTTTGGCCTTCGCAGCCTCCAGATCGTCCGGCGCGGCGAGGAAAACCAGGGTGAAACGCCCCGCCTCGACGTCGACGCGCGAGACCTGGGCTAGGCCCAGCTTGTCGCAATAGAAGTCGAGCGCGGCGTCGAGATCGCGGACCCGGACCATGGTGTGAAGGTAATGCATCGGTCGCCTCAAGTGACTTTGGAGCGTTGTCGGAAAGCGGGATCGTCATAGGCCCGGGTGCGAACGACTTCCACCAGCAGATCGGCGGCGGCGGCCACCTCGGTGAACGACAGAAACAGCGGCGACAGGCCAAAGCGCATGGTCCCCGGATCCCGGTAGTCGCCGATCACGCCCCTGCTGATGAGGCACTGAACGATGGCGTAGGCGTCCGGGTGATGGAAGGCGACGTGGCCACCACGCCTCGCGCTCTCCGCGGGACTTTCCAGCATCAGCGCGTCGCCGACCCGATCGATGAACAGGGCGCCCAGCGCCCGGGCCTTGGCGGCGGTGGCTGTCGGACCGGCCTCCAGCGCCAGATCGACGCCGCCCTCAAGCGCCGCGAGGCTGAGCATCGGGGGGGTGCCGCAGGCGAAGCGGGATATGCCCTCGGCCGGGTCATAGCCGTCCTCGAAGGCGAACGGCCTGGCGTGGCCGAACCAGCCGGACAGCGGCGAGACCAGCACCCCCTTATGGCGCCGCGCGACGAACAGGAAGGCTGGGGCTCCGGGGCCTCCATTGAGATACTTGTAGCCGCAGCCGACCGCGAGATCGGCGTTACAGCCGTTGAGGTCGACCTCCAGCACGCCGGTGCTGTGGCTGAGATCCCAGAGCACCAGCGCGCCGACCGAGTGGGCCTTGGCCGTGAGCGCGGCCATGTCGCGCACCGCGCCGCTGCGATAATGGGTCTGGCAGAGCACGAGCAGCGCGACCCCTTCGGTGATCGCCGCGTCCAGCGCCTCGCCCTCGGCCAGCACCAGCCGGCGGTCGCCGCCGAGCGTGCCTAGCGCGCCCTCGAGCATGTAGAGATCGGTCGGAAAGTCGCCCGGGGCGCTAAGCACGACCTTGCGATCCGGACGGCTCTGCAGCGCCGCGACGGCCAGCTTGTAGAGGTTGGCCGAGGTCGAATCGGCGACGAGAACCTCGTCGGGTTCAGCGCCGATCAGGCCGGCGATCTTGCCGCCGACGCGGGTCGGGGCGCCGATCCAGTCATGCGTGTTCCAGCCGCGCACGAGGCTTTCCCCCCACTCGGTCGCCAACATCTCGCGCACCCGCCCGGCCGAACCTGACGGCAAGGGGCCAAGCGAATTTCCGGCCAGATAGATCAGCCCCTCCGGGCGTTCGAAGGCTTCGCGAAAGCGTGCAAGGGGGTCGTCTGCGTCAAGCGCGGGGGGGTCGAGGCGCGAAGTCATGCGTGACTTATCGGCCGCACCCGCCCCGCTGGCCAGTCCACGAAAAGGAACATTTCAGGAATTTCATTTGCGACCGTCCCCCATTATGGAGATACCGAACACTGTTTAGATTGCGCCCGGGGGCTGATTCAGGACGTGCTGCGCGCGCCCGGTCGCTTGGGTGCGCCCGGGACAAGAGATGCAGATCAAACGCTCCTACCTCATCGCCGGCGCGATCCTCGCCGTCGTCGTGGCCTTTTTCGCCGTGGGCACGGTCCTGCGCGCCCTGGCTCCAAAGCCGAAGACCGAAGCCAGCGCGACCAGCGCCAAGGCAGAGGATCCGCTGGTCAAGGTGGCGGCGATCGCCGAGGTCGTCCGGCCTTCGGTGATCTCGGTGCGGGGACGGACCGACGCCAACAAGACCGTCGTGGTGCGGTCCGAAACGGCCGGTCCGGTCGCCGCTACTCCGGCGCGCGAAGGGTCATTCGTCGTCAAGGGGACGATCCTCTGCCGCCTGTCCGTGGACGCCCGCCAGGCCTCCGTCGACCAGGCGCGCGCCGCCCTCAAGTCCCGTCAGCTGCAGCGGGAAGCCTCCGAACGCCTCGCCGCGCAGGGCTACCGCTCCCAGACCCAGGTTCTTCAGGACCAGGCAAACCTGGACGCGGCCAACGCCGCCGTGCGCCAGGCCGAGGTGCTGCTGGAACAGGTCAACATCCGCGCGCCCTTCTCGGGTGTGTTCGACAGTCGTGACGCCGAAGTCGGATCGTTCCTCGCGCCAGGCGGCGCCTGCGGCACCATGATCCAGCTGGATCCGCTGGTGATCATCGCCGATGTGTCCGAAGCCGAAGTCGGCGGCCTCCGGGTCGGCGCGTCGGCGACCGCGACACTGGTGTCGGGCGAGGTGCTGAGCGGCCGCGTTCGGTCGGTCGGTCGGAGCGCCGATCCGGCGACCCGCACCTACCGGGTGGAAATCGAGGCCCGCAATCCGGGCGGCCGCGCGCGGTCCGGCCTGTCGGCAGACGTCAAGGTCTCGGTCGGTTCAGCCCCTGCCCTGCTGGTGCCCTCCGCCACGCTGGTGCTCGACTCGGCGGGTCGCCAAGGCATCCGCTACATCCGCAACGACGGCCGTGTCGGCTTCGCGCCGGTGCAGGTGCAGGACGAGACGCCGGACGGCATCTGGGTGACCGGCCTGCGCGGCCCGGCCCAGATCATCATCGTCGGTCAGTCCTACGTGTCTGAAGGCCAGAAAGTTCGCGTGTCCGCGCGCTAGGCGCGTCGGACCCAGGAGAAGACCAAGATGATCGCAGCCCTGATCGACGGCGCCATCAAGCGGCGCAAGGTCGTGCTCGGCATCGCCGCGATTGCGTCGCTGTTTGGCCTGTTCGCCTACATGGGGCTGCCCCGGGAATCGAACCCGAACATTCCCGTGCCGTTCATCGCCATCACCGTGCCGTATCCGGGCGTCAGCCCCGAGGACTCGGAACGGCTGCTGGTGCGTCCGCTTGAGCGCGAGCTTCAGTCCCTCGAGGGTCTGAAGGAGATGAATGCCGTCGCCCAGCAGAACGCGGCGACCGTGGTGCTGGAGTTCGAGGTCAACTTCGACAAGGACAAGGTCCTGCAGGATGTGCGGGCCAAGGTCGACCTCGCGCGCGGCCGTTTCCCGCCGGACGCTGAAGAAGCGATCATCCAGGAAAACAACGTCAACGACGACCCGGTGCTCGGCATCATGCTGTCCGGCGCGGCGCCGGAACGGACGCTGTACCAGACCGCGCGCGAGCTTCAGGACCGCATCGAAAGCCTGGAGGGCGTGCTGCGCACGGACCTCGGCGGCGGCCGCGAGGAGCTGCTCGAGGTCACGATCGACCCGGTGCGGATGGAGGCGGCCAACGTCAGCGCCGGCGAGCTCGCGGCGGTCATCGGCCGCAACAACCAACTGGTCCCGGCCGGCAATCTGCAGACCGCCGGTGGCAAGTTCGCGGTCAAGGTGCCGGGCGTCATCGAGAAGCCCGAAGACATCCTCGCCCTGCCGATCAAGAAGAACGGCGACCGTCTGATCACGGTTGGCGACATCGGCGAGGTGCGCCGCACCTTCAAGGAGCCGACGCGGATCACCCGTTTCAACGGGCAGCCGGCCTTCGCCATCGACGTGGTCAAGCGGTCCGGAGCCAACGTACTCGATACCGTGGCCGAGGTCCGAAAGGTCGTGGCCGAGGAGTCCAAACGTTGGCCGCCGACGGTCAAGGTCGACTTCACCTACGACGAAAGCGAGTTCATCAACCGCGGCCTCGTTGTGCTCGAGTCCGGCCTGATCACCGCGACCCTGCTGGTGATGGTGATCATCATCGCCAGCCTGGGGCTGCGGCAGGGGCTGATGGTCGGCCTGGCGATCCCGCTCTGCTTCATGATCGCCTTCCTGCTGCTGCAGGCGTTCGGCATCACCCTGAACCAGATGGTCATGTTCGGCCTGATCCTGGCCGTCGGCATCCTCGTCGACGGGGGCATCGTCATCGTCGAATACGCGGATCGAAAACAGGCCGAAGGCATGGCCAAGGCGGAGGCGTTCGCCGCCGCCGGCAAGCGGATGTTCTGGCCCGTGGTCAACGGCACGCTGACGACGCTGTGCGCCTTCATCCCGTTCATGTTCTGGAACTCGATCGCCGGGAAGTTCATGAGCTACCTGCCGATCACCCTGTTCATGGTGCTCGGCGCGTCGATCTTCGTGGCCCTGATCTTTACCCCCGCGCTCGGCTCGATCTTCGGTCGCAAGACGGGGGTTGATGAAGAGCATCTGGCCCAGATCCACAAATCGGAGCACGGCGACCCGCGCGAGATGGAAGGGTTCATGGGCTGGTACGCCCGGATCCTGTGGTCATCCGGACATCATCCTGGCCGCGTGACTCTGGTGGCCATGGCGGTGATCATCTCGATCTTCGTCTGGTTCTCGAAGACGCCGCACCGCACCGAGTTCTTCCTCGACCAGGATCCGGAATGGGCGACGGTCTATGTGAAGGCGCGCGGCAACCTGTCGACCGAGGCGGCCAACGCCCTCGTGCAGCAGGTCGAGTCCCGGCTGGTGGGTCTGAAGGGCATGGAGTCGATCTACGCCTCCGCCGGCGCGTTCAACAGCTTCGGGTTCGGCGGCCCGCCGAACGACACCATCGGCCGGCTGCGCATCCAGTTCGTCAATTTCGAAGCGCGGCATGAACTCGACATCCGCGGACAGCAGATCGTCGACGACATCCGCAAGCGTGTCGCCGACGTGCCCGGCGTCCTGACCGAGGTCCAGCTGCCGCAGGGCGGTCCGCCCCAGGGCAAGGACATCCAGGTCGAGCTGCGGGGCTCCGACCCGGCCGCGCTCAACCAGGCCGCCGACATGATCAAGGCGCACCTGGCCCCCGATCCGCAACTGATCGAGCAGGAAGACACCCGCGCCTCGCCAGGCATCGAGTGGAACCTGACCGTCGATCGCATCGCCGCCGGTCGCTATGGCGTGGACGTGCTGCAGGTCGGCCAGGCGATCCAGTTCGTGACCAACGGCATTCTGGTCGGCCGCTTCCGGCCCGACGATGCTGAAGACGAGCTCGATATCCGCGTCCGCTTCCCGCCGAGCGCCCGCAACATGTCGGCCTTCGACAGGCTGAAGATCACCACCGCGCAGGGCCCGGTGCCGGCGAGCTACTTCGTTCGTCAGACCCCGGCCCAACAGGTGACCTCGATCCAGCGTCGCGACGGCCAGCGACTGGTGATCATCAAGGCCAACACAGTCGACGGCGTGGCCGCAAACCAGAAGATCGAGCAGCTCCGGCCGTGGCTCGAGAAGGCGCCGATCGACTCCTCGGTGCGCTGGAAATTCCGCGGCGCCGATGAGGAGGCCCAGAAGGCCGGCGTGTTCTTCATGGTCGCGGGCCTGGCCACCATCTTCATGATGGGCATGATCCTGCTATGGCAGTTCAACAGCTTCTACGGTGTGCTGGTGACCCTGTCGGCCGTGGTCATATCGACCGTCGGCGTGTTCCTGGGGGTGCAGATCAACCTGCTGCATACCTTCGACTACATCTCGATCATCATGATGGGGACCGGGATCATCGCCCTGTTCGGGGTTGTCGTGGGCCACAACATCGTGCTGGTCGACACCTACTACCAGCTCAGGCGGCAGGGCTTCGACGCCGATGTCGCGGCCATGCGCGCGGCGGTGCAGCGGTTCCGCCCGGTCATGCTGACCACGCTGGTGACGGTCGTGGGCCTTCTGCCGCTGATGTTCCAGATCCACCCGAATTTCCGCGTCGGCGATATCGAGTACAAGTCGCCGGGCTCGGAATGGTGGGTGCAGTTGTCCGCCGCCGTGGTCTGGGGCCTGAGCTTCGCGACCCTGCTGACCCTGTTCCTGACGCCGGCCGCCCTGGCCGCGCCGAAGACGCTGGCCCGCCGGTTCCGCAATGTCTGGCTCACGCTGCGCGGCAAGCAGCGCTGGGAAGACCGCCAGAGGGTCAACGAAGACGCCCAGGTGGCCGACGCCGGCTACCAGGCCTACGAGCGGCCCGGGCATTAGCGACGGTAGGAGCGGATGCTCCCCCTCTGGGGGAGCTGTCCGCGAAGCGGACTGAGGGGGTCCCCCGAGATTTGAGCGGACCCCCTCCGTCGCTGCTGCGCAGCGCCACCTCCCCCGGCGGGGGAGGACCTTCCCTATCGGCCGCGGGTCTGGCGTTTCCACAGGGTGGCGTACTCGCCACCCGCGGCCAGCAGCGCGTCATGGGCGCCACGCTCGACGATACGGCCCTTCTTGAGCACGAGGATCTCGTCGGCGTCGGCGACGGTCGACAGACGGTGGGCCACCACAAGCGTTGTGCGGCCCTTGCGAGCCCTGCGCAGGGTGTCCTGGATCGCAGCCTCGGTGCGGGAATCGAGGGCGCTGGTCGCCTCGTCGAGGATCAGCACTCGCGGATCCGCCAGCAGGGCCCGGGCCAGTCCGACGCGCTGACGCTCGCCGCCCGACAGCTTCAGCCCGCGCTCGCCGACCTTGGTCGCCATGCCGTCCGGCAGACTCTCGATAAAGGCCGACAGTTCGGCGGCGGCGGCGGCGGCGACCACCTCCTGCGGCGTCGCGTCGGGACGACCAAAGGCGATGTTGGCCTCAAGCGTGTCATTGAACAGCGCAACATCCTGCGGCACCAGCGCCACCGCCCGGCGAAGGGCGGACATCTTCAGGTGACGCAGGTCGACGCCGTCGATGGACACCGCGCCAGCCTGCGGGTCGATGAGCCGCAGGGACAGCCTTACAAGCGTGGTCTTTCCCGCGCCTGACGGCCCAACCAGAGCGACCGTCGTCCCGGGCCGGGCGCGGAAGCTGACCTCGCTGATGCCCTCGGATCGCGCGCCATGGCGGAACGAGACTGCATCGAACACGACCTCCCCGCCCTGCCCCGCCGGTGCCTCCGGCAGTCCCCGGGCGTCGGCCGCCTCGGCCACGTCCGGCGCCTGGCGCCGCAGATCAAGCATCGCCTCCATGTCTATGAAAGACTGACGGATTTCGCGGTAGGCGAAGCCGAGGATGTTGAGCGGCGCATAGAGGTTGATCATGATCAGGACGGCGGCCATGACGTCGCCCGGCCCCATGCGGCCGTTGGACGCCTCCCAGCCGGCCATGACCGCCATCAGGGCGAGGCCGAGGCTCATTATGCCCGACTGCAGGGCATTGAGCAGGGTCAGTGAGTTCGTCGCCTTGACCTGGGCCAGGGCATACTGGCCCAACGCCACGTCGTAGTTGGCGACGGCCCGCGACTCGGCCCCGAACGTCTTGACCGTTTCGTAGTTGATCAGGGCGTCGACGGCCCGGCCGGCCGCCTCCTGATCGGCCTCGTTCAGCGCCCGCCGGTGGGCAATGCGCCAGTCGGACACCGTGAAAGTCAGGACGACGTAGACCACCACCGTCGCCACCGCGACGGCGGCGAACCGCCAGTCGTACTTGCCCGCCAGCACGCCGGCGGCGATCAACAGCTCGACCACGGTCGGCGCGAGGTTGAACACCAGAGCCCGCAGCAGGAAGTCCATCGACCGGGCGCCGCGATCGATAACCCGCGACAGGGAGCCGGTCCGCTTGCTCTGGTGAAAGTCCATCGACAGGGACAGGGCGTGGGCAAAGGTCTCCGAGGCCGCCCGCGCCTGCGCCGCCTGGGCGACGGGCGTGACGATCGCGTCGCGGGCCTGCGGGGCGATCGCGGACAGGAAGCGGATGCCGGCCCAGCCCAGGGCCATGCCGGCGAACGCCGCGCCGACCTGGACACCGGCGTTCTGGCCCACGGAGAGGCGGTTCACCGCCGCGCCGAGCAGCAGGGGGGCTGTCACGCCTGCGACCTTGCCGACAAGCGTCAGGATCAGGGCGACCGTCAGTCGCCAGGTCAGGCCCGGCGCCTTCGACCGCAGGACCAGGCCCGCAAGGTCCTTGAGCGCCGTCAACGGCTTCGCGCGGGGTTCCACCTCTGGCGGCGGGGCCACGCCCTCCGCGGGACGGCGCGTTCGCGCCACGTGACCGCGCATCAGCCCGCCGCCGGGCGCGGATCGAACAGCAGGGTCGTCTGGGCGCCGCCGCCGGGAGTCATCCAGTCAATGCGCCAGGCATTCGGGAGGCGGGACGCCCGGAATGGCCGGTCCAGCGCAGCGGGCCGGCCCGTCGCGACGATCACGACGTCCTCGCCGCCTTCACCGGACATTTCGAGCTCGTGCGACGCCGGCGTTATCGGCCGGCTTAGGGCGAAACTGTAGCGCCCCTGCCGGTCCACGACCGTCCCGCCCGCGGCCGAACGGTCCAGCCGCAGGCCGATGTCGGCATTGACGGTTCCCACGCCGGAAATCATCGCCGCGCCGTCACGGTCAAAGTCGAGCGCGAGGATCTGCGGACGCCGGGATGGCGCTGCGATCACCTGGGTCCCCGCCCCGGCCCGAAGCAGGGCGGCGTGGCCATCCGGCGCCACGGCCAGGTAGCCCTCTGCCTGGATCGACCGGTCGCCCACCGTCATGGCGACGCCGAACAGACGCAGGTCCGGCGCCGCCGGCACGACGATGGTCCAGAGCCCGGCAGCGTCCGCCAGGCCATAGCGCAGTTGCCCGGTCGGTTCCCCCAGGCGGACCTTAGACCCCGGCGCGGCGACACCGGCGATGGCGACGCCCGCTCGCCCGACCCGCGTCGCAAGGACGTGCGGGGGGGTCAGATAACCGTCAACGGCCGCCGCCTTGGCCGCATCCGTCTTCCAGACCGCGCGGCCGCCGTCGCCACAGGCGCCGACCAGCAGCAACGGCAGCAGACCCGCCCAGACACCCCACCGACCCGTCACCACGCTTGCAACCCTGCCCTCAAAACCCGATCATGCAGATGATAGTCCCACGGCGCGCCCGCAAGCGCGCCTTTTTCATCCCCGGAGTCCTGAGGCGATGTCCAGCCAGCCTGCCCGCGTGGAATCGATCTGCGTCTACTGCGGATCCTCCAACGACGCGGACCCGCAGTTCCTGTTCTCGGCCCACGCCATAGGCGGCGAAATCGCCGGAGCCGGCCTGAAGTTCGTCTACGGCGGCGGCGGCGTCGGCCTGATGGGCGCCAGCGCGCGCGGCGCGCACGATGCCGGCGGCCGGGTGCTGGGAATCATCCCGGACTTCCTGCAGGGCCGCGAGCAGCCGTTCGACGACGTCGAGACCATCGTCGTCCATTCGATGCACGAGCGGAAAATGATGATGTTCGAGCAATCGGACGCCTTCGTCGTGCTGCCGGGCGGCATCGGCACGCTGGAAGAGATCGTCGAACTGCTGTCCTGGCAGCGGCTGGGCCTGCATTCCAAGCCGGTGGTCTTCTACAACCCGCGTGGGTTCTGGGACCCGCTGTTCGAGCTGTTCCACCACACGATCCGCGAAAAGCTTTCGCCGGAGAATTTCGCCGACGCCTGGCGCTCGGTCGAGACGGTCGAGGCGGTCGTCCCCGCGGTGCTGGCGATGAGCGCCGAAGTCGGCGGCGGCTCGCCGGACCGCAACATGTCCGGCTTGACTTAGTTTCAAAAAGAAACCCTCTATGCCGCCAGCGCTGACTCCCTTCAGCGCGGGGACAGGAGATTACACATGCGCACGCTCGTGCTCGGAGCGGCGATCGCCGCTTGCCTGGCCGGATCCGCCTCGGCCGCCGGCGACACCCAATCCGCCTGGCTGGTGCTCAAGGCCAAGACGTCCACGGGACACCTGGTCGTCAACGGGGCTGTCTGGACGTGCAAGGTCAACGTCTGTCGATCGACCCGCGTCAAGCCGGACGCCGCGACAGCGTCCTGCAAGACGCTGTCAGCCGAACTGGGCGAAATTGCCGGCTTCGGCTACCGCGGGCGGGACCTGACCGCTGCGGAGCTTGCGGCCTGCAACACCCACTAGGCGGTCAGGCGGTCTCGCCGGCCAGCCGGCGGGCCGCCTTGTCGTGGCCGATCAGCGGCAGCAGCGGGCCCATCTCCGGACCGTGGTCCAGGCCGGTCAACGCGCGCCGCAACGGCGCGAACAGGCCGCGCCCCTTGGCGCCGGTCCTTTCCTTCACCGCCGAGGTCCAGGCGCTCCAGCTGTCGCCATCCAGCATCGCCGGCAGAAGCTCGGCGCCCGCCGCGACGACCGCGCGGTCCTCCTCGGCGATCAGGGGATCGACTGCTCCGCTGACGACACGCACCCAGTTCGACACGCCCGAGAACAGACCCAGGTTCGACCGGATCGCCAGCCAGAAGGGCTCGCCCAGATCCGCGCCGAGATCGGCCAGACGGGGCTGGGCCTCCGCGTAGCTCATGGCGTGCAGAACGGCGGCGTTGAGGCGCGAGAGGTCGGCCTGGTCGTAGCGGCCCGGATGGCGGGCCATCTTGCCGAAGGTAAAGGCCGCCGCCAGGGCGTCGATGCTCTCCGACGCCTCGAGGGGATCGGACGTCCCGATGCGCGCAAGGTGCGAGACGATCGCCAGCGGCTCGAAGCCGCCCTCGCGCAACTCCATGATCGACAGCGAGCCGAGGCGCTTGGACAGCCCCTCGCCGTCCGCCCCGACCAGCAGCGTGGTGTGGGCGAACTGGGGCGATTTCGCACCAAGCGCCTCGAATATCTCGATCTGCGCGCCTGTGTTGGTGACGTGATCCTCGCCGCGGATCACGTAGGTGATGGCCATGTCGATGTCATCGACCACCGACGGCAGGGTGTAGAGGAAGGCTCCGTCTTCGCGGATCAGCACGGGGTCCGACATCGAGGCGGTGTCGACCTCGCAGTCGCCACGGGCAAGATCGGTCCACTTCACCCGCTTGCCTTCGAGCCGGAAGCGCCAGTGCGGCCGACGGCCCTCGGCCTCCAGCGCCGCGCGCTCGGCCTCGGTCAGCTTGAGCGCCGCGCGGTCATAGACCGGCGGCTGGCCCCGAGAGAGCTGCACCTTGCGGCGGCGGTCGAGTTCCTCGCCGGTCTCGTAGCAGGGGTACAGACGGCCGGCCGCCTTCAGGCGTTCCATGGCCTCGCGGTACAGCGGAAAGCGCGCGGACTGCTTGTGCTTCTCGTCCCAGACCATGCCGAGCCAGGCGAGATCGGTCTCGATGCCGTCCTCATACTCCTGCGTCGAGCGCTCCAGATCGGTGTCGTCGATGCGCAGCACGAACTGTCCGCCCTGCGAGCGGGCGAACAGCCAGTTGATCAGGCCAGTGCGAATGTTGCCGACATGCAGCCGCCCGGTGGGCGACGGCGCGAAACGGACCCTGACGGTCATGGGAGGTCGTCCTTCTCAGAGCCGGGCTAGGTCGGCTTTGGGAGGCCGGAAGTCAAGATGAGAGGGCTTTGTCGATGAACCGTTGGTCCTCGTCATAGACCCAGCATTCGGCCAGCTGGTCATCTTCGACACGGTAAACCAGCACCCGCTCTACCTCGCGGGTCTCGTCGGCGGCGGTGATGGACTCGCGGGCGATGATCACGGCGCGGCGAGCGTCGGCCATGACGCTGTCGACGGCGACCAGCTTGCGGTCGGTAAGCCGGGTGAAGGCCATCAGCGCCTCGACCGCGGCGGCCTTGCCACTTTTGGTCCCGGCGAAGGGGTTGTCACCGAACCAGTGCAGAATGAAGGTGTCGCTGTAAGTGGCCAGCATGGCTGGAAAATCACCCGCAACCCAGGCGTCTGCGTAGCGCTGCGCCGGAGCGAGGTTGGCCGCGCGGGCCTGATCCGGATTTTTGGCCATGCTATGCCTCCGCCGCCTGCCCAGGTGCGGAGTGTCTTCGCCCGGCCATACGGCGTTCAATTACTCCGCCGGTAAAACGGCCCGTCAGCATTGGCGGGATCGGGGGACATGCACCTTCGGTACATGTCCCCTTTCGATCAGTCGTCCCGATGGACCCGTTCGCGGCGCTCGTGCCGTTCCTGGGCCTCGACGCTCATGGTCGCCACAGGACGGGCTTCGAGCCGTGCGAGACCGATGGGTTCCCCCGTCTCCTCGCAGTAGCCGTAAGAGCCGTCCTCGATGCGACGCAGGGCTTCGTCGATCTTCGAGATGAGTTTCCGTTGCCGGTCGCGGGTACGGAGTTCCAGAGCACGATCAGTCTCCGACGTGGCGCGATCGGCCAGGTCGGGATGGTTCTCTGTTTCCTTCTGGAGGTGGTTGACCGTTTCGCGAGATTCGCGAAGGATCTCATCCTTCCAGGCCAGCAACTTTTGTTTGAAGTACTCGAGCTGACGCTCGTTCATGAACTCCTCATCGTCCGAAGGACGATAAGTCGTTTGTTCCGCCAGAACCGTAGCCGTCGTCATTGACGTCTCACGCCCCCATTACGCCATGCTCACAAGAGCCGGGCCTTATAACAAAAGCGCCGCAACGATCAATGAAGCTCGCGTTCGGCGGGCGTTCATGCCGCAACCTTCGCCTGTTCGAGCTTCGCCATCTCCACCGCAGCGCGGGTTTCGATCTCATTCAGGACCCCTTCAAGGCCGGCATCGTCCGTGGCCATCCGCTCCTCGCGGACCGCTCGCGCCAGGCGTTCCAGATCGCGGGCCGAGACCTCGCCGTCGATCAGGGCGACCCTGACCTCGTCGAGCACGTCGAGAATACGTCCGGCGCGGCCCATAGCCCGACGACGGCGCTCCAGCGGACCGCCGACATCCTGCAGGGCCAACAGAGCGTCCAGCGAGCCGATCCCGCCCACACCGACACTCCGCGCGACGTCCGACGCCGCGCTGGCCGATGTCGTGGACGGCAGCGCGAAGGCGCCCTGCCCGCCCGACGGACGCGCCGCACCCTTGGCGCTTCCAAGTGATCCGACCGAACTGGATCCCGTGACTTTCATGGAGGCGATACGCCGCTCCGAACCGTGAATTGACCCCGAATGTCGGCCCGCTTGCTTGCGGCATGGTTAATGCCGGGCAATTTCTGCCGCCGACCGGATGGCCACCCTTTGTGGAGCCGCCAACACATTGAATTCACACATCTAATTCGTGGCGCGCTTCTCGCATGTATGCGCGGGTAGTAGCGGCGTCACGACGGGAACGACATGCGTCCTTCGATTGCAGGCAGTCTGGTGCTGGTTCTGGCCCTTCTGATGGCCGGGCCGAGCTTCGCCAAGTCGCGCATCAAGGACGTCGTATCGTTCGAGGGCGTTCGGGAAAACCAGCTGACCGGCTATGGCCTGGTGGTCGGCCTCAACGGCACCGGCGACAACCTGCGCAACGCCCCCATGACCCGCCAGAGCCTCGAAGCGATGTTCGAGCGGCTCGGGGTCAACGTCCGTGACACCAACCTCAACACCAAGAACGTGGCCGTGGTCATGGTCACCGCCAAGCTGCCGCCGTTCGCCGCGTCCGGTTCGGCCATCGACGTGACGGTGTCCGCCGCTGGTGACGCCAAGAGCCTTCAGGGCGGGACGCTGCTGGTGACCTCGCTGCTGGGCGCCGATGGCAATGTCTATGCCGTGGCCCAGGGCACCGTGCAGACCGGATCGGTCTCCGCCTCCGGCGCCTCGGGCAGCTCGATCAGCAAGGGCGTCCCCACGGCCGGCCGGATCGCGGGCGGGGCGACCATCGAGCGCGAGACCGGCTTCCAGATGGCCCAGATGGGCGAGATGCGCATGACCCTGCGCAACCCCGACTTCACCACCGCCCAGCGGATCGCAACAGCGATCAACGGCCGGTTCCCCGGAACCGCGGTGGCCGACAATCCGACGATCGTCACGCTCCGGCCGCCCGCCGGCCAGGGCATGGTGGGCTTCATGACCGCCGTCGAGACGCTCGAGATCGAGCCCGACGCCCCGGCCAAGGTGATCATCGATGAAAACAGCGGCGTCATCGTCATGGGCGACTCGGTGCGCATCTCCACCGTCGCCATCGCACAGGGCAACCTGACCATCTCCGTCCAGGAAACGCCGCAGGTCAGCCAGCCCCAGCCCCTCAGCCGGGGCGGCGAGACGGTCGTCACCAGCCAGTCCGCCGTCTCTGTCGATGAGGAGCGCGGCCGCCAGCTGCTGACGTTGAAGAGCGGAGCCTCGCTGTCGAACCTGGTCGCCGGGCTCAACGCCCTGGGCGTCACGCCCCGCGACATGATTTCCATCCTGCAGGCCATCAAGGCCGCCGGCGCCCTGCAAGCCGACATCGAGGTGATGTGATGACCGCTCCCGTGGCCGTTTCGCCCGACATCCTGATGGCCCAGGCCCAGCCCCAGGCCGCCTCGACGGCCGATCTGGCGCGTCGCCACAAGATCGCCGACGCCGCCCAGAAGTTCGAGGCCTCGTTCCTGTCCTCGATGCTCAAGCCGATGTTCGATGGTCTCTCGACCGAAGCGCCCTTCGGCGGCGGCGAGGGCGAGGCGATGTTCAAGTCCTTCATGACCGACGCCATCGCCAAACAGACCGCCAAGCGTGGCGGACTGGGCGTGGGCGACCTCGTGCAGCGCGAAATGCTCAAACTCCAAGGTCTCAGCTAGAAAGACGAACCCATGGCTCTCGACGCCCGCGACGCGGCTGACCGTGTCGACCAATTGATCTCGCTGACCGACCGGCTGACCGCCCTGATGGCGCAGCAGTGCCTCGCCTTTGAACAGCGTCGTCCGCAGGACGCCGCCGCCCAGATGGAAGAGCTGTCGAAGCTGGCGAACATCTATCGCCATGAGTCGGCGCGGGTGCGTCAGACGCCGGCGATGATCGAAGACGCGCCGCTGGATCAGCGCATGCGGCTGATGCAGGCGACCGAGGCGTTCGACGCCGTGCTGGCGCGTCAGGGCCGCGCGCTCGAGGCCGCCCGCACGGTCACCGAGGGCCTGGTGCGCGCCATCGCCGAAGAGTTCGCCTCGCAGCGCGACACAGGCGCCGGCTATGGCCCCGGCGCTGTCGGCAAGAGCGGCGACGCCCGCGCCATCACGCTGAACAAGAGCGCCTGATTGACCTGAATCAGAGACGGGGTCCCGGCCCCGCTCTCTGCTGGCCACCATGCCGGCCCCTCTTCCCTCGCTCCGCGACTCTGATCCTGACGAGACCTTCCTCGCCGAGGTGCGCCGGTTTCTCGCCGAAGCCCTGACGCCCGATCTGCGCGAAGCGGGTCGCCGTACGCTGGGCGTCCATAGCGACATCGACGCCTGCCGGATCTGGCATCAGCGCCTGCACCGCCGCGGCTGGATCGCGCCTGGCTGGCCGGTCGCTGAAGGGGGAACCGGCTGGACGCCGCGCGAGCGATTCCTGTTCGATCGCGAATGCGCTCTCAACGACGCCCCGGTGCTGTTCGCGGGCGGGATCCGCAGCCTGGGTCCGTTGATCATCGAGATGGGCACGCCGATGCAGAAGGCGCGCTATCTGCCCGCCATTCTGTCCGGAGACGACCTCTGGGCGCAGGGGTTCTCCGAGCCGGGCGCGGGTTCTGATCTCGCCCGGGTGGCGACGAAGGCCGAACGCGCCGGCGAACGGTACGTCATCAACGGCTCCAAGATCTGGACCACCGGCGCCCACCTGTCGAACCGGATGTTCGCGCTCGTGCGCACGTCGACCGAGGACAGGCCGCAGAAAGGCCTGACCTTCCTGCTGATCGACATGGCGACGCCCGGCCTGACGGTCTCCCCGATCATCACCATCGACGGCGAGCACGAGCTGAACGCCGTGTTCTTCGACCAGGTCAGCGTGCCCGTCGCCAACCGGATCGGCGAGGAGGGTCAGGGCTGGGCCGTGGCCAAGCGGCTGATGCTGCTGGCCAGGTCCAACAACACCCCGGCCGCCCTCGTGCGGCGGGTCTATCAGCGCGCGCGGGCCGCCGCGCTGGCGACTGGCGAACTCGAGCCCGGCCTGATGTCGCGTCTCGTGAGCGCCGAGATCGAACTGACCGCCTTTGAACAGGCCGAGCTCAACCTGCTGCCCGGCGGGCGGCTGCGCGACGGCGACAACACCAGTTCCTCGGTGCTCAAACTGATCGGCAGCGAGCTGCACCAGCGGGTCGCGGAACTGGCCATGGAGATCACCGGGACGGCCCGGGGGATCGCGCTGGACCCGTTCCGGGACGAGACCGGCCGGCTGGCGGACGGCGCGCGGACCACGGCCAAGCATTTCGCTACCCGGGCGGCGAGCATCTATTCGGGATCGAGCGAAACCCAGCGCAACGTGATCGCCGGCGTGCTTCTGCCGAGGGGCTAGGACGTCAGCGCAACGGGGAATTCGGTGACAGTTTGCGAATTCGTCAGGCGCAGTCGTTGCCCAACCCCCGGATCGTGAATTCGTAAGCTGTCACCGAATTCTAGAGCGCCAGCGGAACGGTGCGGTCGGTGGCGGCGATGAAGGTCGGCGTCCGGATGACGGGCCGCTCGGCCTGCAGCCGCGCTTCGATCCACGCCCAGAGCGCCGTGATCTCGCTGGCGGCGGAACTGGAGGGCTCCATGTCCTGCGCCGTCGAGCCGCCGGCCACGCTGCGCTGGTAGGCGACGCGCGTGCGCAGGCCGATCGGGGCCACCGGGAAGCCCAGCGCGCGCAGGGCCGAGACAGCTTCCATCAGCACCGGCGCCTCGATCGACTGCTGACGGTGCGGGGCCTGGTTGAGCACGAAGGCCACCGGCCGGTGGAAGCGCGCGGCCAGGGCCGCCGAGTCGGCGACGGCGCGGATGTCGAAGAAGTTGGGACGGGCGACCACCAGGCAGAGATCGGCGCAGCGAACCGCCTGTTCGACCTCCTCCTCGACCGACGGGCCGGTGTCGACGATCAGCAGGTCCACGCCGGCGCGGGCGGCCTCCTGCTGGCGGGCGAACAGCGCCCCCGGCTTGACGGCCTCGACGACAGGCTGGGTCTGCTGGCGCATGCGGCGCCATTCGACGGCCGAGTGCTGCCGGTCGGTGTCGGCCAGCAGCGTGACATAGCCGGACGCGTGCGCGGCGGCCGCCAGGTGCACGGCCAGGGTGGTTTTCCCGGTCCCGCCTTTGCGGGCAATGATGGCGAGAGTTTTCAACGCCTGTCCCCGAACGAAACGCTCAGGGCCGTTCCCAGCAGGAACCGTGCCCGCAGCGCCTGGCCCAACCTCACCCCGTCGGCTGGGCGACCGCGTTGCTGAACAGGGCCCCAAGCTGTTCGCCCGCCTCAAGCAAGGGCGCCGGCGCGCGATGCAGCCGCGCGCGGATCAGGCTGCCCTGCAGCAGACCGATAGCCGCCCCGGCCAGTCGGTCCGCCTCCCCGTCCGCGACCCCGTCGGCGCGCAGCTTGCCGGCGATCACGGCCTCCCAGCTCGCGAAGGCTTCCAGTCCCGCCTGTCGCAGGGCCTCGTCCTCGGCGGCCGTCTCCAGCAATACCGTGGTGATCGGGCAGCCGTCGCGCCATCCGCTCTGTTCCATCCAGCCGGCCAGCCGGCGGACGTACTCCCGTACCAGCGACGGCGCATCGGGGCTCTCTGTCGCGATCTGCACCAGCGTGCGCTCGACCAGCCCGCCGGCGAAACGCACGGCCGCCTCGCCGATCTGCGCCTTGCCCTGCGGGAAGTAGTGATAGAGCGAACCCTTCGGCGCGCGGCTGCGGGCGACGATGTCGTTCAGGCCCGTGGCCGCGTAGCCGCGACGCCGAAACAGGGTCGCGGCGGCCTGGATGATGGCCTGACGGTGTTTGGGCTGGGCTGCCATGAGAATATATATAGACTGGTCTACATCAATAGAAAGTTGATGGCCATGTCCGTTCCCGAGGGCTTCACGCCCCACTACCGCCAGAGCCCACTGACAGCGCCGTGGGAGCCGCTCTACAGCCGGACCACGGACGAGGCGGTGATCATCGGCCTGCGGGCGGGCGAGGCCCACTGCAACAGCCGGGGGCTGGTGCACGGCGGGCTGATCTCGGCCCTCGCCGACAACGCCATGGGCCTTTCGGCCGGGCTGGGCCTCAACGCCGCCGGCGGGCTGGTGACCGTCTCGCTGGCCGTGGACTTCCTCGGCGCGGCGAAGCCCGGCCAGTGGCTGGAGTTCACCACGGCCTTTGCGAAGCGCGGAAAGACCCTCTGCTTCGCCCACCTGTTCGTCACCGCCGACGGCGAGATCGTGGCCCGGGCCAACGCCACCTTCCGCGTCATCGGCTGAGCTCAGCCCAGCGTCACCTCGCGGTCTATGCCAATGGCCTCAAGGAAGTCCGGGTCATGGCTGACCACCAGCAACGCCCCGTCGTAGCCGGCCAGCGCCGCCTCGACCGCCTCGATCGACTGCAGGTCCAGATGGTTGGTGGGCTCGTCGAGAATCAGCAGCTGCGGCGGCTCCGGCGAGGACAGAACGCAGGCCAGCGCCGCCCGCAGCCGCTCCCCGCCGCTCAGCGAGCCGACCGTCTGGTGCGCCGCCGTATTGCGGAACAGGAACCGGGCCAGGGCGGCCTGGGCGTCGTTGACACTGGCGGCGGGATTGAGCCGTCGGAACGCCTGCAGGATCGTCTCCTCGTCGCGCAGCACGGCCGCCTGCTGGTCGAGCAGCACCGACCGGGCGCCGCGAACGATCCGCCCGGCCGTGGGGACGAGTTCCCCGGCCGCCAGCCGGATCAGGGTGGTCTTGCCGGAGCCGTTGGGGCCCGTCACCGCGACGCGCTCCGGCCCGACGAGGCTCAGCGACAGGTCCGACAGGATCGGCGCGGCGCCATAGCCGAACGCCACGGCCTCGAAGACCAGCACGGTCTTGCCCGCGGCTAGCCCGGAGGACGGCAGGGCGAAGGCCAGGGCCCGCGCCTGCTCGACCCGTGACCGGGCCTCCGTCAACGCCTCGGCGGCCGTGTCGCGCTGGCGTTCGGCGAGGCGCTCGCCCCGTGCGCCGCTGTTCTCCGCGCGCTCGGCCATGGCGCCCAGCAGGATCTTCGGGGCCGAGCCCGAGGCCGCGTACCGGCGGCCGCCGGCGTCGCGGCGGTCCTTGCGTTCCCGCGCCTGCTGGACATCACGTTCGATGCGGCCGGCCTCGCGTTCGGCGTCGCCCAGCGCCCGTTCGGCCGCCGCCCGCTCCTCGGCCTTACGCTCGAGATAGAGGTCGTAGTTCCCGCCATAGACCCGCGCGCCCAGGCTTGAGAGCTCGACGATGCGGTCCATCTCGCGCAGCAGCGACCGGTCGTGGCTGACCACCACCGCCCCGCCCCGCCAGCGCCGCAGGAACCCGACGAGGAAGCCCCTCGCCTCGGCGTCGAGGTTGTTGGTCGGCTCGTCGAGCAGGATGGCGTCCGGCTCGCTGACCAGCAGCGCCGCCAGGGCCAGCCGCGTCAGCTGGCCGCCGCTCAGGCTGTCCGCCGGCCGGTCATGGGCCAGCCCCGGCAGGCCGACTTCGATCAGGGCGTCATCGATGCGCACCGGCAGCCCCCAGTCGGCCTCGGCGAAGTCCTCGTCGTCGCCGGTCCCGGCCTCGACGCGATCCAGGCGCGCGAGGCCCTCTTTAGCCCCCAGCAGGTCGGCGACCGTTGCGCCGGGCGGCGGCGCCAGCGTCTGGCGCAGCAGCGTGGACTTGCCCACGCCGTTGCGGCCGACAAGGCCGGTGCGCTCCCGCCCGAAGGCGAGGCTGAGATTGTCGAAGAGGACGCGGCCGTCAGGCGTGGCGGCGGAGACAGCGTCCAGAACGAGGCTGGTGGAATTCCGGGGAGACATGGGCGCTCACGGGCAGGGACAGGGAAACGGCGAAGCGGTTTTCCATGCTGCGATCCACGAGAGCCTCCGTTGGCGACCGGCCCGGCGCCGGATCCCCGATATAGGCCATCGCCGGCGCGGCGCAAAGACGCGGCCGGTGGCCAGCGGCGCAGCGGAGGATTATCTGACGGCCATGAGCGATCCCCTCGCCTTCCAGGCCACGGCCTATTCGCCGGAAGAGGCCCGCGCCCGCCGCGCCGACGCCGTGGCGCGCGCCAAGGCGGCCACCGGCATCGACGAGGCGCTGATCTCCGACCTGGTCGAGGCCTTCTACCAGCGGGTCCGGGCCGATCCGCTGCTGGGCCCCGTGTTCGCCGGGCGGATCACCGACTGGGGTCCGCATCTGGCGCAGATGAAGCTGTTCTGGGGTTCGGTGGCGCTGGCCACCGGCGCCTATCAGGGCCGGCCGATGCCCAGGCACATGCGGCTGCCGGTCGACGCGCGCCACTTCGACCGCTGGCTGGCCCTGTTCGAGGAAACCGCCTACTCGCTCTGCACCCCCCTGGCCGCCGAGCATTTCATCGTCCGCGCCCGCAACATCGCCGAGAGCCTCGAACTGGGCGTGGCCAACGCAAGCGGCGTGATGCTGGGTATCGGCGAGCGGTTCGTGCGGCCGGACTGAAAGTCCGCAAGAACCGGGTCGCGGCCGGCCTCGCGCCTGACCAGACTGGAACGCCTCAACACAGGAGTTCCCCATGTCCTTCGTCGTCACCGGCCTGTCGCCCGAACCCTTTGCCCCGCTGTTCGACCTCGATGAGGCCGCTCTCGCCGCGCGCGGCGGCCGTCGGGTGGTCGCCGACAGCAAGCCCGGCTTCCCCTGCCGCATCACCCTGGAGGACGCCGAGCCTGGCGAGACCCTGCTGCTGCTCAATCACGAGCACCAGGAGGCCAACAGCCCCTACCGCGCCTGCCACGCCATCTATGTCCGGCAGGGCGCTACCGCGGCGGCGCGGGTGACGGACGCCATGCCGCCGGCGCTCCAGACCCGTCTGCTGGCGATCCGCGCCTTCGACGACGCGGGCATGATGATCGACGCCGAGATCGTCGAGGGCGCGCAGGCCGAGCCGCTGATCGAGCGTTTCCTCGCCGATTCTCGCGCGGCCTATCTGCACGCCCACAACGCCCGTCGCGGATGCTTCGCGGCGCGCATCGACCGGGTCTGATGACAGGGTGGTGTCAGCAGGATCGGCCCCTGCTGACATCATGCCGCCGCGTTCCCACAATGTTCTTGTGCAATCGGCGAGTCTGCGCACTACATACAGGCGTTGCGCCGCGCCCGAGGGGGCGGCTTCCAGCCTTCCTCCCGGTGACCATGGCCGACCAGCAGAACTTCATCCGCGTGCGCGGAGCCCGCGAGCACAATCTCAAGAACGTCAGCGTCGATATTCCGCGCGGCGAACTGGTGGTGATCACCGGCCTGTCGGGCTCGGGCAAGTCGTCGCTCGCGTTTGACACGATCTACGCCGAGGGCCAGCGGCGCTACGTCGAGAGCCTGTCGGCCTACGCGCGCCAGTTCCTCGAGCTGATGAGCAAGCCGGACGTCGACCTGATCGAGGGGCTGTCGCCGGCCATCTCGATCGAGCAGAAAACCACCAGCCGCAACCCGCGCTCGACCGTGGGCACGGTGACCGAGATCCACGACTACATGCGTCTGTTGTGGGCGCGGGTCGGGGTGCCCTATTCGCCGGCCACCGGCCTGCCGATCGAGAGCCAGACCGTCAGCCAGATGGTCGACAAGCTGACGGTCCTGCCCGAGGGCGAGCGGCTGTATCTGCTCGCGCCCGTCGTGCGCGGCCGCAAGGGTGAGTACAGGAAGGAGATCGCCGAGTGGCGCAAGCTCGGCTTCCAGCGGCTGAAGATCGACGGCGTGCTCTATCCGATCGAGGACGCGCCGGAGCTGGACAAGAAGTTCAAGCACGACATCGACGTGGTCGTGGACCGGCTGGTGACCAAGAACGGCCTTGAGCAGCGCTACGCCGACAGCATCGAACAGGCCCTGCGGCTGGCCGACGGCATCGCCGTGGCCGAGTGGGCCGACGCCGAGATTGAAGGCGGTGAGCCTCGCCGCATCATCTTCTCCGAAAAGTTCGCCTGCCCGGTCAGCGGCTTCACCATCAGCGAGATCGAGCCGCGGCTGTTCTCGTTCAACAACCCGTTCGGCGCCTGCCCGACCTGTGACGGCCTGGGGGCCAAGCTGGCGTTCGACGCCGACCTGGTGGTGCCGGACAAGGACAAGACCCTGCACAAGGGCGCGGTGTCGCCCTGGGCCAAGGGCCCCTCGCCGCTCTACACCCAGACCCTGCAGGCGCTGGCCCGACACTACAGCTTTTCGATGGACGCGCCCTGGCACAGCCTGTCAGCCGAGGCGCAGAAGGTCGTGCTGTACGGCACCGGGACCGAGAAGATTCACTTCGTCTACGATGACAACGCCCGCAAGTACGAGGTCAACAAGCCCTTCGAGGGCGTGTTGCCGAACCTCGAGCGGCGCTGGCGGGAGACGGACTCGGCCTGGGTTCGCGAGGAGCTCGGCCGCTACCAGTCCGACACGCCCTGCGATGTCTGCGACGGCGCGCGCCTCAAGCCCGAAGCCCTGGCGGTCAAGATCGGCCAGCGCAACATCGCCGAGGTCAGCACCCTGGCCATCCGCCAGGCCAAGGCCTGGTTCGAGGCGCTCGAAGGCCAGCTGAGCGACAAGCAGATGGAGATCGCCCGGCGGATCCTGAAGGAGATCAACGATCGCCTGCGCTTCCTCGTCGACGTCGGCCTGGACTACCTCAACCTGTCGCGCGGCTCGGGCACCCTGTCCGGTGGCGAGAGCCAGCGCATCCGGCTGGCCAGCCAGATCGGCAGTGGCCTGACCGGCGTGCTCTACGTGCTGGACGAGCCGTCGATCGGCCTTCACCAGCGCGACAACACCCGCCTGTTGCAGTCGTTGCGCGGCCTGCGCGACCTCGGCAACTCGGTGCTGGTGGTCGAGCATGACGAGGAGGCCATCCTCACCGCCGACTATGTCATCGACATGGGCCCGGCCGCCGGCGTGCACGGCGGCGAGATCATCGCCGAGGGCAAACCTGCCGACATCATGGCCAATCCAAAGAGCGTCACCGGCCAGTACCTGACCGGCACGCGCGAGATCGCCGTGCCCGAGCAGCGCCGGCCGATCTCGAAGAAGCATGTGCTGCGCGTCGTCGGCGCGACCGGCAACAACCTCAAGAGCGTCACCGGCGAGATTCCGGTCGGCACCTTCACCTGCATCACCGGGGTCAGCGGCGGCGGCAAGTCGACCTTCACCATCGAGACCCTCTACAAGGCCGCCGCGCGCCGGCTGAACAACGCCAGCGAGGCCCCGGCCCCCTACGAGAAGATCGAGGGGCTGGAGAACTTCGACAAGGTCATCGACATCGACCAGAGCCCGATCGGCCGCACGCCGCGGTCGAACCCGGCGACCTACACCGGCGCCTTCCAGCCGATCCGCGACTGGTTCAGCCAGCTGCCGGAGAGCAAGGCGCGCGGCTATGGCCCGGGCCGGTTCAGCTTCAACGTCAAGGGCGGCCGCTGCGAGGCCTGTCAGGGCGACGGCCTGATCAAGATCGAGATGCACTTCCTGCCCGACGTCTACGTCACCTGCGACGTCTGCAAGGGCAAGCGCTACAACCGCGAGACCCTCGAGATCCTGTTCAAGGGCAAGTCGATCGCCGACATCCTCGACATGACCGTCGAGGAGGCCGCCGACTTCTTCAAGGTCGTGCCGCCGGTGCGCGACAAGATGGAGACCCTGAAGAGGGTCGGCCTGGGCTACGTCCACGTCGGCCAGCAGGCGACGACGCTGTCGGGCGGCGAGGCCCAGCGGGTCAAGCTATCGAAGGAACTGAGCAAGCGGGCCACCGGGCGCACCCTCTACATTCTCGACGAGCCGACCACCGGCCTGCATTTCGAGGACACGAAGAAGTTGCTCGAGGTGCTCCACGAGTTGGTCGACCAGGGCAACACCGTGGTGGTCATCGAGCACAATCTGGATGTGGTGAAGACGGCCGACTGGATCGTCGACTTCGGCCCCGAGGGCGGCGACGGCGGCGGCGAGATCGTCGGCGTCGGCACGCCCGAGAAGGTCGCCGGCATCGAGGGCAGCTGGACCGGTCGTTACCTGGCCGAGGTGCTCAAACGCCACCGCGACCGGGCCGGCGAGAAGCGCAGGCGGGCCTGATCGCCCGCCCGCGCCTTACTCATCAGGCGGGTGCGCCGCCGCCGGTCAGGCTGCGGTAAATCTCCGGTGCCGGACACATCATGATCAAGAGGAGGAACGGCGCGGGAATGGCCGCGACCAGTTCGTAGATCAGGAAGGTCGGGGTGAAGAAGGTCTTCAGCGACGTGAAATCCGGCGAGAAGATCGTGCCCATCGCGCTGAACCCGCCACCGATCAGGACCATCACCAGCATCAGGATGGCGAACACCGCCGCGTAGGTGATCACCATCAGGATGAACGCCAGGATGTAGGCGCCGAGCATCGGCCAGAATTTGCCCCGGGTCAGGGCCCAGGATCCAAACACGTTGATCTTGCCCGTAGCGAAGGTCTGCGCGCTGGCCAGTGAAAGACGCACAAGCAGCACAATCATGAAGCCGAACAACGCGAGCCCGCCGACGATCCCGGCCAGCGGCGCGAAAGCCTTGCCGACCATGGCGGCGACGGCCACCAGCGCGACGACCCCGATGACTCCCGCGATATAGACACCGAGAAAGACCAGAAACGTCAGGATCATCAGGGCGATCTGGCGCAGTTCGTCGGCGCCGAGCGCGAAATAGGCCATTCGCTTGTCCGACGGACGAAGCATCATCCGGTTCACCGCACCGTACAGAACCCCGTAGTAGAGCAGCACGAGCGGCAGCAGGACCGCATACATCTTCATCAGCGGCTTCATGGCCGCCCACATGGCCCGGGGATCCGATTCCGCAGTCGCGCTCATGGTGGTCATTTGCGTCAGACTCGGACCGGCCATGGAGATCATGCCGGCCGACATGACGAAGGAAATGATCGCCAGAATCGGTATCCAGACGAGCACCGTCCGGAAGTGTTCGCGGCCCGCGCGGAACCCGCTGAAGGCCACCTCTGAAGCCGAAAACATCCCTGCATCCCCCTCGCCCGGTGATCCCTGACCACCGCTCCGTCGCTCAGGGGAGCATCGTCCGTTTGCCGTGGCAAGGGTCATGACAGGCGTCATACGGCGTGGTCTTGTGGCGACGGCCCGCAAGGAGCCAGGAATCAGATCGTGCGACCCGCGCGTTGTCTGACCACCCCGCCGGAGAACGCCCATGATCCTCTACGGAGAACGAAACCCCGCCCCCAACCCGCGCCGTGTCCGCATCTTCATCGCTGAAAAGGGCATCGATCTGCCCGAGACGCGGGTCGCGCTGCACAAGCGTGAGCACAAGTCGGACGAACACCGCGCGCGAAACTCGCTGGGTCAGGTGCCGACGCTGGTGCTGGACGACGGGACGGCGATCTCCGAGAGCGTCTCGATCTGCCGTTACCTGGAAGGCCTGCATCCAACCCCTTCGCTGTTCGGCGAGACCGCGATCGAACAGGCGACCATCGACATGTGGATCCGCCGGATCGAGTTCCAGCTGATGACGCCGGTCGGCATGTTCTGGCGCCACGCGCACCCGCTGACGGCGGCCCTGCTGACGCAGTTCAAGGATTTCGGCGAGTCCAACCGCGAGACCTACGGACGGGTCCTGTCCTGGCTGGACCGGGAACTGGCCGACGGCCGGGCCTTCCTGGCGGGAGAGCGCTATTCGATGGCGGACATCGTCGCCATGACCACGATCGATTTCGCGACCTTCACCGGCCTGGAGATCCCGGCGGAGACGCCGAATCTGCACGCCTGGCTGGAGCGGGTGTCGGGTCGGCCGAGCGCCGCCGCCTAGAGGTCCGCAGCGGCGTGGGCCTTGAGGCGGCGATAGGCCGCCGCCGGCGGGGCGTAGAAGATCACGAACACCAGCACGATCAGCAGCGTCTGCAGCGCCATCTGCAGAAGCAGCTCTCCGAGCAGGCCAAGCGCGAGCGCCGGCGTAAGATGGGTGAGGTCGGGGCTGGCCAGCCGCCCCATCATCGTGAAACCGCCCGTCACCTTGGCCAGCAAGAGGCTCAGGGTCAGCGCCCCGGCGACCACGAGCACGGCATAGACGATCGCGAGACCCAGGGTGAGCAGAAGCCTCCAGAACTGGCCCTGCGTGAGACGCCAGGCGGCCCAGAGCCGGAAGTGGTGTTCGGCGAAGGTCATGACGCCGGCCAGCGCCAGGCGAGTGGCCAGCCACCCCAGAAGGGCCACGCCGCCGAGCGAACCGACCCAGGTGACGGCCTTGTGCAGGCCGCCGGAGTTGTTCGCCACGATCACCACCAGCGCGCCATAGACGCCGCTCGCGACAGCGAAGATCAGGATCACCAGCAGGCTGACCAGAAACATGCGCAACTCGTCAGCGCTGATCTTGAGGTGGGCAAAGCCCTTGTCTTCGGGATTGAGCACCGTGCGATAGATGGCCGTCACCAGCATGATCGGCATGATCACCGCCAGCGGGAAGGCAATGAACATCGACACGCCGAACCGCGCCACCAGTTCGCCGAAGTCACGCTGCACGCCGGTCGCCTCGACCGCCGCGAGATTGCCGATATTGGGCACCAGCAGGACCACGATCATCGCCAGCAGCGACAGGAGGTAGAAGCCGGTCCAGGCGAGGATCAGACCGGGACGGTCGCGGATGATGCGGAAGCCCTCGAAGGCGGTGCTGGTTGGCGAAATGATCATTGGCCCGCGCCCTCCTTCAGTCGGCGGTAAATGTGGGACGTCATTCCGACCGAGATGGGGACATAAAAGAGCGTGCCGACCGCGGTCGCAATGCCCTCGGCCCAATGATCCGTGACCGGCGAGCGTGTGAGTTCGCTGAACCCCATGGCCAGCCCCTGAAGCGCGAAGATCGGCAGATTGACGAGCACCACCGCCGCCAGGATACGCAGCACCGATCCCCTGGTCAGCCCGAGGGCGCTGAACATGCGAATGCCGGTCGACGCCGCCGTCGCGGGCGCGGCCATTGTCAGCCGGAGAACCAGCACGAGAATGCCAAGCAGGCAGAGGGTCAGTCCGGCATTGAAGATAAATCGCGCCAGGGGGCTGAGGCTCGCCATCAACGCATCCGGCGATGCGGCGTTTACGGCCGCGTCACCCCCGACGAAGCCGAGCAGCACGACGGCCAGAATGAAGGTGGTCACGAAGGCCACGATGAACAGCAGGACCACCGTCAGAAAGGTCAGTCCGAGCAGCCGCGTCTCCAGTCCGCGCCATTGAAACCCGAGCGGGCCGTTGTGCTCGGGGGACTCAGCGCCGACCGGAGCCAGGGCGATACGGTACAGCGCCCCCTGGGCCATCAGGAGCGCGATGAAATAGACCGCGGTTGCGATCAGGGCGACCTTGATTGGCGTCACATTGGCCGTCAGCGCCGCGACAGCCACAAGCGACAACGGGCCGATGGCCCGCAGCACGTTGGCGCGCCAGAAACCGAAGCCTTCGGCCACGGCAGTCCGGACCGAAAAACGCGCCTGGGACATGCGACTCCTCGCGCCATGAGCGCGTGTGGTTCCTGTGCGCCTTAAACCCTGCTTCGCGCCAGATGGCGACAGGATTTCAGGTCGTCAGGGCTGGAACCGACGTTGTGCCCGTCAGACGATCCCTTCGGCCGATCCGCGCAGCTGCCGGTAGGCTTCCGCCCAGGGCGCCGTGAACACCGACACGAACACCGCCCCGACAAAACTGGCCACCAGACCGCCGATGACGACCCACGGTCCCAGTGTGCCCAGCAAGACCTTTGGCGACTGACGGAAGAAGGCTTCCACGGCCTGGGCGTCGAGGTGGTGAAGCCCTCCCATTCCGCCGGCCGCGGCCATGCCGGCCGACGCCATGACGGCCATGACCACACCCTCCAGAACCATGACGATCAGGATGAGGATCAGGGTGACCAGCAAGAGGCTGACGGCGTTTCCCCGCGTCAGCGTCCAGGATTCGAAGAGGCGGAAGTTTCGCTCGGCGAAGCTCATCGGCGCCGCGAGACTGAAGCGCAGAGAAAGCCAGATAAGCCCCACCGCCAGCACGACACCCGAGAGAATGCAGAAGCCGATCGTGGCCGGGTGCGACGCCTGCCAGATGGCGAAGGCGATACCGGCGGTCAGGCCGATCCAGACCATCGCCCCCATGGTGAGGATAATGCTGAGGCAGATCACCACCAGAGCCAGCCAGACCTCACCCATGCCGAGCCGCAGGTAGGCCCAGCGGCTCGCCTTCGGCTCAAGGATGGCCCGGAAGACAGCGCCGGCGAGCATGACCCGGACGAGCAACCCGAGGACCCAGAGGATCGGATTCGCAGCGTACCAGGTCGAAATGAACGGCATCATCTGTTCCGACGTCGGTTCGCCGCCGTTCTTGCCGATCGCGATCAGGTCGGCGAAAGCCGGCCCCACGGCGGCGAGTATTCCGATGACCGGAAGGATCCCGAGCACCAGGATGAATACCGCCCAGCCAACCACGGCCAGCGGCTTGCGCCCCACAAGTCCAAAGCCGGCGAACGCCGTCTTGCCGATATCAATCCGAGCCATGATCCGCCCTCCCCGAGGAACCGTGTTCGCGGAGACCATCACAACTCTCCGCGCGACGCCAGCATCTGCCGCTTTCACGCGAGCCCGCCTGGCCCTATGTCTCCGCCCATGACGATGAAACCTGTTCATGTGATCGGCGGCGGTCTCGCCGGCTCCGAAGCGGCCTGGCAGCTTGCCGAGGCCGGCGTGCCCGCGGTGCTGCACGAGATGCGGCCGGTGCGGGGCACCGACGCCCACCAGACCGACGGCCTGGCCGAGCTGGTCTGTTCCAACTCCTTCCGCTCGGACGACTGGCAGTACAACGCAGTCGGTCTACTGCACGCAGAGATGCGTCGCTGCGGCTCGATCATCCTGTCGAGCGGCGACAAGCATCAGGTGCCCGCCGGCGGAGCCCTCGCAGTTGACCGCGACGGCTTCTCAGCGGACGTGACCGCCAGGCTCGAGGCGCATCCTCTGGTGACCATCATGCGGGAAGAGGTTACCGGCCTGCCGCCGGCCGACTGGGACAGCGTGATCATCGCTACCGGCCCCCTCACCTCCCCGCCGCTGGCCGAGGCCATCCTGTCGCTCACGGGTGAGGACAGTCTCAGTTTCTTCGACGCCATCGCCCCGATCATCCATCTCGAGTCGATCGACATGAGCAAGGCCTGGCGCCAGTCGCGCTACGACAAGGAAGGCCCCGGCGGCGACGCGGCGGCCTACATCAACTGTCCGATGGACAAGGACCAGTACAACGCCTTCATCGACGCCCTGCTGGCCGGGCCCAAGTCCGAGTTCAAGGACTGGGAAAACGTGCCCTACTTCGACGGCTGCCTGCCGATCGAGGTGATGACCGAGCGGGGCCGCGAAACCTTGCGCCACGGCCCGATGAAACCGGTCGGCCTGACCAACGCCCACAACCCGACCGTCAAGCCCTGGGCCATTGTCCAGCTCCGCCAGGACAACGCGCTGGGCACACTGTGGAACATGGTCGGCTTCCAGACCAAGCTGAAGCACGGCGCCCAGACCGACATCTTCCGCATGATCCCGGGCCTGGAGAACGCACAGTTCGCGCGGCTCGGCGGCCTGCATCGAAACACATTCCTCAACAGCCCGCGCCTGCTCGACGACAGGCTGCGGCTGAAGGCCGACACGCGGCTGCGCTTCGCCGGACAGGTCACGGGGGTCGAGGGCTACGTCGAGAGCGCGGCCCTTGGCCTGCTGACCGGACGCCTCGCGGCGGCGGAACGGTTGGGAACGCCGATGACCCTGCCCCCCGCGACCACCGCGCTCGGCGCGCTGGCGACCCACATCACCGGCGGCTTCATGGAAGGGCCAAAGGCGACCTTCCAGCCGATGAACATCAACTATGGACTGCTGCCGCCGATGGAGGCGCCGCGCCATGATGGCGAGGGCCGCAAGCTGCAACCGCAGGACCGTGGTCGGGCCAAGAAGCGGATGATGAGCGAACGCGCCATGGCCGATCTCGAAACATGGCTGACGAGCGAGGCCGTGGCGGCGGCCTGACCGCACGCGGGCGGCGGAAAAGACTACCCCGAAGACTGGCGCGGACGGCACGACGCCCTTAGGGTGCCGGCAAAATTGCGCAACGATCCGCCGGGAAACGCCTGAATGAAGATCATCGCTCGCCTGTTCGCCGCCGGCCTTCTGGCCCTCAGCATCAGCGCCGCCGCCGACGCGCGGCCCTTTACCGCGAAAGACATGGTCACGATCGACCGGCTGAGCGACCCGCGCGTCTCGCCGGACGGTCGTTACGTCCTCTATTCGCGCCGGGTCGTCGACTACGAGGCCAACAAGGCCAGGTCAGAGCTCTGGGCCATTGACCTTTCTGGCAAGACCCCCGGCGCGCCGCGCAAGCTCGACGCCTCGGACGGCGGCGGCGTCAGCAGCGCCCGCTGGGGCGCTGACGGCCACAGCATCTATTTCCTCTCGAGCCGTAGCGGCTCGTCGCAGGTCTGGCGCGCCGACATCGGTGCGGCCGGGGCCAGCCAGGTGACCAGCCTGCCGTTCGACGTGGGCGGCTTCCGCACCTCGCCCGATGGCAGGAAGCTGCTGGTGACACTCGCCGTGTTCCCGGACTGCCCCACCCTGCAGTGCTCAGTCGACCGCATCGCCGCCCGCAAGGCGCAGAAGACCACCGGCGTGGTCTACGATCGGCTGTTCGTGCGTCACTGGGACGAATGGGCCGACGGCACGCGCAACCAGCTGTTCGTGCTGACCTTCGACGAAAAGGGCGTCACCGCCGACAAGCCGGTCGCGATCATGCACGGCTTCGACGGCGACGCGCCCTCCAAGCCGTTCGGCGACGAGAGCGAGTTCACCTTCTCGGCCGACGGCAAGGAGGTTGTCTTCTCGGCCCGCCTCGCCGGCAAGACCGAGCCCTGGAGCACCAACTTCGACATCTATGGCGCGCCCGCCGATGGCTCGGGCCAGCTGACCAACTACTCCGAGGCCAACAAGGCCTGGGACAGCGGCGTGGTCTATTCCCCGGACGGCAAGCTGGTCGCCTACCGGTCCATGAAGCGTCCCGGCTTCGAGGCCGACCGCTGGCAGATCGGCATTCATGACGAAGCGACCGGCAAGGACCGCGAACTGGCCGCGGACTGGGATCGGTCGGCCGACGCCCTCGCCTGGGCCCCGGACGGAAAGACGATCTACGCGCTGGCCGGCGACGTCGGCCAGGTGCGGATCTTCGCCATCAATGTGAGGACCGGAAAGGTCACGCCGGTCACCGGCGACGGCCATGTCAGCGCCTTCGACGTCGGCCCCAAGGGCATCGTCTACGCCCAGGACACCCTGGCCGGTCCGGCCCAGCTCTTCAGCATCGGCTTCAAGCCGGGGTCGAAGCCTGTCCAGCTGACCAACGCCAACGCCGACAAGCTGGCCAGCGTCGAGTTCGGCCAGTACGAGCAGTTCAGCTTCCCGGGCTGGAACGGCGAGACGGTGCACGGCTATCTGGTCAAGCCGGTCGGCTTTGATCCGAGCAAGAAGTACCCGGTCGCCTTCCTGATCCACGGCGGGCCGCAGGGCAGCTTCGGCAATCTGTTCCACTATCGCTGGAACGCCCAGACCTACGCCGGCGCGGGCTACGCGGTGGTGATGATCGATTTCCACGGCTCGACCGGCTACGGCCAGGGCTTCACGGACGCGATCAGCCAGCACTGGGGCGACCGTCCGCTGGAAGACCTGCAGAAGGGCTGGGCCTATGCCCTGAAGTCCTACAGCTTCCTAGACGGCGGCCGCGCCTGTGCGCTCGGCGGCTCCTATGGCGGCTTCATGGTCAACTGGATCGCCGGCAACTGGAAAGAGCCGTGGAAGTGCCTCGTCAATCACGACGGCATCTTCGACGCCCGCTTCATGGCCTACTCCACCGAGGAGCTGTGGTTCAGCGAATGGGAAAATGGCGGCACGCCCTGGTCTGCGGGCACGACCTACAGCCAGTTCAATCCGGCCGACCATGTGGCCAACTGGACGGTCCCGATGCTGGTCGTCCACGGCGGCCGGGACTACCGCGTACCGCTGGAAGAAGGCCTGTCGACCTTCACCGCCCTGCAGCGGCGTGGCGTCGAGAGCAAGCTGCTGTACTTCCCGGAAGAGAACCACTGGGTGCTCAAGCCGCAGAACTCGGTGCAGTGGCATGACGAAGTGCTGGGCTGGCTGAACGCTCACACCAAGCCCGAATAGACATCCGGCTTCCGGACAAAAAAGGGGGGGACGTCGCACCGCGGCGTCCCCCTCGTTCGTTGCGGCCCTGTGATCAGGCCGGGATCAGGCCCAGCCCCTGCCACATGGCCATCGCCAGGCTGAAGGCCCGCATGTCGCCTGTCGTCGTGCCGGCCATCCGGTTCATGGCGTAGGCGAAGGTCGTGCGCGCATCCATGTCGATGATCGCCAGCGAGCCGCCATAGCCGCCCCAGAAGATGGTGTTGGGGCTGGGCAGCGGCAGGGTTCCGCCGCCGAGGCCGAAGCCCATGCCGTAACGGACCGGCATGCCGAGCACGAGGTCCTTGCCCTCGATCTGCAGTTCCAGCGCCTTGCGGCAGCCGGCTTCGGACAGGAAGCGCCGGCCCTGGGCCACGCCGCCGTTGGCCAGGATTGCGTGGATCTGCGCCACCGAGCGGGCGTTGCCCGTGCCGCCGGCCGCAGGGATTTCCGCGCCCCGCCAGTCACGGGTGCGGGTCGCCAGGACGTTGATCGGCGGGTTGTCGGTCCGATAGGTGCTGGAGCCCTCCCCGATCGAGGCGTCGCGCGGCGGCGGCGGAACGAGATCAGCAACCCGGCCGTCCTCGGACGCCGGCAGGCCGATGTGGAAGTCCGCGCCGAGCGGCTCGGCGAATTCCTCGCGGAACACCGTGCCGAGCGACTTGCCGGCGATGCGGCGGACCACCTCCCCGACCAGATAGCCCTGGGTCACCGCGTGATAGCCGGGCGCCGTGCCGGGAGCCCAGAGCGGGGCCTGGGCCGCCAGCAGCGCCGTGGCCCGCTCCCAGTCGTAGAGGATGTCCCCGTCGACCGTTTCCGACCAACCCGACAGGCCGGCTGAATGGCTCATCAGCTGGCTGACCTTGATGTCGGCCTTGCCGTTGGCGGCGAACTCCGGCCAGTAGCGCGCGACCGGCGCGTCAAAGTCCAGCTCGCCGCGATCGGCCAGCAGCAGCGCGGTCAGCGCCGTCATGGTCTTGGTCGTCGAGTAGACGTTGACGATGGTGTCCCGCTCCCAGGGGCGGGTCTTCTCCGGGTCGGCCCAGCCGCCCCAGATGTCGACGACGATTTCGCCTTCGAGCGTGGCGCAGAACGACGCGCCGAGGTCGCCGCTGTTCGCGAAATTGGCCTCGAACGCGGCGCGCGCGCCTGCGAAACGGTCGTCGGTAAAGCCCTGTGTGATCACGTCGACCATGGCGCGTTCTCCCTCGTTGTCTGTCGTTCCGCCTCAATATGCTGATCACGGCAAGGCGCGCCAGATCACGCTAGGGCAACCCGCTAGGCTATCCGACCGGTCAGAACGGCGAAGAACAGTCGGCAGCGCTTTTCGAGGTCTCCCGGCCTGCCGCCGCCTGCGTAGCGACGGACCAGCGACGCATGGGCGACCGCCGGAAAGGCGGCGATCGGCAGCCGCGCCAGCTCGGCTATGGCGGCCTTCAGGGCGGTCAGGGCGGCTTCTGCGTCGGTAGGCGCGAGGGCGACGGCCCGCGCGGCCTGTCGCACCTGATCGGCCGTGGCCTCCGGCGAAAGCCGTCGAGCCGCGAGGGCCATCAGCAGGCCTTCGGTGGCGTCGGCGTGTTTCAGGGCATCCTCGCCCGTCTTCGGGCCGTCCAGGTCGCCCAGCCGCGCCTCGGCCAGCGCGGCAAGTGCGGTCGGCGGCAGGTCGCCGCCGGCGATGGCCTTCAGCACGGGGTGGGACCGCGGCGGCCTGCCTTGCGCGATCTCCTCAAGACCCTCGCGCCACCAGGTCATGCGAATCTCGCCCATCAGCGGGTCGCTGACGATTTGAGGGATCCGCGTCAGTTCATGGTCAAGGGCATAGAGCGCGATCAGATCGGTGCGCGCGGCAGAATCCGCCACGAACCGGCTGGACAGCCAGCGGTCGGGCGCGACGCGCTGCACGAGGGAGTCGAGATCGTCGTCCATGGGCCTCGAAACGAAGAAGGGCCCGCCTTTCGACGAGCCCTCCCCGTATCCTTGAGACGATCGGCTAGCCGAGCGTCTGCGTCATCGTCATGGCCGTCAGCATGGGGATGCTGAGCAGCAGGTTGGTGCGCGAGAACAGCATCGCCGTCTTGCCGGCCTTGGCCTTGGCGTCCGCGTCAGCCTCGACGATGCCCAGGGCGATCTTCTGGTTCGGCCAGATGAAGACCCAGACGTTGAGGAACATGATTGTGGCGAGCCACATGCCGATGCCCAGCAGGATGTGGCTGGTGCTGACGAAGCCCTCGCTGGCGCCCAGCGTGTAGGCGGGCAGCAGGACCTGCTTGCTACCGGCCAGCAGAACGCCGGCGACCCAGGTGCCCAGGGCCGACCAACGGAACCAGAACAGCGCCTCGGGGGCAATGTACTTGGACACGGCCGGCTTCAGCTCGGCGGGAATTTCCGGCATTTTCCGGATCTGGACGAAGTTGAAGTAGTACAGAAGCCCGATCCACAGGATGCCGAGGAAGGTGTGGATCCAGCGCAGCAGCGCCTCGATGAAGAGGACGTCCACGCCGCCATGGTACTGGGCGTAGGCAAAGACCATGACCAGCGCGAGCACGACGCTCAGGATCACGGTGTTGCGGAAGTTGGAAAGAAGTCCGGCGATCATCGAATTGCCCCTCAGATAAAGTCCTACCTTGACGCTCAGCTATAGGCCGCTTCGCCCGGTCTGGTAAACAGGTTGCCGATCACACCGCGATGAGCGTGGCGGCCACGCGCCGGCCCTCGGACGCGACCACGTTGTAGGTGCGCGCCGCGGCCTCGGTGGCCATGAACTCCAGTCCGATGCCTGCGTTCCTGAGCAGGTCGCGGATCTCCCGGGACGGGAGCCCGGGGACCAGCCCCGTGCCGAGCAGCACGAACTCGACCGCGTCACGGTTGGCGAGTACCTCCGCGAAATCGCCGGGGGTCAGGGCGCTCAGGCTGACGGGCGACCATGCACGGGCCACGTCATCGAGGATCAGCAGCGATCCCGGCCGCCAGTCACCGGCCACGCGGAACCCGCCGCCGCCCCAGGCATCCACCGAAGGCGGCTGCCGCATCCCGGGCCTCAGGGCCGCGAGGCCGCGCCGAACTTGATCGGCGTCGCCTCTTCCTCGCCGCCACGCTTGACGCCCCACAGCAGGATCACGGGCGCGGCCACATAGATCGACGAATAGGTGCCCAGCGTGATGCCGAACATCATGATGATCGAGAAGCCGAAGAGCGCCTCACCGCCGAAGATCGCCAGGCCGGCGAGCGCCATGATCGCGGTAGCGCCGGTGATCACCGTCCGCGACAGGGTTTCGTTGATCGACAGGTCGATGACCTCGCGCAGCGGCATCTTCTTGTACTTGCGCAGGTTCTCGCGAAGGCGGTCAAAGACCACGACGGTGTCGTTCATCGAGTAGCCGATGATGGTCAGGATCGCGGCGATCGTCGTCAGGCTGAATTCCATCTTGGTCACGGCGATCAGGCCGAACGTCAGCAGCACGTCGTGGAACAGGGCCACCACCGCTCCAAGGCCGAACTGCAGCTCGAACCGGAACCAGATGTAGACCAGCATCAGGCCGATCGCGACGAGCAGGGCCAGGATGCCGCTGGTGAACAGCTCACCGGAGACCTTGGCGCCGACCGTGGCGTCGTTGGTGAACTTCACCTCGCCCAGCGCCTGCTGGATGGCCTGGCGCACGCCTGACTTCACGGCGTTGGCGTCCTTGCCTTCGGGGTTCTGGAATCGAACCATGACGCCGGCCTTGGCGCCTTCACCGAAGGCCTGCACGCCGACATCGCCGAGCCCGCGGTTGCTCACTGCCTCACGCACGACCGCCAGGTCCACGGGCTTGGGGTAGGTGCTGAACTCCAGCACTGTCCCTCCACGGAAGTCGATGCCGCAGGTCAGTCCGCCGCAGGGTCCCTTGAAGGGAATCAGCACGAGCGCCAGCGACGCGACAGCCGCCACGACGGAGAGCATGCCCGCATACTTGGCGAAATCGACGAAGCGGAAGTTCGTCTTCACCGGCAGGACTTTGATCAGAGGCCAGAAAGTCATCGGGCGAACCTCAAGCGATCGGCAGCGTCTTGGGACGCGCGTATCGGAACCACAGGGCGAGCAGGAGCTGGGTCACCACGACCGCCGTGAACACCGAGGTGAAGACGCCGATCGACAGCGTCCAGGCGAAGCCGCGAACCGGGCCCGCGCCGAAGAAGAACATGATCAGCGCCGCCAGCAGGGTCGTCAGGTTGGCGTCGATGATGGTCTCCATGGCCCGCGAGAAGCCCGCGTCCATGGCGGTGACCAGCGGTCTGCCCGCCCGTAGTTCGTCCCGCATCCGTTCGTAGATCAGCACGTTGGCGTCGACCGCCACGGCCAGGGTCAGGATCAGGCCCGCCACGCCGGGAAGGGTCAGGGTCGCCTGGGTTGCACTCATGGCCGCGATGATCATCAGACCGTTGATGATCAGGGCGATCACCGAGATGCCGCCGAACAGGAATCCGTAGGTCAGCAGCATGAAGACCAGGATCGTGACGAAGCCGACGATCGTCGACGTCATGCCGGCCTTGACCGCGTCCGCGCCCAGTTCGGCGCCGACGGTCCGCTGCTCTTCGACCTTCAACGGGGCCGGGAGGGCGCCGGCGCGCAGCAGGATGGCCAGCTCGTTGGCCGATTCCACCGTGTAGTTGCCCTGGATCACGCCGCTGCCGCCGGTGATGGGGCCGCGGATGTTCGGCGCGGAGATGACCTTGCCGTCAAGCACGATGGCGAACGGCTTGCCGACGTTCTTGCTGGTCACGTCGGCGAAGCGCTTGGCGCCCTGACCGTTGAAGCGGAAGGACACCTCGACTTCGCCTGTCTGCGGGTCGTTGACCTGCTGGGCGTTCGTCAGCATGTCGCCCGACACGTCGATGCGCCGGCGGACGACATAGGCCGTGGCGTAGCGGTCGGTGCTGGGAAGGATTTCAGATCCGGGCGGCAGACGGCCGGCCTGGGCTTCCTCCAGCGACACGCTCGTGTCGACCATCTGGAAGGTCAGCTTGGCGGTCTGGCCGATGACGGCCTTCAGCTTTTCCGGGTCGCTTTCACCCGGGGCCTGGAGAACGATCCGGTTGGAGCCCTGACGGGTGATGGCCGGTTCGCGGGTGCCCAGCTCATCGACCCGGCGGCGAATGATCTCGATCGACTGGTCGACAGCGCTCGAACCCTCTTCCGCCATCGCCGCTTCAGAGAATTCCAGGCTCACGCGCTGGTCATCACCGCGTGACATACGCAGTTCCTGCTTGCCCGACTTGGTCAGCTGATTGAGGCGCGACAGCTTGTTGAACGCCTTGGTCACCAGCGAAGGGTCGGTGATGCGGACGGTCACGCCTGTCGGCGTCAGCACGAGATCCGAGAACAGGATCTGCTCGTCGCGCAGGGACTTGCGAACATCCTCCAGAAGGTTGGTCGCCTTCTCCTTCCGCAACGCGACTGTGTCGACTTCCAGCAGAAGATAGGAACCGCCCTGCAGGTCGAGACCCAGGTTCAGGGTCTTCTTCGGCAGGAACCCGGGCAAGCTGTCCCGCACGCCGGCGGGAAGCAGATTCGGAAGGGTGAAGAGCAGGCCGAAAAGTATCGCCGCGGTAACGACGACGAACTTCCAGCGCGAGAGCTGCATCATGTCAGGACAGGCCTTGGCGCTGTGATCAGGACTTGGTGTCGTTGGCGACGGCGGGTTCGCCCTTGCCACGCACTTCCGCGATCATCGATTTGACGACCTTGACCGTGACGCCCTGGGCAATCTCCAGGCCGACTTCCTTGTCCTCGACCCGGACGACCTTGCCGATCAAACCGCTGTTGAGAACAATATTGTCGCCGCGCTTCAGCGCCGTGAGCATGTCCTGGTGTTCCTTGGCCCGCTTTTGCTGCGGGCGCAGGATCATGAAGTAGAACAGGACGGGCAGAAGCAGGAGCGGGCCGAACTGCATCAGCATGTTGGTGGAATCGCCGGCAGGCATGGGGTCTCCGGAAGCTTTGAGGATCGGCGCAGCCAGCAGGGCGCGCCAAAGGTCGGCGGAAACTAAGGGCTGCCCCTTCGCTTTGCAATGCGCGGCGGTCCCGGTAAGGGCGGGGTATGGACGAGAAGACACAGGCCCTGTTGACCCGGATCGCCGAAGCGCTCGAGCGGATGGCGCCCCCGGCCCGCCTCCCCCCCGATTTCGCGGCGGCTCGGCTGTTCCGCCACGATCCGTCAGGCGACGCCTTTCTGCCGGCGCCTGACTATCCGCTGGCCCTCGATCTGCTCGTCGGAGTCGACGGGCAGAAGGCCCGCTTCCTTGAGAACCTGCGCCGGTTCGCCTGCCGCCTGCCGGCCAACCATGCCCTGCTGTGGGGTGTTCGTGGCACGGGCAAGAGCTCTCTGGCCAAGGCGGCCTTCATGACCGTCGCGGGCGCCCACCCCGCGTTGAAGCTGATCGAGGTCGACAGGGACGAGGTCGCGGCGCTGCCGCCGCTGTTCGATCAGCTGCGCGGCCGCAACGAGCGGTTCGTGGTGCTGTGCGATGACCTGTCCTTCGAGGACGGCGCCGCCGCCGCCAAGGCGCTCAAGTCGGCACTGGAGGGCGGCGTCGCGGGTCCACCGGAAAACGTGCTGTTCGTCGCCACCTCCAACCGGCGACATTTGATGCCGCGCGATCACGCCGAAGGCCGCGGCATGATCGCCGCCGCGGAGGACGCCGAGGAAGAGGTCAGCGTTTCAGATCGCTTCGGCCTGTGGATCGGCTTCCCGCCGATGGATCAGCCCGGCTACCTTGAGGCGGTGAAATCCTATGCAGCGCGGTTCAACCTGGTCACGCCTGACCTGCAGGGGCGCGCCCTCCGCTGGGCGCAGCTGCGCGGCTCGCGGTCCGGCCGCATCGCCTGGCAATTCATCCGCGACCTGGCCGGCGAGCTGGGTGTAAATCTGCCGGACTGACAGGCAGGAGGCTTTGATGAGCAAGCCCTGGTTCAATCCCAAACGCTTTGGCTATGGCGCTGGCCTGCCCTGCAGCTGGGAAGGATGGCTGGTGCTTCTGGCCTACGCTGGCCTTTCGATCCTCATTGGTCTGACGCTGATAGACACACGACCGGCGCTGGGCGCCGGTGCGTTGGCATTCATCACGGTTCTGCTCATCGTCGTCTGCGCCCGCACCACCCGCGGCGGATGGCGCTGGCGCTGGGGTCAGAACTGAGGGCTTAGCGCCCGCGCGGCAGGACCAGGCCGGGATCGATCGCCTTGGCCTTGAAGCGGGCCGAGGGCGAATAGCGGATCTCGAAGTGGAGCTGCGGCTCTGAGACGCCGCCTGTCGATCCGACCTGGCCGATCTGTTCGCCGGCCGCGACCTGCTGCTGCATGCGCACATTGGCGCGCGCCAGATGGCCATAGACCGTGACCCAGCCATCCTCATGCTGGATCAGGACCGTGACGCCGAAGCCTGGAACATCACCGCCGGAATAGACCACCTTGCCGGCAGCGGCGGCCCGAACGGGCGTCCCGGCGGGGGCGCCGATGTTGATGCCGTCGTTGCGCTGACCGCCGCCCTTGGGGCCGTAGGCGGAAATGATGTCGCCGTTGACCGGCCAGACGAAGCGTCCGCGACCCAGCGCCGTGATCTGCTCGTCGGTCAGAGCGGGCGCGCGGTCATCCGGCACCACCTGGGGCGCCGGCGGGAGGGGCTTGGGGGAAATCGGCGTGGTGACCGGCGGCTTGACCGGCGCCGGCGCGGGCGTCACGGGCGCTGGCTTCAGAGGCGCCGGTTTGACCGGAGCCGGCTTTACCGGTTCGGGTTTGACAGGGGTGGGCTTGACCGGCTCGGGCTTGACCGGCTCCGGAGCGGGCGTGGGTTCAGGCTCCGGCGCCGGCTTGACCGGCGCGGGCCGCACCGGCTCAGGTTCCGGCGTGGGACGGCTCGGCGTGACGACAGGCGCCGGCGGGGTGACGGTGATCGTCTTCTTGATCGGGCCGCCGTCCTTGTACCCAGCCGGCAGGCGCAGTTTCAGGCCAGGGCGGATCGCGGAGTTGACCGTCAGGTCATTCTCGTCGGCCAGATCGGCCGCCTTTACGTTGAAGCGCTTGGCGATGGCGAACATCGTGTCACCCGGCGCCACGACATAGGCCTTGGCGCGGCTCAGCGGTCCCTTGAGAACCTGGCCCGGCTTCAGCCTGTACGGCTCCTTGAGCCCGTTGATCTTGGCCAGCTCGGCGCGGGACGAACCCATGGCGCGCGCGACGACGTCGAGACCCTGACCTTCCTTGACGGTGTAGGTCTTCGGGCGGCCGTCGATGTCGACGACCTTGCCGGGCGCCAGCGTGATTATCTTTGTGACAACCGCCGGAACCGGAGGCGGCGTCGGCTTGGCCCGCTCAGTGCGGATCACCGGAGGCGGAGCCGACGAAGTATCGACCGGCACAGGCGCCGGCGTGGACGCCGGCTGCCGGGGCGGCGGGGCGGCCAGCTCGCGGGTCTCGACCGGCGAGGTCGTCGGTCCCGCGGGAATCGGGTTCCCCGCTTCATCGGTCGTGACCGACGGACGAGCCACCGGCGCGGGATTGCCGTTCTCGTCCATTTCGACAGGCGCAGCCTGCTGGACCGGCGCTGCTGGCTTTGCGGGCGCGGGCGCGGGCGCGGGGGCCCGGATCGGATAGCTCGGCGTCGCGGCGCCGGCGCCGGTCGCGAACGCGGCGACGGCCAAAAGCGCGGTGCGGGTGAGGAAATGCGTCATCGCCGGTCCTTGGGTAAGCCCCGATTGTGTCGTCCCAGCGTCCTTAAGCCTGCGTTAACCGCGCGCTTTAAGCCAGTTACGATATTGTCAGATGGCGACGTCAGAGTTCGCGCGCCACGCCGTCGAGCAGAGGCACGAAGCGCACGTCGCCCAGCAGTTCAACCTTGAAGCCTCCCTGCCCGTCACCCGCATAGCGACGCAGGCTCTGGACCGGTCCTTTCCCGATGGGCGCGACGAGCACGCCGCCCGGCTTGAGCTGCGCCAGAAGCGTCTTTGGCTCTTCCGGTACAGCGGCGGTGACCATGATGCGATCGAACGGCGCCTGATCGGCCCAGCCCTCCCCGCCATCGCCAAACCGGGTGATCACGTTTGTGAGACCCAGCGTCTTGAAGCGCTCCTCGGCCTCTCTCATCAGGGTCCGGTAGCGCTCGACCGTGTAGACCAGCCGCGCCAGCTTCGAGAGGATCGTCGTCTGGTAGCCGGAGCCGGTGCCGATCTCGAGCACCCGGGCCCGAGGCTCCAGGGTCAGGGCCTGGGTCATCAGGCCGACAATGAAGGGCTGGCTGATCGTCTGGCCGCAGGCGATCGGCAGGGCCGAGTCCTCGAAGGCCCGCTCCTTGAACAGATCCGGCGTGAAGATTTCCCGTGGCGTGCGCTCGATGGCGTCCAGCACGCGCGGATCCGTCACCCCCTGCGACCGGAGAGCGAGGATCAGGCGCGCCATGCGCGTTTGCGAGGTTTCGGTCGGTTCGGTCATCAGGCCTTCGGCGGCGCGCCTCCGATGAGGCCCTTGAGCGTGTTGACCGATTCCCGGTGCGTGAGGTCGATATGCAGCGGGGTGATCGAAATCTTTCCCTCGTAGATCGCCTTGAGGTCAGTTCCATCCGCCGGTTTGGACAACTGCCCTGAAAAGCCCATCCAGTAGTAGTCGCGGCCCCGCAGGTCGGTGCGCTTGTCGAAGGTGCGGATGTGGGTGTCGCGGAAGCCCTGGCGGGTGACTTCGACCTCGGTCACCTCACCGGGCGGGCGCGACGGGAAGTTGACGTTCATCACCACGTCGACGGGCCAGCCCACTTCCAGCAGGCGGCGTACGATGCCGGGACCGTAGTGTTCCGCGGTTTCCCAGTGCGGCGTGGCGCCATCGTGGAACTGGAACATGGCCTGGCTGAGGGCGATCGACGGGATGCCAAGGGCCATGCCCTCGATCGCGCCGGCGACGGTGCCCGACAGGGTCACGTCCTCGGCGATGTTCTGGCCGCGATTGACGCCGGACAGGACGAGATCCGGCTGTACGCCCTCGACAAGTTCCCGCACGCCCAGCATCACGCAGTCGGTAGGGGTTCCGGCGACGGCCCACTTGCGATCGCCTTCCTTCCGCACACGGATCGGGTCAGCCAGGGTCAGCGCCCGGCTCGCCCCCGACTGCTCGTACTCCGGCGCGACGATCCAGATGTCATCGGTCAGGGCGCGAGCGATCGTCTCGAGCGACTTGAGACCCTCGGCATGGATGCCGTCATCGTTGGTGAGGAGGATGCGCATCACGCACCGGGCTCCAGATGCGTCATGCCGCCCATATAGGGCTGCAGGACCTCGGGAATGAAAACCCGGCCGCCCTCGTCCTGGTAGTTCTCCAGCACGGCGACCAGCGTACGGCCGACGGCCAGGCCCGAGCCGTTCAGGGTGTGGACGAAGCGCGTCCCCTTCTCGCCGCGCTTCTGGCAGCGGGCGTCCATGCGGCGGGCCTGGAAGTCGCCGCAGTTGGAGATCGAGCTGATCTCCCGGAAGGTGTTCTGCGAGGGCAGCCAGACCTCGAGGTCAAACGTCCGCTTCGCCGTGAAGCCCATGTCGCCTGCGCACAGCAGCATGGTGCGATAGGCCAGTCCCAGCGTCTCCAGCACCATCTGGGCGCTGGCGACCATGTGGTCGTGCTCGGCGGCCGACTGCTCCGGCGTGGTGATGGCCACCAGCTCGACCTTCTGGAACTGGTGCTGACGGATCATGCCGCGTGTGTCCCGTCCGGCCGAGCCGGCTTCCGAGCGGAAACACTGGGTCAGGGCGGTGAGGCGGAGAGGCAGCTCCTCCTCGGCGGTGATCTGCTCGCGGACCAGATTGGTCAGGGACACTTCGGCGGTCGGGATGAGGTAGTGGTCGGCCGTAGTCTTGAAGAGATCTTCCTCGAATTTCGGCAGCTGTCCGGTGCCGAACAGCGCCTGTTCCTTGACCAGAACCGGCGGGTTCACTTCTGTATAGCCGTTGGTCCCGGTGTGCAGGTCGAGCATGAACTGGCCGATGGCCCGTTCCAGCCGCGCGACGCCCTTCTTGAGCACCACGAAGCGCGAGCCGCTCATCCGGGCGGCCGCCTCGAAGTCCATGCCGCCAAGACCCGCGCCGATGTCGACGTGATCGCGGGGGTTATTCATGCGACGCGGGTCGCCCGAGCGTGACTGCTCGACGTTCTCCGCCTCGTCCGCGCCGGGTGGCACGACGGCGTCGGGGATATTGGGTAGGCCAGCCAGTCGAGCGTTCAGCTCTTCATTTGCATCGTGTTCGGCGAGTGCTGCGCGGGCAATCGCCGCCTTGAGGCTCTCGACCTCCGCCATCAAGCTCGAAGCCGTGGCCTCGTCCTTCTTCGCCTTAGCTTGCCCGATGAGCTTGCTGAGCTCATTGCGTCTCGCTTGAAGGCCTTCGAATTTGGTAACCGAAGCACGAGCTTCAGCATCAAGCCTCAAAAGGTCTTCTGACTGCGGCTCCAAGCCACGGGACTTCCAACCGGCGTCGTAGGCGGCGGGATTGTCGCGAATGGCTTTGATGTCGTGCATGGGAAGAACGCCGGCTGGTGTGAGGCGCTTTCTCTAACGGGCGTCGGGACGGTTTCAAAGCCCTACACGCTACCCCCGTCGTCATCCTGGGCCTCGTGCCCAGGACCCCTCTCGACGTGTTCCGAACGCGTCAGGCTGGAGCGGTCCCCTGCGACGATACGAGGGATCCTCGCCACAAGGGCGAGGATGACGGGTCTGGATTGGTCTCACGGTCATCCGACCTAGACCGGGACGATGTCCGTTCCGGCGGCCTCATCCCGTTTGCGCCGGCGTTCAATCAGCCAGACGCACCAGATCGAGATTTCGTAGAGGCCGCAGATGGGGATCGCCAGCATCAGCTGGCTGATCGGGTCGGGCGGCGTGAAGACAGCGGCGACGACGAAGACGATGACGATGGCGTAGCGGCGGCCCTCGCGCAGCATCTTGCTGCTGACCAGCCCGGCCAGACCCGCCAGCGACAGCACCACCGGCAGCTGGAAGCACAGCCCGAAGCCCAGCAGCAGGGTCGTCACCAGGCTGAGGTAGTCCGATACCTTCGGCTTCAGCGCCACCTCGACGGCTGCGGTCGTGACCTCCTGGTTCAGCGAGAACCACATCACGAAGGGCAGCATGAAGTAGTAGACCATCGCCCCGCCCAGGATGAACAGGATGGGCGAGGCGGCGAGGAACGGCAGGAAGGCCATCCGCTCCTTCTTGTACAGGCCCGGCGCCACGAAGGCGTAGAGCTGCCAGGCGAGGATCGGGAAGGTCAGCACCAGGGCCCCGAAGCCGGCCATCTTCATCTTGGTGAAGAAAAACTCCAGCGGGGCGGTGAAGATCAGCTCCAGCTTGTGGGTCTGGACAACCGGCAGCGCCTTCAGCCCGATCATCACCTGGATCAGATCGAAGGCGTGGCTGAAGTCGAAGGCGCCGTGCGGCGGCTCAAGCTTCTGGGCCTGGATCAGGGCGCTGGCCTTGACGAACGGCTGCAGCAGGAAGGTGTAGATCTGGTTGGCGTAGGCGAAGCAGAGGCCGAAGCCTGCGATCAGGGCGCCGACGCAGATGATCAGCCGCCGGCGCAGCTCGACCAGATGATCAAGCAGGGGCGCACGGGAGGCCTCGATCTCGGAGTCTTCGGGGGTCAGGTCGTCGCTCACGAAGGGGTTCCGACGGTCTTGCGCGGCGCGCGTGGCTTGCGGGCGGGCGTCGCCTCTTCAACGATCGCGGCGGCCTTGGGCGCTGCACGCTTGCGCTTTGGCTTTTCCGGCGGGGCGATGGTCTGGGCCGCCTCTTCGGTGGGCGCCACGTAGGCGGAGGGCGGGAACTGGACCCCGCCGCCCTGCAGGCTGGCGTCGATGTCGGCGAACACCCTTTCCACCCCGACGTCGCGGGCGCTGTCGGCGGCGCTCTGCATCGGGTTCATGAACCCGCCCGAGCGCAGCGCCTCGACCTCGCGACGCAGTTCGTCGAGCTCCGACTGGCGGGCCATCTCGTCGAAGCTGGCGCGAAACTCGTTGGCCATGCCGCGCATCTTGGCGACCCATTGGCCAAGCTTGCGCAGCATGATCGGCAGGTCCTTGGGACCCACCACGATCAGGGCGACGATGGCGATGACAAAGAGTTCGGACGAACCGATTCCGGGCAGCATGGAGGCGGCCTTACGTTCGCGCGCTTGGCGCGATCAGGGGCGAAGCCACAGGATCGTCTAGCTGACGATCTTGTCCTTCTCGGTTTCGGTGCGGGGCAGCGGCGTGGCGACGGTGTCGTCGACCTTCGAGTCCTCGCCCTTCAGGCCGTCCTGGAAGGCGCGGATGCCCTTGGCGGCGTCGCCCATCAGGCCCGACAGCTTGCCGCGTCCGCCAAACACCACGGCCACGACCGCGATGACGATCAGCCAGTGCCAGATACTCAGACCACCCATGGCGGCGATGCTCCTTCAGGCGGGCGACGCTCGGCGACCCGCATCGTTCGATTGTTCGGCCCAATATAGGCGGTTGCGCGGCGTGTCGCCAAATTAAAGGACGGTATTGAAGTTTGCGTGGTTCGAGACGCTCGGCTGAGGCCTCGCTCCTCACCATGACGGGCAAAGGTGGTCGTCATCCTGAGGAGCGATCTTTCAGGATCGCATCTCGAAGGGCGCACTACTCCTCGCCGCCGACATAGTCCTGCACGAACTCGGGCGCGTCGCCCTCGCCCTCGCCGAAATCGAGGGCGTCTTCGTCGTCGCCGGGACGCGACGGATCGGGCACCTCGAAGCCCGGAGGCAGGTCGAGGCCCAGCAGGCCGGCGGCCTTCATGTCGGCCATGCCCGGCAGGTCTGCCAGATTGGCCAGGCCATAGTGCTCAAGGAAGGCGTCGGTCGTGCCGTAGGTCACGGGCCGGCCGGGCGTCCGGCGCCGACCGCGCATCCGCACCAGACCCAGCTCCAGAAGAATGTCGAGCGTGCCGCTGCTGGCCTGGACGCCACGCACGGCTTCGATCTCCGCCCGGGTGACCGGCTGGTGATAGGCGATGATGGCGAGTGTTTCCTGGGCCGCCTTCGACAGGCGGCGGGGCGAGTCCCGCTCCTCGGTCATCAGGAAGGCGAGGTCCCCGGCAGTCTGGAACCGCCAGCGACCACCGACCGCCGCCAGCTCCACGCCGCGCGGCTCATAGCGAACGCGCAGCGCTTCCAGGCCCGCCGCGACATCGGCGCCCTCCGGCAGGCGGCGGGCCAGATCCTCGATGCTCAAGGGCTCGGAGGCGGCGAACAGCAGGGCCTCGATGCAGCGTTCGAGAAAGATGAGGTCGAAGAGGGTATCGCTCACGACGCCACGGCCTCCGGACGGTCCTTGCGTTTTCGCAGATAAAGGTCGGCGAACGCCTCAAGCTGACGCGCCTCCAGCTCGCCTTCCTTGACCAGCTCCAGGCTCGCCGACAGCGTTGAGGCGAGATAGGAAGCGCGGCTCGGGCCCAGATCGTCGACCGCCATCGGCGCAACGCCGGCCAGTGACGTCCAGGCGCTCAGTTCCGGCAACATGCCGCGAAGGCGATGACGGGCGTCGTCCAGGGCATAGGCCGTCGGCGCGGCCGGACGGTAGCTGCGGTCATGCTCGCGCTTCCGCTGACCGATGTAGGCGCTCATCAGCTGGTAGAGGTCGCCTTCGATGCGTCCGGACGACTGGATGACCACCGCCTCGGGATCACCCCGCACGAACACGTCCCGGCGCAGCTGGGGCCGCGCGTTCAGAGCATCGACGGCCTTCCGCATCGCGTCGAGTTTCGCCAGCCGGAACGCCAGTTGGGCGGCGATTTCCTCGGGTGGAGCCTCGTCGGCCTTCGGCCGCTCGTTGCGTGGAAGCAGCAGGCGAGACTTCAGGTAGGCCAGCCAGGCGGCCATGACCAGATAGTCGGCCGCCAGCGAGAACCTCAACTTTCGCGCCTGTTTGACGAAGGCCAGATACTGGTCGGCGAGCCGGGTAACCGACAGCTGGAGCAGGTCGACCTTCTGACTGCGGGCCAGGGCCAGCAGCACATGCAGCGGGCCTTCATAGCCGTCGAGGTCGACGATCAGCGCGTCGCCGTCCTCGGCCGCGTTGGCCGCGGCGTCGAAGTTCAGGATCGGCTGGAAGGTGATGTCGCTCATGCCGCGAACCGCCCTTCGAAGGCGGCGTCGAACCGCGCGATGGCCTCACCGACGTCGAATGGCTCTGGCGGCGTCGCCAGGCGGGACAGGGCCGCCTCGGCGCGGCGCTCCGCCTTGCCGGACAGGATCCCGGTCCCGGCGATGACCGGCTTCATTTCGTCCATGCGGCCATTGCAGTGCAGCACCACATCGCAGCCGGCCGACAGCGCCGCGCGAGCGCGGGTCTCGAAATCGCCTTTCAGCGCCTTCATCGAGAGGTCATCGGTCATCAGCAGGCCGTCAAATCCGATCGCGCTCCGGATCACCTCGTTGATCACCTTGCGAGAGGTGGTCGCGGGCCCCGAAGGATCAATGGCCGTGTAGACGACGTGCGCGCTCATCGCCATCGGCATGTCGGACAGCATGCGGAAAGGCTCGAAGTCGACCGCGTCCAGGTCGGCCCGCGACGCCTCGACCACCGGCAGATCTTCATGGCTGTCGGCCATCGACCGGCCGTGGCCAGGCATGTGCTTGATCACCGGCAGCACGCCGCCTGCGATCAGGCCTTCCGCCGCGGCCCTGCCAAGGGTCGCCACCTCGTCCACGGTCTCGCCGTAGGCCCGGTCGCCGATGATGTCGTGGGCGCCGGGAACCGGCACGTCCAGCACCGGCATGCAGTCGACCGTGATGCCCAGCGCGCGCAGGTCATGCGCCAGCAGCCGCGCGCCCAGCCGGGTGATCTCCCGCCGGAATAGCGGGTCGCTGGTCGTCAGGGTCCCGTAGGCCCGGCCGGGAGGGTATTTGCGCCAGTGCGGCGGCCCCAGCCGCTGCACGCGCCCGCCCTCCTGATCGATCAGGATCGGCGCGGCCTCGTCGTCGACCGTCTCACGCAGCGCGGCGGTCAGGGTTCGCACCTGGTCCGGCGACTCGATATTGCGTTTGAACAGAACGAAGCCCCAGGGCCGCACATCCCGGAAGAAGGCTCTCTCGTCGTCGGTCAGGACCAGTCCGAGGCAGCCGAGGATGGCGGCGTGGCGCGTCACTTCACAAAGCAGCTCTTGCCCGCGCCCTTGAGGCGTTCGCAGAAGGTCTGGGCCTCGGCCCGGCTGGCGAAACCGGTCACCGACGTGCGGTAGAGCGTCTTGCCGTCCTTATCGATGGACTCGACCTGCTTGCCCTTGCCGGCCGCGAGGCCGGGGGCGACGGACGCGGCGTCGCTCCAGCCCTGATCGGCCATCGCCGCCGAGGAGAAGGCGCCGATCTGGACCATGGCGGAACCGCCGGCCGGCTTGGGCGCAACGGCGACCGTCGTCGGCTTCGGCGCGGCGGCTACGGCCGGGGCGGGTTGGGCCGGCGTGGCGACCACGGGACGGGCGGGCGCGGCCGCGACCGGCAGGGCCGGACGCAGGGCCGCGCTCTGGACAGGCGTCGTGGGCTCGGGCCGCGGCTGGACCGGTTCGGGCCCCGGCGCGAAGGTCGGCGCGGCGTCGATCGCGCCGTCTTCCTTGTAGATCTGCAGGCCGGCGCTCTCGTCTTCGGGCTGGGCCTGGGCCGGCGGCGGCGCCTTCGTGTCCGCGACGACGGCGCCGACGGGGCGCGGCTCATCGTTCGCGCCGCGCTGGCCGTCCTTGTAGAGCCAGAACGCGCCCCCCGCGACCAGCAGCACCAGAATGATGGCGCTGATCATCAGGGTCGACGAATTGCCACCGGCCCCGCGGACAGGGCGGCGCGCGTCGAAGCTCAACGGGGAGTCGGTCGGCGGGGTATAGGCGCCGCGATCGGGATCGGACATCAAACAGGGCTCCAGGGAGCGGCGAACCGGACGTCGTGGCGAATCGCGCGCCGACGCCGACCAGTCTACCGAAGCGCGGCGCGGGGCCGCCAGCGCCGCAAGGTCGCTACCAAACAGTTAATTTGACGTTGCCGAACGGTTAATGCCGCGCCGTCAGTTCCAGGTATCCATCTGGAAAAGCCGGCGATGCTCCTCGATCGCGAAACGGTCGGTCATGCCGGCGATATAGTCGCAGACCACCCGGGCCCGGGCGCTGTCGTCGCGGTTCTGCGACAGGGCGAACCACTCCTCGGGCAGCACTTCGGGCTCGGCCTGGAACAGCGAGAACATGTCGGCCAGAATTCGCTTCGCCTGGCTGCGAGTGCGATTGACCTTCCAGTGGCGGTACATCCGCTCCATCAGGAAGGCCCGCAGGCGCGCGAGGTCTTCGTGCATGTCCGGCGAAAAGGCGACCAGGGCATGGTCGAGGCCGCGGACATCGTCCGGCGAAGCGACACCGGTCGCGGAGGCGCGGCGCAGGGTCTCTCCCATCACGTCATCGATCATGGCGCCGATCATCCGGCGCACGGCCTCCAGCCGGGTCAGACGTTCATCGAGGCCCGGCCGGTCGGCGCGCACGCCATGCAGGATCGGTCCGATCAGCGGCACGTCGAGCAGCTCCTCCAGCCGGAACAGTCCGGCCTGCAGGCCGTCGTCGACGTCGTGGTTGTTGTAGGCGATGTCGTCGGCGATGGCGGCGACCTGCGCCTCCGCCGACGCCCAGCTGTCCAGCCGCAGCGACCAGCCGGCGTCGCAATTGCGCACCATGCTCCAGGATGGCCGGTCGAGCATTCCGGTCACCGGGCCGTTGTGCTTGATGACGCCTTCGAGCGTCTCCCAGGTGAGGTTCAGGCCCTCGAAGTCCGGGTAACGATGCTCGAGTTTGGCCACGACCCGGAAGGTCTGGACGTTGTGATCGAACCCGCCCCACGGTCTCATGCTGTCGTCGAGCTGGTCCTCGCCGGCATGGCCAAAGGGCGGGTGGCCCAGGTCGTGCGCCAGGGCGATGGTCTCGGCCAGATCGTTGTCCAGACCCAGCGCCGTCGAGATCGAGCGGGCGATCTGCGCCACCTCCAGCGAATGGGTCAGGCGGGTGCGGTAGTGGTCGCCTTCGTGGGCGACGAACACCTGGGTCTTTTCCTTCAACCTCCGGAAGGCCGTCGAATGGATAATCCGGTCGCGGTCCCTGGCGAAGGGCGTGCGGGTCCGGCTTTCCGCCTCCGGATGCCGGCGCCCTCGCGAATGCGCGGGGTTCTCGGCATAGGGCGCGCGTGGCGGCGGCTGGAAGGATTGCGACATCAGGCAGTCCGGAAAAGGCGATCGCCCCTTTCCCCGGGGCTCGGGCTTGCACATATAGGACAGGAGAGAGTTTTCCACAGCATGACCGACACCGCCGTCACCCTGTCCGAACAAGCCGCCCGCCGGCTTCACGCTATCAGCGCGACCGAAGGTCGGCCGCTGATGCTGCGCGTGGCGGTCGATGGCGGCGGCTGCTCGGGCTTCCAGTACCGCTTCGATCTGGTGCCGGAAGGCGAAGCCGACGATCTGCGCATCGAACGTGATGGCGCGGCGGCGCTGGTGGACCCGATCTCCCTGGCTTTACTCAAGGGCTCGGTGATCGACTTCGTCGACGAACTGGCCAGCGCCGAATTCCGTGTGCGCAACCCCAACGCCAAGTCCAGCTGCGGCTGCGGCGTAAGCTTCTCCATCTGAAGACCGCCCCCGGAAATTAGGACATCGGCTAATTAAGGCTTGGACTTAGGAAAATCCCTAATTAGGGTTTGCCCTATGAACTCGCTCTTCAAGGCCCTTTCCCACCCGGTTCGCCGCCGCATCATCGAGATGCTGCGGGTGGCCCCCCTGACGTCCGGCGACATCGCCGCGCGGTTCGATATGGCCTGGCCGACGGTCACCGGACACCTGAACACCCTGAAGGACGCAGGCCTTGTCGACGCCGAACGTGACGGCGCCTCGATCCGTTACCGCCTGAACATTTCCGCTGTCGAGGAGGCGCTGGCCTTCCTGATGGACCTTGCAGGGGCGGGTCATTCCGCCCCGGATCCCCTTCGCTCGCTGGAGAAGCCGTCGTGACGTCACCATTTTCCCGCTTCAGCACGCCCGCCGCCGCGATCGGTCAGGCCGCACTGGGCGCCTATGTCTGGATGTTCGGGTCCACCGCCCCGATCCCGATGCACTTCGATCTTTCAGGTGACGTCGACCGCTGGGGCGATCGCGCTGAAGCCGCCCTGGTCATCGCCGGAATGGCGGCAGCGTCCCTGGTCACAGGCCTGCTGCTCGAAGCCAACGCGCGTCGTCCCGAGGCGGATGAAGCCCGTCGGCGCGATCTCGGCATCGCCCGGTCAATCGCCGTCGCCGCGCCCTGCATGGTCTCGGCGATGATGGCGGGCCTCGCTCTGTCGTCCCATCCCAGCACGCTGGGCGGATCAAACTTCATCCTGACGGTGAGCTGCGCGCTGTTCGTCGTTGTCGGCGCGATCATGGGCAAGGTGGCTCCCAACGCCTTCGTCGGCGTCCGCACGCCCTGGAGTTTGAACAGCAAGCTGGCCTGGGAGCGCTCCAACCGGCTCGCGGGGCGCCTGTTCTTCTGGGTTGGTCTGGTGGGACTGTTCGTCGCCCCGACGGCGCCCCAACCGCTCGGCATGCAGGTGTTCGGCGGCACGGTGTTGGCGATCGCCCTTCTCACCGTCTTCGAGAGCTGGCGCGTGTGGCGCGCCGATCCCGAACGCCGCACCGTCTAGGAGCCGCCATGACCCTTCGATCCCTGATCCTCGCCGCGGTCCTGACGGCCGCCGCGCCCGCCGCCCTCGCCGCCGCGCCGGTCGAGACCTTCGTTGATATCCCCGGCGGTCCAGGCCCGCTCAAGGGCACGATGCTGGCCCCGGCCGGCGGCCCGCATGGCCCGGCCGTCCTGATCCTCGCGGGGTCAGGCCCGACGGACCGTGATGGCGACAACCCGCTCGGGGTGAAGGGCGCGACCTACCGGCTGATGGCCGAGGGGCTCGCGGCCCAGGGAGTCACCACCCTGCGGGTCGACAAGCGCGGCATGTTCGCCAGCAGTCTGGCCGCCGCGGATCCGAACGCGGTTACCGTGGTCGACCTGGCCGCCGACGCCCACAGCTGGGCCGCGAAGTTCAGGGCCGACACCGGAGCGCCCTGCGTCTGGCTGCTCGGTCACAGCGAAGGCTCGCTCGTCGCCCTGATCGCAGGGCAGGATCCGAAGGACATCTGCGGCCTGATCCTCGCGGCCGCACCGGGCCGGCGCCTCAGCGACGTGCTGCGCGAGCAGCTGAAGGCCAACCCGGCCAACGCGCCGGTCCTTGGTCAGGCCCTCCCGGCCATCGACGCACTGGAAGCAGGCAAGACCGTCGACACCACCGGCATGCATCCGGCTTTGCTCGGCCTGTTCCGACCCAACATCCAGCAGTTCCTGATGGTCATGTTCCGGCAGGCCCCGGCGAAGCTGGCGGCGGCGTACAAGGGGCCTATCCTGATCCTGCAGGGCGACGCCGATATCCAGGTGTCGGTTGTCGACGCCAACCTGCTGAAAGCCGCCCAGCCGAAGGCGAGACTGATCATTCTGCCGGGCGTGAACCATCTCATGAAGGCCGGGAGCCGCGATCGGGCCGAAACCCAGGCCAACTATGCCGATCCGTCCCTGCCGCTCGCGCCGGGCGTGGTCGACGCCGTCGCCGCTTTCGTGAAGGCTCAGCCCGGGACGAACTGAAGGACCGTGACCAGCGCCAGGCCCCAGATCAGAGGGGCGCTCATGTAACTCCAGGCCAGGGTCTCGCGGTTCCGGCGAAACATGATCCAGGCCAGGTACGGCGCGACGATACAGACAATCCAGAAGCTGATCAGCAGCGCGAAGCCGATCCAGGCCAGTGGGTTGAACAGGTTGCCGCGGGCGTCGAATATCAGCGGCGAGAACAACACGCCTATGGCGCCCAGCGGCATCAGGCCGGCGCACACCGCGGTCGCCAGGCCGAGCAGGATCTGCCGGGTCTTCCGATCAATCACATCGTTGGTCTTGAGCGTGGTCGCCATGGGCCCTAGCCTCCCCCGCCGCAGCCGGAGCCGTCAATGCGACTCGCCACCTGGAACGTGAATTCCGTCAACGCTCGCCTGGAAACAGTACTGGGGTGGTTCGAGGAGGCCTCTCCGGACGTCGCTGTCCTGCAGGAAATCAAATGCATCGACGAGAAGTTCCCCGCCGAAGCCTTTGAACGCCTTGGCTATAATGTCGCCGTTCATGGTCAGAAGACCTACAACGGCGTGGCCATGTTGTCGAAGACGCCGCTGGAAGACGTCCGGCGCGGCCTGCCAGGCGACGACGGCGACGAACAGGCCCGATACATCGAGGCGGTGGTGTCCGGACCGACACCGGTGCGGGTGGCGGGCATCTACCTCCCCAATGGCAATCCGATCGGGACCGAGAAGTTCAGCTACAAGCTGGCCTGGATGGAGCGACTTCGCGTCCACGCCGCGGCGTTGTTGCGGTTCGAGGAACCCCTGGTCATCGCGGGCGACTACAACGTCATTCCCCGCCCGGAGGACGCCGACAAGCCGGAAGGCTGGCTGGGCGACGCTCTGTTTCAGCCGGAGAGCAAGGCGGCCTACCGCGCCTTGCAAAACCTCGGCTTGACCGACGCCTTCATGCAGATGGACGGCAACGCGGGTGAATACACCTTCTGGGACTATCAGGCCGGCGCCTGGCCCCGGAACCACGGCATACGCATTGACCATGCCCTGCTCTCGCCCCAGGCCGCCGATCGGTTGACCGGTTTCGAGATCCACCGCGATGTGCGCGGGCGGGAGAAGCCTTCGGACCATGTGCCGGTGGTGGTGGAGCTGACCCTTTGATCAAGTTGACCTTTTGCCTGATCCGCCGGCCGGAATTCACCCGTGAGACCTTCCAGGACTACTGGTTCAACGTCCACGCCCCGCTCGTCACCAGCGTGAAGGACGCCCTGCGCATCCGCCGTTATGTGCAGATGCACAGCCTTCCTCCGGAGGTCAGCGCCGACACCCGCGCCTCGCGCGGCGGCCCCGAAGGCTACGACGGCGTGGCCGAACTCTGGTGGGACAGCTTCAAGGACATGGCGCTGACGGCCAACGACCCCGCGGCCCGGGATGCCGGCCGGCTGCTGCTCGAGGACGAGAAGCGCTTCATCGACCTGGCAAAGTCCCCGCTGTGGTGGGGTGAGGAACGGGTCATCATCGGCTGAAGTCCGCGTGAGCGATTGCTCACATTTCACTTGCATGAGCCGTCGCGTCGGGGTAGTGAGTGATTGCTCACATTCGGAGACGCCACCATGCGTTCGTTCACCTATCCCGAGTTCTGCGCCGCGCTGACGGCCGCGACCCGTCCGGCCAGAGGCGGCCGTGTCGCTGTCCGCAAGCCAGAGCCCCGTTCGCCCCGCAAGGGCTGACGTCGCCAGGGACTCTCGCTAGCCTGCCGCCATGACCGACATGGCGCGCCTGTTTTTGCTGTTGGGACTGGCCGGCACAGCCGTGACCTTCTTCGGCAGTCTCGCGCTCTGGTTCCTGGATGAGCCCCGCCGGATTGGCCGCGCCCTGCGTCGGGTCCTGCAGGCAGAGCCGGAGGCCGTGGTGCTGGCCCAGGGCCGAGGTCGCGGCGCGGGATTCTCCTTCAAGACCGGCCTCGCCGCCGTGGCCTGGGACCGGGGCGCCTGGTGCCTGATCTACCGCATCGACGAACTGATCGGCGCCGAGCTCGTCGTAGACGGTCAGGTCGCCGCCCGCGTCTATCGCGGCGAGCCCCGCCGGGCGCTGGAACAACGTGTCTCCTCCGCGGACCAGATCACCCTGCGCCTGATCTTTGATGATCCGGGCAATCCCGACTTCGATCTGGACCTCTGGCTGCGCGGCGACGAAGCGCGACGCGACGACTGGTCGCCACAAAAGGCGATCCAGGAGGCCAACAGCTGGTTGGCGCGCTGCGATTCCATCCTGCGTCGCCCGCCGGCGCCGAAGCCCGCCCCCGTCCCCGCCTATGTCGCTGCGCCTCCTCCTCCTCCTCCTCCTCTTCCTCCTCCGCCGCCGCCTCCGCCGGCCCGGGCCGAGGCCGCGCCAGAACCTCCTCCGTGGGACGACGAAGACGAACCGGACGACGACAACCCGCCGCGACTTCTATAATTGACAGTGTAAATTTATAGGCGCACGATCCCTGAAACCTGTCCTGGGGAGGATTGCCTTGACCGCTCTGATCGCCGCCGCTGTCTTTTTCGTGCTTCTCCATCTCCTCGTGTCCGGCACGGCCCTGCGCGGCGCCATTGTCACAATGATCGGGGAGTCCCCGTTCATGGGCCTGTTCTCGCTGGCCTCGGTCGCCGGACTGGTCTGGCTTGGCTGGGCCTATGGGCAGGCCCGGGGCGAAGGACCGATCTATTGGGATCTCGGTCCCGGGGCGAAGCATACGGCCGTCGCGCTGATGCTCCTGGCCATGCTGTTGATCGTGCCCGGCCTGATCACGCCGAACCCGACCAGCGTCAAACAGGAGGGCGCGCTCGACAAGCCGAACGCCGTTCAGGGCATGTTGCGCATCACCCGCCACCCCTTCCTCTGGGGCGTCGCAATCTGGGCCGCCGGCCATCTGCTGGCCAATGGCGATCTGCCGAGCGTCATCCTGTTCGGATCGATGCTCGTGCTGGCCCTGTTCGGCACCGCCAGCATCGATGCCAAGCGCAAGCGGGCCCTCGGCGCCCGCTGGGACGCCTTCGCCGGCCAGACCTCCGGCGTGCCGTTCGCGGCCATCCTCGCCGGCAAGCAGAAGGTGTCGGTCGGCGAGATCGGCTGGTGGCGACTGCTGCTCGGCGTCGCCATCTGGGCGGCCCTCCTCTGGGGTCACCCCTTCCTGTTCGGGGTCAATCCGCTCGGCTGAACCGGCGATTGATCCGGATCATGGACCCGCGAGGCCCTGTTTCGGCAGACCTCGGGCATGGCCAGAACCGACACCGTCGAACTCCCCCTGCCCTCGCCCTATGACCAGCTCGGCGGCGCATCCGCCATGCGCGAACTCGTCGACGCCTTCTACGACGCCATGGACAACGATCCGGACGCCGCAGGCATTCGCCGGATGCATGACGCAGATCTTGGACCCATCCGGGACAAGCTGTTCGACTGGCTGAGCGGCTGGGCCGGCGGACCGCAGCTCTACAGCCTGAGGCCTGACCGGGCCTGCATCATGTCGGCGCACGCGCCCTACGCAATCGGCCCGGCCGAACGCGATCAGTGGATGGGCTGCATGCGCAAGGCCCTGGGCGCCCTGGACATCGACCCGGAGGTGCGGGCGATGTTCGAAGCCGCCTTCGGCCGCCTGGCGAACGGCCTGCGCAATCGCTAGGCGATCAGGCCTCAGCGCTCGACCTGGCTGACATCGCGCACAGCGCCCCTGGCGGCGTTGGTGGTCATGGCCGCGTAGGCGCGCAGGGCCGGGCTGACGGCGCGGACGCGGTCAACCGGCTTCCAGGCGTCCTTGCCCCGCGCTTCCATGGCCTCGCGGCGAGCCGCGATGACCGCGTCCGGCAGGTCCAGGGTGATTCCCCGGTTGGGGATGTCGATCAGGATCGGATCGCCGGTCTCGACCAGAGCGATCAGCCCGCCCTCGCCCGCTTCGGGCGAGACGTGGCCGATGGAGAGCCCGGAGGTCCCACCCGAGAAACGCCCGTCGGTGATCAGGGCGCAGGCGGCGCCCAGGCCTTTCGATTTCAGATAGGTGGTCGGGTAGAGCATCTCCTGCATGCCCGGCCCGCCCTTGGGGCCCTCGTAACGGATCACCACCACGTCGCCGGCCTGGACCTTGCCGCCGAGGATGCCGCTGACCGCCGCCTCCTGGCTTTCGTAGACCTTGGCCGTGCCATGGAAGGTCAGGATCGACTCATCGACCCCGGCCGTCTTCACGATGCAGCCTTCGGGCGCGAGATTGCCGAACAGCACGGCCAGCCCGCCGTCCTTCGAGAACGGATGCTCGACCGAGCGGATCACACCGCCCGTGCGGTCGGTGTCGAGCTCTTCCCAGCGCGCGGCCTGGCTGAAGGCGATCTGGGTCGGCTTGCCGCCGGGCGCGGCGCTGAACAGGTCGCGGGCGATCTGGCTGTTGGTGCGGCCGATGTCCCAGCACGCCAGGGCATCGGCCATGGTGGAGGCATGGACGGTCGGCTGGGTGGCGTCGATCAGGCCGCCGCGCTCCAGCTCGCCGAGGATGGCCATGACCCCGCCGGCGCGATGGACGTCCTCCATGTGCACGTCGGCCTTGGCCGGGGCGACCTTGCACAGGCAGGGCACGCGGCGCGACAGCCGGTCGATGTCGGCCATGCCGAAGTCGACCTCGCCCTCGTGGGCGGCGGCCAGCAGGTGCAGCACGGTGTTGGTCGAGCCGCCCATGGCGATGTCCAGGCTCATGGCGTTCTCGAACGCCGCCCGGGTGGCGATGCCGCGCGGCAGGGCCGTGGCGTCGTCCTGCTCGTACCAGCGCTGGCACAGGTCGACGATCAGCCGGCCGGCCTCCTTGAACAGCGCCTCGCGGTCGGCGTGGGTCGCCAGCACCGAGCCGTTGCCGGGCAGCGACAGGCCGAGCGCCTCGGTCAGGCAGTTCATCGAGTTGGCTGTGAACATGCCCGAGCAGGAGCCGCAGGTCGGACAGGCCGCCTTCTCGATTTCCGACACTTCCGCGTCGCTGTAGTTTTCGTCGGCGGCGACGACCATCGCGTCGACCAGGTCAAGCGAGCGAATCTGGCCCTTCACGACGACCTTGCCGGCTTCCATCGGACCGCCCGAGACGAACACCACCGGGATGTTCAGGCGCATGGCGGCCATCAGCATGCCGGGCGTGATCTTGTCGCAGTTGGAGATGCAGACCATGGCGTCGGCGCAGTGTGCGTTGACCATGTACTCGACGCTGTCGGCGATCAGCTCGCGGCTCGGCAGCGAGTACAGCATCCCGCCGTGGCCCATGGCGATGCCGTCGTCGACGGCGATGGTGTTGAACTCCTTGGCCACGCCGCCGGCCGCCTCGATCTCGCAGGCGACCAGCTGGCCGAGGTCCTTCAGGTGCACGTGGCCGGGCACGAACTGGGTGAAGCTGTTGGCGACGGCGATGATCGGTTTGCCGAAATCTCCGTCCTTCATGCCTGTGGCGCGCCAAAGGCCCCGGGCGCCGGCCATGTTGCGGCCGTGGGTGGAGGTACGCGAGCGGAGGACGGCCATGGCGAGGGTCTCGATCAGGAAGGCCCCGATCCTATCGCGGTTATCATCGACGGCGAAATATATTACTGGTGGCTGATTAGGTCGTCATGGATATCAGATGGACATTCGCCGACTGAGCCACTTCGCCGCCGTGGCCGAGACCCTGCACTTCGGTCGCGCCGCCGAACGGCTGGGGATGACACAGCCGCCCCTCAGCCAGTCGATCATGGCGCTGGAGCGCGAGCTGGGCGCGCCGCTGTTCGTGCGTACCAAACGCAGCGTCCAGCTGACGCCCTTCGGGGCGCAGTGGCTGCCGTCGGTGCGGGAGGCGCTGTCGGGCATCGAGACGCTGGCGACCACGGCGCGGCGACTGCGTGACGGCCAGACCGGCCACCTGACCCTGTCGTTCGTCACCACCGCCGACTACAGCATCCTGCCCGACCTCGTGCGCCGCTACGCCGAAGCCTATCCCGATGTGGATCTTCGCCTCGTGGAGGCGACGAGTGACGTCCAGATCCCGGCGCTGGTCGCCGGAGAGCGGCACGCGGGGATCATCATCCCGCCGCACGACGGGACGTTGCCCGAGCCTCTCATCTATCGCCGGCTGGTGTCCGAGCCGCTGGTGGCCGCCACGCCGACGGCCTGGATCGAGCACGGCCGCCTGCCGGTCAGGGCCGGGATCCTGGCGCCCGACGCCCTGCTGGGCGCGCCGCTGATCCTGTTCCCCCGGTCCGTGGCGCCCGCGTTTCACGACCTGGTGACGGGCTACTTCAGCGCACGGGGCCGGCCGGCGCGGATCGCCCAGGAGGCGATCCAGATGCAGACCATCATCAGCCTGGTGTCAGCGGGACTGGGCGTGGCGCTGGTCCCGGCCTCGCTGCGCAACCTCGCCCGCGCGGGCGTCAGTTATGTCGAGATCGAAGACGCGCCGATGCTGGAGACCGGCCTGGCCTGGCGGCGGGACAATGACACGGCCACGCTGCGGGGATTGCTTTCACTGCTGGCGGGCGGCTAGCCTAGGAAGGCGTCGGCGATGCGCTGGGCCGGAACCAGCGGGTCGACGTCGACCTGGCCGAGATTGGCCAGCACCGTGACGGCCACGCCGTCGTCGGGCAGCATCATCACGATCGAGCGCCCGCCGACGATGCTGCCGGCATGCCAGCCGCGTCGCCGTCCCCGAGGGTCGCGATCAACGTCCCAGCCGACGCCGAACACGCCGGTCGCGCCCGTTCGTGACGGGTTCGGCGTGAACAGGGCGGTCAGACCTTCGGCGCTGAGGTAGCCGGGGCGGGTCAGCGCGCCGCAGAACCGCGCCACATCCGGCGCCGCGCCCACAAGGCCTCCGCCCGGCCATTTGTAGGCGGGATTGATCGGCGGGCACCTGACGATCTCGGCCGGAGCCTTGAGCGGATAGACCGGCTGGTAGTCGCCAACCCGGCCTGGAACCATGGCGCCGCGCACTTCCGGCGCGATGCTGCCGAGCGCCAGAGGGCCGGTCACCTCGTCGGCGAGGATGCGCGGAAACGGAATGCCGGCGGCCGACTCCAGCACCGCCCCGATCAGCACATAGCCGAAGGTCGAATAGTGCACCGCCTCGCCCGGCGGCGAGACCAGCGGGTCGTTGATGAAGATGGCCAGCTTGTCTTCGGTGGTCGGATAGGGGCGCAGGTCGATCGAACCGCCTGGCGCGGCCGGATCGAAGTCACGCGGGATGTAGTGCCGCACGCCGCCCTGGTGGCTGACCAGCTGGCGCAGCGTCGTCTCCTGATGCGGCGCGGGCAGGGACGGACGATAGCGGCCGATCGGCGTGTCCAGATCGACGACACCCCGCGCCACCAGCCGCATGACGGCGGCGGCGGTCAGCACCTTGGACACACTGGCCAGCCTGAACCGGTCCTCAGGGGTGGCCGGAACGCCGGTATCGAGATCGGCGACCCCGAACGCTTCAGACCAGACCAGCCCTCCCCCCTGCCAGACCGCGGCCGAGACGGCCGGGAACGGCGCCGCGGCCATGAAGTCGCGCACCACCGCCCTCGCCTGCTCGATCACAGGCGACTGGGCGCGGGCCAGTCCAGGTCCAGCGAGCGTCAAGGCGGCGGGAACCGCGAAAAGGGACCGACGGGTGAGTTTCAAGCCTTCAGCGCGTCCTCGACCGCGGCCTTCAATTCGGCATCCTCCGGCACGGTGCGCGGGCCGAACACATTGATCAGGGACCCGTCCTTGCCCACCAGCAGCTTGTGGAAATTCCACACCGGCTCGGCGGGCTCGCCCACCTCGGCGACAGCCCATTTGTAGAACGGATGGGCGTCATCGCCCTTCACATCGACCTTGCTCGTCATCGGGAAGTCGACGCCGAAGGTGGTGCGGCAAAACTCGGCGATCTCCTCGTTCGTCCCGGGTTCCTGACCCATGAACTGGTTGCTCGGCACGCCCAGCACGACCAGCCCCTGGTCGCGGTAGTCGCGATAGAGCTTCTCCAGCCCGTCATACTGCGGGGTCAGGCCGCACTTGCTGGCTACGTTGACCACCAGAACCACCTTGTCCCGGAAGGTCGTCATCGGCAGGGCCGAGCCGTCTATGGCCGTGAAGTCGTAGTCGTAGGCGGTGGTCATGGCCGGGGCTCCGTGGATTTGCTGAACTATGACCGCGAGAAAGAGGAACTTCCAAGGCAGCTTGTCGAAAAGGCGGGCTCAAAATGCAGGCCAGGGCGCGGAATCCTGACGGAGCGCGCGCACGGCCGCGCGCAGCAGCGTGACGGTCTCGGCGCTGGCGGCGGCGTCATGGGGGCTACGCCATGCGCTCTGAAAGACGGCGACCACCTGCTCGCCCGGGTTGACGTAGACAAGCTGGCCGAAGGCGCCGATCGCCGAAAAGACCCCTGCGTGGACGCCGGGGACGGGCGGCGTCGCCCACCAGTGGTAGCCGTACCCACCCGCATCGCCCAGCGCCAGGCGGCCAAAAGCGGTCGCCTCGCAGTCCGGCCGGCTCGCGAGGTCCCGCCAGCCGCGCGGCAACACCCGCCGCCCGTCGCGCGCCTCGCCATCTTCCAGCATCAGAAGCCCGAAGCGACCCATGTCGTGCAGGCGGGCGCTGACGCCATGCCCGCCCAGCTCCAGACCGTCCTCGGACTCGAGCTGCCACCAGGCGTCAGCCTCCATCCCGGCCAGACCCCAGACCCGCTCGGCGAGGTAGTCGGCCAACGGGCGACCGGTCGCGGCGGCGACCACGGCGCCCAGTACGCAGCTGTCGCCGGTCGAATAGTTGAACACGGTCCCCTGGGGTTGCGCGCGCGGCAGCCTGCACAACAGGTCGAGGATAACGCCCGGCTGCCGACGCGCCATGGCCCGGCCGAGGCGATAGACCTCGGATGGCGCGCCATCGTCGTAGACCTCGCGCCACGCCACGCCCGAGCACATCCGCAGGACATTGCGGATCGTCACGCCTTCGTAGGCTGAACCTCGCAGTCGCGGCAGATAGCGGTCGCAGGGATCGTCGAGGCTTCCGATCGCGCCGTCGTGGAGCGCTGCGCCCGCCAGCATCCCGGTCATGGACTTTGCGGTCGAGAAGCTCGTCCAAAGCGTCTCCGGATCGTTGCCCAAGCCATAGCGCTCAAGAGCGACCTCACCGTTCTTCAGGATCAGCAGCCCGGCCGTGCGGTTGCGGGCCATGAAATCGTCGACGCCGAGGCGGAGATCGCCCGGCCCGTAGGTGAGGTCCCGAAGCGACCGCGCATGCGGTGGAAGCCCGCGAACGGAGTCACCGCTCCGGATAGCGCGCACCGGCCAGACCAGGTGCTGGCTGCGGTAGGTGTCCGCCTGGTTCTCAGGCGTCGTGTTCATGACGTTGGGCGCGATTTCGGCCATCTCGATCCCCCAGTTGAGACCTTATGGAATCGCGTTCGGCAGGGAGCCTCGCAAGGCAACTTAAGTTGGCTTGCCTCGCCCGCGGCGGCTTGCCATGGTTACGCTCACGATCAGCCGGGCCGGGTCGACGTCAGAATCCCGCAGCCTGTTCCACCGCGAGCGCCAGATCCAGGGCCCGGGCCGCTTCCTCGCCCGTCACCACCGGCCGTGGCGACAATCCCCGTACAGCAGCGACAAACCCGGCGACGCTGGTTCCGAGAGGATCACGGCCCGCCGGTGTCTCGGTGAACGCCTCGTTCAGCGGGAACGGAGTGCTGTTCCTGAAGGCGCGAGTGACGAAGTCGATCTCAAGAACGCCCGAGGGATAGACGATGCGCATGGTCCGCTCGCGCGCCGCGGCGTTACGGGCGGCGGTGAACACAGCGGTGAAACCGTCGCTGAAGGTCGCCTCGGCCCGGATCGCGCTCTCGTCACCCTCGGCCTCCACGGCCAGGGGGTCGGCGTCGGTCAGCGACAGGGCCAGGTCGATGTCGTGGATCATCAGATCGAGAACGACCGACACATCGCGACTGCGCGGCGACGGCGTGCCCTTGCGCACAGCCTCCAGCAACAGCGGCTTTTCCGGAATGTCGAGCAGGCCCATGGCCTGGGACACCACCCGCTCCTGATGGCCGCAGGCCAGCACGAGGCCGCGTTTCGCCGCCTCGGCGATCAGGGCGTCAGCCTCTTCCAGCGTCGTCGCCAGCGGCTTTTCCACATAGACCGACCGGCCAGCCTTCAAACAGGCCAGCGCTGCGCCGGCGTGGGTCGTGGCCGGCGAGGCGATGGTGACGATGTCGCAGACCGCCAGCAGATCATCCAGGTCGCCCCAGGCTTCGACGCCGTGCTGCTCGGCCATCGCGAAGCAGCGCTCGGGGTGCGTGTCAAAGATGCCGGCGAGCTCCACGCCCTCCATCTCGGCATACTTTTTCGCGTGGAAGCCGCCGAACACGCCCGATCCGACGACGCCAGCCTTGAGTACCTTGGTCATGGCCCGGTTCTAGCGCGGTTCGACGGCTTCCGCGAGGTTCGGAAACGCGCTAAACGCCCGTTTGAAATTACAGTTGAAATCGGGAGTTACGCCTATGACGACCTCGCGCGAGATTCGCCTGAAGAGCCGCCCGGTGGGCACGCCCACCGCCGACAACTTCGAGCTGGCTACCATTGAGTTGCCCGCCCCCGGCCCCGGCGAAATCCAGGTCCGCAACACGTGGATGACGGTCGACCCTTACATGCGCGGCCGCATGAACGACGTGAAGAGCTACAGCCCGCCCTTCCAGCTGGGCAAGGCGATGGACGGCGGCGCCGTCGGCGAGGTGATCGCGTCCAATGACCCGTCGTTCGTCGTCGGCGATCTGGTCCAGAGCGGCTTCGGCTGGCGTGAGGCCTTTAACGCCCCGGCCAAGTCGGTGCAGAAGCTGAACACGTTCGGTCTGCCCCCGCAGACCTTCCTCGGCATCGCCGGCATGCCTGGCCTGACCGCCTGGGTCGGCCTGCTGAAGATCGCCGCGCTGAAGGAAGGCGACATCGTCTTCGTGTCCGGCGCGGCCGGCGCCGTCGGCTCGGTCGTTGTGCAGATCGCCAAGATCAAGGGCCACACCGTGATCGGCTCCTGCGGCGGCGCGGACAAGGTCGCCTTCCTCAAGTCGATCGGCTGTGACGAGGTCATCGACTACAAGGCCGAGACCGACCTGGCCGCCGCCCTCGCCCGCGTGGCGCCCAAGGGCATCGACGTCTACTTCGAGAACGTCGGCGGTGAGCACATGGATGCGGCCATCGCCAACGCCCGCCCGTTCGGCCGGTTCGCGCTCTGCGGCATGATCAGTCAGTACAATTCGACCGGCGAGATGTACGGCGTGAAGAACCTGATCCAGGCGGTCGGCAAGAGCCTGAAGCTCGAAGGTTTCATCGTCTCCAACCACTTCGAGCACCTGCCCGACTTCCTGCAGGACATGTCCGGCTGGATCAACGACGGCAAGCTGAAGTGGACCGAGACGGTCGACGAGGGCATCGAGAGCGCCCCCGGCGCCTTCCTCAAACTGTTCGCCGGCGGCAACACCGGCAAGATGCTGGTCAAGCTGGGGTAGCTTGCGTGGTTCGAGACGCGGACCTGAGAGTCCGCTCCTCACCATGACGCGGGGGAAGCCAACACCTCTTCGTCATCCTGAGGAGCGAGCCTCAAGCGAGCGTCTCGAAGGACCACCCTCGATCAGGGCCATGGACCGAAGGTACATGGCCCCGCGATGCTACCGCCCCGTAAGCTCCACCACGGCCCAGCCGTCGCCGAGCTTCTGAACTTTCAACGCCACCCGCGCGCCCGGTTCACCGGGAGACTGGGCGATGACGTCGGCCCAGGTGCGGAAAGTCGCGCGACCTGCGGCCAGGCCGGAGCCGGTCGCGCCGTCGTGGTCGATGGTGACGGTCCGCCCGTCCGACGCGACGATCGTTCCCGTGGTCGCATAGATCGGCCCCGTCGGGCTTTCGGGAATGACCAGCGCCCGCGCCTTCGCCGCCTTCAGGTCCTTGTCGTCGCCTGACGACGGCCCGCAGGCCGAAAGCGCCAGTGCGGCCAGAATGAGGGCGGTTGCGATCTTCTTCATGGAACAACTCCGTAGTCTGACGAGCCGATTATCACGAACACGCGGGAATTGAAGCCAGTGCTTCCTCCCACGCGTCGCGACAGCTAAAAGCCCGGCCAATCTTGAGGGAGTAGAGCCGTGTCGCGCCTTTTCAGCGCCTATGTGATGGTCGACTGGAGCGCCGCCGCCGCGCCGCGGACGGGCAAGGACTCCATCTGGATCGGCGTCATCAAGCGCGACATCCGCTTCCGCCCGACGTTCGAGGCGTTCAACCCCGCCACCCGCGACGAGGCCATGAAGGTGCTCGGCGACGTGCTCGCCGACCTGCGCCGCCGCAATGAACGGGCGCTGGTCGGGTTCGACTTCCCGCTCGGCTATCCCGAGGGGACGGCGAAGGCGCTGGCGCTGAAGACGCCGGACTGGAGCGGCATGTGGGCCTTCCTGGCGTCGAATGTCGTCGACAAGCCGACCAACGTGAACAACCGCTTCGCCGTCGCCGCCAAGATGAACCGGCTGATGACCGACCAGCCCTGGCCGTTCTGGGGCTGCCCGGCCAACGACAGCCAGCGCTGGCTGTCGACCACCAAGCCGACGGCCCTGCCCGAAGGCCTGCCGCCGCAGCTGCGCCGCGCCGAAAAGCTCACCCAGGGCAAGGGCAAGGCCGGCGCAAAGACCGTCTGGCAGGTGTTCGGCAACGGCACCGTCGGCAGCCAGGCCATCGTAGGCATCCCGCGGGTGAAGGCCCTCGCCGACCAACTGGGCGACAAGGCGAAGGCCTGGCCGTTCCAGACCGGCTGGAAAACGATCACCCCGGCCGACGTCGACGGCCTCGAGGTCGTCTTCGCCGAGGTCTATCCGGCGCTAGTCGAGATGAAGGCCGAGCCGGGCGAGGTCCCTGACCGCGCCCAGGTCCGCGCCCTCGCCGAGCACTTCCTCAAGCTCGACGAGGCCGGCGATCTCGGCGCCGCCTTCGGGCCGGGCGCCGGCGCCGAGCCGGACGTCGTGGCCGTGGTCGAGTCCGAAGAAGGCTGGATCCTCGGCGTCTGACACCGGGGCCTCTCAACCCTGACGGTTGACTTCCGCCGACCGGCGTTCACCCTCCCCTGAAATTCGCCTGGGGAGGCGCGCCCATGACCATGACCACTCAACGCCACCAGTCCATCGACGCCGTGCGCGGCTTCGCGGTGCTGGGCATCCTGCTGATGAACATCGTCGGCATGGGAATGCCGACCTTCGCCTACGTCGACCCGACCTATTACGGCGACCTGCACGGGGCCAACTTCTGGGTCTGGGCGGTCAATTTCGTGATCACCGACGGCAAGATGCGGGCCCTTTTCACCATGCTGTTCGGGGCCAGCATGCTGCTGATCGCCGACCGGGCCGAGGGGCGAACGCCGGGCCCTGCCGCGACCCACTACCGGCGGGCGTTCTGGCTGCTGGTGATCGGCTTCCTGCACGCCTACTTCCTGTTCTTCGGCGACATTCTGGTCTGCTATGCGATCGCCGGCGCGGTCGCTTTCCTGTTCCGCAAGCTGCCGCCGAAGGCGCTGATCGCAACGGGCGCGGCGATCCTGATCGCCCTGCTGACCAAGAGCCTCGTCGAGGCCGAACACATCAAGGCGTTGCAGGCGGCCGTCGCGGCCGGCGCGGCGACCCCGGCCCAGGCCGCCCAGTGGCAGGAGCTGCAGCTGTTTCTCAACGCGCCGCAGAGCCTGGGCGTGGACGAGATCGCGAAGATGCGCGGCGACTTCTTCTCCGCCCTGCAGAGTCGCTTCCGCGCCGCGACCATCGTCCAGCTCGGCTTCCTGCCGCTCGACGCCATTCCGGAGGCCATCGGCCAGATGCTGATCGGCGCGGGCCTGTTCAGGCTGGGCTTCTTCACCCTGGGCTGGTCGAGCCGGGCCTACGCCGCGATGATCGCGGTGGGATACCTGATCGGGGTCCCGGTGATGATCTGGCTGTGCTGGTCGACGGTGCAGGCCGACTTCGAGCCCGTGCGGCAGCACGCCCTGTTCGCCCTCACCGCCGCCCCCCGGCCATTCATCGCCCTGGCCCACGCCAGCGTCCTGATGCTGATCATCCGGGCGGGGGCGCTCACGGTGCTGGTGAACCGGCTTGAGGCGGCCGGGCGGATGGCCTTCAGCAACTACCTGGGCACCTCGATCATCACGACCTTCGTCTTCTGCGGCTTCGGCCTGGGCCTCTACGGCCAGCTCGAGCGCCACCAGCTCTACTATGTTGTCGCCGGCGTCTGGGCCTTCATCCTGCTGTGGAGCCGGCCCTGGCTGGCGCGGTTCCACTACGGCCCGTTCGAGTGGGTCTGGCGCTCACTGGTGATGTGGAAGCCCCAGCCGTTCGTGAAGCGCTAGGGGACATGTACCGCAGGTACGTGTCCCCCAATCGAGCGGCGGGACGTTTAGGGGACACGTACCGAAGCCGGTACATGTCCCCGGAGATCAGCTTGCCGCCCGCAGGCCGTCGCGGCCGGACTTGAGCCGTTCGGCCACGAGGAAAGCCAGCTCCAGCGCCTGTTCGCCGTTCAGACGCGGGTCGCAGTGGGTGTGGTAGCGGTCGCCCAGCTCGCCCTCGAGCACCGCCCGGGCGCCGCCCGTGCATTCGGTGACGTTCTGGCCGGTCATCTCCAGGTGCACGCCGCCGGGGTGGACGCCCTCGGCCTCGGCCACGTCGACGAAGCCCTTCACCTCGGCGAGGATCCTGTCGAACGGCCGGGTCTTGTAGCCGTTGTTGGCCTTCATGGTGTTGCCGTGCATCGGGTCGGTCGCCCAGACCACCGAGCGGCCGGCCTTCTTGGTCGCGGCCATCAGGCGCGGCAGGCGCTCATGGATCTTGTCGGCGCCGAAGCGACCGATCAGCGTCAGCCGGCCGGGCTCGTTGGCCGGGTTCAGCGTATCGATCAGCCGCAGCAGGTCGTCCGGCTCCAGCGTCGGGCCGACCTTCATGCCGATGGGGTTCTTGACCCCGCGGGCGAACTCGACGTGCGCCCCGTCCAGCTGGCGCGTGCGCTCGCCGATCCACAGCATATGGGCCGAGGTGTCGTACCAGTCGCCCGAGGTCGAATCGACGCGCGTCATGGCCTCCTCGAAGCCCAGCAGCAGCGACTCGTGGCTGGTGAAGAACTCCACCTGCTTCATGCCCGGATGGCTCTCGGGCGTGACGCCGATGGCCGCCATGAAGGCCAGGCTCTCGCTGATCTTGTCCGACAGCTCGCGGTAGCGCGCGCCCTGCGGACTGTCGGACACGAAGCCCAGCGTCCAGCGGTGGATGTTGTGCAGGTCGGCGTAGCCGCCGCCGGCGAAGGCCCGCAGCAGGTTCAGCGTCGAGGACGCCTGGGCGTAGGCCTTCAGCAGCCGCTCGGGGTCCGGCGCGCGGTCGGCGGCGTTGAAGTCCATGCCGTTGATGTTGTCGCCGCGATAGGACGGCAGCGTCACCCCGTCGATCGTCTCGATCGGTTCGGAGCGCGGCTTGGCGAACTGGCCGGCGATGCGGCCGACCTTCACCACCGGCTTGCCGCCGGCGAAGGTCAGCACCACCGCCATCTGCAGGATCAGGCGGAAGGTGTCGCGGATGTTGTCCGCATGGAATTCCTTGAAGCTCTCGGCGCAGTCGCCGCCTTGCAGCAGGAAGGCCTTGCCGTCCGCCACGTCGCCGAGCAGCGACTTCAACCGGCGCGCCTCGCCCGCGAACACCAGCGGCGGCATCCGGCGAAGCTCGCTCTCGACACGCTCCACCAAGGCCGCATCCGGATAATCCGTCGGCAGGTGCTTGGCGGGCTTGGCTCTCCAGGACGACGGGGTCCAGCGCTCGGTCATGATCTCAACTCTGAAATGGATCGCGGCTCATACAGGAAGCCGTGTTCGAAGGCAAAATAATGCGCCCTAAAGGCGTGAACGGCGGGTGAAGGGCATGGGCTTGCGTGAGGAGTTTGGGGCGCGGGCTCGCTTTGGGATCGCCGGGGGCACCCTTTTCGTGGACGCGCAAAGCCGGCCGCGCGCACATTAACAATTCTAAATTTGGATCCATTTTGAATTACTCCTAGCCTCCTCCCGTCCACGCAGGGGGAGATGTCGGTGGGTATGATCCGTGTTCTGCTCGCGCTGGCGGTGCTGCTCTCGCACCTGCCTCTGACGAGCTACAAGATCCTGAGCGGCGGGTTGGCCGTGCAGGCCTTCTTCGTCATCTCGGGCTTCTACATGGCCCTGGTTCTCGACGGAAAATACAAGAATGCCGGCCTTTTCTGGTCCAACCGGCTGCTGCGGCTGGCGCCGACCTATATCGTCATGCTGGTTCTGGGGGCCGTCGCGTTGTTCGGCCTGAAGGCCAGCGTGACCGGAACGCCCGAACTGATGGCCAGACTGCTCGGCCACCCGACATCCGCCATCGTCATGGTGGTCGAGAACCTGGTCGTATTCGGCCAGGATCTGCTGTTCTGGTTCACCATCGACCCGCACGGCGCTCTTGTGTTCGACGCCTACGCGGACCCGGCCAAGGACAGCATCGGGTGGCAGGGTCTGCTGGCGCCGCAATCCTGGAGCCTGTCGACCGAGCTGATGTTCTACCTCATCGCGCCGTTCGTAACGCGGCTGAAGACGAGCTGGATCGTGCTGCTCGCCTTGGCCAGCATCGCCTTGAGGCAATCCGGCCACCTCCTCGACGTCGACTTCCTGCTCTGGCAAGGACGGCTGTTCCCGACGGTGTTGTTCCTGTTCCTGGCTGGGGTGCTGGGCTTCCGCGCCATGCCACTGGTCGAAAAGACGCCCAAGGCCCTGGGCTGGTTTGCGGCCGTCGCGCTGATCGGGTTCTGCCTGGTCTTCACCAGCTTGAAGCTGGCGCCGGGCATCGACCGCTGGGTGACCTACGCCGTGGTGGCGCTGGCCGTTCCGCCGATCTTCCACGCCTTCAGGAACAATCCGCTCGACCGCTGGATCGGCGACCTGAGCTATCCGGTCTACCTCAGTCAGTTGATCGTCATCGGTCTGGTGCTGACCTTCAAGCCCCCTTTCCCAATCTGGATGGCGATTGGCGGAACCTTCGCGGTGTCGACCGCGATCATGCTGCTGATCGAACGTCCGGTCGACCGCTGGCGGCAGAAGCGCCTCTCGGCCCGGCCGATCGCCCCATGAGAGTCTGGGCGGCAGCGCTTCTGGTGGCGCTGATCGCGCCAGCCGTCGCGGCGGCGCAGCCGCGGACAACGGTCGCGCAAGGGATCGCCGAAGGCGTGGCGCTGCCAAACGGGGTATCGGTCTATTACAGCCTCCCCTACGCCGCCTCGCCGACCGGTCCACTTCGCTGGCGAGCGCCGCGGACCGCGCCGGCCTGGAGAGGCGTGCGATCGGCGAGGGCCTTCGGACCAAGCTGCACCCAGAACATCTCCTCCAAGGGGTGGGGGCCGTGGACCAGCGAATTCTCGCCCCAGGGCGCGGTCAGCGAGAACTGTCTCACCCTGACCGTATGGACACCGGCGCACCGGCCGGGACAGCGATTGCCAGTCATGCTGTGGATTCCCGGCGGAGGTCTGACCGACGGCGGCGAGGCCGTCGCGGCGACCAACGCCCAGGCGCTGGCCGCGCGCGGCATCGTCGTCGTCTCCATCAACTACCGGGTCGCGGCCTTCGGACTTCTGGCCCACCCGGCCGTGGAGCCAGAGCCGGACGGGACCCGCGGCAACCAGGCCGCACGCGACGCTCTGGCGGCGCTGACCTGGGTCCACGCGAACGCGGACGCCTTCGGTGGCGACCCCCGGCGTATTACCGTAGCGGGCCAGTCGGCGGGCGGGGCGCTGACCTACATCCTCCTGGCCCTTCCCGAGGCGAAGGGTCTGATCGCAGGCGCCATCATCCAGAGTTTCCCGCCGGGCGGCGAACGCCTGCCGGACGCGAAGACGATGCGCGAGTCCAGCCTGGCTCTGGGCGAGGCGGTGCTGACAGCGCCGGCCAGCGAGATTCTGGCACGGTCGGACGACGCGGGACTGAACCTATTCGTGGATGGGGTGACCATCCGAGACGACGGCTTCGCCCCGCTCGCCGACATTGCGCCGGTCCCGATCCTGATTGGCGTCACGTCGGACGAAGCTTCCTGGTTGAAGCCTACGCTGGCCAGCCACCGTCAGAGCGCCGCGACCTATGGCCCGGACTTCGCGCGCCACTACCCGGCCACGACCGAGGCCGAGGCGCTGGACGCGGCCCTCGCCGCCGACCGCGACGCCAACCTGGTGGGCCTGGAGCGCTGGAGAGACGCACGGGCGCGGGCGCGGGGCGGCGCTACTTTTATCTATCTGTGGGATCATCCCCTGCCTGGACCACAGGCGGCACTGTATCGCGCCTTTCATTCCTCCGAGGTTCCATACGTGTTTGGGTCACTCGACTTGATCCCAGGTCGGACGTTTACCGACCGGGACCATGCGATCTCAGGGCGGATGATGGACTACTGGGTCAACTTCGTGAGCACTGGCGACCCTGATGGCGCCAGGTCACCGACCTGGCCCCGTGACGGCATCATGCGGCTCGGCGAGGCCTTCGAGCCGCTGCCGCCTCTCCCGACCGATGTGGAGGCCCTTTTCAACGGCCACTACGATCGCACCGGTCAGTTCAGCTACTGACCTCGCTTGACCCGGCGCGTCGCCCCTTGGCATCGAAGGGCATGATGCAGCCCAAGAGCCCCGCGAACCCGCAACCGCGCACGGCGCGGACCCTGACCTACCAGATCATCGATCCCGAGCAGCTTCGGGCGCTCGTCTCGACGGTCCGGGCCGACATCATGGACCAGGTGGCGGCGTTCGGGCCGTTGTCGGTTCGCGAGATCGGACAACTGACCGGCGCCGCGCCGTCGTCGCTGTATCATCACATCCAGCGCCTGACCGAGGTGGGCCTGTTGATCGAGGCTGGCGCACGCCCGGCCGCCCGCAAGCCGGAGCAGCTCTACGACACGCCTGCGCCACGCATGCGCATGCTTGAGGCTCTGCAGGCGGCGAGAAACCAGCCAATCCTCGACGCCTTAGTCGGGTCGATGTGCAAGCAGGCCAGTCGTGACTTCGCCCGGGGCGTCGCGGCGCCTCACCGCGTCACCCGCGGCGATACCCGCAATGTGCGCTTCGCTCGCCTGGTCTGCCGACCCGACGCCGAGACGCTGCACCAGATCAACGCCCACCTCGACGCGGTAACGGAGTTGATCGCCCGTTCCGCCGACGGCGAAGGCGAGCGCATCGCCTACGCCTGGGTGGTCACGCCGCAGGATCCGAAGCGCGGCCGTTCGCGACCCGACTAGGGTCAGTCGCTACCCCAACTCCGCCGGCACATACTTCTCGCGCATCGTCACCAGTTCCTCCGCCGCCGTCGGATGGACCGCGCAGGTCGAGTCCCACTGCTGCTTGGTCACGCCCATCTTCACGGCGATGGCGGCCATCTGGATCATTTCGGGGGAGTCGGGGCCGACCACGTGGACGCCGACGACCTGCTGGGTGTCCTGGCGGACCAGCAGCTTCATCAGGGTGCGTTCCTCGCCGCCGTAGAAGGTGACCTTCATCGGGCGGAACACCGAGCGGTAGACGTCGATGGGGCCGAAGGCCTTACGGGCCTCGGCCTCGCCCATGCCGACGGTGCCGATCGGCGGCTGGGAGAAGACGGCGGTGGCGACCAGGTCGTGGTCGAAGGTGGTCGGGTTGTTCCTGAACTCGGTCTCGGCGAAGGCGGCGCCCTCGCGGATGGCCACCGGGGTCAGGTTGATCCGGTCGGTCACATCGCCGACGGCCCAGATGTTGGCGGCGCTGGTCTTGCTGAACTTGTCGACCTTGATCGCGCCGCGTTCGTTGAGCTCCACGCCCGCCGTCTCGAGGCCCAGGCCAGCGACATAGGGCTCGCGGCCGGTGGCGAACATCACCTGCTCGGTGGTGAAGGTCATGTGGTTGTTGAGCGTGCTGACAATGCCGGCGTCGGTCTTTTCCAGCTTCTCGTGGCTGCAGCCGAGCACCACCTTGATGCCACGCCGCTCCATCTCGCCGGCCAGGTGGGCGCGGATGTCGTCGTCGAAGCCGCGCAGGACGTTGGCCCCGCGATAGAGCAGCGTCACCTCGACGCCGAGGCCCGCGTAGATGCCGGCGAACTCCACGGCGATGTAGCCGCCGCCGACGATCAGGATCGACTTGGGCAGGGTCTCCAGATGGAAGGCCTCGTCCGAGCTGATGGCGTGCTCAACGCCCGGCAGGTCGGCCGGATAGGTCGGCCGGCCGCCGGTGGCGATGAGGATCTTGTCGGCGGTGACGGTGCGGGCGTCCTGGCCGGTGATCTCGATGGTGTGGGCGTCCTTGAGCACGGCCCGGCCGTGCAGCAGGTCGGCGCCGGCCTTCTGCAGGTTGGTGACGTAGATGCCCGACAGGCGGGCGATCTCGATGTCCTTGGCCTGGAGGAAGGTCGGCCAGTCGAAGGTCGGCTCGGCGACGGTCCAGCCGAAGCCGCGAGCGGTCTTGATCTGCTGCGAGACCTCGCTGGCGTAGACCATGAACTTCTTGGGCACGCAGCCGCGCACCACGCAGGTGCCGCCGACGCGGTATTCCTCGGCCACGCCGACGCGGGCGCCGGTCATCGCCGCCAGCCGCGCGGCCCGGACCCCGCCGGAACCGGCCCCGATGACGAAGAGGTCGTAGTCGTAGTTGGCCATGGGGGCTCCGGCGGTCAGGGGGCAGGCTGAATCTGGGTCCCGGCCTTCGCCGGGATGATCGGAGGATATGGGGTCAGGGAACGTGCCTGACCACCCCTGTTTCGGTCCCGACCAGCGCCTCGTCGGCGAGGTCGAGGAACAGGCCGTGGTCGACGACGCCGGTGACGCTCTTGAGGGCGGCGGCCAGGGCGGCGGGATCTTCGATGGCGCCGGCGGCCAGGTCGTAGATGACGTTGCCGCCGTCGGTGACCACCACGCCCCGGTCCGCCGTGCGCAGACGCGGCGGCGGCAGGTCGAACTCGGCGGCGATGTCGGCCAGGTGGCGGCCGGTGTGCGGGTGGCCGAAGCGGACCACCTCGATCGGCAGCGGGAATTTGCCGAGCGTCTTCACCATCTTGGCGGCGTCGGCGATGACCACGCAGCGGCGCGAGGCCTCCCAAACCAGCTTCTCGCGCAGCAGGGCCGCGCCGCCGCCCTTGATCAGCGACAGGCCCGGCCCGATCTCGTCCGCGCCGTCAACGGTCAGATCGATGGCCTTGACGTCGTCCAGGCCGATCAGGGCGATGCCCAGCTCGCGGGCGAGGTTGCCGGTGTTCTCCGAGGTCGGCACGCCTCGGACGTCGAGGTTGCGGGCGGCCAGCGCCTTGACGAACCAGGCGGCCGTCGAGCCGGTGCCCAGCCCCACGACCATGCCCGCTTCCACGAGGTCGGCGGCGGCCGCGCCGGCGATGCGTTTCTGGTCGTCCGCGGTCATGTCGCCTCTCGCGAGCGGCTGAGCACCAGCAGGGTCATCCCGCCGAGGCCGGAAAGGGTCAGCACATTGAAGTCGGACGCGGCCAGGGCGGCGGCCAGGGCGGACTTGTCGTCGAAGTCCAGCGGGACGCGGGCGCCGCCCGCCTGGCGGAAGGCGTGGAAGCCGACGCCCATCACGGTTTTCGAGGCCGGCACCCCGACCCAGCGGCGCCCCGCTGCTACGGCCGCCTCGTCCTTGCCCTTCAGCCCGACCGCGCAGGCCAGGGTGGTGGAGGCCGGCAGGCCGTCGCGGGGCTTGCCCTTGCCGCTGGCAGCCATGACGAAGAACTCACGGCCGTCGACGGTCTTCTCGAAGCCCCTGACATCCTGCATGGCGCCGAGTCGGGGCTTCTTCTTCGCCGGGACAAATCCTTCGGCCAGGGCCCGGGCGGCGGTGCGGGACGGGTCGACGTCCGGGCCGCAGATGGTCCTGAAGTAGTTGAACAACCCCGGCGCCGCCCCGGCCGTCTCGGCGCGGGAGGCCGTGGCGGACAGCAGGGTCGCGGCAATCAGGATCGATGCGGCGGCGCGCGACATGTCAGCCCTTCTTCCGCGCCAGCTTCATCGCCCGGAACCGGGCGGCCCAGCCAGGCTTCTCGACCTGCTGCGACCGTTCCAGCCCGAGGGCGTCCGGCGCGACGTCCTTCGTGATCACCGAGCCCGAGCCGGTATAGGCCCCTGCCCCGACGGTCACCGGCGCGACCAGTGAGCTGTTCGAGCCAACGAAGGCCCCCTCGCCCACATGGGTGTCGAACTTGTCGAAGCCGTCATAGTTGCAGAAGATCGTGCCGGCGCCGATGTTGGCCTTCGCGCCGATCGTGCCGTCGCCCAGATAGGACAGGTGGTTGGCCTTGGCGCCCTTGCCGACCTTGACCTTCTTGACCTCGACGAAGTTGCCGATGTGGGCGTCCTCGCCGATGTCCGCGCCGGGCCGCAGCCGGGCGTAGGGGCCGACGATGGCGCCGGACCGGACGATGGCGCCTTCCAGATGGCTGAAGGCGCGGATCACGGCGCCGCTCTCGACCGTCACGCCGGGTCCGAACACCAGGTTGGGCTCCAGCGTCACGCCGCCGGCGATCTGCGTGTCGAAGCTGAGGAACACCGTTTCCGGCGCCGTCATGGTCACGCCGTCGGCCAGCAGGGCGGCGCGGGCGCGGGCCTGCCACAACGCCTCGGCGCGGGCGACGCCGGCCTGGTCGTCGGCGCCCATCACGGCCGTCTCGGAGGTGAACGCCACGCCGACGCGCTTGCCGGCCGCGTTGGCGATGCCGACGATGCTGGTGATGTAGTACTCGGCCTTGGCGTTGTCGTTGTCGACCGCGGCCAGCCAATCGAACAGCGGCCCCGCCGGGGCGCAGAGAATGCCGGAGTAGCAGGCGTTGACGGCTTTCTCGTCAGGCGATGCATCGCGGGCCTCAACGATGCGCAGCAGCCGGCCGTCCGCATCCTGGATCATCCGGCCGTAGAGCGCGGGGTCCGCCGCCTCGAAGGCCAGCATGACCAGGTCATCGCCGGCCGCGCGCCGATTGAACAGCGGCGCGAAATCGCCGGCGGTCAGCAGCGGGCAGTCGGCGTTGGTCACGATGACATCGCCGGCAAAGCCGGCCAGGGCGTCCCTGGCTGACAAGACCGCGTGGGCGGTTCCCAGCGGCGGGTCCTGGATCGCCACGGCGGCCTCGTCCAGTCGCTTGCGCACATGCTCGGCGACGGCAGGGCTGTGGGTCCCGCAGACCACCACGACCCGCTCGCAGCCGGCAGCCTGGACCGCATCGATGGCCCGGTCGAGCATGGTCCGCCCGCCGATCCGGTGCAGCACCTTCGGCGTCGGGGATTTCATGCGGGTGCCCTGGCCGGCGGCCATGATCACCGCGGCGCGCTGGCTCATCGGTTCGACTCGTAACGTTGCAATTGTCCCCCGTTTACCTGAAAGCCTCTGCCGATGCATGACCCCGAGATGACGCTCGCCGGTTGGACCGTTGTTTTCGATCTCGACGGCACCCTGATCGACACGGCCCCCGACCTGATCGCCGCGCTGAACGTGGTGCTGGTCGAACAGGGCATGGACCCCGCGCCGGTGTCGGCGGTACGACAGCTGGTCGGTCACGGCGCGCGCGGAATGTTGCAGCGTGCCTACGAGCGGGTCGGTCTGACGATCACCGAGGCCGGGATCAGCGCCTTGCGGCCGCGCTTCATTGAAGTCTACCAGGCCCGCATCGCGGAGGAGAGCCGACCGTTCGCCGGCTGCCTGGAGGCGCTGACGGATCTGAAAGCGCGCGGCGCCCGGCTGGCCGTCTGCACCAACAAGCCGCATGGACTGAGTGAAGCCCTGCTGGCGGCGCTCGACATGACCCGCCATTTTGACGGCATCATCGGCGGGGACGTGCTGCCGGTGCAGAAACCGGACGCCGCGCCGCTGCTGGAAGCCATCCGGCGCGCGGGCGGCGATCCGGTCCGCGCGATCATGGTCGGCGACGCCTCGCCGGACGTGGGCGCGGCCCGGGCCGCGGGCCTGCCCTGCATCGTTTTCAGCTTCGGCTACAACGACCTGCCCCCGGCGGAGCTGGGCGGCGACCTGGTCATCGACAGCTACGGCGAACTGACGGCGGCGATCACCGGCCTCGCGGCGTCTTGCCGGACCGCGGCCGAGTCGCTATAGCCACCGCCTCCCGGGCCAAGAGCCCCAGAGCGGATGCGTAGCTCAGCGGGAGAGCACCTCGTTCACACCGAGGGGGTCACAGGTTCAATCCCTGTCGCATCCACCACCCTTCGCCCTGCGGGCTTCGGGTGGCAAGCCACCCGAAACCGCACCTTGGGCGAAGGCGTGCCCTTCGAAGCCTTGGCGAAGAAGGGCAGGTTCCGGTCCCTCCACTCCGGGCTTCGCAGAACAAGCCCTTCGCCTTCATTCGAAGCAGGATGCCCTCCGAAGCCTCGGCGAAGGAGGGCCCGTGTCAGCGTCCGACTGAGGGCGGCGGCCCCGGGGCGCAGCTTTCGTCATCGAGATTGAGCTCGGTCGTCCGGCCATTGATCACCAGGTCGCGCCAGCGAGGAGCAGCGGTCACGACCTTGCCGTCGCGGAGTGACGCGTCGGTGTCCTGACAAAGCCCGGAGAACTGGCCGATCTGACGCCAGGTCCCGCCCGCGTCAGCCGCCGAGGCGAACATTGTGTAGCCCGCATTGAGCACCACCTCGTCGACGCCGTCATCGTTGAGGTCAATGAGGAGGGCCTGACAGGGCTTGCTCTTGTCGAGACAGTTGGAGAGCCCGCCGTCCCGCTCCGCGCCACGAAGCGCCAGGAAACCCGCGGGCAAGGTCTTTCCTTTCGGCGCGACCAGAACCTGGATCGCGGCCCCACCGGTGTCGGCCGGACCCGGCAGCCGGCTTCGGTCGGACGCCGCCAGCGCCTCTCCCGCCCGCTTCCCGACCTCTCCGCCCTTCGCCTTCAACGTCTTCAGCGCCGCCGGTCCGTAGCGCTGACTTTCGAAGCGGAGGAACCGGTAGTCGACCTTGTCCGGCGGCAGCCGGCCGTTGGCGATCCGCGCCATCTGGTCATTGACCGACAACCGCGCCGGGTCGGCCAGCGGCGAGAAGAGCGCGAGGATCAACCCGACCACGACGAAGGCGGTGACGATATTGGTCAGCTCCAGCAGCTTCATCCAGGCGCCCGGCAGCACCGCCGCCACGCTGTAGCCGACCGCGTAGCATACGCCCGCGAGCACACAGGCTGTGGCGATGATCCGGTCGGGCGTCAGGCCGTACTGGTCGATCCGTAGCCAGACCGCGTAGCCGGCCACGACCACCAACGGGACCAGCAGCAAGCCGCCCGCCCGCGCCGCCCAGCGCAGCACCGTCGGCGTCGCCTCGTCAGGTTCGCCGTCCTGATAGGCCGCATTGGTCAGGATGATCATGATCGCCGCCGCGCTCAGCAGGATGGCCGCGGCGCTCCTGGTCTTCCACAGCGGCTCCAGGCCTGTGAACGGCAGCGACGCCATGAACGCGCCGACCAGCACCACCAGCACCGGCAGCAACCACGACAGCAGGGTCAGGGCGACCGTGCGGATGCCGCGGATCAATCCATGCCGCACGTCCGTCAGCTGCACGGCCGCGGCGAGCATCGTTCCCGTGGCCGGGAAGGCGAACCAGGGTTTCTCGATGACATCGGCGATCAGGGTGATGCCGATCAGCTTGAACAGCGCGCCGCCGAGGAACAGCACGATCCAGAATACGCCGACGAAACCCGCCGACATCGCCAGCTGAACGCCATGCTTCCAGGCCAGATCGAAGTAGGTGGCGAACCGGGCGATCAGCTTGCGATCAGACTCGGCGCCGGCGACCAGATGGTGGGCGATGAACAGACCGGCCGCCAGGAAGGCGATGGCCTCCGGAGATATCCACTGGCCGCCCTTCTGGGCCACCTGCCGGCTGATATCATGTGCGCCGAGAGCCGCCAGGGCCGCGGCCGCGACAACGGTCCAGATCAGCAGGGTCCGACGGCGCATGTCCGTCAGTCCCGCGAGCACGATAAACGGCGCGAACAGCACCGCCGCCTCCAGCGCGCCCAGCAGGACATGGCTGACACTCAGGCCCAGCTTGCCGTCGATAACCTTTGTCAGTCCCCACAGGGCAATTCCCTGCGTCAGCCCGGTCGCGATCCGCGCCCAGCCGACCACCGACGGATTCGCCCGGTCGTCCATGCCATAGGCCATGGCGATCTCCCCTGTTCAGATGTCAGCCTCGCGCAACAGGTGACTCAAGACAATCGCATGCAACGCACGCGGGCGCTTTGCGTTGGTGGGAACGCGTGTCACCTTGGCCCCCGTCCGAAGGAGCCCCTTGACCCCTGCATGAGCAAGCCCGCCGACTTCAAGGTTCAGCAGGGAGACGACGGCGCAACGGTGGTGCTCACCGGCGACTGGACCGCCGAAGGCATGGGCGACGCCGATAACCGGCTGATCGACCTGCTGCATGGCGCCAAGGCCCTGACCGTCGACCTGACCAGCATCGGTCGGTGCGATACAGCCGGCGCCTTCGCCGTTCTGAAGGCCACCGACGGACGAGCTGTCCAGAGCGAGATCCTCGCCCGGCCAGGAACGCGCCGGCTGCTGGACCTCGTCGCGGCCGCCGTCGAGGCGGAGCCGACCCCGCACGTCCAGCAACACGGGCTCTACGACCTGTTTGTCCGGGTCGGTCAGGGCGTGTTCAATATCTTCGGCGAAGTCGTCGAGACGTTCGCCTTTATCGGTCGCCTGACCATGTCCGGGCTTCGTGGCCTCGCCAGACCGTCGAAGATCCGCTGGGCCCCGATTTTCGCGCAGTGTGAACGCGCCGGCCTGGACGCCCTGCCTATCGTCACGACCGGCACCGCCTTTATCGGCGCGGTGGTCGCCCTGATCGGCATCAACACGCTCAAGGACTTCGGCGCGACGGTGTTTGTGGTCGAAACCATCGGCATCGCCGTGCTGCGCGAGTTCGGCATCGTCATCACCGCCGTCCTGATCGCCGGCCGGTCCGCATCGGCGTTCGCCGCCGAAATCGGCGCAATGAAGATGCGTCAGGAAATCGACGCCATGCAGGTCATGGGCGTGGATCCGTTCGACGCGCTGGTCCTGCCGAGATTTATCGCCTTGCTGCTGATGATGCCGCTGCTGACCTTCGTGGCCGATCTCTCCGGCATGGTCGGCGGGATGCTGGTCACCTGGAACATTCTCGACCTGTCGCCGACCTTCTTCATGCAGCGGATCGTCGACAACGTCGGGGCAACCCACTTCTGGGTCGGCATCTCGAAGGCGCCGATCATGGCCGCCGTGATCGCCGGCATCGGCTCGCGCCAGGGCATGGAAGTCGGCGGCGACGTCATCTCGCTCGGCCAGAGGGTCACCTCGGCCGTGGTCCAGGCGATCTTCACCATCATCGTTATCGATGCCGTGTTCGCCATCCTCTACATGAAGCTCGACGTATGAGCGGCCTTGTCGACGAGGACGATACCGAGGTTCCGCCGATCGAGATTGTCGGTCTGCTGTCGCAGTTCGGCGACCATGTGATCCATCAGGATCTCGACCTCACGGTCAATCGCGGGGAGATTCTGGGCGTCGTTGGCGGTTCGGGCTCCGGCAAATCGGTGCTGATGAACACCATCATCGGCCTCAAGACGCCCGATGGCGGCACGGTGCGGTTGTTCGGCCAGGACATTGACACCGCCACCCGAAAGAACTGGACCTCGATCGAACGCCGATGGGGCGTGCTGTTCCAGCAGGGCGCGCTGTTCTCGTCGCTGTCGGTTAGGGAAAACGTCGCCGCGCCGCTGTTCGAACACACGAAACTCTCGAAGGCCGAGATCTACGAACTGGCGGATCTCAAGATCGCCCTTTCCGGCCTTCCGCCCCGCGCCGGCGCGCTGCGACCCTCCGAATTGTCCGGCGGCATGATCAAGCGGGCGGGCCTGGCGCGGGCGCTTGCCCTCGATCCACAGCTTCTGTTTCTCGACGAGCCGACGTCCGGCCTCGACCCGATCGCCGCCGCGGCGTTCGACGAGCTGATCGCCGACCTGTCGTCGAGCCTCAACCTCACGGTATTCATGATCACGCACGATCTCGACAGCCTCTACGCCATCACAACCCGCGTGGCGGTGCTGGCCGACCGCAAGGTCGTTGCTGACGCGCCCGTGCGGGAACTGGAACATTCCGATCATCCGTGGATTCAGGAATACTTCCTGGGCCCGCGAGGCAGAGCCGCGGCCGAGTCGCGGAAAAGGACGGGGCAAAGCGTCTGATGGAACGAAACGCCAATTACGCCCTGGTGGGCGTCGCCTCACTCGCTCTGGTCATCGGGATGGTCGTGTTCATCGTCTGGCTCGCGCGCCTGCAGGTGAACCGCGACTACGATGTCTACAACGTGCTGTTCGTCGGCCCGGTCAACGGTCTGTCGGAAGGCGGAGAGGTCCACTTCAACGGCATCAAGGTCGGCGAGGTGACCAAGATCTCGCTCGACAGTCGCGATCCCAACCGCGTCATCGCCGAAACGCGCGTGACGTCAGACGTGCCTATCCGCGAGGACTCGGTCGCGACCCTGGAGCCGCAGGGCATCACCGGGGTCAATTTCATCCAGATCACCGCCGGCACCGCCACCAAGCGGCTGCTCAAGGATACCGTTCCGGAGGACGTGATCCCCGTCATCCAGACCCAGCGCAGCACGCTGTCGGACCTGCTTCAGGGCGGCGGCACGGTGCTGAGCCGTACGATCGAGGCGCTCGACCGGGTCAACCGGGTGCTGTCCGACGAGAACGTCAAGACGTTCAGCGCGGCGCTCAACGACGTTCAGGCGATCACGGCGGAAGCGCGCGAACGCAAGGAAATCATCGCCGACGCACAGAAGGCGCTGCAGAGCATCGACACGGCCGCCACCGAGATTACCGAGCTGAGCCGCAGCACGAAGGGCTTGGTCGACGGCGACGGCCGCCGCACCCTTGCCGAGTTGAGCGACGCGGCGGCAGAACTGAAGGCCGCTACTCGCGACGCCCGGACGATGATCGGCAAGCTCGACGGTCCGACCAGCGAGTTCGCCGACACGGGCCTGCCGCAGCTGACTCGCGCCATCACCTCCCTGCAGGCTACCGCCGAGTCGCTCGACCGGCTGGTCGGCGAGGTCGAACAGAATCCGCAGGGCGTCGTCGCCAAATCGCCCGCCAAGGAAGTGGAGGTCCAACCGTGAGCCGCCGACTGACCGCCGCCGCGCTCGCGCTCGCGGCCATCGCCCTGTCGGGCTGTATCTCCCTGTTTCCCAAGGCAGAGCCCGCCCAGCTGTACCGGTTCGAGGCCAGGGTGGCGGCGCAGCCGGCCGCGACCGGCCCGGTGTTCGGCGTCCTGCGTCTGGGAACCAGCTTTCCGCGCGCCTCGGCCGCTGATCGCCTGCTGACCGTCAACGACAAGGGCGAGGCCGCCTATATCGCCGGCGCCCGGTGGGTCTCACCGGCGTCGGTGCTGTTCGACGAGCAGATCGCCGCCGCCTTCCAGGGCGGTGGCCGGGCGAGGCTCATCGGGCGTGGAGAGGTCATCAAGGCGGACTTCTCGCTGAAGCTGGATGTCCAGACGTTCGAGACCCACTACGACCGCGGCCCCAAGGGTGCGCCGGAGGTGGTTATCGCGGTGCGCGGCGTGATCACCCGCAACCGCGACCGGGCCTTGATGGGCGAACAGGTCTTCACCGCCCGGATTCGCGCGAGCGAAAACCGCGTCGGCGCGATCGTGCCGGCCTACAACGCGGCCCTGTCGCAGGTGCTCGGCCAGCTGATCGCCTGGGTCAACGCGGTGGATACGACCGGGGCCTGAAGCACAGGGACATGTACCGCAGGTACGTGCCCCCTAAACCCGCGGCTCGATTGGGGGACACGTACCTGCGGTACATGTCCCCTAGAGTCCGAACAGCTCCGTCAGATACGGGTTGAGCAGCCGCCCGTCCGGATCGAGCTCGCGCCGGATTTCGAGGAAGTCGTTCCAGCGCGGATAGAGCGCCGCCAGCTGAGGCCCCTTCAGATCATGCAGCTTGCCCCAGTGCGGCCGGCCGCCGTGTCTGACGAAGATCGGCTGGATCAGCTCGAAGAAGAATTTGTAGTCGTCACGGTAGTAGGCGTGCACCGCCACCGAGCCACGCGGCTCGCCCTGGAACGGCGACAGCCAGGCGTCGTCGGGCGCGATGCGGCGCACTTCGATCGGGAAGAAGACGTCGGGCCGGTGTTTCTCGATGGTCTCGACGACTTCCTTCAGCGCGGCCAGCTGGGTCTCGTGAGGCAGATGGAACTCCATCTCGTTGAACCGCACCGGGCGTTCGGTCGACAGCAGCTTCCAGCCTTCGTCGACGGCCGTTTCCGGCGGCGTTCCGCCCAGCAGCGCCTTGGCCGCCGCCTTGCGCAGGCCGGTCGAGAAGCCAAGCAGGTTGCGCAGACCCTTGAGCGCGTCGAGGAAGGCCGTGTCGGCGTCCGGCCCGCGATCCAGCGCCGGATCATCGGTCTCATCATGGGTGATGTTGGCCGCCAGGCCGGTGAACGGGACAGCGTAGAACTCGAAATTGCGGTGGGTGGCCCAGCGCTCCTCCGCCTTCTCCAGCGCCTCCTCGAACGGTTCCAGCCAGACCCGGCGGCGCAGGCGGCGGTTGGCCGAGGTCGACAGCTTTGCCTTCGAAATGATCCCCAGCGATCCCAGCGACACCCGCGCGGCGCTGAACAGCTCGGGCCGGGTCCTTGCGTCGCAGTCGAGCACCGCGCCGCCGGCCGTCACCAACGTCAGGGCCGTGACGTCGCCGTGGATCGCCTTCAGCGTCCGGCCGGTGCCGTGCGTCGCCGTGCCCAGCGCGCCGCCCAGAGACTGCTTGTTGATGTCGGGCAGGTTGGCCATCGCCCGGCCCTTTTCGGCCAGCGCAGGACCCAGGGCGCCCAGCCGCGTGCCGGCCCAGACCGTAGCGTCGTCGCCGTCCCAGGCCTGAATGCCGGTCATGGCGTCGAGCGAGACCAGCGTCCCGTCGGTGGCGCACAGGCCGGTGAAGCTGTGGCCAGCGCCGGTCACCCGGATCGGCGCAGGGCCGGCCTTGAGCAGTGCCGCCAGTTCGCCCTCGTCCTTCGGCGCGCTGCGCTGGACCGGATAGCTGTGCTGGATGCCCGACCAGTTGCGCCAGACCGTGTGGCCCTTGCCATCGGTCGACGGCGGCGCGGCCGGCTCCGGCTTGTCGCCCTTGAAGGTACCGACGGCGACGGCCGAGCCCCCGATGACGGCGACGCCCGCCCCACCCGCGATCAACGCCTGCCGTCTGGAGATCATCAGAAGCCCCGCCCTAGGTCGCCGACTCTTCGTGGTCGGACATGAAGCGTATCAGAGCCTCCAGATCCGCCGGGGTGCAAGTGGCGCACTGGCCGCCGGCCGGCATGGCGTTGAATCCCTGGATGCTGTGGTCGACGAGCACCGGCAGGCCCTGCTTCCAGCGCGGAGCCCAGGCCGCGGCGTCATGGACCATCGGCGCGCCGGAGTCTGGAACGGTGTGGCAGGCCTTGCAGGAGCTTCCGTAAAGCGCCGCCAGACGCGGATCGGCGGGGCGCAGCAGGGCCGCCTGTTCCGGCGTCGGTGGCGGCGCCGGCGCGGCGCCGCAGCCAACGGCCGACAGCGCCAGGGCGAGGATGACCAGAGTTCGTCCCATCTCAGGCCTCCAGACCGTTCAACCGCCGGGCGGCGGTCAGGGTGTTCTGCAGCAGGCAGGCGATGGTCATCGGTCCGACCCCGCCTGGCACCGGCGTGATCCAGCCGGCGACCTGGCTGGCCTCGGCGAAGGCCACGTCCCCGACCAGCCGCGTCCTGCCTTCGGCGGCCCGCACCGGGTCGCGTGAGGGGAAGCGGGTAATGCCCACGTCGATGACGGCGGCACCCGGCTTGATCCAGTCGCCCTTGACCATCTCGGCCCGCCCCACAGCCGCGACGAGGATGTCCGCCTGACGACAGATGCCCGGCAGGTCGCGGCTGCGGCTGTGGGCGATTGTGACGGTGCAGTCGGCGGCCAGCAGCAGTTGCGCCATCGGCTTGCCCATCAGGTTCGAGCGGCCGATGACCACCGCGTGCTTGCCCGTCAGGTCCCCCAGCACGTCCTTCAGCAGCAGCATGCAGCCGACGGGCGTGCAGGAGGTCAGCGCCGGCAGGCCGCTGGCCAGACGGCCGGCGTTGGTCACGGTCAGGCCGTCGACATCCTTGTCTGGCGAGATGGCGGCGACGATGCGCGCCTGGCTGAGGTGGTCGGGGACCGGGAACTGCACCAGCAGCCCATGGATCGCGGGGTCGGCGTTCAGTCGCTCGACCAGCGCCAGCACATCGGCCTCGCTGGCGTCGGCGGGAAGCTTGTGGGTCTCGGAGTACATCCCCGCCGCCTGGGACTGGACGCCCTTGTTGCGGACATAGACCTCGCTGGCCGGATCCTCGCCCACCAGCACCACCGCCAGCCCCGGCGTGATCCCATGGTCGGCCTTCAGGGCCGCGACCTCGACGGCCACCTGCGCCCGCAGTCGTTCCGAGAACGCCTTGCCGTCGATGAGGGTCGCCTGCGTCATGCCACAGTCTCCGTGGGAACCAGTGTGGCCCCTACCCGTTCACCGCCGCACGCGCAATCAGAGGCCGCCCATGTCGCTCAACCGCATGTTCACCCGCTTCGCCAACGTCGTGTCGAAATGGACGGGCAAACCCGCCGCCTTCACTCTCTGCATCATCGGCGTGCTGGTCTGGGCCATCTGTGGGCCGGTGTTCAAGTTCTCCGAGACATGGCAGCTGGTGATCAACACCTCCACGACCATCATCACCTTCCTGATGGTGTTCCTTATCCAGAACACCCAGAACCGCGACAACGCCGCCCTGCACGCCAAGCTGGACGAGCTGATCCGGGTCGGCGACTCGGACAACAAGTTCATCGGCATCGAGCACCTGACCGACGACGAGCTCGAGGCGATCCTCGAGGAGTGCGAACGATCGGCGAAGGAGATCCACGCCGTCCTCCACAAGAAACGCTCGAGCCGCCAGAAGGGCGAGACCACCACGCTGGTGGACCAGCCCGGCCATCCCATGCCCGCCAAACGCAAGGCGACCACACGCAAACCCGCCTCGAAGCGCAAGCCCGCCTAGCCATCGGTCGGCATCGTGCTATGCCGGGGCCATGCCCTCGCCGCGCGCTGAAACAGCCGATGTCGTTCTGGTTGGCGGCGGTCTGGCCAACGGCCTGATCGCCCTGCGGCTCAAGACGCTGCGCCCCGACCTGCGGGTCATCATTGTCGAGCGCGACCCGACCTTCGGCGGCCAGCATACCTGGAGCCACTTCGCCACCGACGTCAGCCCGGCCATCGGCGACTGGCTGGCCCCGCTGGTCGCCCATCGCTGGGACCGCTACGAGGTTCGCTTTCCCACGCATTGCCGGACCCTGACCACGCCCTATCTGGCGATCCCCTCAGGCCGGTTTCACGAGGTGGTTTCAGCAGCGATGGGCGAGGACGGCTGGACCAGCGCAGGCGTGTTGTCCCTCGATGAGGACTCCGTCGTCCTGGCGGACGGCCGGGTGCTGTCGGCGCCCTGCGTGATCGACGGGCGCGGTCCCGCGCCCAGCCCTGCCCTCTCGCTCGGCTGGCAAAAATTCCTCGGTCTGGAGGTCGAGCTGGCTGCCCCGCATGGTCTGAACGGCCCGATCGTCATGGACGCCACCGTCGACCAGCTGGACGGCTATCGCTTTCTCTACAGCCTGCCGCTGTCGCCCACCCGCCTGCTGATCGAGGATACCCGCTACAGCGATGGTGAAGCGCTCGACGCTGAGGCCCTGCGCGCTGATATCGCGGCTTATGCCGACGGCCAGGGATGGACCATCGCCTCGGTGGTCCGGGAGGAGACCGGCATTCTGCCGATCGCGCTGGCCGGCGACATCGACGCCCACTGGCGCGAGACACGGTCTGCCCAGGTCGGCCTGCGCGCGGCGCTGTTCAATCCGGTCACCGGCTACTCGCTGCCCGACGCAGCACGGCTCGCCGATGAAATCGCCGCCCTGCCCGTCCTGACCACGCAATCGGTGCGGGACTGCGCCGAGGGCCGTTCGAAACAGCGTTGGCGCGAGCGCGGCTACTACCGTCTTCTGAACCGCATGCTGTTCCGCGCAGCCGAACCGGGACGGCGTTTCATCGTGCTCGAGCGGTTCTACAGGCTGAACCAGGGACTCATCGAGCGGTTCTACGCCGGACGCGTCACGCTGGCCGACAAGGCCCGTATCCTGATCGGCAAACCACCTGTGCCAATAACGGCCGCGCTGGCCGTGCTGTCCGAAAAATCTGTTCTTCCTGGGGGCGTACACGCATGACCAAGCCGCGCGCGGCGGTGATCGGGTCGGGGTTCGGCGGGCTTGCGCTCGCCGTCCGGCTGCAGTCGGCCGGTTTCGACACGACGCTCTACGAGGGCCGGGACAAGCCCGGCGGCCGCGCCTACGTCTGGCACGAGGAAGGCTTCACCTTCGACGCTGGCCCGACCGTGATCACCGATCCGGATTGCCTGGAGCAGCTGTTCGCCCTCTCGGGACGCAAGCTGTCGGACTACGTCGAGCTCGTCAGCGTCGATCCTTTCTACCGGCTGTGCTGGGAGGACGGACACACCTTCGACTACGTCAACGACCAGGCCGCGCTCGACGCCCAGATCGCCGCTCGCAATCCCGCCGACGTCGCCGGCTACCGGCGCTTCCTCGCCTATTCCGAAGAGCTGTTCCAGGAAGGCTACGTCAAGCTGGGCCATGTGCCCTTCCTCGACATCAAGAGCATGATCGCCGCCGCCCCGGCGCTGATGAAACTGCAGGCCTGGCGCAGCGTCTACGCCAAGGTCAGCACCTTTGTGCAGGACCCTTACCTGCGGCAGGCGCTGTCGTTCCACACCCTGCTGGTCGGGGGCAGCCCGTTCGCCACCTCTTCGATCTACGCCCTGATCCATGCGCTGGAGCGGCGCGGCGGTGTCTGGTTCCCGATCGGTGGCACCCACAGCCTGATCACCGCGCTGGCGACGCTGTTCCAGGAACTGGGCGGCAAGTTGCGGCTGTCGACGCCGGTGAAGGCGATCACCACCGAGGCCGGCCGCGTTACCGGCGTGACCCTCGCCGACGGGACGAGCGAAGCGTTCGACACCGTCGCCTCCAACGCCGACATCGTCCACACCTATGAAAAGCTGCTCGGCCAGACGCCGCGCGGCCGGTCGGAGGCCAGACGGCTGAAGGGCGCGCGCTTCAGCCCTTCACTGTTCGTGGTCCACTTCGGCCTGAAGGCGGAGCATCCGCAGATGCGCCACCACACGATCTGCTTCGGGTCGCGCTATCGCGAGCTGATCGGCGAGATCTACGGCAAGGACGGCCTGGCCGACGACTTTTCGCTCTACGTCCACGCGCCCTGCGCCACCGACAAAGGCATGGCGCCGGAGGGCTGTTCCAGTTTCTACGCCCTCTCGCCCGTGCCGCACCTGGGCACAGCAAACATCGACTGGGCGGTCGAGGGGCCGAAGTACCGCGACCGCATCCTCGGCTATCTGGAGGAGCGCTATATCCCGAATCTCAAGCGGGATCTCGTCGTCAGCCGCATCTTCACGCCGGCCGACTTCCAGAGTGAACTCAACGCCTTCCAGGGATCTGCTTTCTCGCTCGAGCCCATCCTGACCCAAAGCGCCTGGTTCCGGACCCACAACCGCGACGACCAGATCGGCAACCTCTACTTTGTCGGGGCCGGCACTCATCCCGGAGCAGGTATTCCCGGCGTCGTCGGGTCGGCCCGCGCCACAGCCGGCCTGATGATCGAGGATTTCCTGGCGTGACCGATCTCGCCGCCGCCAGCCGGGAAACGATCCAGAAGGGCTCGCAAAGCTTCGCGGCGGCGGCGGCCCTGTTCGATCCCCAGACCCGCGCCGACGCGGAGATGCTCTACGCCTGGTGCCGCTACTGCGACGACGTCATTGACGGCCAGACCCTTGGCCATGATCGCGAAGTGCTGGACCACGACGAGGTCGAACAGCGGCTGGTCGACCTCTACGCCCGCACCCGCGCGGCGCTGGCGGGCGAACCGACCGAGGATCCGGCGTTCGCCGCCTTCCGCGAGGTGGCTCGCCGCAAGGCCCTGCCCGAGCGCTATCCTATTGAGCTGATCGACGGCTTCGCCATGGACGTCTCCGGCCGCCGCTACGAGACGATCGAGGACACGCTGGACTATTGCTGGCACGTGGCCGGCGTCGTCGGGGTGATGATGGCCATCGTCATGGGCGTCGCGCCTCACGATCTGGAGACCCTGCGCCGGGCGCAGGACCTGGGCCTGGCCTTCCAGCTGACCAACATCGCGCGCGACATCGTCGAGGACGCGCAGAACGACCGCCTCTACCTGCCAGCTGACTGGCTGGCGCAGGCCGGCGTGCCGGAGACGGCCGTGGCCGCGCCGGAACACCGCGCCGCGATCGCGGGGCTCGCACGCCGGCTGGTGGAGACGGCGGAGCCATACTATGCCTCCGCGCGCTGGGGCCTGCGCGGCCTGCCGTTCCGCTCGGCCTGGGCCGTGGCGGCGGCGCGGGGCGTCTACCGCGAGATCGGCGTCAAGGTCGTGGCGCGCGGTGCGACGGCCTGGGATGAGCGGGTGTCGACCAGCACGCCGGAGAAGCTGGGTCTGGCCTTGGGCGGCGGTCTGATGGCGCTACGCGGCGCGACGCTGGACCGCTGGAGCAAGGCGCCCCAACGGCCGGCGCTGTGGAGCAAGATCTAGAGCGGCGCCTCGGTCCCGTCGGGCGCGGCCGTGTGGAGGTCTACGTTGCGGGCTTCGAGCTGCGCCTTCAGGCGACGGACAGGCGGCGCGAGCAGGAAGCCGAACGACACGCACCCGTCCTTGGCGTGGACGGCATGGTGGAACCGGTGCGCCTGGATCAGGCGCTTCCAGTACTCGGACCTGGCCTTCGGCATCGGCCAGCGGCGGTGAACCAGTCCGTCATGGAACAGAAAATAGATCGCGCCATAGGCGGTGATGCCCAGTCCCACCGGCAGCATCAGCGGCATGCCGCCGTTGGTGCCCAGCCAGATCCCGAGAATGGCCGGCGCGGCGAACACCACGGCGAACAGATCATTCAGCTCGAACAGACCTGTGCGCGGCTCGTGGTGACTCTTGTGCCAGACCCACATGAAGCCGTGCATGACGTACTTGTGCATGACGAAGGCGAAGCCTTCCATGAACGCCAGCGCGCCAAGGAACAGGGCCAGGTTGATTGCGATCAGTTGCATCAGGAGTCTCAGCGAACGAAGCGCGTCGCCACCTGGGCCAACAGCAGTCCGACCAGGCCCGCCGCTGTCAGAACGACCCAGGCAGGATACACCGCCACAAGCCCCGCGTCGCGCCACAGGATCGCCTGGTAAGCCTCGATCGTCCAGGCATGCGGCGTGGCCCAGCCGACCAGTTGCAGCCAGGGCGGCATCAGGAAGCGCGGCACCATGCTGCCGCCGATCGCCGCCAGGATCAGGATGATGAAGGTCGACAGCATCTGCGCCTGGTCCCGCGTGCGGCAGAAGGAGACGATGCCCAGCGCCAGCCCGGCGGCGCAGAGCGAAGCTGCGACAGTCGTGATCAGCCAGGGCCCCAGGTGTTGCAGCACCGGCACGCCGTAGACGATCTGGGCGGTGGCGAAGATGGCCGTGGCCTGAACCAGGCCCTGACCGATCAGGAAGGCGAACTTGCCGGTCACGACCGGACCCATGCCCCGGACACCGGCCAGAATTCGATCGGCCACGCCCGAGCGCCGCTCGTCGATCAGCGACAGGGCCCCGGTCATGGCCGAGAACAGGGCGAACAGGATACTCACGGCGCCGGCATAGTAGGCGATGGTCCCGCCGCCCTTTCGGGCTCCCGAGATTGCCTCCCGCTCGAAAAGCACGGTCCCGGCGCTCGCCGCCTCACCTGTCTTCAGCTTTTCACGGGCAGCCGCGGCGAAGGCGACCTGTCCGCGGGTCAGCCCGCCGACAGCGGGGGCGACATCCATCAGTGTACGGACGAGCATCACATCCGGCAGCGTGTCAGCCAGCACCTGTTGCACCCGCGCCATGGTCAGCGGCGCGGCGACGGCCCGGCTGGAGTCGGAAACGATCACGATCGGGGCGTCCGGCGAGGCCGGATCAGCCCGAAGGATCACCCCGGCGTCGGCCCTGCCGGCCTTGACCAGCGCCCGAACCTGCTCGCCCGTATCCGGTAGGGCCCGTTCCGCCCGCAGTTCGGGACTTGCCAACAGGGCGTCGGCGAGCCGGCGCGACGCGGGCGTACGGGCGTCGTCGGCGATGGCCAGCTTCAGCTTCACGTCCTCGCCGGTCGCACCCGCGAAGACCGCCGAGAAGATCAGGAACACCACAGGCGGCAGCAGGAAGGTCATCACCAGCGCCCCCCGGTCCCGCCACAACGCCAGCGCCATGACCCGGAACATGGCCAGGATCATGCGGCCCGCCTCCAGTCAGCGACAAGACTGAACAGGTTCTGCAGGGACGGCGTGCGGACGCGGATCTCGCGCGGCGCCATGCCAAGTTCCCGCAGCCGCTTGTCCAGCGCCGCCGCCCCCTTGTATCCACCGGCGTCGATACGGGCCCACACGTAGCCCTCGCGCCGCTCCAGACCTTCACCCAACAGCAGGCTCCGCGCGTCGGTATCGGGATCGCCGTCCATCTGGACGAGGATTTCCATCTCCTCGCCAAAGGCTTCGGCGATCAGGGCGCGCGGCGCGCCCTCCAGCAGCTTGCGGCCCTCGCGAAGGAAGCCGACGCGGTCCGCCAGCCCGTCTGCCTGGTCAAGGTCATGGGTGATGATCAGCACCGCCACCCCTCTGTCGCGAAGGCCGCGGATCACAGTGTCCAGGGCCTCGCGGGCGTCGATATCCACGCCGACCGTCGGCTCATCGAGGATCAGCAGGCGTGGACGATGCAGGATCGCCGCGGCGATGTTGACCCGGCGGCGGTAACCGCCAGACAGCTGACGGACCAGATCCCCCTGACGGTCGGCGGTAAGGGTCAGGTCCATGGCCCGGGACACGGCGGCCGCGATATCGCGCCGCGCCACACCCGAAAGCCGCCCGAACACCTCGAGGTTCTCGCGCACGGTCATGTGGCCGTAGAGGCCGATTTCCTGCGGCACAAGTCCAAGGCGGGCGCGGACCGAGGGCGTCGTGAAGGGGTCATGGCCGTCCAGCGTCACCTCCCCTTCCGTCAGTCTGAACCGTCCGCAGATCGCGCCGACGAGGGTCGACTTGCCCGCTCCGTTCGGTCCGAGCAGGGCATAGATCTCGCCCGGACGGATTGTCAGATCGACCCCGCGCAGGACCTTCAGGGAGCCATACTGGTGCCTGGCGGCCCGGACGTTGAGGATCGCCGGGGCCGTCACGCCGCGGCCTTTCGCGCCTCGAAAAGCCCCATCACGTAGGGCGCCAGCAGCCGCTGTCGCGCGCCGGCGGCAAGCAGAGCGGCCTCGGCCTCGGCCAGGTGAGCCTCCAGCGCCGCCCGGGCGCCGTCGAGCCCCAGCGCCGAGACCACGGTCGTCATACCCGCATCCTTGCCGACATCCTTCCCGGCGTCCGCGCCGCCCGTCACATCAACGATATCGTCGTGGATCTGAAACGCCAGGCCCAGATGCCGGGCGAACGCGCCGACCTGTCGCACGGCGTCGGGCGTCGCGCCGGCGATCAGGGCTCCCGCTTCGGCGGCGGCCATGATCAGCACGCCGGTCTTGCGGTGATTGAGCAGCTCCAGGTCGGCGGCGCTGCGGTCGCGCGTGCGGTCCTCGAGATCCATCGCCTGGCCGGCGACAAGGCCCGCGAACCCCACGGAGTCAGACAGCCGGCGCAAGAGGTCAGCCTTCAGGGATGTCGACAGGGACGGGTCCTCGGCGATCACGCCAAAGGCCCGGTTCAGCAAGCCGACGGATGCCAGGATCGCTGTCGCTTCGTCGAATTCACGGTGCGTCGTGGCCCGCCCTCGCCGCAGGGCCGCATCGTCCATGCAGGGCAGGTCATCGAGGATCAGGGACGCCGTGTGAACCATCTCGAAGGCGCAGCCGGCGTCCAGCGCCGCCGATGCCTCGGCGCCGAATTCCCGCGCCGCCAGGAGCGTCAGCATCGGGCGGAAGCGCTTTCCCTGCGACAGCAGGGCGTATCGGGCGGCGTCGCCCAGCCGGCCGGCGCGCTCCGGAGTCAGCTCCGCGAGGCGCCGCTCGACGGCGGCCCGGCACTGCTCGATGAAGGCGGAGTCGTCGTCCATTCCACCGCAACGCTGTTGGTGAGTCCGCAAAATGGACAGGTCATTTGACGGACCCGCCCACGCAGCGTCAACCGGGCATGCAGGCGTCAGGCGGCGACGGCTTCGCCCCATTCGCTCCATCCCAGCACGCGCGGCGTGCCGGGCAGATACATTCGTTCACTGCTCGTCACGGTCAGCCCGGCCTCGGCGACCGAAGCGGTGATCGGCCGCGTCAGGTGACAGCCCCCGGCGATGGCTTTCCACATCGGCTCGAGGCGGTTTTGCCATTTCGCGACCTCCGGGTCGGGCGCCAGGCCGTGCTCACAGAACAGAAATCGGCCGCCGGGCTTCAGCACCCGCTTCGCTTCCGCCAGGGCGTCGCGCGGCGACTGAACCGAACAGAGGGTAAAGGTGCAGACGACGCAGTCGAAGCTGCCGCTCTCGAACGGCAGGGCTTCGGCGGTCCCTTTCTGGATGTCGACCTTGAGGCCCTCGGGGCGCTCGGCGTCCTGCGCAAAGGCGCGAAGCTCGGCCGACGGGTCGACGCCCGACACGCTCTCGACCTTCGAGGGGTCGTAGAATTGCAGGTTCAGCCCGCCGCCGATGCCGAGCTCCAGCACCTTGCCGGCGGCCCTGGGCACGACCTTCACCCGCTGCTTCATGATCGGCTTGCTGGCGCAGGCGCAGCCGATCAGGCGCGGCATGATGTGGCGATCGTAGAAGGAGGTCATCTCAGCGCTTGTCCCGTATCCATTTTGCTACCGCCCAGGCATGAGCCTCGTGCCGCAGCCGTCGCACGGCTTCATCCGGGGCGACCCATACCAGCGTGTGATCGTCTTCGATCTTCAACACCGCATTCTCACCCGTCACCGCTACCGCGTAAACGCCGCAGTGGTTGTTCACCGCTTCGCCGTCGGACATGACGAAATACTGGGAGACGCCGACGATCCGGGCGCCGGGTGTGATGACCAGACCGGTCTCCTCGCCGAACTCGCGGACAACGGCCTGAACCTCGTCCTCGCCCGGATCGATCGCGCCGCCCGGCAGGTCGAGCCAGTCGCCGCCCTCGGTCGGCCGCACCCGAACCACGGCGATCAGGCCCTCACGCTCGGCGATACCGAAGGCAGCCGGCCGGTCGCGATGGACCCGCCCCGGCAGTGGTTCGCCGAACTGCGGCATCAGTCGACGCCTCGCATCGCCTCGTAGGGATCGACCTTGCCGGCTTCGACGTCGGCGACGCTGACCGGCCGCCAGCCCGCCTTGATCGTCGCGCTTTCGCGCCAGGCCTCGACGGTCAGGTCGCGTATTTCCGAGGCGCCGGCGGCCAGCCGCTCGGCGGCAAAGTCGACGCCCTCCTTGTGACCCGGCTGGAACGCGCCCGCCTTCCAGAGACGGTAGAGCGGAACGACCTTGCTGTTGGCGTCGAGGACATAGGCGATCGTGCGCTGCTCGATCGGGCAGCCGCAGCTCCGGAATGGCCGCATTTCCTTGCGGGCGATGTCCGCGGTCAGGGCGCCGCCGATGAAGGCGCTCTCGAACGGCGAATGGATCTTGTCGGTCGTGAAGCCTTCCGGATTGGGATAGGCCCCCCAGCCGTTGTAGTGGATCGAGGTGTGCAGGGGTTGGCTGCCGTCGCCTACGAAGTGGGCGAGATAGCCGAGATCGACCATCAGAATCTGCTCCCGGCGAATACGGTCGGCCTTGAACCAGGCCTTCTTCGCGCCGCTGGAGTGCTTTTCGCCGTAGGCCACGACGCGCCAGTTGGCGAAGTCGCGGACCAGCTGCTGGTAGCCATCGATGATGGCGTACTGCAGGTAGCCGGCGTCCCAGCTGTTGGTCCCGCCGGCCTGCAATGCCACCTCATAGTCCTCGCGGGTCGGCGGCAGCGTCGTGAAGGGAATGGCCCCGAGGATCTTGCCCTGGTCGTCGATGTCGATGTTGTGGGCCGGCTCCCTGTTCAGGTCGTGGATCTTGCCCGAGGCCTTGGAGCGGTCGGGCTCGCGCGCCAGTTCCCCCATGGCCGCCGCCGCCGCCGGGCCGCGGAGAAAGGCGGGCACCTCGGCTGGCAGGCCTTCAATGGCAAGGACGCCGGTAATCCGGTGCCCGCTGGATCCCCAGGACGCAGCCGCGACCGGGGTCAGGCACAGGGCGATGGCGGCCGTGGCGGCCAGGAAACGACGTGTGGCCCGCATGGCGGAACTCCCGAGCAGCAGGCGGCGTCAGACGATCCCGAGCGCGGCCTCGACACGCGCAACCCAGGCCTTGACCCGCGGATAGTCCGCGAGGTCGAAACCGCCCTCGTGCGCCACCCGGGTATAGGCGACCAATGAGACGTCGGCGAGACTGACGCTGTCGCCGACGAGGAATTGTGTCTCTTCCAGCCCGTCCTCGAGCCGCTGCAGGGCCGCGCGACCCCGCTCCACCAGTTTTGCGTCGAGGTCCTCGCGCGGCTTGCCCAGATAGGCCATCTGGAACCGGGCCACGGCGACGTAGGGTTCGTGGCTGTACTGCTCCCAGAACAGCCATTCGAACATCTTGGCGCGATCATAGGCGTCGGCGGGAATCAGGGCCGATCCTTCGGCCAGATGGACGATGATGGCGTTCGACTGGGCCAGCGCGCGTCCATCCGGCAGGATGACCAGCGGCACCTGCCCGGCCGGATTCAGGGCGAGGAAATCGGGCGACCGGGTCTCCGCCTTCAGCACGTCGAGTTCGCGCCAACGGTATGGAATCGCGAGCTTTTCCGCCGTCCATTTCACCTTCAGGCAGTTGCCCGAAATGCTGTCGCCGTAGACCGTAAGCATATCGCCGTTCTCCTGTGGGTTGATCGACAAGGGTTGTTACGCGCGCCGATGGCGGATAGACAGCGCCTCCGAGAAACAAACAGGGGGGCGCGTTTGAAACGCATCCTGCCATGCCTCGCCGCGTTGTCCGTGGGTCTGTTCACCCCGCCAGCGTTTGCGCAGTCCGCGGTCGATCCGATCGCAGACCTGATCCAGACCGCACTCCAGGACTCCGCCGCGACGACGCCGGCTGCCGCGCCTGAGCTGGTTCTGAAAGCCAGTCTCTACCATGGCGGCGCGCCGGGCGTTGGGGGCCGCGACTCGCTGGGCTGCCCGACCGTGGCCATGCGCACGGCCGCCGTCGACCGCACCATGATCCCCCGCCGCACCATCCTGTTCATCAGGGAAACGGTCGGCATGCCGATGCCCGACGGCTCGGTCCATGACGGCTACTGGTACGCCTCCGACATCGGCGGCGCGATCAAGGGCAATCGCATCGACCTGTTCACCGGATCGGGCAAGGGCTCGATGGGCCCGCTGATGAAGCTGAACATGCGCGCGGTGACCGTCTCGAAGGTCGGCACGTTTGAAGGCTGCCCCCGCGCCGACCGCCAGGTCGCCTCGCGCTGACATGGTCGTCGTCACGGGATGGATTCTGGCCAGGCCCGAGACGCTCTCCGATCTGATCGCACTTTGCCAGGACCACAGCCGCCGCTCGCGCCAGGAGCCGGGCTGTCTGAGCCATGATCTGTACATCGACAGCGAAAACGGCCTGAAGCTGTTCTTTTTCGAACGCTGGGCCGACCGCGCGGCCTTGAAGGCCCACTTCGCCGTGCCGGAGTCGAACGACTTCATGCGCAAGGTTCGAGGCCTTTCCGCTGGTGGCTCCAAGGGGCCGGAAATACTGGACGTCGCGGGCTAGATATCCCCGCCGACGTTCGGCGGCGACGGGGCCCGGGCGACGTGGATGCCGCACTCGGTCTTGTCCTGCCCCGCCCAGCGCCCGGCGCGGACGTCCTGGCCTTCTTCGACGGGCTTTGTGCAGGGCCAGCAACCGATCGACGGGAAGCCTTGGGCGACCAGCGGATGGGCCGGCAACGCATGCTCGGCGACGTAGGCGTCGAGGTCTTCCTTGCCCCAGTTGGCCAGGGGATTGAACTTGATCTGGTGATCCGCCTCCTCGACCACCGACAGGCGCAGCCGGTCACCGCCGTGGAAGCGCTTGCGGCCGGTGATCCAGGCGTCGAAGCCCTCCAGCGCCTTGTCCAGCGGGATGACCTTGCGGATGTTGCAACAGGCGTCCGTGTCGGTCTTCCACAGGTCCGCCTTGGGATCGTGCACGGCGATGTCGGCGAACCGCGGGCGCAGGTCCCGCACATCCGTCAGGCCTAGCTGCGCGGCCAGCTGTTTGCGGTAGTCCAGCGTCTGACCGAACAGCATGCCGGTATCGAGGAACAGCACCGGGATGTCCTTGCTGACCTGGCTGGCGAGATGCAGCAGCACCGCCGATTCCGCGCCAAAGGACGAAACCAGCGCCAGCTTCGGCCCGAAGGTCTCGAACGCCGCTTCAATGACCGTGCGGGGGTGAGCCGAGCGTAGCTCGGCGTCCAGGCGGGCGGCCAGGGTCGGGGACCGCTCGAGTTGATCGAAGGCCATCAGCCTCGCTCCTCGAAGACCGGCGGACGGGCGTCAACCGCCCGCTGGTAGACATGACGATAGCGGCCGGCGGCGACGGCCCAGTCTTCCGCCGTCGACCCGTCGGCAGGGACGAACGCGTCCATGCCGCAGCGAACCATGTTGGACGCCTGCTCACGCAGGACATCGCCCACGGCCCTCACCTCTCCGGCATAGCCGAGGCGCTGCCGAAGGAGGGCGGCGGAGCTGTAGGCCCGGCCGTCGGCGTACTTGGGGAACGCCAGCGCCACGACCGCCAGGCGAGGCAGGTCATAGGCCAGGTCCTCGACGGCTTCGTCGGGAAGGATTTTCACGCCCACCGGCCGACCGGCCGAGAGCAGCGCGTCGCCTTCGGCCTGGAAGCGGGTCAGCGACAGGATCACCGGGCCTTCGGGGATCGCGTCCTCGTCGGCGACGGTGGTGAAGTTGTCGGGGGCGGCGCTGTAGCGGCCGTCGGCGAGCTTAATGAGCGTCGGCATAGACGGCCTCCTTGAACGGGGCCATGCCCACGCGACGCACCGTATCGAGGAACCGTTCCTCGCCCTGACGGACGGAAAGATAGGTGTCGACAAGGGTCTCGATGGCGTCCGGCACGCGCTCGGCCGACATACCGGGCCCGAGGATCTGGGCCAGCGACGCGTCTTCCTGGCCCGAGCCGCCGAGGCTGAGCTGGTAGAATTCCTCGCCCTTCTTGTCGACGCCGAGGATGCCGATGTTGCCGACGTGATGATGGCCACAGGCGTTGATGCAGCCGCTGATCTTGATCTTCAGCTCGCCGATCAGCTCCGACCGGTCCGCATCCTCGAACCGCTTTGCGATGGCCTGGGCGATCGGGATGGCGCGGGCGTTAGCCAGGGCGCAGTAGTCCAGCCCCGGGCAGGCGATGATGTCGCTGATCAGGCCGATGTTCGGCGTGGCAAGGCCTGCCTCCGCCAGCGCCGCGTGCACGGCCGGCAGGTCGTCCAGCTTCACGTGCGGCAGGACCAGGTTCTGCTCATGCGTCACCCGGATGTCGTCGAGGCTGTAGCGCTCGGCGAGATCGGCGACGAGATCCATCTGGTCGGCAGAGGCGTCGCCGGGTGTGGCGCCGTGCGCCTTCAGCGAAATCTCGACGATGCCGTAGCCGGCCTTCTTGTGCGGCTTGACGTTGTTGCGGGCGAACCGCGCCAGCGCGGGGCTGCCGGACTTCGCCGCCTCGAACGCTTCGGATCGCGCCGGCAGGACATCAAAGGCCAGCGGCGTGAAGGCGCCGCGGATGCGGGCCAGCTCCGCCTCGGGCAGGTCGGCCTGCGGCGAGTCGATCTTGCCCCACTCCTCCTCGACCTGACGCGCAAACTCCTCGGCGCCGAGCGAGGCGACGAGAATCTTGATCCGCGCCTTGTACTTGTTGTCCCGCCGGCCGTGGCGGTTGTAGACGCGCAGAATGGCCTGCAGGTAGCTCAGCAGGCTGTCGACCGGCAGGTGCTCGCGGATCGTCGGGCCGACGTAGGGCGTGCGCCCCTGTCCGCCGCCGACGATCACCTCAAAGCCCAGCGATCCGTCCCGCGCCCGGCGCAGCACCAGGCCGATATCGTGGACCCGCGCCGCCGTACGGTCCTTCGCGGCCGCCGTGACCGCGAACTTGAACTTGCGCGGCAGGTAGCTGAACTCGGGATGCAGCGTCGACCACTGGCGGATCACCTCCGACCAGACGCGCGGATCGTCGATCTCCTCGGCCGTGGCGCCGGCATAGGGGTCGGCCGTGACGTTGCGGATGCAGTTGCCGCTGGTCTGGATGGCATGCAGGTCGACCTCGGCCAGCAGGTCGAGGATGTCCGGCACCTGGCCCAGCTTGATCCAGTGCAGCTGCAGGTTCTGGCGCGTGGTGAAATGGCCGTAGCCCTTGTCGTAGACGCGGGCGATATGGGCCATCCGGCGCATCTGCCGGCTGTCCAGCGAGCCGTAGGGGATGGCGATCCGCAGCATGTAGGCGTGCAGCTGCAGATACAGGCCGTTCATCAGCCGCAACGGCTTGAACTGATCTTCCGTGATCTCCCCGGTCAGCCGGCGCGCGACCTGGCCGCGAAACTCGGCGGCCCGGTCGGCCAGGAATTCCTTGTCGATGGCGTCGTAGCGATACATGCGGGACTACTTCCTGCGGATCAGGTCGACACGGCCGGTCGAGCGGGCCACGCCCGTGGCCGCGAGGATCGCCTCGATGCCGGCGCCGCCCTCGGCCTGCTTGCCGTGTGTGGGTTCATTCGTGGGGCCGAGCGCACGCAGGCGCTCGCGGTAGCTGACGGGCGCCCAGCCGCCGGGCGCCTCGACGATATCGATCAGATAGGGCTCGACGATAACGGTCGACTGGCCCAGCGCGGCGTCGACTGCGGCCGGTCCGGCGGCGTCATCGTCGGCGAAGCGCTCGGCGTCGGCGAACCGCTCGACCCACTGGCCGTCCAGCCAGAACACGACCTCGCCGTCGATCAGGCGATTGGCGGTGAGGGCTTTCATGAAAGGCTCCTTCCTCCCCGCGTCGCGGGGAGGGGGACCGCCTGGAGGGCGGTGGAGGGGGCGGCGCGAACGCCAGCGGCAAAATCCTGAAATCCGGTCGGTCCGGCCCGGTCGGCGCTGACCCCTCCACCCTGCTCCGCAGGGTCCCCCTCCCCGCTAGCGGGGAGAATTGACGTTGAAACAGACAGCGCCATCGCCTCGCCGACGATCAGGAGCGCCGGGCCCGACAGGCCCTCGGCCGTGCTCGCCAGCTCACCCAGGGTCGTCGGATAACGCGCTTCGTCAGCACGGCTGGCGTTGACGGTGATCAGGGCCGGCGTCGCGGCGTCGCGGCCGGCGGTCATAAGCCGGTCGGCGATCAGGCCGGCGGTCGAGAGCCCCATATAGATGACGACGGTCTGGTTGGCCTTCGCCAGATGATCCCAGTCGAGGTCCGGCTCACCGTGCGCGGCATGACCGGTCACGAAGGTCACGGCCTGGGCCAAACCCCGGTGGGTCAGCGGCGCGCCGGCGCTTGCCGAGGCGGCCAGGGCGGCGGTGACGCCGGGCACGACCTCGCAAACGACGCCCGCGGCGCGGCATTCTTCCAGCTCTTCACCGCCGCGCCCGAAGATGAACGGGTCGCCGCCCTTCAGCCGGACGACGTCCAGACCCTGAAGCGCGAAGGCGACCAGCAGGCGGTTGATGTCGTCCTGCGGCAGGGTGTGGCGGCTCTTGCGCTTGGCCACGTCGATCAGCCGCGCGTCCGGCGCGGCCATGGCGAGGATGTCGGCGGAGACCAAACCGTCATGCACGATGACCCCGGCCGCCGCGATCAGACGCGCGGCCTTCAGGGTCAGTAGCTCGGGGTCACCCGGTCCGGCGCCGACCAGCCAGACCTTACCGGGCCTGGCGGCGACCGTCGCGCTATCCAGGGCGACGAGGCGGCGGGACGGGATTGTGCGGGAGGCCCGGGACATTTCGCGATAGTTTCTCTATAAGCCTGACAAATCGGAGCGGGGCGGACCGTGAAGGCCCGCCCCGTCACCTGTCCAGCGGCGAAAAGGGCCGACGCGCCTCTGAACAGTTGCAAACTGGGAGCGCCACGCCCACTTCGCAAACCAAGAGTTCTGCCGGGGGCCTCAGGATTTCTATGGAACGATCGAACGAGCGCAGACGGCTGCCGCCGCTGAACGCCCTGAGGGCCTTCGAGGCCGCCGCGCGGCACCTGAATTTCAGCCGCGCCGCGGACGAACTGTCGGTCACGCCCGGCGCCGTCAGCCAGCAGATCCAGAACCTCGAGGACTATGTCGGCGCGGCATTGTTCAAACGCACGCCCAAGGGTCTGCTGCTGACGGATGCGGCGCAGACCGCCCTCCCCGCCCTGCGCGAGGCGTTTGACCGGCTGGCCGAAGCCGCCGGCCTGCTGACCGCCGCGGTCGACGGCCGGCGCCTGACCCTGACCGCCGCCCCCTCCTTCGCCGCCAAATGGCTGGTGCCAAGACTGGGCAAGTTCGAGGAGGCCCAGCCGCAGGTCGACGTCTGGCTCAGCGCCGGCATGGAAGTCGTCGACTTCGCCAGCGGCGAGGTCGATCTGGCCATCCGCTATGGCGGCGGCCGCTATCCGGGCCTGGAGGTCACCCGGCTGCTCAGCGAGACGGTGATTCCGGTGATCAGCCCGTCGCTTCTGGCGACCCATCCCCTCAACGATCCGTCCGAGCTGACCGGCCACATCCTGCTGCACGACGGCTCGCCCGACGCCGACGATTCCTGCCCCGACTGGGCGATGTGGCTGGCGGCGCGCGGCATCAAGACGGTCGACGGGACCCGCGGACCACGCTTCAACCAGTCGAGCCTGGTGATCGAGGCCGCGGTCAACGGCCGGGGCGTCGCCCTGGCCAAGCGCACCCTGGCCCAGGCCGACCTCGACGCGGGCCGTCTGGTGACGCCGTTTCCCATCGCCACCGCCGTGGACTTCGCCTATTACGTCGTCCATCCCAAGACCAAGGGGCGGCTGCCGCAGGTGAAGGCGTTCGTCTCCTGGCTCTCACAGGAGGCCGCCGCCCACGAGGCGGCGCTCCAGACCATGGACAACGGCGCCGGTATCTGACGTGGCCAAAGATGTATTGAACGCGGCGGACCTCCTCGCCGAGGGTGGGCGCATCGCGCCGCTTGACTGCACAACGATGGCCGAGGTTCGCCAGGGCGTTGACGCCCTCGACCGGGCGCTGGTCGCCCTGCTCGCGGAGCGTCAGGGCTACATGGACGCCGCCGCCCGCATCAAGCCCGACCGCAATGTCGTGCGAGACGAGGCGCGCATCGAGGACGTGGTGACCAAGGTCAAGGCCGCGGCCCGTGCGGCCGGCCTGTCGGAAGCGATCGCCGAGCCTGTCTGGCGCACCCTGGTCGACCGCTGCATCGCCTATGAGTTCGGCGTCTGGGACCGCACGCGCGGCTGATCAGCGCTTCAGCGAACGCAACGCCTTCTCGTGGCGGTAAGCGGCGATGTCGAACAGGGCTGCATCGAGCGCCGCGTGGACGTCCGGCAGCGCATGCACGCCCTGAAGCTCCGCCCGTTCACAGGCGTCGCCCAGCGCGTGGGCCCCGACGCCGCGCGCCGCGCCCTTCACCGTATGCAGCGCATCGCGCCAGCCGTCGGACGCGGCGTTGAGCATCGGCGACCACATCTGCGCCTGCTCCTGGAACAGCTCGAGCACCTCGTCGATCACCCCGGAATCGCCCGCGGCGAACTGCTCCAGATACGGAAAATCGACCGCGCCGGTAATGTCTCGTCTGGCCATCAGTATCGCCCTTGCGTCCCCGGTCTTTTCGGCTATGTTCCGCGCCCTCGCCGCCGGGCCTCGCAGAGTTCCGAAACGTCGATACGGGTGCATAGCTCAGTTGGTAGAGCAGCTGACTCTTAATCAGCGGGTCGTAGGTTCGAATCCTACTGCACCCACCATCGCAAGGTCCTGATCGGGTTCAGGACCGCGCTTTCGGTGTCCCTTCAGTACGAAATCGCCGGGTTCCCATCGGAACGTGTCGACCCGCGCCATGCCGGTGCTCGCGCGGGCCGTATGCGACTCAGCGCGGCAGCTTGCTGGCTCCCATCAGGTAGGCGTCGATCGCCTGGGCGCACTGGCGGCCTTCGCGGATCGCCCAGACCACCAGCGACTGGCCACGACGCATGTCGCCGCAGGAAAAGATGTTCGGCGCCGTCGTCCGATAGTCCGTGGTCGGCGCCCTGACGGCTCCGCGCGCGTCGAACTCGATGCCGGCCTGTTCGGTGAAGGCGGTATGGCGTGGCGAGACGAAGCCCATCGCCAGCAACACCAGATCAGCCTTGATCTCGAACGCGCTGCCCGGAACCTCCTCGAGCACCTGGCGGCCATCCCGGCCGGGAACCCAGTGCATGCGAACGCACTCGAGCGCCTCGACCTTGCCGTTTGAGCCGAGAGCCCGCCGGGTAGCGACGGCGAAGTCGCGCTCGCAACCTTCTTCGTGGCTCGTCGAGGTCCGCAGCTTCATCGGCCAGTCCGGCCAAGTCATCTGCTTGTTCTCGTGCAGGGGCGGCTGGGGCATGATCTCCAGCTGGGTCACCGACGCCGCGCCGTGTCGGTTCGAGGTGCCGATACAGTCCGACCCGGTGTCGCCGCCACCGATGACCACGACATGCTTGCCGGCCGCGGACAGGGTTCCGCCGGGCGCGGCTTTCGCCTCATCGTCGCCCGCGTTGCGCCGGTTCTGCTGGACCAGAAAATCCATGGCGAAGTGGATGCCGTCCAGTTCGCGGCCGGGGACCTCCAGGTCGCGCGGGTTTTCCGCGCCACCGGCCATCACCAGGACGTCGTAGTCGTCGAGAATGCGCTGCACCGAGACGTTCACGCCGATCTCCACGCTGGTGCGGAAGATCACGCCCTCGGCTTCCATCTGGGCGACCCGGCGGTCGATCAGATGCTTCTCCATCTTGAAGTCCGGAATGCCGTACCGGAGCAGGCCGCCGACACGGTCGTTCTTCTCGAACACCGTGGGGGCGTGGCCGGCGCGGGCCAGCTGCTGGGCGCAGGCGAGACCCGCGGGGCCCGACCCGACGACGGCGACCCGCTTGCCCGTGCCGCGCGGCGATGGGCGGGGCTCGATCCAGCCCTCTTCCCAGCCCTTGTCGACGATCGCGCATTCGATCGTCTTGATGGTCACCGGGGTGTCGATGATGTTCAGCGTGCAGGACGCCTCGCAGGGCGCGGGGCAGACGCGGCCCGTGAACTCGGGGAAGTTGTTGGTCGACTGGAGGTTCTCCAGCGCCGTCCGCCACTGCTCGCGATAGACCAGATTGTTAAAGTCCGGGATCTGGTTATTCACCGGACAGCCGCTGTGGCAGAACGGTATCCCGCAATCCATGCAACGGGACGCCTGCTGGTTCAGGGTCTGCTCGGGCAGCGGCCGAACGAACTCGTTCCAGTTGCGCAGGCGTTCGGCGGGCTTCTCGTAGCCACGATCCTGACGCTCGATTTCAAGAAAGCCGGTTGGCTTGCCCATGGGTATGCTCCGACTCTATTCGGCGGCGACGGCCGCAGCCGCCGCGCGTTCGTTGGCCATGTCCGTCAGCGCCCGGCGGTAGTCCTTGGGCATGACCTTCCAGAACCGGCCGAGGGCCGCATCCCAGTTGTCGAGGATCTCTCCGGCCCGGGCGCTGCCCGTGTAGAGGCGATGGCGTTCGATCAAGATGCGGAGCCGCTCGGCGTCGAACGCAAGCATGTCGCCCATGCCATTGTTCTCGACCGAGACCGCCCCCTGAAGAGGACGGCCGTCACGCGGCTCGTCGTCGTCGGCCGGCGCGATCGGGTCGATGTCGACCATCGCGGCGTTGCACAGCGACGGGAACCGGCCGTCGGCGTCGTAGACGTAGGCCACCCCGCCCGACATGCCGGCAGCGAAGTTGCGACCGGTGGCGCCCAGCACCACGACCACGCCGCCGGTCATGTACTCACAGCCGTGATCACCGGTGCCCTCGACCACTGTCACGGCGCCTGAATTGCGAACCGCGAAGCGCTCGCCTGCCACGCCCTGGAAGTAGGCCTCGCCGGCGATGGCGCCGTAGAGGACGGTATTGCCGACGATGATGTTCTCGACAGGATCCCGCGTGGATTCCTTCGGCTGCCGCACGACCACCCGGCCGCCGGACAAGCCCTTGCCGACATAGTCGTTGCCGTCGCCAATCAGCTCCAGCGTGACGCCCCGCGCCGCGAAGGCCCCGAAGCTCTGGCCCGCCGTGCCGTGGAAGGTCAGACTGATGGTGTTCTCGGGAAGGCCCGCATGGCCGTACCGTCGCGCCACCTCCGACGACAGCATGGTCCCGACGGTACGGTTGATGTTGCGGATCGTGTAGTCACCCCGCACCAGCGTCCCGTTGTCGAGCGCCGCCGCCGCGTCAGCGATCAGGGTGTTGTCGAGCGCCTTCTCCAGCTCGTGGTTCTGCCGGTCGGTGTTCGACAGGCTCGTCGCGAATTCGGGCGTCACCACGTGCAGGATCTTCGACAAGTCGACTCCGCCGGCCTTCCAGTGCTCGACGGCGTCCGTCATCTCCAGCCGGTCGACCTGACCGACCATCTCGGAGACGGTGCGGAAGCCCAGATCGGCCATGATCTCGCGCAGCTCTTCCGCGACGAAGAAGAAGTAGTTGATCACGTGCTCGGGCTGGCCGGTGAACCGCGCCCGCAACACCGGGTCCTGTGTCGCCACGCCCACAGGGCAGGTGTTGAGGTGGCACTTGCGCATCATGATGCAGCCCGACGCGATCAGCGGCGCCGTGGCGAAGCCGAACTCGTCGGCGCCCAGCAGGGCGGCGACCGCGACGTCCCGACCGGTGCGAAGACCGCCATCAGCCTGAACCGCGACGCGGCTGCGCAGGCCGTTGAGCAGCAGGGTCTGCTGCGTTTCGGCCAGCCCGATCTCCCAGGGCGAGCCGGCGTGGATCAGGGATGTCAGCGGCGATGCGCCGGTGCCGCCCTCGAAGCCGGAGATGGTGATGTGGTCCGCCCGCGCCTTGGCGACACCGGCCGCGACTGTGCCAACCCCGACCTCGGAGACCAGCTTTACCGAGATACGCGCCCTGGCGTTGGCGTTCTTCAGGTCGTGGATCAGCTGGGCCAGATCCTCGATCGAATAGATGTCGTGGTGCGGCGGCGGGCTGATCAGCCCCACGCCCGGCGTCGAATGACGGACGCGGGCGATATTCCGGTCGACCTTGTGACCAGGCAACTGACCGCCTTCGCCGGGCTTGGCGCCCTGGGCCATCTTGATCTGAATGTCGTCGGCGTTGACCAGGTACTCGGCGGTGACGCCGAAGCGACCCGAGGCGACCTGTTTGATGGCCGATCGCATCGAGTCGCCGTTTGGCAGCGGCCTGAACCGGTCGGCCTCCTCGCCGCCCTCCCCCGTGTTCGACTTGCCGCCGATACGGTTCATCGCCACGGCGAGGTTGGTGTGGGCTTCACGGCTGATGGAGCCGAAGCTCATCGCCCCGGTGGCGAAGCGTTTGACGATCTCGCTGGCCGGCTCGACATCATCGAGGTCTAGCGGCGTCTCGGCCGGCCGGAACCGCATCAGTCCCCGGATCGTCAGCAGGCGCTGGGACTGCTCGTTGATCCCGTCGGCGAAGGCCTTGTACTCGTCCGGCAGGTTGCCGCGTACGGCATGCTGCAGGCGGCTGACCGTCTCGGGCGTCCAGGCATGCTCCTCCCCGCGCAGACGGAAGGCGAACGTGCCGCCCACGTCGAGCATCGAGGCGTAGATCGGGTTGTCGCCGAACGCATCGCGGTGGCGGCGGACGGCTTCCTCGGCGATGCCGGAGAGACCGATGCCCTCGATCGTCGTGGCGGTGCCGGTGAAATACTGCGCGATCACGTCGGAGTTCAGGCCGATCGCGTCAAAGATCTGGGCGCCGCAGTAGGACTGGTAGGTTGAGATGCCCATCTTGGACATGACCTTCAGCAGACCCTTGCCGACGGCCTTGATGAAGTTCTTGCGCACCTCGTAGGCGGTCAGGGCGTAGTCGTTTCTGACCCGCAGATGCTCCAGCGTCTCGAACGCCAGATAGGGGTTCACCGCCTCCGCGCCATACCCGGCCAGAACACAGAAGTGATGCACCTCACGGGCTTCGCCGGTCTCGATGACCAGACCGGTCTGCATGCGCAGCCCCTGCCGGATCAGGTGATGGTGCACTGCTGCCGTGGCGAGGACGGCCGGGATGGCGATGCGGTCGGACGAGGTGGCGCGGTCCGACAGGATCAGGATGTTCATGTCGGCCAGGACATTGTCCGTGGCCTCGCGACACAGGCGATCAAGCGCCTTCTCGAGGCCCGCGCCGCCTTCCTCGGCCGGCCAGGTGGCGTCGAGTGTGGCGGTGCGGAAGGCGCCGTCCAGCAGTTCGCTGATCGCGCGGATCTTGGCCAGATCCTCGTTGGTCAGGATCGGCTGTGACACCTCCAGCCGCTTGTGCGTGCCCGCCTGGCGGCCGAGCAGGTTGGGCCGCGGGCCGATCATCGACACCAGGCTCATGACCAGTTCCTCACGGATCGGATCGATCGGCGGGTTGGTGACCTGGGCGAAGTTCTGTTTGAAGTACTCGTACAGCAACTTGGGCCGCTTCGAGAGCACCGCGATCGGCACATCGGCGCCCATCGAGCCGATCGGATCGTCGCCTGTCTGGGCCATCGGCTCGAGGAAGAACTGCAGGTCTTCCTGGGTGTAGCCGAAGGCCTGCTGGCGATCGAGCAGCTGCCGGGGATCGCCACCCTCCAGGGCGTCGGCGGGCGGCGCCTCGGGCAGATCTTCCAGCTTGAACTGGGTGCGGGCCAGCCATTCGGCGTAGGGCTCGGCGTCGGCGAGGGAGGCCTTGATCTCCTCGTCCTCGATGATCCGCCCCTGCTCCATGTCGATCAGCAGCATCTTGCCGGGCTGCAGGCGCCATTTGCGGACGACACGTTCCTCGGGAACCGTCAGCACGCCGACCTCGGACGCCATGATCACATGGTCCTGGTCGGTGATGACGAAGCGGGCCGGACGCAGGCCGTTGCGGTCCAGCGTGGCGCCGATCTGGCGACCATCGGTGAAGGCTACGGCGGCGGGGCCGTCCCACGGCTCCATCAGGGCGGCGTGGTACTCGTAGAAGGCCTTCCGCTTGGGATCCATCAACGGATTGCCGGCCCAGGCTTCGGGGATCAGCATCATCACCGCATGCGCCAGCGGATAGCCGCCGGCGACCAGCAGCTCGAGCGCATTATCGAGACAGGCGGTGTCCGACTGGCCGTGCGGAATCAGGGGCCACATCTTGTTGAGGTCGGGGCCCAGCAGGTCCGACTCCAGCGTGCGACGCCGGGCGTTCATCCAGTTGACGTTGCCCCGCACGGTGTTGATCTCGCCGTTGTGGGCGATGAACCGGTAGGGGTGGGCCAGCTTCCAGGACGGAAAGGTGTTGGTCGAGAACCGCTGGTGCACCAGGGCCAGCGCGGACTCGGTCAGCGGGTCCTTCAGGTCGCGGTAAAACGACCCAACCTGGCCGGCCAACAGCAGGCCCTTGTAGACCACGGTCCGGGTCGAGAACGACGGCAGGTAGAGCTGGACGAGCCCCGGCAGGTTCTTCTTCACCGCCAGCTCGGCCAGCGGGTTCTGCAGCTGCTTGCGGATGGTCAGCAGTTTGCGCTCGAAGGCGTCCTGGTCCTTGGTCCCCTCGCCTCGCCCGACGATGGCCTGGCGGATCACGGGCATCTCGGCCAGCACGGCCTCGCCAAGGCCGGTCGTGTCGATCGGCACGTCCCGCCAGGCGATGAAGGTCTGGCCCTCGACCTTCAGGAAATGCTCGAACTGGGCGACGGCGACATCGCGCGACTCCTGGTCGCGCGGCAGGAAGCACATGGCCACCGCATAGTCGCCCGGCGCCGGCAGGGTCACGCCCGCCTTGTCCGCCCAGTCGCGCAGCAGCGCATCGGGCATCTGGATCAGAATCCCGGCGCCATCCCCGACCAGCGGATCAGCGCCCACGGCGCCCCGGTGGTCGAGATTGATCAGGATCTCCAGACCACAGGCCACCACCTCATGGGACTTGCGCCCCTTGATGTTGGCCACAAAGCCGACGCCGCAGGCGTCATGCTCGTTGCGGGGGTCGTAGAGACCTTGAGAATCTGGAGCGCCCATCGGGGTTCCTCGGGAATTGGACACAGGCTTGCCGACCGACCGTCGCATGGACGGCCGAGGCAAATTCGAGGCGGCATTAGCGGCAAGGCGAACGATCGCGCAAAAGGTAATTTTCTTCCCATTTCGAAGCCCCGCGATACCCGGGTGGTAATTTTTTGCGCAATTGGCGAATTTGAAGGAATAGCCAAACGAAATATGCGGCGGGCCCGCATCACCAGGACCCGGCGATCGGACATTCGGGGCAGACGCCAGGAAAGCCCGCGGGATCAACTCATGCTGAAGGCTTGCCCGGCTGGCCGGGCTCGTGGAAGAACCGTCGTCATTGCAAGGGACAAGCGCACGGGCCGGATTCGGGCTGAACGTCGCTCGGGGAGAGGAAAATCACATGTTCTCGCACATCATGATCGGCACAAACGATCTCGACCGCGCCAAGAGCTTCTACGACGCTCTGCTCGGCACGCTGGGCGTTCCGCCGGCGCGCGTTGACGGCCACCGCATCTTCTACATGACGCCGACCGGCATCTTCTCGGTGTCGAAGCCGATCAACGGCGAGCCCGCCACCGCGCCGAACGGCGGCACCATCGGCTTCGCCTGCGCCTCGCCCGAACAGGCTGACGCCTGGCACGCGGCCGGCGTCGCGGCCGGCGGCACGACCTGCGAGGATCCGCCCGGCGTACGCGCGGGCGCGACCGGAAAGATGTACCTCGCCTATCTGCGCGACCCGGATGGCAACAAGCTCTGCGGCCTGCACCGCATGTAAAGAACGGACTGCGCTGGCAGCCCGCTAGTCGCCTCGCGCGGTCAGCGGGCTGTCACGAAACCGCTCGCGCGCGACCTTTACGAAAGCGGCGACGTTCGGTGACGCCGCGCGCCGCGCCGGATAGAGCGCCTGGACGGGCAACCTGGCGGCGCTGAACGATTCGATCACCGGGACAAGACGGCCGACCGCGATCGCCTCCTGCACCTGATACGACAAGGCCCGCGTGACGCCGGCGCCCTGCTCGGCAGCGGCGATGGCGGCGTCCGCGCTGTTTACGACCAGCCGGGGCGACAGCCGGACAGCCTCGTCGCCAAAGCGCCAGTCATTGGTCGCGTCGATGGCCTCGAACGCGACGATGTCGTGCGACGCCAGGTCTGACGGCATGGCCGGGCTCCCCCGGCGGGCGAGATACCCGGGGCTGGCGACCAGCACCCGGCTCACCGCGCCCAGCCGCGCGGCGACCATCCCGCTGTCGGCCAGAACACCGATCCGCACCGCGACATCCACGCCCTCGTCCACGAAATGAGCATTGCGGTCCGACAAGGCGAGCCTGACGTCCAACTCGGGGAAGGTCGCAAGCAGGCCCGTCACCAGCGGCAGCACGTGAAGCCGACCAAACATGACCGGCGCCGAGATGGTCAGCAGGCCTCGCGGCGCGGCGTCCTCGCCGCGGACCTGTCGTTCGGCGACATCCAGATCGTCCAGAATGCGCCGGCAGCTCTCGAGATAAATCCGCCCGCGATCGGTCAGCTTCACCGATCGCGTCGTCCGGTTCAGCAGCGTCAGGCCAAGGCGATCCTCAAGGTCCGCGACCGAGCGCGTCACCGCCGAGGGCGATAGCCGCAGTCGCCGGGCCGCCTCGGCGAAGCTGCCAAAGGTCGCGACGGCGACATAGGTCCGCATGGCCTGAAGGTGATCCATGTATTATTTCAACATAAGCAATAATGATTTGTCAAATGGACCTATTATCGCGCGAAGGTGGCGCTCGTATGTCTTCGGAACCGCCGGCCGAGCCGGCCCATAACTCCGGAGTTTCCCATGTCCCGTATCGCCATCCCCGCCCGTGAAGCCGCCCACGACGCAACCCGCCCCCTGCTCGACGCCGTCGAGAAGCAACTGGGCGTCGTGCCCAACCTGTTCCGCCTCGTCGGCCTCAGCCCCGCCGCCCTTCAGGGCATGCTCGGCCTGAGCGGCGCCTTGTCGAAGGCGCTCGACGTCAAGACCCGCGAGCGGATCGCGCTCGCCGTCGCCCAGGTCAACGGCTGCGACTACTGCCTGTCGGCCCACACCTACCTGGGCCTGAACCTGGCGAAGATCGACGGCGCGGAGATTGCCCTGAACCGTCGCGGCGCCTCGTCCGATCCGAAGGCCCACGCCGCGGTGCGCTTCGCCGCCACCATCGCGGAAACCCGCGGCAAGGTCAGCGATGTCGACCTCCAGGCCGTGCGGATGGCCGGCTTCAGCGACGCCCAGATCATCGAGATCGTCGCGCTCGTCGCCGAAAACGTTCTGACCAACTTCGTCAACAACGTCGCCCGGACAGACATCGACTTCCCGGTCGTCCTGTCCTCCGAAGCCGCCTGATCACACTGGCGCCGGCGGCCAAGTTCGCCGGCGCCGGTCCCCGGGGGAAGACGCCATGACCCGTCGATTTCTCGACATCACCTCTACGCCGGCCGTGCTCGATGCCCGAAAGGCGCTGGGCAGCTTCGCGGCCTACGATGGCCCTTCGGCGGGGCCCACCGCAGACCTCTTGTCGGACGAAGAAGCGGACTTCATCGCGGCGCGGGACAGCTTCTACATGGCGTCCTGCTCGGAAACCGGCTGGCCCTACGTCCAGCATCGCGGCGGGCCGCCCGGATTTCTGAAAGTGATCGACGCCACGACGCTGGCCTTCGCCGACTTCCGGGGAAACCGCCAGTACCTGAGCCTCGGAAACGTCACCGCCGACAACCGTGTCGCGCTGATCCTGATGGACTACCCCAATCGCCGCCGGCTCAAGCTGCTTGGCCGCATGACCGCCCGGGATCTGTCGGAAGACGCCGGTCTCGCGGCGCGGCTGGCCCTGCCGGACTACCGCGCGAGGGCTGAACGGGCCTTCGTGATCGAGGTCGAGGCCTTTGACTGGAACTGCCCGCAACACATCACGCCGCAGTTCACGGTCGCCGAAATCGAGGCAGCGACAACGCCGCTGCGTCAGCGCCTCGCGGCCCTGGAGGCCGAAAACCAGAACCTGCGCGACCGGCTCGCCGGCGCCGCCCCGGAGTCCCGACCATGACCGACACGACCAGCCGCCCGCCCCTGCCGCCCTTCACCCGCGAGGCGGCGATCGAAAAGATCCGCAAAGCCGAGGACGCGTGGAATTCACGCGACCCGGAGCGTATCGCCCTCGCCTATTCGGCCGACAGCCGCTGGCGCAATCGAAGCACCTTTCTGGAAGGCCGGGCGGCGATCATCGCCTTCCTCGCCGACAAATGGTCCCGGGAGGACGACTACCGCCTGATCAAGGAGCTCTGGGCCTTCACCGACAACCGCATCGCCGTGCGGTTCGCCTACGAGTGGCGCGATGCCGACGGTCAGTGGTTTCGGGCCCACGGAAACGAGAACTGGCTGTTTGATGCCCACGGGCTGATGCTTGAACGCCACGCCAGCATCAATGACGTGCCGATCACCGAAGCCGATCGGCGATTCCACTGGGACCGCTCTGGTACGCGACCTGAGGAGCATCCGGGCCTGAGCGACCTGGGTCTCTAGACGCGCTCTGGAGGGAACTTCGGAAATAATAATCCGGTTGGCATGGAACCATTCCCGCCCGACAGGGTTATGTCCCCCAAGACCGGACTGCGGTGACGCCCGCGTGAGACCCGCGAACCGGCCTTTCGGCCGGCAATCGCCACAGAAAGTGTCGCCATCGCCACGATCCTGATCCTCGAAGACGACTCCTTCATCCTCCAGTTGGCGGAGATCCTGCTGGCTGATCAGGGACATGACACGCTCTCCGCGGGCGACGTGGGCGAGGCGCTGACGCATCTTCAGGCCGCCGGCCATATCGACATGCTGTTCACCGATATCCGTCTCGGTTCAGTCCTGCTGGCCGGTTTCGACGTGGCGAGGCAGGGCGTGGCGCTGAGGCCGGCCATGCGCGTTCTCTATGTCAGCGGCTCGGAGATGACCCACGAGACCAACGCGCTGTTCGTCGATGGCGGAACGTTCCTGCGCAAACCCTACGGCGAGGCGGAACTCAGACACTCCGTAAGCGCGGCGCTGCACTAGCCAGGCCCTCGCGGGCGATCTGGCGGATGGAAAAGCGCTCCGGACACGGGGCCGGGGGGACAACGTGAAAACCGTAGGCCGTGACGGCGCCGGGGCGAAAGATCGTCCGGGGCTCCCTGACAGCGCTTCGCGTCAGCTTGCCGAGGAATCCCTGCTCAAGGCCGGCGCGCTGCAAAGCGCCATCTTCAACAGCGCCAACTTTTCAAGCATCGCCACAGACGCCCGCGGCGTCATCCAGATCTTCAACGTCGGCGCCGAGCGGATGCTCGGCTATGCCGCCGCCGACGTCGTCAACAAGATCACCCCCGCCGACATCTCGGACCCGTCCGAACTGATCTCCCGCGCCAAGGCGCTCAGCGTCGAGCTCGCCACGGCCATTACGCCGGGCTTCGAAGCCCTCGTTTTCAAGGCGTCACGCGGGATCGAGGACATCTACGAGCTGACCTATATCCGCCAGGACGGGACACGGTTCCCGGCCGTGGTCTCGGTCACAGCCTTGCGCGACGCGCAGGAGGCGATCATCGGCTACCTGTTGATCGGAACGGACAACACGGCCCGCAAGCTGGTCGAGGAAGAGCAGAAGAAGTCCGACCAGCGTTTGCGCGACCAGCAGTTCTACACGCGCTCGCTGATCGAATCGAACATCGACGCTCTGATGACCACCGACCCGCACGGCATCATCACTGACGTGAACAAGCAGATGGAGGCGTTGACCGGCTGCACCCGCGACGAGCTGATCGGCGCGCCGTTCAAGGACTATTTCACCGATCCGGAACGCGCCGAAGCCGGCATCAGGCGGGTCCTGAGCGAGAAGAAGGTCACGGACTACGAGCTGACAGCCCGTGCCCGCGACGGCCAGCAAACCGTTGTCTCCTATAACGCCACGACCTTCTACGACCGGGGCCGCACCTTGCAGGGCGTGTTCGCCGCCGCGCGGGACATCACCGAGCGCAAGCAGGTCGAGGCCGAGCTGAAGCAGGCCAGGGCCGTCGCCGAAAGCGCCAGCCGCTCGAAGTCGGACTTCCTGGCCAGCATGAGCCACGAAATCCGCACGCCGATGAACGCGATCATGGGCATCGCCGACCTGCTGGCCCAGACCGAGCTGACCGACGAGCAGGACAAGTACGTTCAGATCTTCCGCCGTGCAGGCGACAATCTTCTGAACCTGATCAATGACATCCTGGACCTTTCCAAGGTCGAAGCCTCACAGCTGGAGCTGGAACAGACCGGCTTTCTGCTCGGCGACCTGGTCGAAAAGGTCGTCGAGATGGTCGCCCCGAGGGCCCATGAGAAGGGCCTGAGCCTGACGTTCGAGATCGCGCCGGGAACGCCCACGGACCTGCTCGGCGATCCGACACGTCTGCGCCAGGTCCTGCTCAATCTGCTGGGCAATGCCATAAAGTTCACAGAGGTCGGCCAGGTCACACTCCGCGTTCAGCCCGACGGAAACCCGGCGACGCCGGCGGCTCTGCGGTTCACTGTCGCCGATACGGGCATCGGCATCCCGCACGAGAAACTGGCGCGCATCTTCGAGCGATTCACCCAGGCCGATTCCTCGACCACCCGCCGGTTCGGCGGTTCGGGCCTTGGTCTGACCATTTCGCGCCGTCTCGTCGAGCTGATGGGCGGGCGCATCTGGGTTGAAAGCGAACTGGGCGAAGGCAGCGTGTTCGCCTTCGCCGCGCCCTTCGAAATCTGGGCGCCCCAGAACCGTCCCGAAATCCTCCCGGTGGGCGCTGACGCGCGGACTCCCCTGCCCGCCCTGAATATCCTGCTGGTCGAGGACTCCCCCGACAACTGCACGATCATCATGGCCTACCTGGCGGACACCCCCTACCGGATCTCGATCGCCCCGACCGGAGCGATCGCCTGCGATATGTTCTTCACCGGTGACTACGATCTGGTCCTGATGGACCGCCAGATGCCGGTCATGGACGGCCTGACGGCGACCCGGGCCATCCGCACCTGGGAAAAGGACAATGGCCGCGCCCCGGCGCCGATCATCGCCCTGACGGCGTCGGCCCTGAAGGGAGACCGGGAAACCTGTCTGGCGGCCGGTTGCACGGCCTTTCTGACCAAGCCGATCAAGCAGGATGTTCTGTTGCGAGCGATCCGCGACGTGTTTGCCCTGTCGCGCCGAACCGCCGGTCTCGCTCAGGGCCAGCCGGGCGCGCCCCCGCGCCTCAACGCCCGCATCGCCGAGCGCGTGCCGGCCTATCTGGAGAACTGCCGGGAAAACGCGCTGGCGATCCACGTCGCGCTGGCGGAGCACGACCTCGACCGGGTCGTCTACCTCGCGCACAACATGCGCGGATCTGGCGGCGCCTTCGGCTTCCCGACCATCACCGACATGTCCGCCACGCTTGAGGCGGCCGCCAGCAGGGCAGACGGCGGCGCTGCCGGGATGTCAGCCGCGGCGCTGTCCGCCTATCTCGAGGAAATCCGGGGAGACCAAACCCTGCCCTCGCCCGCTCTGGCCTGAGCGGGCGAGAGGGCGGCCACCCTATTTGTAGACGAAGGCCGCGTCGTCGAGATCGATCTTCGGCAGCTCGTCCTTCTCGGCCCAGTAGTCCTGGGTGTGCTGCCACTCCGGCTTGTCGCCCTTCTTGGGCAGCAGATGCATGCCGCGCATCAGGTAGCCGGGGTTGAAGTTCTCCGGGTCCATCCAGTCGGTCAGCGGCATGTCCTTGTCTTCCGGACGCAGCTTCACCTCGACGACCGAGGCGCCCTTCTTCTTCATCTGGTTCAGCAGGCGGCAGACGAAGTCGCCGATCAGGTCGGCGCGCAGGGTCCAGCTGGCGCGGAAGTAGCCGAACACCCAGACCATGTTGGGCACGCCGGTGAACATCATCCCGCGGTAGGTGACCGTGTCGGCGAAATTCAGCGGCTTGCCGTCGATGACGAACTTGATGTCGCCCAGGACGCTCAGGTTGAAGCCGGTGGCGGTGACGATGATGTCGGCTTCCAGCTCCTCGCCCGACTTCAGCAGGATGCCCTTTTCGGTGAAGCGCTCGATCTCGTCGGTGACCACCGAGGCCTTGCCGGCGACCACGCCCTGGAACAGGTCGCCATCCGGCACGAAGGCGATGCGCTGACGCCAGGGGCGGTACTTCGGCGTGAAGTGCTTGGCGATGTCGAAGTCGGGGCCGACGAAGGCGCGCACGCCTTCCAGCAGCTCGTTCTTGACCGCTTCGGATTCCTCGACGGCGCGCTTGGTGAAGGCGGCCTGGTCGAACAGCACCTTGCGGCGGACGATCTCGTGGATCCAGGTCTCGTCGATTTCCAGTTCGCGCAGGATGTTGGCCAGCTCGTTCTCGTTGCGGCCGGGGATGAAATAGGTCGGCGAGCGTTGCAGCAGCGTCGTGTGGGCCGTGTCGCCGGCGATGGCCGGCACCAGGGTCGCGGCGGTCGCGCCCGAGCCGATGACGATGACCTTCTTGCCCTTGTACTCAAGGTCCTCGGGCCAGGTCTGCGGATGGACGATCTTGCCCTTGAACGTCGACATGCCTTCCCACTCGGGCGTGTAACCTTCGGAGTGGCGGTAGTAGCCCTGACACATCCAGAGGAAGTTGCAGGTGAAGCGGACGGCCGCGCCGGTGTCCTTGCGAACGCCCTCGATGGTCCACGTCTTGTCCGCCGTCGACCAGGTCGCCGAGGTGATCTGGTGGCCGTACCGGATGTGCTGATCGATCCCGTTCTCGTCGATCACCTCGCCCATGTATTTGAGGATTTCCTCGGCGCTGGCGATCGGCGCGCCGACCCAGGGCTTGAAGCGATAGCCGAAGGTGTAGAGGTCGCTGTCTGACCGGATGCCGGGGTAGCGGTGCATCCACCAGGTGCCGCCGAAGTTCTCCAGTCCCTCGAGCACGACGAAGCTCTTGTCGGGACACTGGGTCTTCAGGTGATAGGCGCCGCCGACGCCGGAGATGCCGGCCCCGACGATCAGCACGTCGAAATGTTCGGTGGTCGTTGCGGCGGGCCGCGCCAGGGTGGCGGTGTCGGTCATGAGCGGTTTCCTCTGCCGGCTTGAGCCGGACGATCTGTTCAGCGCCAGAGTTTCGGTGCCGCTGATAGGTTATCGTTGATCAGGATCAAACAGGACGCAATCGCGGACCGCCAATTTTCCCATCGCTTGCCGTCAGACCGGCTCGTCGTTGAACCGGATGTTGCCGCGCTCGAGACCTTTGAGCACCACGTCAATGCCGCCCGACCGGATCATCCATTCCAGGCGATGGTCGCGGTACTGGCGTTTGAACAGGCCGGCATCGACGATCCCGGCGACGGCCGTCATCGCCTTGACCGCGTCACGGGCGGCCTCGAAGGCGGCGGCGACCGATGGCCGGGCGCGGGATCGCTGCAGCCAGGCGTCAAGGCGGGTCCCCGCGGCGGGCGCGAAGCCGAACCCGGCCGCGCCCTGGACATAGGGAACCGCGCTGAGGTCCGCCCAGCCGAACGTCTCGCCGCCGAACCAGTCCGCATCGCCGAGCTGCTTTTCGAGCCAGGCGTTCAGGCGGCCGATCTGGTCACCGGCCGTCGCGAGCATCTGCCCGGCGAGCGCCCCTTCGGCGCGACGGAAATAGGTGATCTCCGAGAGACCCCAGTTGATGGCCTCGTAGTGGGTGTCGCAGACCTCCTCGAGCATCCGCGCCCTCGCCCGGGCCAACGGATCAGCGGGCAGCAGCGGCGGGGTTGGAAACCGGTCCTCGATGAATTCCAGAATGACGGTGGAGTCGAAGATGGCCCCGCCGTCAGCGAACAGTACCGGCACCTCGCCACGCGGACTGGCGGCGCGGAAGTCGCCCGGCGTCGCCCCGGACCCGATCGCATCGGGCGTGCGCACCGTGAAGGCGACGCCCTTTTCGGCCAGGGCGATCTTGACCTTCTGGGCGTAGGGCGAAAGCGGATGTTCCAGGAGCTCGATCATGCCGCCAGTGGGCGGGATCGCGCGCGGTCCGTCAACGGGGACGCTGGGTAAGCCGAAGAAGATAGCCCCGGCTCAACGCACCTGAACCGGGGCCTCTCACAGCGGGCGGCCAGGACAGACCAGCCCGCAGGGACCCGGACCCCCTCCGACAGGAAACCAGGCAAGGTCACTGAAGACCGGGAATCAGCGCCCGTCAGCCGCCTTGGACCGGATCGCGACCTTCCCGGGCCAATCCGGGCCTGCCTGCACAAATTCGGTGCGCCCAAACCCCCTCCTGCGCAGGGGATGGTCAGGAATCGGACCGTATCGCGCCGGGACGCCGTGGTTGCGTCGTTCCGCCGTTTTTGCGATGCAGCCTCGGCTCATGACCCAGCCCGCCCCCTCACAGCGACGCGCTGACCTCGACTGGATCCGCGTCGCGGCGTTCGGGCTGCTGATCCTGTTCCACGTCAGCCTGGTCTACGCGCCGTGGGACTGGCACGTGCACAGCCAGCACACGTTCGGCTGGCTGGAGGAGGCCACGGCCGCCACCGGCCCCTGGCGACTGTCGCTGCTGTTCCTGGTCTCCGGCGCGGCCCTTCGCTTCATGAGCCGCCGCTATTCGCCCGGTGAGGTCCTGCGCGCGCGTATGGCGCGGCTGGTCCCGCCCCTGCTGTTCGGAGTCCTGATCCTGGTGCCGCCGCAGTCGTGGCTCGAGGCTGTCGACAAGGGCAGCTGGACGGCAGGCCTGATCCCCTGGTGGCTGAGCGAGTTCAGCCCGCGCGGGCTGGCCGACGGAGTTCCGCTGAACCACCTCTGGTTTGTCGAGTACATCGCCGTCTACAGCCTCGCGGCCGTGGCGCTGATGACCCGGCCGAGTTGGCTTGCCCGGCTGGAGAAGGCCGTCGAATGGCTGTTCGGCGGCTGGCGCCTGCTGGTGCTGCCCCTGGTGTTCTTCGCTCTGGCCCGACAGTTGGCCTATCCACATTTCGGCCAGACCAATCAGCTGCTGAACGACTGGTACAATCACCTGACCTCCCTGAGCGTGTTCCTGTTCGGGTTCGCCATCGCCGGTCGCGAGTCCGTCTGGAAGACCTTCGAGGCCAATCGCCGGGCCGCGCTGGTCACCTTCCTGGTGTCCACGCCGCTGCTGATGGCGTTCACGGCCCACCCTGGCGGCATGGCCTTCAACGGCCTGATCAAACATGCGCTCTACGGGATCGAACAATGGTCGGCGATCGCCGCCGTGCTTGGCTTCGGCATTCGCTACCTGCGCAATTCGGACGGCCCGGCGCTTCGTTATCTGACCGACGCCGTGTTCCCTTGCTACCTCGCGCACCAGACGTTGCTGGTCGTCGCCGTCTACCTGGTTAAGCCGTTGAACCTGCCCGCTTTCGTGGAAGCCATGGTGCTCCTCACCGCGACCCTGGGCGGCAGCCTGCTGGTCTACGAGCTGGCGCGGCGCAGCGGTCCGTTGCGGCCCCTGTGGGGGCTGAAGCGGCACCCGGCCGTCCGGCTCGCCGCCCCGCCACGGGCGGATGGAACCACGGTCTCAAAGGCGGCGGACCCGCCCGTGGAGGCGGCGTGACACCCTTCCGGCGGCGACGGATCCTGCTCCGCGTCGGCATGGCCGCACCGGTGCTGGCGCTCGTCACGACCCTGATCGCTGTGGCCCTGTTCCCAGGTTTCAACCACGCCACCCAGTTCCTGAGCGAGCTCGGGGCTGGCGGGGCGAGGCACCCCCAGGTGTTCAACGCCGGCGTGGCCTTCTCGGGCATCGGCGCGGGTATCGCGGGGATCGGCTTCGCCCTTGCCATCCTTGCCTTGGGCGGCCCGCGCGTCCCGGCGGGGATGACCGCGCTCGCTTTCGTCCTCGCGGCGATCGGTCTGGTCGTTTCGAGCATCTACCACTGGCCCGACCCCCGCCATCTGGCGATCAACCTCGGTCTCGGAATCCAGCTCGCGCCGCTGTTCCTGCTGTGGGGACTGGCGCGGGCAAGCGGCGTCGATCGCCTGCGCTGGTTCCTGGCCGCTGTTTTCGTCCTGATGGCCGTCCTGACGGTAATCACCAAGCACCTGGTGTTCCCCGGTACGGTCAATCCGGAGAATGTCGGCTGGTGGGAGCGCGCCTTCGCGATCGTCCTGGTCGGATGGGTCGGTGTCGCGGCTTTCCTGCTGGAACGGCGACTCATCCTGCTGGCGAGAGAGAGCCCGGAGGCTGACGCTCAACAGGCGAATCGTCCAGCGACCGAGGCCTCCGTCATCACGGCGACCTCTCAATTGCGTGACTGACGTTCGATCACGAACTGATCACGACCGAAATTGCAGCATCGCAGCAAAAAAGCGCTCGTTTTGCACAGGTTCTGGACAAAACCGCTTGCGTCACCGCACCGCAACATAACATAAGCGTGATCACATTTCGGGGCAGTTCCAGCACCCGAATTCCCTCTTCGATCACGGCGGTCTTCATGGACGGCACGAGCAACCTGGCGATCCAGTACGACGTTCCGGCCTATGCGCCGTCGTACGCGTCCGCGCCCGAACGCGAGCACCTGCCGGCGGCGGCCCCGCTGTCGATGCCGCGCCAGCCGCTGATCGCCGGTGGCGTGATGTCCGACCGCACGCCGGGCACCTCGCCCGCTGACATCAAGCGTCGTCGCACGATCCTGTTCACCGCTACCCTGCTGCTGACCTGTGTCGCCGCGTGGGAGCCGGTTCGCCTCTACGCCAAGGACGGCTTCATGCCGTTCGAAGTGCTGGGCCTGTCGCTGTTCCTGGTCCTGATCACGGCCATCTCCTGCTGGTTCTGCAGCGCCGTCATCGGCATGACCCTGCTGCTGACCCGCGGCGACAGGGACGAGCTCGGCTTCGGCGATGTCGCACCGCGCCCCTCGGTCCGCACCGCTCTGCTGATGCCGCTGTACAACGAGGACGCCAAGGCCTCGTTCGGCCGGCTGGCGCAGATCGAGCGGTCGCTGGCCCAGCTGAACGTCACCCAGGCGTTCGACATCTTCGTGCTCAGCGACAGCACCGACGACCGCGTCGCCGCCAGCGAGTGGGCCTGTTTCCAGACCTTCCGCCTGCAGTCCAACTGCCGCGTCTACTACCGCCGCCGCCGCGAAAATACCGAGCGCAAGGTCGGCAACCTGTCGGAATGGGTCCGTCGCTTCGGCGGCGCCTACAGCCACATGATCGTGCTCGACGCCGACAGCACCATGACCGGCGAGACCATCCTGCACCTGGTTGACGGCATGGAGCGCCATCCGGGCATCGGCCTGATCCAGACCACCCCGGCGATCGTCGAGGGCAAGACGCTGTTCGCCCGCGCCTCGCAGTTCGGCGTGCGCCTGTATGGCCGTGTCGCCTCGGCGGGTCTCGCCTGGTGGTCGGGCTCGGAAGCCAGCTACTGGGGCCACAACGCCATCGTCCGCGTCCGCGCGTTCGCGGATTGCTGCGGCCTGCCCAGCCTGCCGGGCCGCAAGCCGTTCGGTGGCCACATCATGAGCCACGACGTGGTCGAGGCCGGCCTGCTCCGCCGCGGTGGCTGGGGCGTGCATGTCACCCCGACGCTGACGGGCAGCTACGAAGAGACGCCGCCCAGCATTCTCGAGTTCATGAAGCGCGAGCGCCGCTGGTGCCAGGGCAACCTGCAGCACATCGCCCTGCTCCGCGCGCCGGGCCTGCACTGGATGAGCCGCTTCCAGCTGGTTGTTGGCCTGCTGGCCTATCTGGCCTCGCCGATCTGGCTGCTGTCGCTGGTCGCCGGCCTGTACATCCAGATCCACAACAAGCCCGACTGGGGCTCGTGGTGGTACTTCCTGCACCCGCAGCTGAACCCGATGCTGTGGGCTTCGCTGATCACCACCGTCATGCTGCTTGGCCCCAAGCTGATGGGCGTCGCCCTGGTACTGAGCCGCCCGCACGAGCGCCGCGCCTATGGCGGAACCAAGGTGCTGCTCAAGAGCGTTGCCGCCGAGATGATCCTCTCCGCCCTGACCGCCCCGATCTACATGATCGGCAACACTCGCGCGGTGTTCGAGATTCTCATGGGCAAGGACGCCGGCTGGGTCAGCCAGAACCGCGACGCCGACGGCCTCGACATCGCCGACGCCAAGGTCGCCTTCCGCAACGAGTTTTTCGCCGGGATGTTCTTCCTGGTGCCGCTGGCCATGCGCCCGGACCTGCTGATGTGGATCTGGCCGATCTTCGTGCCGATGCTCTTCGCTCCGAAGATCGCCGCCTGGACCTCCAGCCGCGCCGCCGGGATGAAGGCGTTCAATGCCGGCCTGCTGATAACGCCGGAAGAGCGCGCTGCGATGGCGGCTGAAGCCGCCGAGGCGCATCACACCGGCGAAGTCGTCCCGATGCCCGTCCGCAGCGTCAACCCGGCTCTGATGGCGGCGGAGTAGGCATTTCCGCAAGGCGTTGAAAGGCGGACGGCGCTGAACCGTCATTGAGACGCCGCCGGATCGCCTCGACGCAATCCTTCGGGCTGAGCTTCGACGTATCGACCTCCAGGTCGTAGAGGCCGGGCCGGTGAACTTCGTCCTGCCACCGCATTACCGGCGACCGCATCGCGCCATCGCCGGCCAGCGCGTCGCCCCAGGTCGCCCGCCGCCGATTGACGATCTCTTCGATCGGACAGCGGACACCGACAAACAGCACCGGCAGGCCGGTCAGTCGACGGGCGCACGCCGGGAGAATGCCCCGCGGGACGCTGTAAGCGTCATGGTGTCCGACATCGACCACGACGTTGAAGCCTAGCCGGGCATGGGCGGCGATCGCGTCGTACAGGGCGAAGTAGAGCGCCTCCACCACCGGCTCCAGGTCGGGACGTTCACCTCCCGGACGGAGGCCGATGCCGGGCTGAAAGCGCTCGGGCGTCGTCCGCATGGTCTGGTCGACGCCGAGGTTTATCCACACGCCATCAAAGTCGAGCTGGATGGCCGCTGCGATGCTGGACTTCCCCGACCGCGGGGCGCCATTCAGGATCACGATCTGGCCTGGTGCGAGTGCTGGCGACATCTGGTCTCAACGGACGGACACAGGATCAGACGCCAACTGCCTAAGCCGGCTCGGTCACCCTCGCCGCCGCGCCTTCGAGCCGCGCCTTTAGCGCCGCCAGCTGGTCCCACAGTTCCTTCGGCATACGATCGCCGAACTGCTCGTAGAACGCCGGGATCAGCGAGGCTTCCTCACGCCAGACATCGACGTCGACGGTCTTGAGCAGCTTGATCTGCGCCTCGGTCAGGCCCAGGCCCACGGTGTCGAGCGAACCCGGCGCCGGCACGCGGCCGATCGGCGAGTCAACGGCTTCGGCGTCGCCTTCCAGGCGGTCGAAGATCCACTTCAGCACGCGGCTGTTCTCGCCGTAGCCCGGCCAGACGAAGCGGCCGTCGGCGCCTTTGCGGAACCAGTTGACCATGAAGATGCGGGGCAGTTTGGCCGCGTCGGCCTTGCCGCCCACGTCCAGCCAGTGGCCGAAATAGTCGCCCATGTTGTAGCCGCAGAACGGCAGCATGGCGAACGGGTCGCGGCGCAGCTCGCCGACCTTGTTCTCGGCGGCGGCCGTGCCTTCGGAGGCGACGGTCGAGCCCATGAACACGCCGTGGGCCCAGTCGAACGCCTCGGTGACCAGCGGTACGGCGCTGGCGCGGCGGCCGCCGAACAGGATGGCGCTGATGGGCACGCCCTTCGGGTCATCCCATTCGTCAGCGATCACCGGGCACTGGCCGGCAGGCACCGTGAAGCGGGCGTTGGGATGGGCGGCGGGCTCCGGGCTCTCCGGCGTCCAGGGGCGACCACGCCAGTCGGTCAGGTGCGCGGGCTTCTCGTCGGTCAGGCCTTCCCACCAGACGTCGCCGTCGTCGGTCAGCGCCACGTTGGTGAAGACTGTGTTCTTGTGCAGCGCCTCGATGGCGTTGCGGTTGGTGCCCATGCCGGTGCCCGGCGCCACGCCGAAGAAGCCGGCTTCCGGGTTGATGGCATAGAGGCGGCCGTCGTCGCCGTAGCGCATCCAGCAGATGTCATCGCCGATCGTCTCGGCCTTCCAGCCGGGAATCGTCGGCTGCAGCATGGCCAGGTTGGTCTTGCCGCAGGCGCTCGGGAAGGCCGCCGCCACGAAGCGGACCGCGCCCTTGGGACTGGTCAGCTTCAGGATCAGCATATGCTCGGCCAGCCACCCCTCGTCGCGGGCCATCACACTGGCGATGCGCAGGGCGTAGCACTTCTTCCCGAGCAGGGCATTGCCGCCGTAGCCCGAGCCGTAGGACCAGATTTCGCGGCTTTCCGGATAGTGGACGATCCACTTGTCGTCATTGCAGGGCCACGGCACGTCGGCCTGACCGGGCGCGAGCGGCGCGCCCAGGGTGTGCACGGCGGGCACGAAGAAGCCGTCGTCGCCCATCATGTCGAGCGCCTGTTTGCCCATGCGGGTCATCACCCGCATCGAGATGGCGACATAGGCGCTGTCGGTGATCTCGACGCCGAGCGCGCTGATCGGTGAGCCGATCGGGCCCATGCAGAACGGCACGACATACATCGTCCGGCCGCGCATGCAGCCGTCGAACAGGCCGGCGAGCCGGTCACGCATCTCTTCCGGGTCGGCCCAGTTGTTGGTCGGGCCGGCGTCGATCTCGTTCTCGGAGCAGATGAAGGTGCGGCTCTCGACGCGGGCAACGTCGCGCGGGTCGGAGGCGGCATAGAAACTGTTGGGATGCTTGTCCGGATTCAGCCGCTTGAGCGTGCCCGCCTCGACCAGCCGGTCAGTCAGCAGCGTCCACTCTTCATCGGAGCCGTCGCACCAGTGAATGGCGTCAGGTTTGGTGAGCGCCGCGACGACCCGCACCCAGGCGAGCAGTCGCGCATGTTTGGTCGGAGCCTGAGCAAGGCTCTCCGCCGTGGTTTCGCCGCCCATCACCGGCGTCCTCCTATGTAACGGGCGTCGGTGAACAGGCCACTTGTCGTGGCTCTTGAACGACGCCTTGCGCGAGTTTCTCGGTAGCCGCCAAGGGGCCTGCGGGCAAGCTGAAAGCGACCGACGAGACCTTCCGACCAAGGACTTTGGGGGGGAATACCGCCGCCCCGCGATGCGTTGGTCGCCCCGGAGGGGAGCTTTTCCCTGCGTCACCCCGGCCCATGGGGATGAGCGTTGCGACCTCGGGCGGATAAGCACAGGATCGCCCGAAAAGTCCGGGGGAGTCGCATGCGTTGGGTCTGGAGAGGATCGCTGGCCGTTGTCGGGCTGGTCGTGGGCGCGGTCGTCACACTGGCGATCGCCAGCCTGGCGACGGGGCCACGCATGCCGCCGCTGACGCCCCTGATCGAAAAGGCCCGGGCCTATGACGTCGTCATCCGGCGCGACCGTTTCGGTGTGCCGCACATTCTCGGCAAGACTGACGCCGACGCCGCCTTCGGCCTCGCCTTCGCTCATGCGGAGGATGACTTCGAGACCATCCAGACCGTGGCTATGGCCACGCGCGGGACCCTGGCCGCCAGCGAGGGCGCAAAGGCCGCGGCGGGGGACTACATCGTCAACCTGCTCGGGGTCTGGCCGGCCATAAACTCACGCTATGACAAAGACTTGCCGGCGGATGTGAAAGCGGTTCTGCAAGCCTATGCCGACGGCGTGAATTACTACGCCGCCCGCAATCCGGGCAAGGTCACGCCGGGCCTGCTGCCTCTGACAGGCAAGGACATAGCCGCCGGGTTCGTGTTCAAGACGCCGTTCTTCTACGGCCTCGACGGCGAGCTGAAACGGCTGACCAACGCCACGGATGATGGCCTGCCGAAAGGCTCCAACGGGATCGCCGTGGCTCCGTCCCGTTCGTCCGACGGCGCGACCCGGCTGCTCGTCAACTCGCACCAGCCGTACACGGGCCCGGTGGCCTGGTACGAGGCCGTGGTCGAGAGCGGTGAAGGCTGGCACGTCGCCGGCGGCTTCTTCCCGGGCTCGCCGTTCATGCTGCACGGCCACAACGCCCACCTCGGCTGGGCCAATACGGTCAACAATCCGGATCTCGTCGACATCTATCGGCTGACCATCAATCCGGCGAACAAGGACGAGTATCGCCTCGACGGCAAATGGGTGCGGTTCGGCAAGGGCGTGGCGAAGCTGCGCATCAAGATCTGGGGCCCCTTCAGCTGGACGGTGAAGAAGGAGGTCCTGCGCTCGGTGCATGGCCCGGCGATGCGCACCAAGGGCGGCGTGGTCGCGATCCGCTACGCCGGCATGGATACCGTGCGCCAGCCGCTGCAGTACTGGCGGCTCGACAAGGCCGAAACGCTTGAGCAGTGGCAGGCGGCCATGGCCCTGCAGGCCCTGCCGAGCATCAACTACGTCTACGCCGACGAGAAGGGGAACATCGGCTACGTCTACAACGGCCTGTTCCCTAACCGGCGCGAAGGCGTCGACTGGTCGGGCGTCCTGCCCGGTGATCGTTCCGACCTGATCTGGAAGGGCTACCTGCCGTTCGACCGCGTTCCGCAGGTCTGGCAACCGAAGGGCGGACTGGTGTTCAACGCCAACAACACGCCCTTCCAGGCCACCGCCTTTGGCGACGGGCTCAACCCTTACGCCTTCAGCCCGACCATGGGCATCCAGACCAACATGACCAACCGCTCGCTACGCGAGGTCGAGACCTTCGCCGCCGACGACCAGATCACGCCGGAGGAGTTCAGGGCCTACAAGTTCGACGTGACCTACAGCCACCGCTCGGCCGTGGCGGCCTTCGTCGGCGAGTTGCTGGGCCTCGACCCCAAGGGCGACGCCGACATCGCCGCCGCCCAGGCGATCCTGGCGAAGTGGGACTACACAACGAAGGTGACCAGCCGTGGTGCGGCCCTGGCCATCCTGACGGTCCAGCCGGTGATCACCGCTCGCGACAGCCACGATCCCAAGGCGCCGACGGCCCGCCAGGCGCTGCTCGACACAATCAAGCTGCTGAAGACCCACTATGGCCGGCTGGATCCGGAATGGGGCCAGGTCAACCGCATCCGCCGCGGGACGGTCGATCTGCCCATCGACGGCGGTCCCGACACCCTGCGAGCGGTCTACGGCAAGCCCGGAGACGACGGCCGGCTGACGGCCCTGGCCGGCGACACCTTCATCATGTTCGTCTCCTGGGACAGGAATGGCGTGCTCTCCAGCCAGAGCATCCATCAGTTCGGCACGGCGACCCTCGATGCGACGGCGCCGCACTACGCCGATCAGACCCCCCTGTTCGCGGCAGAGCGGTTCAAGCCGGTGCTGTTCACCGAAGCCCAGCTCGCCGGCAACATCGTCGAGACCTATCGGCCGGGATTCCGCGCCCACTGACTCAGCCGGATATGCCGCCGAGCCACCTCCACTACCGGGAAGAGTAGACGCGTTATGCCACCTATGGTTTATTCTTTCCATGGATGCGCGCCGTGACACCCGCGCCCGAGCCAAGTCGTTGCGCAAGCGGATGTCCCTTCCAGAGGTCTTGCTGTGGCGAGAGCTCCGGCAGGACCGGTTCGAACGCCTGCGCTTCAGACGGCAGCACCCCTTGGGACCTTATGTGCTGGATTTCTACTGCGACGCCTACCGACTGGCGATCGAAGTCGACGGCGCGATGCACCACATCGCGGGCGCGCCGGAACGCGATGCGAGACGGGATCAATGGCTCTCGATGGCCAACGTCGAGGTGCTTCGCATACCGGCCCGGCTCGTATTGAAGGACATGACAGCCACGCTTGATACGATCCGGCGCCGCCTCGCCGAACTCAGCGCGTGCGGCAGCCCCTCCGGATGCTCCCCCCTGGGGGAGCTGTCACCGCGCAGCGGTGACTGAGGGGGTCACTCGGCTGCGACGAGACCCCCTCCGTCTCGGCTTCGCCGAGCCACCTCCCCCGGGGGGGAGGATCCGCTCGTGCGCGGGTCGTGAAAATGGACGTCCAGCCTGACGCGGGGTCATGGTTGCCTCGACGGGTGCGGAGCCTACGATCCAGTCGAAACACGGGAGAACAGGACATGGCGGACACCCATGAGGTGGTCATCGTCGGCGGCGGCGTCGGCGGGTCGGCGCTGGCGGCCAGTCTGGCCGCGGCCGGCGTCGATGTGCTGCTGCTGGAGCAGACCGACGTCTACCAGGACCGGGTCCGCGGCGAGTGGATCGCGCCCTGGGGTGTCGCCGAGGTCCGCCGCATGGGTCTGCTCGACACGCTGCGCGCGGCGGGCGGCCACTATGTCACCCGGCATGTCACCTACGACGAGAGCCGCACGCCGCAGGAGGCCGAGGCCGCCACCCTGCCCCTGGGCATCTTCGCGGCCGACATCCCGGGCCCGCTGACACTCGGCAATCCGCACCACTGCCAGACCCTGTTCGATGAAGCGACGCGACGCGGCGCGAAAACCCTGCGCGGGGCGATGGTGACGGCCATCACGCCGGGCGCCGATCCGTCGGTGACCTTCCTGCACAATGACGTCGAGCACACGGTTCATTGCCGACTGATTGTCGGCGCCGATGGCCGCGCTTCCGCCGTGCGCGAGGCCTGCGGCATCACGCTTCACCAGGACAAGCCACACCACTGGTTCGCCGGCATGCTGGTCGACCAGGCGCCCGACTGGCCCGATGATCTTCAGGCCATCGGCACGGAGGATGACTTCGGCTTTCTCGCCTTCCCGCAGGGCGACGGAAAGGTCCGGCTCTACGGCAGCTATGCGCTCGAGCAGAAGCGCCGGTTCGCGGGCCCGGACGGTCAGCGACTGTTTCTCGAGGCCTTCCGCGTCGACTGCAGCCCGGTCAACGAGACAATCGTCGCCGGGGCTCCGGCCGGACCGGTCCTGAGCTTCTTCAACAACGACACCTGGACCGACCAGCCGTTCACCGAAGGCGTGGTGCTGATCGGCGATGCCGCCGGCTGGAACGATCCGATCGTTGGACTGGGCCAGTCGATCACCTACCGCGACGCCCGCACGGTGCACGAGGTGCTGACGGGCGGCGCCGACTGGTCGCCCGCCGCCTTCGCCGACTATGCCGCCGAGCGCGCCGAACGCATGCGTCGGCTCCGGTTCTGCGCCGGCATCACCTCGGTTCTCGACGCCGAATTCGGCGCGGAAGCCAAGGCCCGCCGCCGGCGACACTTCGAACGCACCAGCGCCGACCCGAGTCTCGGCATGCACGGCTTCGCCGTCATGGCCGGCCCGGAGACCCTGCCCGCAGAGGTCTTCACGCCCGAACACCGCGCGCGCGTCCTGGAGACCACCTGATGGACATCGAAGACTTCAACCGCCGATGGCTGGCGGCGTGGACCGCAAAGGACGTCGAGGGCCTGATCGGCTTCTATGCGCCCGGCTGCACCTACAAGGACCCGCAGACGGCGGCCGGCATCGTCGGCCACGACGCCCTGCGTGGCTACCTGACCGGCCTGTTCGCCGCCACACCGCCCATGTCCTACGAGCCTGAAACGGTCTGGGCGATCGACAACGGCTTCTGTGGCCGGTGGTACTGCACGTTCGAGGGACCCGACGGCCCGACGCGGATGCGCGGCTTCGACCTTGTCGAATTCGACGGTGATCGCATCGGCTGGAACGAGGTCTACGTCCACCCCCTGCCCTGAAAGGATGGAACCGGCGTCGACGCCCGGGGTTTTCCGCCCGCATGGCCCGCCTGACCATCTTTCACGAGACACGCTACAGCTACCAGCGGCCGGTCCGTTTTGGACAGCACCGGTTCATGCTCCGTCCGCGCGACAGCCACGCCATCCGCGTCATCGAGGCGAAGCTGACGTTGTCCCCGCCGGGCAAGACCCGCTGGGTCTATGATGCGCTCGGCAACTGCGTTTGCCTGTTCTCGCCGGGCGCACCCGGGCGGACGCTGTCGATCATCAGCCGGCTGGTCATCGAACGCTTCCCGGCGCCGCTGACGCCGGACAACCCGCACACGGCCCTGCCGATCAGCTACGCCGCCGAAGACCGGCTGCTGCTCGCGCCCTTCATGACGCCGGCGACCAACGAGGACGATCCGCGCCTGGTGGCCTGGATGGCGGACCAGACAGGACGGCCTGGCGAACCCGCGCTGGATCGGCTCATGCGCATGACCGCGGCGATCCACGAAGCGTTCGACTACCAGGAACGCCACGTGGAAGGGGTTCAGTCCCCGGCGCGGACGCTCGCGCTGGGCAGCGGCGCCTGCCGTGATCTGGCCTGGCTGATGATCGAGACGCTGCGTCGGCAGGGCTACGCGGCGCGGTTCGTCAGCGGCTACATCAACGGCGGGGCCCGCAAGGGTGGCGGCACCACCCACGCCTGGGTGGAGGTTTTCCTGCCAGACCTTGGCTGGACCGAGTTCGATCCAACCAATGACCTGACCGAGTCCCCGGACCTGATCCGGGTGGCGGTCGCCCGCACGCCGGCCGAGGCCGCCCCGGTCAGTGGCTCGATCTTTGGAAATCCCGGCCCGTCGGAACTGGATGTCACCGTAACGGTTTCAGCTCTGGAGCCGGTCAACGGCGCCTGACGACCCGTAAGCGTACCAGGAGCCCTCTGATGACCAGCGGCTTTCAGCAACAGAAGCATCCCGCCGGCGCCTTTTCCCCGCCCCGGGTGGTCCCGACGGCTCAGCACGGCGGAAAGCCTGACAAGGGCTGCATCGGTCCTCTTTCAAAGCGGGTCATCACGCCTCGCGCAGGCCACTAGGCCCCACCGCACCGCAGCAACCCGATTCGAGCCGTCTATCTCGCGTGTAGCGGGTCCGGCAGGCTCGCTTGCCTCGCGAGCGGGCTTGTTTGTCGTGGCGCTGTAGTTAACGTGCGTTCAGGATTTGGTGGGGAGCTGCGCTTTCATGCGCGCGCGTACAGCCACGGCTGTGTTCACGATCACGGTGCTGGGAGCGATAGCTCTCGGGGCCGCGTCGAGCATGAGCGCCGCGACCGATGGCCTGTCCTCCGATTCCCTGATCGCCGGCGCGCGGATGGGCGACGCGTTCAGCGGCGCGACCCAGCGTCCCGTGGATGACCCCGACGCCCCTATCGCGACCGGCCGGTGGGCAGAGAACGTCGCGCCGGTGGAACTGGCCGGCGGCCCCGCACCCGTGTCGGTCGCGACGGCGCCCCCCGCCCCCGAACCGATCCAGCTGTCTCGTCCATCCGCGCGACCTGACGCCGGCCGCTTCGCGCTTCTTGAACCGGAGACGCCGGCGCCGGTCGCCTCATCGCTGAGCGTGCCGCTGGCCCGCATGGCCCTGGCGCCTTCGCCGGCGCCGCGGGCGGTCGCGCCGGAGCCGCGCATCAGCCTGACGGTCAGCAATCAGGATTTCTCCGCGCCGGGGTCTGGCCTCGACGTCACGTCCGCGGTCTTCAACGAGCCGCTGCTGTCCTTCCGTCCGTCGCGTTCGCCGCTCGACATCCGCAGGCTCGCGCTTCGGGTCGGCCCGACCAAGGCCGTCGGCAAGAAGGGCCGCTGGTTCGTCTTCGCCGCCGGATCCGGACAGGCGTTTGGCCTCAACTTGCTGAAGGATCCGCTGCGGGGCTGGAAGCCGGCCGGCTGGTCGGTCGAGCAGCTGGCCGAATTCGGCAAGGCGCAGCTCGGCATCGGCTGGCGCCAGGGGTCACGGCAGATCGCCGCGAGCGTCGCCCGACGTGACATCGGCGCCTATGGCATTTCCCGCGAGGATACGGTCGTCGGGGTCAGCTTCACCGTCAGCGGGAAGGCGGCCCCCAAGACCCGCTACGAACAGCGACTGCCGGCCGTCCACTAGGCCGCGTCGGCGGTAATTCGCCCCTCCCCGTCCGATTCCGTTTGAAGCACGAAGGTTCGCGGCGCTAACACCGGTGCGTGCCAGATCAAGAGCCCATTCTGGCGGCGTCCGATGCGCCGTCGCCGCACGCCCGTGACGTGCCGCGCATCGCCTATCTCGCTGTCGCCAGCGCGCTGTTCATGGAGTTCATCGACTCCACCGCCCTGTCGACCGCCCTGCCGACCCTGGCCCGCGCCTTCCACGCAGACCCGGTCCACCTGAAGCTCGCGCTGACCTCCTATATTCTGGCCCTGGCCGTGTTCGTGCCGATCAGCGGCTGGGCGGCGGAACGGTTCCAGCCGCGCCGGGTGTTCCTCGGCGCGATGATCGTCTTCCTCATCGGCTCGGCCCTGTGCGGCTTTTCGACCAGCCTTGGCGAACTGGTCGCGGCCCGGATCATTCAAGGCGCCGGCGGCGCGCTGATGACGCCGGTTGCGCGCCTGATCGTCGTGGGCTCAGCCCCCCGAAATGACCTGATCCGCGCCATGGGCTGGTTCACCATGCCAGCTCTTGCAGGCCCCTTGATCGGCCCGCCGCTGGCAGGCTTCGTGCTGTCGATCGCGGACTGGCCGTGGATCTTCTTCATCAACATTCCGATCGGCCTGCTGGGCATGATCGCGGTCCTGCGCTTCGTCCCGCGTCTGCCCAGCCTTTCGCCGGGGCCGTTCGACTGGAGCGGCTTCGCGCTCTCCGCGGCCGCGATTACCGGCATTGTCGTGGTGGCGGAGACCGGCGGCCTGAACCTGATCCCCTGGTGGGCGCAGATCGGCCTGATCGCCGCCTCGGTGGCAGCCGGCTGGGGCTACCTTCGGCTCGCGAAGGCCAAAATCCGGCCGATCCTCAATCTCGGCCTGCTGCGCTACCCGACGTTCCGGGCCAGCCTGCTGGGCGGCACCCTGATGCGGCTCGGCGTCGGCGCGGGGCCGTTTCTGATGCCTCTGCTGCTGCAGGTGGCGCTCGGCTGGACGCCGTTGCAGGCGGGCTCGGTGACGTTGGCGGGCGGCCTCGGCGTGTTCGTCTCCCGCCCGTTCGCCGCGCCGATGCTGCGCCGCTGGGGCTTTCGCGCGACGCTGCTGACGCTGGTCGCCCTGACGGCCATTCTGACGGCCATGCCCGGCTTCTTCCGCGAGGCCACACCCGTCTGGCTGATCATGATGTCGCTGGGCCTGTCGGGCTTCATGCGCTCCAGCCAGTTCATCGCCACCAACTCGATCGCCTTCGCCGACGTGCCGCAGAACGAGATCGCACAGGCCTCGACCCTGTCGGTGGTCGCCCAGCAGATCGGCCTCGCCCTTGGGGTCAGTTTCGGCGGCATGATGCTGCATCTGGCGCGCGGATCGGGCGGCGTGCTGACGCCGGACCGTTTCACCCTGCCCTATCTGGCGATCGGTGCGACGACCCTGCTGTCGGCGCTGGTCTACTACCGTCTCGACCGCAACGCCGGAGCGGCGATCAGCGGGGCGAAGTAGGCCTCAGGCGGCCTTTCTCGTCGCCTCCGCGCTGGCGATGCGCGCCTTGGCCATCTCGTCGGCGACCTCATGGGTCGGACGTTTCTCGGCCAGCGACCGATCAAGTATTTCGCCAAGGGTCGCCGTCAGGCGGGTCAGTTTGCCCTCGACCCAGGCCGGGTCGAACGCCGCGCCGGCCTCGATGGCGGCGATCTCGGCGGCGACGTTGATGATGCCGCCGCCGTTGATCACATAGTCGGGCGCATAGAGCATCCCGCGCTCGAACAGCAGCGCGCCGATCTCCGGCGAGGCCAGCTGGTTGTTGGCCGCGCCGGCGACGACCCGGCCCTTGATGCGGGAGAGCGTCTCGGCGTTGACCGCGCCGCCGAGCGCGCAGGGGGCGAACACGTCCGTCTCGACGTCAAAAATCGCAGCCGGCGGCACGATGGTCGCGCCGGTGCGGGCCGCGACCTGGGCCAGGGCCGCCTCGTTGACGTCGGTGATGATCAGCTCTGCGCCGGCGTCGGCCAGCTTCTTCGCCAGATAGGCGCCGACATGACCTACGCCCTGGATCGCGACGCGCACGCCCTTCAGGTCACGACCGTAGGCGCGCTCGACGCACAGCCGCACGCCGCGGAACACGCCCTCGGCCGTCACCGGGCTGGGATCGCCTGACGCAGCCGGGTGGCCCTCGAGGCCGGCGACGTAGCGGGTCTGCTTGCGGGCGCTCATCAGGTCGTCGGGCGAGACCCCTACATCCTCGGCCGTCCAGTATTTGCCGCCCAGACCATCCACGGCTCGGCCGAAGGCTTCGAACAGGGCCGGCGTCTTCTGGGTGCGGGCGTCGCCGATGATCACCGACTTGCCGCCGCCCAGCGGGATGTCGGCCATGGCATTCTTGAAAGACATGGCCCGCGACAGCCGCAGGGCGTCGGTCAGGGCTGCGTCGTCGGACTCATAGGGCCACATGCGGCAGCCGCCGGCGGCGGGGCCCCGGGCGGTGGAGTGAACGGCGATGATCGTCTTTAGGCCGGTCTTTTCGTCAAAGACGGCGTGTACGCCTTCGTGGTTCTCGAAGGCGGGATTATCGAAAACGGACATGCCGGGTTCCGGGCTGATGAGGGGGAATTCGTGCGCGCGGGTTTACGCGTCGTCAATCGGTCTCACAACCCAAAACGGTCGGTCAGGCGTGGGGTTTCAACGGCGGCGGGATCGGCGGGGCGCCGGACGGCAAAGGCGCGGCCGGGTCGAGAATGAAACTCCGGATGTCGGCAATGACCACCTCGCGCTGGAGATCACGGGTCAGCAGGTGCCAGCCGTGCGCATAGTAGGCCGTGCGGTCAGCCGCCTTCAGACGACTGGCCGCCCTGAACGCCGCCACCTTGGGAATGACCTCGTCATTGGCTCCGTAGAACCAGCCTACGGGCACGCGGATCCTGCCCGTCGACTCCCAGGCCGTCTGCATCAGGTCGACCAGGCCGTAGAGCGTGTCGTTGCGCGCGCCCCAGATCAGCATCGGGTCGCGCCCCATGGCCACCAGCTCTTCGTGGTTGTCGCTGGGATGAACCCGATCGACCACCCAGCCCGGCGGCCTGAGCACCGTCTCGCCCGCCAGATGGGCGGTGAACCACAGCGCGGTCCTGAACGGCAGCGGCTGGCTGGCCCAACCCCACACCGCCGGCGCCATCAGCACCAGCCGGTCGGCGGCCGGCGGCCGGTCCGACGCGAAAGCCGCGATCGCCACCGCGCCGCCCATGCTCTCGCCCGCCACGACCACCGTCGCCGTCGGGTGACGTTGCCGCAGCAGGCTGACGAACACCCTCAGGTCCTCGCACATCAAAGCCTCGCCGGCCCAAACGCGGCGTCCGGGAGACCGTCCGAACCCGCGCTGGTCAAAGGCGTAGGTGGCGATGCCGCTCTCGGCCCAGACCGGAGCCGCGAAATGGAAGGCGTTGGAATAATCGTTCATGCCGTGGAGCGCGGCGACCACGACCGACGGCTCGCCCTCCGGCAGCCAACGCTTGAGACCCATCCGTCCGCCGTCGAAGCTGACGAACGTGTCGTCCTCCAGCCGGGGTCCGCTGAATCCGAGCTCCGGGGCGCCGGCCATCTGCACCATGGGCGCGCAACCGGTCACGGCGGCGCTGGCGGCGAGCAGGAACAGGCGGCGGTTCATGGCTTCAGAATGCCCGGGCCCCTGTGGCGAAGAAAGGGCCGCTACGCGCCCGGCTCCGTCGCCGCCGGCGGCAATCGCAGGCGGTAGACGCCCTTGAAGCTGTCGGGGTCCGCCGGCTTGCCGTGGCGGGTGATGACCACCGTTCCGGCGCGCGCCATGCCCACGGCCGTAGACCGCACCTGCCCGAGGATCCGCTGCCAACGTTCCGGCTGGAGGATCTTGGCGACCTCGGACGGGTCGATGCTCTTGCCAGGCGGAAGGGCCTTCAGCAGGTCGAGAATGGCGTCTTCAATCGGAGAGGTCATGGCGAAACCCGCAACACGCCCTGTTCGCAACGGGCCGAGACGCCGCTATGAACGGCCCGCGAAAGGATAACAAGCATATGGACGGCGGAAACGAGGTCTCCAGCGGACCGCGACTGACCACGGAAGGGCCCTGGGCCGGCTGGCGCAGCTGGGACGGCGATCCGTTCGAGACGCAGTCGGGCCCCTACTACTTCCGCAGGGACGAGGACGGGACGACGCGTTGCGCCTTCCGCGCCGAGCGCAAGCACATGAACGGCGGCGGCTTCATGCACGGCGGCTGCATGATGACCTTCGCCGACTTCGCCCTGTTCGCGCTCGCGCATGAGCACCTCGAGGGGAGCCACGCCGTGACGGTCAGCCTGAACGGCGAGTTCGTCGGCCCGGCCCACGAAGGCGACCTGGTCGAGGCGACCGGCGAGGTGATCAAGGCCGGCAAGTCGATGGTCTTCATTCGCGGCCTGATCTCGACCGGCGGCGCGCCGATGATGACCTTCTCGGGCGTGATCAAGCGGGTCGCGCGGCGGCTCTGAGATGGCGCTCGAACCCGCCACGCCCGAGGACATTCCCGCGATCATGGCGATCGAGCGGGTTCCGGCCTATGCGCTGTTCATCGGCAGCTTCGAGGCCGACGAGCACGCCGCCCTAATGGCCTCGACCGACGCCTGCTACCTGGTCTGGCGCGAGGACGGCCGGCTGTTGGCCTTCGCCATTCTGCAGAAGCTCGACGACCCCAACCGGATCGTGCTGCTCAAGCGGATCGCGGCGGCGGAGACAGATGCCGGTCTGAGCGGTCGCCTGCTGCCGGCCGTCATCGACCATGTGTTCGAGGCCACCGACGCCAACCGCTTCGAACTGAACGTCAGTCACGTCAATCCGCGGGCCGAGCACATCTATCGCCGCGAAGGCTTCGTGCATGAGGGGACCGTGCGGGAGGTCTACTGGCGCGAGGGCGAGGGCTACTATTCATCGCACCTGTTCGCGATGCTCCGCCGGGAATGGGAGGCATTGCCGCGCCGCCGGATGACCGAGATTTAATGCAGGTGACACAAGCTTAACTGGGCTCGCGCTTCGACCTCGGCGACACCATCTCTCGTTCAAGAGGGATGATGATGAAGAACCTGCTCGTACTTGCGATCTCGGCGGCCAGCGCGCTCAGCGCCCTGTGGCTGCTGATCGCCGTGCCGACCGTGCACAGCCTGGCCTAGCGCCCTAGGGCGCCGCCACCACCGCCACAGAGAGCACCTGCCGCACGCCGCGATCCGGACGGGCGTCGGCGTCGATGACCAGCCGCAACGGCCCCTCATCGGCTGCCAGCGGTCCGGTCTTGAGCCGGTCAGCCAGGATGATCGGCCCGTCGCGGAAGCTTGGGTCGGTTTCGGCGATCGACAGCACCGCGCGATAGCCGTCCTTGCCGGTCACCACCACAAAGGCCTGCATCGGCTTGCCGTGCAGACGCGGGCCCTGCGGCACGCCGGCTTCGCGCAGCACCGCCGACAGGGTGACGCCCTGGTAGACGACCTTTCCGCCCAGACGAGCCTCGGCCCGCGGCAGCGCCGCCAGCGCTTCCGGCGACAGCACCGTGACCTTGCCTTCGGCGCTGGTCACGGTCAGCGACTGGGCCAGCGCGGCGACGGGCGCCAGAACCAGCGCCAAGGCGATCAGGACAGCGCGCATCATGCCGCCACCGTCCCGGCTTTCGCCGCGGGCCTGGCCAGCATGCCGGCGTACCAGCGCGTGACGTTGGCCATCTCCTCGGGGATCGCGAATTTTGCCATGCGCGAGAAGTCGATCGCCGTGGCGGCGAGGATGTCGGCCATCGTGATCCGGTCGGCCGCGATGAACGGGCTTTCGGCCAGCCGCCGGTCGAAGAACTTCAGCGTGCGCGTCGCGCCGGCGCGGTTGGTCTCGGCGATCTCGGGGATCTGCTTCTCCAGCGCCGCCAGCGCCGGATGGCTGTGGCGCACGGTCATCATCAGCGGCGTCGCGAGCATCATCTCGGTGCGGCGACACCACATCTCGATGATGGCCGTCTCCTTTGGGTCGCGGCCGAACATGTTCGGCTCTGGAAAGACGCTTTCGAGGTAACGGCAGATGGCCACCGACTCGGTGATCGCCGTCCCGTCGTCCATCTCCAGCATCGGCACGTTGGCGAGTCCGGCCTTGCCGACATAGTCCGGCTGCTTGTGCTCGCCGTTGAAGATGCTCACGTCGATGATCTCGACCTGATCTTCCGCGCCCTTCTCAGCCAGGAACCAGCGCACCCGACGCGGGTTCGGCGCCCGCAGGCTGTCATAGAGTTTCATGGTGCTTCCCGCCTTCTGCTATCAGCCGCCGAACAGCATCGCCGGCATCAGCCCGACCAGCGACGCGGTCAGGCAGGTGGCGAGGAAGCCGGCCAGCATGGCCTTCCACACCATGCCCATCACCTCGGCCCGCCGTGCCGGCACCAGCACGCTGTAGCCGGCGACATTGATGCCGACGGACGCGATGTTGGCGAAGCCGCACAGGGCGTAGGTCATGATCATCCGGCTGCGTTCGCTGAGGGCTTCGGCCGGCAGCGCGCTCATCTTGATGAAGGCGGTGAACTCGGTGAGCACCAGCTTGGTGCCCAGCAGCAGGCCGCCGGTCGGCGCCTCGCTCCACGGCAGGCCAAGCGCATAGGCCAGCGGCGCGAAGAGGGCGCCGAGGCCCCGCTCGATGCTCATCGGCTGCCCCCAGAGGGTGGGCAGCGCGGCGAGGATCTGGTCGGCCATCGCGATCAGGGCGACGAACACGATCAGGGTCGCGCCGACATTAAGAACGATGGTCAGACCGTCGCCGGTGCCCTTGATCAGGGCGTCGACGGAGCTGTCATAGCGCTTGTCCTCGGCCTCCATCAGGTCGTCCTTGGACTCCAACGGATCGGCCGGGATCAGGATCCGCGCCAGCAGCACGCCGGCAGGGGCGGAAATGATCGAGGCGGTCAGCACATGCGCCGCCGCGTCAGGCAGCACGCCTTTCAGGATCGTGGCGTAGGCCACCATGGTCGAACCGCTGACGCAGGCCATGCCGACGGAGATCAGCATGAACAGTTCCGACCGCGACAGTCGATCAAGATAGGCGCGGATGAAGATCGGTCCCTCGACCTGGCCCATGAAGATCGTCGCGGCAGTCGCCAGACCGATCGGCCCGCGCAGGCCGAGGATCTTCTGGAACATGAAGCCGAAGCCCTGGGTGATCCACTTGAGGATCCTCCAGTGCCAGAGCAGCGCCGACAGGGCGCAGACCACCAGGATCACCGGCATGACCTGGAAGGCGAAGATGAACACGCCGCCCGGCCCCGTCACCTGGAACGGCTGATCGCCGCCGGCGAGGAAGCCGAACACGAAGCTCGTTCCGGCTCGCGTCGCGGTCCCCAGACCTTCGACGGCTGCGCTTGCCCCCTGCAGCGCGCCCTGGGTGCCGGCGCTCAGCCAATAGAGCGGGTTGTAGACGTTCTGCGCGGCGTCCAGCCTCGGCAGGCCAAAGAGCAGCAAAACCAGCCCGACCTGGAGGATCAGCGAGCCGATCGTCAGCACGAACGGGAACCGCCCGCGGTTTTCCGACAACACCCAGCAGAGGCCGAGTACGAAGGCGACGCCTATCAGGCTCTGGGCGTTGGCAGGCTGGAACATGAACTCCCCCTTGGTCGCGAGTCCCCTGCCCGCGTCCAGTCGGCCGATTGACTACGAAGGAGCGCGACCGCGCAAGGGCCGGGCGTTCTGCCCGGCCCACGGCGCGTGATTACGCCGCGACGGCGGTCGTTGTCGCGGCCGTTCCGGCGGCGGAGTCGGCCGTGAGCTGACTGATCAGCTTGGCCAGCAGGCTGGCGGCGTCGTTGGAGAAGCCGGACTGACTGGCGCTTGTCGTTTGAAGCGAGGCGAGCAGTTCGGCCATGCTGACCTTGCCGTCGCCATTGGTGTCGAGCGGATCCTTCGACTTGGCGGCGGCATCGACATCCTTGCCGCCCGGGTGGCCATGCGGGGGCTTGGCGGCCTTGAACTCGTCGAGCGACAGCACGCCGTCGCCGTTCGTGTCGGCCTTGCTGACGAGGTTGGCCGCCATGGTCGCCGTATCGCTTCCGGACGGCCCGCCCGGAGGGGCGTGCGCGGCCATGTCGGAGGCAATTTCATCGGCGGTCAGGCTGCCGTCACCGTTGGAGTCCGCGCCCGAGAAGATTTCCTCGGCCCGGTTTTCCTGCAGGGACAATAAAGAGCCCATTGTTGCAGCGGCGAAATTCTGGCCGCCGCCCTCTCCGCCGCGCATTGGCCGCGCGGAGCCGGAACTGCCGGGCTGCGGCAGGTTCTGCCCTATCGACTGGAACTCATTGGCTGAAAGCTGACCGTCGGTGTTCAGGTCAGCCTTGGCGAACATCGCCTGCAGCTGCTGCTGCAGGGCCGATGAACCGCCTATGCTGGTTGGGGACATGTGAGGCCTCCTGTCAGGAGACGCCGGTCGCGGTATCCGCCGACGCCGCCCCGGAACGGCCCGGAGCGCCCTCACCCTTGCCAGACCCGTTCCGGGTCCGGTTTCGGCCACAAACCTGCTTACTTCCCGAGCAGTTCCTTCACCAGCGCGTCGCGGCCATAGACCTTGGACAAGGCTTCGGTGATGGCGGCGGTCGACACCACGACGGTCCGGTTGACCGTCCCGTCGTAGCCATAGGCGCCGGCGATGCTGTGGATGTTGCCGTCGAAGGCCGCCCCGATCACCTCGCCGCGGACGTTGATCACCGGCGAGCCTGAGTTGCCGCCGATGATGTCGTTGGTCGTGACGAAGTCGTAGACCGTGTCCGGATTCAGCCGGTCCTTCGCCGCCAGCCACCGCGGTGCGACGGCATAGGGATCCGAACCGGTCGCGCGTTTGAACAGGCCGCCGAAGGTGGTGAAGGGACCCACATCGCGCCCGCGCCATGACCAGCCGGCGACCTTGCCGTAGGACAGTCGCAGGGTGAACGTCGCGTCGGGATAGACGCTGGCGCCATAGACGGCGAACCGCGCCTTCGCGACCCTGGCGGCGGCGCGTTCCGTGGGGGCGGAGACGTCCAGCTCCCAGGCGGTGCGCGAGGCCCGGGCCGCGGCGTCGATGCTGAGGGCGTACTGGATCAGCGGATCACTGGAGGCCCGGATGGCGTCAAGGCCCCCGTCCCAAAGCGCCTTGCGCACCGCCGGGTCGCCCAGCTTCGTGCCGGACACAAGGCGCGCCGCCAGCGCCTGCGGGCTTTCCTTTCCGAGCAACACGTCAACGCTGGCCGGGTCAGCGACCAGATATTCACGCGACTTGAGCAGCCAGAACTCGAGGTAAAGCTGTTCGAGCTCCGGCTCGATCTTCGCCGGGGTCAGAACCCGTCGCTGGATCGCCGGAAGGCGGGTCTCGGAAAATTCGGGCAGCCGATCGCCCGGGGCCTTGGCCCGCTCCTCGGCGGCGCGGACGAGACTGCGGGCGTACTCGAACAGGCGCGAGCGGCCGCCGGCGTCAGCTTCAAACTGGCGATAGGGGGTGTAGTCGCGGGCGTAGGCCAGCTGGACGGCTTCCAGCTCGCTCCAGGGATCGCCGATCTGGGCGGCCAGGGCCGGATCGGCCGCGACCTTTGCCCGAAGCTCGGCCTCGGCCCGGCGCTTGCCGGCCATGAAGGCCGGGTCGTTCAGCGCCAACTGGCGGCCGTAGGCCACCTTGAAGCCGTTCTCGGTGCTGAAGATGGCGTCGGCCACGATCCGCTGGGCGTCAGGCCCCCGTCGGCCGAACTCAATCAGGCGGCCACGCAGTTCCGACCGCTGGAGCTGGGCCATCGGCACGCCGATGTCCCGCGCCGTCTCCAGCTGGCTCATGGTCAGCAGGCGCTCGGTCGAGCCCGGATTGCCCGAGACGAAGGTCACATCACCGGCCTTCGGCGCGGCCGGGTTCCACTTGAGGAAAACCGGCGTCTGCACAGGCTTGCCGTCCTCGTAGAGGCGCAGGAACGCCGAATCCATGTCGTACCGGGGGAAGTTGAAATTGTCGGGATCGCCGCCAAAGAAGGCCGTCGCGAACTCGGGCGCGAACACCAGACGCAGGTCGCTGTAGCGACGGTACCGGTACACGGCGTAACGGCCGCCCCGATAGAGGCTGACCGTCTGGCACCGGAAGCCCGTCGCCGCCTTGCAGGTGTCCGCCTCAGCGGCGACCGTCGCCGCATCCCGCGCCAGCCCATAGGCTTCGCCGGTCAGGCCGGCCGTCGCGGCGTTGATCCGGTCCGTCACGTCCGTGATCGCGACCAGCACCTCGCCCGTCATCCCGGGACAGGTTCGCTCCTCCGTGCGGGTCGCCGTGAGAAAGCCGTCCTTCAGATGATCCGACGCCGGATCGGACAGGGCGACCAGACAGCTGACCACGCAGTGGTTGTTGGTCAGGACCAGACCCTCTTTCGACACCACCGAGGCCGAGCAGCCCGGAATCCGGACCGACGCCGCCTGCACCCGGTCCAGCCAGGGCTGGTCGATCGTGACACCGTAGTCGGCCTTCAGCTTCGCGGCCGGAAAGGCGTCGAAGGTCCACATGCCCTCATCGGCTGTCGCGGCCGGGGCGATCGTGAAGCTGCTGAAAAGCGCGGCGGCGAGGGCGGCAAAGAAGGCGCGGTTCATTGAAAAACCTGTGAAAACGGGAACAAACGGGCGTCGGCCCATGGGAACTAGCGCGCGGTCGCCCCCGTGACCAGCATTTCGGGCAAGCCCTTACCCCGATTTAACTTGGCCGCGAGGCCGGTCCGGGACAGAACCGCAGCGCGTCCCGTGGTGGACGGTCGGGGAGTTGTGTTTGTCATGTCGCTGGCTCTGGCCACGCTGATCTACGAATGGCGCCGCTACATGGCGGCCGTGGTGGCGCTCGCGTTCTCCGGCCTGCTCGTGCTGGCCTTCGTCGGCATGTTCATGGGCATCGGCAAGGCGTTCACCGCTCAGATCGACCGCGCCCGCGCCGACATCATGGTGCTGGGTCCGGGCGCCACGGCCCTGTTCAACGGCGGCCCGTCCGGCCTGCCCCGTCGCCTGATGGGCACCGTCTACCGCCATCCGGAAGTCATCCAGGTCGCGCCGCTCGACGGCTCGGGCGGGCGGTTCCAGAACATCGTCCAGGATCCCAAGGGCAACCCCTCCGATCCGTCGAAGCCGCCCAAGAGCCGCAAGATGGAATTCGTCAATGTCACGGTGATCGACGCGATCCCCGGCTATGTGACTGTTCCCACGGACTATTCGGACGCCCTGATCGAGACCCTGCGCCAGCCCTACGCCGTCGCGGTCGATGAAACCGCGCTCGCCCGGCTCGGCGTCAAGGTCGGCGACAAGGCGGTCTACAACGGCAAGACGATTACCATCGCCGCCGTGACCAAGGGCTATCCGAACATGATGCAGGCGACGCTGGTCATGTCGCGCGACACCCTGCGGATGCTCGGCGAGGCCGACACCGGCCAGCGGGTCGGGCCGCTGATGGTCAAGATCGCCGATCCGTCACGCGCCGCCATCGTCGCGGCCCAGCTCAACAAGGCCGGCGGAGGCGCCTTCAAGGCCTGGACCCGCCAGGAACTGGCCGACGCCAACCAGAGCTCGATGTTCAAGGAGCAGTTCATCAGCATCATCCTGATCTTCGCCCTGATCATCGGCGCGATCATCGGGGTGGTGATCACCTGGCAGACCCTTCGCGGCGCCATCATGTCGAGCATCAAGGAGTTCGCCTCCCTGCGCGCGCTCGGCGTTTCGATGGGCAGCCTGCGCGGTATCGTGCTGGAGCTGAGCTTCTGGGTCGGCGTGACCGGCATCATCGCGTCCGGCTTCCTGACCTGGGGCGTCGGGACCCTGGCGAAGATGGGCGGCCTGCCGATGGCCTTCCCGCTCCCCATTGTCCTGTTCATCGCCGCCTTCCTTCTGGGGTGCGCGATGTTGTCCGGCTTCCTGTCGCTCGGCGTTCTCAAGGCCAGCCAACCCGCGGACCTGCTGCGATGAGCGTGCGCAAGATCCACCAGAACGGCCACAAGCTCGGCGATGTCGCGATCGAGGCGAAGGGCCTGGTCAAGCGGTTCAAGACCGGCCGGACATTCGTCGAGGTTCTGAAGTCCGTCGATTTCGACGCCCGCCACGGCGATGTGACCATGGTCATGGGGCCGTCAGGCTCGGGCAAGTCGACCCTCATCGCCGCGCTGTCGGGCCTGCTCAAGCCTGACGAGGGCAAGGTGCGGGCGCTCGAGGCCGCCGATCTGTGGAGTTGGTCGGCCGGCCGTATTGACCGGTTCCGCCTCGACCACTGCGGGTTCATCTTCCAGGGCTTCAACCTGTTCCCCGCCCTCACCGCCCGGCAGCAGGTCATGACCGCGCTGCACTACCAGGGGGCCTCCAAGGCCGAAGCCCATCAGCGCGCGCAGGCCGCGCTCGAAGAAGTGGGTCTCGGCTCCAAGGTCAACCAGCGGCCGTCGGAGATGTCTGGCGGCGAAAAGCAGCGGGTGGCCATCGCCCGCGCCCTGGCCAAGGCCCCCGACCTGATCTTCGCCGACGAACCCACCTCGGCGCTCGACGGCGAGAACGGCCAGGTGGTCATCCGCCTGCTGCGTCGGGCCGCCACCGAGCACGGCGCTGCTGTGATCTGCGTGACCCACGACCCCCGCCTGGAGGCCTATGCCGACCGGGTGATCCACATCGAAGACGGCCGCATTCTGGATGACGTTCGGCGCACGCCCGACGCCAATCCCGCGCCGCTCAGCCACTGACTCTGAAGGGACGTTTCATGTTCGGCTTTCTGCGTAGCCGCTGGTTCTGGGTTCTGACCGTGCTGGCCATCGTCCTGGTCGGCGGCGGCCTGTTCATGAAGAGCAAGGCGGCGGCCAACAAGAAGCAGCTGGCCTCGGCGGCCAGCCAGACCGCGCCCAGCCCCTATGCCGCGATCGGCAACGGCAAGGCCGACGTCGAGGGCGGGATCATCCAGGTCGCGGCGCGTCGCGGCGGGGTGGTCCGGGCCGTCTATGTCCAGGAAGGCGACCGTGTCGTGGCCGGGCAGATGCTCGCCCGCCAGGAAGACGACGATCCCCGTCTCGCGGTCGGCCGCGCCCAGGCCCAGGTGGCCCAGGCCCAGGCCCAGATCGGCGTGCTGCAGGTCAAGCTGAACGCCTCGCGTCGCGAATTGGGCCGGCTGCAATCACTGTCCGCCAGCAACTTCGTCGCCGGTCAGCGCCTCGACCGCCAGGCCGATGAAATCCGCGACTGGGAAGCCCAGATCGTCGCCCAGCGCGCCGCTGTCGCCACGGCCACCGCCGCTCTCCGAGAAGCTGAGTATGCGCTGGAACTGACGGTGATCCGCGCGCCGACAAATGGCCGGATCGTGCGCCGCTACGCCAACCCCGGCGCCGGCGCCTCCACGCTCAACGTGTCCAACATGTTCGATCTCGAGCCGGACACCGCCCGCATCGTCCGCGCCGAAATCGTCGAGGCCGACCTGCCCAACGTGACGGACAACCAGGCCGTCGAGATCCAGCCGGAATCCGACCCGACGAAGATGTATGTCGGCAAGGTCCTGCGCCGCGCGGCGGTGTTCGGCGCCCGCAAGCTGGCCTCGGACGATCCGACCCAGCGCAGCGACGAACGCGTGGTCGAGGTGGTGGTCAGCGCCGACGGCGCCCCGCTGCTGATCGGCCAGCGTGTGCTGGTGAAGTTCATGAAGCCCGGCTTCCAGGCCGGCGTGAAGCGCGCCGCGCCGAAGCCGGCCGGTCCTCCGTCGAAGTAGGTCGGCGCGGGCGGCCACGCAGGGTCGCCTGACAATAGGGGCTGTTCGGGCGTGGCGGGCGTCAGGTCACCCTTGACGCCTCCCCTGCTGCGCCGCAAAACGCCGCCAAATCCAAACAGGCGTCAGCGCAGAGGAACTCTCACATGGCCGACATTCGCTTCGACGGTAAGGTCGCGATCGTCACGGGGGCCGGCGGCGGTCTCGGACGTCAGCATGCCCTGGAACTGGCCCGTCGCGGCGCCAAGGTCGTGGTCAACGACCTGGGCGGCTCGATGGACGGCTCGGGCGGCTCCTCCGCGGCGGCCGACGCGGTCGTGGCCGAGATCAAGGCCTTCGGCGGCGAAGCCATCGCCAACGGCTCGTCGGTCACCGACGACGCCGGCGTCGCCCACATGGTCAAACAGACCATGGACACCTGGGGTCGCATCGACATCCTGATCGCCAACGCAGGCATCCTGCGGGACAAGTCGTTCTCCAAGATGGAGGTCGCCGACTTCGAGCTGGTCCTGAACGTGCACCTGATGGGCACGATGAAGCCGACCAAGGCGGTTTGGGAGATCATGAAGGCCCAGAACTACGGCCGGATCGTCGTCACGACCTCCTCGTCGGGCCTCTACGGCAACTTCGGCCAGTCGAACTACGGCGCGGCCAAGCTCGGCATCATCGGCTTCATGAACACCATCAAGCTCGAGGGCCAGAAGAACAACATCCACATCAACGCCATCAGCCCGGTCGCCGCGACCCGCATGACCGAGGGCCTGATGCCGCCGGAAGTGCTGGAAAAGCTGAAGCCCGAGTATGTCACGCCGGGCGTGGTCTACCTGGTCTCGGAAGAAGCCCCCACCGGCGCCATCCTGACCGCCGGCGCGGGTGTATTCGCCCTGTCGCGCATCCTCGAAACCGAGGGCGTCTACCTCGGCGAGGGCGGCCTGTCGGTCGAGGAAGTCCGCGACAACTGGTCGAAGATCACCGACGACGCCGGCCAGAAGGCCTATTTCGCCGGCGGCGAACAGGGCCAGAAGTTCTTCCGCAAGATGGCCGGCGGCTGATTGATCGGGGACGTGCGCCGCAGGTGCGTGTCCCCCAATCCAGATACGGCAGCGATTCAGTGAGGGGACACGGGCCTGAAGGTGCGTGTCCCTTTTTCTGTCATCGCGCGCAGCGCGCCGGATCGTCAGCCTTGATGACACAGGCGATCCTGCCGCCGCGGTCGGCCCCATAGACCCGGACCAGCCGCTGCTCGAACCAGGTCCACTTGGCCCGGGTGTCCTGCGACGCCACATCCATCGCCAGTTGCTGGATGTCGTTTGCGCCGCGAGACGAAGCCTTGGTGTCCTTGTTCAGCGTGGCGTGTTTCACCCGGCCGTCACAGTGACGGCTTTCCGGGAATCCCTCGTAGCACCCACTGATCAGACCGCCAGGAAAGGCCGCATCTGGATAGTCGGGGTCCAGCCAGTCGGCGGGCGAGGGCTGACCCATGCCGGGCGGGTCATCGAGGCGCTGTCCCGGACGGCGCAGCGGGTCGACCCAGTTGCTATGCGAGTAGAAGTCCTGCGAGGCGTGGAACGCCATGCCGAGTTGCTCCAAAACCGAGCATTTGCTGCGCCGGTCGCGGCCGTCGAACGAACACTTGAGACCCGCGGCGTCCCGGGGAATCGTCATGTCGGCTGTCACCAGGCCGTCGGCTTCGCTGACCGCTCGCTCCAGATAGCCGAAGATCCAGGCCCGGCAGCTTTCCAGCTCCGTCCGGGCCTCGGCCTGACCGCGGGGATAGCCGGGCAGGTCCAGCCAGTCGCCATTGTCACAGTGCGCCGCGCTCTCCGACATCAGGCCGCGATCCGGCCGGTCCGGCGCCCCGACGGCGCCAAAGGTCCCGCGCCTCCCGGCGATCTGGTCCATCGTCCTGGCGCCTATGCCAAAGCTGGCGAGGCCCTGGCGCGTGATCCGCTCGTGCTCGGCATTCTGGCCCAGGCCGTGGATCGTACCGAAGGACCACGCAGGACCCGCCGCCAGCACGGCCAGCGCCCCCACGATGATCCATCCCCTTGTCGTCGACATGGCCCGGCTTCCCCTGTTTCCACGAAAGCTTGAAGGCGCCGCTACGTCATGTCCAGAAGGGCCTTGCGGGTCGCGCCCGGGCGCCCTCTCATTCGGAGCAGGGACGAAACAGACAAGAACCGGAGACACGGTTGTCGCAGGAAGATCAGGCCGCGTCGGCGGCCAAGGGCGTTCGCGTCAAAGCCGGAATTCTCGCCGCCTTCTCGATGGCGACCATTCCCGTCGGCGCCCTGACCACGCCGCTTCTTGTCCATCTGCCGCCGCACTACGCCGGACTGCTCGGGTTGCCGCTGGCCGCGGTCGGCGGGATCTTCTTCATCGTCAAGGTCATGTCGATCTTCTTCGATCCGGCGGCCGGCATGTTCATGGACCGGACGCGGACGAAGATCGGACGCTACCGCTTCTGGTTGCTCCTCGCCGCGCCGATCCTGATGGCCGGCGTCTGGATGCTGTTCCGGGCGGAAGCGGGTGTGAGCAAGACCTTCCTGCTGGGTTGGCTGATCGTTCTCTACGTCGGCTATTCCCTGTTGGTCCTGTCCCAATCAGCCTGGGGCGCGGTGTTGGCGACCAACTACAACGAGCGCTCGCGGGTCTATGCCTGGGCCCATGTGACGAGCACGCTGGGCGCGGTCGCGGTGCTTCTGCTGCCGTCCCTGCTCAAGATTCCGGAAGCCGGCGTCGTGCCGATGATGGGGCTGATGATCGTCGCTTCGATCCCGGTCACCTGCCTGATTGTCGCCTTCGGCGTGCCCGAGCCGGTGCTGCCGCAGCGGGCGACCGGCGACCGACTGTCCTGGGGCGAGATTCCGGCCCTCGCGCTGCGACCGACCATGCGCCGGTTGCTGGCGGCCGACCTGCTGTTCACCTTCGGTCCGGCGATCACCTCGCCGCTCTACCTGTTCTTCATGCAGCAGGCGCGCGGCTACAGCCTGATCCAGGCCAACCTGATGCTGCTGTTGTTCATCCTCGCGGCGGTGTTCTGCGCGCCACTCTGGGCGCTCGCGGCCTATCGCTGGGGAAAGCACCGCACCCTGATGGCGGCGGCGGCCTCCTATTCGATCGCCCAGGGCGTGATCTTCTTCATCCCCGGACAGAGCTTCCCGCTGATGGCCACGGCCATGTTCCTCGCCGGCGGCATCCTCGCCGCGCTGGGCTTCCTTGTCCGGGCGATGATCGCCGACGTCGGGGACGAGGTGCGGCTGGAAACGGGTAAGGACCGTGTGGGTCTGCTCTACGCGATGGTGTCGAGCACGGCCAAGGTCGGTACGGCGTCTGCCGTGCTGGTCACCTTCGGGATCCTCGGAGCCATCGGCTTCAACGCCGCGCCGGGAGCGGTGAACAGCGAAAGCGCCATGCTTGGCCTGACCCTGACCTTCGCCATCGCGCCGGTCATTCTGGTCATGCTCGGGGCCATCGCGGTGCGCGGCTACAGCCTCAGCCGTGAGCGTCACGCGGAGATCCGCGCGGAGCTGGAAATCATCGACGCGGACGTCATCGCCGCCGCGCCTACGCCGGCCGTCTAGAGCAGCGCCTTCGCCGCGGCCCGGAAGGCGTCAGCCGCCGCGCTGTGGCCACCGGTGGCCGTCAGCGGCGCGCCGTCGTCGCCGGCCTGGCGCAGGGCGATCTCGATCGGGATCTCGGCCAGCAACGGCACGCCCAGTGACTCAGCCTCCGCCCGCGCGCCGCCGGTCCCGAAGATCGGGATCGGCGCGCCGGTCGACGGATCGGCGAAGAACGCCATATTCTCGATAACACCGAGGATCTTCGCGCCCGTCTTCTGGAACATGCCAACCGCCCGACGGGCGTCGATCAGCGCGATTTCCTGCGGCGTTGAGACGATGACCACGCCGTCGACCGCGAAGTTCTCGACCAGGGTCAGATGGATGTCGCCGGTGCCTGGCGGCATGTCGATGACCAGGATGTCCATCGGCGCGTCCGGGGTGGCCCAGCGCACGTCGTTGACCATCTGCCGGACCGCCGAAGAGGCCATGGGCCCGCGCCAGATCATCGGCGAGCCCTCATCGACGAGGAAGCCGATCGACATGACCGTGACCCCGTGGGCCTGCAGCGGCTGCAGCTTGCCGTCGATGAACAGCGGCTCGCCGTCGACGCCCATCATGCGCGGGGCCGAAGGGCCGTAGACGTCGGCGTCCAGCAGCCCGACCTTCAGGCCGAGACCCGCGAAAGCGCAGGCCAGATTGACCGCGACGGTCGACTTGCCCACCCCGCCCTTGCCGCTCGCGACAGCGATGACCCGTTTGACGTTCTCGGGGCGTTTGACTTCCTTGCGTGGCTTAAGCTCCGCCTTGGGATCGCCGGCGACACGGGCGCCCTTGCGCTGGCGCGTGACGCCAGCCGGGGCCGACGCGGTCAGCACGACCTGGGCCTTCTCGACGCCCGGCAGGCCGGCCAGCGCCTTCTCGGCGGCCTCGCGGATGTAGCCGTAGCGCGCGGCGTCCTCCGCCGGCACCTCCAGCATGAAACCGGCGCGCCCCTCGCGCAGGACCAGACCCTGGACCAGCCCGGCCGCGGCCAGACCCTTGCCGGAGCGGGGGTCGATAATCTTGTCGAGGGCGCGAAGCGCGGTATCTCGGTCTGCGGATGTATGAAAGGTCATGGGGACAGCTTGCCTTGCCGGGCGCGGCGTCTCATATCCGCTTGACCGCGCCGGCTTGCAAGCCCGCCGAACCACGACGGAAAAGCGACGCACGACACATGCCCTGGAACGACAACGGCAATCCCGGCCCCTGGGGCGCTCCGCCCCCTTCGGGCGGCAAGGGTCCCTCCGGGGACGAACCGAAACGTCCCTCCGGTCCCGGCCCGCGACGGCCCTCCGGTCCCAATGAAATCGACCAGCTCCAGCAACAGCTGATGGCCCAGCTGCGGGCCCTGCTCGGGGGCTCGGGCGGCGACATGTCACCGCGCCGCATGGCTCCGCTGATCGCCGGCGGGCTGGTCGCGCTTTACCTCGCCTCCGGCATCATCGTCGTGGGCGCCAAACAGGAAGCGGTGGTCACCACCTTCGGCGCCTGGACGCGGAGCTACGGGCCTGGCGTCGGCTTCCACCTGCCGCTGTTCGAACGGGCCATCAAGGTCGACACCACCAACCAGCGCCAGACCGCCATCGACGGCGCCAACGGCGCTACGGACAACACCCTGATGCTGACCGGCGACGAGAACATCGTCGACCTGTCCTTCACCGTGCAGTGGTACGTGAAGAACCCCGCCGAGTACCTGTTCAGCGTCGATGACTCCGACAAGACCCTGCTGGCCGTGGCCGAGAGCGCCATGCGCGAGGTGGTCGGCCGCAGCACCCTCAACTCGATCATCGGACCGGGACGCGGCAACATCCAGCTTGAGGTCGCGGCCCTGATGCAGCGCATCCTCGACAGCTATCACACCGGCATCGTCATCGATGGCGTGCAGATCAGCGAAGCCGGGCCGCCGACCGATGTGGTCGAGGCGTTCCGTGATGTGAACAACGCCAGCCAGAACGCGGAATCCTACGCCAACACCGCCCGGGGCGAGGCCTCCAGAATTCGCCAGGAGGCCCTCGGATACCGCGCCCAGGTCGTCCGTGAGGCCGCCGGCGAGGCGGCCCGCTTCAACCAGGTCTATGAGCAGTACCGCCTGGCGCCGGGCGTGACGCGCGACCGCCTCTATATCGAGACCATGCAACGCGTGCTGGAGTCCTCCAACAAGGTGATCATCGACGGCAAGGGCGTAACCGCTCCGATCGTCCTGTCAGCCGACACGTTCAAGCCACGCGTCCAGACACCGACCGGTGCCGCCCAGCCGCAGGTTCGCCAGCCGGGAGCGGCCCAATGACCAGTCAACGTGGCACGTTCTACGGCGTCGTCGCCGCCGTCATACTGATCGTCGTCAGTCAGACCTTCTACGTGGTCGGCCAGACCCAGCAGGCGGTCATCGTACGCCTCGGCGAGGTCGTCCGCACGGTCAACGCCGGCCCCGATGACGGCCCGGGCCTGAAGATCAAGATCCCGTTCTTCGAGACCACCTACCTGTTCGACCGGCTGAATCTCAACCTCGAGGTCACGCGCCGGGAGATCCTCGCCGGCAACCAGGAACGGTTGATGGTCGACGCCTTCGTGCGTTACCGCATCAGCGATCCGGTCCGGTTCTACACCCGTCTCGGAAGCGAAGCGGCCGCTCCCGCGCAGCTGAACCCGATCATCAACGCCTCGCTGCGCCAGGTTCTGGGCACCGCCAGCTCGGAACAGATCATCTCGACGCGTCGCGGCCAGCTGATGCACCGCATGCGTGATGATCTGGCCCAGCGCGCCAGGGCCTCGCGCTTCGGCATCGATGTCATCGACGTGCGCATTCGCACCGCCGACCTGCCCGACGCTAACCAGGCGGCGGTGTTCGACCGGATGAAGACCGCCCGCCAGCAGGAGGCCGCCCGCATCCGCGCGACCGGTCGCCAGCAGCAGCAGGAAATCATCGCCACGGCGACCGAAGAGGCTGAAACCATCCGCGGTCAGGCCGACGCCGAACGGGCCAAGATCTTCGCCGCGAGCTTCGGCAAGGATCCCAGCTTCGCCGCCTTCTACCGTTCGATGAAGGCCTACGAGGCCTCGATGGCCAAGGGCGACACCACCCTGGTCCTGAGCCCCGACAGCGCCTTCTTCCGCTACTTCAGCAAGGGCGGCGGGGGCTGATTCACCCCCCTCGGGGGAGGTGGCTCGGCGAAGCCGAGACGGAGGGGGTCCGCTCAGATCGCGGGTGACCCCCTCAGTCAGGCCTGCGGCCTGACAGCTCCCCCAACGGGGAGCATCTAGAGCGCGAACTCTTCCAGCCGGTAGCCCTGGTAATACAACAGGGCGGTCAGGTCGGCATGGTCGATGCGGGCGTCGGCCTGGGCGGCGACGATCGGCTTGGCGCGGTAGGCGACGCCCAGCCCGGCCGCCTCGATCATCGCCAAGTCGTTGGCCCCGTCGCCGACCGCCAGAGCCGCGGCCGGCGTGACGCCGAGCGCCGCGACTTCCTCCTGCAGGGCCGCCAGCTTCGCCTCACGGCCTAGGATCGGTTCGCCGACCAGTCCGGCCAGCGCGCCGCCCTCCTCGATCAGGGTGTTGGCGCGATTGTCGTGGAAACCGGCGGCAGTCGCGACCCGGCCGGTAAAGAAGGTGAAGCCGCCGGACACCAGCACGCAGCGTGCGCCGTGGGCGGCCATGGTCCGGACGAGCGTCGTCGCGCCGGGGTTCAGCTGCACCCGTTCGTCATAGCAAGCCTGCAGGGCGTCGAGCCCCAACCCCTTGAGCATCGCCACCCGCTCGCGCAGGGCGCCCTCGAAGGCCAGCTCGCCGGCCATGGCCCGCTCGGTGATGGCAGAGACCTGCGCCTTGACCCCGGCGAAGTCGGCCAGCTCGTCGAGGCATTCAACGTTGATGATGGTCGAGTCCATGTCGGCGATCAGCAGGCGCTTGCGGCGTCCTTCAACCGGCTGGATGCAGACATCGACGCGGCGGCAACCCAGCGCGCCCTCGGCCCGCTCGCGGATCAGCGCCGGAAAGTCGCTCGCCACGGGCAGATCGGCGGCGTTCGGGCCCAGCAGGTCCGGTTCGCCCACGGCCGCGCCCGTGCCGGCCACCGCGATCTCCACCGCCTCCATGGCGGCGACAAGATCATGGGGATCGGCGGCGACAAGGGTGACGACGAGCTGCATGCGCGCCGCCTAGCCTGCTTTCGCCGCAATGGGAACCTTGGTTGGACTGCAGCCGCGCCTGTCCAGGTGGCGAACCCGCGCCGCTTGGCTTATGGCGGGGGCATGACGAGACAGATCCTGCTGATCGCCGGGCCGACCGCGAGCGGCAAGTCCGCGCTGGCCCTGCGCGCGGCGCGGGCGCTAAACGGCGAGATCGTCAACGCCGACGCCCTGCAGCTGTACGCCGATCTGACCGTCCTCTCCGCGCGGCCCACCGTCGAGGAACAGGCCGGTGTTCCGCATCACCTGTTCGGCGTCGCCGACGGCGCGGACGGCTGGTCGGTCGGTCGGTGGCTGCGCGCCGCCTCCCCTGTCCTCGAAGACATCCTCGCCAGGGACCGCACGCCGGTCGTGGTCGGCGGCACGGGCCTCTACTTCAAGGCCCTGACCGAGGGGCTGGCCGACGTAACCCCGACGCCCGCAGCCGTGCGCCAGAGCGTCACCGGGATGTATGACGCGCTCGGCGAGGCGCGCTTCCGCGAGCTGCTGGCCAGCGCCGATCCGGACGCCGCCCGCCGCATCGAGGCCGGCGACCGCATGCGCCTGCAAAGGGCGATGGAGGTGCTGGAGGCCACCGGTCGCCCGCTCAGCGCCTGGCAGGCCGACACGGCCCCCGCCCTCGAGCCCGATGCGTGGCGCGCCGTGGCCATCGTGCCGGACCGGACCGAGCTCTACGCCCGCTGCGACGCCCGCTTCGACGCCATGCTGGCGGCCGGGGCGCTGGAGGAGGTTCGCGCCCTGCTGGCGCGCGGCCTGGATCCTCTCGCGCCCGTGATGAAGGCGGTCGGGGTGCGAGAGCTTGCCGCCCATCTGGCGGGCGAGACGCCCCTCGAGCAGGCCGCCGACCTGGCGCGCCAGGAAACCCGCCGCTACGCCAAGCGCCAGTTGACCTGGCTGCGCAACCAGACGCCGGACTGGCCAAAGATCACGGAAATGGCCCCAGAGGCCGCCTGGGGGCAATTCCTTGCGCTCAACCCTTTCTTGACGTCGCAAGCCTAGCGTGGCATTCCGATCAGACGCGATTTGGAGCAATCTTCGTGCGCAAGACCAGCATCGTACTTACCGAGCGGCCGACAGCGGCGTGACCTGAACGGTCACGCTGTCGCCGGTCGCGCGCACCCAGGGCCCCTTCCGGGCCTTTTTTATTGCCTTTTTCGTCCCCCCAAGAGCCGAACCATGACCGCCTCCACGACCCGAACCGCCCCACCCGAGACCGCCGCCCGAGAAATGACCGGCGCCGAGATCGTCGTTCAGGCGCTCATCGACCAGGGCGTCTCGACGCTGTTCGGCTATCCGGGCGGCGCGGTGCTGCCGATCTATGACGCCCTGTTCCAGGACAACGAACGCCACGGCGACCGCCTGCGTCACATCCTGGTCCGTCACGAGCAGGGCGCGACCCATGCGGCCGAGGGCTATGCCCGTTCCACCGGCAAGCCGGGCGTGGTGCTGGTCACTTCCGGCCCCGGCGCGACCAACGCCATCACCGGCATCGTCGACGCCCTGATGGATTCGATCCCGATGGTCGTCTTCACCGGCCAGGTCCCCACCCACCTGATCGGCACCGACGCGTTCCAGGAGGCCGATACGGTCGGCATCACCCGCGCCTGCACCAAGCACAACTACCTGGTGAAGGACGTCGCGGACCTGCCCAGGATCATCCACGAGGCCTTCCATATCGCCACCACCGGCCGGCCCGGCCCGGTGCTGATCGACATCCCCAAGGACGTTCAGTTCTCGAAGGGCGTCTACCAGGGGCCGGACGAAGTCACGTTCAGCCACGGCTACTCGCCACGCACCAAGGGCGACCCGGCCCGCATCGCCGAGGCGGCCAAACTCATCGCCAAGGCCCGGCGGCCGATCTTTTACACGGGCGGCGGGGTGATCAACGCGGGCCCGGCGGCCAGCGAGAGCCTGCGCGCCCTGGCGGCGCTGACCGGCGCGCCGGTGACCTCCACCCTGATGGGCCTCGGCGCCTTCCCGGCGGCGGACCCGGCCTGGCTGGGCATGCTGGGCATGCACGGCACGTTCGAAGCGAACAACGCGATGCACGACTGCGACGTGATGATCTGCGTCGGCGCACGCTTCGACGACCGGGTCACCGGCCGGCTCGATGCCTTTTCGCCGGGCAGCAAGAAGATCCACATCGATATCGACGCCTCGTCGATCAACAAGAACGTGCGGGTCGACATCGGCATCGTCGGCGACGCCGGCAGCGTGCTGGACGACCTGATCGCGGCCTGGAAGGCCCAGGACCTGAAGCCGAACCGAAACGCGCTGGACGACTGGTGGCGGCAGATCGACGGCTGGCGCGCGCGTCAGTGCCTGAACTTCCGCACCAACGACACCACGATCAAGCCGCAGCAGGCCATCGACCGGCTGTACGCGCTGACCAAGGACCGCGACACCTACATCACCACCGAGGTGGGCCAGCATCAGATGTGGGCCGCCCAGCACTACCGCTTCCAGGAGCCGAACCGCTGGATGACCTCCGGCGGGCTGGGCACCATGGGCTACGGCATGCCGGCCGCCATCGGCGTGCAGCTGGCCCACCCTGACAGCCTGGTCATCGATATCGCCGGCGAAGCCTCGATCCAGATGTGCATCCAGGAGCTGTCGACGGCGATCCAGTACGACCTGCCGATCAAGATCTTCATCCTCAACAACGAATGGATGGGCATGGTCCGCCAGTGGCAGCAGCTGCTGCACGGCGAGCGATACAGCCACAGCTACTCCGAAAGCCTGCCGGACTTCGTCAAGCTGGCGGAAGCTTATGGCGCCGTTGGCATCCGCTGCAGCGACCCGGCCGAGCTGGACGCGAAGATCCTCGAGATGATCGACAGCCCGCGCCCGGTGGTCTTCGACTGCCGCGTCGAGAAGAACGAGAACTGTCTGCCGATGATCCCGTCCGGCAAGGCCCACAACGAGATGATCCTGCCCGAAGACGGCGCCGACATTGGCTCGGTGATTGACGAAGCCGGGCGGCGGCTGGTCTAGGAAAGATCATGACCACCGATCCCCAGCCCGCCTCCGCCTACGATCTTGCCCATACGGACGAGGTCGAGAGCCTCGCCACCTTCGCCCTTCTCGTCGAAAACGAGGCGGGCGTCCTGCACCGTGTGGTCGGGCTGTTCGCCGCCCGCGGCTACAACATCGAGAGCCTGACGGTCGCCGAAACGGACCGCAAGTCGCACACCAGCCGCATCACCATCGTGACGCGCGGCGCACCCCATGTGCTGGACCAGATCGAGGCCCAGCTGAGCAAGGTCATCAGCGTCCGCCGCGTGCATGACGTCACCCGCGACCCGCGCGGCATCGAGCGCGAGCTGGCTCTGGTCAAGGTGCGGGGCGAAGGCGTGAACCGCGTCGAGGCCCTGCGGGTGTCCGATATCTTTCGCGCCAAGGTGGTCGACACGACCTCAGAGAGCTTCGTCTTCGAGATCACCGGCGCGCCGTCGAAGATCGACAGTTTCGTCGACCTGATGCGGCCCCTGGGACTGGTGGAACTGTCCCGCACCGGCGTGCTGAGCATCGAGCGCGGCGCCGAGGGGATGTAGAAAACACCTTTGCTCTCCCCGAGGGAGAGCTGTCACCCGGAGGGTGACTGAGAGGGAAGAGCTGTTGGCGGACGACGATAGTCCACTACCTGCGCCTCCCTCTCCACCATGCTCCGCATGGTCCCCCTCTCCCTCCGGGAGAGGAGAGCCCGCTACGCCTTCAACAGATTGAACCGGAACAGACCGCCCCCGATCAGCGCGCCGATCGCCGGGGCGACGACGAACAGCCACAGCTGCGACATCGCCTGACCGCCGACCAGCACCGCCGGTCCGAAGCTGCGGGCCGGATTGACCGACACGCCCGTCACCTGGATGCCGACGATGTGGATCACCGCCAGAGTTATGCCGATGGCCAGTCCGGCGAACGCGCCCTGCCCCTTGTCCCCGGTCACGCCGAGGATGACGACGACGAAGATGGCGGTGAAGACGATCTCGAAGATCAGGGCCGCCTGCATCGAATACTCGCCCAGATAGCCCGGTCCCCAGCCGTTGTGGCCAAGGCCGCTGGCCGCGCCGTCCTTGGCCAGCATCATCAGGATCGCGGCTCCGGCCAGGGCCCCGGCGAACTGCGCGACCCAGTAGACCAGCATGTCCCGCACCGACATGCGGCCCGCGACGAACACCGCCAGGCTGACCGCCGGATTGACGTGACATCCCGAAACCGGCCCGATGCCATAGGCCATCGCGACGATGGCGAAGCCGAACGCCAGGGCGATGCCCAGCTGGCCGACGTGCTCCATCCCCCCCAGCACAGCCGCCCCGCACCCGAACAGAACCAACACAAGCGTGCCGATAAACTCGGCGATGAACTTGTTCATTTCAGCGTCTCCCGTTCCCCCCGCTTCATCGAGCGGTGTTCGGTGAGGCTGAACCCTTTGGGTGAGTCCCGGAAGAGACACGAAATTCAGGCGGTTCTTCCCCCGGAAACCAATCGCCCCTATATTGGGCGTGTTCGGGCTTGCCCGGGCTATGGACATAAACGCGCGTGTAATAAGCGGACTGGACCCGGGTGCGATTCCCGGCGGCTCCACCATTTCCTTCTTCGGGTTATCGCCGGAAGTATGGGGCCGATCAGCATCGACAGACGTCTAAAGGCGTAGCTTTGTCCCGGCGTGGCTCACCGTCTCGGGCCATTAAACTAACTGCGAACGATAACTTCGCTGAAGAGTATGCGATCGCCGCGTAATGCGGTGCTAGCGCACTCAGCCTAAACTCCTGGGGGTTCAGATCCTCAGGCGGGGCCCGGAGGGGGCCTGCCAACAGAACCCCTCCACCTTTCCCGACCCAGCGCTGACATCAAATCATCTTTGCCATAGCCGTCGTGGCCGCGTGGTAGAGCGGAATGCCGACCATCAGGTTGAACGGAAACGTCACGCCCAGCGACAGGGTCAGGTAGGTTCCGGCGTCCGCCTGCGGCAGCGCGAGCCGCATGGCCGCCGGCGCGGCGATATAGGAGGATGACGCCGCCAGGACGGTCAGGGCGGCGGCATTGCCCGGCGACAGACCCGCCAGGGTCGCCAGGACGGCCCCCACTGTGGCGCCCAGAAGCGGCAGCACGACCCCCAGGGCCAGGATGGCGGGCGGGATCCGGCCCGCTTCCTTCCACCGGCCGGCGGCCGTGACGCCCAGGTCGAGCAGGAAGAAGCACAGGGCGTCCTGGAACACCGGCCCGGTGAACACGTGCAGCCGCGCCTCGCCCGCTTTGCCCGTGACCAGTCCGACTAGGAAGCTGCCGATCAGCAGAACGCTTGCCCCGTTGAAGAACACCTCCCGCAAGGTGTCGCTCTTCGCCGGCCTGGTCGCCTTGCCGGAGCGCGACGCGATCCAGAGCGCCACGAGAATGGCCGGCGTTTCCATGATCGCCAGCACCGCCGACATGAACCCGTCCGGCTCCGCGCCCCGGGCGGCGAGATAGGTCTGGGCGGCTGCGAACGTGACGACCGATACCGATCCATAGTGCGCCGCCGTCGCCGCAGCGGTCAGCCTGTCGGCGCCGGCCCGCCTCAGCAGCGCGTAGGCAGGGAACGGGAGGAGGAGGCTGAGCCCGAGCCCCAGCGCCGCTGCGGTGGCGAAGTCGGCGTCCAGTCCGTGCGCCCGGGCTTCCGTCCCGCCGCGAAAGCCGATGCAGAGCATCAGAAACAGAGACAGAGCCTTGCTGGCGTCGCGTGGCAGGGCCAGGTCAGACCGCGCCAGCGCCGCAATGGCTCCCAGCAGGAAGAACAGAACGGCCGGTTGCAGCAGATTGGCGCTCCCGGACGTCAGGGCGGTGGCGAGGGAATTGAACACGATCGCGGCTCCGGCTTGAGGCCCGGCTCGTTCGCCGGGCGCGCCGATGTAGGGCGCCGCTTTCAATGTTCATTCTTGATTGTTATCATCCCAATCATTTGGTTCTGATATGATGGGATCGCATGGGCCGGCTCACCAATCTTGACCTTGATCTCGTTCGGGCGTTTCTGGCTGTCGCCGAAGCGAGGAGCTTCACGCGCGCCGGAGAACGACTGGGCCGCACCCAGTCGGCCATCAGCCTTCAGATTCGACGACTGGAAGACCAGGTCGGCCAGGCCTTGTTGTCCCGCAATCCAAGGCATGTGGCGCTCACGGAGCAGGGCGAGGCGTTCCTGCCCCAGGCGCGGCGTCTTCTGCGGCTCAACGACGAGATTCTCGCCGGCCTGACGGCGGATGATGTCGAGGGACAGGTCCGGCTCGGCGCGCCGGAGGACTTCGCCACCCTCCATCTGCCGGGCGTTCTGGCCGCCTTCGGGCGAAGCCATCCGAAGATCTCGCTGTCCGTGACCTGTGACCTGACCCTGAACCTTCTGGATCGCCTGCGCGGCGGAGAGCTGGATATCGCCCTGGTCAAGCGGGAGCCGCTCGGACCCGATCTTGGCGTCCGTGTCTGGCGCGAGCCCCTCGTCTGGGTCGGCCTCGACGGGGACTCCTGGACCGACGGGATCACACCCCTGATCGCGGCGCCGTCTCCCTGCGTCTACCGAAAGCGCGCGATCATGGCGCTCGAGGCCGCCGGGCGCGCCTGGCGCGCCGCCTATACGAGCCCTTCCCTGTCCGGGCAGCTCGCCGCGCTCCGCGCCGGCCTCGGCGTCAGTGTGCTGCCCCATGAAATGGTGCCGAACGACCTAACGGTCCTGAGCGACGGCCTGCCCGTCCTCGCCGACGCCGAGATCGCCCTGCTCCGCGCCTCGACAGCCGTGCCGCCCGCGGCTGACAGACTGGCGGACTTCATCCTGACCTCTCTGGACCGGCGCGACGCCGCCTAGAGTCTTTTCAACGCGGGCCAGGCTTTGCGCCCGCGCGTGGAACCGCTAGGCTTCGCCTTCACACAGGCGTCTTGAGTCATGGCCCAGCAACAGAAACCGCCCGAAGACCTGATGAACTACGAGGCGCTGGCCCAGGACGCGCTGCGCGGCGTGGTCAAGGCCGCGCTCAGGGTCGCCGCCGCGCCGGGCGGCATTCCGGGCGATCACCATTTCTATATCAGCTTCCGCACCAAGGCCCCGGGCGTCTCGGGCCCGCCCGATCTGCTGGGGAAGTACCCCGACGAGATGACCATCGTCCTGCAGCACCAGTACTGGGACCTCGCGCCCGGCGAGACCTTCTTCACGGTGACGCTGAAGTTCGGGGGCTCGCCGAAGAAGCTGTCGGTGCCCTATGCGGCGGTGACGCGCTTCTTCGACCCCTATGTCCAGTTCGGGCTGCAGTTCGAGCCGCCCCCGGTCGACGTTGAACCGGCCGGCATGGACGACCCTGCCGAAACCGACGAGCCTGCACCGCCGCCGGTTCCGGAAGGGCCGAAGGTCGTGTCCCTTGATCAGTTCCGCAAGAAGTGAGGCGCGCTTGAGCGACGTCGCTTCCGAGGAACCGCAAAGCCTGACGGACGAGGCCATTCTCGCCCGTTTCGCCAATGCCAAACGCCGGCCGCCGGGATCGGAACTACTGGGCTTCCGCATGGTCCGGGTCAGCCAGGCCGACCGCGAGGTCGAGGTCGCCTTCGAGGCGACCGAGCAGCTGACCAACCCGATGAAGCAGATCCAGGGCGGCTACCTCTGCGCAATGCTTGATGAATGCATGAGCGTCGCCTGCATGGTCGCCTCGGGCATGACCAGCGTCGCGCCCACCGTCGAAATGAAGACGAGCTTCTTCCGCCCCGCCCTGCCCGGCGCCATCACGGGCGTCGGCCGGGTCGTCCGCTGGGGCAAGACCATCGCCTTCACGGAGGGCGAATTGCGCGACGCCGAGGGCCGCACCCTGGCCCGGGCGACCGGCACCGCCATGCCGACCCCGTTCACCCGGTACAAGGGCTGAGATCAGTGCGCAGGGGGCTTCTCGCGATCATCGGATTGCTGGCCTTCTGGTTCGCCGGCCCCGCCCTTGCCGCCAGCGCCCCGGCCAGCCCGTTCAACAACTGGGCCTCGATCGTCGTCGCGGGCGACTGGCGCGCCCATGACGGCGGGCCGACGGAAGCCTTCGACAACGCCCGGCGCGATGTCGCCGCGACGCTGGTCAGTCTGGGCTTCCGGCCCGAGGCCATGACGCAGTTCTCGACCCATCCCGAGCGGTACACGGATCCCGCGCCCGAACGGCTGACGGCCCAGTCGATGCTCGACGCCCTGAAGACCGCCACGGCCAAGGCCCCCGCCGGCTGTCTGGTCTACTACACCTCGCACGGTTCTCCGGAGGGCGCGGTGCTCGACGTGATGGGCAAGATGTACATGATCTCGCCGTCGGAAATGGCCACGCTGGTCGCCGAGGCCTGCCCCGACCGACCGACGATCGTGATCATCTCCGCCTGCTTTTCCGGCGTCTTCGTTCCATGGCTTGAAGGGCCGCAGCGGATGGTGATGACGGCCGCCCGAAAGGACCGCAGCTCGTTCGGCTGCAGCTCCGAGGACAAATACCCCTTCTTCGACGCCTGTTTCCTCGAGTCCGTCGGAACCGTGCGCAACTTTCCGGCCCTGGCACCGGCGATCCAGGGCTGCGTGGCCCGGCGCGAAACCCAGATGCAGCTGTCGCCGCCGTCAGAGCCCCAGGTGGCCATAGACGGCGCGCTGCGCATGCGGCTGGGGATGATGCCGTTCCCGACCGGCGCGCGTGGCGCGCAGGCGCCCTGACTCCAGAGCTTGCAAACCGGCCTTTGCCCCGCGTCCCCGGCGCCCTAGAAGTCGGCTGAACACTCTTCCCCGGGGACATCTCCTTGCGATCGCCAGCCAAAGCCGCCCTCGCGGCTGCCTTATCCATTCTGACTGGCCTCGCCCCGGCGGCCGGTTCCGCGCAGAGTTCGCCCCCTCCGCCCCTCGCCCCGGCGCCAGTTGCCGCGCCGCTCCCGGTTCGCCCGGGCGTGGCGGGTCTGCCGCCCGCCGAGCTGGAAGCCTATGTCGACGGCCTGGTCCGCGACGCCATGGCCGCCGATCACATCCCCGGCGTCACCGTGTCGATCGTCCAGAACGGTCAGGTGGTGCTCAAGAAGGGCTATGGGTTCGCGCGCCTCGCGCCGGTCGCGCCCGTCGATCCTGACCGGACCCTGTTCCGCGTCGCCTCCATCTCCAAGACCTTCACCTGGATCGCCGTGATGAAGGAGGTCGAGGCCGGCAGGATGCGGCTCGACGCGCCGATCAACCTTTATCTTCCCGAGAAGGTCCAGGTCCGGGACCAGGGCTTTGACCATCCCGTCCGCGTCATCGACCTGATGAGCCATTCACCGGGCTTCGAGGATCGAGCCCTCGGACAACTGTTCGAACGCGAGGCGGATCGCGTACGGCCTCAGCTGGTCTATCTGCGCCAGGAACGCCCGCGCCGCGTGCGCGAACCCGGCGTCGCGCCCGCCTATTCCAACTACGGCGCCGCGCTCGCCGGAGCGGCTGCGTCCTGGGTCTCGGGCAAGCCCTACGAACGACTGATCGAGAGTGAGATCACCGGACCGCTGGGCATGGCCCACACGACCTTCCGCGAGCCCTACCCGGCGCACAAGGACCTGCCTGCGCCGATGTCGGCTAGCCTCAAGGCAGACCTGGCCACGGGCTTCCTGTGGACAGACTCCGGCTGGCGCGCCCGCCCCTATGAGTTCGCCTCCCATATCGCGCCGGCCGCGAGCGCCTCGACCACGGCCGCCGACATGGCCCGCTACATGACCATGATCCTCAATGGGGGGACGCTGGATGGCGTCCAGATCTATGGTCCGGCGACGGCCGCGGGCTTTGGTCGCGCGCAATCCCGGCCTGCGCCGGGCGTGGCCGCCTTCGCGCACGGGTTCCGTGAATTTCAGCTGCCGGGCGGTCGCACCGGCTGGGGTCACGACGGCGTGCTGCTGTCGTTCCGCTCGAGCATGATCGTTGTGCCCGACCTGAAACTGGGCGTGTTCATCGCCGCCAATTCCGAAACGGGCGAGCGTCTGACCAGCCAGATCGCCGGACGCATCGTCCAGCGCTTCTATGGCCCGGCGCCGGCCCTGCCCGAGGTCGGGTCGCCCTGGCTGAAGCAGAACGCCCGCGTCTTCGCCGGCGAGTTCATCAGCACCCGCCGCTCCTATCGTGGCCTCGAACAGTTCATCGGCCTGATCGACGCCCGCACCCGGGTCGGCGTGACCGACGCCGGCTACCTGCAGATCAGCAGTCGCGGTGGCGGATCCTCGCTCTGGGTCGCCGACGGGACCGCCGGCCGGTTCCATGAGCTGGGTGGCTGGAAGCGCATGTCCTTCATCCTGAAAGACGGTCGCGCCATAGGCTATTACCCCTCGTCGGGAACGGCGATGTACCAGCGGGCGGGCTTCTTCGGCACGCAGGGCTGGTTGCTGAACCTGGCCGTCCTGGCGCTGATCGCGGCCTTCTCGACCCTTGGCGGCCTGTTCATGCGCGACCGGAAGGACCACCGCGAAACGCCGATGCAACGTCGCGCGAGCCTGATGCAGACGACTCAGTCGATCCTGTGGATCCTTGCCATTGGCGCGCTGGCGATCTGGGCCGGCAAGGCGGACGATGTCTCGGCGATCTTCTTCGACTGGCCGGGCGGCTGGATGCTGACGGCCTCCTCCTGCGCCCTGGTGGCGGCCATCCTGTCGGCCGTGACGCTTGTCCTCCTGCCGTTCATCTGGCGCGGCGGACGACGGGTCGAAAGCTGGACGGTGGGCCGCAAACTGCGCTTCACAGCAACGACCCTGATCTACGTCGGACTGTCCCTCGTGCTGCTTTTCCGCGGCGCACTCGTGCCCTGGGCGAGCTGACTTTTCAGGCCCGCGACCATAGGCCACCTTCTTGGCGCCGCCCTCGCATCCCAAGGATCGAAACGGGTGGTTCGGGGTGGTTGTCGTGTCAAAAGAAGACGGTCTGACTTTTGGTCTCGCGGGCCTGGCGGCCTTTGTGATGTCCACCGCTTGGTACGCCGCGTTCGGGTCGGGCCTGCTTGAAAAGGCCTTCTGGTTCTACGCCGCCAACGCCTTCCTCGTCGGCGGGGCGGTGACCTTCCTGTTCTATGTCGCCACGCGCCTGCGCCATACGCCGCGTCGCAAGCGCCTGCTGGCGGCGGCGATCTTCGCGGCTCCCGGCCTGATCGGCGCGGGGATCATGCTGGCGCTGTTCAAGGACATCTTCCCGGCCTGGGATCCTGTCAGCATCGGCCGCTACGGCGCCTTTATCCTGGTGGGCGACGCCCTGCTGGCGGGGATGGCTCTGGACCGCGCGAAGAAAGCCGTGTCACGCGCACGGTGACCCGTTCGCGGTCGCCCGGCCGCCGTTCGACCAGCAGCCGGGCCACCTGCGCATCGTCGTGGAAGGCATAGCCCTTGATGGCGTCGAGGATCGCCTTCGCGAGGTTGTCGAGGTCCATCCAGGGCGGATCGCCCTCGTAGTCCATGTAGATCTCGACGCCGAAGTCGCCCCAACTCGGCCGCGAGCCGCGCCAGTCCTTGCGGAAGAACTCGTAGATCAGCGGCTTGTAGTATTTCGCCTGGGTCGTCAGGCCGTCGACCACGAGCTCGAAAACGCCGCCGCCTTCGCGTGCGCGCACCTTCCCCCGCGATGTCCAGTCGTCGGTCATGCGAAGGGCGAGAGCACGAGGAGTCCCTCCGCCCTGGCCGCCCGCGCAAGGGCCTTGTCCAGGGTTGCCAGCGCTCCGCCCACCCTTGTCGCCAATTCCAGATAAGCCGCGTCGTAGGCCGTCAGCGTATGACGACGAGCCAGCGCGAGTCCGACGGGAAGACTTGCCAGCTCCGCATCGAGATCAATGGGCAGACTGAAAAACAGATCGAGCGCCTCGTGAGCCTCGTCTTCCGTGAGAAGTTGGCGCCGCTGCTTCATCGCGCAAATGTTGGCCACCTCCCACATGATCAGAGCGGGCGCGACCAGCCCCTCAACCGCCAGGTCCGGAAAAGCCTTCACAACGAAGTCGGTATGCTCCTCCTCGACGAGCGCGCCCATGATGAAAGACGCATCGGCGACCGCGGGCATGGTCAGCGTCGACCTTCGTCACGGGCAGCGATCATTTCTTCATGAGTAAAGGATCGCCCAAGCCGCTTCGCGACCCGTTCGCGGAGTTCGCCTGCGCGAGCGAGAGCTTTGAGCGTCTGTTCCGCTCGGCGATTTGCCTCGTGAACAGATGAGATGCGAACGGTGGGCCGCCCCCTGCGGGTGATGACCACGTCTTCGCCGCGCTCCGCGGCCTCGACAAGTTCCGAGAACCGGTTGCGGGCCTCGAAAATTCCGACTTCCATCGCCTGGTTCCTAGCCAACTATCTGGCTAACATAACATCCTGACCGCCAAGGCTCCACCCCGGCCTTGCAGTCTCGCGCCCCGGCGCTAAACCGGCGCTGCAAGTTTCGCCGGGAAAGATCATGACCGCCACGCGCACCGAGACCGACACCTTTGGCCCCATCGAGGTCGCCGCCGATCGCTACTGGGGCGCCCAGTCGCAACGTTCGCTCGGCAACTTCAAGATCGGCTGGGAAAAGCAGCCTCTGCCCGTCGTCCGAGCCCTCGGCATCGTCAAGCGCGCGGCGGCCGAGACCAACCTGGCGCTGGGAAAACTCGAACCGAAGATCGCCGAGACGATCGTCAAGGCGGCAAACGAGGTCATCGAGGGCAAGCTGAACGACCACTTCCCGCTGGTCGTCTGGCAGACCGGCTCGGGCACCCAGTCGAACATGAACGCCAACGAGGTGATCTCGAACCGCGCCATCGAGATGCTCGGCGGCGAGATGGGCTCCAAGAAGCCGGTCCACCCCAACGACCACGTCAACATGAGCCAGTCGTCGAACGACACCTATCCGACGGCCATGCACATCGCCTGCGCCGAACAGGTGGTCCACGACCTGCTGCCGGCGCTAGAGCACCTGCACGCGGCCCTGAAGGCCAAGAGCGACGCCTGGCAGGGCATCATCAAGATCGGTCGCACCCACACCCAGGACGCCACCCCGCTGACGCTGGGCCAGGAGTTCGGCGGCTACGCCCAGCAGATCGCCAACGGCATCCAGCGCATCGAGCAAACCCTTCCGGCGCTGATGGAGCTGGCCCAGGGCGGTACGGCCGTCGGCACGGGCCTCAACGCCCCCGTCGGCTTCGCCGAGCTGGTGGCGGAGAAGATCGCCGCCATCACCGGCCTGGCCTTCACCACCGCGCCGAACAAGTTCGAGGCCCTGGCCGCCCACGACGCCATGGTCTTCAGCCACGGCGCGATCAATACGGTCGCCGCCAGCCTGTTCAAGATCGCAAACGACATCCGCTTCCTCGGCTCGGGCCCGCGCTCGGGCCTCGGCGAGCTCTCCCTGCCGGAAAACGAGCCGGGCAGCTCGATCATGCCGGGCAAGGTCAACCCGACCCAGTGCGAGGCCCTGACCATGGTCTGCACCCAGGTATTCGGGAACCAGGCGGCGATCACCTTCGCCGGCGCCAGCGGCCACTTCGAACTGAACGTCTTCAATCCGGTGATGGCCTACAACTTCCTGCAGTCGGTCCGCCTCGTGGCCGACGCGGCGATCAGCTTCACCGACAACTGCGTCGTCGGCATCGAACCGCGCGAGGACAACATCAAGCGCGGCCTGGACAACTCGCTGATGCTGGTCACGGCCCTCAACGGCAAGCTGGGCTACGACGCCTGCGCCAAGATCGCCAAGACGGCCCACAAGAACGGCACCACCCTGCGCGAGGAAGCCGTCGGCGGCGGTTACCTGACCGACGCAGAGTTCGACGAGGCCGTGCGGCCGGAGAAGATGATCTCGCCGGGGTGAACAACCTTGGCTAGGCTGCGCCGCGCTTGACGCGAGAACCGCCATGACCGGCCTCACCACCCCCTACTGGATCGAAGCGCAGTTCCTGCGCCGCGAGGGCTGGGACGAGACCGTCTACCCGTTCAACCTGCCGGTTGTCCGGAGCTTGCACAGCCTGAAGTTCCACCCGCGCGTGACCTTCCTGGTCGGCGAGAACGGCTCGGGCAAGTCGACGTTGATCGAGGCCCTGGCTGTGGCCTGGGGCTTCAACGCCGAGGGCGGGTCAAAGGACCACCGGTTCGCCACCCATGCCAGCCACTCGTCGTTGCACGAATTCATCCGGCCGGTGCGCGACGGCAAGGCGCGGGCCCATGACGGCTTCTTCCTGCGCGCCGAGAGCTTCTTCAACGTCGCGACCTACCTCGAACAGAACGCCGGCAGCCGCTATGGCGACCGCCCGCTACACGAGCAGTCGCACGGCGAGGCGTTCTTCTCCCTGTTCGAGAACCGGCTGATGGGCGACGGCCTGTACATCATGGACGAGCCCGAAGCGGCCCTGTCGCCGCAGCGCCAGCTGGCCTTCATCGCCAAGCTGCACCAGCTGGTGCTGGCCCGCTCGCAGCTGATCATCGCCACCCATTCGCCAATCATCCTCGGTTACCCGGACGCCTGGATCTACCAGGCCTCGGAGCACGGGCTGGAGCGGGTCGAATACGAGGACACCGAGCACTACAGCGTGACCCGTAACTTCCTCAATCGCCGGGAGTCGTTCCTCAGGATCCTGCTGGAAGAGGACGAGGGGCCGGAACCGCGATAAGATGCTTCCCTCTTGGGGGAGCTGTCCGCCAAGCGGACTGAGGGGGTCCCCCGAGACCGGAGCGGACCCCCTCCTTCACTACGTCGCCAGGGCTCCGCAGCGCCACCTCCCCCGATGGGGAGGACCTGTTACCGCTTCTCCACCACGATCTTGCCGACCGGCGCGAAGGCGATCTGGGCCAATTGCAGGTCCTTGAAGGCGAACGGCAGGCCGATGATGGTGATCGCCTCGAAGAAGGCCGCAACGACGTGCGACAGGGCGATGTACCAGCCGGCGAACAGGAACCAGATCACGTTCAGCACGAAGCCCAGCGGACCGGTGCCGATGTCGTGCTCGCCGGTGATGATCTCGCGTGAGACAATCTCCTTGCCGAACGGCCAGAAGGCGAAGCCGGCGATGCGCCACGCGGCCGCAGTGTACGGCAGGCCGACGATGGTCAGGGCCAGCACCAGGCCACCCAGCAGCCAGAGCAGACCGCTCAGCCAGCCGCCGAAGATAAACCACAGGATGTTGAGCAGCAGGCGCATGAGCGGGGTCCCGGAAACACCAAGAGGTCTGACGTGGTGACCATCGTACGACTTTTCGAGGGCCTGCCGCATGGATTCGACGTCATGTTGGCCGAGGCGGCTGCGGAAGGCGTGCGCAACATGGCCATGCTGGCGGCCGAGGTCGGCTCCGAGGCCGATCCGTTCGCGGTCGAGGGCGGGGCCTTGTTCGCCGCCATGGTCGAAGGCAGCCTTGCCGGAATCGGAGGGGTGACGGCGGAACCATCACTGGCTGAGCCGGCCATGCGCATGCGCCGGCTGTATGTGCAGCCGGGATACCGGCGCGGCGGCATCGCCCGCGCCCTGGCCGGCGCCATGATGCAGCAGGGCTTCCAGACCGCACCGCTGCTCACACTCAACGCCGCCGCCTCCGCCGCCGCCGCGCCGTTCTGGGAGGCGATGGGATTTGAAGCCGTCGATTGGCCAGGGATTACCCACGCGGCGAGACTGGAGGTTAGCGGCTCCTGATCGCCCTGACCGCCGCCACTACCCGTTCGACATCCAGATCCGCCAGGTCCGGCTCACGCAGAATCTCCACCGGCTGCTCCGGCCGGATCGGCCGTGGCGCGCTGAGGTCGGGATTGCTGTCGCGCGAGAACAGCACGACCGCTGGACTGCCCGCCGCGACGGCCAGGTGCATCGGTCCGGTGTCATTGCCGACCGACAACGCCGCGCCGCGCCCCAGTTCGGCGATGTCGCCCAGGGCTGTCCGGCCGACGAGGCTGATCGCCCCCGGTGCGCCGGCGACGATGACCCCGGCCAGCGCGGCTTCGTCTTCGCCATGCCCCAGCACGACGGGCGTGACGCCCTGCTCCAGCAACGCTCGCGCCAGCACCGCGAACCGTTCAGCGGGCCAGCGTTTCGCCGGCCGATGGGGCGCCCCGCCCGGCGCGAGCAGCGCGTAAGCCGGCGGCAGCGCGAACTTCGCCGCATCCCCGGTCAGCCAGCTGATGTCCGGAGGCCCGACCGACGTGATCCCGGCGATGGCCAGCTGGTTGCGCTGGGAGTCCTGGATGTGCAGGCGGTCGCGGTCGGGCCCGGTATAGGCGAACGCCGCACCCGGCGCGTTGCCGGACCACAGCGGTCGGCGCGGCCAGAGCAGCTGAAAGTAACGGATCGTCCGGCTCTGGGTCTGCAGGTCATAGACCCGGTCGAACCGCGCCTGCCGCAACCGGCGCAGCAACCGCCAGACCGCCGGGAGGTCGGTCCAGTCGGGCCGGCCGTCGTCCCAGATCGCGTCGAACCAGCCAGTCGCCTTGCCCATGGCGACATAGGGCCGGGTCGTCAGCAATGTGAGGTGGGCGCCCGGATGGGCGGTGCGGATGGCCTTCATCGGACCGCTGGCCTGGACGAAGTCGCCCAGGGCCGAAAGCTTGATGACGAGGATGCGTTCGCCCGTCACGGCGCGCCCGTCAGGTCCGGCGGCTGACGGCGAAATCAGCGAGATCCTCAAGCGCCGCGCGCCAGGCGTTGCGGTCTGTCTTCGCCAGGGCGGTCTTGGCCTGTTCAGCGAACTGGTGCGCCAGATCGAGCGTCGCCTCGGCGGCGCCGGTGCGCAGAATCAGCTCTCGCGCCCGGCGGAAGTCCTCGTCCGTCTGTTCGCGACGGCCGATCGTCCGCTCCCAGAATGCGGCTTCGGCTTCGCCGGTGCGGGCGATCGCCAGCAGCAGCGGCAGGGTCGCCTTGCCTTCCCGGAAGTCGTCGCCGGCGTTCTTGCCCAGCGCCTCGGTCGTGCCGCCGTAATCCAGCGCGTCGTCGACCAGCTGGAAGGCCAGGCCCAGGTTCAGCCCATAGGACCGCATCGACCGGCGCATCTCGTCGGAAGCGCCGGCGCTGACCGCGCCGGCCTCGGCGGCCGCGGCGAACAGTTCGGCGGTCTTGGCGCGGATGATCTCGAGATAGACGTCCTGCGACAGGTTCAGGTCGTGCGCCCGCGTCAGCTGCAGAACCTCGCCCTCGGAAATCACGCCGGAGGCCTTGGCCAGGATGTCGAGCGCCGTCAGCGACCCGGCTTCGACCATGAGCTCGAAGGCCCGTGCGAACAGATAGTCGCCGACCAGGACGCTCGACGGCGCGCCCCAGATCAGGTGCGCGGCGACCTTGCCCCGGCGCAGCTGGGAGGAATCGATCACGTCGTCATGCAGCAGCGTGGCGGTGTGGATGAACTCGACCGCCGCCGCCAGCTTGAGGCAGGAATCATCGACGGCCCCGACCAGCCGCGCAGTCGCGACCGTCAGAAGCGGCCGCAGGCGCTTGCCGCCCGCATTGATCAGGTGATCGGCAAGCGCGGGAATCACGGATACCGGGCTCTGCATGCGGGCAGAGATCAGGGCGTTGACGCCCTTCATGTCCTGGGACGCCAGCTCCACCAGTCCGTCGACGGAGCCCGTCGGACGGGCCACGGCCGCATTTGCTGCGTCCAACACCTGCGCTCCTTCATCCCAACGCATCGGCCCAGCGCCGTTGCGGGATGCCTATGGGGCGGGATAGGTCAGGGAAAGGGCGAGGGCAAGGCCGAGATGTCTGACCAGAGCAATGTGACGGACAATCGTCTGCTGGACGGACGGGTTTTGCTGCGTCAGGCGGCGCGTGGCTACCGCGCTGGCATGGACGCAGCGCTGTTGGCGGCTGCCTGCGACGCCGTACCGAACGCGCGGGTCCTGGAGGCCGGCTGTGGCGCAGGCGGGGCGCTGCTGGCAGCGGCATTCCGGCGCCCGGAAGCCGTGTTCACCGGTGTGGAACGCGATGCGACGGCTGCAGCGCTGGCGAGAGAAAACGTTACCCTGAACGGGTTTGACAAACGGGTCAGCATTGTCGGCGGCGATGTCCAGGACGGTTTCCGGTCACTCGGCCTGCCGGTCTTCGACGCCGTGATGGCCAATCCGCCGTTTTTCGATGATCCCGACGACCTGCGTGCGCCAGCCCAGGAAAAGAGCGGCGCCTGGATGGCCGACGGCGGTCTCGCCGCCTGGACGGGCTTTCTGCTCAAGGCCGTCCGCGAAGGCGGAACGATCACGGTCATCCACCGCGCCGACCGGCTGGGCGACCTTCTGTCGCTGCTTGGCGGCAAGGCGGGTTCGTTCCGCGTTCGACCTGTTCAGCCCTTCGCCGACGCGCCGGCGAAGCGCGTTCTGGTCCGGGCGATCAAGACCGGCAAGGCGCCGCTGGTTTTGCTGCCGCCCCTGGTACTGCACGATCAGGGGGGCGGAAAGCACTCCGCGGAGGCCGAGGCGATCCTTCGGGGTGAGGCCGAACTGGGTTGGGGCTGAGGGAACCTCCCCCTCCTCCTAGTCGTCCGCGTAGGCCCGCACCGCTTCCAGACAAAGCTGGAGCCCGGTGACGTCGCCCAGCGTGTCGGGCGTCACGATGACGAACAGCCGGCGCGCCTCGGCCCACAGCATCAGGGTCTCGGGCAGACCGAAATCCTCGATCAGGCACCCCTCCCCGTCGCGCCAGACGCCATCCTCGTCGAGCTGGGCGCCGATGTGGGCGTCGACCCGGTCGCGGTACTCGGCGTCGTGCTCATAGCTAATGTTCATGTAGGCCCAGACGGGCTTGCCCAGGCCCGACAGGAACCCGGCCTCGAACGCCGCGCCCGTGTCCGCTCCCGGTCCGCGCCAGGGGGTCAGATTGACGATGGCGGCGTCAGCGCGGCGCATGCGCGCCACCCGCTCCGCGTAGATCTCGCGCGCCATGACCTCACCCGGCTCCATCTCGCGAAGGGCCCCGGTATCGGCCTGCAGCAGGCTGAAGCCCGCGTTCTCGCACATGGCCTGGCGCATGGCGAAATGCGACCCGACATTGGGAAACCAGACTTCAGGTCCCGCAAGGTAGATATTCTCGATGCGTCTCATGCGCTCCAGCTAGGGCGCGGCGGGCGCGGACGCAACCGCCAGGACCTCGATGCGGATCGGCACGTCCTCACCGATCAGGCCGGCCGGCACGGCGGCCCCGACGTTGAAGTCACGGCGGTGCACGGAACCTGTGATGGTGAAGCCGGCCGACGGCTTGCCGGAGCCGGGGGCCTTGCCGATCTTGTTGAGCTTGACCTTGAAGGTCACCGGCTTCGTCACGCCGTTGAGCGTGAAATCGCCGGTGACGTCGGCCGTGTCCGGACCGGTCGTCAGGACCTTGGTCGACTTGAAGGTGATGGTCGGACTGGCGACGGCGTTCAGCCAACGCTCGCCGCGGACATGCTCCTCCCGGGTGGCGTCGCCGGCGTAGAGGCTGGCGGTCGTCACCTGGGCTTCGACGCGGGAGCTGGCCGGGCTGGCCTCGTCGATCCAGATCGTTCCGGACGCGGTGGTGAACGCCCCGAAGACCGTCGTGAAGCCGAACCGGTCGACCATGAAGGTCGTCTGGGTGTGGCTGGGATCGATGGCGTAGGCCACCGGGGCGGCCAGGGCCGGCGCGGCGGTCAGGGCCAGGGCGGCGGCAAGGATCAGGCGTTTCATGGCGACGGCTCCAGGGAATGTCGTGGAGGTTAGTGCGACTACCGATGCGTGAACAGGGCCACGACCTGGGCCTCGTTCTGGGCCGTCAGGGTGCAGGCCGCGCCATTGCCGATCGGTTCGCAGCCCACCCACTGAACAGACCAGTCGACGCCATAGTGGCCGCTGTTCTGCGCCGTCAGAACGAGCGGCGTCTTGCGACGGACGCGCAGCCAGCACTGCCGGCTCTCGCGCGTCATGTACTGGTACTGGGCGCCGCCGCAGGCCATGCCGGGAGGCGCGCTGGCGACATAGGTGTTCTCGCCGACATCGCCGCCGACGGCGACCATGACCCGCACGTCGGTGTCGGCGAAGATGACCACGGAGTCGACCTCCGTGGGCTGCGGCGCGGCATGGGCGACTCCGGCCATCGCCCAAAGGGCGGCCGCGACCAGACTGACAGAAACACGAGACACTGGTTGAAGCTCCAGACCGCCGAATGACGAGTTGAGATGGATCAGGTCTTCGCCTTGTCCACCAGTTGATTCTTCGTAATCCGGCCGATGCCCGGCTCCCGGGGAGCGGCGTTCGGCCGTTGACGGGATTTGGAGTAGCATCGTTCGACAAAGATGGGCGACGAGCCGACTCGTATCGATCGGGAGGCCAGCATGACGCGTTTCACCGACATCGACGGGCGGGATCGTCTGGTGCGCCTTGCGCTGCGCCTGGTCGTTGCACTGGCGCTGTTGCTGGGCGTGGCGCCGCTGACGCCGGAACCGGCCCGGGCGGACATCGGGGCCTGCTACGCCCTGACCCGCAGCGTTTCTCCCGCAGACGCAAGGCTCGCCTACGCCTTCGTGCGTGACCACGGAGAGTGTCTGGCGCGCCTTGAAGACACGACATTCCAGACCGTGACTGCTGCCGTGGCGGGAGCCCAGGCTTCCGGCGTGGTATCCGCCGCGACCTGCACCGGCCTGCTGAACAATCTGGACAGCGGCCCGGCCCAGTCCCTGATCGCCGTCGCTGGCGCCGATGCGGCGTACGGCCACCTCAGCTGCGCCTGCGCGGTCGTGAACAGCGGGGTCGCGAAGAAGCTGGTCAAGATCACCGGTCTGATCGCCGATTGCGGCAGCACATTTGATCCCGCTGATGTCTATGGCGCGGGGGTCAACCTGGCCAGCGGCGCGGTTGATGGCCTTGGCGGCGCTCTCGGCCTTGGGGGCAGCGCGCATGATCCCAGGGCCGGCGTCGGCAACGGGGGCGCGCCGACCAGTTTCTACGTCTGCGGCCAGGTCGGCGTCTGGTTCGCCGATACGGCGCCCGGAGGCGGCTGCGCCTGTCCCGGCTCCACCCGGCCCGAATGGGGCGCGGGACCGCTCAAGGGGAAGAAGCGCTGTGTCGGCGACTGCCCGCCCGGCCAGATTTCCAGCGGCGGAGCCTGCATGCCCTGCACGGGCGGCGGCGGGAGCCAGTCGGGCGCCGGCGGATCAAGCTGGGCGACCGCCCCGAACGACACCCAGACCCAGTGCGTCAAGAGCGGCGGCGGCTTCAGCTGCGGCGACGGCAAGATCGCCAGCGGCGGCAGCTGTGTCTGGGCCTGCCCCCAGGGGGAGGTCTGGGACAAGCCGAGCAGGAGCTGCTTCACCTGTCCGCAAGGACAGGTTCCGAAATACCTTCCGGGCCTTGGAAGCATGGGCAGCTGCAAGCCCTGCGGGCCCAACCAGCAGGCCGTGAACGGACAGTGTCAGGCCTGCCCGGCGGGATCGACGCTGAACCCGGCCGGTATCTGTCAGGCCGGCTTCCCGCCCCCGGCCTGCGTCGGCGCGACAATCAATGACCCCGCCAACCCTTACCGATGCATCGCCTGCCCGGCGAACCAGCAGCCGGACGCGACGCACCGAGCCTGTCGACCGGCCCTCCGCTTCGCGCCGACCCGGCCGACCACGACGTTCCCGCGGCCCGAGACGGGCGGTGCGGGACAGCCCCGGCCGCCATCCAGGCCGTATCGGGGAAACTGACCGGCGCTAGTTCTTCGCCTTGTCGACCAGCTGGTTCTTGGTGATCCAGGGCATCATGGCGCGCAGGCGACCGCCGACCTCCTCGATCTGGTGCTCGGAAGCCCGGCGCCGGGTGGCCTTGAAGCTGGGCTGACCGACCTGGTTCTCGAGCATGAAGTCGCGCACGAAGCGGCCCGACTGGATGTCCTCGAGAATGCGCTTCATCTCGGCCTTGGTGTCCGGCGTCACGACCCGCGGACCGCTGACGTAGGCGCCATACTCGGCCGTGTTGCTGATCGAGTAGCTCATGTTGCTGATGCCGCCTTCATAGATCAGGTCGACGATCAGCTTCACCTCGTGGAGGCATTCGAAATAGGCCATTTCCGGCGCGTAGCCGGCCTCGACCAGGGTTTCGAAGCCCGCGCGGATCAGTTCGACGAGGCCGCCGCACAGGACAGCCTGCTCGCCGAACAGATCGGTTTCGCATTCCTCGCGGAAGTTGGTCTCGATGATGCCCGAGCGGCCGCCGCCGATGGCGCTGGCGTAGGCCAGGCCCAGATCCATGGCGTTGCCCGTGGCGTTCTGGTGGATGGCGATCAGGCAGGGCACGCCGCCGCCCTTGAGGTATTCGCCACGCACCGTGTGGCCGGGCCCCTTGGGCGCGACCATCAGCACGTCGACGGTGGCCTTGGGCTCGATCAGGCCGAAGTGGACGTTCAGGCCGTGGGCGAACAGCAGCGCCGCGCCGTCGCGGATGTTGGGGGCGATCTCGTTCTCGTAGATGCCGCGCTGCAGTTCGTCCGGCGCGAGGATCATGATGCCGTCGGCCCAGGCGGCGGCCTCGGCCACGGTCATGACCTTCAGGCCTTCGCTCTCGGCCTTCTTCGCCGAGGCGGAACCGGGGCGCAGGGCCACGGCGACGTTCTTCAGTCCGGAGTCGCGGAGGTTCAGCGCGTGGGCATGGCCCTGGCTGCCATAGCCTACGATCGCGATCTTCCGGTCCAGAATGCGGGCCAGATCGGCGTCGCGGTCATAGTAGACGCGCATGATTTTTCTCCGGGCAGGACGTTTGCGCCGCACCTGCGCAACGGCAGTGCAGCAAAGGCCGGGCTATCGAGCGGAATTTTGCGCGCAGGTCAAGGCTGCCGGCGCGTGAAAGCGTGTCTCCGCGCCGCGAAAACGCAGGCCGGCGGATACGAAAAAGCCCCGGAGTCGCCTCCGGGGCTTCATCATTGGTCCAGCGCAAACCTACCAGAAGATGCCGTAATAGACTGACAGGATGCGGCCGCTCCAGATGTCGACCAGCAGGGCGTCCTGGCCGACCCGAACCCATTCGCAGCCGATCGGCGGATACGGCAGGCCGTACGATCCCCAGTTCAGATAGTAGCTGGTGGTGAACCAGCCGAACGGCAGGTAGTCGCCGAAGCTCCAGTTCCGGGCGTACCAGCCGCTCGGGTAACGATAGGGCTGGATCCGGTAGCGGTTATGCGACCGGTAGGACCGCTGCCATGAGCGTTCGTCGTACCAGCGCCGGCCCTGGTCACGGCCGCGCATGCCGCGTCCTTCGCCCGGACGGCGTCCGTCCCAGCGCTGACCTCCGCCGCGCCCGTCGCGATCCCAGTCGCCGCGACCCTGGCCCTGACTACCCGGCCGGCCATCGGGACGACCATCACGGTCGCGATCCCAGCCGCCCTGGCCCTGGCCACCCTGGCCGCCTTGACCCTGCCATTGGCCGCCGCCTTGGCCCTGGCCGTTGGGCCGGCCGCCGGGGCGACCGCCACCCTGGCCTTGCCACTGCCCCTGACCGCCCTGGCCGCCTTGCCCTTGCCACTGGCCGCCCCCCTGGCCGCCGGGGCGACCACCGGGCCGTCCGCCGCCCTGACCCTGCCACTGGCCTTGGCCACCCTGGCCTTGACCCTGGCCTTGACCTTGACCGCCCTGGCCCGGACGTCCGCCGCCCTGACCCTGCCATTGTCCCTGGCCGCCGCTCTGCGGCGCCTGGCCCTGGGGTTGACCCTGAGGCGCGCCCTGGCCCCGGCCCTGACCGCGACCGCCGCCGTCACGGCGCTCGCCGCGCGGCGCGCGCGGTCCGTCCCCGGGGCGGGCGTCCTCGCTCGTGTCGCCGCGACCGCGGCCGCCGTAGTCCTGATCCGCGAACGCCGCCGTGCTGCCCAGCAGCGTCAGAACGAGTGCGGTGGTGATGGTCTTCTTCATCTGATGCTCCGTGAGCCGGCTTCGCCGGTTCCTCTATGTCCCTTTAACCGTACGGATGCGCGCCTGAACCTGAACCGTGGTTGAACAAATTCGCGGGGTGCGTCAGCTTCGCCTCATGAGCGCCGCCCCCGTGGATGTGATCGGCTACTGGCGACACGCCGGGCCGCAGAAGTGGTTCCGCAAGGACTACCGCTTCGATGAAGCGCTGCGCCTGCGCTTCGAGCCGGTCCATTTTCGCGCCGCGCGCGGGGAGTACGACGGCTGGATGGCCAACGCGGAGGGCTGCCTGGCGCTTGTTCTTCTGCTCGACCAGTTTCCGCGAAATCTCTGGCGAAAGTCGCCGCACGCCTTCGCCACAGACGGCATGGCGCGGCGTGTGGCGCGGCACATGGTGCTGTCCGACCATGACCAGGAGATCGAGCCGCTGCTGCGGCGGTTCTGTTACCTGCCGTTCGAGCATTCCGAGGACATGGCTGACCAGGACCTCAGCGTGCGGCTCTGCGAGGCCCTGCGCGACGCCACGGGTGATGAGGAGACCCTCAGGTTCGCCGTCCTCCATCGCGACATCATCGCCCGCTTCGGTCGCTTTCCGCACCGCAACGCCGTGATGGGCCGGGAAACGACCGACGAAGAACATGCCTTCCTCGACGAGGGCGGTTTCGCGGGCTGATCCGCCTGTGGACGATTGCCGATCGTGACTTGGCGCGAGGGTGATTCGGGGTGACGCTTCCGTCCGTCATGAACGCCATCGCCCCCGTCATCGCCGCCCGAGAAGCGGCTCCGGCCGACCATCCGGAACGGCAGTATCTCGGCCTGCTGGCCGACATCATGACCAATGGCGTGGAACGCGGCGACCGCACCGGCACCGGCACGCTCGGCGTCTTCGGCCGGCAGATGCGCTTCGACCTGTCGCGCGGCTTCCCGCTGCTGACGACCAAGAAGCTGCACCTCAAGTCGATCATCCTGGAGCTGCTATGGTTCCTGCGCGGCGACACCAATGTCCGCTGGCTGCAGGAGCGCGGCGTCAGCATCTGGAATGAATGGGCCGACGAAGCCGGCGAGCTCGGCCCGGTCTACGGCCGCCAGTGGCGCAGCTGGGCCACGCCCGACGGCCGGGTCATCGACCAGATCAGCGCCGTGGTCGAAAGCCTGAAGACCAATCCCAACAGCCGTCGCCACATCGTCAGCGCCTGGAACCCTGCCGACGTCGAGGACATGGCCCTGCCGCCCTGCCACTGTCTGTTCCAGTTCTTCGTCGCCGACGGAAAGCTGAGCTGCCAGCTCTACCAGCGCAGCGCCGATGTGTTTCTCGGTGTGCCGTTCAACATCGCGAGCTACGCCCTGCTGACCCAGATGATGGCCCAGGTCGTCGGCCTGCAGCCGGGCGAGTTCGTCCACACCTTCGGCGACGCGCATCTCTATCTGAACCATCTCGACCAGGCGAAGGAGCAGCTTCGCCGCGAACCCCTGCCCTTCCCGACGCTGAAGCTGGCGCCGAAGCGCGACCTGTTCGCCTTCGACTACGAGGACTTCACCGTCGAAGGGTACCAGGCTCACCCGGGTATCAAGGCGCCGATCGCGGTTTAACCACGGCGCGACGCACTTGATAGTTGTTCCGGGTTCGTTCACATTGAACGTATGACCGGCGACCTGCCACCCTCGGCACGTGACCTGCGACATCTCGATCCCGAGGTGCGGAAGGAGCGCGTAAAGATGGCTGCCAACCTGTCGAATGCACTTGGCCTGGCTTTTCTCATCGGATCGCTGGTCGCGCCCCTTGTCGACCCCGCCAGGACGATCGATCCACGTCACACCGTTCCGGGCCTATTGATCGGTCTCGCCTGCATAGTCGCCGCAGTATTCATTTTGCGGTATATGAAAGCGAAGGAGCCAGTCAGATGAATGACCCCTTTATTTCGACCGGTCTGTTCATGATCGGGATGATCATTGTCCTCGTCCCGCCCTTCCTCTGGCTGATGCCCAAGGTCGACCGCGCGCTCGGCCGCCTCTCCGACTATCTCGACGCCCGCAAGGCTCGCTGATCGCATGACCTGGGCTACCGACCGTCTCGACGCCCTGCTCGCCGGAGCGGCAGAGCCGCCGCCGGTGGTGACCACGCTCAAACTCGGAACCCTCGACGCCTGGGGTGAGGGGTGGGTTCGCAAGACCTGGAGCCCGTCCGCGGATATCCTGAACGGCGACGGTTCGATGTTCGGTGGCTACATCGCCGCCCTGGCCGACCAGATCCTGGCCTTCGCGGCCATGACCGTCGCCCCGCAGGACGCGGCCTTTCGCACGATGAACCTGAGAGTCGACTTTATTCGTGTCGGCAAGGCCGAGACCCTGACCATCGAGGGCCGGGTCACCGCCCGCACCCGGTCCGTCATTCACGTCGAGGCCGCTTTCCGCCGCCCCGACGGCGAACTGATCGCCTCGGCCGCAGCACAGCAGATGGTCACGCCGTTCGCGGCGGGGTAGTCACGGTGACGATGCTGAAGTCGCTCTCCCACCTCGTCGCCGCCTGCGCGCTGGTCGCCGCCCTGCCGGCCGCCGCCCAGACCGCCGCTCAACCCGCGCCTGCGACGCCGACGGCAATCCCCGCGCCTGCGCCGGGACAGGCGGAAGCGCTGGCCTGGCGCGGCTTCCAGGCCTGCCTTGCGGTGGCTCGCGGCATTCCGCTGGACAAGGCCGCCGCGGAAGCCGGCTTCATCAAGGACGACAAGGGGTGGGTCGCCGAGATCGCCGAACGAACCCTGACCATTGACCTGGCGACGCCGCCGGCCCCTCCCGGTGCGAAGGCCTGTATCGTCGTGTCGCGCGGCCCGTTGGCCGACCATGCGGGCGTCGTCAAACGCATCAGCGCCTGGGCGGCCAAGGAAGGCTTCGCGGCGCCCGAAACCGGCGTCACGGCCGGCGGCGGCCAGACCGTCCAGCTGTCCACGCCTGATGGCGCGCGCGTCATCGTGCTCGCCTACTATCCGGAAACCGGCAAAGCCGAACAGCCGACCCGTTCCCTCCTGTTCCTCGGCTGGACCCCCGCCCCATGACCATTCCCATCGCGCTCGGCCCCGTCGCCCGTGGCCGCAACGGCGTCATCGGCGTCGATGGCAAGCTGCCGTGGCGGCTGAAATCGGATCTCGCCCTGTTCAAGCAGGTGACGATGTTCAAGCCGGTGATCATGGGTCGAAAGACCTGGGACAGCCTGCCGTTCAAGCCGCTGCCCGGCCGCCTGAATCTGGTCCTCTCCAAGGACGGCTCGTTCGAGCCAAACGGCGCGGTGGTCTGCGACAACTTCGGCGAAGCGCTCGAAATCGCCCGCGAGCAGGCGGAAGAGGACGGGGCCGAGGAGGTCTGCGTCATCGGCGGCGCCGCCGTCTATGCCATGGCCCTGCCACGGGCGAAGCGGATGTACCTCACCGAGGTCGACGCCGAGCCTGCCGGCGACACCTTTTTCCCGGCCTTCAATGAGGCCGACTGGACCGAGGTCCGTCGCGAGGCCCACGCCGCCGGCGAGAATGACGACCACGCCTTTACCTTCCGGGTTCTGGAAAGACGCTAGCCGAAGGCCGCTTGCGCTGACGCGGCGTCAGGCGGTTCTATCCCTGCAACAAGAAAATCAGGGAGTGCGTCGCATGGACATCGAGCTCGTTGCGGAGGGACTGCGGTTTCCCGAAGGCCCCATCGCCATGGCGGACGGGTCGGTCATCTTCACCGAGATCGCCGGCCAGCGGCTGACGCGCGTGACCCCCGACGGCAAGAGCTCCGTGGTCGCTGAGACCGGCGGCGGGCCGAACGGCGCGGCCATCGGGCCGGACGGCGCGATCTACGTCACCAACAACGGCGGCAGCTTTGAGTGGATCGAGCAGATGGGCCTGCTGATCCCCGGCCCGACCCCGGCCAGCCACGTCGGCGGCATGATCCAGCGCGTCGATATCGCGACCGGCAAGGTCGAGACGCTCTACGACAGCTGTGACGGCAAGCGCCTGGTCGGACCCAATGACCTGGTCTTCGACAAGCAGGGCGGCATGTGGTTCACCGATCACGGTTGCAGCACGCCCGACGGCCGCAAGTTCGGCGCGCTCTACTATGCGAAGACCGACGGCAGCCACATCAGCCGCCAGCGCGACCACTTCGTCTCGCCCAACGGCGTTGGCCTCTCACCGGACGAGAAGGTCGTCTACATGGCCGACACGAACCTCGGCAGGCTGTGGGCCTTCGACATCGCCGAGCCCGGCGTGCTCGCCGACCCACCGCCGTTCCAGCCGGGCCGGGTGATCTGCAATCTGCCCGGGTTCCAGTTGCTCGACAGTCTCGCCGTCGAGGCAGGCGGCAAGGTCTGCGTGGCGACGATCATCAACGGCGGCATCACCGCCTTCGACCCGGACGGTTCGACCGAGCACTATCCGTTCCCGGACATCCTGGTGACCAACATCTGCTTCGGCGGTCCGGACATGACCACGGCCTGGATCACCGCCTCCGGCACCGGCAAGCTCTACAAGGCCAGATGGCCGCGTCCGGGCCTGAAGCTGAACTTCAACGCCTGATTCCTACGGGGACATGTACCGCAAGTACGTGTCCCCTAAACGTCGTGGCCGCTCGATTGGGGGACACGTACCTGCGGTACATGTCCCCGGGCGCCTAGCGCGACATCCAGGGCTTGGACTTGGACGAGGAGGCGTGCGCCGCCGCCTGCTCGCGCTGGAACCGGCCGCCGCGCGGCGCCTGGGGACGGGCGTCGAGCGCGGCCTTCTTCAGGCGCAGCGCCTTCTGCATCGGCGTTTCGTCGGGCGGAGGAGCGTCGGTCACGGCCTGGATCTCGATCAGCGGGGACACGCATCATAGCGCGTATCCCCGATTCCGCAGCCTAGGCCGGCTTGGCGCCGTCCTTGGCCGGCTTGTCTGCCTTGCCAAAGGCGTCCTTGACCTCTGCCTCGGTGATCCGCGCCTCGGGATGACCGGGCTGGCCGAGATTCTGTTCCTCGGTGCCATCGCCCATCACGCCGGGCAGGGAGTCGTTGGTCTTCTTGTCATCGGGGCTCATGGGAGTCGCCTTTCTGTCGTTGCTCCGAGCCAACGACTCGCGACGGCGCCTGTTCCGCCCCATCCCCAGTTCATGTGATTGCGACGGCGGGGCAGCCCGTCGACCCTGCGCCCACTGGACATTCCAGGGAGGGTGAAAAGATGAAATCGTCAAAGGTCGGAACCGGCGCGGTCGCGCTCTGCACGGTGCTCATGATCGCCAGCGCCGCGGGCGCCCAGGATCGCGGCTATTTCCAGCAGCGCGCCGACGAGGCGATGCGGGGTGAAACGGTCGCCCTGCGCTGGACGCTGCCGTTCGGCGACCGCGCAAAGGATCGCGACGCGGCCCCCAGGCTGGCGCTGAGCTTCTCGCAGGCCTCGGCCGAGGGTGCGGTGCAGTCGATGGATCTGGCCAGCCTGTCCTTCGCCGGCGGGCAACGCCGGATCGACTCGCCGTTCCAGGCGAACTTCGGTGAGGGCGCGGGCCACTGGATCGCCGCCCATCCGTTGCTTGCGACCCTTGGCGCGGGCCTTGTGATCTGGGGCGTGGCCGAAGCGACCAAGGAAGATTCGGCGCCGAAAAGTCAGTGCGGCAGCAACAGCAACAGCCAGTCTATCCCGGTGGAGAGCGTCTCCAGCAAATCCTGCTGATCAGACTCATCCCGATGAGGCGGCTCAGGCCGGCAGGGCCCCCGCCCTGCCGGCCGTTGCGTGTTCGGAACGCCAGGAGTGGCGCAATTCACCCGGACGGGTTCTACTCGGGCGCCGGCCGGGGGAGGCTGATGCGATGACGCAGACCACATCGCCTGCAAGGGTGGCGATCATCGAGGATGATCCGATCCTGCGCGAGGAGCTGGCGTTGATCGTCGGCCTCGCGCCGGACCTCGAAGTCGTTGGGGTCGCCGATGGCCTTGAGCGCGGCCGGCTGCTGCTGACGCAGGATATCGATGTCCTGCTGATCGATCTTGCCCTGCCTGACGGCAGCGGCATCGACCTGATCCGCGAGACCAGCGCCCGCAATCCGGCCGTCCGGATCATCGTCATCAGCGTGTTCGGCGACGCGCGTAGCGTGGTTCAGTCCATCGAGGCGGGCGCCGACGGCTATCTGCTCAAGGGCGCTGAACCCGCCGAGGCGGCCAACGCCATCCGCAGCGTGCTGGAAGGCGGCGCGCCGATCAGCCCCTCGGTCGCCGGCCATATCCTGGCGCGGATGCGAGGCCGCGACAGCGCCCTGCCCGGCACGACCGACCCCGCCCTGTCGCCCCGCGAGGTGGCGGTCCTGACGGACCTGGCCAAGGGGTTTCGCTACAAGGAAGTCGCCAGGCTTCAGGGCATCTCCGTCAACACCGTGGGGGACCACGTCAAGTCGATCTACCGCAAGCTCGCGGTCAGCTCCCGTAGCGAGGCCGTCTTCGAAGCTGTGCAGGCCGGCCTGATCCGGCTGCGGGAATAGCGAACGCGCATGAGTCTGACCGACACAGCGGCCCGGCCGTCATCCCGGGTCTGGGCCCTGGCCCTGATCATCATCGCCCTGCAGGTGTTGCTCAGCGCGGGACTGTTCTGGGTCAACACGGTCGCGGAGCAGGCGCCCGGTCGTCTGGTCGCATCGCTCGGCGTCATGGATGGCGGAAAGAGATCGTACGCTGACCTTCCACAGGGCGCCCTGGAGACCCGGCGCCTGCCGTACGGGCGGTGTTGCGGGGGCGATCCACTGGTGTTCCGGACCCGGCTCAGCGAGGCCGACGCCGCCCTGACCGCGCCGGCGGTGCTGATTCCGAGCGCCCATGACAACGTCTGGCTCTATATCGACGGCGACCTGATCGGCGGACAGGGACAGCTGGACTCGACGGTGACCAGTCGACGGCCGCAGCTGATGCGTATTCCGCCGGCCTACGCGCATCCCGGCGCTCGGGTCGATCTGGTGGTGGCCCGCACGATCGGCTTCGGCCACCTGCGCGCCTTCCACATCGGGGAATACCGCGACCTCTACCCGTCCTGGCTGGCCTTGCGGCTCCTGCGATCGGACCTGCCCCTGTCGAACGCGGTGATCGGCGCCTTCGTGGCCGCCTTCTGCCTGTGCGCCGCGCCGCTGTTCGGCGCCCGCGGGCTTCTGCTGTCGCTGGCGGGTCTGGCCGCCAGCTGGACGCTGCAGCATGTGGGCTTGCTGGCGACCGATCCGCCCTGGGGCCCGCTGGCCAATGCCGGCCTCTATCTGGCGGCGTTTCTGGCGACCCTTGTGTTTCTGCTCTGGTTCTTTGTCGAGTGGACGTCGGTGTTCGCAAGTCCCGGCGCGCCCGTGGCCCGCAAGGCCGCCGACATGATCCTCGGTGTCTGGTCGCCCGTCTCCCGGGTCCGGCTCGGCATCGCCGCTGTCATCATCATCGGACTGGGCGTGGTGATGATCATCGCCAGGCTGCAGTACGATCCCGCCGTCGGGCTGCAGATCCTCAATCGCGACATTGGCTGGCTGGGCCTGTTCGCCGTGGCCTTCTGTCTCGTGCGCCTCGCCGCCTTCTACATGAAAGGGGGGCAGAGCGATCCGATCGCCGCCTCGGCCTTTGTGTTCGTCCTGCTGGCGGCGATCGCCGACATCGTCACTGTCCGGTTCTTCAAGAGCTACGGCGTCTTCCTCGGCGCCGCCGTGACATTCTTTCCGCTGGCGTTGCTGGTGTCGCTCGCCGCGCGGGCGCGGGGCGTGTTCGAAGCCGCGACGGCGACCGCCGACAAGCTCAACGCCCTGGTCGCCGAGCGCGAGCGGGAAATCCTCGCCGGGCTGCAGGACCTCCGCCGCCACGAACGCGAAAGCCTGTTGCTGGAAGAACGGGCGCGCATCATGCGCGACATGCATGACGGCATCGGCGGTCAGTTGCTCGGACTGGTGATGCGCGCGCGCGCCAACCGTCTCTCCGGACCGGCGTTGGTGAACGGCCTCGAGGAAAGCCTCGATGACCTGCGGCTGGTGGTCGGATCGCTCGAACAGGGCGACGGGACGCTGGCCACCGCCCTCGGCGCCTTCCGGGCGCGCCTCGAGCCCCGCTGCGAGGCCGCCGGCGCCGCCCTGGTCTGGCGCATCGAGGACGTCGGGGAGACGCCCGGCTTCGGCCCCGACCGGACGTTGCAGGTCTATCGCATCCTGCAGGAAGCCTGCACCAACGCGCTGAAGCACGGCAGGCCCGACAGAATCGAGGTCGTGCTTCGTCGTGAGGCCGGCCAGGTGCTGCTGTCTTTGGAAGACAATGGCGGCGGCTTCGATCCTGACACTGTCCAGGCCGGACGAGGCCTTGCCAACATGCGCTATCGCGCCGCGCGGATCGGCGCGACGCTGATCGTCCGGTCCTTCCCTGGCGGGTCGCGGATCGTCCTGCAGATGACCGATGCGCCCGACGGTCACTGAACGCTGATTTTGCACTATGCTCTTGCCCGACGCCGGTGTGTCGCCGGGTCGGAGGCGTCGGGTTCGTGCTCAAGAAGACCGAGTATCCGCTATCGGAAGCGTTGCGCAGCCGCCTGGCCGACGGTCGCCCGGCGGAAGCGGTGCTGGAACACTTCCAGGTGCTGGAGGCCTCCGCGATCCGTGAGCCGGAAGCCCTGGCCGCCGTGCTGGAGGAAGCCGCCCGGCTCGACCTGTCCGAATCCCTGTTCACGCTCATCCCCGGTCAGGCCCTCGGCGTGGCGATCATCGGCGTGCGCGGCCAGCGCCTGTGGGCGGACGCCGCCTTCCGGGCCTGGTTCGGCGACGAGGCAGAGGACGACGCCGCCCAGCGGCTGCTCCGACTCGCCGGCAAGGCGGGTCAGGCCTCCGGACTTCTCGAGGCGGTCGACGGGGCCGTCATCGCCGGCTGCGCGGCCAATGCCCGGATGGCGCTGCGCTGGCCATTGCCGCCCGAGGCGCTCGATCTGCTGGCGGCCGATCCCAGGCGCATGGCGCTGCTGGGCTTCGCGCCATCGCGGGTCAGCGACCTGGCAGCCCGGGCGGCCCTCGCCTTCGGCCTGACTCCGCTGGAGTCACGACTGGCGGAGGCCCTGCTCGATGCGCCGGGTCTTGAAGCAGCGGCGGACCGGGTCGGCGTGGGCCGCGAGACGGCGCGTGACGCGATCCGCGGCGCCCAGCGAAAGACTGGAGCCCGGCGCTCATCGGACCTGGTCCGTCTGATGCTGGACCTGATGTGCGGCGAACAGCCCGAGCCGCCGGATCTGGCCGAGGTGTTCGTGACGAACTTCGGCGCCACGCCGGCCGAAGCGCGCGCCGCGGCGCTGTTCGCCCGTGGCCAGACGGCAAAGGAAGTCGCGGACGTCATGGGGACCGCGGAGAGCACGATCCGGGGGCAGCTCAAGGCGGTCTACGCCAAGGCCGGCATCAGCAAGGCCAAGGACTTCGTGCGGCTGGCGGTCGAGGCCGGGGCGCTCGACTCGATGGCGCGCACCTCCGAAACCGTGGCCGAGGTCGAAGGACTGGCTGGACGCCTCCGACTGGCGCTGCAGCGGGACGGGCGCCGGGTCGCCTTCTGGGACTATGGACCGCGCGGCGGCAAGGCGGTGCTGGTTCCGCACGGCACCATCACAGGCAGGACCCTTCCGCCGGCGTTCGTCGCGGCTCTGCACCGTCGCGGCTACCGGCCCGTGGTGCCGCAACGTCCGGGGTATGGCCTGACTGACCTGGCGACCGGCGACTATCTCGACACCGCCGCCGACGACATGGCGGCCGTGCTCGACGCCCTGCGGCTGAAGACTACAGCGCTGTTAGTCCGCGACGACGGCGTGGCGGCCGGCCTGGCTTTCGCCCAGCGACATCCGGCGCGCATCTCGGCCGGCCTGTTGATCAATCCGCGCTGGCCGGGACACGGCGTGCGCAGCCCGGAAACCGTGATGGGGGCCGTCACCCGGGCCTTTGTGGCGCGGCCTGAACTGGTCACCGTGTTCAGCGAGATGATGCGTCGCCAGACCCGCACCGAGTTGATGTCGCGGATCGTCCGGCGCTCGGCCAGTCATGTCGCCGCCGACCGCGAGGCGCTTGATCGGCCCGGCGTCCTGACCAGTATGGTGCGCGACATCCAGGCGATGGCCGCCCGGGGCAGCCACGGCTTCGCCCAGGAGCAGGGTCTCTACGCGCGGGGTTGGGAGCCGCCGGCGCTGTCCGGCGACGCCCCCTGGCTCGTCGTGGAGTGCGGTCCTCTGGCCATGCCCGGCGTCGAAGCGGCGTTCGCCGCCCTGCCCCGCGCCCGGTTCGAGGTCCTGCCGGACGCCGGCCTGCTGGCCTACCATTCACATCCCGAAGCGGTGGTCGCGCTGTTCGCTGACCATCTGGCCCGGGCAGTGTCGGGCTAGACGGGTTCGACGCGTTCAGGCTTGCCGGACCAGCGCCAGGCCATGCTCGGCCGGGATACGCCCAGCATCATCCCGCCCAGCGTCGCCGGATGCAGCCATAGCTGGTCGGCGGTCAGAGACGGGTCGCGGCCATCCGGCCGATCCAGCGTGATCCCGGCCCCGGCCTGGACGGCCAACCGTTCGATCAACGGCATCGCATTGCTCTCGGCGAAGGCCATGTAGTAGGACGCCCCTTCCCGCCGGTAGTAGCGGCCCATGGTCTTGTCCATGTCGATCGGCGTGATGACCTCGAACCGGTGGAGCCTGTCCGGATGAAACAGGGTCAGCACGCCGGTGTAGCCGAAGGCCTCGGACGTGATCGTCGTGAAGGCGCTCCGATCGAGATTGAAGGTGCGCGCGATCAGATCGACCGCCGCAGCCTGGTCGGCCGCCAGGACGGTGGCCTCGTAGAGGAAGTCGACGTTTCCCGCGGCCATCCGCTCCGCCGTCGGCGAGACGACGAACCGGATCGGCGCGCCCTCGATGTTGACGGTCACATAGTGGCGGTCATCGGCCTCGACGCAGGTCGCCCCCGTGTTGGTCGCGTGGCGGGCGACGCCGACGGCGTCCTCGCTCTGGGCCCCGGCTGCGAACAGATGCGCGCGTCCACGCCGGGCAAGTTCGTCGGCGACGACGCCGGTCCCGTCCGGTTCCAGAAACTCGATATCCGTGGTCCCGACCCGCAGCGTCATCCGCTGGGCGCCGAGGCTGTCCAGCCGGTCCCGGCCGACGAACTCAGCCCCCAGCAGGTCGCGCCACGGCATGGCCGAACCGACAGCGTCAGGCGTGGCCAGCAGGATACGGTCGATTTCGGTCAGCATGGCGGGTCTCCAGCGGGGACACGTACCGTCGGTACATGTCCCCAACCCGGCTAGTAAAGCACGCCGAGCGCCGAGCGATCGTACTTCGCCAGGTCGGCGGTGCGGCCGTCGCGGACCTTCACCACCCACTCGGGATCCTGCAGCAGGGCCCGGCCGACGGCGACCATGTCGAACTCGCCCCGATCCATGCGTTCGATCAGGTTGTCCAGCGAGGCCGGCTCGCTGGCCTCGCCGCCCCAGGAGGCGATGAACTCGCCGGTCAGGCCTACCGACCCGACGGTGATCGTCGGCTTGCCGGTCAGCTTCTTGGCCCAGCCGGCAAAGTTCAGGTCGCTGCCCTCGAACTCCGGCTCCCAGAACCGACGCTGCGAGCAGTGGAAGACATCCGCCCCGGCGTCGGCCAGGGGCTGCAGCCAGGCCTCCATGTCGGCGGGCGTCTCGGCCAGCCGCGCATTGAAGTCCTGCTGCTTCCACTGCGAGAGGCGGATGATCACCGGATAGTCCTCGCCGACCTCGCGGCGGACAGACTTCAGGATTTCTGCGGCGAATCGCGCACGCTCGGGGAGGGTCTCGCCGCCCCAGCGATCGGTGCGCAGGTTGACGCCGTTCCAGAAGAACTGGTCGATCAGATAGCCGTGCGCGCCGTGCAGTTCGATCGAGTCGAAGCCCAGCGCCTTGGCCGCGCCGGCCGCCCTGGCGAAAGCGTCGACCGCGTCGGCGACGTCTTCATCGCTCATCGCCTCGCCGAACTGGCGGCCAGGACTGGAAAGCCCGGACGGACTGTCGTAGCCGCCTTCCGGGCTCCAGGTCGGGTCTTGCGAGCGCACCGCGCCGACGTGCCAGAGCTGCGGCGCGATCTTGCCCCCTTCGGCGTGAACGCCGTCGGAAACTGTCTTCCAGGCCGCCAGTTCAGCGTCCCCGTGGAAGCGGGGCACGTTGCGATCATTGAGCGACGCGGGGCGGCCAACACCGGTGCCCTCGGTGACGATCAGGCCCACCGCGTTGTGAGCGCGGCGGGCATAGTAGGCCGCGACATCGGCGGTCGGCACGCCGCCCGGCGAAAAGGACCGGGTCATGGGCGCCATGACAATTCGGTTCTTCAGGGTCAGCGACTTGATCGTGATCGGCTGGAAGAGGGGATTGGTGGACACGGGCGGCTCCGGGTGATTCAGGCGATCCGTTTAAACGTCTGTTCGAAACAGCCGCCACGCAGAAATTCTCCTACCGATTATGGGGAGTATTCAGTCCCGAGAGCTTTGTGCACCGGAACCCGTTGTGCGCTATAGTGATCACGCATCCGGTCGAGGGATCCGGATGGAGGCTGAGTCGTGTTGAAAGCGCTCGAGTACGGTTTCCCGGATATCCTGCGGGCGCGGCTGGCTGAGGGCCGACCGTCCCAGGCGATCCTTGAAGACTGGGCGGCGATGGCCTGGGCTCTTGATCGCGATCCCGAAGCCCTGACAGCGGCCTTGACCGAAGCGGCCCAGTTCGACGCGGGTCAGGGCTCGGCCACTGTCGCGCCACGATCCGCCATCGGTGTCGCCATCGTCGAGGCGAGCGGCGAACTCGCGCTCGCCGACGAGCTGTTCTCAAAGTGGTTCGGCGAAAAGCCCGATATGTCCGCCTTCAGACGGTTGATCCGTCTGGCGGTCCGTGACGGTCAGGCCTCCGGGCTCGTCGAGGACGGTCATGGCGCCGCGCTGGCGACCTGTGCCGGGATCGGCGTCGCGGCGGCCGGCTGGCCCCTGCCCGAGGCCTGCCGCGCGGCCATGACCGGATCGCCGCGCCGTGTCGCCCTGCTGTGTTTCGCGCCTTCGCGCGCCAGCGACCTCGCCGCTCGGGCCTCCGAGGCGTTTGGCCTGACGCCGCTCGAGGCGCGACTGGCCGAGGCCCTGCTCGACGCGCCCAATCTGGATACCGCCGCCGCCCGCATCGGCGTGGGGCGCGAGACGGCGCGTGAAGCCCTGAAGAAGGCGATGAAAAAGGCGGGCGCCCGCCGTTCGCCGGACCTCGTGCGCCGCATGATGGACCTGATGTGCGGGGACCACGCGACCCCGCCGGCGCTTGAGGCCGTCCTGGCCACCTCCTTCGGCGCGACCGCAGCCGAAGCCCGGGCCGCAGCCCGCTTCGCGCTGGGCCTGACGGCGCGCGAGGTCGCGGCGCAACTGGGGGTCAAGGACGCTACGGTGCGGGGTCAACTGAAGGCCGTTTTCGCCAAGACCGGGGTCAACAAGGCCCGGGACCTGGTCAGGTTGGCCGCCGAAAGCAGCGCCCTGGCCGTGCTGTCGGGCGCCGCGGAGACCGTGCTGGAGCCGGCTGATCCCAATGGTCGCCTGCGCATCGTGGCCTCGCAGGAACGTCGCATCGCCGTCACGGACTATGGCCCCCGAAGTGGAAAGCCTGTTCTGGTGATGCACGGGGCGACCACCGGCCGACGCCTGCCGCCCGCGCTGGTCGTCGCCCTGCACGCCCGCGGATACAGACCGTTGGTTCCGCAGCGGCCCGGCTACGGCCTGACCGACGTGGCCGCCGGCCCCTATCTCGAGCAGGGCGCGGACGACATGGCCAGGGTCATGGACGCCTTGCGGATCGACAAGGCCAAGCTTCTGATGCGTGACTCCAGCACGCCGACCGGCCTGCTGTTCGCAAGTCTGCACCCGGACCGGGTCCTCGCGGGCATCGCGGTCAATCCGAAATGGCCCCAGAGCGAGGACAAGCTGCCGTCGGTGCGGCTGCCGACGTCGATGATGGGCGTGTTGTCGCGGGCGTTCGTTGAAAATCCGAACATGATCGACCTGGTCGGAGAAATCCTCCGGCGGCAGACGCGCACGGATCTGATGGAAAAGGTCATGCGCCAGTCTCTCGCCCACCTCCCCTGCGATCAACTGGCGCTCAAGACCCCGGGAGTCATGGACGCGCTGGTGCGCGACGCCCAGAGCATGTTCGCACGTTCCAGCCAGGGGTTTTCCGCGGAGCATCGCGCGTTCGTGGACGGCTGGCGGGTGCCTTCCAACGTCGGCGGCGAGCGCTGGACGGTCGCGGAGTGCAATCACCTCGTGCTGCCGGACGCCCGGGAGGTTTGGGGAGGCCTGCCTAACGTACGATTCGATGTCATCGATGACGCTGGCCTCCTGGTCTATTTCACCCACCCCGCCGTGATCGCCGATCTGGTCGCCAACGCCTGAACGGTCCCCCCCAATGGGGGACGTCTCGACGGCGCGTTAGCGTCACAGTCCGCTGACATGGCCGGAGGCTTGACTTCATGGTCGCGGCGTCGGACGGCTTGACGGGCCGTTCCGGGTCCGAAAACCGGCCAGTCGAACGCAATTTGGGAAACCCTGGAGGGAACAGTGCGCAAGATTATCGATGGCGTCGTAGGGCTTGCCCTGGCGACGATGGTCCTGGCCCCGGCCAGCCCTGCGCTGGCGCAGTACGGGATGGACAAGAAGCCGCCGGCCAACGCGGCCACTCCGGAAATGCCGAAGTGCGATAGGCCGCTGGGCGTGATCGCCATCCAGGAACCGGACAATCGCTGGTGGACCGAGCTGGGCCTCTCCAGCCCCGAAGTGCTGATCAAGCTGTTCGCCTCGCGCTCCGGCTGCTTCCGCGTCGTCGACCGCAACGCCGGTCTGGCGATGCGTGGTCAGGAACGCGACCTCGCCGGATCGGGCGAGCTGGCCCGCGGCTCCAACATCGGCCGGGGTCAGGTTGTCTCCGCGGACTTCTTCCTTGTGCCGGACATCGCCAACTCCAACTCCAACTCGGGCGGCAGCGCCATCGGCGCGATCGCGGGCAGCGTGATTCCCGGCGGCTTCGGCGCCCTGGCCGGCCAGCTGCGGACCAAGAAGTCCGAAGCCCAGGTGATCATCACTGTGGTCGACGCCCGCACGACCGAACAGATCTACGTTGCCGAGGGCACGGCCAAGAAGACCGACATCGGCTTCGGCGTCGGCGGCGGCGCGCTGGGCAGCACGGGCTTCGGCGCGGCGGCCGGCGGCGGCTACAGCAACACCGAGATCGGCAAGGTCATCACGGCGGCCTACTTCAACGCCTTTGTCGACCTGATCCACTACGCGCAGTCCGGCGCCATGCCGACCGGGGCCGACGCCTCGGCCAACGCTGGACCGGCCGCCATGGTGGCGACCCAGTCCATGCCGATGCGCTCGGGCCCGAGTCCGACGGCGTCGATGGTGCTGAACGTGCCCACCGGGGCGATCCTCTATCCGACCGGCGGACGCAATGGCGTCTGGATGGAAGTCGACGACGAGCACGGCAACCGCGGCTGGGTGTCCTCGGCCTTCGTGACCGCACGCTAGGGCCGTCAGCAGCCAGAAACGACGAAGGGCGGAGCGCCAGGCGCTCCGCCCTTTTTCATTGCCCTGACGGCTGGATCAGAGGCCGAGCACCAGCTTGGCCATGATGTTGCGCTGGATCTCGTTCGAGCCGGCGTAGATCGAGGCCTTGCGGTAGTTGAAGTAGCTGGGCGCGACCGGCGCGGCGTAGTCGGGGCCGGGTCGCGGGTCATTGGTCATCGCCCAGGTGTCCTGGACGAACGGCGTGGCGTAGCCGCCGACCGCTTCCAGGGCCAGTTCGGTGATCGCCTGCTGCGCCTCGGAGCCCGCGCACTTGAGCATCGAGGAGGCCGGGCCGACCGGCTTGCCCGAGCCCATGGCCGAGAAGATCTGCATCTCCGTGGCGTTGAGCGACTCGATGCGGATCTCCATCTCGGCCAGCTTGCGCTGGAAGTCGCGGTCGCGGATCAGCGGTTCGCCACCGTAGCCCAGTTCGGCCGAGGCGATCTTGCGCACCTTCTGCAGCTGGTTCATCAGCCCCGGCGCGTAGGCGTTGCCGCGCTCGAATTCGAGCAGGTACTTGGCGTAGGTCCAGCCCTTGCCCTCTTCGCCGATGCGGTTGGCGACCGGCACCCGGACGTTGTCGAAGAAGACCTGGTTGATCTCCTGCTCGTTGGTCGCGGGACCGTCGAGCGTCGGCAGGGCCTTCACCGAGATGCCCGGCGAATCCATCCGCAGCAGCAGAAAGCTGATCCCATTCTGCGGCTTGCCGCTGTTGTCCGTGCGGACCAGACAGAACATCCAGTCGGCCCACTGGGCATGCGTTGTCCAGATCTTCGAGCCGTTGAGGATGTAGTCGTCCCCGTCCCGCTCGGCCTTCATCTGCAGGCTGGCGAGGTCCGACCCGGAGCCCGGCTCGGAATAGCCCTGACACCACCAGAGATCGGAGTTGATGATCGGCGGCAGATGCTGCGCCTTCTGCTCGTCCGTGCCGAAAGCCATGATCACCGGCGCGACCATCTTCAGGCCCATGGGCGAAGCGGTCGGCACGCCGGCCAGGCTCATCTCCATGTTGTAGATATAGGCCTGCGACGGCGTGAAGCCCGGGCCGCCGTACTCGACCGGCCAGTTGACTGTCGCCCAGCCCTTCGAGGCCAGCTTCTTCTGCCACTTCACCTGGCCGGCCTTGTTGAGATAGCCGTTCTTCGACTGGCTCATCATCCGGCGCAGGTCGTCGTCGTAGTTCTCGGCGATCCAGTCGCGGACCTCGCGCTGGAAGGCCTTGTCGTCATCCGAAAACGCGAGGTCCATCGGGATCAGACCGCGTCGAGGTATTCGATGGACGGACGGCCGCCGAGGCAGGCGCCGATGCCGGGGCCGGCCGCCTTGAAGTAGTCGGTGCCGCCGTGCGCCGTCAGGGCGTCCTGGGAGGCGTACAGCTCAAGCACCTTGTAGACGTTGGGCTCGGTGCGGCTCTTGGTCAGCTGGTACATCAGGCAGCCGGACTCATTGGCCTTCACCTTGGCCGCGAGGTCCGCGAAGACCTTTTCCAGGTCGGGGCCCTTGCCCTCGGCCACCGTCAAAGTCGCTACGACGCCAATCATTGTTCCGCTCCCGAACGCTTGTTTGAAGGCGCGACAATGCGGCGCGGCGCGCGGCGGTGCAAGCGTGACGTTGCGGAGGCCGGCGACGCGCTTGACTCATTTCGATGTTTAGCTAACTATCGATTCATGAGCTGTGTCTTCAAGGCCCTTTCAGATCCGACCCGGCGCCGGGTGCTCCAGCTCCTGCGGGCCGGACCGATGACCGCCGGCGATCTCGCCGACCAGTTCGACGTGTCCAAGCCGACGATGTCAGCCCACTTCGCGGTTCTGAAGGAAGCGGACCTGATCCACGCCGAGAAGTCCGGAAAATCAATCACCTACTACCTCAAGCTCTCGGTGCTCGAAGAGGCGCTGATGGGGTTTGCCAACACCTTTGGACTGGGCGCGGAGCCGACCGGCGGCCGCGCTCCCCCGCCCCCCGCCATCAGGAAGAAGGCGCAATCGTCATGAAGAAATCCATCAAGTCCGCCCTGATGCAGGTCGGCGCCATGTTCGTGGTCGCCGCGACGGCGACCGTGCTCCACAAGACCGGAATCATCAGCAAGGATCTCACGACGCGGGTGCTCATGGCCTCGATCGGCCTGCTCACCGCCTGGCAAAGCAACGCAACCCCGAAGGAGGCGCCGACGGCGTCAGCCAGGAAGCGGGCCATCAATCGCCTGACCGGCTGGGCCTTCTTCGTATCCGGGCTCGCCTATACGGGGATCTGGATGTTCGCGCCGATCGACGTGGCCAACCTCTGGTCCATCGTCCCGATCCTTGGCGCGGGCGTCGCGGTGATCAGCTACTGCCTGTCCACGCGGAACCGGGCCGCGAAGGCCGCTGACTAACGCAGCCCCGGCCCCATCAGGAAAGGCCTCCGAGCCATGACGAAAACCACCAGATCCGGGCAGATCCAGGCAGCGGTCCTGATCGGGACTTCAGCGGGGGCCGCAGCAGTGGCGACCTTCAGCAAGGGTGAGATCATCAGCATGGATACCGCCACGCGCCTGTCGATGATCATGATCGGCCTGGTGCTGGCCTATCAGGGCAATGTCACGCCCAAGTCCCTGCCGGTGCTCTCCGCGCGACAGCAGGCCTACAAGCGCCTGTCGGGCCGGCTCTTCGCGCTGTCGGGACTCGCGTTCGCGGCAATCTGGGCCTTGGCGCCCCTGGACCTGGCCGCGCCGCTGTCCATGGCGCCGGTGGCGATCACGATGGTGACGGTGTTTGTCGTCTGTCTGTCGAACAGAGTCGGCCCGACGAAACCCGCCGACTAGCGGCGCTCGTTCCAGCCGTAGGCGACCCAGGAATGGCCGCCGACATTGCGGGCTTCAATGATGTCGGGATCGCCGGCCGGACGTGAGCGGACCGTGCGCTTGGCGCGGACCGCGACCCCGGCGAGCGCCAGCAGGGCGCTGGACATCAGGGCGATGAGGACAACGGTCGCGGCGGCGAAGACGGCCAGCACCGCGCCGACAGCGAGCGCGGCGCAGGTGGCCAGCGCGCCGGCCAACCAGGCCAGGCCCCTTAAGGCCGAACGAGACCCCCCCGCAGAGTTCAGTCTGTCCATCTTGTCCTCGGCGGGCCGCGAAAGGCGCGGCCATGAATTACTATTTTGTCGTTAACCGCTGAACGTCAACTGAACACATGTCAAACGGGTGAAAATTCGGCGTCTGCCCGATCAGAGGGCGCCTTCCAGCGCCAGTTCCCGACGCTCCCGGACGATGGCGTCGAACGCGGCATTGATCGCCGCGGTCTTGGTTTCCGCCACCTCGATGAACTCGCTTGGAAGGCCGCGACCGCGCGCCCGGTCGGGATGGGCGTCGGACACCCGCTGGCGCCAGGCGGCGCGCACCGCATCGTCGGCGGCATCCGGCAGGACGCCGAGGATCACATACGGATCGTCCGGCCCGGCGCCCAGGTGCGTCGCCTTCAACCGCCTGAACGTCAGCGGCGAGAAGCCGAACAGGTCCGAGACGGTCTCCAGATAGATCAATTCGTCGACCGTCACGGCGCCATCGGAGCTGGCGATATGGAACAGTCCGTCGAGCACATCTTCCAGCAATTGCGGGCAGTTCCGGTAGCGCTTGGCGAGGCGCTTGGCGTAGCTCTCGAATCCCCGCGTGGTCTGGCGGGCCAGATCGTACAGGCGGTGCACATTGCGCTCGGAACCCGAGTCGGGCTGGAAGACGGTGGCGAAGGCGTCGAACTCGTCCTGGTCGGCGCGACCGTCAGCCTTGGCCAGCTTCGCGCCCAGAGCCGTGACAGCGGTCGTGAAGGCGGGGTCCTCGCCCGGGGGGCCGGGAGGACAGTCGGGGCATTCGGCGTCGTCAACGCGACGCGCCGCGAGGCCTGCTATGGTGCGCCAGAAACTCATGGGATCAACTTGCAGCTTATGATCGTGGCGCGGACATGACAACGGTTGCCGAAAATGCGTCCGGCTGGACGTTCTGGATCGACCGTGGCGGCACCTTCACCGACGTGATCGGCCGGACGCCCGACGGCGCGGAACAGACGCTCAAGCTCCTGTCCGCGTCGCCGTCCTACCCGGACGCGGCGGTCGAGGCGATGCGCCGCCTGCTGGCGGTTGAACCCGGCTCGCCCTTTCCCGCCGGGCGGGTCGCGGCGATCAAGATGGGCACAACGGTGGCCACCAACGCCCTGCTGGAGCGCAAGGGGGCGAAAACGCTGCTGGTCACAACGCGGGGATTCGCCGACGCGGTGGTCATCGGCGACCAGTCGCGGCCCGACCTGTTCGCACTCGACATCATCCGGCCAGACCCGCTCTTCAGCGGGGTGATCGAAGCTGACGAGCGGCTGGCGGCGGACGGCGCGGTCGTTGCGGCGCTCAATGCCGGAAAGCTCGCCGACGATCTGGCCCGCGCCCGCGCCGACGGCTTCACCAGCGTCGCCATCGCCTTCCTGCACAGCGACCTGAACCCGGCCCATGAACAGGCCGCCGGCGAGATCGCCCGCGCCGCCGGATTCGACTACGTCGCCCTAAGCCACGAGGTCAGCCCCCTGCCCCGCTTCGTGCCCCGCGCCGAGACCGCGGTGGCCGACGCCTATCTGACGCCGGTATTGCGGGCCTATGTCGACCAGGTGGCCCGGGCCGTTGAGGGCGCTCCGCTGTGGTTCATGACCTCGGCCGGGGCGCTGGTCCGCGCCGAAGCTTTCCGGGGCAAGGACGCCGTGGTCTCCGGCCCGGCCGGCGGCGTGGTCGGGGTGGCGCGCACAGCGGAAAGCGCCGGCGCGGCGGCCGTGCTCGGCTTCGACATGGGCGGCACCTCAACCGACGTCTGCCGCTTCGCCGGGGTGCTGGAGCGGCGCGATGCGGCGAAAGTGGCCGGCGCGAAACTGCGCAGCCCGATGCTCGACGTCGAGACCGTGGCGGCCGGCGGCGGCTCGATCCTGACCTTCGACGGCTTCCGCGCCCGGGCGGGTCCGGCCAGCGCTGGCGCTGACCCCGGCCCCGCCTGCTACGGACGAGGCGGCCCCGCGACGGTCACCGACGCCAATCTGGTGCTTGGCCGGCTGGACCCGGCGTTCTTCCCGCCGGTGTTCGGTCCGACTGGCGATGCCGCCCTGGATCCGGAGGCCGCCCGCGCGCGGCTGGCCGAACTGGCTGAGGCCATGGGCCTCTCCGTCGAGGCCGCCGCCGAGGGCTTCGTCGCCGTCGCGGTCGAACAGATGGCACAGGCGGTGCGCCGCATCTCCACTGAACGCGGCTTCGACCCGCGCGGTCATGCGCTGGTGGCGTTCGGCGGCGCGGCCGGCCAGGTCTGCTGCCAGGTCGCCGACGCGCTGGGAGTCACCGAGGTGCTCAGCCCGCGCCACGCGTCCCTGCTGTCGGCCTGGGGGATCGGTCAGGCGCGCGTGGGCGGGATGCGCCAGGCCGGGCTGGAAGCACTCCTCGATGCCGAGGGACTCAACGCAGCCGGGGCGCTCGCTGACCGCCTCGAACAGGATGCCCGCGCAGCCCTCTCCGCCCAGGGCGCCGCCGCGGGATCCACGGAACGACGCCTGCGTCTGCGCTATGACGGCGCGGACGCGGCCCTGCCGATCGCTCCTGGCGCCCTCACCGCCGTGAAGGCCGCCTTCGAGGAGGCGCACCAGCGGCTCTTCGGCTTTGTCGAGCCGGAGCGGCCCATCCTGATCGCCAGCGTGGAAGTGGAGGCCACCGAAGGCTCCGGCAATAACGCCGCGCATCCCGGCGAAGGCCGGGACCCAGGTGTTTTTGGGCAGGTTCGGACAACCCCGGAGCATTCCGAAAAGAGCCTGGGTCCCGGCCTTCGCCGGGATGAGCGGACTGTTGTTCAAGCGAGCGCGCTTGAAGATCTGGACGGCCCCGCCCTGATCATCCGGTCCGACACCCAGATCGCCGTGGCCGCCGGCTGGCGGGCCACCGCCGAACCCGACGGACTGATCCGCCTGACCCGCACCACGCCGCTGACCGCCGGCGTCATCGCCGCCGACGCGCCGGATCCCGTCACCCTGGAGCTGTTCAACCGCCGTTTCATGGGCGTGGCCGAGGCCATGGGGGCGGCGCTGGAGCGCACGGCCCATTCGGTCAACATCAAGGAGCGGCTCGACTTTTCCTGCGCCCTGTTCGACGCGGGCGGCGGGCTGGTGGCCAATGCGCCGCACATGCCGGTGCATCTGGGCAGCATGGGCGCCAGCGTGCGGGCGACGACCGCGCGCCATCCCATGCTGCGCCCCGGCGAAGCCTTCGCGCTGAACAATCCCTACTTCGGCGGCACCCACCTGCCCGATATCACCGTGGTGATGCCGGTGTTCATGGACGACGCCGAGCCCCCGGCCTTCTACGTCGCCGCGCGAGGCCACCACGCGGACGTCGGCGGCGTGCAGCCGGGCTCCATGCCGCCGTTCTCGAAGACGCTCGACGAGGAAGGCGTGCTGCTCGACGCCGTGCCGATCATGAAGGACGGCCGGTTCCTCGAGGCGGAGACCCGCGCCGCCCTGCTGACCGGACGCTGGCCGGCCCGCGCGCCGGACCGCAACATCGCCGACCTCAAGGCCCAGATCGCCGCCTGCCAGGCCGGCGCCGCATCGGTTGCGGCGATGATCGAGGCCTACGGCGCCGAAGCCGTCGCCCGCTACATGACCTTCGTGCAGAAGAACGCCGAGCAGGCCGTACGCCGGGCCCTGACGAAACTGCAGGACGGTGAGGCCCGCGTGCCGATGGACGGCGGCGGCGAGATCGTCGTCACCATCAAGGTCGACGCCGCGGCCGGCGAGGCAGTGCTCGACTTCAGCGCCTCGGCTGATCAGCTGACGAGCAATTTCAACGCCCCCTCGGCCATTGTCGACGCGGCCGCGCTCTACGTTTTCCGCAGCCTGGTCGACGACGACATCCCGCTCAACGCGGGCTGCCTGACGCCGCTGAAGATCATCACCCGGCATGGCTCGATGCTCGACCCCGAGCCGCCGGCCGCCGTGGTCGCCGGCAATGTCGAGACCAGCCAGCATGTGGTCGACGCCCTCTATGCGGCCCTTGGCGTGATGGCCAACAGCCAGGGCTCGATGAACAACTTCACCTTCGGCGATGAGGACCGGCAGTACTACGAGACCATCTGCGGCGGCGCGGGCGCGACGATGCGGCGGGCCGGAACCAGCGCGGTCCACAGCCACATGACCAACAGTCGACTGACCGACCCGGAGATCCTCGAGCGGCGCTTTCCCGTGCGGGTCGAGACCTTCCACACCCGGGCCGGATCTGGCGGCGAGGGTCTGCATCGCGGCGGCGACGGCGCGGTGCGCCACATGCGCTTCCTCGCGCCGATGGAAGTCGCCCTGCTCTCGTCACGCCGAAGCCACAGTCCGCAGGGAATCTGTGGCGGTGGCGCCGCGCTTTCCGGCCGCCAGCGTTTGAGAACCGCCGACGGCGCTGTAAGGGAACTTACAGGCTGCTTTTCGATTTCCGTGCGGCCGGGCGACGTTGTCGAGATCGAGACCCCGGGGGGCGGTGGTTTCGGTCATCCGATCGGCGACGACGCCTGACGCAACTTTTTTCAGGACCTTGAATGGCCCCGCTCTTCTTCGCCCTCGCCCTGTTCGCCCAGGATGCCGCCACCGGCGCTTCCGACGGCCCCATGGCCACGGCCGTGCCGCGCAAGCAGGACGTCGCCGCGCTTCCGATCCAGGGCGGCGCGGTCTCGGCCCCGACCGATGACTATGGCTATGTCGGCTGGTGCTATGGCGCCATCTCCGCCTACGTTGAGCTCTACGACCTCGCCATGCCGGAAGTGACGCGCATCGAACGGGCCTGGCCCACGCCCGGCACAGAGGAGAACCTCAGCAAGGTCTATCCGGCCCAGCGGGACGAGGCGAAACAGGACATCCTCCTGTTCGTGCGCGCGATGCAGGCGGCCGAGAAGGCCAGTCCGTCGCCGATCCAGACCCAGGGCGCCGACGCCATCCGTCGCGGCCGGGCCGTCTGGACCGGGGCGACCAGTGTGCCCAAGGCCCAGCTCGCCCAGTTCTGGATGTCCTGGTCGCCGCCCGCGAAATGCGGAGAAACGGCGAAGACGCTGGAAGCCCGGTCGCTGCTGCTCGGCCAAGCCCTGACCTACAACGTGAAGCCGGTCGTGGTGGGATCCGCGCCTGTGGCCGCGCCGGCGGACCCTGTCGTCGCGGCGACGGAGGCGGCCCCTGTCCCGGCGGCCCCCGCCCCCGAGGGCGAGCCCGCCGCCGCGCCAGCGCAGGCGGACGGTGGTGACGCCCCCGCGACGACCGTCGACTCGCCTGCATCGGCCCCTGCCGAAGGCCCGGCGACCCCGGAAGCGGCCCCGGCGGCGTCCAGCGCCATCGATGACCTGCTGCCGGCGCCGGCCGCGACGCCCGCGACGGCGCCTCCAGAAGCTGCCGCTCCGACCGCTCCAGCGCCGGCGCGTGCGAAAAGGGGCAAGGGCGCGAAGCCTGTTCTGCGCGGCGCGCAGTAGCGGCTGGCCTGTCGAAGGACGCGGTCTCTAGGCCGCCGCGTCCCTGCCAGCTGCATCCGGATCGTACGCGAGGATCGGGGCCAGCCAGCGTTCGGCGGTCGCCAGGCCCCACCCCTTACGGGCGGCGTAGTCGCTGACCTGGTCGCGGTCGATGCGCCCGACGCCGAAGTAGTGGGCGTCGGGATGGCTGAAGTAGAGGCCGCTGACCGCCGCCGCCGGGCTCATGGCGAAGCTCTCCGTCAGCTTCATGCCGGTCTGAGCCTCCGCGTCCAACAACTTGAATAACGTGGCTTTTTCGGTGTGATCAGGCTGGGCCGGATACCCCGGAGCCGGGCGGATGCCGCGATAGCGCTCGCCGATGAGATGATCGAGGTCGAAGGCTTCGTCCGGCGCGTAGCCCCACAGCTCGGTCCGCACGCGGTGGTGCATGGCCTCGGCGAAGGCTTCCGCCAGGCGGTCGGCAAGCGCGGCGGCGAGGATGGCGGAATAGTCGTCGCCGGCGTCCTTGAAGCGCTTGGCGATCTCCGGCTCGCCATGACCCGCGGTGACCGCGAAACCACCGATCCAGTCCGCCGGGCCGCCGATCGGGGCGACGAAGTCGGACAGGGCCGCGTTGGCCTTGTCGCCGGTCTTGGCCATCTGCTGACGCAAGGTATGCAGCCGCGCCAGCTCCGTCGTGCGGCTCTCGTCGGCATAGACCACGATATCGTCGCCGTCCGACTCCGCCGGCCAGAAGCCGACCACGCCGCGGGCCTGGAACCAGTTCTCCTCGACGATCTTCGCCAGCATGACCTGGGCGTCCTTCCACAGGTCGCTGGCGGCCGCGCCGACCACGTCGTCCGTCAGAATGTCGGGGAACCGCCCGACCAGCTCCCAGCTGGCGAAGAACGGTGTCCAGTCGATGTAGTTCGCCAGTGTTTTCAGATCATAGGAGTCAAACGCTCGCGTGCCGGTAAAGCTCGGCCTCGGCGGCGGCGACCCGGCCAGATCGATCGCGAAGCGGTTGGCCCGCGCCCGGGCGATCGGCGTGCGGGTCTTCTGCTCCTGGCCCCGGGCGAACTGCTCGCGGACCTTCACATAGTCGGCGCGGGTCTGGGCTTCGAAGGCCGCCTTGTCGGTCTTCGACAGTAGCTGAGAGACCACCCCCACCGCCCGGCTGGCGTCCAGCACATAGGTGGTGGAGGCCGCGCGATAGGCCGGCGCGATCTTCACCGCCGTATGGGTCTTGCTGGTCGTCGCCCCGCCGATCAGCAGCGGGATGTCGAAGCCACGCCGCTCCATCTCGGCGGCGACGAAGACCATCTCGTCCAGCGACGGAGTGATCAGGCCCGACAGGCCGATGATGTCGACGTTGTGGGCCTTCGCCTCGTCCAGAATCCGGTCGGCGGGGACCATGACGCCCAGGTCGATGACCTCGTAGTTGTTACACTGCAGGACCACGCCGACGATGTTCTTGCCGATATCGTGGACATCGCCCTTCACCGTGGCCATCAGGATCCGGCCGGCCTGCTCGCGCGGCTTGCCTTCCTTCTCGGCTTCCATGAACGGCATCAGCCAGGCCACCGCCTGCTTCATCACCCGGGCCGACTTGACCACCTGCGGCAGGAACATCTTTCCGGCCCCGAACAGGTCGCCGACGATGTTCATCCCGTCCATCAGCGGGCCTTCGATCACGTGCAGCGGCCGTTCGACGGTCAGCCGCGCCTCTTCCGTGTCGGCGTCGATGAACTCGGTGATGCCATTGACCAGCGCATGGGCCAGCCGCTCGGCGACCGGCAGACCGCGCCAAGCCTGGTCAGCGACCTGAACCTTGCTGCCGTCGCCCTTGTACTTCGGGGCCAGATCCACCAGCCTCTCGGTCTGAGAGCCGCCGGCCTTCGGACGCCGGTTGAGGATCACGTCCTCGACGGCCTCGCGCAGCTCCGGCTCGATGTCGTCATAGACCGGCAGATCGCCGGCGTTGACGATGCCCATGTCCATGCCGGCGTTGATCGCATGATACAGGAACACGCTGTGGATCGCCCGGCGCACCGGCTCGTTGCCGCGGAAGCTGAACGAGACGTTCGACACCCCGCCCGACACCCGTGCGTAGGGCAGCAGCTGCTTGATCCGCCGCGTCGCCTCGATGAAGTCGACGGCGTAGTTGTCGTGCTCCTCGATCCCCGTCGCCACGGCGAAGATGTTCGGGTCGAAGATGATGTCCTCGGGCGGGAAGCCGACCTCGTCCACGAGGATGCGATAGGCCCGCTCGCAGATGGCCACCTTGCGGTCGGCGGTGTCGGCCTGGCCTTCCTCGTCGAAGGCCATGACCACCACGGCCGCGCCGTAGCGCAGGCACAGCTTCGCCTGGGCGATGAACTCCGCCTCGCCGGCCTTCATCGAGATCGAGTTGACGATGGCCTTGCCCTGCACGCAGCGCAGGCCGGCCTCGATGATCTCCCACTTGGAGCTGTCGATCATCACCGGCACCCGGGCGATGTCCGGCTCGGCGGCGATCAGGTTGAGGAAGGTGACCATGGCCGCCTTCGAATCCAGCAGCCCCTCGTCCATGTTGATGTCGATGACCTGCGCCCCGGCCTCAACCTGCTGGCGGGCCACGGACAGGGCGGCCGCATAGTCGCCCTCTGCCACCAGTTTGCGGAATTTGGCCGAGCCGGTGACGTTGGTGCGCTCACCGATGTTTACGAAGACAGGTCTCATTGGGACGGGGGACTTTCAAAGGCAGGCTCCCGCCCGGCCAGGGCCAGACGACGGGAGAGAATGGCTTGCGGAGCGCCGGCGGCGACGAGGCCGGGCCAGCATTTCGGATCGAGGGTGCGGTGCTCGGCGAGCGTCGCCACCAGCCGCGACAGGGTGGCGAGGTCGGCCGTCGCGGCGATCTTCACCACCAGCGGACCCGACAGCACCTTGGCCGGCACGGCCGTGGTCGGCGGGATGTCGGCGCGTCCGCAGGCGGTCAGGAAGGCCGCGCCCAACGAAAACAGCGCCGCGTCGCTGACCGCCCGCCGGTTCAGCCGGCTGCGGATATCGCGCAGCATCTCGGTCTCGATGGGGCCGAGGGGCAGGACGGTCTTAAGGGCGGTCATCAGGCGGCCGTCAGGTATTGGAGGCAATCGGCGACCGTGAAGCTTGGATAGCGGCGGATACCCAGCCATCGTTCGACCGCCCCGAAGAAGTCGCCTGGCTCTCCAGGACAAACGACAACCGCTGGCAATGGACGGCCAGAACGCTTCTCCAGCCAGCCAGTGAACTCATCCATATCGCCACCGCTGATGCGAAGGTCGTAGTAGATCTCGGTCGTGTCGGTGATCGGGAAGCCATCCCTTACGGAGAGCTCGGTCAGCTTATTCACGAGGTCGGCTCTGGTCGCTCTCATCACGCCAGCTCGAACGCTTCCAACCCCGCCAGCCGCATGGCGGTCGGGCGTTCGGGAACGGCGCGCGGGGCCATGCCGGCCACGGACTGCGCCACATGGGCGATATGGTCGGGCGTCGTGCCGCAGCAGCCGCCGACGATGTTGACGATGCCGCTTTCGGCCCACTCGTGCAGCGAACAGGCCGTCTGGTGCGGCTCTTCGTCGTACTGGCCCATGGCGTTGGGCAGGCCTGCGTTGGGATAGGCCGCGACCAGGGTGTCGGCGATGCGCGACAGCTCGGCGATATGCGGCCGCATCAAGTCCGCGCCCAGCGCGCAGTTCAGGCCGATGGCGAACGGTTTGGCGTGACGCACGCTGTTCCAGAAGGCCTCGACCGTCTGGCCCGACAGGGTGCGGCCGGAACGGTCGGTGATCGTCCCGCTGATCCAGATCGGCAGCTCTTCGTGGCCCTCTTCGTCGCGCAGGTCGAGGATCGCCTTGATGGCCGCCTTGCAGTTCAGGGTGTCGGTGATGGTCTCGATCAGGAACAGGTCGACCCCGCCCTCGTAGAGGCCCTTCACCTGCTCGCGATAGGCCTCGTAGACCTGGTCGAAGGTCACGGTGCGCGCGCCGGGATCGTTCACGTCCGACGACATCGACAGCATGACGTTCAGCGGCCCGAGCGAGCCGGCGGCGAAGCGCGGCTTGTCCGGCGTCTGTTCAGTCCAGCGGTCGGCGGCGGCGCGGGCGAGTTTGGCGCCTTCGAGGTTGATGTCGTAGGCGGCGCTCTCCAGGCCGTAGTCACGCTGGGCGATCCAGGTGGCGCTGAAGGTGTTGCTCTCGCTGATGTCGGCGCCGGCCGCGAAATAGGCGTCGTGCAGCCCGGCGATGATATCCGGCCGGGTCAGGCAGAGGACGTCGTTGTTGCCCTTCAGCTGACCGTTGTGGTCGGCAAAGCGCTCGCCGCGGAAATCGGCCTCGCTCAGTCCTTGGCGCTGGATCATCACGCCCCAGGCCCCGTCGAGTACGAGAATGCGCTGTTTCGCGGCAGCCTTGAGGGCTGCGATGCGGTCCTGACGGCTCATTGGGCGGCTCCCTGCTGGCGGGCCAGTTCTGTTTCAAAGGCGGTGCGCGAGGCGGCGATGCGACGGCCAGGTTCGGTCGGATCGACGAACGGGCTGGGCTTGCCCGCCGCCATGGCCGCACGCTTCTCGGCGAAGCCGAACTGGTCGGGATGCGGAGCCAGGAAGACGTCCGCCTGCATCGCCGCCAGGCGGACGAAGCTCGCGCGATAGTCGGCGACGATCCCCGGATACTGCGGCTTCGGCGCCAGCCGGTTGGCGGCCACCGTCGTGCTGCACCAGAGCATCGCCTTGCGCACGACGCCGTCGATCTTCACGGGGAAGGTCCAGGTCGTGCAGCCCGGCGTATGGCCGGGCGTGATGTTGGCCGTCAGGGTCACGCCGCCCAGGGTGACGGTGTCGCGGTCCTTGATCACCGCATCGACCTTGACCGGTTTGAAGCGCAGCCAGGCCACATCTTCAGACCCCGGATAGATGCCGCGTTCCAGCAACGGCTTGTCGCCGGCGCTGGCCAGCAACGTCGCGCCGGTGTCGGTCTTCAGCTGCGCGAATCCCGCCGCATGGTCGAAGTGAGCGTGGCTGTTGAGCAGGATCTTCACGTCAGACGGCTTGTAGCCAAGCGCCTTTATGTTGGCCTCGATGCCGGCGACGTTCTGCTCCATCGGCCCGTCGATCAGGATCAGCCCCTTGGGCGTGACGATCAGGAACGCCGACAGGCCCTCGCTGCCGACGTAGTAGAGGTTGTCGCCAATCTGCAGAGGCGGGGTCGGCCGGATCCATTCGGGCGGCATACCCTGGGCGACCGCGACACCCGTCAGGGCCAGGGCGGCGAGGATCGGTATCAGGAAGCGCTTTTTCATGCCGCCGCCTCCGTCGACCCGATCGGGGCCTCCCGCACGCCGAGCACGCGGCAGATGGCGTAGACGAGATCCGCCCGGTTGAGGGTGTAGAAGTGGAAGTCGCTGAAGCCTTCCTCGGACAATTTCGCGCACATCTCCGCGGCCACCGAGCCGGCGATCAGGCGTCGGGTGTCGGGATCGTCGTCCAGCCCGTCGAAAAGACCGCCCAGCCAGGCCGGCAAGGGGATGCCGCAGGGCTCGGCCATGCGCTGGAGTCCCCTGAAGTTGGACACAGGCATGATCCCCGGCGAGATCGGGATGGTCACGCCCGCCTTGCGGACCTTGTCCATGAACCGCAGGAACACGTCAGTGTCGAAGAAGAACTGGGTGATCGCCCGCGTCGCCCCGGCATCGACCTTGGCCTTCAGCACATCGATGTCGTGGTCGATCCCCGGGCTCTCGGGGTGGACCTGCGGATAGAGGCTGACCGACACTTCAAACGGCGCGACCTTGAGGATACCGGCCGTCAGTTCGGTGGCGTTGAGATAGCCGTCGGCGCGTGGCTCGTAGGCGCCGCCGATCGCCCCCGGCGGGTCGCCGCGCAGGGCGACGATGTGGCGGATGCCGCTTTCCCAGTAATCCCGAACCACCTCGTCGACCTCGGCGCGCGAGGCTCCGACACAGGTCAGGTGGGCGGCGGGCTTCAGCGTCGTCTCGTCGAGCATCCGCTTTACGGTCCGGTGGGTCCGTTCGCGGGTCGAGCCGCCGGCGCCGTAAGTCACGGAGACGAACGTCGGGTTCAGCGGCTCCAGCCGCCGGATGGCGGCCCACAGGCTTTCCTCCGCCTGGGGCGTCTTTGGCGGCGAAAACTCGAACGAGACGCGCACGCCGTTGTCGCGGCCGCCGGCCCGGGCGACCGGGCCCAGGGCTGAAGGGGGGGTCATGCGGCGCTCCTCTCGGCCAGGGCAGGCCGTCGGGCCGTCCATATCTTCACGGTCAGTCCCGCCTCGGCCGCGGGCGGCAGGGCGGCGGCGGTTTCCAGTTCAAGGCCGACCGCGGCCACCCAGCGGCCGATCTCCTCGTCGGAGAAGCCAAGCCTGCGGTGCTGGTGCTGCTCGCGCAGATACTCCAGCGCGTGCGGGGCGAAGTCGACGATCAGCAGCCGGCCCGTCGCGGCGACCAGGCGCCCCGCTTCGGCCACGGCGGCAGCCGGATCGCCGAGGTAGTGAAGCACCTGATGGACCGTCACCAGATCGGCACAGCGGTCTGGAAGCCCGGTGGCAAAGATGTCCCCGTGGCGCAGTTCGCAGGCCGTCAGCCCGGCCTCACCGACATTGACCCGCGCGATGTTGAGCATCTGCTGCGACAGGTCCAGGCCGACCGAGCGGCGCGCCTGCCCGGCCAGAAGGGTCAGCATGCGGCCGGTTCCGGCGCCCAGGTCGACCATCAGGCCGAGCGGCTCCGGCCCGACGGCCTTGCGGATTTCCGCCTCGACCTCGGCTTCGGCCACATACAGCGAGCGGATCTCGTCCCAGCGGGCGGCGTTTCGGGCGAAGTAGGCGGCGGCCTCGGCGCCACGCTCGGTCGCCACGCGCGACAGCCGTTCCGCATCGGCCGCCAGCTCCGCGTCGGCGGGATCGATCAGCGCCAGCGTCTGGTCGGCCAGCGCCCGCCCCGGCCCCTGGGCCGCGAGCCTGTAGAATACCCAGGCCCCGTCCGGAAATCGTTCGACCAACCCAGCTTCGGCCAACAGCTTGAGGTGACGCGACACACGCGGCTGACTCTGGTCGAGCACGGTGCACAGCTCGAGCACCGACAATTCCTCGCGCGCAAGAAGGGCAAGAACGCGCAACCGCGTGGGCTCGCCCGCCGCGCGCAGTATCTCCACAGCCTGTCCCGATGACATCACCATGGGGATATAAGGATATCTTTATATGATTAAGTCAAGCCTTGTCGGGCAAGGGTTCCCAGAGCTCGACCTTGATGCCCGCGGGGTCAAGAAGCCAGGCGAAGCGACCGTTGGGATCCGAATCGTCCCGCCCGAGCGGAGTCACGCCGGCCTGCGCGGCCCGGGCGAGAACACCGTCCATATCCTCGACGATCAGGTTGATCATGAACGGCTGGGTCGACGGTGCGAAATAACCGGTATCCGCCTTGAATGGGCTCCAGACGGTGTAACCCTTGTCCGGATGCTGGAACATCGCGCCGCCCCAGTCCTCGATCGCGAAGCCCAGGACATCGCGATACCAAGCGCGGACCGCGTCACCGTCCTCGGCCTTGAAGAACACCCCGCCTACGCCCAGGACACCGGTCATGCTCGCCTCCCTGCCATCTCCGACACTAGACAGCAGGGAGCTTGCCGGACAAGCGCGGCGTCATCACCACTGGCAAAAGTGATATCACTTTGATATGAGTGTTTTCGCAGGCGGGGAGCGACTCCGCCACCTCGGAGGTCTCTCGATGCTTGGCCGCGTTCTGAAAACCCCGCGAAAGCGGCTTGTGGCAGCGGTGCTGTTCGCGGCGCTCCTGGCCGCCGGCGTGGGCGTGCTTCTGCTTCAGGCCTGAACCGGCGACAGCAACGGTTGGCCCTGGAAGAACAGCCGCAGGTTTTCCAGCGTCTGACCGACCATCTTCGGAATGCTCTCGAGCGTTCCGCCGGCGGTGTGCGGCGTCAGGACGGTATTGGGCACATCGGCCCAGCGCCCTGCTGGTGTCGGCTCGGTCTCGAAAACGTCCAGGGCCGCCATGCCGAGCCGCTCGTCCTTGAGCGCGGCGATGAGAGCGTCCTCGTCGACCACCGAGCCACGCGCGACATTGACCAGACAGCCGCGAGGACCAAGCGCCTCGATGACCGCCGCCGAGATCAGATGGTGGTTCGCCGCATCGCCGCGGCAGGCGACGAACAGGGCATCGCTGTCCCGCGCCAGCGCCAGCAGGCTCTGGGCCTTGGGCCAGTGGGTTTCCTTGTCGTTCGGCCCCCACCAGGAGACGGTCATCCCGAACGGCTCCACCCGTCGCGCAATCGCCGCGCCGATATGGCCGAGCCCGACGATGCCGGCCTTGCGGCCGATGAGGCCCGGACGTGGCCGCATGCGTTCGGCGGGTGTCCAGCGCCCTTCCCGCACCATCCGGTCCCCTTGAACGATCCCACGCCAGGCCGCGAGGAAGGCCCCCACCGCATGATCGGCGACATCCTCGGCGTTGAGCCCCTGCGAATGGCTGACCGCAATGCCATGAGCGCGGCACCAGGGGACGTCGACGCCGTCGTAACCGACACTCACGCAGGCGATCAGACCCAGGCGCGGCATGTCCGCCAGCAGATCCGGCGTCAGCTTGATCTCGCCCGCATGGACAATCGCCTGCACGTCGCGACCAGGTCCAGCGAGGAAGGCCGCCCGATCCGGGTGGTCCCATAGACGGATGATGCGGTAGGCCGGCTCAAGCGCGCCCTGCAACGGCGCGAGCGTTTCATGCGAGATGAGAACGACGGGAGGGGTCTGGGCATTGGTCATGCCCCGACATCGCCGCCCATGGCCGGTCCGTCAATCGAAGACGTCTGAGTATGCCAAGCGATCGACCTGGCCGCCTGAGCGACGCTTCCGCTTCATCACAGATTTGATCAGAGGCGGTTGATTGCAACGATCAAGAGCGATTGGCGGATTGCGCTTCCAGAAAATGGGGTTTTCAGTATCCGGCGGGTGGGGACGATGACCGATGATTCCGCGGTCGAAGGCTTGCGGCGACAACAGCGGCTTGTCTTTCGATGCGTAACGACATTTCTGCTCGATCTGGTCGCGCGGCAGATTCGCCGGCACGACGGCGACTTTACGCGCGCGGTCGTCTACCTGGCGGCCATCCAGGCGAGCCGATCTTCCCAGATTGGCGTGGCCAAGCCCCTTCCCCCGCGCGTCTTCAGTGTCCGGGCGATCGCCCAGTCGATGAACCTGCCGTACGAGACCACGCGGCGAAAGGTGGCCGAGCTTGAGGTCGCAGGGCTGGTCCGGCGGAGGGAGGGCCGCGGTCATATGGTCGCGCCCGAGCCACTCGAAGGGGTCGACTACCGCGCCGACGGTGAGGCGAGCTGGCTGGCGCTGCGCACGGTCATCGGCGACCTCCACGCGCTCGGGTTCGACTTCAGCCAGTTTGCCGGCGGTTCACCCCGGGCGACTCTGCGGGCCCCGGCCGACGCCGACCGCATCGACGCAATCGCCATGCTGATCAACGATTTCTTGCTGCGCGTGCTGGAGGCAGGCGTCGACCCCCATGGCTCTATGATCGATGCGGTCATCTTCTGCACGCTGTTACTGATAAACGCCGAACTGGTCACCAACGACCCCCATCTGGCCTGGGTCTATGCCGGCGCCGAGACCCCCCCGCCGGACTCGCACCGTCGTCCGGCGACCATCACGGGTCTCGCCCAGTCTCTGGGCCTGCCGCACGAAACGGTGCGCAGGCGCATCCGGCTCCACCGCGAAGCTGGCTGGGTCAAGCGCGTCACCGGCGGGTATCTGATTACCGTCGAACGGCTGCAGCATCCGGCGGTATTGCAGACCGGATTGATGGTCTCGCACCGCTTCCTGCAGCTGCTCCAGGCCGTCCGCGCGCTGGGCGTGGACATCGACGCCCTCGCCCGGGATATGGACGGGGCCGCGAAACGCGCCTGACCGGAATTTCGCCGGGCGACGCCCTAGCGGGTGAATTTCTGGAACTTGATGCGGTGCGGGATCAGGCTGTCGGCGCCGAGGCGACGCTTCTTGTCTTCCTCGTACATCTCGAAGTTGCCCTCGAACCACTCGACATGGCTGTCGCCCTCGAAGGCGAGGATGTGGGTGCAGAGGCGGTCGAGGAACCAGCGGTCGTGGCTGATGACCACGGCGCAGCCGGCGAACTCTTCCAGCGCCTCTTCGAGGTTCTGCAGCGTCTCGATGTCCAGGTCGTTGGTCGGTTCGTCGAGCAGGATGACGTTGCCGCCGGTGGCCAGGGTCTTGGCCAGGTGCACGCGGTTGCGCTCACCGCCCGACAGCTGGCCGACCTTCTTCTGCTGGTCCCCGCCCTTGAAGTTGAAGCTGCCGACATAGGCGCGGGTGTTGATCTCGCGCTTGCCGACCATCATCACGTCGGTGCCGCCGCTGATCGCCTTCCAGACCGTGTCATTGGCCTCCAGGTCGTCGCGGCTCTGGTCGACATAGGCCAGCTTGACCGTCTCACCGAGACGCACGCTGCCCCGGTCCGGTGTTTCCTGACCGGTGATCAGCTTGAACAGCGTCGACTTGCCGGCGCCGTTGGGGCCGATCACGCCGACGATGCCGTTCGGCGGCAGGCGGAAGCTCAGGCCCTTGAACAGGACCTTGTCGCCGTACTCCTTTTCGAGGTCGGAAACCTCGAGCACGGCGTTGCCGAGGCGCGGGCCCGGCGGGATCTGGATCACGGCGTGGGTCTGGGCGCCGCGGGCGTTCTCCTGCTCGGAGACCATCCGCTCATAGGCGGCCAGGCGGGCCTTGGACTTGGTCTGACGGGCCTTGGCGTTGGAGCGGACCCACTCCAGCTCCTTGGTCAGGGCGCGTTGGCGCGACTCCGACTCGGACTGCTCCTGCACGACGCGCTTCTGCTTCTGCTCCAGCCAGCCGGAGTAGTTGCCCTCGTAGGGCACGCCCTTGCCGCGATCGAGCTCGAGCGTCCAGCTGGTCACCTGGTTGAGGAAGTAGCGGTCGTGGGTCACGAGGATGACGCAGCCGGGGAAGGCTTCCAGGTGGTGCTGCAGCCAGGCCACGGACTCGGCGTCCAGGTGGTTGGTCGGTTCGTCGAGCAGCAGCATGTCGGGCTTGCTGAGCAGCAGGCGGGCCAGCGCCACGCGGCGCTTCTCACCGCCCGACAGCTTGGTCACACCACTGTCGTTGGGCGGACAGCGCAGGGCGTCCATGGCCATCTCGACCTTGCTGTCGATGTCCCAAAGGTCGCCGGCGTCGATCTTCTCCTGGAGGGCGGTCATCTCCTCCATCAGCTCGTCGGTGTAGTTCTCGCCGAGCTCCATGGCGATCTGGTTGTAGCGGTCGACGGTCAGCTTCTCGTCGCACCAGGCGATGACGTTTTCCCAGACGGTCTTGCTGTCATCCAGATGCGGCTCCTGCTCGAGGTAGCCCATCTTCACGCCGTCGGCCGCCCGGGCCTCGCCGCTGAACTCCTTGTCGATCCCGGCCATGATCTTCAGCAGGGTCGACTTGCCCGAGCCGTTGACGCCGACGACGCCGATCTTGGCGTCCGGATAGAACGACAGCCAGATGTTCTCGAACACCTTCTTGCCGCCGGGATAGGCCTTGGTCAGGCCCTGCATCTGGAAAATGTATTGCGCGGCCATAGGGGTCGCTCGCTCTCGTCTGATCGGAATGGGGGTCGGCGCGGGATGTAGCGACCAGGGGCCGGAAAGGCAACGCCCGCGCCTCGAGGCGGAACGGCGGACTTGCCAACCGGCCATGACCGGCGGAACCATCGAAGCGTTGTTTCAGGAGTCCCGAATGCGCCCTCTCCTTCCCGTCGCCCTCGCGTTGACCCTCGCGACGCCGGCCCTTGCGGCGCCGGCCGTTGACGTCGCCGACAAATCCATGACCGAGCTGCAGGCCGAGGTCGCCGCCGGCCAGGGCGCCTACGCCCGTGACGTCCGGGCCTACCTCGCCCGCGGCAAGGCGCTTGATCCCCAGCTTCGCTCGATCATTGCGTTGAACCCGCAAGCTGTGGCCCAGGCCCAGGCGGCCGACGCCCGGCGTGATGCCGGCAAGGGTCCGTTCGGCCCCCTCTTCGGCATGCCGATCCTGGTGAAGGACAATATCGAGACGCTGGACCCGATGGCGACCACGGCCGGCTCGCTGGCGCTGGCGGGCAACGTCACGGGGCGCGATGCGCCGGCGATCGCCCGGCTGCGGGCGGCGGGCATGGTGATCCTCGGAAAGACCAACCTGTCGGAGTGGGCCAACATCCGCTCGGACGACTCGCTGAGCGGCTGGAGCGCCGTCGGAGGTCAGGCGCGCAATCCCTACGACCTGGCGCGGTCGACCTGCGGCTCCTCGGCCGGCAGTGGCGCGGCCGTGGCGGCCGGTCTGGCGGCGGCGGCGATCGGGACGGAGACCGACGGCTCGATCACCTGCCCCTCGGCGGTCAACGGACTGGTCGGACTGAAGCCAACGGTCGGCCTCGTGTCGCGCACCTTCATCGTACCGATCAGCGCCAGCCAGGATACCGCCGGTCCGATGACCCGGACGGTGACCGACGCGGCCAACCTTCTGACTTTCATGGCCGGCAGCGACCCGGCCGATCCGGCCACCGCCGAGGCCGACGCCCGCAAGAGCGACTACGCCACGGCCCTCGATCCCAACGCGCTCAAGGGCGTCAGGATCGGCGTGATGCGCTACGCCGCCGGCTTCCACAAGGAAACGGACGCGGTGTTCGAACAGGCGCTGGCCGCGCTCAAGGCCCAGGGCGTCACGCTGGTCGACGTGCCGAGCTTCCCCAACCGCGACAAGATCGGCGCGAACGAACTGGTGGTGCTGCTGACGGAACTGAAGGTCGGGATGAACGCCTATCTGGCCTCGACCGACCCGGCGAAGGTCAAGACCCGCACCCTGGCCGATGTCATCGCCTTCAACCGCGCCAACACCGACCGCGAGATGCCGCTGTTCGGCCAGGAGCTGTTCGAGCAGGCGGAAAAGACCGGCGGCCTGGCTGATCCCGCCTACATCAAGGCCCGGGATGATGCGCGGCGCATGGCGGGTCCGGACGGCATCGACGCCCTGTTGAAGACCTACGACGTGACTGCCCTGGTCGGACCGACAATGGGGCCGAGCTGGCTTATCGATCCAGTGCTCAAGGATCGCTACGTGGGCGGTGGCGCGGGCGGCGCGGCGGCCGTCGCCGGTTATCCTCACCTGACCGTACCGATGGGTCAGGTGGGCGGACTGCCGGTCGGCCTGAGCTTCGTCGGTCCGAAATGGAGCGAAGCCCGGCTGCTGGCCTATGGCTACGCCTTCGAACAGGCCACCAAAGCCCGCAAGCCGCCGGTCCTTGCGGCCCCGGCGCCCTGACGGCCCTAGTTCCGGCGGAACACGCCGCGGCGCTTGGGCGGCGCCGGCTGGGCCGGCGGCGGGATCGGCGGCTGGAAGGTCGGCACGCCATCGCGTTGATAGCCGCGGTCATAGGCGTCCGCTTCCCACCAGTCGCGATAGGGGCTGGTGTAGATGCTGTCATCGCGGGCCGCTGACGGCAGCTGGCTCGGCCGCTGGCAGAACTCGCCATCCGACCAGTTCCGGGTCCAGCACTGGTCGTAGTAGACGTAGTTGAACTCGCGAACGACCTCGACCCCCGGCTCCAGCCAGATGGCCCGGTCGCTCCAGCCATAGATCCGGTTGCGGCGCAGGGCGGCGCGGCCCGTCGAGGCGTAGATGCCGACTTCGCGGGCGCCGATCACGGACTCGCTCAGAGACAGGTCGCCGTCCGACACGACGCCGACGGTGTTGCGGCAGAAGCGGCTGCGGCTGGCGTCGACGATCGAGGCGCGGTCGAGGTGCAGGCCGTTGCGCCAGCCACAGACCATGCTGTTGTCGATCTTGAGCGCGCCCGACCCGCTGCGCTGGCCGTGGACCATGATGCCGTTGCCGGCGGGCAGACCGGCGTCGCGGCCGAACACGCCGCTCTGGATGATACGGCTCTCGCCGACGCCCGGCGTCAGGTCGAGACCGGCTTCCTCGCCGAGAATGCGGCTGCGGTTCATGTCGATCAGGCCGCCGTCGACGACCACGGCCGCGTCGAGCGTCCGCGCGTCGATGAAGCTCTCGCTGAGGATCAGCTTGCCGCCGGTGGCCAGCACCGCGGTGGTGTCGCCCCAGTAGCGGATCACGGTGCGAACCAGGGCCACCTTGGAATCCCAGGTCTCCAGGCAGCTGGCCCGGCCACCGTGTTCGGTCGTCAGCACCATGTCGCGGATCTCGACGCCGTCGACGTTGCTGTTGACCTTGATGCAGTTCTGGCCGTCCGGCGGCGCGATGGTCGCGGGCTTGCCGGCGCCTTCGTCGAAGATCGAGGCGCCCTGCCCCACGATGGTCACCGGATGGTCGATCCAGACGCTCTCGTGGCAGACGCCGCGCACATACAGGGTGCCGTAGTCGGCCAGGTTCTGCAGGCCGTCATTGATCGGCGTGTCGCCTTCTTCGGCGTTGGTGCAGTCCGCGGTCCAGCTCATGGCCGTGCGGTTCGACGGCCAGTAGGGCCGGCGGTCGGGGCGATACTGGTTGTAACGGCCGCGATCGGGACGCCAGCGCGGACGCAGCGGCGGCGCGATCAGCCCGCCGAAGTTGGGGCGAATCTGGGCGTCGATGCCCGCGGCCTGATCCGGGAAGGCTTCAGCAGGACTGACCGTGGCGAGCAGGCTCACCGCGGCGCCCGAGACCAACAGGAAACGAGTCAGCGTGTTCATCGGTCATAGTCCCTGTCGCGGGGTGTCGGCCGGCTCGGACGCGACACCTGGGCCAGCACCTGCTGGAGGCGTCCCACGGACGGCTTGAAGCCCGAAAGGGCGGAATCAATCTGGTAGACGACGGCCTTGGCCTTGTCCTGGTCGGCCACGCCGGCGACGCCGAGCGAGAAGTAGGTGGACATGGCGTACTTGGCCTCCGCCGAGCCCTGACGATCGGCCTCGGCGAACCAGTGGAAGGCGCGTGCGTAGTCGCGCGGCACGCCGACGCCCTCGGCATACATCACCGCCAGCACCAGCTGCGCCTTGGGCGAACCGTTGACGGCGGCATACTGGATCACGCGGACCTTCTCGATCGGCGTCAGGACGCCGGTCTGCGGCCGGGCGATACGCGCCTGGAAGTCCTGGATTTCCTGCGGGTACAGGGCGTCCTCGGTGGTCGCGGCCCGCGTCGCGGCGCGCAGATAGTACAGCGCCTCGCCAATGTGGACGAACGGCAGCTCGCGAATCCGTCCCAGCGCGGCCTGCTGCGCATCGCCGATCTGGTCACTCTCGTCGGAATGAGGCACGCCCGAGGACGGCGATTCCGGCGGATAGAACTCGTAGGGCGGGATCCAGCGCTTGGCCTTGGCCTCGACGTACTGCCCGACCGTCGCCCGCTCCGGCGAGGATCGCTCGAAGTCCTTCAGCATCACGTAGGCGCCCACATCCCCGGTCTGAACGGCGAGGAAGTTGTACAGGTAGGCGTCGACGTCGTTGCGCGGGAAGAGATTGAGCACCTGCGGCGTGCCGGGCTTGTAGGGTTTGCCGCGGGCCATGCCGGCCTGCGGATTGTCGGACGGCTCGCCAAAGGGCCCGAAGAAGTTGTCATGCATCCGCGACAGCGTGCGGAAACCCGGGGCGCCCTGGGTCGACAGGATGTAGATCACGCGACCGCGGACCTTCTCCTGCTCCTCGGAGGACATTTGCGACAGCAGCCGGTCCAGCGACCGGTAGGCGGTGGCCCGTTCGACCGCGCGGCAGTCGTCGTAGCGGGAAATGGCCTTCTGCTCGCCCTGCGGCGAACGGCGGCCATAGGCGGAGATCGGCGCATAGCCGTCGCCGTTGGACAGCGCCACGCCGTACCAGACGGCCGCCTCGACCGGGTCTTCGAGATTCTTGTCGGCCGCCTTCGCGCCCTCATAGCGGCGCGCCAGCTCGAGCTGGGAGAAGAAGTCGCCGGTGAAGGCGCGGCGACGCAGGACGCGGATCTCGAGTTGCTGGGTGTTGAACTGCGGCGCAACGCCGGTCGGAATCTGCGGTCTGGGACAGGCGGTGTCGCCCGGCTTGCCGAAAAAGCTGTCCGCGCCGGTGTCGCAACCGACCAGGGGAATCACGACCGCGGCGATAAGGGCCACGATTGAAGCGCCGCGGATCAGCGGGCCCTGCGCCGTCCCGTACGGGCGGCCAATGGCGTCGCTGGTCTCGTGCATACTGTTACCCCCGTCCAGCCCGCCGTTAACCATTCGGCAACGTGACTCTTCGCAGGGCTCCCGTGGGAGTCAAGCGCGCCCACGCGGCGGGAAGCCCAACAATCCCCAAGCACGTGACGAGAGTGAACAGGGTTCCCCCAACAGGCGAGCGATTGGGTGGCAAAACCGCCACAGAGTCTGTTTTCTGGACCAGTCGACCTTTCCGGACTGATCGGAAAGACCGTTCTTCTCTGGTCCAGGGCGTCCGTGGAAGAATCGCTTCCCGGCCAATTTGCCGCAGCCGACGCCAAACAGAAAAGGGCGCGACCTGCGCCGCGCCCTTCCTGTTTGACTGCCGTGTCGGGATCAGCGGCCCGTCGGCATGTCCTTGAAGGCCACGTCCTTGTCGACGCGGACATCGCCCGGCAGGCCAAGAACCCGTTCGGCGATGATGTTCTTCAGGATCTCGTCGGTGCCGCCGGCGATGCGCAGGCCGGGCGCCCACAGCAGGGACTGCTGGAACGCGGCCTGCATCGGCGCCTGGGCCGGATCGACGAGGATGCCGTACTGGTCCTCCATCTCCACGCCCTGGTTGGACATGTCCTGCATCTGGTTGGCGGCGATGATCTTGCCGATCGAGCTTTCCGGTCCCGGGGTCTGGCCACGCGACAGCGCGGTCATGGTGCGGAAGCGGGTCAGCTTCAGGCCCTCGGCCGCCACGTACCAGTCGGCCAGCTTCTCGCGGAAGGCGCCGTCCTTGATGGCCGCGCCGCCCGGACCGGTGACCTGGCGGGCCAGGTCCATGATCGTCTTGTAGTCAGGGCCCGAAGAGCCGCCGACGGCGAGACGCTCGTTCATCAGGGTGACCAGCGCGACCTTCCAGCCGTCGCCGACCTCGCCCAGACGCTGGCTGTCCTTGACCCGCAGGTCGGTGAAGTAGACCTCGTTGAACTCGCTGCCGCCCGAGGCCTGGTGGATCGGACGCACCTCCACGGCCGGATCGTGCATGTCGATCCAGAACATGGTCAGGCCCTTGTGCTTGGGCACGTCGGGGTCGGTGCGAACCAGCAGGATGCCGTAGTCGCAATACTGGGCGCCGGTGGTCCAGACCTTCTGGCCGTTGATCACCCACTCGTCGCCGTCACGGACGGCCTTGGTGCGGGTGGCCGCCACGTCGGAGCCGCCGGCCGGTTCCGAGAACAGCTGGCACCAGATTTCCTCGCCGCGCATCGCCGGACCGACGAAGCGGGTCTTGGTCTCGGCGTCGGCGAAGGCCATCACGGTCGGGACGCACATGCCCAGGCCGATGGTGAAGTAGCCGTAGTTCACGCCGACCTTGGACTCTTCCTGGCCGAAAATGACCGACTGCAGCGGCGTGCCGCCGGCGCCGCCCCACTCCTTGGGCCAGGTGATGCAGGCGTAGCCGGCCTCGGCCTTCTTGGCCTGCCAGGACTTGGCCATCGCCATGTGCTCGGGGCTGTTGGGCCGGCGACCATTGGCGCTGGCGTTACCCTTGTGCTCGGCGGCGTTCTTTTCCAGCCAGGCGCGGGCTTTCTCGCGGTAGGCGGCTTCTTCGGGGCTGTCGTTGAAATCCATGATCGTTCCTCCCCGGCTTACGCCGCGTTCCTGCGTTCAAGCTGGCTGACCAGCCGTTCCTTCCAGACCTTCGGCGCGCCGGCCACCAGGCCGAGTTGCCGCGAGCGGCGGTAGTAGAGATGGCAGTCGACTTCCCAGGTGAAGCCCATGCCGCCGTGCGTCTGGATGTTTTCCTTGCTGCCGAACCAGTAGGCCTCCGACGCGGCGATGCGGGCGGCCGAGGCGGCGACAGGTAGCTCGGCGGCGTTCGTGTTCAAGGCCCATGCGCCGTAGTAGGCGTTGGAGCGGGCGACCTGGTTCTTGACGTACATGTCGGCCAGCTTGTGCTTGATCGCCTGGTAGCCGGCGATGACCCGGCCGAAGGCGTAGCGGCCCATGGCGTAGTCCTTGGCCATCTCGAGGCACTTGTCGGCGCCGCCGGTCTGTTCGAATGCCAGCAGTACGGCCGCGCGATCGAAGATCTGTTCGGTCAGGGTGAAACCTTCGCCGGCCGCGCCCAGGCGGGTCGCGGGAGCGCCGCTGAAGGTCAGCTTGCCGACGCCGCGGGTCGGGTCGAGGCTTTTGAGCGTCTCGCGGCCGACGCCTGCGCCGTTCAGGTCGACCAGGAACAGGCCGGCCTTGCCGCCCTCGTTCGCCAGCACGATGGCCAGATCAGCGATGTCGCCGTCGGTCACCGGGATCTTCACACCGGTCAGCTTGCCGCCGTCGACCTTGCAGGCCAGGTTCGACGCGTTGACCACGCCCGGCCCCTCCGAGGTGGCGAAGCAACCGATCAGTTCGCCGCCGGCGATCTTGGGCAGCAGGTCGGCCTTCTGGGCGTCATCGCCGGCCAGCATGATGGCCTCGGCGGCGAAGAACACCGTGGACGCGAAGGGGATCGGCGCGACGACGCGGCCCATCTCCTCGGCGATGGCGCAGAGCTCGATGTGGCCCAGGCCCAGACCACCGAATTCCTCGGGGATCGCGGCGCCCAGCCAGCCCTGTTCGGCCACGCCTTTCCACAGGTCGGCGTCGAACGACACGTCGTCGTTGTCGAGCACCTTGCGGACGGCGGCGCTGGTGCAGCGCGCCTCCAGGAACTTTCGCGCCTCGTTCTTGAGGAACTTCTGGTCGTCGGAATAGTCGAAATTCACGTCTCTCTCCCGGTGGCGCCTCTTTGCGTGGTTCGAGACGCTCGCCTGGGGGCTCGCTCCTCACCATGACGAAATCGGGGGCGACCCGGGTGCTCGTCATCCTGAGGAGCCCCGGACGAGTCCGGGGCGTCTCGAAGGACGCAGGGCGTTTGTGCGAACCTTCAGGCGCGCAATGTAGCGGCGTTTCCGCGTGGGGAAAGATTGACCTCGCGTCAATGAATTCAGGTTCTTATGCGACGAGCCCAGCCTTCCCGGTCGCGACCTTCCATCGCGACCGGTGAGAAGGCTGGCCAAACTTAGAGTCAGAGCGCGGCGGGCGGCGAAACCGGCTTCCACTTTCGCCTGCCGCGCTCTGGGCAGAATGATGGCGCGGGTGCATGGCGAAGGCCGTTTTTCAGAAGAACCAGAAAGTGTGGGTCGAGAGCGTGGGCGCCTGGGCGACCATCGACCGGATCGTGCCGATCTGGGCCAAGGGCTTCGACGAGCCCGTGCGTGTAACCTACGACGTCGGCCTCGGCCGCGAGTTCCACGCCCATGAACTGCGCCCCGAGGATCGCGTCGAGGACGCCGACGGCGTCCTGCCCGGCGACGGATGGCGGCTCATGCGGGCCAAGAACAAGTGGCAGCAGGAGGGCGACTGCGCCCACCACCCCTTCCCCGGAACCTATCCGATCGTGGTCACCGACGAGGCGGACTGGGGCGGCTGGCGCACGCCCGGCGCGGAATACGACCGCGATCCCAACAAGATGGAGCGCCAGGCCCGCCTGATCGCGAGTGCGCCGCGCCTGCGAGCCATCGCCCGCGAACTGATCGCCATGGTCTCGGAGTCGCCGGAAGACGCCCCGCCCGCCGTCGCCGAGCTGGCCCGCCGCGCGGCGGCCATCGAGCGCTATGTCGAGGAAGTGCCTGCCGCGGCAGCGGCGACGCCGGAGCGTGCCAGCGACGCTGCGTGATCCCGGCCACGCCAGCAAGTCCGGTGTCGGGACACGCGTTCTTCATCTGCCGCCCGTGGCGCGTCGGCCCGCACGACGCTAGATACTCTCCATGCGCACAGAAACGCCCCAGCCCGTCCGCCTGGCCGAATACCGGCCGCCCGCCTATCTGATCGACGAGGTCTACCTCGACTTCGCGCTCGAGCCCGCCGCGACGCGGGTGAAGGCCCGGCTGACGGTCCGCCGCAACGGCGACCACGCGGATCCGCTGGTGCTCGATGGCGAAGGCTTGAAGACTCTCGCCGTCATGGTCGGCGGCGCCCCGCACCCGTTCGAGGCGACGCCCGAGACCCTGACCCTGTCGGACCTGCCGGACGCCTTCACGCTGGAAACCGAGGTGGAGATCGACCCGAAAGCCAACACGGCGCTGATGGGCCTCTACATGTCGGGCGGCCGGTTCTGCACCCAGTGCGAGGCCGAAGGCTTCCGCCGCATCACCTGGTTCCTCGACCGCCCCGACGTCCTGGCCCGCTACACCGTGCGCATGGAAGCCGACACGACGTTCCATCGCCTGCTGGCCAACGGCAATCTGGTCGAGAGCGGCCCTGCCGGCGACGGTCGCCACTACGCCGTCTGGAACGACCCCTTCCCCAAGCCCTGCTACCTGTTCGCCCTGGTGGCCGGCGAGCTCGACGAACTGGTCGACAGCTTCGTCACAATGACCGGCCGCACCGTCGACCTGCGCATCTATGTCGACCCCGGCATGTCGGCCCGCGCCGAATACGCCATGGACAGCCTCAAACGGGCGATGAAGTGGGACGAGGAGGCGTTCGGCCGCGAGTACGACCTCGACCTGTTCATGATCGTCGCCGTGCGCGACTTCAACTTCGGGGCCATGGAGAACAAGGGCCTCAACATCTTCAACTCCGCCCTGCTGCTGGCCGACCCGGCGACCGCCACGGACATGGACTACGAGCGCATCGAGAGCGTCGTGGCCCACGAGTACTTCCACAACTGGACCGGCGACCGGATCACCTGCCGCGACTGGTTCCAGCTCTGCCTGAAGGAAGGCCTGACGGTCTTCCGCGACCAGTCGTTCAGCGCCGACATGCGTGGCGAGGCGGTGCAGCGGATCAAGGACGTGAAGGCCCTGCGCGCCCGCCAGTTCTCCGAGGACGCCGGTCCCCTCGCCCACCCCGTCCGGCCGTCGAGCTACGTCAAGATCGACAACTTCTACACCGCGACGATCTACGAGAAGGGCAGCGAGGTTATTCGCATGCTCAAGACCCTGCTGGGCGCCGACGCCTTCCGGGAGGGTATGGATCTCTATTTCGACCGCCACGACGGCGAGGCGACGACCGTCGAGGCCTTCATCCAGTGCTTCGCCGACGCGTCGGGCCGGGACCTGGGTGATTTCTTCCGCTGGTACGAACAGGCCGGCACGCCGACCGTCGACCTGACCAGCCATTTCGACGCCGACACCGAGACGGTCTCGATCACCCTGCGCCAGTCGACGGCGCCGACGCCCGGCCAATCGGACAAGACGCCCTTGCCGCTGCCGATCCGTCTGGGTCTGCTGCACGACGACGGCCGGCCGATGGGCGAGGAATGTCTGATCATTCTCGAAGAGGCCGAACGGACCATCCGCCTGCCTGCCCCGAGCCGGCCGGTGATCTCACCATTGCGCGGCTTCTCGGCGCCGGTGAACCTCAAGACCGACGCCCCGGACAAGGACTACTACGTCCTTCTGGCCGCCGATCCGGACCTGTTCAACCGCTGGGAGGCCGGTCAGGGCCTGGCCCGGGACCTCATTCTAAAGCGCGCCGCGGGTTCCCCCGACGAGGTGGCCGAAGAGCGGTTCGCCGAGGCCATGGGCCGGGCGCTCGGCGACCAGGCGTCGGATCCGGCTTTCAAGGCCCTGCTGCTGTCGCTCCCGTCGGAGGGCGACCTGTCGCTGGCCATGTCGCCGGCCGATCCGATGGCCATCCATGACGCCCGCGACTTCCTGCGCGCCCGGCTGGCCGTGCATCTGGGCGACGAGCTGCGCCGTCTGCATGGCGGCCTGACCGACGCCGGCCCGTTCTCTCCCGGCGCCGAAGCCGCCGGCCGACGCGCCCTGCGCAACGCCGCGCTGGACCTGTTGTCGGTCGACCCCCACGCGGCCAACGCCGAGATCGCCGCCAACCACTTCGAGACCGCCGCCAACATGACCGACGCCATCGGCGGCCTGGCGGCCCTGATGGAACTGGGCGGCAAGGCCCGCGACAAGGCGCTGGCCGATTTCCACACCCGCTGGAAGGACGAGCCGCTGGTGCTCGACAAGTGGTTCGCCATCCAGGCCCGTGAGTCTTCGGAGGAGGCGCTGGGCCGGGTGCTCGGGCTGACCGTCCATCCCGACTTCGACCGCCGCAACCCCAACCGCCTGCGGGCGCTGGTCGGGACCTTCGCCAGCTACAATCCTGCCCGGTTCCATGATCCGTCAGGCGCCGGCTACCGGTTCCTCGCCGACCAGATCATCGCCACCGACGCGGTCAACCCGATGACCGCAGCCCGCTTCGTCGAGCCTCTCGGGAGCTGGCGCCGCTACAGGCCCGATCTCGGCGCCCTGATGCGCACGGAGCTGGAGCGGATCGCGGCGGTCGAGGGCCTGTCGAAGAACGTGTTCGAACTGGTGACGAAGGCCCTGGTTTAGGGAACCTCTCTGTTGGCTCGATTGGGGGACACGTACCTGCGGTACATGTCCCCTAGCCTCGGCCAGAAGGTGTTCAGCGCCAGCCCGGCCATGACCAGGCCGGCGGCGGCCAGCTTCCAGCCGGGCAGCGCCTCGTGCAGGACCACGGCAGAGGCGGCCATGCCGAACACCGGGACCAGCAACGACATCGGCGCGACCGTCGCGGCGGGATAACGCGCGAGCAACCAGCCCCAGACGGCGTAGCCGAACATGGTGTTGCCGACCGCCTGCCAGACGACCGCCGCCCAGGTCAGGGCGTCGGCGCGCATCAGGCCGGTCCGGATCGCGGGCCAGCCCTCGAAGATCAGCGAAAAGGCCAGCAGCGGCGGGATCGAGAACAGGCTGGCCCAGACGACATAGGCCAGCATGTTCACCCCCGGCGTCCGGCGCGCGACGAGGTTGCCCCCGGCCCAGCTCATCGCGGCGACCAGCACCAGGGCGATTCCCAGCGGCGTGGCGGACCCGTCCGTGCGCCAGATGATCACCCCGATGCCGGCGGCGGCCAGCGCCAGCGCCGCGTACTGAAAGGTCCGCACCTTTTCGCCAGTGATCCGCATCGACAGGGCGATGGTGAAGAACACCTGGGTCTGCACCACCAGCGAGGCCAGACCCGGCGAGATATGACCCTTCATGGCCAGGAACAGCATGCCGAACTGGCCGGCCCCGATCAGCACGCCGTAGGCCGCCAGATTGCGCCAGGGCACGTCAGGCTTTTTCAGAAACAGGGCCGCCGGCAGAAAGGCGACGCTGAACCGCAGGGTCGCGAACAGCAGCGGCGGAAGATGGTCCAGTCCGACCCGGATCACCACGAAATTGGTCCCCCAGACCGCCATGACAGCCAGCGCCAGCAGCGCGTGTCGCAGGGACAGGGAGGTCGGGGTCATCGCGGGAAGATCTCCGGTCGTCGAGCGTCTGGTCTAGGCGCTTGAGCGCGGTTCGACACCGCATTTCTGCTGGCGTCATAATCAGCATTCCTGCCCGTTTCGCGGCGGAGTGTGAGTCCTCCGCACCACGGAGTGCGGCCATGTGACCGGGACAGGGGACAATTCGACCATTCGTCCGTGACGCGATGACTCCGCTTCCGTAAGATTCCCCTCACGGGGTACTGACTCGGGTTTGGGGAAACAGGTTGGCGGGCAAGCGTCGCAAGGCAGGAAAGGCCGGCGAGCCATCCTTTGCCGCGTCGCAGAGCCGTGCCCCGTCGGGCGCCTTCGTGCGCATCGCGATTCTCGCCGCCGTCGTCATGCTGGCGGTCTTCGCGGCCGTCGGCATTGTTCGCTATCAGCGTGGCTGGGTGCTGACGCCCGGATCGGGCGGTCCCGACGCCGCCGCGCAGATCCTCGCGGCCAGGCTTGAGGCCCGCGTCGCCCAGCGGGGCGGCGGTCTGGCGGCGGGCGTCGAATTGCTGGGCCGTTCGCCCGATGGCCCGATTGACGCCGCCGAGAGCATCCTGCGCGCCGCCGGTCCAGGGGTGTCCGCCGCGGCCGTGGTCAATGCCGAAGGCATCGCCGCCGTGGCCGGCCGCGCCGACGCCGCCGACTGGAAGGGTGCCGCGCGCCTTGCCCAGGCCTCCGGCAAGAGCCTTTGGGTCGGCGTCGCCGCCGGGGACCCCGGTCGCCTCTACATGGCGCGCGTCGTGCCGGGACGCGCCGTGGTCCTGACCGCGGAGGATCTGGCGAAGCTGCCGCTATTCCCGTCGGCCCGGGGGGCGTCGGCCATCGCCACCGCGGACGGACGCCTGCTCATCGGCGCCGGCGACGGGGGCGTCAACCAGGCCAGCACCGTGTCGGAGGCCTTCGGACTGCCGGCGACCGATCTCCGGACGGACACCCTTGTGCGCGGACGCCGTCCGGACGGCGCGCTGGTCGACATCGCCACCCAGCCGGCCGCCGGCGGTGGTCTCGTCGCCGTGGCCGGGGCCCCGCCGGTCGGTCCCCTCGAGGCCAACCAGGAGCGGATCAACGGCATCGTCTCCCTGCTGGTGCCGCTCGGCATCGGCATCGCCCTGGCCCTGTTGCTGTTCAGCCAGAGCCGCAAGGCCGAGGCCGCCCAGCGCGCTTTCATCGAGAGCGAACAACGCTTCCGGATGGCCGTCGAGGCCGCGCGCTGCGGCATCTGGGAATGGGACCTGGTCGGCGACCAGGTGTTCATGTCGGATGTGACGGGCGTGATCTTTGGCTGGGGCGGCGGCGGCGTCGTCAGCGGCCAGGAAGTCCTTGACCGCGTTGCCCCTGATCATCGCGAGCGCGTCCGGCAAGCTCTGGCCCACGCCGCGGCGTTCGGCGCCTTCGATGTCTCGTTCCGCGTGCCGGATCGCCAGGGCGGCAAGTCCATCTGGATCGACGCCCGCGGCCAGGGCTTCGGCCAGGCCGGCGTTGACGGCCATCACCGGATCATCGGCGTGGCCCTCGACGTCACCGAGGAGCGGCTGGCCCAGGCAAGGGCCCAGGCCGCCGAGAACCGCCTGCGCGACGCCATCGAAAGCGTCTCCGAAGCCTTCGTGCTGTGGGATCGTTCGGGCCGGCTGCTGATGTGCAACCGCAACTATCGCAGCATCTTCAATCTGGAACCCAAGATCCTCAAGCCGGGCGCAGCGCGCGACCACGTGAACCGCTTCGTCCAGCTGGCCATCAAGCAGGAAATCGCCGGCCCCGACGGCGTGCGCGGCATTCGCGAGGCAGAACTGATGGACAAGCGCTGGGTCCAGATCTCGGAACGCCGCACGGCCGAAGGCGGTCTGGTCATGACGGCGACCGACATCTCCGCCGTGAAGGCCCAGGAAGAGGCCCGTCGGCTCAACGAGGAGCAGTTGCAGAACGCCGTGGTCAGCCTTGAGCGCAGCCAGGAGCAGCTGGCCGAGCTGGCCCGCAAGTACGAGAACGAGAAGGTTCGCGCCGAGGCCGCCAACAAGGCCAAGAGCGAGTTCCTCGCCAACATGTCCCACGAGCTGCGCACGCCGCTCAACGCGGTCAACGGCTTCAGTGAGATCATGATCGCCGAGATGTACGGCCCGCTCGGCGACCCGCGCTACAAGGAATACGCTGGCGACATCCACAACAGCGGCCAGCACCTGCTGGCCCTGATCAACGACATCCTCGACATGTCGAAGATCGAGGCCGGCAAGATGAACCTCAAGTTCGAGCCGCTGAATCTGGAAGAGGTCACCGAGGACGCCGTGCGGCTGGTGCGCAACCGCGCCGAGGCGGCCGGCCTGTTCCTGACGGTCGACTTCCCGTTCCTGCCGGAGATCGAGGCCGACTATCGCGCCGTCAAGCAGGTGCTGCTGAACCTGCTCAGCAACGCGATCAAGTTCACGCCCCGCGGCGGTCGGGTCACGGTCCGCGCCGAGGTCCGCCAGGATACGTTGGGCGAGCGGGTCCGGGTCTCGGTCTCGGACACCGGCATCGGCATCAGCAAGGACGACCTGTCGCGCCTGGCCCAGCCCTTCGAACAGGTCGAAAGCCAGCACAGCAAGACCACCCAGGGCACGGGTCTCGGTCTCGCCCTGACGAAGTCGCTGATCGAGCTGCACGAAGGCGCGCTGGAGATGGACAGCACCCCGGGCGAAGGCACCACGGTCAGCTTCATCCTGCCCATCCGCCGCCTGCAAGGCGTCATCGCGGCGTAGGCCAACGCCCTGCGGGTGAACAGGTTTGACACCCTCTCCCCCTCCCGTTCCAGTCTCCTCGTGTGGGAATGCAATGACACTGGATCGGCGGCACTTTCTGGCGGGGATCACGGCGGCGGGCGCCGCCGGCATTCCGTTGGCCGCGCCGGGCTCCTCCGCCGGTGGGGTCCGCGTTCGCCGCCCGATATCGACCCTGTCGCCGGATGATCCCGACGTCGCGGCGCTGCGGCGCGCCATCCCGTTGATGCGAAAATCCGGCGCCTGGGAGGCGCAGATCGCGCTCCACAGCGACATGCGCAATCGCCAGCACACCTCATGGCGCTTCCTGCCGTGGCATCGCCTGCAGGTCCTCCGCTTCGAACAGATCGTCGCCCGCTACAGCGGCAAGCGTGACTTCGCGCTGCCCTACTGGGACTGGGCCAACGATCCCTTCCCGTCCCTGTTCTACGAGGATCCGGTGTTCAGGATGCCCGGCAGGGTCGCGCCGCGCGGCATGGTCATGAACAGCCGCTGGTACACGGCCCGGCTGGACGATTCATTCGACACCTTCTTCGGCGCGCCACGCGAGAATGCGGGGCCCCGGCATGTCGCAGGCTCCGCCGAATGGGGCGGCCACAACCTGATGCACGGCTTCGTCGGCGGCGACATGAACGACCTGATGCGCGCGCCCAACGATCCGATCTTCTGGCTGCACCACGCCAACGTCGACCGCGCCTGGACGCTCTGGCGCCGACACAATCCCGACGCCGTCTATCCCCAGGCCTGGCAGGAGGAGGTGCTGTCCGGCCTCATTGATGCGGACGGGCAGCCCGCGCCGTCGATGACCGCCGGGGCGACCACCGAGACCTTCGCCTTCGGCTATACCTATCCCCATGATCCGTCCGTCCCGCCTGTCGTCGGACGCCAGGGCGTGCGAACCGCCCGACCGGCGCGTCAGACCCTTGAGGCCCGCCGGATCTGGGCCGGCGCCGGCGCACTCGAGATCCCGGCGGCTCTGGCGAACCGCCGGGACGTCCGCGCGGTCGGCTTCATCGAGATCGAGTGCAACCCGCGCAAGTCAGCGATGGTGCTGGTCACGGCGCGCCGGCTGGCGGAGAACCGGGAAGTGTTTCGCGACACCATCTTCGCCATCCCGATGGGCATGTGCTTCGAAGCGGCCGCCTACCGCATCGCGCTCGATGGCCTCTGGAACACGCCGGGGTACGGTCCGCTGGAGCTTCGGGTCGACGTCGGTTCGATCCTGGGCCTGCAACACGGGCGCGCCGGCGCGGTGCTGCGCAGCGTCGTGCTTGAGGTCGAAGAGCCGGGCCGGGCCTGACGGCGCGGGCCGGACGCGGGGTCAGTCGCCCGCTCTGGCCGGCGCGGGCTGCGCCGGATCGCCGCCGGGCTGCCCTGCATCCAGCCGCCGCCGGAATCGCGCGTTGGTCGCCCGGTCCAATATCGCGCGCATGGCCTTCGCCAGCCTGGTCCGTTCCTCGCGCGGCAGGGTCGCCGAATAGGTCACGATGTCCCGTTCGAGACGGGCGCGCGCCGCGAGCTCAAGAGCCCGGGCCCGGTCGAGGTCGGCGTTGACCGCCACAGCGTCGAAATGGTCCGACGCCATCGCGTCATAGGCCCGACGACGAATGGTGCGCGCCTCGCGAACGCCAGCGATGCTGTCCGCCGCAGCCGCGCGCAGGACGGCGTTGAGCGCGGGCCGGTACTCCGGCGAGAGCGCCCGCGCCGAGGCCCACAGCGGGGCAGGTCGGCCCTGCCCCTGGCTCGCCGCCGGCATCGGCTGCATCAGTCGCGGCGCGAGCACCCAGGCTCCCGCGCCCATGCCGACGAGAAACAGGTTCAGCGCCAGCGAGCCGATCAGACCAAAGAGCAGGCCACGTCCGTTCAAGAGTCACCTCCGGCGACATCGGTCAGGTCCGAGCCGTAGACGGTCGCGAGCAGCATCGCATCTTCTCCCGCGCTGGCCACCGACAGGTTCACGCCCAGCATGAGCCCCGCCACGGCGACGGCGGCGAGGCCGACGCCGACGCCGGCTCCGGCGAACCAGCGTTGCACCGGTGCGCGGACCGACCGGGCCTGGGGCGCCGCGTTGAGAATCCGTCGCCGCAGATCCTGCGACGGCGTCAGGCGGGGAGCGGCGTCCATCGCCTCGTCGAGATCCCGGGCCTGCGCAAGCGCCCGGCCGGCCGCGTCCGGCGACGCCGCCAGAAGGGCGAAGGCGGCATCCTGATCCTCGGCCGGCCAGCGGGGGATGGATCCACCGTAGGCCTCCGCCAGGGTCTGGAAACGGTCCAGGTTCATCGCCCTACTCCTTCAGGTCCGCGAGTGTGGCGCGCAGGGCTCTCCGTCCCCGGGCCAGCAGGCTTTCCAGCGCATCCACCGACACGCCCATCAGGGCGGCGGCCTCGATATTGGTCAGTTCCTGATAGTGACAGAGCGTGATCGCCTCTCTCTGTCGGTCGGGCAGGTCGGCCAGAGCCGCGTTGACCCGCGCGCCGGTGTCGCGCGCGATCAGCCCGCGATCGGCCGCCGGACCGGTGTCGACCTGTTCCGGCGGCTCGGCCATCGCCACCTCGCGGCGGCGACGCAAACGGTCGTAACAGAGGTTCAGCGCCACCCGGTGCAGCCAGGTGTCGAACCGGGCCGCGCCCGGGATCCAGAGCGGCGCCTGTTTCCAGGCCCGCACAAAGACTTCCTGGGCCACGTCCTCGGCCTCGGCTGCGTCGTTCAGCATGCGATAGGCGAGCTGCAGCATCCGCGGCAGCTTGCGGCCCACCAGCGCCTGGATGGCGGCCGGGTCGCCGCGCCCTACCCGCGCGATCAGGTCCTGGTCGGGATCGCTTCCGCCCGTCGCCAAACGTCTCCCCACATCGCCAGCGCGCCCCCCGGCCCGCCGCCTGGCGAGCCTTTGAGTCAATGACCGCCGCCACTCCGGCCGCCCATGCCGCCGCTGCGCATCGCCGCCATCTCGCTGGAGCTCAACGAACCATCGCCGTTGACGTCGATACGCGAGAAGCGGCGCTCGACCATCTTCTCGATTTCCGGCCGGGTCAGGAAGCCGTCATTGTTGGCGTCCATCATGCCGAACATCATACCGGCCCGGCCACCGCCGCCCTGACCCTGGCCGGCGCCCGCGCCCTTGGCCATCGCGGCCATCCCGGCTTCCAGTTCGGCCTTCGACAGCTTCCCGTCCCCGTTGGCATCGCCGCGCATCATCATCTTCACCCGGCCGGCCTTGAATTCGGCCAGGCTGACGCTGCCGTCGCCGTTGGCGTCCATGCGCCCGCCCGGGGCGCCCTGGGCCAGCGCGGCGCCGGCGGTCAGGGCCAGCAGGACTGTGGCCAGTGTAATCGTCTTCATCGGTGGCTTGCTCCGTTATGCACCCCGACGGTTCAACGGCCGAACAGCCGGCTTCCGTCGGCTCAGGCCTGTGTGATCGCGTCAAAAGCCGTGCGGGCCCGGACACGGTCCTCCGTCAGGCGTTTCCGCAGGGCTTTCAGGGTTCGCGCGCCGCCGGCCCGGGCCAGAATCGCCTGCAGCCCCTTGGGCTCGGCCTCGGGATCCGCGGAGTCCTCCAGCGCGAGCTTGAGCAGCTGCGACAGGTCCTGCTGCAGGGTCCAGGCCTGGGTCAGGTCGCCCAGCGACGCCGGGTCCCCGAATCCGGCGGCCGACAGCGCGGTCAGGGCGTCGCCGGTGTTCTGGGCCAGCGGTCCGCCCGTCGCGGCATGGACGATCTGCAGATGCTGGGCGGCGAACTCGACATCCACCAGCCCGCCCGGCGACAGCTTCAGGTCCCAGAAGCCGGACGGTGGCCGTTCGGCTTCCAGCAGCGCCCGCATCTCCCGCACATCGGCGGCCGTGCGCGCCGCATCGCGCGGCCGGCGCAGGGCGGACTCGATGGCGCGGGCGGCCTCACCCGCAAAGGCGGGCGAGCTGGACCAGACGACCCGGGCTCGTGTGAGGGCCAGCATCTCCCAGGTCTCGGCCTCGCGATCATAGTAGGTCTCGAAAGCATTCAGACTGACGGCGACCGGACCCTTGCTGCCCGTGGGCCGCAGCTGCATGTCGACCTCGTAGAGCCCGCCCTCCCCGGTTGGCGCGGACAGGGCCGCGATCAATCGCTGGGTGAACCGGGCGTAGAAGGTGTCGGCGCTCCAGCCCTTGGTCGCCGACATCCCGGCGGGATCGGTCGACCGGTACAGCGTCATCAGGTCGAGATCCGAGCGCGCCGTCATCTCCCGGCCGCCGCACTTGCCAAGCGCCACGACCGCGACCTCGCCGTCGAAGGCGCCGCCCTGTCGTTCGGTCTCCGCCAGCGCGGCGGCGGACAGGCCCTTGATGCAGAGGTCGGCCAGTTCCGCGAAGGCGGCCCCCGCCTGGGCGGCGCTGGCCGTGCCGCTCATGACCTGAACGCCGACCCGGAAAGCCTGCTCCCGATGCACCCGCCGGGCCGCGTCCATGGCCTCTTCGAACCCCTCCGCCTCGGCCATCGCGCGGTTGAACCAGGCCTCGCCCTGGCCGGCCTCGAACGGCTGGAAGAAGGCGCTGTCGAGCAGGGCGTCGAGCGCCGCCGGCCGCCGGGCAAGCGTCTGCGCCAGCTGCGGCGCATAGGCCATCACCTCCACGACCAACCCGAACAGCTTCGGCTGGGCGAGGAACAGCGACTGGACCTGCACGCCCGACGACAGGGCGCTGAAGAAGTCGGAGAAACGGTTGAACGCCACGTCCGGCGCGCCAGTGGCCTGTACCGCGTCGAGCAGCCGGGGGGCCAGCCGGGTGAACAGCTCGCGGCCCCGCTCGGTGCGGGTCGCGGCGATCCGGCCGTGATGCCAGCGTCGGATGGTCTGCGACACCTGCGGCGGGTTGGAGAACCCCATCCGCTTGAGGGTCGTCAGCGTCTCCGGATCGTCCTCGACCCCGGTGAAGATCAGGCTTCCGAAGCGCGACGACAGCTCTTCCTCGCCCTTGAACAGGTCGCCGTAGATGGCGTTCACCCCGCGCAAGATCTTCCCGACCGCGGCGTCGAAGCTGCGAAGGTTGTCGTAGCCCCAGAGCGCCGCGACCCGTTTGCGATCAGTGTCGGACTCAGGCAGCCGGTGGGTCTGGTCATCGGCGAGCATCTGGACCCGGTGTTCCAGCGCGCGCAGCGCATGGTAGGCGATGGTCAGCTCGGTCGCGGCCGCCTGGGTCACATGTCCGGCCACCGCCAGCGCGGCCAGGGCGTCGAGCGTGCGGTTGGAGCGCAGGTCCGGATGCCGCCCGCCCAGGATCAGCTGCTGGGTCTGGGCATAGAACTCGATCTCGCGAATGCCGCCCCGCCCCAGCTTCAGGTCCGCGCCCTTGGCGGTCAGCCGGTCATCGACCTTCCAGGCATGGATCTGCCGTTTGATTGAATGGATGTCGGCGATGGCGGCGAAGTCGAGGTTCTTGCGCCAGACGAACGGCAGCAGCTCTTCGAGGAAGGCCTCGCCCGCCGGGATATCGCCGGCCGCCGCCCGCGCCTTGATGAAGGCCGCCCGCTCCCAGTTCTGTCCGACCGATTCGTAGTAGGCGAAGGCCGCCGGGGCCGGCACAGCGGGCGGCGTGGAGGACGGATCCGGCCGCAGCCTCAGATCCACCCGGAACACATAGCCGTCAGCGGTCCGGTCCTGCAGCGTCCGCGCGACGCCATGGGCGATGCGGACGGCCTCGTCGCCGGCTTCAACGCCCTCGGCCAGCGGCAGCCTCTCGGGCTCGTAGAAGAAGGTGATGTCGATGTCGCTGGAGTAGTTCAGCTCGAACGCCCCGTGTTTGCCGAGCGCGATGATCATCAGGCCGGGGATCGGTCCAGCCGGCCCGGGCTCCACGGCGACCAGCCGCCCGCGCTCGATCTCGGCCCGCGCGGTCAGGGCGACAGCGGCCTGAAGTGCGGCGTCGGCGAACCGGGCCAGCGCTCCGGTGACCGCGTCCAGCCCCCAGACCCCGCCGAGATCGGCGATGGCGGTCAGCAGATGCAGGTCGGCCTTCAGCTCGCGCAGCACTCTGCGGCCGACCTCGTCGTCCGGTTCGTTGGCCTGGGCGCGCGCCTGGTCGAGAATGCCCGCGAGGCGGTCGGCGGGATCACTTTCCAGCGTCTCGCGCAAAGCCGCCGGCCGCCGCCGGGCCAGTCCGGCGAGATAGGGGGATGCTCCGAAGATGGGCGCGAGCGCCGGCCAGGCCGCCTCCAGAGCTTCGCCGCCGATCCGCGCCTGCAACAGCTCATGCGCACGCCCGGCCGCCTTGGCGTCGAGAACCGGTCCACAGGGCTGAAGGCGATCCACGAGACGAGTCATGCCGCCAGAGTGCGCGCGCGACGCGTCCGAGGCCAGCGCCCTACTCCACCCGTGGCAGCACGATCGCGACCCGCAGTCCGGGGCCGAAGCCGTCATACTCGCCGGGGCCGTCGTCGAGCTCCAGTCGCCCGCCATGCGCCTCGGCGACAGCGGCGACCAGCGACAGGCCCAGTCCCGAACCAGGCTCACTGCGGCTGTTTTCCAGCCGCACGAAGCGCTGGACCACCCGGTTGCGGTCCTCAAGAGGTACGCCCGGACCGTTGTCCGTGACCGAAAACTCGATCTCGCCCGATGACCGCCGGCGCACGCGCATCATCACCGCGCCGCCGGCGGGCGTGTACTTGATGGCGTTGTCGATGACGTTGGCCAGCGCCTGGGCGAGGATCGGCCGGGCCGCCTTTACGGTCAGCCGCGGGATCAGCTCGGCCTTGAAGTCGATGCCCTTGTCCTCGCACAGCGGCTCGTAGAGCTCGGCCATGTCGGCGGCCAGCTGGCCGGGGTCGAACAGGGTCTGGTCCGGCGCGCTGCCCGCGGCCTGCAGCCGGGCGATGGCCAGCACCGCGTTGAAGGTGGTCAGCACGTTGTCGGCGTCGTCGAGGGCCTGGATCAGCGCCTGTTTGGGATCGCCCTTGCCGGCCTCGACCTCGATCAGCGCCGCCTCCATGCGCGCCCGCAGGCGGGTCAGGGGCGACCGCAGATCATGGGCGATGGCGTCGCCGGCGTGGCGCAGCCCGCCCATCGACCGTTCCAGCCTGTCGAGCATCTCGTTCAGGCCCTCGGCCAGCTCGTCATACTCGTCACGGGCGCCGCGCACCCGGGCGCGCGCCTTGAGGTCGCCGGCCCGGACCGCCGCAATGGTCTCGTTGAGACCGCCCATGTGCCGACTGACGTTGCGGCTGACCAGCACCCCGCCGGCCAGCCCCAGCAGGATCACCAGCGCCCCGGCGCCCCACAGGGCCCGCACGATGCCGGTGACGAAGCCCTCGGACTCGCCGACATCGGCGCCGACGAACAGCACCTCGCCACCCTCGAGCCGTTCCTGCAGCCCGCGCGCGGGTCGTTTCACGGCGCCGCCGTCGGGATCGGTGTCGGTGACCTGGAAGGTCGTCCAGGTCTCGCCGGGGCCGCTGGCCGCGCCGATCGGCGATTCCTCGATGGAGCCGGTGATCTTCTGGCCATGCGTGTCGAGCAGCAGATAGAGGAACGGTCGCTCGCCGACGGCCCGTTCGATCAGCGCCTGGTTCAGCGCGGACGATCCACCGCGACGGTAGATGGCCTCCAGCGAATTCATTTCCCGCCGGATCTCGTCGTCGGCCCGACGGGTCACCTCTCCGGCCGTGGCGAAGTAGGCATAGGCCAGGAACGCCGCGGCCGCGGCCGCGAACATGGCGAGGAACAGCAGCGTCAGCCGGAACGGCGTGGTGCGGAATATCCGGGGCAGACGCATGGGTTCGACGTCCGCGCCCTACGGATCGAGCCGGTAGCCGGCCCCGCGCACGGTCTGCAGCATCTGGCGATCAAACCCCTTGTCGATCTTCGAGCGCAGGCGGGAGATGTGCACGTCGATGACGTTGGTCTGGGGGTCGAAATGATATTCCCAGACCTTCTCGAGCAGCATGGTGCGCGTCACCGACTGGCCGGCGTGGCGCATCATGAACTCCAGCAGCTGGAATTCGCGCGGCTGCAGATCAATCTCGGTAGTCCCGCGATTCACGGTGCGGGCGATGAGGTTCATTTCCAGATCACCGACCTTCAGGGTCGTCGCCACGGCGCCGGTCTCGCGACGGCGCGATAGGGCCTCGACCCGGGCGATCAGTTCGGGGAAGGCGTAGGGCTTCACCAGATAATCGTCGGCGCCGGCTTTCAACCCGTCGACGCGGTCTCCGACCTCGCCCAGGGCAGACAGGAACAGCACGGGGGTCGCGTCCCCCTCGCGGCGGAGGGTCTCGACGACCTGAACGCCGTTCATTTTCGGCATCATCCGGTCGACGATCAGGACGTCGAACCCACGTTTCTGGGCCTCGACCAGACCGGCCGCGCCGTCCGCCGCGTGGGTGCAGTCATAGCCCGCCTCGGACAGGCCGCGCGCCATCGCTTCCGCCGCTTCGAGGTCGTCCTCGATGATCAGGATTCGCATTCTTTGCCCCGCCAGGGTCGGCGACGGGAATCCGCCGACAGGGGGACCCTACTCCGCCCCCCGCGACGATCTCAACATACGATAGTGTAATGCGGCAACGCGCCGGTAACCGTGCGCCGCGCTGACGAGAAATCCTCCGGGACCGGCGCGCGTGGCGCGGGTCCCGGAGGGCGTCCCAAAGCCGCCTCTAGTTCACCTTGACGGGAACCGAGGCCAGCTGGCCCTTGAACAGGACCGACAGCAGGATGGTCGGACGGCCGGCCTTCTTGGCAGCCTCCACCGCGGCGGCCACATCGGCCGGCGTGCGCACGGCCTTCAGGTTCACCGAGGTGATCACGTTACCGACGGCGATGCCGCGCTCGGCGGCGTCGGAGTCAGCCCGCAGGCTGTCGATCAGCACACCCTGGGCGTCGGCGGCGATGCCGTAGCGCCGACGGCTGGCCGTATCGAGCGGCACCAGACCCATGCCGAGCACCTGGACGCGCGTGACGCCCGGCCCGTTGGGCGACTTGCCGCCGTCGGCGGGCCCGCCGCTGGAATCAGGCCGCAGCTCGCCGGCCAGTTCCTGGTTGGAGGGACGCACGCCGGAACGGATTTCGACGACCCGGTTCTGGCCGTCCCGCAGGACTTCCAGTCGCAGCACCGAACCGGCCGCGCCGCGACCGACCTCACGGGTCAGCGCGGTCGAGGACTCGACCTTGACGCCGTTGACCGACAGCACGATGTCGTCGACCTGCAGCCCGGCCTTGGCGGCCGGACCGCCCGGGGTCACGGCCTTGACCACGGCGGCCTTGAGGCTGCCGAGACCGAGAGCCTGTCCCATCTCCGGTGTGAAGTTCTGGATCTGCGCACCGATATAGCCGCGCACGACCTTGCCGTTGGCGATCAGCTGCTTGGTGATGCTGTCGGCGATGTCGGCGGGAATGGCGAAACCGATCCCGACCGAGCCGCCGGTCGGCGAAAAGATGGCGCTGTTGACGCCGATCACCCGGCCATAGATGTCGAACGACGGACCGCCGGAGTTGCCCCGGTTGATCGGGGCGTCAATCTGGACGTAATCGACGTAGGTCGAGCTTTCATCATTCAGGTTCCGGCCGTAAGCGGACACGATGCCGGCCGTGGCGGTGCCGCCCAGGCCGAACGGATTGCCCACCGCGATGACCCAGTCGCCGACGCGCGGCTTGGCGGCGTTCTCGAAGGCCACGAAGGTGAATCCCGTGCCCTCGACCTTGATCACGGCCAGGTCGGTGTTCTCGTCACGACCGATCAGCTTCGCCTTCAGCTCGCGACCGTCCTTCAGGGTGACGTTGATCTCGTCAGCGCCCTCGATGACGTGATTGTTGGTGACGATGTAGCCGTCCGCCGAGATCAGGAAGCCGGACCCTGACGACTGCTGGCGCGGGCGACCATTGCCGCCGTCCTCGCCGTCATCGTTCTGTTCGCCGGGCTTGCCGTTAGGCCCCAGCGGGAAGTTGGGCAGACGCAGGGCGCTGGCGTCGACCCGCGAGGTGACGTCGATCGACACCACGGCGGGCGAAACCTTCTCAAAGATGTCGGCGAACGACATCGGCGCGCCGGGCGGCGGCGCGAACATGACCGGCCCCGCGGCCGAAGTCCTCACCAGCTGGGCCGGCTCGGCGGCCTGGGCAGGCGACATACGCAAACCGACGCCGGCCAGCGCGGCGCATGCAACGCCCACGCCCGCGACAGCGCCCACAAAGAAACCGGTCTTCCTGGCGACCATCTGTGTTCCGTTCCTGACCCGCGTACGGCGGGCTCTGTTGAGAGTTTTCGATGCCCGAGAGCCGTCGGGCCCTCAAGTTATCTCTTTGTCATCCGACACGGCGCTTTTTGGAGCCGGATCACGGCGCAATCGTGTCACGCCGGCTCGTCGTCCAGCAAGGCCGCCAGCCGCGTTTCTTCCTCCGCGGACAACGCCGGCGTCGGTTCGCGTCGGCGCAGGCGTCCCAGCAGCATCGCCAGTCCGGCCAGGGCGGCCAGGAACGGCCCCAGCCAGAGCAGCGCGTTGGCCCAGTCGAACCGCGGCGTCATACGGACGAAGTCGCCGTATCGGTCGGTCAGAAAGGCCATCACCTGATCGTCGGACCGCCCGGCGACGATCTGTTCCCGCACGACCTTGCGCAGGTCTCCGGCCAGTTCGGCGTCGGAGTCGTCGATCGACTCGTTCTGGCAGACCATGCAGCGGATCTGGGTGAACAGCGCCCGGGCGCGCGCCTCCTGGGCAGGGTCCTGCAGCCGCTCGGCGGGATCCGAGGCGGCCCCGGCCATCAGCATGACGGCCGTCAGGATGATCAGCAGTCGCGCTCTCACGGCTTGCGCCCCACGGCGAAACGAAGCCGCCGGTCCGACAGGCTGAGCAGCCCGCCCAGCGCCATCAACAACGGGCCGAGGTAAATCAGCTGGACCCAGGGATTGTAGTAGCTGCGCACCAGCCAGGCTGGCTCTCCGTTGGCCCCGGCCCGGCGCTCACCGAGCACCGTGTAGACCTGGCTGAAGCCGAGATTGCACAGGGCGACCTCGGACGTGCTCTGCTTGCCGGCCGGATAGAACCGTCGCTCCGGCGCGGGCGCGCAGATCGGCTTCCCGGCCCGCGTTACCGTCAGCTGCCCCCGCTCGGCGAGATAGTTGGGCCCGTCGACCGTGCCGACGTCCGTCAGCGTCAGCTCGAACGCGCCGAGCCGCAGATGGCCGCCGACGGACAGGGCCTCGGCGGCCTCGACCTTCCAGGCCGTCTCGAAACAGGCGCCCAGGATGAACACCCCGAGCCCGAGGTGCGCGAGCGTCATGCCCCACGACCCGCGCGGCAAGCCCGTCAGACGCCTCGCCACTTCGGGCCAGGGCGCCTTGAACGCCCGCGTCCGCTGGACAATCTCGCTCACCGCGCCGGCGATGACCCAGGCGCCGAGCGCCACGCCGCCGCTGGCCATGGCCTTGCGCGGACTCATCAGCGCCAGGATCAGGATCCCGACCATCACCGCCACGATGCCGGCCAACCGCAGCTGCGCGGCGCTGTCGGCCAGGCTGCCCCGCTTCCAGGCGGTCAGCGGACCGAACGGCAGGATCAGCATCGCCAGGCCCATCAGCGTGCCGAACACCAGATTGAAATAGGGCGGCCCCACGGTGATCGGCGCGCCCGCGAAGGCCTCGTAGATCAACGGATAGAGGGTCCCGAACATCACCGCGCCGGTCGCGGCGGTCAGCAGGATGTTGTTGAGAACAATCAGGCTTTCGCGACTGGCGGGCGCGAAGACGCCACCCGGCGCCAGCGCCGGGGCCCTCCAGGCGAACAGCGCGAACGCCGCCCCGGACGAGACGCCCAGGATCGACAGCAACAGCACGCCGCGTGTCGGATCGACGGCGAAGGCATGCACGCTGGTCAGCACGCCCGACCGCACGAGGAACGCGCCGAGCATGGAGAAGGTGAACGCCGCCAGCGCCAGAAACAGCGTCCAGCCCGACAGCGCGCCGCGCTTCTCGGTGACGATCGCGGAATGCAGCAGGGCCGCGCCGATCAGCCAGGGCATGAACGAGGCGTTCTCGACCGGATCCCAGAACCACCAGCCGCCCCAGCCGAGCTCGTAGTAGGCCCAGAACGAGCCCAGAGCGATGCCGACGGTCAGGAAGCTCCAGGCAGCCAGGGTCCACGGTCGCACCCATCGCGCCCAGGCGGCGTCGATCCGTCCATCGATCAGGGCCGCCACGGCGAATGAGAACACCACCGAGAAGCCGACATAGCCGAGGTAGAGGAACGGCGGATGGAAGGCGAGCGCCGGATCCTGCAGCAACGGATTGAGCGAACGGCCTTCGATCGGCGGCGCCGCCAGCCGCGCGAGCGGGTTGGACGCGAACACGGTGTAGGCTAGGAACAGCACGCCCAGCAGGCCCTGCACGCCCACGACGCGGCTCTTCAGCCCCGGAGGCAGGCCCTTGCCGAAGCCGGCCACGGCCGCGCCATACCCTGTCAGAATCAGGCACCAAAGCAGCATGGAGCCCTCGTGGCTGCCCCAGCTCCCGGCCACCTTGTAGAGCAGCGGCTTGGCGGTGTGGGAGTTGGCCGCGACGTTGGCGACCGAGAAGTCGGACGTGACGAACGCTGTCACCAGCGCGACGAAGGCCGCCGCCACCCCGAAGAAGGCGCCGATAGCCGCGCCCTCCCCCGCCCCGGCGATCGCCGGCCGGCGCGCGCCGGCAAGACCGAGCACGGTCTGGGCCAGCGACAGGGCAAGGGCCAGGGCGAGCGCGAAGGCGCCGAGTTCAGCGGTCATGGCTTGCCGTAGGCAGGGGCTGCCCCGCTTCCACGCCATTCGCCCTGCTTCTTCAGCGCGTCGGCCACTTCGCGCGGCATGTATTTCTCATCATGCTTTGCCAGCACCTGCTTGGCCTCGAAAGTCCCGGCAGCGTCGAAGCTGCCCTCGGCGACGACGCCCTGCCCCTCGCGGAAAAGGTCGGGCAGGTCGCCCTGGAAGCTCACCGGCGCGGTGTCGGTCTTGTCCGAAATCACGAACTCGACCCGACCGTCCGGGTGCTTGACCACACTGCCGGGCAGGACCAGCCCGCCCAGTTGTACGGCCCGTCCCGGCGCCACATTGGCGGCCTTGGCCTGGGCCGGGGTGTAGAACAGCGAGATCGAGTCCCGCAGGCCCCACAGCGTCAGCCCCGCGGCCAGAGCGAGCACCGGCGCCACCGCCAGCAGGATGGTCAACCGTCGACGGGCCGTCCGGGATTTCGGCCAGAAGCTCATTGGGCGGCCTCGTCGAGCGCTTTGAGAATGTCAGGGCGGGTCTTGTACAGCGCGCGGCCTCTGGCGAGCGCCGCGTCGCGACGCTGGGTCTCGCCCAGGACCGACCAGGCGCGCACCAGCCGGACCCAGCCCTGTGGATCGTCGGCATCGGTTCCAAGGCGCTTCTCCAGCCCCTCGACCATGCCGCGAATCTGGGCGGCATCGGGTTGGGCCGGCGGCGCCTGACGCGTCTCAGGCAGACCCCCGGCGCGTGTCACGGCATCGATCTCGCTGGCCAGGGCGACCCGGGAGGGGTCGTCGGCCGGCAGACTCATCAGCAGCGCGCGCCAGGCCGCGAGACCCTGCGCGACCTTGCCGTCGGCGATGTCCGCACGGGCGAGGAAGTAGCGGGCGCTCAGCGAGGCGGGATCGACGATCAGGGCCTGGTTGAACGCCGCCCGCGCGTCGGCGCCGACCCGACCATCGCCCTCGGCCATGAAGGTCTCGCCAAGGGCGGCCCAAAGGTCTGCCCGCTTCGGCGCGATGGCGACCGCGCGACGCAGCGCGCCGGACGCGGCCATGGCGTCGCCCGAAGCAAGCTCAGCGAGCGCGAGGTTCTTGAAGGCCTCGGGATCGGTCGGCCGCTCGACGACGATCACGCGCATCAGCGCTGCCATGCGAGGCGGGTCCAGCGTCGACGGATCGGCATGGCGCCACGCGGCCAGGCGCATCCTGTAGGGCTGATCCGGCGCGCCGGGTGATCCGCCGATCCAGTAAAATCCGAGCGCCACCAGGGGAACAACCGCCGCCATCGCCGTGACCAGGCGACGACCAGCGGTCGGCGCTGTCGTCCCGACGGGCGCTTCGGCCGCGGCCAGCAGGCGACGGCCTACTTCAGCGCGCGCGGTCCGCACCTCTCCCTCGGGCAGCAGGTCCCGCGCGGCCAGGTCGTCGATTTCCGCCAGCTGACGGCGATGAATGGCCAGGGCCGGATCTTCGCCGATCGCGCGAAGCGAGCCGGCGCGCGCGCCACGCAACAACAGCCAGCCGGCTGCTGCTGAAAGGGCCGCTGCGGCGATCCAGAATGCGAACATGGCGGGGTGTTAGCGGATCGCGCGCGCCGTTGCGAGGGGCTGGATCAAAGCGCCGCGGATCAGGCCGCGGCAGCCCGCCGTCTGACGATTGAAGCGCTCTGGTCGTCCCGGGCCAGTTCCAGCATGTCCGCCGCGATATTCAGGAACTCGCGGGCCCGTTCGTCATCCTCGACGTCGCCGGCGCGGATCTGTTCGAGCACGTCTTCGACGTACTGGTCGATCCGTTTGCCGAGGGTCTCGAGAACCTTGCTGCGCACAGATCCAAAGCCGCCGACCGGCGCGCAGGGGCGCACGGCGTCGGCGAACGTCAGGAGCCCCATGGCCCAGGTCACCGATGGCTCATCGGGCGGGTCGCTGAAATTGGGCGCTGTCCGGGTCAGGCGGGCGCTGTAGCGCAGCTTCTGGATCGGCAGGGCATGAGCCGCCGCCTCGTCGATCTCGCGCAGCCGCGCTTCGACGGTCACGGCAACCGATTGCTTGAGTTTCGTCAGCCTCTGCCCCCAGGCGCCGTCGCGGGACAGCTGGACCGAGCCTTCGAGTTCGGACGCCGCGTCGATCGCGCGCTGAACGGCGGCGCCGGCCTGACGTGCAGCCTGGACGCCGGCCGCCGGCTTGATGTCCCGAAGCAGCGCGAGCTCCGTTTCGATGCTGTCGAGCGCGCGTTCGCCAAATCGGGCCAGTTCGGAATCGGCGAGATAGCGCTCCGCCGGGTGATCCATCACGGCGGAAATGATGCGCAGGATCAGCGAGGGCTGCTTCATGTGCGCCGCGAGCATTTCGAACAGCAGGGGTCCTGCCCCGCCGGCAAGCGCCGTGGCGTCGCGATAGGCCAGCCTCGCGGTCGCCCGACGCTCGTCGGTCATGCGCTGGATCCAGTCGCCGAGGCGTTGCACGATCGGTCGCACGATCGGGGCCATGCGAAGGCAAAGGATAAGGTCCGCCGCGCCTCCGGGCCGGGCGCCGTCGCAAAGGGCAGCCGCCGCGGCGTATCCCGCCTCGCTGCGGGCCTCGAGGCCGTCCGCGGCGTGACAGCAGAGGGCGTCAAAGACTTCCGGCGTGGGATCTTCCGGTTCGAGATAATGCAACGCCTCGGCCGCCTCCCGGACCAGAGACGGCGACTCGGCGGAAACCGCGGACCAGAGGGTCCTGAGCGCGGCGCGCGGCCAGGTCGGCGCGCCCGGTGCGCTGGCGGTTTCGAACAGGGGTGCGACCGGCATCAACACCGCGAAGCGCAGGGCGCGTTCCGCAGCCTCGGCCTCCACCATGGCGCCGATCGCGGCGAGCGGACCATTCCCCCCATCGGCGCTGATGGCGTATTCGAGCGTGCGGACCAGCTCGTCCGGGGACGTCGAAACGAGCGCCCTGAGCATCTCGATCTTTTGGGGTGAAAGTCCGGGCATGAGCCTCTGCCGTACAGGGCGACTGAGCCCCAGGTTGAGACTGACCGAATTGGGTTAACGGTTCCCGAAACACCGGCTTTCAGGTCTCCGCGCGCGGAAGCCCCAGTTCGACCCTCAGGCCGCCCATCGCCGCGTCGCCGAGAACCAGCGAACCGCCGTAGGCGCGGGCCAGTTCATCAACGATCGCAAGACCGAGTCCGGAGCCCGGCGCGCTTTCGTCGAGACGGGCGCCGCGCTTGAGAACCTCCTCACGCCGGTCGGCCGGCAGACCGGGCCCATCGTCCTCGACGGTGATGACCAGCCTGTCGGGCGAGACGGCGGCGGCGATGGCGCGCACGCGACCGCGGGACCATTTGCCGGCGTTCTCCATGATGTTGCCGGCCATTTCCTGAAGATCCTGGCGTTCGCCGCGGAAGCAGAGGTCCTCGGGGCAACGCCAGTCAATCTCGACACCCTTCTCCTGGAAGATCCGCTCCAGCGTCACCGCCAGTTCATCGATCACCGGCTCCACCAGGGTTCGCTCGCCATGGCTCTGCGATCGGGCGGCCGCGCGGGCCCGCCTGAGATGGTGTTCGACATGCCCCCGCATGGCCTCGGCCTGTCGTGACACCACCTCGGACAGCTGCCCGGGCTGCTGGTTGGCTTCGGTCAGCATGACGGAGATCGGCGTCTTCAGGGCATGCGCGAGGTTGCCGACATGGGTGCGCTGGCGCTCGACCACGTCCTGGTTGTGCGCCACCAGCGCGTTGAGTTCGGTGGCCAGCGGCTCGAGTTCCGACGGGTAGTCGCCGACGATCCGCTCGATCTTGCCCTTGCGCACATCCGCCACCTCGCCCCGTAACCGGAACAGCGGCTGCAAGCCCACGCGCACCTGGATGAGCACGGCGGCGAGGATGCCTGCGCCCATGATGACGAGCGCGCCGGCGGTCAGGGCGGCGAATCGCCGGGCTTCCCGATCGACAGGAGAGCGGTCCTCGGCGGCCATCAGAATCACCGGCGAGGCCTGTCCCGTCAGCTTCACCTGCATGGCCGTGGCCCGCAGAGGCTGATCCAGTGGACCTTCGGCGCTGTAGAACACCTGCACCGCCGGGGTCGCGGCGATCTGCGCGACGACCTCGGTGGGAATGCTCAGCTCGCGATCAAACAGCGACCGGGAGGGAACCAGCACCTTGATGGTGTTGTTCGGCCCCGGCTCGGCGATCTGCCAGTATCGACCGGAGTAGACCCGAAGGGCTCGCGTGTCGGTCAGGGCCGGGGCCACGACCTTGCCGCCCTCGACGCTGACACCGGCGTTCAGCCCCTCGATCAGGTCGACGAGGCCCAGATCGAACCGGCTCAGCGCCGCCTGCTGGAAGAAAGCCGTCAGCGACAGGCCGGTGACGATGAGAACCGCCAGGCTCCACCCGGCGGCCAGCCACACCAGCCGTCCGACCAGCGAGCGGCGGCCCATGCCGGGAAGCTTCACTCCGTGGGCTCTCCGGGCAGCGGAGTCAGGCGGTAGCCGAGGCCGCGGACGGTCTCGATACGATCGGGTCCGATCTTTTTGCGAACCCGGCCGATGAACACCTCGATGGTGTTGGAGTCGCGGTCGAAGTCCTGATCGTAAAGATGTTCGACCAGCTCGGTGCGGCTGATCACCCGGCCCTGGTGCATGATCATGTAGTGCAGCAGGCGGTATTCCAGCGAGGTCAGCCGCAGGGGCTCGCCGTTGACGCTGGCGCGGGCCGACCGCGGATCGAGGCGCAGGCCGCCACAGGCGAGGTTTGGCGTCGCCACCCCGGCCGACCGGCGCAGCAAGGCCCGCAGGCGGGCCAGCAGCTCCTCGGTATGGAACGGCTTGGTCAGATAGTCGTCGGCCCCGGCGTCGAAGCCGGCGACCTTCTGACTCCAGTTGTCGCGGGCGGTCAGGATCAGCACCGGCATGGCGATACTGTCCCGCCGCCAGCGCTCGAGCACCGACACGCCGTCGATCTTGGGCAGGCCCAGGTCGAGGATCACGGCGTCATAGGGCTCGCCTTCACCCAGATAGTGGGCCTCCTCGCCGTCGGCGGCGTGGTCCACGGCATAGCCGGCGTCGCCGAGGGCGAGCTTCAGCTGGCGCGACAGGTCGGGATCATCCTCGACAAGCAGGATGCGCATGGGAGCCTCAGTTTCTGCCGATGATCGCGCCCGACCGGGCGTCGACGATGAAGTCGATACGTTGTCCGTTCGCGGCTTGCCAGCGGACCCGATAGATCGGCCGGCCGCCCTGGTCTTCGAGACCGGCGTCGAGCAGCCGCCCAGGCGTCGAGCGCGAGATGTTGCGGATCACGCTTTCCAGCGGCACGAGCCGCCCGCCGCGCACGCCCTCGCGGGCATCGTCTTCATTGGGCGCCCAGCCATCGCCGAGCGAATTGCCGCGACCACCGCCGGGATAGGGACGGTCACCACCCTGGCCGCCGCCCAGACGCGCCTCGCGGCAGGCCTGGCCCAGCGGACCCTTCGGGCAGGCCTGCGCCTGCGCCGCCGCCGGGAGGGCGGTGGTCAGCATCAGGGCCGCGAAAAGGACAGTCAGGCGTTTCATGTCGTCGGGTCTAACGGGTCTCCGCTGAACGCGGGCTGAATGGACACGTTATCCGGCCCTTGCGTCAGGATGTCACGCCTAACGCCGTTTGGGCGAGTAGGGACGGTCCTTGCGCCAGGTCTGGGCGAATGTTTCCAGGGCCGGATCGGCTGCATCGGGCAGGGTCACGACCAGCCGGGCCAGCAGATCGCCGCGCTGGCCTCGGGGGTTGAAGAAGCCACGGCCCTTGAGTCGCAGTTGCGCGCCGCTGTTCGAGCCCTTCGGCACGGTCAGGGTCACGGGACCGTCCGGGGTCGGCGCATCGATCTTCCCGCCCAGCACGGCGTCGGGCACGGAGACGGGTAGGTCCATGTGCAGCACATCGCCCTCCCGCCGGTAGAGCGGATGCGGCTTGATGCCGATCTCGATCAGCGCATCGCCCGGACCGGTCCGGCCCTGCGCGCCCTGTCCCTTCAGCCGAAGCGTCTGGCCATCGAGCGCGCCCTTGGGGATGTTCACATCCAGGGTGCGACCGTCGGAAAAGGCGATGCGTTTTTTGCCCCCGCGGATGGCCTCCTCGATCTCGATATCGAGATGCGCCCGAAGGTCGGAGCCCTTGCCGCCATTGCCGAAACCGAAGCCGGCCCGGCTCCCGCCGCCGCCCGGGCCGCCCGGGCCCCGCTGGCCGAACATGTCGCCGAGGATGTCATTGATGTCGACGCCCTCGAACCCGGGACTGCCGGGGCCCGGCCGATAGCGGCCGCCGGAAGCGCCGCCCGGGCCAAACGGACTGCCGCCGCCGAAGCCGGGATGCTGGTCGCGGCCGTCGGCGTCAATCTCGCCGCGGTCGAACTTCTTGCGCTTGTCCTCGTCGCCCAGGATGTCGAAGGCGGACGAAACGCGCTTGAACTTCTCCTCGGCGGTCGGGTCGTTCTGGTTGGCGTCCGGATGGTACTGCTTGGCCAGCTTGCGGAAGGCCTTGCGGATCTCATCAGCGGTCGCCCCGCGGGGTACGCCAAGTTCAAGATAGGGATCGCGCGCCAAGGGGCCCCTCACCGGTGAAGATCGTCGCGCCTCAGATAGAGCGTCTCGCCGGTCAGCGCCACAGGCTCCGCTGCGTCGCGGCGCCCCAGCCGAACTTTGATGACCCCTGGGCCACGCGAACCGTCAGCGGATCGGGAACGCCGCCCGGAAAATCGATCGTCTGCTGCGCATTGCTCCAGACATAGAGCGGCGAATCGACCTCGGCCGTCCGGACCACGACGTCACCGTCGAGAATGTCGATCCGGTAGACCTCCCGTTCCTCGGACAAGGGCGGCTCGGCGCCCCAGGCATCGCCGCCCAGTCGCGCCCGCCGGATCCAGCGGAACAGGATGGCGCCGTCCGGCGCCCGTTCCCGCGTCAGATGGACCGGACTCCAGGGCCGATCAGCAAGTCCGCGCAAGGTGAAGACGGTCTCGGTCATGGCGCTCCCGCCTGGGGGTCCCCCGGCCGGCGCCGCGCGCCATACCAGCGGCAGTCCCCGCTCGCCGAGCGGCGCTTCCGCCCGCGCCAATCCTTCGCCGAGCAGTACGACGGCCGCCCCGGCCGGAGTCATCCCGCCCATCGCGGGGTCGCTGCCCAACTGGCCCCGCAACAGTCCGGTCAGCGTCCAGCAATCCTCATCGACAAGCTCCGCATCGACAAACTGCAGGATCTCCCAGTCATCGCCGGCGCCGCACACCGCCAGTGCGTTGGCGCCGGCCAGCACGGCAGAGAGCGGGCGGCTCTCCAGCGTCGCTCCCTCCAGCCGCACGGTCAGCCGTCCCGCGCGATCCAGTCGATGAAGCGGCCCCGCCGGCAAGTCGGTCAGGGTCTCGCCGACCCCGGCCGGCTGCGTCAGCCGCGCCCGGACGGTCAGCGCCTCGGCCGACACGCCGGCATGCACATCCAGATCGCGCCACGGCTCCAGCCCGGCGGCGACCAGCGGCCGGGCGTCGTCCTCGGCGCCGGGCAGCGGCGGCAGGTCGAGCAGATAGAGCAGAGGCGGTCCGGCGGGTTCGGTCGGCGCGGCCGGCGTCCAGTCCGGGTTACCGCCCACGACCTCCACCATCGGCTCGGCCGCTTCCAGTCCGATGCGCGGCCGTTCATCCAGGTCCACCGCGGCCACCCGCCAGACCCGCGCGTCTTCCGGCAGCGTCAGCCTGTCACCGGCCTCGACCCGCAACGCCGCAAGCGGCGAGAGATGAGCGGTCACGCCATCCCGCGCGGCCTGCTCCCGCGCCAGCACCCGGCGTCCGACCTGCTCGGCCAGGGCGGCGGTTCCAACGATCGGCAGGTCGAGGGTCCGCACGCCGCCACCGTCCGCCGGATCCCGCCGCACGGTCAGGCCGCCGGTGCGGTAGTCGGCCGTCTCGTCGATGAACCGCAGCCGCGCCTCATCCGGTGGCGTCTCAAGGGTCCGCACGGCAGAACAGGCTTCCCGGCCTTCAGGAAGCGCGAAATCGTCTTCTGACAGGCTCGCGGCGACCGGCCCGTCCCGCCGCACCAGCGTGGCGACCCCGCTCCGCTCGGCCGCGTCGAAGTTGAACGCCAGCGCCAGCGGCTCCAGGGCGTCCCGCAACCGCATCGGGGCTTCGACGACATAGCCGCTGACCACGCCGGTCACATCGCCGGGGTCCACATTCACGCCCGCGCGAGCGGCGAGCGCCCGCACCAGGTCCGCCAGCGGCGCAGCGCCGGCCCGGCCGTTCAGCCAGTGCCCAGTCGCCCAGTTGGGCCCGTCCCGCCAGACCGCCGTTCGCGCTGGGAAATCAGGAAACGGTCGCGCATCCCAGCACCAGGCGCTCATCGCCTCGACCATCGGCCCGCCATAGACGGGGGACACCGGATTGTTGTCGGCTTCGGAAAAGTGCCCGAGCACGGCTTCCAGCGTCCGCCGCTGCCCCTCGTCATCGCGCGCGCCGCTGGAAAACGGCGGCAGGGTGCTCTCGGTGCTTTTGGGATCGCTGAACAGGTTGGGCGCGTTGGCGCCCTTGTCGACCGCCCCGCAGCCGAACTCGATCAGCCGTAACGGCTTGGACCGCGGCGCCCAGGCGGTCGGGGTCGGCGACCTGACCCCGCCAGGTCGGTCGTGATGGGCGCTGGACCACCAGCTCACCAGATCCTTGGGCCGAAACACCCAGGGCTCGCCATAGGCGTCGTCCGTGATCGGAGTCCGGGTGCGGGCGACGCGGTCTTCCCAGGTGGCATAGAACCAGTCGAACCCCTCGCCCGAGGCGACATCCCAGGCATCGCGCGCCTCGCCGTCCCGCCAGTCGGCGAGCGGCGGGTAGAAGTCGATGCCGACGAAATCGATCGCGTCATCGGCCCACAGCGGGTCCAGGTGGAAGAACACATCGCCGGACCCGTCCGCCGGCTGACGCCCGAAATACTCCGACCAGTCAGCGGCATAGCCGATCGCCGCCTCCGCCCCGAGCATCGCCCGGCAATCGGCCGCCAGGCTCCGCAGCGCCTCCACGGCAGGGAAGCTGTCGCCGTCGCGGATCGTTGTGATCCCCCGCAGCTCCGACCCGATCAGGAAGCCGTCCACCCCGCCGGCCAGCTGGGCCAGCCTGGCCTGGTGCAGCACCATCCGTCGCAGCCCCCAGTCGCCCGGGCCTGAATAGGCGACCGACTGACCGTCCGCCGCGAAGTCATCCGGTTCAGCGGATCCGAACAATCCTGCGATATCCGTGGCTTCCCCGGAAATCCTGCCGCGCCATGGATAGCCGTCGCAGTCCATCAGGATGAACGGATAGAGCGTCACCTCCAGCCCGCGCGCCTTCAGCTCGGCGATCGCGTGCAGCACGGCCCGGTCCGCCGGCGTGCCGCCATAGGCGGGACCGCCGTCATGCCGGGACACCAGATGAGCCCCGCCCCGCCCGACCCCGCCGGCGCGCCAGGCCCACGGCGTCGTCGTCTTGGCGGCAAGCTCGACGCCCGGCCGGAACTGGCAGTCAGCGGCGTCGAGACTGGTCCCGAACCAGGCCACGACCAGCGTCACCTCGGTCAGGTTCGGCAGATGCGCCTGCAGCTGGTCGAGCGAGACGAGGAGGTCGGGCCGCCCGTCGCCGTTGTTGACGTTTTCCGCTGTCAGCCGGGTCAGGCCATCGCGGCGATGCACGACATCGGTGGCGTAGACGAACTCCCCCGCCCCGGGGATCAGGCAGACGCCGGTCAATCGCTCCTCCAGCCCCGCGGCGGCCTCCGGCCTGCGGAACACCTCGAACGACAGCTGCGGCGGCCGGTTGCCATAGGCCTCAAGCGGCAGATCCTCGAACACCACATAGGCGCAGCCACGATAGGCCGGCGCGGCCCCTTCGACGGCTTCGATCAGGGGGTCGGGCGTCTGGTCCTCGGTCCCGCGATGAAGCCGCATCGTCACCCCGCCCAGGTCCATGGGCTTGCCGTCGGCCCAGACACGGCCAATGCCATCGATCGGCCCCTCACACAGGGCAACGGCGAACGACAGGCTGTAGCGGTACTCGACCGTTCGCGGGCCGCCCTTCCCGCCGCCGGCCTGGCGTTCGATGCGCTTCTCCTTGAACCGCGCGGCCCAGATCACCTGGCCGGCGACCCGCGCCCGCCCGAACACGGCGGCCATCGGCGCGCCTTCAGCCGCGCCCATCAGATGCAGCTCGCGCAAACGCGGCCCGACCTGCCGCGCCGGCTGCAGACTGGCGATGGCGGCCCGGTCGAGCGCGCCGCCGACGGCCGCGCCCAGCGCCGCGCCCAGGGGGCCGCCAATCGCGCCGCCGATGCCGCCGAGGATCACCTGGGCCATGTCAGTCGCTCATCTCTGGAAAGGAAAACGCATGGGCCAGCCGCCGCATCCACCACGGCCCGAGCCAGCTTTCGACGACGGCCCGGCCCCAATAGGCATGTACAATCCGTCGCTTGGCCTCGCCCGCCGAACCGGCCGATACGATGGCGCAGTGCTTCACACAGGCGTCAGGGCTCATGCGGAACAACAGCACATCGCCAGGCCGCCAGGCCGTGACGGGGATCTCGACCAGATGCCGTCTGGCGGCCTCCAGCAACGTTTCGCGCCCGCCCGTCTCCGCCCAGTCGGCGGCATAGGGCGGCGGCGCTTCTGGCTCTTCGCCGTACAATGATCGCCAGACACCCCGCACGAGACCGAGGCAGTCACACCCGGCGCCCTTCCGCGACGCCTGGTGCCGGTAGGGCGTGCCGATCCAGGACCGCGCCTCGACGACGACGGCCCGCCTATCCACGACGCGACGCCCCGTTGTGCCGCTCCCCCTTGGCCGGATAGGCCGTCAGGAAATCCTCGCCCGGAATGGTCGGAAACCCCCGGAAGCTCATGAGATTATTGAATCTTTCCCGACAGGTGGACGCGCGCTTGTCGCACCCCGCTGCAAAGGCGGGATGGTCGGCGTCAATGCCGCAACGGATGTCACCGAGATTGGCGTCGCACAGCCGGCCATAGGTACGGCCCGCCACCCGGTCGAGCGCGGCCAGCGGCCCCTCGATTTCAGCGACGAACGCCCCGCCCTCCCACTTCAGCCGGGTGATCGTCCCCGACCACAGCCCGGCGAACAGTGTCGGCTCCGACCAGTCGACCCGTCGGCAGTCGACGATGCAGCCGTCGTACAGCCCCGCGATGATGTCGGCTTCTGCGAGGTCATCGCTGTCCAGCGCGCCGCTGGCCGCCGCCCCGCCGGGCGAGAATCCCAGCCGGCTGTCGGCCGCGCCGGCGATCCAGCCGCTGTCGGCGCGGCAGACGACACCGTCGTGAACCAGCTCCCGATCATGGTCGGTGAAGCCCAGCCGCGCGCCATCACGGCGGGTCAGCAGCCAGACATGCGCCAGAGTCGCCGGGCCGGACTCGATCCGGGCGGCCAGCGCCGAAGGAATGGGTTTCATGGGTCAGATCCGCAGTTCGATCAGCGGCACGGCCACGACCCGACCGGCATCAAAGCTTTCCAGCGTCACGTCGATCCGGTCGGTGTCGAACCGCACGGGCGTGTCGAATTCGAACCCGGCAGTCAGGACGCCCCCGGCGGCGGGTGCCGTCGCGAAGGTCACCTGCCCCGTCGTGACATCGACGGTGAAGTCGGTCGTCTCGTCCCCGTCCAGGGCCACGCGCACCGTCCCGGTGACAGGCTTTGCGATCGGCCGGGCGACATCGGCGTAGGTCTTGGTCAGGGTGAAGACCAGCGCCTCGCCGTCGCCGACGCCCAGCGGCTGGTCGGTCGGCCTCACGGACCCGGACGGCGCGCAGGACTTGAAGTCGGTGAAGTCGCGGAAGCGAAAACCGTGCAGTCGCCCCCGCCGCCCCTCGAAGAAGGCGACCAGGGTCGCGGCGTCATCCAGCGACCGCACCCCGGCCCCGATCAGATAGCGCCGCCGGCCATGCGCCCAGGGCGTCGATCGCCGCTCGGACCCGGACGCCAGGGTGACGACCTCGGTGCGTCTTTCGACGCCGCCGGTGGAGCCGAACGCCAGGCGCGCGGGCAGGCGAACCTCATCAAAGGCCATGACAAATTCCTCATGGTTACGCCCCTGTTCGTTCGCAGAACGCGGGTCTACCGTCCGCGCGGGACCTGGGAGCGACTCACATGGACTGGAAAACGCTGTTCTTTTCGCCGGACGGCCGCATCGGTCGGCAATCCTTCTGGATCGGCTGGCTCGTGCTGCTCGGCGTCAACGTCGTGCTCGGCTGGGTGCCGCTGGTGGGCTGGGCGCTGAGCCTGGTGACGATCTACTGCAACGTCTGCATCACGGCCAAACGCCTGCACGACATGGGCAAGAGCGGCTTCCTGCAGGTCATTCCACTCATCGGCTGTCCGGCTCTGGTCATCGGCGCGATTGTCTCGGTCGCGGGCCCGGCGATCATGGCCGGCATCGCCGACGCGAACGACACCCAGGTCATGGCGGCCGTCATGGCCGGCCTTGGCGGGATGTTCCTGTTCTTCCTCGCCGCCTTCGTGATCGGCTTCGGCTTCCTGATCTGGATCGGGGTGTCGAACACCCAGCCCGGCGAGAACCGCTATGGCCCGGAGCCGGGCCCGACGGCGATCGCCTAGCTGGCGTTGCTCGCCGCCGCCGCGATCACGGCCAGAAACGCCATCAGATAGAGGGCCGTGATCACCAGCGAGATGCCGGCGCAGACAATGCCGCCGATCGCCAGGCCACGCCCCTCAAGCCGGCGCAGGGACATAATTCCCAGCACCAGACCGATCAGGGCCATGGCCGTGCCTAGGATCCCCACGATCGGGATCCATACGATCAGGACGGACACGATCCCGAGCACCAGCGAGGCGATGGCCATGCCGTTGGCCGGCGCGGGCGCGCCACGGTTGAAATCGGTCATGTCATTCCCCGCTGATCCGCCGGCCACGCTAGAGGCGCGGCCGGCCATGTCAACGCGACGAACGCTCACAGACGGCGCGCGCCCAGGCTGGCTGCCCGGGCCAGGGCCTGGGCGATCTGGGCGTCGGACCGCGCCAGCCCTTCGGTAGCGCCACCCTGAACGGTGACGTTGATGGTCATGCCGCCCCCGGTCACCGGATCTACGGAACCCGCGCCGGCCGGGCGGAACACTTCGGGACCCCGCTCACCGACGAGGTAGGCCCCGCCGGCCGTTACGGGGCCACCGCTGGCCCGCGCGCCGGCGAAGCCGCCCTTCAGGACCGCCGACACGACGCCCGACAGCCCGCCGCCGCCCTGCCCGGCCGCCGCGTTGACGGCGGTCAGCACGGCCTGGGCCAGTTCGGCAAGGCTGACCTTGCCGTCCGCCGCCGCCCGCGCCAGCGACCGGCTCAGGCTCTCGCCCGCCCGGGCGAAGGCCACGTCGATGCTGTCAGCCGCCCGTCGCGCGGGCTCGCGCAACGCCTCCAGCGCGGCCGTCGCTTCGGCGGCCTTGTGCGGCAAGGCGTCGAGCCCGCCGGGATCGAAGTCGCTCATGGTCCCATCTCCACACCGTCATGGCCCGTCAGTCCGGATGCGCGATCGCAAGCGCCTCCAGCCCCGCGCGGGTCAGGACCTCGACAGCGCCCTCACCCGTCAGCGCCCGCCATTCCTTCAGCGACAGCCGCCAGAAAGCCTCGGGTGCGATGTTCAGGGTCAGGGCCAGCCGCAGCATCGCCGGCCAGGACGTCGTCACGACCCGGCCGCGGTGAAGGCCGCCGCGATCGCCCGCGCGGCCTCGTCCAGCGAAACCTGCGCCAGATCCCCCGGCTCATCGCCGCCGCCGCGCAGCAGCGCCGCCAGGACCACCGTCAGATCCTTCGCGGACAGTCCGCGCAACCGCCCGGCCAGGTCTTCCCAGCCGTCAGCCGCGAACGCCGTCTCCAGCTCCGCCAGCGCCCCGAGCGTCAGGCACAGCCGGCGCGGTCGCCCGGCCAGCACCATCTCGACCTCGCCGCGCGCGCCATTGGCCGCCATCTCACAGCGCCTCGAACGCGATCTCCCCGGCCGAGGCCAGGGTGATCGCCCAGGTCGCCTCGCCGTCGTGCTCGCCGGCGTATTCCAGCGCAGCCACCAGGAACGGCCCTTCCAGCACCCCGAAGTCCGGTACGATCAACCGCCAGGCCCGCGCCGACTGGGCGAAGAAAACCTCGCGGATCAGCGCGTCGGAGTCGGCGTCGCGAAACACCCCGGCGCCGGACACGCTGGCCTGTTTGACGCCGGCCCCGGCCAGCAGCTCGCGCCACCGCCCCGCGCTGTCGCCGTCCGTAGCGTCGATGCTTCGGGCGTTCAGCGAAATCGTGCGGGCCCGCAGGCCCGCAACGGTCACGAAACCCGGGGGCTCGCCCCCGTCGCCGATCTTGAGCAGAATGTCTTTTCCACGTTGAGCAGCCATGCTGGGCTCCGACAGGTCAGGGGGACAGAAATGGAAGTGGCGGACGAACGGGCGGCGCTGGCGAAGGCGGACTTCCAGACCTTCATGCGCGAGGCGGTGCGCGACCTGACCGACCTCAACGAGGCGCTGAACGCCAAATACGGAATCATGGCCTGGGAGCGGTTCGACTACGACATCGCAACCCGGGAACTGATCTTCAGCCACAAGGGCCGGCCGCGCGTGAGGGCGGAATTCCAGCTCATCGCCGCGACCGACGTGGATTTCCTCTGGGCCTGGGCCGGCTCCTGGTGGCCCCGGGAGGCGATCGAGGACGTCCTGAAGGTCAAGGCCTGGGGCGAGACGCACGGCATAGAGCCGCTGATGGCGCCGCGCCTGAAGACGACGGACATGACCAACCTGGGCTGGGGCATGGCCGCCATCGCCGCCCAGCTGACCGGGGCGAAAGGCGTCTACCGCCCGGTAGACGGTCCGCGCTCGTTGTTCATGCTCTATCGCGACATCGAGTTCATAACCTAGGCCGCCTCGGTCACGGCGCGCAGTCTCAGCACCCCGTGGAAGCTCCGGCTGTCGGCGGTTCTGAACACGTCGCCATAGGTCACGCACAGATTGACCAGCCGCCAGCCCTCGAGCGTCAGGGCCGCGTTGTGCAGCCGCGCGCGCAAGGCCGCAACGATCGCCTTCGCCTCCTCGGCCCCGTCGAATCGCGACAGCACCGTCAGGGTCAGGGCATTCTCCAGCCCTTCGCCCTCCAGCCCGCCCCAGGGTCTTGTCTCGGTCCGTCCGAACAGCACCAGCGGCCAGACCGGTTCGGCCGGCGCCTGGTCGTGCACACGCGGCGGATCGCCGAGCAGGGCCGCCAGATCGGCATCGGCCCGCAGATGCTCAAGCAACGCCTTCTGCAGCGCCAGATCCGGGCTCATGGCCAGCTCCTTTCGAGGCTCAGCACCATCCGCCCCCGCGCCGTCCGCGACGGCGTCACGGCCACCACGCGCCAGGGCTCGCCGCCGGCCTTCAGCCGCTGACCGCGCGCCGCGGACGCATGCGCCCGCGCCTCGGCCTCGGCCCGTTCGATCAGCGCCGGCCGCGTCCCGCCGTCGCCGGCTTCGCGATGCCCGAGCGGCTTCAGGTCGATCCACAGGGCGGCGACCTGGCTCCAGGTCCGGTTGCGGCCGCCGAACACCGTCTCGGCCTCGGACGCGCCTTCCAGCACGGCCAGTGTGCGCAGGCTCGCGATACTCACAGCCGCACCGAGCGATAGGGCGCGAGCCACGGTTCGATCAGCCCGATCGGCGCCTCGCCGGCCTCGCGATGTTCGAAGCCGTGCGCGACCAGCATCAGCAGGCACAGCCGCAGCGGCGCCGGCGACGCCTCTGTCAGGGTCAAACCGGCAGCCGCCTCGACCCGCGCCACGGCGGCGTCGATCAACAGCTGCACGAGGCCATCCTCCGCGGGGTCGCCGACACGCAGAAACGCCTTCGCCTCGGCGAGGGTGATGGGGGGCATGGAACCTCCAGGACCCCCTTTCAGAGGGGGTGGGATGGTGAAATCTGGGTTGATCTGGCGTCACCAACCGGCCCGGAGGGGGCTGACGCACGACGGAGGAAGACATGATCCATGGCGTGATCGCCGCCGCGGTCCTGATGGCCGCCACCAGCCCGGCGCCGGACTTCCTGGGGTTTGATGCGCGCGGCTGCGCGGTGCGCTACGTGGCCGTGCGCAACCTGTTCAGCTACGCGGTCGACAACCCCGAGGCGCTCAAGTCCTCCAAAACATTCGAGCAGAGGGCCAAGGACGTGATGATCAAGGCCGGCCTGCTGACCGCCGGCGCACCCCTGCCGAAGGCGGTCACCGACGAGGGCGCGGCCTGGCTGACCCGCTGGAACAAGAAGGAAATCAACGACGCCCAGGTCACCCGCGAGGTGAACGGCTGCGACCGAGCCAACGGCTTCACGCCGTTGCTGTGAGCGCGGAGGGGACACGTACCGAAGGCGGTACATGTCCCCTTGCCGCTAGCTCGCCGCGAACTTCATCAGCTTGATCGCGTCGAAGTTCTGAACCCCGCCGCCGACCCGCTTGGTCGTGTAGAACAGCACATAGGGCTTGGCCGAATAGGGATCGCGCAGCACCCGCACCCCGGCCCGGTCGACGATCAGATAGCCCTTGGCGAAGTCGCCGAACGCCAGGGCGAAGCTGTTCGCGGCCACGTCCGGCATGGTCTCGATCTCGGTCACCGGATAGCCCAGCAGCGTCGCAGGCGCGCCCGGCGCCGTGGCCGGAGACCAGATGTAGCTGCCGTCGGCGTCCTTGAACTTGCGGATCTTCGCCGCCGTGCGCCGGTTCAGCACGAACCGCCCCTGCGCCCGATACTGGGCCTTGGGCGCGTAGATCAGGTCGATGATCCGGTCGACCGGGTCGGTCGCGTCAAAGTCCCCGGCCGCGCCGGACGCCACATAGCCGATGTCGCCCCAGGCGTGGCTGGCGTCGGCGACGTTGCTGTAGCTGAGGAAGCCCTTCGGCTTGTTGGTCCCGTTGCCGTTGACGAAGGCCTCGGTCTCCTGCCCGGCGAAGGCGTCCTCGCACTCGGCGGCCAGCCATTCGTCGAGATTGACGAAGGCGTCATCGAGCAGGGCCTGGGTCGCGGCCGGGCTGGCGTAGAGGTCGGCCGCCGGGAACTCCAGCAGCGCCAGCACGGGCGGATCGGTCTCCGGCCGCGCGTCGGTCTCGGCCACCCAGCCGCTCTCGATGCCGGCGGTGCTCACGGGCTTGCGAAACACACCGGCCCCGATGGTCCGCACGGTGGCGATGTCGCGCATCGGCGAGGACATCTGCAGCCGTCGCTCGATCAGCCGCTCGGTCTCGGGCGGCGCGACATAGCCGCCGGCCGTCGGCACGCCCTCCGACAGCCCCTTGGCTTCCAGCATCAGCAGCGAGGACGAGCCGGTCTTCAGATAGCCGTCCCAGGCCGCCTTGCGCTCGTCGGGCACGATGACCCGCCCCTCGCCGCCGGCCAGCGCCGGGCGACGGCCATCGGCCAGGGCCCGGTCCATCCGCCCCTGCGCCGCCTGCAGCGAGGCGTCGATCCGCGCGACCTTCTCCTCCAGCAGGGCGTCGGCGCGCTTGCTCTCCAGCGCACCCAGCCGCTCGTCATTGGCGGCCTTGAACGCCTCGAAGGCGGCCATGATCTCATGCATGGCGGCCCGCGCGGCGGGCTCCGCCGCCGCGTGTTTGGTCTCTTTCATGGTGTCTCCAGTTTGAATCCCTTCTCCCATCGGGAGAAGGAGGGGCCCGTCCTGCGAAGCCTTGGCGAAGCAGGATGGGAGGTTGAGGGGTTACGGTGTCGAAGGGGTGCTAACCGGCGAGGGCGTAATCCCTCACCCTCCCGTCGCTGGCGCGCCGGGCCCCTCCCTCTCCCGCCGGGAGAGGGACAACGGCGCTGATCCTCGCCCCGGGCAGCATCGGAAACGTCACCACCGACACCTCCCAAAGCTCGACCTCGGTCAGCACGCGCAGGCGGCCCGTCCCGTCCGGCCGAGCCTTCGCCGCGCGGAAGCCGATCGACAGTCCGTCCATCGCCCCGGCCCGCACAAGGGCCGCGCACAGCCGACCCTGCGGCGTCGCGTCTATAATCCGTCCACGGACGAACAGCCCTCGCGTGTCCTCGATAATCTCGTCCCAGACCCCCACGGGGTGATCCCCGTCATGCTGGCACAGCATCCGCACGCCCCTGCCCCCGGTCCGCGCCAGCGAGGCGCCGAACGCGCCGGCCGCGGCGACGTCGTCATTGAGATCCCGCGTCCAGAAGAGCGAGGCGTAGCCGCTGATTTCTGTGTCTCCGGTCATCACAGCTCTCCCGTCTCCAGCCGGCGTTCCAGCCGCTCCAGCGTGATCCGCGTGGCGGCCACCTGTTCTTCCAGCCGCGCCAGCCGCTCGGCGGTCTCGCCCTGGCTGTCGACGCGCCGCTGCAGGTCATCGATCCGCGCCGACGCCCGCCCGGCCCAGATCAGCCCCCCGCCGGCCTGGATGGCGATGGTGATGATGACGGCCAGGGTGACCTGACGGTCCGGGCGTGGGCGCGGGGTGGTCATGCAAGTCTCCTTTCCTCCCCGCGAAGCCGGAGCGGATTGCTACCCTTCCAGCCCCGCCAGCCTTCTCCGCTCGTCCGGCGTCAGGAACGTCGCCGCCTCCAGCCGCGCCCACAGCGCATCGCGCTCGGCCGACAGCGCCGGCACGGCGTCCAGATCGCAGGCGATACGCGCCCCTGGGTGTTTCGCCCCCAGCCAGCCGGTCAGCGCCCGCGCGGCCCGTTCGGCCAGCGGCACGACGGTATGTCGCCAGAAGGCGCCGTTGGCCTCGCGGAAGTTGGCGTAGGTGTTGTCGCCGGGGATGCCCAGCAGCTGCGGCGGCACGCCGAACGCCAGCGCGATCTCCCGCGCCGCCGCATGCTTGCCGGCGATGAAATCCATATCGGCCGGAGACAGCGACATCGGCCGCCAGTCCAGTCCGCCCTCCAGCAGCAGCGGACGCCCGGCCGCCGCCGGCCCCGTTCGCGCCTCCAGTTCGGCCTTCAGCGTCTCGAACTGCGCCTCGCTCAGCCGGTCGCCGGCCTCGGAGTTGGCATAGACCAGCGCCCCGCTCGGCCGGGCCGAATTGTCGAGCAGCGCCTTGTTCCAGGCGCCCGACGCGTTGTGCACATCGATGGCGAAGGCCGCCGCCTCCAGCGGACTGGCGCCGTAGTAGTCGTCGGCCGGGTTGAACAGCTTGAGATGCAGCACCGGCAGCCAGCCGTCGGCGTCGCGCCCGATCCGTACGGACCGCCCGGCCACGCCGTACTCATAGGCCTGCGGCCAGCCCTGCCGCCCCGGCACCACCTTCATCCGGTCGGGCCTCAGGGCGTAGAGCTCGCCCGGCCCCTCCCCCGCGGCCTCCAGATAGCCGTTGCCGCTGACCTGCAGCGTGCCGAAGAAGGCATCCAGCAGGTCCGGCCCGCCCTGTTCGGGATTCGGATGATCCAGCAGCCGCCGCAGCGGATGGTCATCCGCGCGCTTCCCCCCGGCGAACACCGTCAGCGGCACGGACGCCGCCGCCTCGGCGATCATCCGCACACAACGATAGGCCACCGGGTTCTTCGCGAACCCCTCCCGCGCGAGGCTCTCATAGTCCCTCGGCGTCCACACCGGCCGCCCGGCGGTCGTCACCGCCACGAGGGTCGCGGCGCGCGAGTCCTTGATTTCAGGCGCGGCGGGTCGCCGCCGCAGACGGGGGAAGAGGGGCATGGAAATCCTTTCTTCTCTCCGGGAGGGAGAGGGGGATCATGCTGAGCATGGTGGAGAGGGATGCGCGGGAGGTGGTCGGATGGCCTCGACCTTGATCGTGGCGGACAGGCCCCGATGTCTTGAACGCCAGTTTTGCTCCAGCGGACGGCCTGCTCAAGGACCGCTTCGCGGCCGCGCAGCGGCGGCCCGAAGGGCCGTCCTTGACCAGGTCGACCGCCCGGAGCGCATCATTCCATCAAGGCCAGAGGGCCCATCTACATCCGCACAGAAACGGGGGACCCGAAGGGGTTACAACACCCGCACCCGCGGCCGCTTCACCACCCTGCCAAGCATCAGATCCGTCAACGCCCAGACCAGCGCATCGGCCCGGTCCGGGCTCGCCCCGCCCTCGTCGCAGCCCAGCGCCATCAGCTCCTCCTCCAGCGCCGGGAAGGCGTCGCAGTGGACCACCAGGCCCCGCTCATAGAGCGCCGCCACGGGTTCGGCCCGCACCCGCTTGCTGAAGCGGGCGTGGACGAGCCTGACCGGGCACGGCGCCTCGGCCTGGGCCAGCAGGCCGCGGACCATCTCGCCGCCCTGGTTGGCTTCGGCGACGATCGCCGCCGCGCCGAAATCCCTCGCCGCCTCGACCGCCCGCCGGGCCCAGCCCATCGGCGACAGGCCCTTCATCGTCCGGTCGGCCAGCACGAAAGCCTGCTCGCCCAGCCGTCCGACCACGACGATGCCGCAGGCGTCGCCGGTCGCCGTCGCCGGCGGATCGACGGCCACGACCACGCGGTCGAAGTCCGGCGGCCGCGCGCCCCGGCATCGCGCCAGGTCCTCGGCCCGCCAGAGGGCGCCCTCGCCGTCGACGATCTGGCCCTCCAGTTCCTGCGCCGCCAGCCGCGTTCCGCCGTAAATCGCGTTCAACCCCTCGATAAAGGCCGGCGACAGGTTGTGCGCGTTGGTCGCCGTCGGCAGCACCGTATCGACCGTAGAGGCCTCGGCCCGCAGCATCCGCAGCGCACGGATCGGCCGGGGCGTGGTGGTCACTACCAGCCGGGGATCATCTCCCAGCCGCAGCCCGAACCGCAGCATGGCCAGCACCTCGCCCGGCCGCCGCCAGGCGCAGAACTCATCGGCCCAGGCGCCGTGAAACTGCGGCCCGCGCAGGCTGTCGGGGTCCTCGGCGGAGAAGATGTGCGCCTCGGCGCCCGTTTCGCCCCAGACCACCCGGCGCCGTGACTTTTCATGGCGAAAACGCAGCGCTCTCGGGCTCTGGGCGCGCAGGCCCGAGGGCCCCTCGATCATCACCTCCTGCACGTCGTGCAGGCTGGTTCCGACCAGCGCGAACCGTCCGCCTTTATAGGCCTGTTCAACCAGCCAGCCGGCGCCCACCCAGGTCTTCCCCGACCCCCGGCCGCCGAGCAGAAGCCAGGTTCGCCACGGAATCTGCGGAGGGTCCTGGGCTTCGTTCGCCCATGTCCGCCAGTTGGCGTCCACGATGTTCAGGTCCTCTGGCGGGATCCGTGTCCGGACATGCCCCGAGCCCGTTGCGGCGAGCGTATCGATCGAGTCTTTTCTGAAGTTCCACGTACTTGCGTTCGATGGTGTCCGCGTCGTCGGGTTGGTCATCCATATCGGCCTCTTCCGTTTCGTGCGGGCCACCGGGATTATCTTCCGCGGCCTGCAGCTTGTGGATCGACAGGGCGGTGCGGGCGATCACGCCCCGCAGCCGCACGCGCCGTTCCAGGGCGATGTCGGTGTCGGGTCTGGGGAGGTCGGCGAGGGTCCTGATATCCTCAAGCAATCCCGCGGCCAGCGTCTCCGCCAGCCCCGCGAGCAACCCCGCCGCTCCATCTGGTTTTCCGCTCATGCCACAAAGGTACGGGACCAGCGGGCAAGGCTGGGAATTCAGGCTGAAAAGATCGCAAGCCCATGATGTTCCCGGACATTTTCCCTAGAACTCCGAGCGCTACGCGCGCCGAACACCCGTATTTCCCTAGTAGGGGATCGGCTCGCCGCTTGGCAGTTGCGGTCTGGCAGGCTCCGGCGGAACGGCAGGCGCCTCCGGTTCCGGTGGCGGCTCCAGTGAATCCGCGACCCGACCGAACTCTGAGGCCAGATCGCCGTAGAACGGATTGCGCGGATCGGCCTCTTCCTCGGGGATCGGGTCGGGCATCAGCCAGTCGAAGTCGCGCGCGGGCAGGCCCTCATGCGCGATGATCATGAACCGCCGCCAGATCCCGGCCGGCAGCGTGCCGCCGGCGACATGGTTCATCGGCTTGTCGTTGTCGTTGCCGATCCAGACCCCGGCGGTCATGTCGGGCGTGAAGCCGACGAACCACGCGTCACGCCAGTTCTGGCTGGTGCCGGTCTTGCCGGCGGCCGGCCGGCCGAACGCGGCCCGCGTGCCGGTGCCGCGCTCGATGACGCCCTTCATCATGTTGACCATCATCGAGGCCTTGGCGATGTCGTAGACCGGGGTCCCGACCGTTGCCGGATCGTGGGTGAAGATCGACTCCCCGGCCACGGTGGTGATGCTCTCGATGATGTAGGGCGGGCGCTTCTGACCGCCCTGCTGGAACACCTGGAAGGCGCTGACCAGCTGCAGCAGGCTGACCTCGTAGGAGCCCAGCGCGATCGACAGGTCCGGATTGGGCGGAATGGTTGACAGACCGAAGCGTCTGGCCAGTTCGCCCATGGCCGCCCCGCCGACTTCCTGACCCAGCTTGGCCGCGACGGTGTTGATCGACTTGGCCAGAGCGGTCGCCACGGTCACGGGACCGGAATAGCCGCCGCCATAGTTCTCCGGCGCCCACTCGCCGAACTTCACCGGTCCGTCGACCCGCTGGTCGGTCGGCAACACCCCCCGCTCGAGCGCGGCGGCGTAGACGAATGGCTTGAAGGTCGAACCGGGCTGGCGCCGCGCCTGGACGGCCCGGTTGAACGGCGAGGAGTCGAAGTCAGTGCCCCCGACCATGGCCCGGATGGCCCCGTCGTTGGCGATGGCGATCATGGCCGCCTGGGTCGCGCCGGCCTTGGCGCCGTCGGTGCGCATCACCTCGCGGACGATCTTGCCGGCGGCGGCCTGCAGCCGGGAATCGATGGTCAGACGCACGACGAGGTCGGGCGCGTTGGCCCCGGCGATCTTGACGGCCTCGACCGTGGCGTAGTCCAGCACGTAGCCGAGATCGCCCTCGTCCTGCACGGCGCCGGCCGCGAGCCTGGGCGTATCGTCCAGGGCGGCCTGGTACTCGGCCTCGGTGATCCAGTGTTCCTTGCGCATGTTGGCCAGGATCAGCCGCTGACGCGCCATCGCCCCGGCCATGTTCTTGGTCAGCGCCAGACGCGACGGCGCCTTGGGCAGACTGGCCAGCAGGGCCGACTCGGCGATCGTCATCTGCGACGCCGGATGGCCGAAGTAGGCCCTGGACGCGCCGTCGATGCCGTAGGTGTTGGCCCCGAAGAAGATGCGGTTTAGATAGAGCTCAAGGATCTCGTCGCGGCTCAGAACCTTGAACAGGCGGCGGGCCATCACCGCTTCCTGCAGCTTGCGCTTGGCGGTCTGGTCCGGCGTCAGGAACAGGCCCTTGGAGATCTGCTGGGTGATGGTCGAGCCGCCCTGCACGATCCGCCCGGCCCGCCAGTTGATCCAGGCGGCGCGACCAATCCCCTGCAGGTCCAGCGCCCCGTGCTGGTAGAATCGCCGGTCCTCGGCGGCCAGGAAGGCGCGCGGCACATAGGCGGGCAGCTGGTCCAGGGTGACTCGCTCGCCATAGCGCGGCCCGCGCACGGCGATCTGCGCCCCGCTGGCGTCCTGGAAGCGGATGCCGGGCGCCCGGTTGACTGCGAACAGCGCCTCCCGCGGCGGCAAGGGCGGCACATCGGTCAGGTACTTCTGCCAGACGAAGATCCCCAGGCCGCCCGCAGCGATCATCCCGGTCAGGAACAGCGTCAGCAGCGTGATCCACACCCAGCGAAGGCCGGGAGAGGCCATCCAGTCGAAAATCGACGACAGGCTGAATCCGGCGCCGGGCGCGACCAGTGAGCGTTTCGGCCTGGGTGCCTTCGCCGCCTTTGGCGGCTTCGGCGCCTTGGGCGCTCTGGAAGGCTTTGACGTCTTTGGCTTTTTTCGGGGCGGCGGCGCGACGGGCTCGGGCTCGGGCTCCGGACGCGGCTCAGGCGGCGGATCGAAACTGTACGGCGGAATGGACCAGTCGTCGCTCAAGGATGTGCCGTCGCGCTTGGGTTACTGCGTAGAGGGGTTTAGGACGCAAGCATTATGCCGCGCAAACCCTTCTGGGAGATCAAGTCTCTCGCCGAGATGACTCCCGCCGAGTGGGAGAGCCTATGCGACGGCTGCGGACTTTGCTGCCTTGTTCGCTTCGAAGATGAAGACACCGGCGAGGTGGTCCCGACACGGGTGCACTGCAAGCTGCTCGATTCACAGCTCTGCCGCTGCACCGACTACGAAAATCGCAAGGATCACGTCCCGGACTGCATCAAGCTGACGCCGGCCAATATCGAGCAACTGGCGTGGATGCCGGCCAGCTGCGCCTACCGCCGGCTGGACGAGGGCAAGTCCCTGCCCGCCTGGCATCCGCTGATCACCGGAGACCCCGAAAGCGTCCACAAGGCCGGCGTCTCGATCCGCGGCCAGACCCTCAACGAGAACGATCTGAACGAGCCCGAGGATGCGTTGCAGTACGCCGCCTGGGACCTGGATCTCGACAAGAGCGACGAGCCCTACGAGCCCTGAGCCCGCCGGGCGTCATCGGCGGCCGGGGCCGCGGCCCCCTGATCAAAGGCGTTGATCACGGACGTCAGCAACAGGCGCGCGTCGATCGGCTTGGCGATATGACCGGTCATGCCGGCCTCCGCGCAGGCCTTGCGGTGGCTTTCCATGACATTGGCCGTCAGCGCGAGCACCGGGATCCCCGCGTTGACCCCGCCGCTGGCGCGAAGCCGGCGCGTGGCCTCAAGGCCGTCCATCACAGGCATCTGCATGTCCATCAGCACCAGGTCGAACGGCTCGATAGCAAGGGCGTCGAGCGCCTGCTGGCCATCGCTGACCAGGGTCACCCGGGCTCCGATGGGACGCAGGAACAGTTCGATGACCCGCTGGTTCGAGGGGTTGTCCTCGGCGACCAGAATGCGCGCTGATCCGCCCTCGCCTTCGAGCTCCGAGACGGCGCCGGCGTCGATCGGCTCGATGACCTCGCCAAGCTGACAGGGCAGTCGCAGGGTGAAGGTGGATCCCTCCCCCTCGACGGATTCAGCGGTGATCACGCCGCCCATCATCTGCGCCAGCTTCTGGCTGATCGACAGGCCCAGACCCGTGCCGCCGAACCGCCGGCTGGTCGATCCGTCAGCCTGTTCGAAGGCGTTGAACAGCCGGCTCTGGGCCTCGGCCGACATGCCGATGCCGGTATCGGAGATGCTGAACACCAGCTCGGCCTCGCCCGGCCGGATTTCCTCCACGGCCAGCGTCAGCCGGACGAGCCCGGACTCGGTGAACTTCAGGGCGTTTGAGATGAGATTGAAGATGATCTGACCGATGCGGGTCGGGTCGATGATGACGAACTGCGGCGTGCCCGGCGCGATGACCTTCTCGAACCGCAGCCCCTTGTCCTGCGCCCTCGGCGCCCACAGCGCCGCGCAGCGACGGACGAAGTCGTGCACATCGGCGTTGGCGGGATCGATATCGAGTTTGCCCGCCTCGATCTTGGCCAGATCGAGCACGTCGTTGAGGACATGCATCAGGATCGATCCGCCGTCGCTCAACATCGCGACGTGCCCGCGCTGCTCCTCGGTCAGCTCGGTCCGGCCGAGCAGGTCGGCGGCGCCGAGCACGGCGTTCATCGGCGTCCGCAGTTCGTGGCTCATCGTCGCCAGGAAGTCGGTCTTGGCCTGGCTGGCCGCCTCGGCTTCCCGCTGCGCCGTCAGCGCCTCGCGACGCGCGGTGTGGACGGAGTCCAGCGCCTTCTGCTGGCCGACCCACAGGATGCCCATGTAGCCGACCAGCATTACGGCGCACGTCGCCACGGCCAGACCCTCCGCCAGATGATCCGCGCCCATCGCGAGCGGCGGGATCAGCACCAGATAGGCGATCAGCGGCGCCGCGCTCATCCAGAACAGCCGTCGCGCGCCCAGGGACGACACCACAAGCTGAACCAGCATCCCGCAGAGGAACATGGTCGCGGCCGCGATCCCCAGGTCGCCCGCATGACGCCACATATGCCAGGCGGGATAGCCGGCGACGGCGTAGGCGAGGGTCGACAACAGATAGAGCCGGCCATCCGGCCGCTGGTCCGCGCGTGACGGCAACCGCACCAGCGCGACTTGCAGGGCGGCGTAGGCGAACCACCACAACGGCGCCCAGACCCAGCCGGACAGCGACCACAGCATCACCGCGATCGCCGCCATCAGGCCCAGCCGGAGCGCGGTCGACCGCGTGCGCAACGAAAGCGCGGCGCCCAGATCAAGATGGTCGTCGAAAATCAGCACGCACGGCCCCTGAAAGTGCGAATTGGTCCAGATACTTGGGAGCCGCGCGTTAAGGATAGGTATTGGAACGCCCCCCAAACCGTGGCGGCGCAGTCAGAAATACTGTTTTCGTGGGCTCGTTGCCTGCAACTACTCAAAACGCGCAAGTCTCGCCGGATGCGGCCCGATGTTTCACGCGCGCGGCGTGTGGCCCTGCGCCCTCTTGCCCAGACAGGGTGATTAGGGGGATAGACGCCCTCCTTCCAACGCCCGCCCCGAAAAGACCCGCCTCATGGCCGCTCCCATCCTCGCCCTCAAGGACGTACGTCTCGCCGACGGCGCGACGATGCTGTTCGACGGCGTGGATCTGGCGCTCGAGCCGGGCGTCCGCGCCTCGCTGGTCGGCCGCAACGGAGCGGGCAAGTCGACGCTGCTGCGCATGCTGGCGGGCCAGATCCAGCCGGACGCCGGCGACCGTTTCGCCAGCCCGGGCGCCCGCATGGTCTTCGTGCCGCAGGAACCGGTGATCACGGGCGCGACCCTGCTGGACTACGCCACCGCCGGCGGGGCGGCGCAACACGAGGCAGAGGCCGAGCTGATGGCCTTCGGCCTCGACCCGGCCAAGGGCACGCAAGGCCTCTCCGGCGGCGAAATCCGCCGCGCGGCCCTGTCCCGCGGCTTCGCCGAGCAGCCGGATGTGCTCCTCCTCGACGAGCCGACCAACCACATGGACATCTTCGCCATCCAGACGCTGGAAGAGCGACTGGGGCAGATGCGCTGCGCGGCGCTGATCATCAGCCACGACCGGGCCTTCCTCGGCCGCGTCACCCGCCGCTGTTTCTGGCTGGAGAGCCGCAAGGTTCGCCGCCTCGATAAGGGCTTCGCCGCTTTCGACGAGTGGTCCGAACAGATCCTCCAGACCGAGGCCGACGAGTTTCGACGTCTGAACAAGGCGCTGGAGCGCGAGCAGCACTGGCTCGAGCGCGGCGTCACCGGCCGGCGCGCCCGCAACGAGGGCCGCCGCCGCCGCCTTATGGACATGCGCCAGCAGAAGGCCACCATCCTGCGGGAATCCCGCGGCCAGATGACCATGGGCCTCGCCGCCGGCGACACCTCCGGCAAGCGGGTCGCCGAGGCCAAGGGCCTGTCGAAGGCGTTCGGCGACCGGGTCATCGTCAAGGACTTCTCGACCCGCATCCAGCGCGGCGACCGGGTGGCCATCGTCGGCCCCAACGGCGCGGGCAAGACCACCTTGGTCAAGCTGCTGCTCGGCGACCTGCCGGCCGACGCCGGCGAGATCAAGCTCGGGACCGGCCTGCAGATCGCCTACATCGACCAGGCCCGGGGCGAGCTGAAGGAGGGCCAGACCCTCTGGGACGTGCTCACGGACGGGGGCGGCGACCAGATCCTGGTCCGCGGGGTCCCGCGCCACGTCGCCGGCTACGCCAAGGAGTTCCTGTTCCAGGACAAGCAGCTGCGCCAGCCGGTCTCCAGCCTGTCGGGCGGCGAGCGTAACCGCCTGCTGCTGGCCAAGGCGCTGGCCCGCCCGGCCAACCTGCTGGTGCTCGACGAACCGACGAACGACCTCGACATGGAGACGCTGGACCTGCTTGAGGACCTGCTGGCCGACTTCGACGGCACGCTGATCCTGGTCAGCCACGACCGCGACTTCATCGACCGCCTCGCCACCTCGACCATCGCCCTGAACGGTCGCGGCGAGGTCGTCGAGACGCCCGGCGGCTGGACCGATTTCATGGAGCAGAACCCCGGCTTCTTCGACAGCAAACCGTTGTCGGCGGCGCCGAAGGCCCTCTCGGCCCGCGCCGAGGCGCGCAAGCCGGCCGCCAAGCTGTCCTACAAGGACCAGCGCCGGCTCGAGGAGCTCAACGCCCTGATCCACAAGCTGCCGGGCGAGATCGCGAAGCTGGAGGCCCAACTCGCCGATCCGACCCTCTACAGCCGCGACCCGGCCGGCTTCGACCGGATCATGAAGGCCGGCCAGACGGCCCGCGCGACCTTGGCCGCCGCCGAGGACGAATGGCTGCACCTCGAAGAGAAGCGCGAAGCCCTCGGCGGCTGACGCCTACTTGCGGCGGCTGGACTTGCCCGGCTTGGGAGCCGGCATCCGTTCAGCGGCGGTGCGGGATCTCGGCACCAGCAATCCTCCGAGAAGGCCGAAGGACAACATTGCGTGGTCCATCTTCGAAATCGTCATGTCGGCGTCTCCTTGAGCCGTTAGCCAAAAGAGACGCGGAGCGGCCTTCAGGGCGGGTTCCTTCTGAGCTCCCTCGTGGTCGTCAGCGCGTCGAGGATCAGGCTGCGCCCGTCGAATCGCATGACGCAAGAGGATTAATCCGGGTTCGGATCAATTCCGTGGACTGACGATCTGCTATTATCTCGTTTTTACAACCAGATGGCGCAGAAATAATTTCTCGCTACGTCGCGCTTTTCGGCCGGATCAGCCACCACAGGCCCAGCCCGAGCAGCCAGACTTGCCAGCCCATGAAGGCGTAGGGCGTCACCTCAACCACCGGGAAGCCCGGGATCACCGTCGCCAGCAGCTCGCTCTGACCGAGGATCCACAGCGGAACCAGGCCCAGCCCGGCCCAGCCGAACAGCGCCGGCGCCAGCCGCCCCCGCAACACGGCCAAGGCCAGGGCGAACGTCCAGGCCGCCAGCAGTGTCTGGCCGAGGTGCTCGCCGAGCGCCACGCCGGCGAACTGGTTCAGCGTCTCGAACACCACCACGGCCGCCGACCGCGCGGCGGGATCGGCAGCCGGATCGAGCGCCGTTGTCGCCAGCCCCGGAACAGCGAACGGCCAGCGCAGCAGTCCGATGGCCTGGACAAGAGCCGAACCCGCGCCGGCCAATGTCGCCCACAGCGGCCATCGACCGCCCTGTGCCTTCACGGCCTCCGCCGTCCAGCCGGCGACCCACAGAAAGCTGGCGGCGCAGAGCGCGAAGGCCAGCCAGATCAGCACCAGTTCCGGCCCACCGGCCTGAAAGGCCCTCAGCACCACCAGCGGCGGCTCGCGCAGGATGTCGTCATAGCCGAACCGGTCGATCAGCAGGACGTAGGGAACCGACGCCGCGAGCGGAAAGACGGCCATGGCGGCGCCGGCCATACGGCGGGCGGAGGCGGCATTGAGGGTGCTCATGTCTATATGTCCCAGTTGTGTGACAACTGGATATGTCCCATATGTGAGACATTGTCAAATTGAGTGAGTCGCCATGAGCCGCCCGGACGGATCCCCTGCCCCGCGAGACCGCGCGGCGACCGAGCGCGCCATCGTCGAGGCGACGGCGGGGCTGCTGGCGCAAAAGGGCTTCGCCGCGCTCAACGTGCTGGCGGTGGCCGAGGCGGCCGGCGTCGACCGCAAGCTGGTCTATCGCTACTTCGGCGGGATCGAGGGCATTGTCGAACGGCTGGGCGCCGAAGTTCGCTGGACCCTCGGCGACGCCGCCCCGCCGTCATCCGGCGACAGCTACGGGGCGGCCATAGCCCAGCTGGCCCGCGCCTACGGCGAGGCCCTCGACGGCGATGCCACGCTGCGCGGCCTGATCACCTGGGAGCTGGCGGAGGACTCACCGCTGCTCCGGAAACTGGAGGGCGTCCGGTCAGCCACGATGCAGCAATGGATGGGCCAGCGCATGGCGGGCCTGCCGCGGCCCGAAGGCGTCGACGCCCCGGCCCTGAACGCCATTCTGATCGCGGCGATCCAGCACCTTGCCTTGCGGCGGGGACAGGGGCGACCGTTCGCGGGCTTGGCGCTCGATGAGGCCGGCTGGGCCCGGATCGAGGCGGCGGTCGCGACGATCGCCGAGGCTGTCTACAGCGCCTGAAGCCGGCGCGACTCCGCACCGTCATCGTCCGCCAGTGGTCCGACACCTGCCGTCCACGCCCCGACCTTCGCAACCAGATCGGCCAGGTTGATCGGCTTGGCGATGTGGTCGTTCATACCGGCGGCACGGCAGGCCGCCAGCTGGTCGGCCAGGACATTGGCGCTGAAGGCGATGATGGGCGTGGCCTGGTTGGGACCGTCGCCACCCCGGATTGCGCGGGTGGCGGTCAGGCCATCCATGCCCGGCATCTGCACATCCATCAGGATAAGGTCGAACGGCGTCTGACCCGCCAGTTCGACGGCTTCCGCGCCGCCGCCTGCCTCGGTGATGTCATGACCAAAGGCGCCCAGGATGGTGAGCACCAGCTGGCGATTGATGGCCACATCGTCGACGAGCAACAGACGCGACGGCCTCATGGAGTCTGGCTCCGGCGCCACGCCCTGCGACGCAACCTCGGCCGCCGCAGGCGGCGCCGCGACCGTGAACCAGAACCGCGATCCCTCGCCCTCGACGCTCTCGACGCCAATCTGGCCGCCCATGAGGTCGGTCAGCCCCAGGCAGATCGCCAGGCCCAGTCCCGACCCGCCGTGCTGCCGGCTGATCGAGCCGTCGACCTGCGAGAACCGCTGGAACAGCCGGTCCAGCCGGTCGGGCGGGACGCCCGGTCCGGTGTCCTCGACCGCAATCCTGAGCAGACCGCCATGATCCTCCGAATGGCCGACGGTGACGCGCACCCCGCCCGACGAGGTGAACTTCACCGCATTTCCGAGCAGGTTGAGCAGAACCTGGCGCAGCCGGGCGCCGTCGACGTTGACGGCTTCGGGCAGCGCTCCATCGGTCTCGACCTCCAGCCACAGCTGTTTCGCCGCCGCCTGGGTCGCCACCAGATCAACCGTTTCCCGTACAGCGGCGGCCGGGTCCAGGGGACGCGGATCCAGGTCCAGCTGGCCGGCTTCCAGTCGCGAAAAGTCGAGGACGTCGTTGACCACGGCGAGCAGCGCTTCTCCGGCGGTCGTGATCCTCTGCAGGTGAACGGCCGCTTCCGCCGGCAATCCGGACATCTGGCTCAGTACGCCGGAAAACCCGAGGATCGCCGTCAGCGGCGTGCGGATTTCATGGCTCATGTTGGCGAGGAAGTGGGACTTGGCCTCCGTGGCCGCCTCGGCCTCGCGGGTCCGTTCCCGCAGTTCCGCCTCGAGCGCCTTCCGCGCCGTGACGTCACGGGCGACATCGAGGTGCCCGGTCGCCTCGCCCGTCAACGGATCATGGATCAGGGTCGTGCGTGTCTCAAACCAGAGCCAGCGGCCGTCCTTGTGGCGGGCGCGGTATTCGACCCGCGGTGCGTCGCCGACAATCTCGCCGGCGTATAGCTGGTCGCCGATGGCCTGCATCGCCGGCCAGTCTTCGGCATGGACGAGGTCGCGGATCATCCGCCCGACGAGCATCTCCGGCAGAAAGCCGGTAACCCGCGCAACCGACGGCGAGATGTAGGTCAACCGTCCGCCGCGATCGCTCAGCATGATCAGATCGGTGGCATTGTCGGCGAACAGCCGATGGCGCGCCTCGCTCTCCGCCAGCGCTTCTTCGGATTTCTTTCGCTCGATGGCGATGGCCGCCAGGTGGGCGGCGGCCTCGATGGAGCGGAAATCGTCCTCGCCGGGAACGCAGATCTCGCGATGATACATGGCGAAGGTGCCCAGCACCCTGCCATCGCGGTCCCGGATCGGTTCGGACCAGCAGGACGCCAGACCCGCCTCGCGCGCCAGATCCTTGAAGTCGCGCCACAACGGATCGGTCTGGATGTCCGAAACAATCGTGCTGCAATTGGTAAAGGCCGCCGTGCCGCAGGAGCCGACATAGGGGCCGATTTCGATGCCGTCGATCGCCGCGTTGTAGAAGTCGGGCAGGCTGGGCCCCGCCCCGCTGACCAGATGGCGGCCGCTCTCGTCCAGCAGCAGGATGCTGCAGAGGATGCTGGGGTCCTCCGCCTCGACGCAGCGGGCGATGGCGTCGAGGATCACCGGTAGCGAACCGCCGGTGGCGATCAGCGTCATGGTGCGGGTCAGGGTCGCCGTGCGCGACTCGCGCTCCAGCAGAACCGGTTCAGGCCTCGGCGTGTTGGGCTGATCGACCATGGGAGCAACGGACCGCCGCGCCAATCGAATGTGGGCGCGAGGACATCAGACGCGGGAGCGATTGCTGATTGGTGAATCAGCGTTCTCCAATTGACGGCGGCGTCGAAAAACAAAAGGGCGGGCGCCTTTCGACACCCGCCCCTTGATTGTCCAGCCGGTGGCTGAAGCGGCCTTACGCCGCCTTGCCGAAGCTCAGGCCCTCATAGCGGCGCAGGTGATGGTCGACCGAGCCGTACAGGCCTTCGATCATCGTCGCGCGCTTGAAGTAGTGGCCGATGGCCAGTTCGTCGGTCATGCCCATGCCGCCGTGGATCTGGATGGCGTTCTGGCCGACGAACTTGCAGGCCTTGCCGATCTGCACCTTGGCGGCGCTGACGGCCTTGGCCCGCTCCGCGTCGTCGCTGAGCTTGATGGTGGCCATGTAGGTCATCGACACCGACTGCTCGACGTTCATGAACATGTCGACCATGCGGTGCTGCAGCACCTGGAAGCTGGCGATCGCCACGCCGAACTGCTTGCGCTGCTTGGCGTACTCGAGCGTGCCCGTGTGCAGCTGGCGCATGGCGCCGACCGCTTCGGCGCAGCTGGCGGCGGTGGCTTCGTCGAGCACCTTTTCCACCAGCGGCAGGCCCGCGCCTTCGACGCCGATCAGCGCGTCGGCGCCGACCGAAACGTTCTCGAAGAACACTTCCGAGGCGCGCTGGCCGTCGACCGTGGGGTAGTCACGGGTGACCACGCCCTTGGCGTTCTTGTCGACGATGAACACCGAGACGCCGGCTTCGTCGCGCTGGCCGCCCGAGGTGCGGGCGGTGACGATCAGGTGGGTGGCCCAGGGGGCGCCGATGACGACCGCCTTGTGGCCGTTCAGGACATAGCCGGAGCCGTCCTTCTTGGCCGTGGTCTTGAGGTCCGACCAGGTGTAGCGGCCCTGCGGCTCGGCATAGGCGAAAGCGATGATCACCTTGCCCTCGATGATGCCGCCGATGATGTCGGCCGCGCCGGCGTAGCCCGAGTGCTTCAGGAAGCCGCCGCCGATGACCACGGTGCCGAGATAGGGCTCGACCACCAGGGCTTTGCCGAACTCTTCCATGACGATCATGTTCTCGATGGCGCCGCCGCCGAGGCCGCCCAGCTCTTCCGAGAACGGCGCGCCGAGGATGCCCAGCTCGTTGGCGAAGGCTTCCCAGATCGCGGGGTCACGACCGGCGTCCGAGGTGATCATCTTGCGACGCTTGTCGAAGTCGTACTTGTCCTGGAGGAAGCTGGCGACCGTGTCGCGCAGCATGGACTGTTCTTCGGTGAAATTGAAATCCATGGGGCGTCCCTGACGTGTTCTGATTGGGGGCGAGGCCTAGAGGCCCAGCACCATCTTGGCGATGATGTTGCGCTGGATCTCGTTGGATCCACCGTAGATCGAGGTCTTGCGGGTGTTGAAGTAGGCGCCGGCGCGACCGACCGCGTAGTCGGGGCCGATCTTGCTGTTGTCGCCCATGTCCCGCAGGTACGGCGCGCCGTAGGGGCCGGAGGCCTCCAGGGCGAGCTCGGTCAGGCGCTGCTGGATTTCGGTGCCCTTGATCTTGAGCAGGCTGGATTCCGGACCGGGGCCCTTGCCGGCGCTTTCGCTGGCGAGGGTGCGCAGTTCGGTGAACTCCAGCGCCGTCAGGTCGATCTCAAGCTCGGCGACCTTGCGCTTGAAATCCGAGTCCTGGATCAGCGGCTTGCCGTCATCGCCCAGCTCGACCGAGGCCATCTCGCGGATCTTCTCGACGCCGCGCTTGGAGCGGGCGACGCCGGCGATGCCGGAGCGCTCGTGGGCGAGCAGGAACTTGGCGCAGGTCCAGCCCTGGTTCTCTTCGTAGACGCGGTTCTCGACCGGCACCTTGACGTTCTCGAGCCAGACCTCGTTGACCTCATGGCCGCCTTCCAGGGTCGTGATGCGGCGCACCTCGATGCCCGGAGTCTTCATGTCGATCAGCAGGAAGCTGATGCCCGACTGGATCTTGGCGGTCGGATCGGTGCGGACCAGGAAGAAGCCCCAGTCGGCGTGCTGGGCCAGCGTGGTCCAGGTCTTCTGGCCGTTGACCAGATAGTATTCCTTGCCGTCGTCGCCGGTGATGCGCTCGGCCTTGGTCTTCAGGGACGCCAGGTCCGAACCCGAGCCCGGTTCGCTGTAACCCTGACACCACCACTCCTCGCCGTTGTAAATCTTGGGCAGGAAGCGTTCCTTCTGGGCCTGGGTGCCGAAGGTGTAGATCACCGGCGCGACCATCGCGACGCCGAACGGCAGGATGGCGATGGCGTCGGCCCGGGCCGTTTCCTCGGAGAAGATGTACTTCTGGGTCGAGGTCCAGCCGCAGCCGCCCCACTCTTTCGGCCACGACGGCGCGACCCAGCCCTTCTTGGCCAGAATCTTGTGCCAGGACAGGAAGTCGTCCTTGGTCAGGTCGTCTCCCTCGTCCTGTTTTCCGCGCAGGTTCTCGGGATAGTTCTGCGCGATGAAGGCGCGGACCTCGTCACGGAAGGCGAGGTCTTCGGGGGAGAATTCGAGATTCATAGGCGGCTCCGGAGTCGGCCTCTCAAGGGGCCGTTGCGCGTCGCGGGCGACTATAGGGCTCGAACAGTTGTTTGGAAAGATGACGCTAGCGTCAACGTAAAGATCGAGCCCCGACGCTGGTTTGGGCAGAAGCTCAGGGCGAGAATACCAGAAGGCAGTGATCGTCGTTGAAGCCGTCCTGCCATGCTCGAGCGCCGTCGGCTTCGGCGATGACCAGTCGAGCTTGGAGGTCGTCGGGTGTCCAGGGGGTGAACATTGCGAGCAATTTTACCCGGCGCACCACTTCCGCCAGAGCGCCCTTCAGAAGCTTGTCCTTCGGTAGCTTGCGGGCATGAGCCGAAATCATTCCGTAGCACCGCATCGTCCCGGCCATATCGGGCCGTTGCATGTTGGTAATAGGCAAACGGAACTCGATCGGGATGTTGACGAGACTTTCCTCGGCGACGCCGTCGACCGTACCCGGACGCATCTCAATCAAGCGCGACAGGCTCAGGGCTCCACCGGCAAAGTCGTAGTCTACCGGCGCCTCAGACAGAACCGTACATCTGTCCAACTTGCCCGTCACCAGCACCACACATTGCAGAACAACCTTCCCTTCCACCCAGTCTTTCGATGCCTTCGAAGGATAGCGACTCTGCACCTCGTCCGGCGTGGGCCGGCGCAGCCATTCCGGGTTGGTGACGGCCGGGGGCAACGCCATGATGAGCGCTGCGGCAAGAATGGAAATCAGCATGCCGGGCCTCCTCCGAGTACCGGACAGAAGCTCTAAACCTGCGGTTGGGCAACTAGAATAGCGCTCCTTCCCCGGTGAACATGCCGCCTCCTACAGACTATTCCGTCGGCTCGGGCGCCCTGAACCGCACCGGCACCAGCATGCGGCCGCCGGTGGTCGACTGGCCGTCGACCATCGGGCTGAGCTGGAAACGACTGCTGAGGCTGAGGGCCGCGGCGCCGAAGCCCTTCCCGGCCGGCGTTTCGACGAACACCTTGCAGTCCTCCATCGCGCCGTCATAGGCGACCTCGCAGTTCAGCACGGCCCGCCCGTCCACGCCGGCCCTTTTTGCCTCGGCGGGCCAGGCTTCGGCCAGCTGGGCGTCGGTCGGGCGGCGGATCCAGTCCTTGTCGCTGATGACGACAGGGCGCGTCGGGTCGGCCGGCCAGGACGACGGATCCCGGGCCGGCGGCGCGGGATCGGCGGCGGTCAGCAACAGGACGAACAGGGCGAGGAGCATGGCGGCCTCCGGTCTCGAAGACTCACTGTCCCACTGATCGACCGCCAATACAAAAGAACGCCCCGTCCACGAGAACGGGGCGCCAAGGCAATCCAGCATGCTCAACTGGAAAGGCGATCGGCCGCGCGCGGGCGGCGCGATCCGGGTTCGGGAGACGGTGGGCGCTCCGTCGGGGGAGACGGAGCGCCCGGGTCCCGGAGACTGACGTCCTGGGGCTTTGCGGCGTCAGGCTCCGAACTTGTTGCAGTCAGCGGCCAGGGCCGCGGCGGCGGCCGAAGCGTCGGTCCGGACAAGCCGGGCCCCGTCGGACCGGGCCGCGTCGGCCTTGTCGATGACGAAGTCGGCGCGACCGCGCTTCTGGGCCTTGTAGAGCGCGTCGAACTTCGCGGCGTCGTCGCCGGCGGCCAGACCGCGGCAGCGGGCGACCTGGACGAACTGGCCGTCACTCAGACGGGCGTCAGCGGCGAAGGCGGCGCCGGTACCGGCGGCGGTCGCAAGGACCACGGCGGCGATCGTGAGGATTCGCATGGGAAAGCTCCATCTCCCTGATTGGATGCAGGCAGATGATGTTTCGACTCCCGTGTATTCGCAAATTAATTACCAGACAGATTCAATTCATTACATAAGGTTCATGAATTTCTACCGTGCAATAAAGATGTCCAAAACATGTCAACTTTGCATCAATCAAGGCGCCTTGTATCACAAGCCCGCGACGGCGATGCTGTGGCGATGATCCAGGAACCCGTTACCGGCAAGATCCAGCTGCGCATGGACGCCGCCGCGCTGAACGCCTTTCTCCAGCGCGCCTTCCCCGAGGCCGACCCGGACCAGATGGCGCGGGTGACGTCCGTCTCCCCCGGACGGGTCATGCTGACCCTGCCCACGGCCAGCCGGAACCTGCGCCCCGGCGGGGTGGTGTCGGGCCCGACCCTGATGAGTCTCGCCGATACGGCGGCCTACGCCCTGGTGCTGGCCCACATCGGCGAGGTGGCGATGGCGGTGACCACGTCGCTGACCATCCACTTCCTGCGGCCCTGCAAGCCCGGCGTGCTCTATGCCGAGGCGGAACTGTTGCGGCTTGGCCGGCGGATCGCCACCTGCGACATATCCCTGTGGACCGAAGGTCGCGACAAGCTCGCCGCCAAGGCCACCGTCGCCTACGCCATCCCGGACCCCGCCGCCGCATGAGCCTGCCCGAGACCCCGCCCAAAGCCATCGCCACGCCCTGCGTGAAGGTCTGTATCGTGGATGCAGAGAGCGGCCTGTGCCTCGGGTGCCAGCGCACCCTGATGGAAATCGCCGGCTGGGCGCGCCTCGACGAGGACGCCCGCGACCGGCTGATGGTCGAACTGCCCGGACGCCGGTCCCTGATCCGGCCGGAGAAGCTGGGACTGGCTTAGCGACGGGGATATGCACCGAAAGTACGTGTCCCCTAAAGCGGCAGCTCGATTGGGGGACACGTACCTGCGGTACATGCCCCCTCCCCGCCTTCACGGATTGCAAACCCCGGCCCGCTAGGGTGCTCGGCGAAGGGGCGAAAAACGCCCTCGATGAAGCCAATATGGCGGGGTGTCTTGAGATGATCAGGTTCGTGGCGATCGCCGCGATTGGCGCATTGTCGGCCGTTGGCGCCGCGCGCGCCGTCGTGAGCATGGACCCCGCGCAGTTCAGCGCCGCGGCGCGCGCCGACCAGGCTGTCCAGACCGCCGCCGGCGCCGCGCCAGCCGCCCGGTCGGCCTCGATCCGCAAGGCGGCCGACGGTCACTACTGGGCCGAGGCGAAGGTCGACGGCAAGGCCGTGCGCTTCCTTGTCGACACCGGCGCCACCGCCGTGTCGCTGACGCTGGAGGACGCCCGGCGCCTGGGCATCGACACCGCCCACCTGAACTACGCCTATGACGTGATCACCGCGGACGGCAGGACCCGCGCCGCGTCCGTGAAGCTGGCCGCCGTCTCGGTCGCCGGAGCCCGGGTCGAGAACGTCGACGCCCTGGTCATCGAGAAGGGTCTCAACGCCTCGCTGCTCGGCATGAGCTATCTCGGCCGCCTGAGCTCGTTCGAAGCGACTCGCACCGCGCTGATCCTCAAGCCCTAGGTCTTGAGCCGGGGCGCGGAGCGGCCTTCTATGGGCCGATGCAACGCTCCGATCCTTCCCACCCCGCCGTGAAGGCCCTGTTCGAGCTCGCGGCCATCGCGGGCGTCGAGGCCTGGCCTCTTGCCGGCATCGAGACACGGGCCCCCGCGCTTGCGACGCCGTTCTTCGGCGAGGACGCCGCCGCGGCGGCGCTGGCGGCCGGGGCGGCCGAAGCCGCGGGTTTGTGGCAGGCCCGCACCGGGCAGACCCAGGCGGTCTCGGCTCACACCCGCGAAGCCGCCGCCAGCCTGGTCAGTTTTCTGTTCCAGCGGTTCGAGGATCCGGCGCGGGCGCCGGTCCGGGCGATGCCCGCGACCGCGGCGAATGGCTTCCTCCAGACCGGCGACGGTCGCTGGGTCTATGTCCACCCCAGCTTCGACGAGAGCGTCGGACACCTGGCGATGCTCGGCTGCGAGGACACCCCGGCCGCTGTCCGCGCCGCCCTCGCCCGCTGGACCGCGCCCGATCTGGAGGACGCCGCCGCCAACGCCGGCCTGTGCCTCGCCATGGTCCGCACGCCGGGCGAGTGGGACGCCACGGCCCAGGGCCGGCTGCTGGCCGCCACGTCCGTGGTCGAGGTGACCCGCATCGGCGATGGGCCTCCTGTTTCCCTCCCCGATGGCGGAGAGGCGCCGCTGTCAGGCGTCAGGGTTCTCGACCTGACCCGCGTGCTGGCCGGCCCCGCCTGCGCCCGCGCGCTCGCCGGCTACGGCGCGGACGTGCTGCACATCTCCGGGCCGAACCTGCCGAGCTTCGAGCCCTTCGTCTCCGACACCGGCCACGGCAAGCGCTGCGCCTTCCTCGACCTCAAGACGGCGGAGGGACGTGATCGGTTGAACACGCTCGTCGGCGAGGCCGACATCTTCTCGCAGGGCTACCGCAGCGGCGCGCTGGAGCGGCTGGGGTTCGGGGCGGAGGCGCTGGCGGCCTTGAGACCGGGCCTGATCCACGTCTCTATCAACTGCTACGGCCACGACGGCGACTGGGCGACCCGCCCCGGCTGGGAGCAGCTGGCGCAGACCGTCAGCGGCATGGCGCAGGTGCAGGGCGCAGGGTGCGACCCCGCCCTGCTGCCGGCGGCGGTCAACGACTACACGACGGGCTACCTGGCGGCGTTCGGCGCGATGGTGGCCCTGCGACGACGGGCGACCGAAGGCGGCAGCTGGCGTGTACGGGTCAGCCTGACGCGGACGGCGATGTGGGTACGCGGCCTCGGTCTGCGCGACCCGGAAGCGCGGGCCTTTTCCAGCGACGAACTGGCGGCCTGGTCGATCCATGAGGACGGCGGCTGGGGTCCGGTGACGTTCCTGCGGCCACCCGTGCGGATGGCGGCGACCCCGACGCGATGGGCGCTGCCGAGCGTGAAGCTGGGGAGTGGGGACGCGATGTGGTGATCGGGGACATGTACCGCAGGTACGTGTCCCCTAAGCCCATGCGCTCGATTGGGGGACACGTACCTGCGGTACATGTCCCCTAGGCGACTCTCCGCTCGGCCGCCTGTGACACCGCGGCCAGCGCCGCGTCGATCGCTTCCAGCCCGGCGCCGGGCTTCGAACCCTCGACCGTCAGGATCCGCCGCCAGCTCCGCGCGCCGGGGCGGCCGTGGAACAGGCCGAGCATGTGCCGGGTCATGCCGGCCAGGTGATAGCCTTGCGCCAGCCGGGCCGCGATGTAGGGCCGATAGCGCTCCACGGCCTCGAACGGATCGACCGCCCCACCCTCGCCGAAGATCCGCGCGTCCGCCGCGCCCAGAAGTCCCGGCTCGTGATAGGCAGCGCGGCCGAGCATCACCCCGTCGACATGATCCAGATGCGCCAGCGCCTCGTCGAGCGAGGCGATCCCGCCGTTGATGACGATGGTCAGGTCCGGCCGCGCCTGTTTCAGCCGGTAGACCAGCGGATAGTCCAGCGGCGGTATGTCGCGGTTCTCCTTCGGCGACAGGCCCTTCAGCCAGGCCTTGCGGGCATGGACGACAAAGGTCTCCACGCCGGCGGCCGCGGAGAGCTCGACCAGCCTGAACAGGCTCTCCTCCGGGTCCTGGTCGTCGACGCCGATGCGGCATTTTACGGTCACCGGCACGGATACCGCCGCCTTCATCGCCGCCATGCAGTCGGCCACCAGCTCGGGCTCGCGCATCAGGCAGGCGCCGAAACGGCCGCTCTGCACCCTGTCGGACGGGCAGCCGACATTGAGGTTGATCTCGTCATAGCCGAGATCCTCGCCGATGCGGGCCGAGGCCGCGAGATCGGCGGGGTCCGACCCGCCCAGTTGCAGCGCCACCGGGTGCTCGACCGCGTCGAAGCCCAGCAGCCTGTCCCGGTCGCCGTGCAGCACCGCGCCGGTCGTGACCATCTCCGTATAGAGCAGCGTCCGGCGCGTCAGGGCCCGATGGAACGCCCGGCAGTTCCGGTCGGTCCAGTCCATCATCGGCGCGACGGACAATCTATGCGCTTGAAATTGTTGCACTTTTCTTGTAGTCTCAAAGAGTTAGATCGCGGCGTGTACACTCGATTTTGCGACGCGATACGACGTTTTTCGCCACCGTTCGACACCTCACTGTACACATAGAGGACACGAAATTGGCCGCGTTCGTGAGGCTTCCGTCCGGTTCCTGGCGCGCCGTCGTCCGACGCAAGCGCCGGTATATAAGCGAGACCTTCAAGCGCAAAGAAGACGCGCGGACCTGGGCGCTCGAAGCCGAGCGCCAGATCGACCAGGGCGTCGCCCCCACCTCCACGCGCGTGAAGGGGATGAAGACCTTCGGACAGCTGATCGATCTGCACATCGCGGACATGAAGGAGGTCGGCAAGGCGCCCGGCCGTTCCAAGTGCGCCACCCTCGCAATGCTCAAGCGTGAGCTCGGCAAGCGGCCGGTCATCGACATGGATCGCGAACGCCTGATCAGGTTCGGACGTGATCGCGCCGCCCAGGGAGCCGGTCCCGTGACGGTGAGCATGGATATCGGCGCGATCAGGCTGGTGATCTCCCATTCGGCGGCGGTCCACGGGCTCCCCGTCAGCATGGAGCAGGTCGACCTGGCGCGCATCGCGCTGAAGCGCCTGGGCCTCGTCGGCAAGAGCAACGAGCGCGACCGGCGTCCGACGGAGGAAGAGCTTCAGAGGCTCTTCAAGCACTTCGACGGCCTCAGGCGCCCGTGCATCCCCATGAGCCGGGTCATGCGCTTCGCCATCGCGACGGCCATGCGCCAGGAAGAGATCTTCCGGGTAAGCTGGGACGACTACAATCCCCGCACCAAGATGCTGCTGATCCGGGACCGCAAGGACCCGAGGGAAAAGAAGGGCAACCACCAGCGCATCCCGCTGCTCGACATCTCCGGTTTCAACGCCGTCGAACTGATCGAAGAGCAGCGCGCGATCCGCAGCAACGAAGACGACCGCATCTTCCCGCATAATCACAAGTCCGCCGGAACCGCGTTCACCAAGGCCTGCGGCATTCTCGGGATCGTCGACCTGCACTTCCATGACCTTCGGCATGAAGGCACCAGCCGCCTGTTCGAGGCCCGGCTGGAGATCCAGCAGGCCGCGCTCGTGACTGGCCACAAGGACTGGAAGATGCTGCGCCGCTACACGCACCTGAAACCGGAGTCGCTGCACGATCTGATTGCCGAGCGGAGGCCGCCCCCGGAGAAGCCCGAGGACGCCGACTAGCGGACGGGTTTCGGCTTCGGCTTGAGCTGCTCGGCCCGGTCCGCGGCATCGAGCAACTGCCAGGCCAGCTCGCGCATCGCCGTTGGAGAAGCGTGCAGAAATGCGCGCTTGCTGTGCGGCCGACCGGCGTCTGGCGCCTGCGTGGTGAGCCGTACGCAGACCTCGACTTGGCCCAGGACGACTGGCCGGACGTCGAACTCGAGTCCACGCTGGCCAAGGACATTGTCCGAGGATTTCAGGGTGATGCCACCAGCGGCGGGCAGCGGACGCTCGGGTCTCGCCCCGATCGCATAGCTTTCGTGGCTGCTGATCTCCTGGCGTTCCGCGCGCTGCTGCAGCACCCAGCCCAGGGCATCGGATTCCCGTTCGCTCATGAGCGCATTATAGCGCGCAAGATGGCAAGGTGGCGACCGTTCGGGCAGCCGTGCGCGCAGGCGCGTCCGGCGCCGCCCTTTCAACTACGGTTCCAGGTCCGATAGGAAGCGCCCCGAGACCACCGGGTCGATGGTGTCGGCCTCCGCCAGCGCCCATCTCGTCCATCTCTCCAGCGCCTCGTCGGACACGGACTCGGGCCTGGATGCGTTCGCAGCGCGAACGGCGTCCACATATCGCCTGATACGCGCCGCACGCTCTAAGTCCTCGGCCCCGTCTATCAGCGAGGCGATACGCGCTGCGGCGGCCGCTTCATCTCGCGCGATGCGCTCGGCTTCGGCTTTCTCCGCCGCAAGCTTGGCCTCCCTAGCCCTGCGCGCCCTGTCCTCGAGATCCCACTGGTGCCGCATCAGGGCCCACTTGCGGGTGTCGTCCTCCGCCTGGAAGAGCAGGCCCAGGACGATGTCCGTGGCCTGTCGTTCGAGGGGTGCATCGTCCTCCCGCCAGATGCGCTTGGGCGGTATGCGGTCGTCATGCTCGACCAGATCGAACCGAAGCCGCTCGATGTCAGGTCGTTTGAACCTGCGGCCGTCCCTGTGGAAGTAGCTTTCGGATGCGCCGCCTTCGATCCCGAAAAGGATGTAGGTCCAGGCACCGCCGATGCTGATGCTGAACCGTTCGCCAGCATGAGTGCTGCCGCTGGCCTTGCATCCCAGTCGTTCCAACTCCGTCAGGATGCAAGACAGGATGCGAAGCCGGCGCTGCTGGATTGGCCTGGCGAACTTCGGTCCATGGCGGTCGGCGAAGTATGCGCTGACGGACGGGCTGGGTTTCCGCTCGGCGTCCTGCCTCAGAAGCCGCGCCACGATCGGGTGGGGATTTGTCAGGACCGCGGGGACCTTGATCACCCTGACGGCCGCCTGGATCTCCTGCTTCACCGTCGCCAGGTCACGGAAGATCGGCAGACCAGGCAGCTCCGGCTCCGTATCCGATGGCGGCGCGTCTGCAGCCGCCTGCTGGTCAACAGCCGGGAAATAGTTGGCCATGGCGAACGGCAGCGGCGGGAGCGGTTCCACGTTGGCCGGCTGTCCAGCTTCCTTCCGCGCCCACCAGCCCCTCGGCGGCACAGGCACGTTGGCTGCCCTGCATCGCTTAGCCAGAGCGACGTCCGAGATCCCCATCGTTTTCGCCAACGTGCGCATTGGCTGCGACCAGACCTGCGCGTGGAGTTCCTCGCGTGTCATCTCGGCCTCCGCCCCTCCTAGGTTCGCTCCTCAGCGTGGTGACCTCGCTATCGACTCTCAGCCGCACCGAAATCTAAAATCGTCTTGGACGCCTAGAAGAGGTTGCTCTGGAGCAGGGCCAGCATGCAGGCGGCTGCGGCCTTCGCGCGCAAGGCGATCTCCTCGTGGCTCGGCCGGTGCGCGCCTAGGACAGCGTCGTCGAAGAACCTCGCCTTCAGAAGTCCGCCAAACGCCGCCGCCGCGCCGTAGCGATCGCGCATCGACCATCCGAAGGCGGGTGCCTAGCGCTCAAAGTAGTGGACGAACGTGGTGGCACCGCGACCATGACCTCGCGCCGATACCGCTCGCCCAGTTCCGGAAAGCGATGCGCATCGCGAGTCACCACCCGGTAGATCGCCAATTGCTCGTCGGAAAGCACGTGGCGAGGGTACTCCTCCCCCGCCATGGCCAGGACCGTCTCGGGGAGCTCGGAGTGCCAGCGCGGCTCCGCCAGTTCACCTTCGCATCCGCCCTGGCGGGAGGCGCGCAGGCGGCCTGCATCACGGCGCTAAACAATTCGTCCTTGGTCTCGAAGTGGCGATAGAGGGTCTTGATCGAGACGCCGGTGTCGTCGGCGATCTTATTGACCGAACTCTCGGCATAGCCCGCTGCAAAGCTGGTCGATGTCGGAGACATGTTGAACCAGCACGGGGTGGAGGGATTTGGCGGTCCAGCATGGGGCCAACAAATCTTGCTGAAGCAGACGCCTGGCGGATCCCAATCAGGTCGCACCGGCGTCGAGCAGGTTCAGATGCTTTGCCTCCCAGCCGAAATCCGGGTTTGAGCGCATGAGCACGGCCGTGCGGCGTTCACGATCCAATGTGGCGATCGTCCTTTGAAGAGCGGCCACGTCATGCGCCGCCACTTCGGGCGCGCAGGCGCCAGGCCGCGCCCGACCCGACGCCAACGCCTTGTTGACGCGGCCCGCACATCGGCAAGGCGCCTCACGGGAGACAATCCCGCAATGGTGCTGGGTGAACGTCAGCACCTGCGCGCGCGCCCGGCGCAGACGCTGTCGATAAGCGGCGTGCTCGATTTCGAGCACGGCAGCCGCCTCGATGTCGGGCAGTTCGTATATGTCCCCAAGAATGTAGGCGGCCCTCATCGGCCGGCTGAGGCAGGTGAGCAACGCCAGGGTGCATCCGACCTTTACCTGCGCCGCCAGGACGTTGAGCGCCGGATCGACGACGTTTTCGTCTGGCACATCTTCCAGACCGTCCATGAGGTCCGCACCGAAGGTGCGGAAGGAAAAGCGCATCGCTTCCACCCGCCCCTTCATGCGCTCGCGCACGAGGTGGCGGAGCGCGACGCGAAGCGCCCAGGCCCCCGCCGCGCCCGGCTCGCGCAGGCCGCCCAGATTGGTGATGATCTTGGTGATGATCTCCTGGGCGGCGTCGTCGGCATCCGTCGGATTGGCCAGCATGCGCAAAGCCAAATTGTAGATCGGGCGCTGAAGCGCGCGCACCAGATCGCCGAGCGCGGCGCGGCTTCCCCGCCGCGCCGCCTTTACCAATGCCGGATCGACAACGATCATTGCTTCTCCAGCAGCGACCCGAGGCGCCTAAGCTCTTCAGCGAGCGTTCGCATCTGCGCTTCGAGCACGCCCTCAAGGGCTTCAAGCGGCGCCGGCGGCGCCATCAGAACGAAGGAATAGATGCACTTCGTCTCGCCGTCAGGGGTCACGCGGGAATACGCGGCGGCGTTGGTCCCGTCTGGGAAGGTCATGAGCCAGTCAATCGTCCCAGCCTGGTGATTGGCGACGGTCTTCAGCTGTATTTCCACTTCGCCGCCGGGCGTGCGCATGATCGCGCTTGTGGCGTCGGCGGCGGCGAACGCGTTGGTCCAGCGAGGAAGGTTCGCCGGGTTCGCGACATACTCGAAGGCTCGCGCGCTTGGGATTGCCAAGGCTACGGATTGAACATCATGCGTCTTCATTGTGAGCTCCTCGATCGGATCGCGTGATTGCGGCCCTGTTTCTGAAGAGCGGCCTGGATCGGCTTTTGTGACATCGAATGTTGGTCGCCGGGACGTGGGCCAAGGCACCACCTGGTGGGTCTCCCGCTCAGCGCGCCGCCCGCCCGTGCCGCTGGAAAAACGCCCACATCGTTCGGTTCGCATCGAGGTTTTGGCTGGTGTGTCCGATAACCTCTCCCGGTAGGTATTGATGCCATCCGGGCGCATTGTGGCCGCCGCCCTCGACGGCATAGAGCACCACGTCGGTTCCGCCCCGGCATGAACCGTAGTCTTCCCGACGGATGCCAGTGCCATCGTTCACCAGGGTTGGCAGCGTCTCGACCTTCGGCCTTTGCGCGCATCCGTTCCATCGCGCCCAGAGGGCCATCGCCGCCGGGACGGACAGGGTCTCGCCGCCCGCCGCGCCGCCTCCGTTCCAGTAGTTATGCCGGTCCTCGGTCCCGAAGAACTGGATTACACTCACGGGATAGGCCGGAGCCGGACCCTGCGCGACCGACGTCGGCATGTTGGCGGCCACCGGCGCGATCGCCGCGATCTTGTCGGAGAGCTCGGCGCCGAGACGATGCGACATGTGCCCGCCGTTGGAGATCCCGGTCACATAGACGCGCCCCGGATCGACGTTCGCCTTGGCGATCATGTCGTCAATGACGGCGGAGATGAAGCCGACGTCGTCGAGCCCTCGCCGCATCGCCGGGAACGACTTCAGCCCACGGCCGTCGTTCCAGCTGCGCCCGACGCCGTCGGGATAGACGACGACAAAGCCCTCCTGGTCGGCAAGCCTGCTGAGGCCGGTGATTATCTCCATGTCCCTGCCGGTCCCGCCGCCGCCGTGGAGGGCGATGATCAGCGATGGCCGCCCGCCCCTCTTCAGTTCGCTGGGCTTGTGGACCAGAAAGGTGCGATCGAGACCGCCGTGCCGCACCGTCCACACCTCGGTCCCGGGTCCAGGAGGCCTTGGCCGGGCGCATTCCTGACCCGCGGCCAAGGTGACCCACGCGACCGCGACCATCGCTACGGCGGCGGGCATGAAGGAGAGCATTCGGTTCCACATTCTTCAGTTCCCGGCGCTTCAGTGAACCCGATCCACCGCCGTCGGCTGCTCCGCGCGGCCAATCGTGGCGATATCGGAGGCAAGGCTCTTCGACGCGATGAAGTAGAAGAGGGCCGCGCTGGGGAAGCCGATGAACGAAAGGCCGGCGAGAACCCAGCGGAGTGCGTGCGCGCCCAGGTCGGGAGTCATGAGGTCGCTCAACGCGCCCACGGCGAGCGGACCGGCGCCATACCCGACGAGATTGATGAAGAAGATGAACACGGCGACCGCCGTTGCCCGCACGCGCACCGGAGAGAGTGTCTGGATCACGGCGAATATCGGCGCCTGCCAGGTGGCATTGAAGAGGGCGACCGCCGCGGCGAGCACCAGCGCGCCCGTGTAGCCTGGCCACAGGTAGAGGCCCACGCTCATGGGGGTCACAACAAGCACGCTCAGGGCGGGCGCGAATATGTACCACCGCACGTCCTTCTTGCCGAAGCGATCGGCGACGAAACCGCCCAGAAGCGCGCCGGCGCCGCCAAAGACCGCGATGATGGGGCCCAGCGCGAGGCTGAGGGCGGACAGGTTCACCGCGTGCGACCGCATGAAGAAGGGAACCAGCCATGTGCTGACCCCGTAGGTGACGCAGAGATGCAGGCTCGCGGCCACCACAAGGTAGCGGTAGGAGCGGGTGTTCCAGACGAAGGCCAGGACCCGCGCCAACGGCACGGGAGTGTCCGCGACAGCATGGGCTTCGGATTGGCCGCGCCGAGGTTCGCGCACCGTCAGGAAGAACAGCAGCGCAAGCAACAGCCCCGGCAAGCCGAGGGCGAAAAGCGATGCACGCCATCCGAAGGCGCCCGCGATATAGCCGCCGAACGAAATCCCGAAGAAGGTCCCAAAGGCCGATCCCAGGGAGTAGATCGCCAGGGCGCGACCGCGCTGATGGGGCTTGAACAGATCCGAGATCATCGAGTGGGCCGCCGGCGTCATTCCGGACTCCCCGATGGCGACGCCAATTCGGGCGGCCAGGAGCTGCAGGAAATTCATGGCCAGACCACAGGCCGCCGTGGCGGCGCTCCACACAGCTACGCACAGCGCTACGATAGTCCGCCGATTGCCGCTGTCGGCCCAGCGCGCGATCGGCAGTCCGCAGAGGCTGTAGACGATGGCGAAGGCCAGGCCGGAGAGCATCCCGAGCTGGGTGTCCGAGAGGTGAAAATCGGCTTTGAGCGGCTCCAGGATGATGCCGAGGATGAGCTTGTCGGCGACCTTGAGGACGTCGACCAGAAAGAACATTCCCAGCACGTAGCCGAGATAGGTTCTGGTAGGGCCGGCGGCCTCGCTGCTCGATGCTTCCGGTACTTGGCCCATTTCCTGTTTCCCCACCGACCGGATCGCCAGAAGCGAGGGCCGCTTTTTGCTATATGTATGCGTAGACGTAGCCGTATAGATTTCGCCGTTGGCCTCCGTCGACTCTGCGCGATATCGACGCTTCCGAGAGGCCGTCAGACCGTTATAGAATTCCTCCGCCGCAGCTCTCGCGCCGCGCTGGATCGGGCGCCGAGCGCCGTCCCGCCGAGGGTCGCGCGGCGGTGTTGAGAAAGGCGCTCAGGCCCTTGCCGCCGTGGTTGACGACCAGAAGATCGAGACGCTCGTCCCGATTGAAGTCGCCCACGATGACATCCGTCGGCCTCAACCCCGTCGACAATATGCCCCCGTCGATGAAGCCGGCGGCGACTGCGCCTCGCAGGAGCTGGACACGGTTGAGCGCCGCCATGGCTATCGCGACGTCCAGTTGGCCATCGCCGTCGAAGTCCGCCAGCGCCAGGTCAACCGGCTCTCCCTCGAGGGTGATCGAACCTCCGTTCCAAAGCCCGCCTCGTCCGTCGTACCTGAGGATCTGCAATGACTTTCGGGCCGGCAATGCGACAACAACCTCGCTCGCCCCGTCACCGTCGAGATCACCGATGCCGAGCGCGGCAGGCGTCGCCGCAAGCGCGACAGACTGTTCCTGAGGGCCGAAGCCATGACGGCCGAGCCGAATCTCAAGGCGATCCGGTCCCTTCAAGGCGATGGCGATATCGGTACGTCGGTCGCAATCGAAGTCGGCGGCCTCGATCGCGATCGGAGAGCCGCCGAGGGCAAGTCGGTGTGCGACCGCAAACTGGCCCCGCCGGTTCTCCAGCAGCACAAGCGAGCCGCCGGCGCCGGCTTCGGAGACGACGGCGAGGTCGGGATGGCCGTCATTGTTCCAGTCGACGACGGCGAGATCACGAAGGCCCGGCCCGATTTCCACCTCGGCGGACGCGCGAAATCCGCCCCCCGGCTCGCCGACCAGGACGGAGAGGTTCGGTTCGTCGGCGTTGGTCACCGCCAGGTCCTTGCGGCCATCCCCGTCCCAATCGGCGACCACGATCTGATCGGGAAAGGCGCCGACTCCCACCTTGCCCGCGGTTTCCAGGAAGGCGCCGTCGCCTCGTCCGAAAGCGATTGAGACGCTGTTGTCGAAGGTGTTCGTCACCGCATAGTCAGGCAGTCCGTCCTCGTTCCAATCGCCGATCACCGCCGCGCGCGGCGCATCGCTGTTCCGACTGAAAATGGCATTCCCAAATTCCAGAGGCGCCGCGGCAAAGGCGCCCAAGGGCGCCGCCAGCAGGCCGATGATCCAGCGCGGCAAGCGGCTCATGGAACCGTGGCCCCCAAGGTGGGCGTCGCCGGGCGACTCTCTCGGCCTGCGGTGCGGTTGAGAAAGGGAACCACTTCGGGGACGCCGGGAAGATACACGAGCAGATCGGCCAGGCCGTCGCCGTCGATGTCGCCGGTCCCGACATCAATGGGATTGGCCCCCAGGCCCAGTCGCGCTTCGACGGCGAATTCCCCGCCGCCTTGATTCCGAAGGACGATAACCTCTGGCGCATCCCGCATCGCCACGGCGAGATCGGCGTCGCCATCAAGATCGAAATCGGCCAGGGCAATGCCAGCCGGCGCCTGGCCGGTTCGCAGCCGGCCGTATGAGGTGAAGGCGCCGTCGCCACGGCCGAGGAGAAGCGAGATATCGTTGTTGCGCACATTGACCGCGATCAGGTCGAGCGCGCCATCATTGTCCAAGTCCGCGGCGTCGAGGTCACCGGGGTACAGGCCGATATCGACCGTTCCGCCGACCTTGAACCGACCCTTCCCGCTATTGGTCAAGACCGTCAGCGTGTGGCTGTAGTGATTGACGACGGCCAGGTCCGGGAAGCCGTCCCTGTTCCAGTCGCCGGTCACAATCCCGGACGGGAAGCGGCCCACATCGATCCTCTGGGTCTCGCCGAACCGACCGTCGCCCTGGCCGAAGTGAATCGAGACCGTGTGGTCGTTGCGATTGGAAATTGCCAGGTCAAGGCGGCCATCCCGGTCCCAGTCGCCGGCAACGAGCGCCTGCGGGGATCGACCGGCGGCGACGAAACCGGCCTTGCTGAAGCAACCGGCAGGATCGCCGAGCAGGATCGTCGCACCCGCACGATTGTAACTCGTCGCCGCGATATCGAGGCGGCCATCGCCGTTCCAATCGCCGGCGCCCAGGCCGATCGGGCGGCGGTCGGTCGCCACGACGCACCGCAAGACGAAGCCGCCCTTGCCATCGTTGAGATGGACGGAAATCTCGTCGTCGAAGGAATGGGCCGCAACGAAATCCGGAGCGCCATCATCGTTGATGTCGAGGACCAGCAAGGTGTTTGCCTTGAAGTCCCCGAACACACGACCGGGCTCGCGCACGGGACCCGGGACGGCGCCGGCCGGCTGAAACGCAAAGCGGGGCTCGCCCGCGACCGCGTGCGCGGTCAGAGACCACGCCAAGGCGGCGAGCAAGGCGAGTCCGCTTCGGGCTTTCATTCGCCGGTCTCAACCGCGACTCTGGCGCAGCGTCTCGCGCCGATGCGCGCTGAAGAAGCGCCAGATCTCCTCCGTGGCGTCAAGGTCGCGGCTGGTGCGCCCGACGGTCTCGATGGGCAGGTACTGATAGCCGCCCGGCCAAGTATGTCCTCCGCCCACGATGTCCAGCCAGACCACGTCGGCTCCGCCGTCACATCCCTTGAAGGAGACGCGTCGTGCTCGGGTCCCATCGTTCGGGTCCGTGTCGGCGAGTTCCTCGACCAGGGGTTCAGGACCGCAGCCGTTGCGCTTCGCCCAGAACTCTGCGGTCGCCTTCGCCGTATAGCGTCGGGATGCCTGTTCGAAGACGGGAGCGTCCGCGCCTTTAATGAGCAGCACTGGCGTCGGCGCGCCGCCGGACGGGCACTGCTGCGCCGCCCGCTCGGGGATCACGCCCTCGACAGGCGCGATCGCCGCGACAAGACCTAGCGCCTCGCAGGCGATGCGATGCGCCATCAATCCGCCATTCGACATGCCGGTCACATAGATCCGCGACCGATCGATTGGCTGCCGCCGCGCGATGTCGTCAACGAGCGCCGAGATGAACGCAACGTCGTCCACGCCCTCTCGCTGGGCCGTGTACTGGTTCAGGCCGCGACCATCGTTCCACTGTCCATCGACGCCATCGGGGTAGGCGACGACAAACCCTTCTCTCTTCGCCACCTGGCTGAAATGGGTGAGGCGTTCCATGCCTCGACCGCGGCTTCGTCCGCCGTGCAGGACGATGACGAGCGCGGGGGCGGCCTCGGCCGCGATGCCGGGCGTGAACAGCTCATAGGTGCGGGTCCGCCCCTGAGCCGCCATCTCATACTGGCTGAAGCCCGATGGCGCGGAGGGGGGCGAGGCGGCCGGCGCCCCGGCGCCGGCGCAAGCGACCGCAGCGGTCGCCAGCACCAGCAACAAGGCTGGTCGCCACTCTTTGCTTTGAGCAGTCATCGTCTGCCGCATCCGACTCACCCTCCGCGACCGAGACACCCGCTGAGGTCTCTCGGTCATCCAGCGATAAACTATATACTATACCGTATATAGCGCAATCACCAACTGGCGGCGCCAGACCTTTCAGAGAGCGGGGATGCGCTTCCCGATTTGCCCGCAAGAATCGGGTCGCCATTCCCCGCCGCTCAGCCATTTTCGCTCCCGACACGGAGCCCGAAAACGAACCATGACTCATTTCCTTCTTCTTCACGGCAGCTGGCATGGGGCCTGGTGCTGGCACAAGGTGACGCCCAGACTCGAGGCCAAGGGCCACCGGGTCAGCGCCATTGACCTTCCCGGCCGTGGTCGTTCGCCGGCGACCCCGTTCTTCGTGAGCCTCGATCGCATGGTTCGGGTAGCGGAGGCGGAGCTGCATCCCACTGAACAAACGACGGTGGTGGTCCATAGCCGCAATGGGGTTGTGGCCTCGATGCTGGCGGAACGCGCGCCGAAGCGCGTCTCGCGGACGATCTACCTCGCCGCCCTCATGCTGCCCTCTGGGCGACGGGTGCTGGACTACCTGCCCGATCGCGACTCCGCCCTGAGCGGTCATGTCAGCATCAATCGCCGCGCGCTGAGCGACTGGCTCGACCCCGCGATCTACAGGGAAGGTCTGTATGCGGATTGCAGCGAGGACGACATCGCCTTGGCGCGCGCCCTGCTCGTGCCCGAGCCCGTACGCCCGGCCCTGACGCGGCTAAAGCTCACCGAGGACAGCTATGGCCGCGTGCCCCGCGCCTATATCCGCTTAACCCAGGATCGGGCGGTGTCGCTCCCCTTGCAGGATCGGCTTCTGAACGAGACGAAGGTCGATCGGGTGGAGAGCATCGACGGTGGCCACTCTGTCTATTTCTCACAGCCAGACAAGCTGAGCGAGACGATCGTCAAGCTTTCAATGATCTAGGCACGGGAGTGAATGTCAGGAGCGCCCGGGCTTACCCCCCGATCGCGGTCGCCGCTCGACGGCGCGGACGGCCGCCAGGCTCATCTCGACGACGATCGCTTCGATCTTGGCGCGATCAGCGGGCCGCTTGACGGTCAGCGCCGCGGCGGCCTCGAGCGTCGCCCGATACAGCATTGCCGCCGTCTCTGCGTCCTTCCGCGACAGATCGAAGTGGTCTATGGCCTTGGCGACCCAGGCAGCTGTTACGCGCTGTTCCCGCGCCTGGCGCGCGCGTTCGATAATCGGGTCGTCGGTAGCACGGTAGAGAAGGTGCACCACCCCGTCGCCCTCGGCGATCGCGTCGAAGAAGGTTCCGATGCTGACGTTCAGGTGCTGCTCGTAGCTCTCGCCTTCCTCGGGGCGCTGCGGGATCACCTGATCAAGATGAGCCCAGTGATCCTCAAGCAAGGCCACGATGAGCATGCTGCGGTTCTCGAAGTGGCTGTACACGACAGGCTTGCTGATCCGCGCCGCCTCTGCGAGACGCTCCATCGTCAGGGCCTTCACGCCGTCGGCCCGGAGGATTCGGCGAGCAGCGGCGAGCAGTTGGCTGCGCCGGTCTCCCCGCGCCATGCGGGTGCGTTTCTTGAGTCCCGGGACCGGGTTCGAGGTGATCTGGCTTGATGCGGTCAAATCTCTGCGCCCTGCATTGGCTCGCTCGCTTGCCCGCGGAGCGCTGGGGATTCCCCACTGGTTTTCAGAATAGACGCGGCCGCGCGGCGCCGCAAACCAACCCTGGTGGATCCGCGCGCCGCGTCCCTTCCGATGTCGGCTACCAGCGTTGCCGCAGTTGGATGCCGAACGTGCGCGGCTGGCTAAGCCGACGAGTGGTCGATCGATCGCCAAACACGATATAGGTCTCGTCGGTGGCATTGTTGGCGAAGGCGGAAATGTCCAGTGAGCCGAGGCCGTTGGGTATCCGGATGCCCGCTCGCAGATTGATCAACTGGCGATCATCGATGGCCGGGCTGGGCTGCGTAAGCTCCTGCATGCCGCCCCATTGGCCGTTGTACCGAATGTTCCCGAAGACCTCCGTTCCGGCCACGAACGGACGCCGAACGTAGAGCTCCGCCGAGGCGATCCAGTCGGGGATCTGGGGCAGCGCGTTGCCCTGATAGAGGCCGGCCGCAACTTCGCCGCCCTGCCGGGAGGCTCCAAACGTCGCGCGCAACTGATTTCCGGCAATCTCGGTCCGATAGATCGCCTCGACTTCCAGACCCCAGATCTCACCGTCACCCGCATTGGACAAGAATGAGGTGGAGACGGTTGGACAGACCGGGTTGGTGGTATTGCATCCGTTGTCGGCCTGAACGATCAGGTTCTGCGAATAGGAGCGATAGCCGGCGAACGCCATATAGAGACGTGGCGTCAGGTCGCCCTTCACGCCGATTTCGTAGGTGGTTGATGTTTCGTCCCCATACGCTGCCGGGATCGGGGTCGGCTGACGCGGATCACCGAGATTGGTGTTGAAACCTCCGGCTCGATAGCTGGTGCCCACCTTGAAGTAGGTCAGGATCGACCCAGGTAGCCGATATGCGGCGGTGAGATTGTAGGAGATGTTGTCCGAGGCGTCGCTCGCGTCGACATTGAAGCCGGCTCCACCGGACGGCAGCCCTGTCCGCAGGTCAAAGCGCCGCGCGACGACGGATCGGGTGTCCGAGGTGTAGCGAAGTTCCGCCGACAGATTGAGCGACTCGTTGAAATCATAGCCGATCGATCCGTAGGCCGCAGACGACTCGTATTCCGTCCCGACCGGCGACCGCGTCCCAGGAGACTGGCCGTTGCCCGCAGTCGGCGTACGTCCGGAAATTGTCTCGGAATCCGACACTTGGGAGAGGTATTCGACACCGAGCATCCAGTCGAGCCGGCCATCGAACGCGGCCCCGGCCAACCGAACGTCCTGCGACCAGCTGGTCGTCAGATCGAGCGTGGTGCTTGAGGAGTTGAAGTCGATCGCTCCCACGATGATTCCGCGCGCCTGCAGGTCCGCCACGGTGGGCCCATCGACGCCGTCCAGATCCACGGCCAAGCCTGACTTGCGCTCCCGCACGAATGTCGTCGATGTCAGGCTCGCCCCGCCCAGGTCGTAGGTGAGGGAAAGGATGGCGTCGTTCAACCGCTGTTTGGTGTATGGCTTGGTGCTCCAGGGATAGGAGTACGGCTCCTGGAAGTAGCCCAGCGGAAAGCGGGGCGGCGTCGGCTGGATGTAGATCTGATAGGATACGGCCGGAAGATCCATCAGCTGGTGTTCAACCAGCAGATTGGCGTCCAGTCGACTTGTCCGCATTCTGACCTGGCCGCGCAGAGCGTATCCGGACTCCCGATCGAAATAGACATCGTTGCCAGGGTTGTAGAAGAACCCCTCGTTGCGATCGACATAGTCGCCGCCCAGACGAACCGCGAACACGTCGTTCAACGGAATGTTGACGACGCCTTGCAACTGATAGCCTTCAGGCTCCAAGCCCTGGCGGTAATCGATGAAGCCACCGGGTTGAAACTGAGGGCGCTGGGAGATGATGTTGATCGCGCCGCCGACGGCGTTCCGGCCGTAGAGGGCGCCCTGAGTGCCCCGCAGAACTTCCACGCGACCCACATCAAACAGATCGAGACGGGTGAAGCTTCGCCCCCCCACGCGCCCGCCGCCGATGTAGGCGCCATTGCGATAGAGGCCGATGCTGGGATCGGCGTTGGTGCCTCGCGCCGTTGAGGACCCGCGCAGTGACACTTCGGAGTTGATGGGCGAGTTGGTGTCAAAGAAGCGCACGCTCGGTTCGCCGGCGAACAGTTCGCCGGCCGACGTCGCCCCGCCCCGGTTCTCAAGCGTTTCGGCGCCAATCACGGCAACCGCGCCGGGCACGTCTGCAAGCGCCTCCTCGCGTTTGCGTGCGGTGACCGTAATCCCTTCGACGGTCTCCACACGCGTGTCTGGGGCCGCCGGCTGGCCAGTGGAAGCCGGCTGCGCTTCCGCCGCGCTCGCGGCGGCCAGCAATGTGAGCGCGCTCGCCGAGGCCAGCACGATATGGCGATAGATCATCTATTCCTCCTCGCGTTTCCTGGCGTCCGTTGTGAGACGCCCCCCACTTCTCTCCCGCGGCTCAACGGCCTCGGTTTGCAGCTAGCTACGTATACGTATATTAATGACGAAGGAGTTGGCAAGGGCGCGCCTCCTTCGATGCGTTGGTGCGACGCACACACGCTCGACTTGCACGCCGGTCATCTCCACTATATACGTCTACGTATATATAATATCGCACCGTCCGGACGCGCGGAACTTCGATCCTCGAAGCGCGCGATCCATCGGTGGGTGATCATCGACGAGCAGAGGTGAAACGAATGCAGGAAGGGAGCCGGCGTCCGTCACGCCGAGATGTCACGGCGGGCGCGCTGATCGGACTTACGTCAGCCACCGCCGTCCTTGGGCCGAGCCGCGCCGAAGGTGGGGAAAATCGCACAGCCGTATCGGTGTCCATCGACCGAGCCGTCGCGGATCGGCGAGGCTTTGGTGCGGCCGGTCTCGATGGCGTCGCCGCGCTGTTTCAACAGATGTTGGACGAAGGGCAACATCCTGGCGGGCAGCTCGCGATCTACCGCGACGGCGAACTGGTCATGGAAGTCCTGGGTGGCACGACCGGCGCCAAAGGCGAACCTGTCTCGGCCCAGACGCTCTATCAGATACGCTCGACCACGAAAGCGCTCACCACGATGGTGATGATGCAGGCCCACGATCGCGGCCGCTTCCGTTTCGAAGATCCGGTCGCGCTCCACTGGCCGGAGTTTGCCGCCAACGGCAAGGAAGCCATCACAATCGCCCATGTGCTGAGCCACCAGGCTGGCATTCCAGATGGCCCTCTGATCCCGCCAACGCAGCTTGGCGACCGCCAGGCCGTTGCGCGCGCGGTCGAGGCGATGCGCCCGGTGTGGGCTCCGGGAACCGCGAACGGCTACCACGCCGCTACGATCGGCTGGGTCTGTGATGAACTGCTCCACCGGTGGGAGGGTGCCGGGGCCAGCAAGTTGCTGGCGCGCGACATTCTCCAGCCGCTCGGCGTGAGCGATCTCTATGTGGGCCTGCCGCGTTCGAAATTCCCGCGAATGGCGCCGATGACGGTCGATGAAGCGGTGCGCGCGCGCCAAGGCGACCGCGCCCGGTTCAGCGACTTTCTGAACACGCCCGCCGGCATTGGTCTGCCGCTCGCCTGGGTGGCGGGGGTTTCCAACGCGCGATCGCTCGGCAGGGTGATGTGCATTCCGGCGATGCGCGGCGTCGTGGATGGGAAGCGCTATTTTTCCGCCGAAACACAGGCCCGGGTGACTGTTCCGACCAATCCCGCCGGACGCGTCGACCTGCGCTTGATGAGCCCCACACGGTGGGGTCTGGGCTTCATAGTTGGCGACACGCCTGACATGTACGGCTCAAAGCCGCGGCCCGCCGTGATTGGACACGCCGGCGGCGGGGCCAACGTCATCTGGGGCGACCCCGAGACCGGCCTGGCCGTCGCGTTCCTCTGCAACCGGATGCTTCCCAACAGACAATCATCGGCTCGCTATCGCCGGCTCGGAGACGCGATCTATGCCAGCTTCGCCTGATCATCTGGCATGGGACCTCACGGCCGACATCGTGGTGGTCGGATACGGCTTCGCCGGGGCCGTCGCTGCGATTGAGGCCGCAGATCTGGGTTGTTCGGTGGTGGTTCTCGAGAAGGCCTCCCGGCCCGGCGGGATCTCCATCTGCTCAGGCGGCGGCGCCAGGGTCGCCAGCAACGCCGACAGCGCCTTCCAGTATTTGCGTCAGACCTGCGCGGGAACCACACCCGACGCCGTCCTGATGGCGTTTGCCGAGGGAATGACGGAGATCTCCGATCACATGGAGGCCCTCGGACGGGTATGCGCGGCCGACCTGACCTCGATCATGTATCCCGGAAACTATCCGCTCGACGGGTACGAGGATCTGGGATTCGTAATGTACGGGCCCATCGAGGGCTTCGAAGCCGACGACCACTACCCCAAGGTCAGAGGGCTTCGCGGTGGCGCGCGGCATTTCATGGTTCTGGAGGAGAACATCGCACGCCGCGCCATCGACGTCCGACTCGAAACGCCTGTTGAGCGGCTGATCCAGTCCCTGGACGGGCGTGTCGCCGGCGTGCGCGCCCGCCAGGCCGACGGTCAGGCCATCAGCATCCGCGCGCGGCGCGGTGTCATCCTCGCCTGCGGCGGCTTCGAGGCGTCGGACGAGTTCAAGCATCAGTTCCTTCAGGGCCGGGAGATTCTGTCGGCCGCCTATCGCGGCAACACCGGCGATGGCATTCGCATGGCGCAGCAGGTCGGCGCTGGCCTGTGGCACATGTGGCACTACCACGGCACTTACGGCCTGCGGCATCCCGACCCGTCCTACCCGTTCGGCATTCGGCTGGCCCGTCTGACCGACTGGATCCAAGGGATGGACTTCCCTGACGGTATGCAGATGCCGTGGATTGTCGTCGACAAAGCCGGTCGCCGGTACATGAACGAGTATCCGCCCTATGTCCAAGACACCGGCCATCGGCCCATGGAATTCTACGACACGGCGAAGGGAGAATTCCCTCGCATTCCGTCCGCTTTGATCTTCGATGAGGATGGGCGGAAGACATGTCCTCTAGCGCTCCCCACCTTCAATGACGACCACGCCTTCCTGGGCTGGAGCGACGACAACCTCGCGGAGGTGGAGGCGGGGCTTATCCATCGGGCTGATTCGATCGCCGATCTGGCTACGCTGATGGGTGTGTCGCCGGCCGTTCTCGCCCAGACGATCGAACGTTGGAACGCGGCCTGTGACGCCCGTGTGGACGGCGAGTTTGGGCGACCGGCTCCAAGCATGATGCCGATACGGACCGCGCCATTCTATTACGCCCCAGCTTGGCCAATTGTCTCCAACACCCAGGGTGGCCCGGTTCACGACGAACACTGGCGAGTGCTCGACGCCTTCGGTGAGCCGATTCCGGGCCTCTACGAGGCTGGAGAGCTCGGCGGGATATTCGGATTCCTGTACGTCGCAGGCGGAAACGTCTCTGAGTGCTACATCGGCGCCCGTCGTGCTGTTCGCCATGCCGCTAGGTCAGAGCCACTGACACGCGCGCCGGCAGCTGAACCATCAGGATAGGAACGCCAATCGGGTTGCGATGAGCGCGACCAGGATGGCGAGAAAGGCTTGCAGCGTCATAGTGAGGGGAAGTCGCCAGCCCCCTCGCAGAAGCGCCTGCAGCGATATCCGCCCCCCCAGCGCGAAGAGCGCCGCGACGAGGAGCCACTGACTGGCATTGCTCAGTAGCGCGACGGCGCCCGCAGGTAGCTCAATCGATGATCGCAAGACCGAAAACGCGAGGAACGCGAAGATGAACCAGGGCGGGGTCCATCGCATCTGCCCGCGCCCGTTTCCAAGCAGCACGGCGCCGGCCAGGGGAACAGCCAATCCTAACAGGGCGACCCGGATGAGCTTGGTTGCGACCGCCGCAGCCCCAGCGTCCTCGCCGAGCGTGTACCCACCGGCAGCCGCCTGCGCCACATCGTGCACCGCCGCGCCCACGAACACGCCGGCCGGGACGCCCTCAAGATGCGCCATCGTGGCCACGAGCGGCATCGCGGCCATTACGAGCGTGCCGACAACGATCACGACCGCGACGGTCTGAGCCAGCCACACGTCGCGGCGCGGGCCCGGAGGGAGCATGATCGCCATCGCCATGGCGGCCGAGACGCCACAGATCGCCGTCGCGCAGGCCGAGATCGCTGCGGCGCCCTTTTCCAGCCCCATCAGACGGCCGATCCCGAAGCCGGCGAAGAGAACGACAGTCGAAACCGCGACCGCTGGAGCAACTGCCGCAGCGCCGATGTTCAGCACCTGGCCGGCGTCCAACCGGATTCCGACCAAAGCGATGCCCAATTGCAACGAGAGACGGGACAGGTCCTCGCCCGTGGCGAAAATCCGGCGCGCCGGAAGCTGGGCGACAAGGCCGGCTAGAACCGCGCAGAAGACAACCGACAACCCCGAAACGTCAGCCACCGCATAACTGGCGAGACATCCCACCAACGTGATCGCCACCCCCGGTGCGCCCGTCCACACGCACGCGCCGACCCGCGCAATCCTGTCGCGAATTTCGCCAGCCATACGGATCACGCACCTCCACTATATACGACTACGTCTATTATTGTTATGAGGGCAAGGGGAAGTTGGCGCGGTGGCGAGTCAGATCTGTGAGTTCCTCCCTGGGCTGGTTTTCCCGGACGGGCCCGGCACTAGCCCCCTCTTCGGAGGGGGCATTTTTCCTGGGACGACGGCTCGGGACGGCGGGTCGACACTCGACGTCGACGTGAGGAGGAAGGCGGGTCGGTGGACAGACCGCGCTGTAGCCAAAGAGGGAGGTCCCGCGCACCTCGAAGACCAGAGGCCATTGGGCCTCGTATGCCGACTTGACGGCTCTCTTGAGCTTGTCCCGCTGGACCGGGCCGATCTCCGAATAGATCTTGTCCAGCACGTCCGCGAAGAACCTAAACCGGTCGAGCCAGGGGACCATCGAGCCCTCCATGCCCCCAGTGTCGAAGAGGTTCAGGGGCAGCTTGTGCGGCTTCACCACGCGGGCGCCCGTCGAACCGACGAAATCCGCGCTACTGTAGTCGCGCTTGTAGTCAAAGATCAGGACGCGGGGACGGATGCCGCGGTTCATCAGGGCGGAGCCCGCGATCTGGTGGACGAGCGACTTCAACAATTGCGTCTTGCCAGTCCCAAGGTCACCGACGACGCCCATGTTGAGCTGGTTGAGCCGCGTGTCCGAAAGGGCGAGGGAGAGCTCTCGCTTTTCGAAACCATCGACCGTGGTGCCGAACCGTTGCCTGACCTTCCGGTCTTCGACGAGCCGATCGAAGCGGTCCGTGCTCGCGTCGTGAAGCGGGTCGGCAAGGTGGCCGCAATCCGCACCCTCGAGGCCCCCTGGGGCGCTATCCGCAAGCTTCTGGATGAGGACGAGCGCCGGCGGGCCAAGCAGGCGGAGCACACCTGGAGCTCGAGCTGGTACGCGCCTCGGTTCGACTCGCCCTTCGAGCGCCGACGGCTGCGAGTGCTCAACAGCCTGGCGCTGGCATTCGCCCGGTCCGGGGCCAAGCTGGAGTTGCGCGGCAAGGAGGCCCGCGAGCTCACCGTCCATGTGGGAACACAGCATCTAGGGTTCACACTCGACCATCCCAGCGCCAAGCCGACGATCCACGGTGAGTGGGCGACCCGCCCCGGGCCTGTCGACATCCTCAAGCTGGAGCTGAAATCCAAGTTCCCCGAAGCCGGCGTGGCCGGGCTCTGGACCGACGGGGACGGCTCCAAGCTGGAAGAGCGCCTCACCGATATCGTCGTCGATATCATCGTCGCCGGCGAAGCGCAGTATCGCGCGGGCCAGTTTTCCCACCACGCTTGGCTTATCAAGCGTCGAGCCGAAAACGAGGCCGAGCTCGTGCGGCGACGAGAGGAAGCCGAGCGACGGCGTCGTGAGCAGGAATTGAAGGAACAGCAAGAACGCCGCGGCCTCCTGTTCCGCCAGGCACGCGACTGGCGCACAGCGCAGGATATCCGGGCGTTCGTCAGCGACGTCCTGTCGGACGGCGGCGGCGGGGACCGAGACGCCGGCCTTGCTGAATGGCGCGCCTGGGCGCTCGCCGAGGCTGACGAGATAGACCCGGTGAAACGGGGCGTGGAACTCGGGCGCGCGGGTGGCGACGCCGCCGACGACGATGAACGCAGGTGCGAGTGCGGAATGGAACGCGCTTGCGACTGTGATTGTGAGCCATGAGTTGGGGATCGGCGGCACGTTGGATCGGTTGCGGCACACCGGCCGTAGCTTCGGCGCTGATCTCGCCTGGTGGCGTGCCAAGACGGCCTCGGCGGATGATCGAGCGAACTATGCGGTCACGGTGCGTGACGATCGGTGGATGTCGGACGAACGAAGGCGGGAGCGAAGTAGAACCTTCGTGTGCAATCCGTGCACACGCCACCGCCTAACTATTTGAAAAGATTCAACGCTCCGTCCAGTCCATCATCGGCGCGACGGAGAGGCGGTGGGCGGCGGTAGTCGGGGTCATCACTCAAGCGGTCGGGTTGGCCTGCGGACGTCCCTACAGGCAAACCCGCCGGCGCGACAGACGCACTCGCCGCTTGACACGCAAGCAAGCGCTTGCTTGAAGCCAGCGATGACCCTGACCCACGCCCGACGTCCTGAAGCCGGATCGCAACGCGAGCGCATCCTCGATGCCGCCACCACCCTCTTCGCGGAGCTCGGGTTCGAGGCGATGACCATGCGAAAGCTGGGGGAGGCCGTCGGCCTCGACAACAGCAGCCTGTACCGGCATGTCGCGAGCAAGACCGACCTGGCCAACGCGGTTCTGGACCGGGTTGTCGACGATGTCCTGCCCCTCATCGAGGCCGTGGTCGACGGGTCTCGCCCGGCGAGCCTCAAGACTGTCGAAGTGCTCGCCGCGGCGGCCGGCGGCCATTTCTTCGACCGGCCCGCCGACGCCCGCCTGATGATGCACTGGATCATGTCGGTCGGCGAAGACGGCGGCGGGTTCAGCGTGAGCGTCCCCGCCAGCGACACCGGACGGCCCGGCGGCCGGCTGCTTGAACTGCTGGCCGGCTGGCTCGAGGGGGGCGTGCGCGAAGGCGCCCTGCGCAAACACGCGGTTCCGGACGCCCTGATCGTCCTGCTCGGCGCGATCCTGCTTCGCCCGGCCACGTTCGGTCATCTGCTGTCCAGCCTGGAGCCGGAACGATCGCGCGTCGCCGCGCGCGACGTCTGGATGGCCGAGTTGCGGGCCACCGTGAGGGGGACTTTCGCGCCGTGACCGGCTCACCCGCCCCCAGGACCGGGGGACCGATCCCCGACGCCGAACGCGCCGATGTCCTCGACGCCCTGCGCGGGTTCGCGTTGCTCGGGATCTTCGTGTCGCACATCCCCGACTTCTCGGGGTTCAACTTCATGACGGCGGCCGGCCAGGCGGCGCTCGACCGGTTCGGCGTCGACGGCCCGGCGGCAATGCTTCAGGACTTTCTCATCAGGGGCAAGTTCTACTCCCTGTTCTCGCTGCTGTTCGGCATCGGATTCGCGGTCCAGCTGGCGAGCGCCGACCGGCGGGGCGCCGACTTCAGCCGGTACTTCACGCGACGGCTCACCGTCCTGCTGGTCATCGGCCTGCTCCACGCCAGCCTCTGGTACGGAGACATCCTCAAGGACTATGCGCTGATCGGCTTTGTGCTGGTTCTCTGCCGGCGCTGGAGCCCGACGGCGGTCGGCGCGGCCGCCGCGATCGTGCTCGCGCTGAGGATCGCCTGGCCGGTCTTCATGGCGTGGCTCGCGCCGATGGTCTTCCACGGCTCCTCTGGCGGAGACGCGGACGGCGGCTTCGCGGACATCACGCGGGCTTTCAGCGGCGCCGACCCGGCGAGCATCTTCATCGCCAACCTCAGCCTGTTGAAGCTCAAGGCCTTGCAGATGGTCTACGATGGCAAGGCGATTTCGATCCTCGGCATGTTCCTGCTGGGCGCCCTGATCGGAAAACTCGGCCTCTACCGCAATCTCGCCGACCATCGCAGGCTGTTCACGCGCGTCTTCTGGATCTGCGCCCCAATCGGGGTGATCGGCAACGCCGTCCTGACGCCGCTGCACGCGGTCACGCCGGACTTCCCGCCCACGGTACAGTGGGAGATCGAAAGCGCGCTGTCGGCCGTCGCCGTCCCCGCCATGGCGCTGGCCTATGCGAGCGGGTTCGTCCTGCTGTGGTCAGGCGGCTGGCGCAAGGCGTTGGCGACGCTGGCGCCGGTGGGACGGATGGCGCTCACCACCTACATCTCGCAAACCCTGATCGGCATCGGCCTGTTCTATGGCGTGGGGCTGGGGCTCCAGGGCCGGATCGGGCTCGTCGAGGGCACGGGCCTGGCGCTGGCGATCTTCGCGGCGCAGTGCCTCGTCGCCGGCCTCTGGCTGCGCCTGTTCCGGTTCGGCCCGGTGGAATGGGTCTGGCGCCGCCTGACCTATGGCGTGCCGGTGCCCTTCCTTCGCCGGGCCTTGCCGTAGCCACTCCGGCCATCACGCCGTGGCGGGGTCACGCGCCTTGAGCGCGCCCGTGGCCAGAACCGGGATGAGGAAGCCGACCGTCAGCAGGGTGTTGGACACCGCGTTGAGCGGGAAGCCGGTCGAGATCGAGATCAGGCTGTCGATGACATACCAGGTCAGGAACGCCGCGGTCAGCGACCGCCAGACCGGCGCACCGCCGGTGTCGGCCAGACGGATCATGGCGATCATGGTGAAGCCCCAGCCCAGGGTCAGCGCGCCCTGCAGGCCGAACGCGAACCTCATCACCGGCTGGTCCAGCAGCCGGGCCAGCGCAGGGTCGCCGCCGATGAGGGCCAACACGAACCTCGGGGCCGCGTCCAGAACCGGCACGGCCGACAACGCCAGCACCAGGCCGAAGGCCAGAACGCCCCAGCACCACACCGTTATCCAGGTCTTCCAGAAGCCACGCATGTCAGATCTCCTCGGATTGATGGCCCCCAACCTCGGCGACGGGAGGTAGGCCCGGCAATTACCTGCCAGGTCATGGACAGCGCGCGCCGGCCTTGAGAGCATGAGCCATGTCCGATGTGCTCGCTCCGACCCGCCCTGAGGCGGGGCCCTTCGCCGCCGCCCTGCGCCGGTTCCGCGCCGGGCGGCGGATGAGCCAGCTCGATCTGGCCCTGACCTGTGACGTTTCGGCCCGGCATCTCTCGTTCCTTGAGTCCGGCCGCGCCCAGCCCAGCCGGGACATGGTTCTGCAGCTGGCGGAGGGGCTTCTGCTGCCGCTGGGCGCCCAGAACGCGCTGTTGCAGGCGGCCGGGTTCGCGCCGGCGTTTCCGGCGTCGCCGCTGGACTCGGCTGCGCTGGAGCCGTTCCGGGCCGTGCTCGACGAGATGATGACGCGGCACGCGCCCTACCCGGCCCTGCTGTGCGACCGGCACTGGACCATCCTTGACGCCAATCCGACGGCCCGCGCCCTGTTAGAGCCGCTGCACCAGGGGACCGGACCGATGAACGTCGTCCGCATGCTGACCGACAGCCCGCTGGCCCCGGTCTCCATCGCCAACTATCCCGAGATGCTGGCCGAGATGGCCGCGCGCATCCAGCTCGAGGCGCTCGAGGCCGGCGACGACCCTGTCCTGCAGGACCTGTTGCTGGCCCTGCAGTCGGCGGCGGCGAGCCACCCGCATCGCACGGCGCCGCTGCAGCGGCGGCCGCTGGCGCCGGTCGTGCTGAACACCCCCGATCAGCCGCTCAGCTTCCTGTCGACCATCGCCCATTTCGGCACCAGCGAGGACGTCACGGTGCGCGACCTGAGGCTGGAGCTGCTGTTTCCCGCCGACGACGCGACCCGGACGGCGATGACCAATCTCGCCGCCAAACTGGCCGGTTGATCGCTGCAAAGACCGACGAACGCCGGTATAGCCCTCTCCAGCAATGGGGGAGGACGGTATGCAGGATCTCACGGGGCGGGTGGCGCTGGTCACCGGCGGCGCGCGCGGCATCGGCGCGGCGACCGCGAAAGCGCTGGCGGCGGCGGGCGCCAAGGTCGTCATCACGGACTTCAACGACGGGACAGCCACGGCCGAAGCCGTCGGCGGGGCCTACATCAAGCATGACGTCACCGTCGAGGCCGACTGGATCGCCGCCGTGGCCTTCGCGAAGGCGACCTTCGGCGGGCTCGACATCCTGGTGAACAACGCCGGCATCTTCTGGATGAAGGGCATCGTCGAGACCGCGCTGGAGGACTTCCGGCGCATGCAGCAGGTCAATGTCGAGGGCGTATTCCTCGGCCTCAAGCACGCCATCCCGGCCATCGCTGAACGCGCCACGCGTTGGGACGGCGGCGGCTCGATCATCAACCTGTCGTCGGTCGCGGGCCTGGTCGGTCAGCCCGGCGGTCTGGCCTACAACGCCTCCAAGGGCGCCGTGCGGCTTATGACGAAGTCGGCGGCGCTGGAATGCGCCCGGGGCGGCCTGAAGATCCGCGTCAACTCGGTGCATCCGGGGATCATCGACACCCCGATGATGGCCGAGGCCGCAGTAGCTGTGTCGGCGCGCAACGGCGAAGGGTCCAACAGCACGCTGGAGCGTTTCGCCCAGAGCCACCCGATGGGCCGGCTCGGCCGCGACATCGATATCGCCAACGCCATCGTGTTCCTCGCCTCCGACGGCGCGGCCTTCATGACGGGGTCCGAGGTGGTGGTGGACGGCGGCATGACGGCCGCCTGACCGGCTCGCCTCTCCGGCGACCGTTCACTCGCCCCTAAAGCGTTAACTTCATTGACGTTTTTGATACGCCGCTGGCTTTATCCCGCCTCGCGCGACATCGTCGTGGGGCTGGAAGGCCTTGCGGCTAGAGCGCGCTGGCCAGGCCGTGGAACTCGGTGATCGCGCCGTAGACGTTCAGGCCGATGCCCATGGCCATCAGCTCGGGCTCCATGACGTTGTGGGCGAGGAAGATCATCACGGTCCCGGTGGTCGGATCGGCCTGCCACCAGCCGCCGTAGGCCCCCGGCCAGCCGACGGTGCCGACACCGCCCTTGCAGCGGGTGACCGCCGCCGTGTTGGGGTCCATCACCACCGCCAGGCCATACCCGAAGCCATGGGCGGTGAAGAGCGGCATGCCGAAGGTCTCGGCCCGCGCGCGCTGATCACCGGTCAGCTGGTTGGTCATCATTGCCCGGAGCGTCCCGGGCTTCAGAAGCCGCACCCCGTCGACCGCGCCGTCGCCGATGAACAGCCGGGCAAAGGCCAGATAGTCGTCCAGCGTCGACCACAGGCCGCCGCTTCCGGCCTCGTACGGCGTCGCCGTGGTCCGATCAGGCACTACGGCGCCCGCACCGCCCGCCCCGACGGGCTTCGGAACCAGCCCGCCGTCGGCGTTGAAGCCGTACATCTGCGCCCGGCGGTGAGCCTTGTCCGCCGGCACGAAGAAGCCGGTGTCGGTCATGCCAAGGGGCTCGAAGATTCTACGCTTCAGCACCGCGCCGAGGGACTCGCCCTCGATCCGCGCGATCAGGAATCCGAGCAGGTCGGTGGAGTTGCCGTAGTGAAAGCCTGCGCCGGGCTGATCGATCAGGGGCAGGCCCGCCAGCGCCGCGATCCAGTCGTCGGGCGTGACGTGGCTGTCGATCTGGCCGCCCAGCGCCGCGTCATAGGCCGGCTGGATCGGGCCGTCATGGAAGGAGCTGTAGGTCAGGCCCGAACGATGGGTCAGCAGGTCGTCGAAGGTGATTTCCCGCACCGCCGGGTCGGTCTCGTCCAGCGGCCCGGTCGGCGAGCGCAGCACCCGCATCTCCGCGAACTCGGGCGCCCATTTGCTGATCGGGTCGCTGAGAGCGATCCGGCCCTCGTCCACCAGCATCAGCGCGGCGACCGACGTAACCGGCTTGGTCATCGAAGCTATGCGGAAGATCGCGTCACGCTCCAGAGGATCGAGAGACTCCCGGTCCCGCCAGCCGGCCGCGCAGGTCTGGACGACCTTGCCATCCTTCCAGACCAGGGTCGCCGCGCCGGCGATCTCGTCGGCGTCGGTGTAGCGGCCGAGCATGGCGGCGATGGGGTCGGCGGTGGTCATGGCGGGTCCTGAAGCGATCGGCGCTTGAAAATGTAATACCTTTATAAAATATACCTCCTATAATTTTGCAAGCCGCTAGAGTCCGGAACATGTCCGCCGCCCCTGCCCCGTCCGACGCCCGCCGCCGCCCCAAGGGCGACAAGCGCGCCCGGACGCGCGCCGCCCTGCTGGAAGCAGCCCGCCAGTTGATCCGCGAGCGTGGCTACGAGCGCACGACCCTGCAGGCCGTAGCCGAGCGGGCCGGCATGACCAGCGGGGCGATCTACGGCAACTTCAGAAACCGCGACGACCTGTTCATCGCCCTGGGACAGACCTACTGGTCGCCGGTGCGGCCGAAGATCCGCCCCGACTCTACGTTCGCAGAGAAGATGCGCGCCCTGTCGGAGGCCTATGTCGCCTCGATCCCCGAACGGGAGACCGCGGCCTTCGGGCGGCTGACCGGCATGGCGCACGCCCTGTCCCACGACGCTCTCCGCGCCGAGGTGGAGGCCGCCACCCGCGCCAGCTTCGCCACTGGCGCCACCTGGCTGCGCAGCGTCGCCGACGAGGGCGGCCTGCCGATGCCGGCCGAGACGCTGGTCGTGCTGATCCACGCGGTGACCGAGGGTCTGCTGTTCCAGCGCTTCCTGACGCCGGACCTGGTTCCGGACGAGGCCTTCCATGCGGCGTTCGCGATGCTCGCGGGCGAACAGGCGCCAACCTAGCGCGCGACCGCCTCACGAACGCCAACCACGGGTCGTTGAGCCTATACAGACAACGGAACACCGTTTGCTGTTCTTTGGAACCAACTTTCGAGCGATGTCTTTATCCATCTCCTGAGGGAGAGACATCATGAAAGTCCTTACTGTAACCGCCGCGGTTTCCGTGGCAGCTATTTTGCTTGTGGCCTGTGGCCAGAAGCCGGCCGAGTCCGATCGCACGGAGGGTCCGGTCGTTTCGGCGCCGGAAGCTCCCGGCAATGCCGCTGTCGACACCACGCCGACGACCGGCGAGACCGCCCAGACCCCGGGCGCCAACTCGTTCACGGAAGCCCAGGCCAAGGGCGCGATCGAGAACGCCGGCTACAGCAATGTGAGCGCGCTGACCCAGAACGAGCAGGGAATCTGGAGCGGCAAGGCCACTATGGGCGGCAAGGAAGTCGCGGTGTCGGTCGACTACAAGGGCGCGGTCAGCCCGCAATAACATCTCTCAGTAACTGGAGTTAAGACCATGACGAAGACTGTAACGCGGCTGTTCGACCGCCATACCGACGCCCTGGCCGCCGTCCGCGACCTGAAAAACGCCGGCATCAACGACGACCGGATCAGCCTGGTCGCCAGCAACACCGGCAACTGGCACGACGGCGCCCTTCGCGACAGCGATGGCGACGGAGAGAGCGACGCGGCTGAAGGGGCCGGCAAGGGCGCCACGACGGGTGGCCTGATCGGCGGCGGAGCCGGATTACTGGCGGGCCTCGGCATGCTGGCCATTCCGGGTCTGGGCCCGGTGGTCGCGGCCGGCTGGCTGGTGTCGACAGCGGTCGGCGCCGCGGTGGGCGCTGTCGCCGGTGGTGCGGCGGGCGGAATTCTCGGCGCCCTGAAAGATGCCGGCCACACCGACGAGGAAGCCAACGTCTACGCCGAGGGCGTCCGCCGTGGCGGCTCGCTGGTCAGCGTTCGGGTCGATGACAACGACGCCATGCGCGTGGACGGACTGCTGCAGGCCGGCCGCGGCGTGGACGCCACCAATCGCGGCCGGGCCTACCATGAGGCAGGTTGGCAGGCCTTCGATCCGGCCGCCGGGCCGTACTCGAGCGACGAAGTCGCCCGGGAGCGCAGCCTGTACGGCGAGGACCGCTCGTTCGCCGGCCACACCGCCGGCGAGGCCTTCGACGACGAAAGCCGGGACCGCCCGGGCATGGGTGACGATCGCTCGCCCGACATGCGCCGCGACTCCTAGTCGCCAGGGGCCTTGCCGGCCCACGGCCAGCCCCGGTCGCCCAGCGGCCGGGGCTTTCGTCGTCAGGCGGGATTGTCACGTTAAATGCATTGCCGCATTTAATCTGGCGCCGTAGATATCGCTGATGACGCGAACTCCGGTCAGCCGCAAAGGCATTCCCAAGGGCGACAAGCGCCAGCGGACCCGCAAGACCCTTGTCGAGGCCGCCGCCGCCGTGATCGCCGAGAAGGGCTTCGACCGCACCTCGATCGAGGCGGTCTGCACGCGGGCAAACCTCTCGCGCGGGTCGTTCTACGGCAACTTCAAGAGTCGCGAAGACCTGTTCCTGGCTGTCATGGACAGCCAGTGGACGCCGATCGAGGCTGACTTCCGGCCGGGCGCGCCGTTGCGGGTGCAACTGCGCATTCTGGGCGAGGCGGTGGCGGTGGCGTCCCGCGCCCGTCTCCCCATGGCCGCAGGCGCGGCGGCGTTCCAGCTCTACAACCTGACCCACGCGCACATGCGCCAGCGCCTGACCGAGCGAAACGCCGAAACCTACCGCGCCATGGCGGACGGCTTCACGCGCATTGCTCCGCCGGGGTCCCTGCCCATGCCCGCCGACCAGTTCGCCCGGGTGATCGACGCGCTGATCACCGGCCTCGTGTTCACCCGTTTCCAGACGCCCGACCTGATCAGCGACGACGATATCGTCGCCGCCTTCGAGGCGCTGGCCGGTTCAGAGGCGCCATCCCCTTCCCCCTGGCCGATGGGGCGTCCGATGACACCAGGTCCCAACTTCTCCAGACGTCCGTCGTAAAGAAAGCGCGCTCGACATGCTCAAATTGAGTGGTCGATAGACTGTGAGTATTGGGAGGCAATCACCCGGTCAAACTATGAGCGGCTGGCTTGAGTAAACCGCGAGCACCCGCTTCTACTCGCCTGTTACCTGAATGTTAGGGGCTGGCCGCTAGACCCGGTTTTGCGACCACGGACTGCGGAACCGCCTTAAGATGAACGGCAAGATTCTGAAGGCGGACTTCTTCTGGCCGATCGCCGGCCTGTCATTCCTGATCATCGTTCTGCTCGTCAGCGGTCTGCTGAGCCTGACCCGCCATTTCGACGGCCTCGCCCGCGCGCGGGAGCAGGCCATCGTCACCAACGGCTTGAACGGCATCACCGAAGAAGTCGCGCACCGGGTCGTGCCGCAGGTCGTCTGGGACGACGCGGTCGTCCACCTGGCCAACCGCTTCGATCCGGACTGGGCCCGCGAAAACATCGGCCAGTATCTGCATCAGACCAGCGGCATCGACGTTGCTTTCGTTCTGGATCCCGCGAACCGGCCGCAGTTCGCGGCGCGGCATGGCTTCGTTGCGCCGCTCGCGCGCTATGCGGCCTTCGCCCCGGCGACGTCGCCGCTGGTCGCCGGCGTTCGGGCCAAGGAAGCTGATCGCGAACGCCTCATGCCGCCGAGCCGGGCCCATGGCGGCGATCTGGAACCGCTGCAGGCCAGCACGTTCGCCCTGGTCGGCGAGCAGATGTACATCCTCACCGCCACCCTGGTGCAGCCCGACTTCGGGCATGCCGTCCTGACTGGACGCCGTGCGCCGATCGTCGTGACCGCCCTGCCGATCGAGGACTCCTTCGTCCAGCTGTTTGCTCGGCGGTTCCTGTTGAACGGCCTCCACCTTCACACCGCGGACTCCCGCGGAGAGCCCGGCGAGGCTCACGTGCCGATGGTATCGAGTTCAGGCGAGTACCTGGCGACCATCGACTGGCGACCCCAAACCCCCGGCGCCGACATGTTGAGGAAGGCCGGCATTCCGGCCGTCGCCCTTCTGTCCCTGCTCAGCCTCGCCGCGCTGTGGCTGTTCCGGCGAAGCACGCGCATGGCGCAGGGGCTGATCGCCAGCGAGGCCCGCGCCACCCACCTGGCCTATTTCGACTCGTTGACCGGCCTGCCGAACCGCACGCGCTTCCTGGAAAAGCTCGACCACGCGCTCGACCGTCTGCGCCGGACGCCGGAGTCACTCGTGGCGATCCACTGCATCAGCCTGGACAAGGTTCGCGAGGTCAACGACCTGCACGGACACCAGGCCGGCGACGAGCTGATCCAGCAGGTCGCGCGGCGGCTCGCCGCCCAGTGTCGCACCACCGATGTCTTCGCGCGCTTCTCCAGCGACCAGTTCGCCATCGTCCATGCCGCCGACCATGCCGGCCAGGCGGCGAACCTGGCGGCCCGTCTGATCGAGGTGATGGGCGAGCCGTTCAGCCTGTCCTTCGGTCGGGTCTTCGTCTGCGCGGCCGTCGGCATCGCCCTGGTGCGGGACGGCGAAATGGATCCCGGCGAAGCGGTGCGCCAGGCCGACCTGGCCCTCAATCGCGCCGTCGAGGACGGCCGGAACCGGTTCAGCTTCTTCGAGATCGAAATGGACGCGGCGGTGAAGAGTCGCCGCGCCCTGGAAGCCGACCTGCGCGAAGCCCTCGAGCAGGGAAACCTGACGATGGTCTATCAGCCGCAGGTCAACCGTCGCGGCGTCATGACCGGGGTCGAGGCTCTCGTGCGCTGGGATCACCCGGTCCGCGGCTCGGTGTCGCCGGCCTTCTTCGTTCCGGTCGCGGAAGAATGCGGTCTGATCGGCGCGCTGGGCCTGTTCACACTCGGTCGGGCCTTCGAGGAAGGCAGCGAGTGGCCCGGCCTGAAGATCGGCGTCAACGTTTCGGCGACACAGCTGCGCGCGCCGGGCTTCGTGCAGGATGTCGGCCGCCTGGTGCGGGACCATGGCATCGATCCTCGCCGGTACGATCTCGAAATCACCGAAGGCGTGCTGGTCGGAGACGATCCCGACACGCACGACACGCTGCACCGGCTGCGTGACCTCGGCTTCAGTCTGACGCTCGATGATTTCGGGACCGGCTACTCGAGCCTGAGCTATCTGCAGCGGTATCCGATCGACAAGATCAAGATCGACCGGTCCTTCATCGTCAACCTGGGCGTCGATCCGGAGGCGGACGAGGTGGTCTCGGCCATCATCAAGCTGGCCAGGGCGCTGAACCTGGCGGTCATCGCCGAGGGCGTCGAGACCGAGGTGCAGCGCGACAGTCTGAACGCCGCCGGCTGCGGCGACATCCAGGGCTACCTGTTCAGCCGGCCCCTGACGGCCGATGGGGTCACCGGGTTGCTGGAAGCCGCGGCGCCGGCCCGGCGCAAGCGCGCGGCCTGATCCAGATCACAACTGCCACAAGCGCTGAAACCGAACGGGTCGCGGTCCGTTGCACAACAGCTCGAACACAGGGGTCTCGCGAGGCTCTCTGACGGACTTCACCCCGAGGTTCGCCGCGGGCCGGAATCGCCACCCATGAAGAAGTTCATCTCCGCCGTCCTCGCCGTGACGGTGCTCGCCACGGCCGGCATCGCCGGCGCGCAGCCCTACCAACGCCAGGGCCAGGACCCGCAGCGTTCGAACGGCCAGCAGGGTCAGGACCGCCGTCACGAGACGCCGCGCGGCCAGCCCGGTCGACCGCAGGCCCAGCCTGCCCGTCCGGTTCCGGTCCAGGCTCGCGAGCGCCGCGCGGAACGTCGTTACAACGCGCCGCGCTACCAGGGTCCCCGGGGCTATCAGGCGCGTCACTGGCGTCACGGCCAGCGCCTGCCGTCGCAATACCGGTCGAGCCGCTACGTCGTGAACTACCGCACCTATCACCTGGCCCCGCCGCCGCGCGGCTACCACTACGTCCGCGTCGGCAACGACGTGGTGCTGGTGGCCATCGCCGGCGGTCTGATCTCGCTGGTGCTGATGGACCTGTTCAACTAGCCGACGGTCAGACAACGAACCGCGCTCCCGGGGCCCGCTCCGGGAGCGTTTTCGTGTCCGGGCGACGGTCGCCGCAGATGAACGGGAGATGACCAGCGCTGTTCAGACTGGGCTCAAGCGGGGCCGCCCATAACGCATCTCAACAACGGCCGCCGCCGGATCCTCCAAAGGCCCGCCGTCAAGGAGACCCGCCATGAAGAAGATCCTCTCAGCCGCGATCGCCCTGTCGGTCCTGGCTTCGGCCGGCGCCGCCAGCGCCCAGTCCTACGGCGGCTCGCGCCAGGGCGGCGACTACCAGCGTCAGGGCGGCTCCTATCAGGGCCAGCCGCAGGGCGGCTATCAAGGCCAGGGTGGTTACCAGGGCCAGGGTGGTTACCAAGGCCAGGGTGGTTATCAGGGTCAGGGCGGCTATCAGGGCCAGGGCGGCTACTCCGACGGCGGCTACTACGACGACCGCAATGGCGACCGGAACGGCTACGACCGTCGTGACGAGCGTCGCGACACCCGCTGGGAACGCCGGGCCGACCGTCGCTACGACGGCGGCCGCTATCACCAGCCCAACGGCTACCAGCAGCGCCAGTGGCGCCGGGGCGATCGCCTGCCGTCGCAGTACCGCGGCCGGGCCTACGCCGTGGACTACCGCCACTACCGTCTGCCCCCGCCCCCGCGCGGCTACGAATACAACCGGGTCGACAACGACGTCGTCCTGACCGCCATCGCCACGGGCGTCATCGCCTCGGTGCTGTTCGGCATGTTCCAGTAGGTCTCTCCCCCCCCGGAGCCCCACTGTGACGACGCCCCCGGAGAGCGATCTCCGGGGGTGTTTTCGTGTCGGGGACATGGACCCGCTGGTCAGTCTTCCAGACTCAGAAGCGTCGCGTTGCCGCCGGCCGACGTCGTGTCGGTCGAGACCGTGCGCTCGACAGCGAAGCGGGCGAGGTAGTGCGGACCGCCGGCCTTGGGGCCGGTGCCGCTGAGGCCCTCGCCGCCGAAGGGCTGGACGCCGACCACGGCGCCGATCATCGAGCGATTCACATAGAGGTTGCCGACTTTCGCCCCCGCGCGGACGCGGTCGGCCGTCTCGCCGATGCGGCTGTGCAGCCCCATGGTCAGGCCGTAGCCGCTGGCGTTGATGCGGGCCAGCAGGTCGTCGAGGCCGCCGGCCTTCCAGGTCACCACATGCAGCACCGGGCCGAACACCTCGCGGGTCAGGTCCTCGACGCGGTCGAGCCTGATCACCGTCGGCGGCACGAAGGTCCCCGCTTCGAGGCCGGCGGGCAGCGACAACTGGTGGATGACCTTCGCCCGGTTGGCCGCGATCCAGGCCTGCAGGCCGTCGCGCGCCGGCGCGTCGATGACCGGGCCGATGTCGGTGTCCGGGCGGGCCGGATCGCCGAGCGTCAGCAGGTCCATCGCCCCCTTCAGCATCTCCAGAACCTTGTCGGCCACGTCCTCCTGGACGCAGAGCAGGCGCAGGGCCGAACAGCGCTGGCCGGCGCTCTGGAAGGCCGAAACGATCACATCGGCGACCACCTGCTCGGGCAGGGCCGTGGAGTCGACGATCATCGCGTTGAGGCCGCCGGTCTCGGCGATCAGCGGCACCAGCGGGCGGCGCTCATCCTCCAGCAGGGTGCGGGCGATGCGCCGCGCGGTCGCCGTCGAGCCGGTGAAACAGACGCCCATGACGCGCGGATCGGCGGTCAGGGCCTGGCCGACGTCGGGACCGCCGGGCACGAGGGCGATGACATCAGCCGGCACGCCGGCTTCCAGCAGAAGCTGCACGGCCGCGTGAGCGATCAGCGGCGTCTGCGGCGCGGGCTTGGCGACCACGGCGTTGCCGGCGACCAGCGCGGCGGTGACCTGTCCGAGGAAGATGGCCAGCGGGAAGTTCCACGGGCTGACGCAGGCGAACACGCCCCGGCCGGTCAGCGTCAGTTCGTTCTTCTCGCCCGTCGGCCCCGGCAGGGTGATCGGCAGAAAGGTCTCGCGGGCGCGGGCGGCGTAGTAGCAGCAGAAGTCGACGGCTTCCCGCACCTCGCCAAGGGCGTCGGGAATACTCTTGCCGGCCTCGCGCACGCAGAGCGCCATCAGGCGCACGTGGTCGCGTTCCATCAGTTCGGCCATGCGGTCGAGGCAGGCGGCGCGGTCGGCGACAGGCGTGGCGGCCCATTGCCCTTGCGCGGCATAGGCGCGGATGATGGCCCGGCCGACGTCGGCGACGCTCGCCTCGACCACCGTCCCGACGACGCGGCCGTGGTCGGCGGGATCGGTCACCGGCTTGCCCGCGCCCGCGAGGGCCTTGCCGCCGATCAGCGGGGCGGCGGTCTGGGACACCGCCCAGGTCTTGCCCATCTCCGCGACGAGCCCGTCCAGCACGGCGCGGTCGGTCAGGTCGAGGCCGGCGCTGTTGCGGCGTTCGGGGGCGTAGAGGTCCATGGGGTTGGCGATCCGGCTGTGGGGTTGCAGGCCGGCGGCCTGAACGATGGAAACGGGGTCGGCGAGGAGCTCCTCGTCGGAAATGCTCTCGTCGGCGATCTGGTGCACGAAGCTGGTGTTGGCTCCGTTCTCCAGCAGACGGCGGACGAGGTAGGCCAGCAGGTCGCGGTAGCCGCCGACCGGCGCATAGACCCGGGCGGCCACGCCCTCGTCCCGCATCAGCCGCTCATAGAGACCGCCGCCCATGCCGTGCAGGCGCTGGAACTCGAAATCCTTGCGCGGACCCGCCCAGTTAAGGATGGTCGCCACGGTCAGGGCGTTGTGAGTGGCGAAGGCGGGGTAGATCCCCGGAGCGTCCAGCATCGCCCGGGCGCAAGCCAGATAGCTGACGTCGGTCGCCGCCTTGCGCGTGAACACCGGGTAGTCCGGCATACCTCGCTCCTGGCCGCGCTTGATCTCGCTGTCCCAGTAGGCGCCCTTGACCAGCCGCACGGTCAGCCGCCGGCCGGTCTCGCGGCCGAGCGCGTCGGCCCAGGCGATGACCGCCGGCGCGCGGCGCTGGTAGGCCTGCACCGCCATGCCGAGGCCATCCCAGCCGGCCAGCGACGGCGCGCGGGCGACGGCCTCGATGATGTCGAGGCTCATCTCCAGCCGCTCGGCCTCCTCGGCGTCGATGGTCAGGCCGATGCCGGCCTCCAGCGCCGCCTCGGCCAGCGCGATCGTGCGGGCGACCAGCTCGGGCACGCAGGACGCGTCCTGCGCCGTCTCGTAGCGCGGGTGGATGGCCGACAGCTTGACCGAGACGCTGTCACGGGCGTGCATCTCGCCCTCGAAGCCGCAGGCCGCGCCGACCGCCGCGATGGCGTCGAAATAGGCGGCCAGGTAGCGGTCCGCGTCGTCCATCGTGCGGGCCGCCTCGCCCAGCATGTCGAAGCTGTGCCGGAAGGCCGCCGCCCCGCCCCGGTCGGCGCGCTTGAGCGCTTCCTGGATCGTCCGGCCGAGCACGAAGGCCTCGCCCATCATCTGCATGGCGGCGGCCACGGCCTTGAGGATCGCCGGCTCGCCCAGGCGCCCGACCAGCCGCGTCAGGGCGCCGGCCTCATCGTCCATCAGACCGCGGGCGAGGATCAGACCGAGCGTCGCGGAATTGACCAGCACCGAGCCGGACTGGCCGGCGTGGGCGGCCCAGTCGGCCCGGCCCAGCTTGTCGCGCACCAGGTCGGCGGCGGTCAGCACGTCGGGCACGCGCAGATAGGCCTCGGCCAGCGACAGCAGGGCCACGCCCTCGTCGGTGGTCAGACTGTATTCCTGCAGGAACCGCTCGACCCAGCCGTCGGACCCGGCCTTGCGCAGGTCGGCCAGCATGACCCTGGCCCGCGTCTCGACAGACGTCCGTTCGGCCGCCGACAGCGACGCGGCGGGGACCAGGGCGACCAGCCGTTCGGGCTCCGGCGCGCGGTAGAGGGGCGCGATGGCGGCGCGGGCGGCCGTTAGGGTCGGACGGTCGGACATGGCGATACCGGTTGACGAAGGATGTTCTGTCATACCCCGGAACGCGTCGAAGGTGCTTGGCTTGTTCGCGCCACGTCCGTAGACTTTCGACGATATCGAGCCATTCGCCGAAGGATCGCCGACATGCTGGACGAGCTAGACCGCAAGATCCTGCGAGTCCTGCAGACCGACGGCCGGATCACCAACCAGGACCTGGCCGCCCGTGTCGGCCTGTCGCCGGCGGCCTGCCACGACCGCTTCCGCCGGCTGCGCGAGCGCGGCTTCATCACCGGCTTCGTCGCCCTGCTCGACCCGCAGAAGATGGACCGCGCCCTGATGATCTTCGTCGAGATCCAGCTCGACCGCACCACCGGCGAAACCTTCGACCAGTTCGCCGCGACGGTGCGGCGCACGCCGGAGATATTGGAGTGCCACATGGTGGCTGGAGGGTTCGACTATCTGATCAAGGCGCGCGTCGAGGACATGGCGGCGTACCGGGCGTTCCTGGGCGAGACGCTGGTGAATTTGCCGGGGGTGCGCGAGACGCGGACCTATGCGGTGCTGGAGGAGGTGAAGAATACGGTGGCGTTGCCGGTTTGAGGGCCGGGGAAGCAGCGCGCGGATCCCCCCCCTCTCCGCTCATCCCGGCGACCCGAAGGGCGGCGCGAAGCGCCAACGCCGGGGCCCAGGCGTTTTCGGGCTCGGCTCACGGTTCAGGCATGGCCCGCGCGCTTGTTGGACGGGTGTGTTGTGGTTCAAAAAATCCTGGGTCCCGGCCTTCGCCGGGATGAGCGGGGGTTGTTGTGACCGGCTTGAGCGCGATCAAAACCCCCGCAACACCGCCACCTCGTCCAGCGGGGCGCGTTCGGCCCTCAACGTGTTGACCGGGTCGTCCGGATCGGCGTGGCCGACCGCGACGGCGCAGAACAGGATCAGGTCCTCGGGCATGTCGAGATACGCGCGTGTCGTGCGGTGCCAGAGGGACCAGGACTCGAGGGCGGCGGTCTGCAGGCCGAGCGCCGTGGCGGCCAGCAGGACCGACTGGATGTACATGCCCAGGTCCGACCACTGGGCCTGGCCCATGGTCCGGTCGATGCCGAAGAACAGGCCGACCGGGGCGCCGAACAGCTCGAAGTTGCGGCGGAACTGCTGCATGCGGCCGGCGGCGTCGTCGCGGGTGATGTTCATCGCCCCGTAGAGCTGCTCGCCGTTGCGGAACTGGCGGGTGAGGTAGGGCTCCTTCAGGCTGGGCGGATAGATCAGGTACTCGTAGTCGCCGTCGATCATCTGGCCGCCGTCGACCTTCGCCAGCACCGTCGCGCGCAGGCCGTCCAGCGCCTCGCCCGACAGCGCCCAGACCCGCCACGGCTGGAGGTTGCCGCCCGAGGGCGCGCGGCCGGCGGCTGTCAGGATCGTCTCGACCGCCTGCCGGGATACGGGTGTCGGCAGATAGGCGCGGCTGGTGCGGCGTTCGGCGAGGGCTTCAAGGACGTCCATGGCGCGCTCCGGTCTGGCGCGCAGGGTGCGGGCGTACGCGGGCGGGCGCGTTGACGGAGGTCAAACCCCTCCCCGCTCCGCTCATCCTCGCGAAAGAGAGGATGAGCGGAGTATTCAGAGTGGGTCGGCACTTCTCCCATTTCCGTGTTAGCGTTCACAGGTCAGTCCCTCTCGGGGCGACCATACGGGGGCGGGCATCATGACCAGAGGGAAGATCGGGCTGGGCGCCGTTTGCGCCGCCGTGGTCCTGCTGGCCGGGTCGGCGGCCTCGGCCTGGCCGGGGTCGGCGCTGACCGTCGAGCTCGAGAAGGACAGCTGCGCCGGGCCGGTGGCCGCCGTGGCCGCCGGCGCCGGCGGCGTGGTGGTGTTCCACCATCTGGACGCCGGTCGCTATGTCATCACCCTGCCCGCCGAAGCCGGCGGCATGCGTCTGTCGGTGGCCGATGGCGGACGCTGGGTCGCGGGACGTTTGTCCGGCGTGTCGAACGGCCGCCGCTACGCGCTCGGCGACGACGGCCAGCGCATCGTGGTGGCCGTGCGCGGCGACGGCGAGATCCACATCCAGCTCGACGGCCTGTAGGCGGCGAGCCAACGCCGCGCATTGCCCCCGGGGGCCCGCGCGCCATATCCTCACCGCAAAACCGGCTGGGGAAACGCCATCATGAACCGCACCGCCAAGCTCGCCGCCCTGTCGGCCGCGCTGCTCGCCCTCGCCGCCTGCGGCAAGGCCAGCGAGATGCCCTCGTCGGCCACCTACGGGCCCGACGTGAAACTGACGGCGCCGGATCCGAACGGGCCGATCCCCATGCTCAATCCGGCCAAGGCCGTGGGCTGGCCGGCGGGCGGCGGGCCGACCGCGCCGACCGGGTTCACGGTGACCCGCTTCGCCGACGGGCTGGCGCACCCGCGCTGGCTGTACCTGCTGCCGAACGGCGACGTGCTGGTGGTCGAGAGCAACTCCCCGGCCCGCAAGAAGACCAGCCTGACAGACTGGGTGGCCGCCGCGGTGTTCAAACGCGCCGGGGCCGACGCGCCGAGCGCCAACCAGATCACCCTGCTGCGCGACGCCGACGGCAACGGCGTTCCCGAGGCGCGGACGGTTTTCCTCAAGGGGTTGAACTCGCCGCTCGGCGTCGCCCTGGTCGGGCAGACCCTCTATGTCGCCAACACCGACAGCGTGATGGCCTTCCCCTACACGGCGGGTGCGACGACGATCACCGCGCCGGGGGTCAAGGTGGTCGACCTGCCGGCCGGGACGCCGAACCAGCACTGGGTTCGCAACCTGCTGGCCAGCCCCGACGGGACGAAGCTGTACATCTCGGTCGGCTCGCATTCGAACCTCGCCGAGGGCGGCATCGAGAAGGAGGTCAACCGGGCCGGAATTCTCGAGCTCGATCTGGCCAGCAAGACGCTGCGGGTGTTCGCCACCGGCCTGCGCAATCCGGTCGGGATGGCCTGGGAGCCGACGGGCGGGGCGCTGTGGACCGCCGTCAACGAGCGCGACATGCTCGGCAACGACCTGGTGCCCGACTACATGACCAGCGTGCAGGACGGCGGCCACTACGGCTGGCCGTGGAGCTACTACGGCCAGAATGTCGACGTGCGCATGCAGCCACAGCGGCCGGATATGGTGGCGAAGGCGATCCGCCCTGACTTTGCGCTCGGCGCGCACACGGCCTCGCTGGGGCTGGCCTTCTATGCGGCGGGCCCCTTCCCTGCGGTCTATCAGGGCGGCGCCTTCGTCGGTCAGCACGGCTCGTGGAACCGCAAGCCGGCCAGCGGCTACAAGGTGGTGTTCGTGCCGTTCAGCGGCGGCAAGCCCGCCGGCGCCGCGCAGGACTTCCTGACCGGCTTCCTCGACAGCAAGGGCCAGGCGTTGGGCCGGCCGGTCGGCGTGGCTGTGGACCGTACCGGCGCTCTGCTGGTGGCGGATGATGTGGGGAATGTGGTGTGGCGGGTGAGCGCTGCGAAGTAGCCGCCACCCGCGGCTACGAAAGCTTCGTCATCCTGGGCCTTGTGCCCAGGACCCCTCGCGAAGCCGCACGAGCGGCCTTCCAGACGGAACGGTTCGAGACACGTCCAGAGGGGTCCTCGCCACAAGGGCGAGGATGACGAGGGTTGAAATTGGCGAGAGTTATTGTCTAATTTCAATCTATGGTTACACGCGACAGCTTCATCGCCGTCTACATGATGTCCGACCGCTTCCACGGGACGATCTACATCGGCGTGACCAGTCGGTTCCTCAGCCGCATCGTTCAGCATCGCGAAGGCGTCTATCCCGGCTTCACCCGCAAGTACGGGCTCAGGCGCCTCGTCTGGTACGAGCCGCGCGAACGCATGATCGGCGCCATTCAACGAGAGAAATCGCTCAAGCGCTGGCCGCGCGAGTGGAAAATCAACCTGATCGAACGGGACAATCCGCACTGGGATGACCTGTATCCGGCCATCGCGGAATGGGTTCCCGGGCCAAGGCTGGTTTGAGGCACATCACCATCGCCGTCATCCTGGGCCTTGTGCCCAGGACCCCTCGCGAAGCCGCACGAGCAGTCTTCCAGATGGAATGGTTCGAGACACGTCCAGAGGGATCCTCGCCACAAGGGCGAGGATGACGGGGGGGTGTAGCTGCATAGAGAAAGGGCCGCCCACCTGTCCGGTGAGCGGCCCCTTCTGTTTCGGTCAGAGCGTCTGAACTAGAGCGCTTCGACGATCGTTACGTTGGCCAGGCCGCCGCCTTCGCACATGGTCTGCAGGCCATAGCGCTTGCCGGTGCGGCGCAGGTTGTGGATCAGGGTGGCCATCAGCTTGGCGCCGGAGCCGCCGAGCGGGTGGCCGAGCGCGATGGCGCCGCCCGAGATGTTCAGCTTGTCCGGATCGGCGTCGTTGCCCTGCAGCCAGGCCAGCGGCACGGGCGCGAAGGCTTCGTTGACTTCGTACAGGTCGATGTCGCTGATCTTCATGCCGGCCTTCTTGAGGGCCTTCTGGGTCGCGAACACCGGCTCTTCGAGCATCACGACGGGATCGCCGGCGGTAACGGTCATGTGGTGCACGCGGGCCAGCGGCTCGACGCCGAGGCGCTTGAGACCGGCTTCGTTGACGACCAGCAGGCCCGAGGCGCCGTCGCAGATCTGGCTGGAGCTGGCGGCCGTGACCGTGCCGCCCTCGACCAGCAGCTTCACGCCCTTGATGCCTTCAAGGCTGGCGTCGAAGCGGATCCCCTCGTCGATGACGTGGGTTTCCTTGGTGCCGTCGGCCAGGGTGATCTCGACGCCGACGATTTCCTTGTCGAAGTGACCGGCCTTGGTCGCGGCGATGGCGCGCTGATGGCTCTGGAAGGCGAAGGCGTCCAGGTCGTCCTTGGTGAAGCCGTACTTCTTCGAGATCATCTCGGCGCCGGCGAACTGGCTGAACTGGATGTTCGGATAGCGCTCCTGCATGTTCGGGCTCATGTAATTGCCCATGCCGGCCTTCATCGCGAGGACCGAGGGGCTGCCCATCGGCACGCGGCTCATGCTCTCGACGCCGGCGGCGATGACGCAGTCCATGGCGCCCGACATCACGGCCTGGGCCGCGAAGTGCAGCGACTGCTGCGAGGAGCCGCACTGACGGTCGACCGAGGTGGCCGGCACGCTTTCCGGGAAGCCGCTGGCCAGCACCGCGTTGCGCGCGATGTTGACGGCCTGTTCGCCGCCCTGGCCGACGCAGCCCATGATGACGTCCTCGACCGTGGCCGGGTCGGCGCCGGTGCGCGCGACCAGGGCCTTGAGGACTTCACCGGCGAGGTCGGCGGGGTGAACCCCGCTCAGACGGCCACCCTTGCGGCCGCCCGCGGTGCGGCCGGCGGCGACGATATAGGCTTCACCCATGGGGTATCTCCCTGATCAGGTTATCGTTTACGTGAGCGTCACTTAAGCCCTCGAAGGGCCGACGCCAAGTATGACCCAGCGTCAGGGGTGGGCGCACCGAAAGTTGCTCCCCATCGGGGGAGCTGTCGGCGAAGCCGACTGAGGGGGTCCGCTCAGATCTCGGGTGACCCCCTCCGTCTCGCCTGCGGCGATCCACCTCCCCCGATGGGGGAGGATCAATCCGTGTGCACCTTGCGGTACCCGCCGCGCAGATAGACCAGCGGCTCGTGGTCGGCGTCATGATGCACCTTGAGGATGCGGCCGATGATGATCTGGTGGTCGCCGGCATCGACCATGGCATGGGTGCGGCACTCGAAGTTGGCCATGCAGCCGGGCAGGACGGGCGCGCCAGTGTGCCAGGTTTCCGGCGTGACGCCCTCGAACCGGTCGGCGCCGCGACGGGCGAACTGGGCGGCCAGGGCCTGCTGGTCGACGTGCAGCACATTGACCACGAAGACGCCGCTGGCCGTCAGGGCCGGCAGGCAGCTGGCTTCGGCCCCGACGCAGATCAGCGCCAGCGGCGGATCGAGCGAGACCGACGCGAAACTGTTGGCGGTGAAGCCCACCGGCGTCTCGCCATCGATCGTGGTGACGACGGTCACGCCCGTGGTGAAACAGCCGAAGGCGTCCCGCAGGGCGCGGGCGTCGGCGGCGGCTTCGCCGGTCAGGTCGATGGTTCGGGGGCCTGTCATCCCGATCATTTGGAGCGATCAGGCCGATCGGGCAAGAGTGCTGAAGGGGTAAAGGGGACACACGCCAATCGTCTCCGCACGAATGGTGTGTGTCCCCCTCCTCTAGGCCGCGCGCTGCGCGCGGCCCGGAACTCCGGATTCAAGATCAAACGTCACGGGCAGGACCCGCTCGTGGGCTTTTTGCAGCTTCAGCGCCTTGGCGGCCCGTGCCGCCGCGACCTTGGCCAGACCGACGGGCGAGAAGCCCGGCTGGACCCGCGGGTCAGCGCCAAGCCGCCGGCGCAGCAGGCCGTTGGCGTAGATAACGTTGGCCCGCATCAGCGCCGAAGGGGTCATGAACTCCATCGACAGAGAGACATTCAGCATTGGCCCGTTCTCGATACGATGTGGTGCGTTCTGCGGCCAGGTCAACATCCGGCCAGGCGTCAATTCGACGCGGGCGGCGCCGGCATCCCAGTCAGGGTCGAACGCGAACTGTTCAGCCGTCTCGCGCAGAACGATAGCCTCGAGTGCCTCCGCCCCGACGAAAGGCTCCGCCACCGGATAGGCCCAGACATTCTTCACACCGCGGATCTGCCACAGCGACACCATCGGCACGTCCAGATGATAGAAGACCTGGGCATTGGGCGAACTGATGAGCACGCCGAGATCACGCTTCATCGTGTGCAGACCCGGAACCTGGGCCTCCTTCTCGGCGAACACCTCGTCGGCCAGCGCGGCGTAGTCCGGCAGGTAGTCGTTGGTCGCCCGCAGGTTCAGCCAGATGCGGCCTTCGCGGGCCATTTCAAGCAGCACCCTGCCGGGCAGGCCGCCGGCCGTGCCACGCCGCCAGGTCCGCCATTCGCGCGGATCCTCGCCCATCGTGAACACGCCCAGCTTCTCGCGAGGGTAGCGATCCAGCAGATCGGCCAGGCCGGCGTCATCAAACATCGGCCGGGTGTGCAGATCGTGCTCGTAGGTCTGCACCTCCTTGCCGAAGGCGTAGACCTTGTCCGGGGTCCAGTCGCGAATGATGGTCATGCGCTGCGTCCGTAGAAGTTGATCTTGAAGGGGCCGAACCAGAAGGTCTTGCCGAGGCCGCGCGCGGCGCGGTCGAGCGCCTGGGCCCGGTCGGGGGTGTGAGCGGCCCATTTGACGGCGGCGATCAGGCCGTAGACGGCCGCCTGGCCGAGGCCGATGAGCATCCACCGGGCGACGCCGATCCAGTCCGGCGGGCTGGCGGCCGCGCAGTGGGCGGTCGGCCCCTGGCCATAGGCGAAGGCGCGCGCCAGCGTGTAGCGCAGGGTCAGGCGATCGGGGACCGGGTCTTCCCAGACCACCGCGTCAGGCGCCCAGACAAAGCGGGCGCCGGCGGCCTGCATGTGGCCGAACAGCATGTCGTCCTCACCCCCGATGCGGTTGCGCAGCAGGCTGAAGGGCTGCACGGGGTCGGGAAGCGCGGCCCGGCGGAGCAGGCTGTTGCCACACCCGAAGTAGCCCGGCATCGGACCGGCCATCGCCGGTCCCTCACGGGAAAAGAAGCGTTCGAGATAGTCGCGATGGGCGGTGACCGAATCCGGCGCGCGAGCCTGGACAGGGCCGAAGACGACATCAGCCTCATAGCGGGTCATGGCGTCCAGCAGGGCCGCGAGCCAGCCGGCCGGGGCTTCCTCGTCGTCGTCGAGGAAGGCGATCAGCCCCCCCTCGGCCGCCTTCACCGCGCCGTTGCGCACGTTGGCGACGCCTGCTTCGGGCACATGGAGGTAGCGCACCGGGAACGGAGCGGTCCGGGCCGCCGACTCGACGGCCAGCCGGGCGCTGGGCTGCTGGTCATTGTCGGCGACAATCAGTTCGACGGTCGAGAGGTCTACGCCCGTCTGGGCGAGCACCGAGCGCAGGGCGAGCGCGAGGCCCGCGGGCCGGCGTTGGGTCGGGATGACGATGGAGACCGTCGCGCCCATGAGCTCTTATTCGCCCTCCATCGCCAGGCGGCGGCGCGGCTGGGCCGCGACGGCGTCAACGAAACCCTTCACCCGGCCGGCGGTCGAGAGCTCGGTCACCGCGATGGCGTCCAGCCGTCGGCGCAGACTGGCGACGAGGCCGTCCCGCCGGGCGCCGGCCATGGTCCACACGCGTTCACGCCCGCCCGCCAGCATCCCGGCGGGGGACGAGGCGGCGACGGTGCCTTCGCCAACCGTCTGGCTCGGCGCGGCGTAGTGTCTCTTGTAGTGGTCGTGGCTCGGGCCGAGGTCGTAGACCGACAGGCCCAGCCCCGGCATGGCGGCGATCGCCTTCATCAGGAAGGTCTGGCCGGGCGAGTACTCGCCCAGGTCCGGGTTCGTCGAGGCGACCCACGGGTGATACCAGCCGTTGCGGGTGACGCCGAAATGGCCCGCCACCAGGGTGTCGCCGGCCCACATCGTCAGGTTCAGGCCGCGCAGGTTTCCCTGGCCGACGGCGAGGTTGGCCAGCAGCTGGCGGGTCCAGTCGGGACGGAGGAAGTCGGCGACACCCGTGCGGATCAGCTGCTCCCGCTTCCAGTCCATGATCTGCTGGTAGACGGCGGGATCATCGCTGGCCTCCATGCGCACCGGACCGACTTCGCGTTCCAGCTTGCTGTCGAGCCGGCGCCAGTTCTTGAACCGTTTCGGCGACGCGGCGCGGAGTCGTTCGAGGTAGGCGTCGGGCGCTTCGTCGAGCGCGATGGCGTAGCCGGACGTCTCACCCTGTTCGGTGTCGGCGAAGACCCCGTGCGGATCGATGAGCCCGGTGAAGCGCCAGGCGCCGAGACCGGCGAGCGCCAGGGCGCGCGGCCCGCTCAGGCCAGCGACGGGCCCGGCGATCAGGGCGTGATAATCGGACAACGGGGCGCCCAGCGGCCGACCCATGCCGCCCGGACGACGGTGATGCGGCAGGAAACCCACGGCCTGGTCGTCGTCGCGATAGACCGTCACGCGAGCATCGTCGCGCACCGCGCCGACGGCCAGCGCGAAGTCGGGGCTCAACAGCGGATTGCCGAACGCGGGCTCGGCGGCGACCAGGGTGTCCCAGACGGCGATGTCGTCGGCAGACAGGTCGGAAGGATGGACGGTCCTGGCGTTCAGCATCGGGTCGCGGCTCGCTTGTAGGGACGGAATGTGTCCCGGACGGGGAATTTCTCCCCCGTACCAGCAAGTAGCGGGCCGAAATTAACCGCTGAATACCGAGGCGAGAATTCGCTCCAGCCAGCGGGCGTCTGTCTCGTCAAAGGCGGCCGGCTGGTCGGAATCCACGTCAAATACGGCGATCAGGGCGCCATCGGGTCCAAACACCGGGACGACGACCTCGCTGGCGGAGCGGCTGTCGCAGGCGATGTGTCCCGGAAAGGCGTGCACATCCGGGACAAGCTGGGTCTTTCCCGTGGCCGCGGCCGCGCCGCAGACGCCGCGGCCGAAGGCGATGCGCAGGCAGCCGAGCGTGCCCTGATAGGGGCCGACGACCAGCTCATCCGCCTTGTCCGGATCGACGACATAGAAGCCGGTCCAGAAGTAGTGTTCGAAGCTGGCGGCCAGCATCGAGGCGACCGTGGCCATGCGGGCCGTGCGGTTGGGCTCGCCGTCCAGCACGGAGGCGATCTCGGCGGCGACCTCGGCGTAGCGGGCCTCGCGGTCGGCGGACAGGCTCAGGTCGTTGAAGGCTTCGGCCATGTCAGGGATATAGGGGATCAGCGGCGAAGGAGCGAGCGATGGCGTACTGGCTGGTGAAGTCCGAACCGGATGTCTTCTCGTGGGACGATCTGGTCGCGACAGGCGCGAAGGGCGAGCCCTGGACCGGTGTGCGCAATCACACCGCCAAGCTAAACCTCATGGCCATGCGGCTCGGGGACCGGGTGTTCTTCTACCATTCCCAGGCCGGCAAGGAGATCGTCGGCATCGCCGAAGTGATCACCGAGGCCTACATCGACCCGACCGACGCCAAGGGCGTGTTCCGCTGCGTGGACCTGAAGGCCGTGGCGCCGCTGACGCGGCCCTTCACCCTGGCCGAGGCCAAGGCCGACCCCGCGCTGGAAAAGATGTCCCTGATCACCTCGTTCCGGCTGTCGGTGCAGCCGGTGACCGAGGCGGAGTGGGAGCATGTGCTGAAGGTGGTGGGCGGCTGAGACCGCAGGGCGCGACGCGTGGGTTCCGAAACGCAGAAGGGGCCCGCTCGATCTGAGCGGACCCCCTCCGTCTCGCCCTGAGGCGATCCACCTCCCCCGAAGGGGAGGAGCCTTGCCTACATGCGCTCGATGATGATGGCCGGGGCCATGCCGCCGGCGGCGCACATGGTGATCAGGCCGTAGCGTTTGCCGGTCCGCTCCAGCTCGTCGACCATCGTGCCGATGAGGATCGAGCCGGTGGCGCCGATCGGGTGGCCCAGGGCCATGGCGCCGCCGTTGACGTTGACCTTGTCCCGGTCGAGCTTCAGGTCGCGGATGAACTTCTCGGCCACCACGGCGAACGCTTCGTTGATTTCCCACAGGTCGATGTCCTCGACCGTCAGGCCGGCCTTGGCCAGGACCTTGCGGGCGGCGGGCACCGGCGCGTTGAGCATCAGCGTGGGGCTGTCTCCCATGTTGGCCATGGCCACGACGCGCGCGCGCGGGGTCATGCCGTTGGCCTTGGCGTAGGCCGGCGAGGTCAGCAGCAGGGCGCCCGAGCCATCGACGACGCCCGAGCTGTTGCCGGCGTGGTGGAAGAACTTGATGTCCAGGTCCGGATAGACCGCCGTGATCAGCTTGCGGAAGGTCGTGCCGTTGGCGTCAAGAGGGACGTCGGCCAGGGCTTCGAACGACGGCTTCAGGGCCGCGAGGCCTTCGGCGGTCGTCTGCGGACGCGGGAATTCCTCGTGGTCGAGGGCCAGCGTGCCGTCTTCCTTGTAGACCGGGATCAGGCTCTTCGCGAACCGGTTCTCGGCGATGGCGACGGCGGCGCGCTGCTGGCTGACCAGGGCGAGGCCGTCGAGGGCTTCACGGCTGATGCCTTCCAGGGTGGCGATGGAGTCGGCGCAGATACCCTGGTGCGACTGGGGGTGCCTGGCGCGCAGGCGCAGGTTGCCCTGGTCCATGGTCACCGGGCCGTCTTCCGGCGAGCGACGGTTCGGCATCGACATCATTTCGCAGCCGCCGGCCACGACCATGTCGGACATGCCGGCCATGATGGTCGAGGCGGCGAAGTTCACCGTGGTGATGCCCGAGCCGCAGAAGCGGTCGAGAGTCACGCCGCTGGACTTGATGTCATAGCCGGCGTCGAGCGCCGACATGCGGCCGAGGTCACCCGCGGCGGGGCCGCGCTGCGAGCTGGTGCCCCAGATCACGTCGTCGACTTCGGCGGTGTTGATCTTGTTGCGCTCGGCCAGCGCCTTGAGCACGGCGGCGCCCAGCTGCTGCGGGTGCATCTCGGACAGGGCGCCCTTGCCGTATTTGCCGATGCCGCGCGGGGTGCGGACGGCGTCGATGATCCAGGCTTCACTCATGGTCGTGTTCCTTCGGAGGGGATGGGTTTGAAAGCGTCGAAAGTCAGCGGGGGGTCATGCGAATGGCGCCGTCGAGACGGACGTCCTCGCCGTTGAAATAGCCGTTGGTGATCATGGTGTGGGCCAGATGGGCATACTCGTCCGGCACGCCCAGACGGCGCGGGTTGGGCACCTGGGCGGCGAGCCCGGCCTTCACATGCTCCGGCGCGCGGCCCAGCAGCGGGGTGTCGAAGATGCCCGGCAGGATGGTGTTCACCCGGATCGACTCGCTGGCGAGGTCGCGGGCGATGACAAGGGTCATGCCGACGATGCCGGCCTTCGAGGCGGAATAGGCCACCTGGCCGATCTGGCCGTCCTCGGCCGCGACCGAGGCGGTGTTGACGATCGCGCCGCGCTCGCCCTCGTCGGTCAGGTCCAGCGTCAGCATGCCGGCCGCGCTCTTGGTGATGCAGCGGAAGGTCCCGATCAGGTTGATGCCGACGATCCGCTCGAAGTTCTCCAGCGGGTATTCCTTGATCTCGCCGGTCTGCTTGTCGCGCGAGACCGTCTTGGCCCCGCCGCCGACGCCGGCGCAGTTGACCAGGATCCGTTCCTGGCCGATCGCCGCGCGGGCCTTGGCGAAACCGGCGTCGACCTCCTCGCTGGAGGCCACGTTCACCTTGCAGAAGACCCCGCCCAGCTCCTTCGCCAGGGCTTCGCCCAGTTCCTCGTTGAGATCGAAGATGGCGACCTTGACGCCGTCGGCGGCCAGGCGTCGCGCCGTCGCAGCGCCGAGGCCCGAGGCCCCGCCGGTGATGACGGCCGAGATGGAGGAATCGAGCTTCATGGAACCGGTCCTGTCAGTGAACGCGGCGACCTAATCGCTCTCTCGTTGGGGAAGGCAAGACGCGCGTTTGACGCGCCCTGCCCCGCTCCAACGGGACGCCCCGGTCAGGAGGCGTCGAACTTCGCCAGCCGCTGGCTGATGATCTGGTGAGCGTCGGCCATGATGCGGTCGATCAGCTCCTTGCAGGTCGGGATGTCGTGGATCAGGCCGGCGACCATGCCGCAGGACCAGGCGCCGACGTCCATGTCGCCCTCGATCATGATCTTGGGATAGACGCCCGCGACTTCCGCGATGATGTCCTCGAACTTGATGTTGGAGCCGAGCTCCTTCTCCTTCTGGAGCAGGCGCTCGACGCCGGCGTTGACCAGCACGCGCTCGGTGTTGCGCAGCGGGCGCATGACCAGGCGGGTGTCCAGTTCGCTGGCCGCGACGATGGCGTCCTTCACGTTCTGGTGGACCGGCGCTTCCTTCGTGGCGATGAAGCGGGTGCCCATGTTGATGCCGTCGGCGCCCATGGCGAGCGCCGCGACCAGCTGGGCGCCGTTGCCCACGCCGCCCGAGGCGACGAACGGGATCTTCAGCTCTTCCGCCGCGCGGGGCAGCAGCACCCAGTTGCCGACGTCATCCTCGCCCGGGTGGCCGCCGCATTCGAAACCGTCGACGCTGACCGCGTCACAGCCGATGGACTCGGCCTTCAGCGAGTGGCGGACCGAGGTGCATTTGTGGATCACCTTGATGCCGGCGTCCTTGAGGGCCGGCAGCCACTTGGCCGGGTTGTTGCCGGCGGTCTCGACCGCCTTCACCCCGCCCTCGATGATCGCCTTCACATAGCCGGGGTAGTCCGGCGTGTTGACCGACGGCAGGAAGGTGAGGTTCACGCCGAACGGCTTGTCGGTCATCTCGCGGCAGCGGGCGATTTCCTTGGCCAGATCGTCCGGCGTGCGCTGGGTCAGGCCGGTGATGATGCCCAGGCCGCCCGCGTTGGACACGGCCGCCGCCATCTCGGCGAAGCCGACAAAGTGCATGCCGCCCTGGAGGATCGGATGCTCGATGCCGAACATCTCGGTGATGCGGGTCTTCATGGCGGGTGTCCTGTTCCTGGGGCGCGTTGTTGTTGGCAACGATCCTAAGGATGGCGGACGGAGATGGGTAGGGGGTCGTTGGGGAAGGTCGCGCGACCAGGCGTCAGGTGGTCCGAGGGGGACATGTACCGCAGGTACGTGTCCCCTAAACCCGCGCGCACGATTGGGGGACACGTACCTTTGGTACATGTCCCCGCTCGCTTGCCGAGCCGTAGCGGCGCACATCGTGCGGCGCGAAGGCTGGTAGGCCCGGAGGGACTCGAACCCCCAACCAGACCGTTATGAGCGGTCAGCTCTAACCATTGAGCTACGGGCCTCTAGAGCGAGTTGCGCCGGTTAGCATGCCCCGAACACGCCTTAAAGGTCCGGTTCATGTTGGATCAGCCAAACACAATCGCGACGGGGATACGCAACCAGCCCCGATCAGGAGACCAGTCATGAAAGCCCTCTTCCGCGCCGCCGCCCTCGGCGCGCTGATTACCGTCACCTCTGCCGGCGCCGCGCTGGCGCAGTCCGCCCCGACCGCGACCGCCGATACGCTCTTCCGCGCCACCACGCTCAGCCTCGCCGCCTCCGGTGAGGTGAGCCGCAAGCCGGACATGGCGACCATCTCCACCGGCGTGCAGACCGAGGCCCCGACGGCCGCCGAAGCCCTGCGCCTCAACGCCACGCGGATGACTCAGGTGATCGCTGCGCTGAAGAAGGGCGGCATCGCCGACAAGGACATCCAGACCAGCGGCCTCAGCCTGAGCCCGCAGTATGTCTATCAGGAGAACCTGCCGCCGAAGCTGACCGGCTACCAGGCGTCCAACCAGGTGACCGTGGTCGTGCGGGACCTGACCAGGCTGGGCCTCGCCGTCGATGCGGTGGTCAACGCCGGCGCCAACTCGCTGGGCGGCATTGCGTTCGGGCTGCAGAACAGCGACGCGGCCGAGGACGCCGCGCGGCTGGACGCCGTGAAAGCGCTGCAGGCCAAGGCGGATCTGTATGCCAGGGCTACCGGCTACCGCATCGCCCGACTTGTGACCCTCAGCGAAGGGGGCGGCTACAGCCCGCCCACGCCGATGCCGATGCTGGCCATGGCCCGCATGGACAAGGCCGAGTCGACGCCGGTCGAGGCCGGTGAACTGAAGGTCCGGATCGACATCAACGCCACGTTCGAACTGGTGAAGTAGGTGCGTGGGGGCATGTACCGGAGGTACATGTCCCCTGACCCCGTAGCCGCTCGATTGGGGGACACGTACCTTTGGTACATGTCCCCTTATTCCTACATCCCGGCCTTCCGGAACGCGCTCTCCAGCCGGACCTTGATTTCGCGGCCGGGCAGGACGGCGGGGCCCTGCATGTTGGCGGCGTAGGCGAGGTCGCCGTAGGACTTGCCCGGGGTCGGAGTGATCGCGCCCGAGGCCCAGCCGACCCGATCACCGGCCTCGCCGGGCGCGTCGCAGCTCAGGGTGCGGGCGTCGCCGGCGGCGGCGAGTTTCGCCAGATCGTCGGTGGTGATGGTTCCGGGCCCGTTGCAGGACGGCCGCGCGGTGGCGCAGGTGGTGTAGTCGCCGAAGCGGAAAACGACCCTCGCGGACACCTTCTCGACGATCAGGACGCAGGTGTTGGGATCGCCGATGGCGTTGCGGACCTGCTGGGTCAGGAGGTCGGAATCGATGCCCTTGGGGCCGGTCGGTTCGCAGGCGGCCAGCGCCAACGAAGCAGCGGCCAGGGCGAGCAGGGTTACGGGCGTGCGCATGGAATCCTCCTGTTGGAAGAACCCTGCGCCATCACGCGCCGTCACTCAATCGTCTGGATCAGGCCGCGTGCTTGACGTGGTTCGCGTCGTCCAGAAGCACGACGTTTGGATTGTAGTTGCGGGCTTCTTCGGCCGGCAGCTGACAGTAGGTCACGACGATGACCTTGTCGCCCTTCTGCACCAGACGGGCGGCCGCGCCGTTGACGCCGATCACCTTGCTCCCACGCGGCGCCTCGATGGCGTAGGTGGTGAAGCGGGCGCCGTTGGTGATGTTGAGCACGTCCACCTGCTCGTGCGGCAGGATGCCGGACTGGTCGAGCAGATCGCGGTCGATGGCGATCGAACCCTCATAGTCGAGGTCAGCCTGGGTCACCGTGGCGCGGTGCAGCTTGGCCTTCATCATGGTCAGCAGCATGGCGTCGTCCCTCTACCCGGGAAAATTCGCGGCGCCGCACAAAAATCGCGGCCGCTCTGGAGCCCCGGCATATAGCGTCTAAGGCTTTGCCGTTCAATTGCGGCGCATGATGAACGCTGTTCAGATAACGTCCCTGCGCGATGTTTCGCGCCAATCCCGCAACAATCACAAGGGCTTGGCCCATTGCGGGTATCGGTGGTTTTTCAGCGCCTTTGACAGTCGAGGGACCGTGGCGCAGCGTGGCGGCGCAAATCCGGGGGTCCCATGCGTTCTGTCTTGCTCGCCGTTCTCATCCTGCTGGCCCCTGCTGTCGCGCGCGCCCAGGCGCTGACCGATGCGCCATCCGTCTATGTCGCGAGCGTTTACGACCGGCTGTCACGCGACCAGACCTATGACGACCCTGACGCGCTCTACACGCCGCGCCTGCTGGCGCTCTGGCAGGGCATGCGAAAGGACGCCGGCGGCGAGGTCGGGCGGATAGACTTCTTCCCCTGGACCAATTCGCAGGACTGGACGCTCAGCGACCTGTCACTCACCAGCGAAGTCGTCGACGGGCGCCCGGACCGGATGATCGTTACGACGCGGTTCAAGAACGGCGGCGAGCCGCAGGTGATCCGCACCTACTGGGAGCAGTCCGGCGGGCGCTGGCGGCTGGACGACATGCAGTCGCTCGGCAAGGACGCCTGGACGCTGTCGGTGGTCCTCAAATACGGCTGGTCGTCGCAGGACTAGCCGAGACGCCAGGGCGGGAAGCGTCGGATCGTTCCCGCGCGATAGAGGCAGACGCTGTTGCCTGACGGATCCCGCAGCCGCGCCTCGCGCCACTGCCAGCTCTGGTCCGCAGGATCGCTGTCGAAGGCGAGACCCGCGGCCTTGAGGCGGGCGACAGTCGCGTCGAGATCGTCATCCTCGAAATAGACCACCGTGTCCGAGACGCCGGCCGCTTCCGGCGCGAGATGCAGGGAGAAGGTCGGCGGCTCGCCGCCGTCGGCGTCGGGGCACTCGAAGCGGGCGTAGTGATCGTTGCGGACGATCAGCCTCAGGCCGAGGGTTTCATAGAAGGCGATCGATGCGGCGAGATCGCGGGCGGAGGCGGTGACCTGGTTCAGACGCATCGTCGCTAGATAGGCGCGGCGGGGCTGGACGCTAGAGGCCGGCCTTCAGGAAGGTGGTCAACTGGTCGAGAACCGGGGCCCTGCCCCGCAGCGGTCGCGACAGCGCCAGCACGATGCCGGCGTGATCGATACCCGGATAGTATTCCGCCTGAACCGTCGCGCCGGCGTCACGCAGCGCTTTTTCCAGCTTGCGGCTGTTGCGCGGATAGACCGTGGTGTCGGCCTCTCCGGTTGCAAGGAACACCGGTGGTGAGTCCGGGCTGACGAAATGGATCGGCTGGGTCAGGGTCAGGTCGGGGGCCTCGCCGAAGGTGCGCTTCGTGACCGGACCGTCCAGCGGCAGGAAGGCGTAGGGGCCGGCCAGACCGGCGACGCCGCGGATCACCTTCGGATCAACGCCGGCGCGGGTCAGATAGCCGGGATCCAGCGCCAGCATCATGGCGTTGTAGGCCCCGGCGGAATGGCCGACGAGCACGATGTGCGACGGGTCGCCGCCGAACTGAGCGGCATGGTCGGCCGCCCAGCGAACAGCCAGGGCGCAGTCGTCGAGGAAGTCGGGGAAGCGCACCTCCGGGTACAGCCGGTAGTCCGCCACGACGGCCACAAAGCCACGCGAGGCCAGAGCCTGGCCCACCCAGCGATAGTCGCCGCGCCGGCCGGAATCCCATGAGCCGCCGTAGAAGAACACCGCTGTCGGCAATCCCGGGGCCGGGACGGCGGGGGTGTAGATGTCGAGCTTCTGACGCGGGTTCGGTCCGTAGGCGATGCCGGCCGCACCCCGTCTGGCAGGGTCGCGCGGCGCGAGCGTCGCGAACATCGTCAGCGGAGAGCAGGCGGCCGCGAATCCGGCGGCCAGGGCGGTCAGTCCGGCAAGCAGGGTGCGGCGCGTCTGGGTCATGTGACGGACTTAACGCGGTCCGCGAATGCGGCAAGGCCTACCGCTGACCGTCGACCAGCTTGCCGATGGCGTCGAGGTAGGTGGTGAAGGCCTGTCGGCCCGCATCGGTCAGCGTCAGCGTCGTGAGCGGCTTGCGGTCGACGAAGCTCTTGGCCACGGCGACATACCCGGCGTCCTCGAGCTTGCGCAGGTGGGCCGACAGGTTGCCGTCGGTCGCCTGCAGCCGGGCCTTCAACGTGTTGAAGTCCGCGGTCACCGCCCCCGACAGGAAGGCCATGATGCCCAACCGCACGCGGCCATGGATGACCTCGTCGATCCGGTCGATGTCGAATCCGTCGGTCATGACGAACGCTTTCTCAAATCGTGTCCGAGGGTTCCTGACGCATCAGGATGTATCCCGGCAACGCCATCAACAGCAGCAGGGCGGCGGAATAGACCAGATAGACGATCGGATCGACCGCGAGCCAGGCTACCAGCAGCGCCCCGGCGTAGGAGCCGACCGCCGTCATCCAGATCCAGCGCTTGCGCGTCATGGCCGCGGCGACGCTCCAGCCCATGCCGTAGAGGCCGAGGATCAGCGGCGGGAAGATCAGCACCGGGACGGAACTGTGGGTCCTGGCGGCGAGAATGCCGATGGCGAGGCTGATTACGAAGATGGTCCAGCCCATCGACGCCCAGGCCGCGCTCGAGGCGCGGTTGCCGGGCGACTGGGCCCCCGGCCGGGCGTTCCCGCCCCGTCGCAGCCAGACCAGCTGGACGAGGAACAGGATCAGCGCCCCCGGCCAGATAAACGCCAGAGTGACCTGCGGCAGGTTCAGGACCTTCGACACCACCGCCCAGTGGGCAACGCCGGCGACGCCGAACGTCACGCCGGCGGCGACCAGGATCGATCCTCCGAGCAGCGGCGCGCTTTGCCCCTCCTGCGCCAGCGCGCGCATGAAGGCGATGTCGTCTTTCAGGGTCTGGATCTTCTCGTCGGTCATCGCAGCCTCTCCCGGCCATGGTCTGTGATTCCGGAGATAACGCCGTCACTTTGTATTGTAAAGTGCTTTCTCGTAGACTGACGGGAAGGCAGGCGCGTCCGATGCACAAAACGGGGAAGACGCCATGACCGACCTGCCCATCCTGCATCACTTCGACAGCTCGCCCTTCTCGGAGAAGGTGCGACTGCTGTTCGGCCTCAAGGGCCTGGCCTGGGGGTCGGTGAAGATCCCCAACATGATGCCCAAGCCGGACTACACGCCCCTGACCGGCGGCTATCGCCGGACGCCGTCGCTGCAGATCGGCGCGGACATCTACTGCGACACCCAGATCATTCTCGCCGAGATCGAACGGCGCTGGCCGCAGCCGCGCGCCGTGCGGGGCGGCCTCGACTGGGCGATCAACCTGTGGGCCGACCGGCCGTTCTTCCAGGCGACGGTGCCGATCATCTTCGGCACGCTGGGCGACCAGACGCCCGAGGCCTTTCTGAAGGATCGCGAGCAGCTGTCCGGCCGGCCGTTCGACGTCAAGGCGATGAAGGCCGCCGTCGGACCGATGAAGGGCCAGTGGCGAGCCCAGGCTGCCTGGCTCGAGGACCAGCTGGCCCAGTCGACCACCGGCTGGCTGAACGGCGAGACCGCCGGCCTCGCCGACATCGCCGCCTACATGAACATCTGGTTCCTCGGCGGCGCCCTGCCCCCCGCGCTCGCGGAGCTGACGGCCGGAATGCCGAAGCTGGGCGAATGGGCCGCACGCGTCGCGGCGCTGGGCCATGGCAAGCCGACGGAGATGTCCGGCGCCGAGGCTCTCGCGATCGCGATGGTCACCGCGCCCGAGTCCGGCCTGAAGCACGATATCCGCGATCCGCTCGGCCTGGCGCCGGGCGACAAGGTCGTGGTCATGGCGGACGACTATGGCCGCGATCCCGTGTCCGGTTTTCTGGTCGCGGCGACGCCGCGCAGCGTGACCCTGGCGCGCGAGGACGCGGCCGTCGGCACGGTTCACGTCCACTTCCCCCGGGCCGGCTACATCGTTGTGCCGGGCTGACCGCTAGAGCTTGAACCCGCCTTCGCAGATCTTCTCGAAGGCGGCCTTGCTGATTTTCGTCCAGGCCTTCTTCACGGAATTGCGGAAGTACAGCGGGTCCTTGACCTTCGAAGGGTCGAAGCCGTCCTCGACGAGGTCGACCTTGCGATACTTGAAGGTGCCGGTGATCTCGATCTGACGCTGCAGCCGCAGGAACAGCGGCTGGGCGTAGGCCGGCAGCTTCGATTCCACGTGGGTGTAGAAGGCCGCGAGATCGAAGTCGTCATTGACCGTCAGGGCGACCATCCCGGCGCGACCGTCCTGCTGCGGCACGGCGACGCCATAGACGTTGGCCTCCTCGACGCCGGGAGCCTCGGCCAGCTGGTCGGCGACCTCGCCCGTCGACACGTTCTCGCCTTTCCAGCGGAAAGTGTCGCCGATCCGGTCGATGAAGTAGAAATAGCCGTCCGCGTCCTGGCGCATCAGGTCGCCGGTCCGGAACCAGGCGTCGCCCTTGTCGAAGACGTCGCGCAGCACCTTCTTCTCGGTCGAAGCCTTGTCGGCGTAGCCGGTGAAGTTGGTCCGCGGGTCGCTGGTGTCGATCTTGCCGATGCATTCACCGATCTGGTCGGGGCCGCATTCGATGCAGCAGCCGTTCGGGCCGCGGACAGGCTGTTCGGTCGCGACATCGAACTGGACCAGGCGGGCGTTGGCGCGCTTCTTCAGCCACTTCGGCAGCCGGCCGATCGCCCCGACATGGCCGTCGAAGTTGAACATCGACACATTGCCTTCGGTCGAGCCGTAGAACTCCATCACCTGCGGGATGTTGAAGCGCTCGACCATCTGTTCCCAGACGTCGGCCCGAAGACCGTTGCCGAAGGCCAGTCGCAGTTTGTGATCACGCTCCAGCGGATCGGGCGGGCTGTTGACGAGATAGCGGCACAGTTCGCCGATGTAGACGAACATCGTGCAGGCTTCGTCGTGCACGTCCTTCCAGAAGTGGGTCGTCGAGAACTTCTTGCGCAGCACGACCGACGCGCCGGTCAGCAGCGCCGCGCCCATGCCGCACAGCCCGCCGGTGGCGTGGTAGAGCGGCAGCACCTGATAGATCCGGTCGGTCGCTTCCGCACCCGTCGCCCCGGCGAAACCCCGCATGTAGAGCTGGACGCGCATGTGGTTGATGCGCGCCGCCTTGGGCAGGCCCGTCGTCCCGCTGGTGTAGATCCACAACGCCGTGTCGCTGGCCCGCAGCTCGCCGCGAGCCGTCAGCCGGTCCGGGCGCAGGTTGCTGCAGCTCTTCAGCGCGGCGACAAGATCGCGCCGGTCGCCGGCGACCGGGCCCAGCGTCCATTGGGCGATATGCTTGGTCAGCTGGTCCCGGACGGCTTCGAAGGCCGGCGAGGTCTCGCCGTCGACCAGGCAGTGCAGGGCGCCTGAGATGTTCAGGCAATGCGCCAGCGGCGCACCCGTCAGGTTGGTGTTGATCAGGGCCGTGGCGACCCCGACCTTGGTCAGGCCGTACCAGATCGCCAGATACTCGGCGCGGTTGGGCATGAACAGCGCGACGGTCTGACCGCGCGTGATGCCCTGTTCCTTGGCCCAGTGTGCATAGCGGTTGGCCAGCGCGTCGACGTCGCCATAGCTGAGCGTCTTGCCCTCGAAGGTGATCGCCGGACTGTCGCGAAAGCGGTCGACCGCCGCCTCCAGATCGTCGCAGATCAGCTCCTTGCTGTCGGGCGCGATGGGCTTGACCCACTTCAACGTGCGACTGAGGCCCTTGAAGAACCTGACCTCGCGCGCGATCCGCGCCTTAAGCTTCATGAGTACGCCCTCCGAACGCCCCCGATGTTTCGCCTGTCGAGCGAATTGGGGTCAAGCCAAGCCTAGAGGTCAGGCATTGCGCGCCGGTGAACGTGGCGCAAAGAGCGCACCCGGCTGCCCGTAATCGAGGCGCCCGGCGCCGAGGGGGCCGCAAGGGCGACGTCAGAACTCACTACCGACGACCCTATCGTCTTCATGTATTCGATCCCCAATCTCGCCGAATAAAGCACATATTTCAGACATGATTTCCATTGCGCCAGTGCACCTCAGTATCGGATCCCCATTCGCGACGCCCTTGTCGTTATCCAAATCTCCGTTTGATATCAGGGGAACCCTTTCCGCGGATTGACCGTTGAACAACTAGTCAATTCCCGCAGAAAGGCCCGCCATGACTTTGGATCGTGAAGCTGCTCTCGCGTTGTTCGGCAACGCCGCCCCGATGCCCGCCACTGCCGGTGGCGCACCTTTTTCCTCCAGCCCGCCGTTCTCTCCGGTCGGTAACGACGCCCTGACCGCCCGCATGAGCGGGGTATCAACCCGCAAGGGACCCGACTGGCGCCTGGTTGCCCCGATCGGCATCGCCGCCCTGTGCGCCGGCGCTGTTCTGGTGATCACCGCCCAGGGCGACAATGCGCGACCGGGCAAGTCCGTGGCCGCGACGCCGGCTCCGCGCCCCGTGGCCATGGCGGCCACGTTGAGGCCGGTGGAACCGGCCCCCATCGAAGCCACGCCGGTCGCACCGCCGCCCCTCGTGGTAGAGACCCCGGCCGCCCGTCCCGCGCCCGAGATCCGGGCCCGGAGCGCGGAACCCGCGCGTCGCGCTTCGCCGGCGCGCAGGGCCGAGGTGGCCCCGACGCCTCCCGCCGACACGAGCGTGCATGAACCCTATGTTCCGCCGCCCGCGCCGGTAGCGACTCCGGTTGAACCGACCACGCCGCCGGTCATCGTCGCCCCGGCCGCCCCGCCGCCGATCGTCGCGCCCGAGCCGTCGCCCATGGCGCCGCCGGTGACGCCGGACCCGACCATGCCGCCGCAGTAGTCGGCTGACGAAAAGTCCAAGGCAGAGGCCCTCCCGACGGGAGGGCCTTTTGCGTTTCGGCCGTAGACTGCATCCGACTCCGGAGATCGACTCATGCCCCAGCGCCTCGCCCTGACCGCTCTGCTCGTCGCCGAGTATGATCCGGCCATCGCCTTCTTCACAGGCAAACTGGGGTTCGACCTGATCGAGGACACCGCCCAGGGCGGCGACAAGCGCTGGGTGGTGGTCGCGCCGCCGGGATCGCCCGGCGGCGGTCTGCTGCTGGCCCGGGCGGCTGACGCCGACCAGCGGGCCGTCATCGGCAAACAGGGTGGCGGGCGCGTGTTCCTGTTCCTCGAGACCGACGATTTCGACCGCGACCACGCGCGCATGGCCGCGTCCGGCGTGCGGTTCCTCGAGCTTCCCCGCCGCGAGCCCTACGGTTCCGTGGCCGTGTTCGAGGACCTCTGCGGCAACCGCTGGGACCTTATCCAGCGGACCTAGGGGACACGCACCGAAAGCGGCGCATGTCCCCTCGCCTAGCCCGTGACCGCCGTCGCGTTCAGGGCCTCGCGCCAGTGCCGTTCGCGGCTCTTGAGCTTGCTCGTCAGCTCCCAGTTGGACAGGTCGTCTTCTTCCAACGCCTCGATGTCCTCGATGGTGAAGGCGTCGGCGCCGTGGGTCTTCCATTCCGCCTGCAGCACCTTGTTGGGATGCGAGCCGAGCTTGAGCGGAAACCAGACGCCATTCCGACAGGTGTCGAGGTTTGGCGTCGCCTGGACCCAGGCCTGGCCCGTCGCCGCGCACCGCACGGCGAAGACCCCCGGCCGGGGTTTACGCTCCTTGTAGGCCGCCAGCAGTTCCTTGCGACGTTCCCGGCTCATGACGGATCTCCGAAGAAGGGCGCGGCGAGCCGCAGGGCGTGGTCACGGACATCGCCCGGCCAGGCGACCGTATGGGTCTCGAAGGCCGCGCCGTCGGCCGCATAGAGCGCCCGCACCGCGTCCTCGAAGCCCGGTGCGTCGCCGGCCAGGGTGGTCATGAAGGTGTAGGCGCTGTCGCGGGCCGCCCGGGCGCGCTCGCGCGGGTCCTTGCGGGCCGCCTCGACCAGCTTGCGCAGCGCCACCGACGCCCCGCCCGGCTGGGCCGCCAGCCAGTCCCAGTGGCGCGGAAGCAGGGTCACCTCACGCGGCACCACGCCCAGCTTCGGACGGCCGGGACCTTTGGCCTCGACGGCGGCGACGCGGGCGGCGACCTCGGCGACGGTGCCGCGCAGATCGACCTCGACCCGGCGACTGTCGTCATCCGACAGGATCAGGACCGAAGCGTTGGGACGCTGGTTGAGCACGCCGCGAACCGCCGGGGCGACATCGGACAGCGGGCCGGCCGCGATCAGGCGCTGACCTTCAAACGCGGCGCAGGGGGTTTCGGGGTCGTGGGCCATGACGGCGCTCCTTTCAACAGAGCGCGCCTTTTACCCGGGCAAAATAGAATGTCAATAACGTCCGGGTATAATCAAACCGGATCGATCGGCGTCGAGAAGCCGATATAGCCGCGCTCGACCATCCGGCGCATCGCCTCGTAGGCCTCGGCCAGTTCCTCGAACGTCTGGCGCAGATGTGTGAGCTGGCTGAGATCCTGCGGCGTCATCTTGCCGCCGCCGGCGGAAACGGCCAGCGCCTGGGCAACCCAGGTCGCGCGGGCGGACGCGGCCGCCACGGCCAGCCGCTGGAACTTCTTCGCGTCCCCGGCGCCGAGCGCCTGGCCGATGACGGCCTTGTTGGCCGCGAAGGTCGTGTAGTCGATGTGTTCGAGCACGCCCCGCATGCGGCGCTGGGCCTGGGGATCGCTCTGGTCCTCCGGCTCGAAGTGGTCGTTCGGACGACGGAAGTTGCTGGTGCGGGTTACGGACATGCGTCCTGCCTTCAGACGGGCCGCCGGGACGGCCCCAAATTCCCCTGAAGTTTAGAATGTGTCGCGTTAACACGGTCTTAGGGCGCGCCCCGGGTCAGGGGCATCCAGTAGTAGCCGTCCGTCGTGAAGCGCCCCTCCCCCAGTTTCAGCGCGAACGGCTCGAGGCCCCAGCGCTGGAAGCCCCGGCTTTCGTAGAGCGCAACCGCCGCCGTGTTGGTCGAGACCACGACGAGTTGCAGGACTTCGACCTCGCCGCGGGCATGGTCGATCACCGCATCGAGCAGCCGGCCGCCGAGGCCCCGGCCGCGGGCCGAGGCGCGGACGTACATGCTCCAGACCGTGCCCTTGTGCTGTTCGCGCAGGGCCTTGTGTCGCGCGAAGCCGGCCATGGCGACGAGTTCGCCGTCAACGAAGCCGCCAAACAGGGTCGTGGCCGCCAGCGTGGCGGCGCTCGCCTCGACGGTCTTGGCCCGCTCCTCGAGGATGTCGGTGCCGAAAGACTCCGGCTCGGCCGTCATCGCCTCGATCCGCAGGGCGCGGAAGGCGTCGACGTCGGCGGCGGTGAGGCTGCGGATGGCGACGTCCGTCACGTGCGGCTCCGGGCGATCGTACGCTCCACCGCGTCGGCGATGATCCGGCGCAGCAGGGGTTCGGGGATCGGCCGGTCCGGCTGGAAGCGGATCGTGCCCTTGCTGGTCGAGAAGCCGTCGAGCTCCGGCAGGAAAGCGTCGACCAGACCACCGGGATAGAAGGCGCAGTGGCCCTTCGCCGCTGCGAAGTAGCAGACCACCTTCCCGTTCAGCCGGAAGGCCGGCATGCCGTAGCTGATGCACTCCACCGCGTTCGGGATGACGTCCAGCACCGTCGCGCGGAGGGCCTGCAGCGCCGCGCGCTGGGCGTCGGGCAGGCCGTCCAGATAGGCGTCGGTGGAGACCGGAGGCGCCGCGCCGCGCATCGGAGCCGCCTAGCGGAACATGCAGGTCACGCCTGCCCAGAGGTCGGTGATCTTGGCTGCGGCGTCGCGGCCGGCCAGCAGGCCGCCGACGGGGGCGTCGGCGTCGATCGTGAACTCGATGCCGAGCGTGCTTTCCTCGACCGTGGTCGCCGGGAATTGCGCGAGCAGCTCGGCACGGGTCGAGCCGATACCGACGCCGTTCATGAAGCCCAGCGAACCGCTGCCGCGCTCGTCAACCGTCCAGCCGGCGAACTTGCCGTCCTGGAACAGGGCGGTCAGGCCGTCGGGCCATTCGACGAAGGTCAGCGGACCGGCGCCGCACTCGCTGTTGACGCTCTCCTTGCCCGCCACGCCCTCGGCCTTGTTGAGCATCGACAGGGCGTCGGCCTTGGCCAGGCCGAAGGCGACCGGCCGGGTCGAGCCGGTGTCGGCGATGACGATGGTCAGCCCGCCGCTGTCGAGATCGAGCGCCAGACCCGCCTCCGGCGCGGGCGCCATGGCCGGCGGCGGCGCGGCGGCCGGAGCGGGCTTGTCACAGGCCGACAGGGCCAGGGCGAACAGGACGGCGGGGATCAGGCGGGCGTGGGTCATGCCCCAGCCTAGACCGCCGTTCAGTGAACGGTCGAGTCCCTGCTCGCCGCCGCCCGTAGACTGGCCGACAGGGCCAGCAGGATCGCGGGGGCGACCACGGCCGCGCCGAGGATGAAGGGGCCGTTGATCACCTTGGCGAAGATCAGGCCGGCGCTGAGCGGTCCGGCCACCCGCGCGAGGGCTCCGGCGGCGTTGTTGAGGCCCATGATCTGGCCCTGGCGATGCGGGTCGGCGGCGCCGGAGATCAGCGCCCCGACATTGGGGAAGGCCACCGAGCTGCCGATCGCGTTGAGGCACATCAGCACCGTGGTCATCACCCCGCCGGTCGAGACGATCTGCAGCAGCATCGACACGGTCGCCAGCGCCATGCCGACGGCCAGCATCGGCCCGGCGCCGTAGCGCTCCGAAAGGCGGCCGGTCAGCAGGGTCTGGGACAGGAAGGCGCAGACCCCGACGCAGGCGAAGGCGAAGCCGATGTTGCGCGGCGTCCAGTCGAAGCGGGCCTGGGCCCAGAGGCCGAATACCGACTCGATGCCTGTGAAGGCGAAGCCGACGAGGAAGGTCAGCAGGATCAGCCGGCCGATCACGGGATGGCGCAGCGCCTCGTCCAGCGCCGCCCAACGGCTGGCCCGGTGCGAGAAGCTGGTCTCGCGGATACGGCTCTCGCGGATCACCGTGACCACGGCGGCCACGCAGAGGAAGGCCAGGCCCGAGGCGATGAACAGCGGGATGCGGAAGCCCGCCGGGCCGATGCCGGTATGGGCGAACAGCCCGCCGATCGAGGGCCCGACGATCAGGCCGACGTTCCAGGCCGCGCCCTGGTAGCTGAGCTGGCGCGCGCGCTTCGCCACCGGAGTGACGTCGGCGATATAGCCCTGGATCACCGCCCCGTTGCCGGCCGCCAGCCCGCCGAGCAGGCGGATGAGAAAGGCCATGCCGATGTTCGGCGCGAAGGCCAGGCAGAGGTAGCAGAGCCCGTTGGCCGTGATCGTCGAGATCAGGATCGGCTTGCGGCCGTAGCGGTCCGACAGCCGGCCCCAGAACGGCTCGCCGAAGAAGGCTCCGACCGAATAGGCCGAGAAGATCAGCGCCATCTGCCAGGCCGGGGCGTTGAACGAATGGGCGTAGAACGGCAGCAGCGGGACGATGATCCCGAAGCCGAGCATGTTGATGAACACCACCGCGATCAGCGACGCCGCCGCGAACCGGGGCGCGGTCGACGGCGCCTCCGGTGACGGGGGCTGGGCGGGATCGGCGGGGGACATGTGAACGGTGATAGGTTGAGGGAGCCGGGGCGGCAACCTTCTTCCTCTTGCGAGGGGCGGAGTCGCCTTGCGGAGCCCGGGGTATCGTCGGCTCAGCCGCCCCGCTTCACCGCGCGCTGCGGGGCGGTTCTGGCGGCGAGGGTCTTTGCGGGAGCAGGATTGAACACTCCCGAGCGCTCCTCGCGTGTGCCGTGAACGGCCTTCCATGCGGTGTCGCGCATGGCGGCGGCGATGCCTTCGCGGTCCAGCGGCTTGGCCATCAGAGGCTCCTCGCGGCGATAGTTCATCCTATCCCGCAGCCGGCTCCGGCGGGTCGAAGGCCAGCGCGCCCGGCGGCAGGGCGGTCAGGATCGGGGCGTAGTCGGCGGTCAGGTCGAGCCAGGTCGCCGCGCGGCCGGCGTCGAGCAGCACCGGCTGGCGATCGTGGAACGGGGCCATGTCGTCGCCCGGCTGCGTGGCGGTCATGACCATGGTGTAGCTGGTCAGCGGCCCCTCGTCGGGGTTGCTGTCCTCCCACAGGCCGGCGGCGAACAGCAGGCCCCCGCCGGCGGCCGTGATGGCGTGGCGGGTCTTGCTTCCGACCGGGCCGGTCCATTCGGTGAAGGCGGTCATCGGGATCAGGCAGCGGCGGCGGGCCGTCGCCTCGCGGAACGGCCACTTGCTCGCCATGGTCTCGGACCGGGCGTTGTTCATCGGGAACTTGACCGCCTTGAGCGGGCCCTTGTGATTGAACGGCACAAAGCCCCAGCGGCCGACGACCGGCTCCACCCCGCCGTCGACAGGCCGCAGGAACAGGCCGTCCTTCTTCGGATAGAGCGCCTCGGGCACCGGCAGGTTGGAGCTCGCCGCCGTCACCCCGTCCGGCAGGACCAGGCCCTGGTCCAGTTGGCCCGCGAGCGCCTCGCCGATGGCGAACAGGCTGGTCGTCAGATTGTAGGCGTTGCACATGGCGCCGACGCTACGGCCCCGCCGGGCGCGGCGTCAAATCCACACCCTGATGTCGCGCGTCTCGCGGCAGCGGCTGCATTTGAGGCCCTTGCGCACATCGTAGGGCGAGGCGCCCTCGCCGAAGGTGGCGAAGGCCCTGCGGCGGGTCCAGCTTGCCTGGTGTTTGCAGGCGCCGCACTCGAACTTCAGCGTGTCGCCCGGCGCCGGCATGGCGGTGCGCAGGATCTGGAACATCCGCGCCATTCACCGGCGAGGCGCAGATCGCCGCCCCGGCGGCAGGGGATGGGGGATGGGACCGGGGATGAGCATGTTCTTATTTTGTTCTTGTCAGGCGGCGGGAGTCAACGGGGCAGTCTGATCCGTCTGTGGACATGACTACGCGACTTCACGGGCAGTGAAGGATGAGGAGGGCGCGGCGCGCTCCGGGCTTGCCCGGATGTTTGTGGGTAGAGGGTGCAAGCGGTGGGAAGACCGTCGCGCGCCGCGAAATCCGTTATCCGGTGGCCGCCGGTAGGCAGCGCTCTTAGCGCTTGGCCGGCAGAAGCCTCCGGCGGGCGGGGGGCGGCGAAGCCCTCCCCAGACCGTGAGCGTAACCCCCGCTCACCTGCCGCCCCTCCGGCCAGAGGCCGTTCCGGTCTGATCTCTCCGCCCGGCTCCAACGCCGACGATGAGGGACCTGAACGACTGACGCCGTCGGAGCTTCCCGCTCGAACTCCACCCCGCCGCCGCATCGGATCGCCTGGCCGAGACGCCCTCCCCTGCAGCGGGATGAGGTGAGTATGGGGGCGGGGCGGAGGGGTGTGGGACAGATTGTTTCGCGCTGTAGCGTAGCGGGGATGGAGGTGAGGGATTTCAGGGGGTTGGGCGCGGGGATCGGCGGAATTCCCCCGGGAGAATCCTCCCCGCAAGCGAAGCGCGCCGGGGAGGGGGACCGCCGCCAGGCGGTGGAGGGGTCAGCGCCGGACTCCCCGGAAAGACCGGAATTCAGGACGGGGCCGCTGACGTCCGCGCCGCCCCCTCCACCACGCTCCGCGTGGTCCCCCTCCCCGGCTTCGCGGGGAGGAAGTCCCAAATCTCACGCAGGCCAGCCTGCCGACCGGCCCGGGTCAGTCAAGGCGCGCTGTGCGAGCGCCCGCGCGCGGCGGGCCGCAGGCCCGGCCTTGAGTGACCTGGGCCGGTCGGCGATGATCTTGGCATGAGATGAAGGGGGTGAGAGCAGAAAAGAGTGTGCGCCCCTGCTTCCATACGTCGATTTCCGTCCATCAGAATTTCACGCCAGTTGCCCCACGAACAATCCGCAGTAGAGTGATGCTCTATTTTCTCGTCGAGGGCCGCCGTGAGCATTGACGCAAAGATCGATGGACTACTCCCAAAACCCAAAATGGGGGCCAACGAAACGATCTACCGTGGTCGATTCACTTGTCCTGGGGTCCAGTGGACAGATGGCGGGCCAGACACACTAGCGACCTTCTCGATCACTGCGGGTGAGCTGGCGGACGCTGCCGCCGGCGGCATCCTATGGACGGATCAAGACGTACAACGCGGCATCCAGCCGGACGTTCACCCCTCACCGCCTCGCGAACTTTCACTTGCAGGAGGCTATCCGGATAGCTCGAATTATATATTCGACGCCGACAATGCCAACGATATTGTGGAAAAACTCCTGAAGGGTGAGCAACTTTTCTTGAATCCGCTAATTTGGAACCTCAGGCCATCAAATTTCGAGGCATACTCAAATACCGATACGGACGAGTTATACATATATTCTGGAAAGATATACCTTCCTGATTCTCACCATAGACAACAAGCGATCGTAAAGGCCGTAAATATTTGGCGGAACGCCAAACGTGACTATCCGAAATTCTCAGACTCCAAGGAATTCAAAATTGAATTGTATTTCCTGAGCCGAGAAGATGAGGGAAACTACTTTTTTGACAAAAATCAAAGAACAAAACCCACCGCTAAATCAAAAGCATACGATCTTACAACGCATGATGACCTTTCCTTACTTGCTAAGCGAGTCATAGACCATTCCGATAATCTTACCGGAAATGTAAATCGTGTGACGGATCGTCTCGTTGCAAAAAATCCGCAGGTCATGACCCTCTCGACACTTCGAGAAATGATGAAAACATTTGCGGCTGAGCAAACCCTCGAAGCACCCGAGCTAGATGGTTTGGCGCTCGTCGCGGCAGAATTCTACGACCTGCTCGCGAGCGTCCGCCCAGAATTGGGCCACCTTCCCGCCCCCGCACGCGCGGCAAGTCGGCGCGCCTCTCTAGTCGACGCCGCCGTAATGATGCACGGCTACGCGGCAACGATGAAAGAATATAATACCGATCTTGCAAACCTAGGCACGGATAAAGCAAGGCAGCGATGGAGAAAACGACTATCTCGTCTTGCACGAGATTGTCGATATACTTTCCGCGGGTGGTCCGGTGATTTCTTTGATAAGCGAAATCCGCTTTGGGTCGCCGTCGGTGTTGAAAAACCCAATCGTGACCAAACTAGGATGACTGTACTAAATACAGGAGCGGCTCGCGGCGAATGCGGACGGATTCTTCGACAGTTTCTGGCCTTGCCAGACGCCCCTCATGATCTTGAATTCCTTGCGCGGCGCTGAGACCTTCTATGCCGAAGAACAAGGACTCGCTGCTAACGGGCCGACATGTCGCTCCTTTGACCGGCCACGAGGCGAGTCGGGCGCGAAACACCTTCATGGGGATGGATCGACTTGCACCGGTGCGGCATGAGCAGGGGGCTAGGACGCGATTTCGAGTCTACGAGGAAGAGGAAGTGGAAGTTCACGAGATTGTATTCGGATCAGACATCTATCCTGGTCCGAACGTCGTGGATCCGAACTCCTCTCTCAGTATGAAGGCAGCGGTCGCTCATGAGCTGACCCACATGTATCGATGGCAAGATAAGACCGAAATTGATGAAGAGGCCTTGGGGGAGATCGACGAAGCTCTAACCAGCCTAGAAGCAGTCCGACGATTTCCCCGGCACCTCGACGATCACGACATTCAGCAACTTGTCGCAGATGCCATTCAACGGCTGCAAATCTACGTAGCGAAGGTTCGTGACGAGGCCTAACCCCCTACTCCACCTTCACCTCAATCTCCCCGCCCAGGTCCCTGAACTTCCGGCTCATCGCCGCCATCCCCTCGGCCGCCTCGTTCGGGGCCAGCCCGGCGGCGAACTCGCGGACTTCCTGGGTGATCTTCATGCTGCAGAACTTGGGGCCGCACATGGAGCAGAAGTGCGCCGTCTTGTGGGCTTCCTTCGGCAGGGTGGCGTCGTGGAACTTCTGGGCCGTTTCCGGGTCTAGGCCGAGGTTGAACTGGTCTTCCCAGCGGAACTCGTAGCGGGCGCGGGAGACGGCGTCGTCGCGCAGGTGGGCGGCCGGGTGGCCCTTGGCGAGGTCGGCGGCGTGGGCGGCCAGCTTGTAGGTGATGACCCCCGTCTTGACGTCGTCGCGGTCGGGCAGGCCCAGGTGCTCCTTGGGCGTGACGTAGCAGAGCATCGCCGTGCCGAACCAGCCGATCATCGCCGCGCCGATGGCTGAGGTGATGTGGTCGTAGCCGGGGGCGATGTCGGTGGTCAGCGGACCGAGGGTGTAGAACGGCGCCTCGTGGCAGTGCTTGAGCTGCTCATCCATGTTGGCCTTGATCTTGTGCATGGCCACGTGGCCGGGCCCCTCGATCATCACCTGGCAGCCGTGGTTCCAGGCGACCTTGGTCAGTTCGCCCAGGGTGCGCAGCTCGGCGAACTGGGCCTCGTCGTTGGCGTCGCGCGTGCTGCCGGGGCGCAGGCCGTCGCCGAGGCTGAACGACACGTCATAGGCCCGCATGATGTCGCAGATGTCCTCGAAGTGGTCGTAGAGGAAGCTCTCCTTGTGGTGGGCCAGGCACCACTTGGCCATGATCGAGCCGCCGCGGCTGACGATGCCGGTGACGCGCTTGGCCGTCAGCGGGATGAACGGCAGGCGCACGCCCGCGTGGATGGTGAAGTAGTCGACGCCCTGCTCGGCCTGTTCGATCAGGGTGTCGCGGAAGACCTCCCAGTTGAGGTCCTCGGCCACGCCGCCGACCTTCTCCAGCGCCTGGTAGATCGGCACCGTGCCGATCGGCACGGGGCTGTTGCGCAGGATCCAGTCGCGGATGTTGTGGATGTTGCGGCCGGTCGACAGGTCCATGACCGTGTCGGCGCCCCAGCGGGTGGCCCAGACCATCTTGTCGACCTCGTCGGCCACGGTGCTGAGCACGGCGCTGTTGCCGATGTTGGCGTTGATCTTGACGAGGAAGTTGCGGCCGATGGCCATCGGCTCCAGCTCGCCGTGGTTGATGTTGGCCGGGATGATGGCGCGGCCGCGGGCGATCTCCTGGCGGACGAACTCCGGGGTGACGAAGTCGGGGATGGAGGCGCCGAAGTCCTCGCCGTCGCGGACGCAGGGGGCGGTCTGCTCGCGGCGCAGGTTCTCGCGGATGGCGACGTATTCCATCTCCGGCGTGGTGATGCCCTTGCGGGCGTATTCCAGCTGGGTGACGGCGGCGCCGGTCTTCGCCTTGTAGACCTTGCGGGTCTCGTCGTGGAACTGCGGGGCCAGGTGCTTGCCGCGGGCGAAGCCGTTGTCCTCGGGCTTGACCTGACGGGGGTCGGTGACGACCTCGACGTCGCCCCGGCCGGTGACCCAGGCCTCGCGGATGCGCGGGAGGCCCTTGTCGATGTCGATCACCGCGTCCGGGTCGGTGTAGGGGCCCGAGGGGTCGTAGATGGTCAGCGGCGGCTCGTTGGCCGTCGGGTGCAGGGCGACCTCGCGGAACGGCACGCGGATGTCCGGGAACAGCTCGCCCGAGGCGTAGACCTTGCGGCTGCCCAGACGCGGGCCGACGGCGACGTCATCGGTGGTCGGGGAGACGGGAGCGTGGATGTTCATGGCGCAAGGTCCTCGGTTGGGAGCCTTGCCGGGTCCGGGTGATCCACCTTTCCCGTTTCCCCGGCGAAGGCCGGGGCCCAGATGAAACCCCCTGGCTTGGGAGGCTGAATCTGGATCCCGGCCTTCGCCGGGAACACGGATAGGGTAGGCTCCTCTCCCTTCGCCGGCATGACCCGGATCAGGTTCGGCGGGTCACGGCGATAGCCGAATCTCAGCCGCTCAGGTGCGGCTCCCCGGAGAACGCGCGGAGAGTAGGCCCGGCTCGGTTTGGGGGCAAGGTGGAGCGTTCCTGCGTCCTTCGACACGCAGCCTGCGGCTGCTGCTCAGGATGACTTGCAGTTTGTCTACGGCAGGATGAGGTGGTTCAGCGCCTCCCCTCCAAGTTATCCTGAGCAGCCCCCCCCCGGGTCCGACCGGCGGTCGGCCCGAGGATAAACTCCGGGCCGTGTCGAAGAACGCAGGGTTTCGCCGCGCGGGGGATTGTTGCGTCCTTCGAGACGCTCGCTTGAGGCTCGCTCCTCAGGATGACGGGCATTTGTGTTCGTCATGGTGAGGAGCGGACCCTCAGGTCCGCGTCTCGAACCACGCACGCCCCCTAGATGCTCACCTGCGTGCCCATCTCGACCACGCGGCCCGGGGGCAGGTGGTAGAAGTCGGTCGGGGTGGTGGCGTTCTTCGACAGGGCGATGAACAGGCGGTCCTGCCAGTTCGGCATGCCCGACTTCGCCGAGGCGACCACCGTGCGGCGGCCGAGGAAGAAGCTGGTCGACATCAGGTCGATCTTCAGGCCCTCGGCGCGGCAGGCGGTCAGGGCGGCCGGGACGTTCGGCGTCTCCATGTAGCCCCAGGCCACCGTAACCATCCAGAAATCGCCGTCGAGCCGGCGGGTGATCACGCGATCGGCCTCGGCGACGGTCGGGGTGTCGGTCGTGCGGACGGTCAGGAAGACGTTGACCTCGTGCAGCACGCGGTTGTGCTTGAGGTTGTGCATCAGGGCTGACGGCGCGTGGTCCGGGTCGGCCGTGAGGAAGATGGCCGTGCCGGCGACGCGGCGGGGCGGGCGGCCGGTCAGCATGGCCAGCACGTCGGCCAGCGGGGCGCTGTCGCGGGCGGCCTTGGCGTTGAGCAGGCCGCTGCCCCTGGCCCAGGTGGCCATGACGAGGAACAGGGCCCCGCCGAGCATCAGCGGCACGAAGCCGCCGTGGAGGATCTTCAGGGCGTTGGCGCCGAGGAAGATCAGGTCGACGGTGATCATCGGCGCGATCAGGAGGGCGGCCTTCCACAGCGGCCATTTCCACTTGTGGCGTACGACCAGGAAGGCCAGCGAGGTGGTGATGACCATGGTGCCGGTGACCGCCAGGCCGTAGGCGTGGGCCAGGCCGCTGGAGGTCTTGAAGATGGCGATCAGCAGCACGACCCCGACCAGCAGCAGGCCGTTGATCTGCGGCATGTAGATCTGGCCGGCCTCGTGCCGCGACGTCTGGCGTACGACCATGCGCGGCAGCAGGCCCAGCTGGATGGCCTGGCGGCTGATCGAGAAGGCGCCGGTGATCACCGCCTGGCTGGCGATGACGGTGGCGGCCATGGCGAGGATGACCACCGGCGCGCGCAGCACTTCGGGAGCCATGAGGAAGAACCAGTCGGCGTTCTCGACCTTGTTCCCGCCGGCCCCGGCGATGGCCTGCAGGGCCATGGCGCCCTGGCCGAGGTAGTTGAGGATCAGGCAGGGGAACACCAGCGCCAGCCAGGCGAAGGCGATGGGCCGGCGGCCGAAGTGGCCCATGTCGGCGTAGAGGGCTTCCGCGCCCGTGACGGTCAGGAACACCGATCCCAGCACGAACAGGCCGACGGTCCCGTGGGTCGCGAGGAAGGCGGCCGCGTAGGTCGGGCTGAGCGCCAGCAGGATCGCCGGTTGCCCGACCAGGTGTGTGACGCCGAGCACCGCCAGCAGGCCGAACCAGACGAGGCAGATGGGTCCGAACCACTGGCCGACCCCGCCCGTGCCGCGCGACTGCACCGCGAACAGGACGCCGAGAATGATCAGGCTGATGATCATCAGGGCCTGGGGTGTGACCGCGGTCTCGAGGCCCGGCACCGTTCGCAGGCCCTCGACCGCGGACAGCACCGAGATGGCGGGCGTGATGATGGCGTCGCCGTAGAACAGCGCCGCGCCCATGACGCCGAGCGCGAAGATCAGCATCGTGCGGCCGCCGGTGGCGCGCTCGGCCAGCGCCATCAGCGACAGCACCCCGCCCTCGCCCCGGTTGTCGAGCCGCATGAGGAAGAAGACGTACTTGACCGTGACGACGAGGATCAGCGCCCACAGGGCCAGCGAGGTCACACCCATGACGCCGGCCAGCACCACGCCGTTGGGCGAGGCCTGTCCGAGGGCTTCACGGAAGGCGTAGAGCGGGCTGGTGCCGATGTCGCCGTAGACGATGCCGATCGAGCCCAGCACCAGCGGCCAGAACCGCCCCGCGCCGTGCGCCCCGGGCTGCGCCGGTGTCGCGTCCTTGCTCATGCTCTCTCCGCCCCTGACCCGGGAGCCGCCGGGCGATCGCTGGCGCGCGGCGTAGGCCCGGCGGCCTGGCCTGACAAGCGCTTTGTACGGCGCTTGCCGGGGGAAGCCGCCGTGCGTCGTTCACCGACCGCGCCGCAACCTGTGACCGGTGCGCGATTGACTGTGATCGGGCGGGTTCGCACTGTCATCGCCGGGGGAGGCTCCATGGACGGGACCTTGCTGACCATTGCCGGACTGATCGTGACGGGCGCCGGATTGTATCTGGCCGCCGGCGCGGTCTTCGCCTTGATATGGATCACCGTGCTGGCGGGCCGGGCCGACCCGGGCGCGCGCGGCGCCGGCCTCGGCTTCCGGCTGATCATCGCCCCGGCGGCCGTGTTGCTCTGGCCGGTGTTGCTGCTGAAGGCGCTGCGAGGGTTCGCGCCATGACCCGGGGCAAGCGCCGGCGGCACCTGGCCGTCTGGCTGATCCTGACGCCGCTGATGCTGGCGGCCGTGGCGACGACGGTGAAGCATCGCCCGCCCCTGCCCGCCGCCGCGCCGGCGGAAACGCCGCGCTGATGTCCCACAGGTACAGCGCCATCGGCTGGAACCCGTTCAAGGTGCTCTATGACGCCTGGATGGTCGTGATCGCCCTGGCCTTCACCGCGGCGTTCGTTGTCGCGGCCAGCCTGGCCGTCCCGGCCGGGGAAGCATTTCATCCGGTGCAGATCGTGCTACGGGCGACCGGCGCGGCCGCGTTCGCCCTGCTGACGGTGGTGCTGGCGATCGGCCCGATGGCGCGGCTGGTCCCGGCCGCGACGCCGCTGCTGTACAATCGGCGACACTTCGGGGTGATGGTCTGCCTGATCGCGCTGGTCCACGCGGGGCTGGTGCTGGCCTGGTACTACGGCGCCTCGCCCTACAACCCGTTCGTCGCCCTGCTGGTCTCGCGCCCGCCGGCGCTGGCGATCACGGCCGTGCCGTTCGAGCTGTTCGGCCTGGCGGCGCTTCTGATCCTGCTGCTGATGGCCGCGACCAGTCACGACCACTGGCTCAAGGTGCTGACGCCGGGCTGGTGGAAGGGGCTGCATATGGCGGTCTACGTCGCCTACGGCCTGCTGGTGGCGCATGTGGCGTTCGGCGCGTTGCTGGTCGAACGGGCCGACGTCTATCCGCGCTTTTTGCTGGGCGCGGCGGGCGGGCTGGCGGTCCTGCATCTCCTCGCCGGCGTGCGCGAGGCGCTGCGGGACCGGCAGGCCGGACGCGCGGGCGACTGGCTCGACGCCGGCCCCGCGCTGGACATCCCCGACGGAGCCGCTGTGATCGTCGCGCCGGAAGGCGGCGAACGGATCGCCGTGTTCCGCGACGGCGACCGGGTGTTCGCCCTGAGCAACGTCTGTCCGCATCAGAATGGCCCGCTCGGCGAAGGCCGGATCATCGACGGCTGCGTCACCTGCCCGTGGCACGGCTGGCAGTACCGGCCGACCGACGGGATCTCGCCGCCGCCTTTCGAGGAACGCGTGGCGACCTATCCGGTTCGGATCGAGGCCGGCCGGGCGCTGGTCGGTGTTGATCCGCTGCCGATCGGCGCGGTCAGCCCTGGCGCCCTGATCGAAGGCGCGCCCGGATGAGCCGCAAACCTCTGATGACCCGTCGAACGGGTCCGTTGTTCGTCGGCTACAATGCCCCGACCGACGGCGTGAAGCGCGGGCTGCTACTCGGCGGATTGGCGACCGCCGGCGCGGCAGGACTGGCGGGGGTGGCGCTGGGCGGCCACATGACGCCGCCCGGCCCCGGCCGCTGGGATCCCACGAAGGTCGAGACCTGGCGCGGCCGGCTGGTGATGGACCCCTACCCGATGCTGCGGTTCGTCGACGCGGAGGGGCGATCCCGCACCGCCCTGATCGGCTGCCCCGACAAATGCGGCGTGGCGCTCGAGCTGTCCGCGTTCGTCGGGAAGGTGGTCGAGGTCAGCGGCTCGGCCGCCGTGCGCGGCGACCATCTGATGATCACAGCGTCGAAGCCGTTCGGCTGGATTCGCGAGATCGCTGAGGCTCCGCCGCCGGAGCCACCGCCAGGTCAGACCCTCGGCGCTGTGAGCCTCGAGGGCGAACTGATGGACGCCAAATGCTGGCTGGGGTCCATGCGACCGGGCGAGGGGCTGACGCACAAGGGCTGCGCGGAACTGTGCGTCCGGTCCGGCCTGCCGCTGCTGTTCGTCACCGGTGGGCCCGAACGGACAAAGCGGGTGTTCATTGCACTCGGCCCTGACGGGGCGATTTTGGGCACGGACGTGCTGCCCTTCGTTGCCGATCCCGTGCGGGTGACCGGCGCCGTCGCGCAGCGGGATGGCTGGCTCCGCCTGAACCTCGCGCCTGACGGAATCGTTCGGCTGCCCGCCTAGAGCGCCGGCGCCCGGATCGTGTCGCATTGGGCGGGGTCGCCGCTGTCGTAGCCGCGTTTGAACCAGCGCATGCGCTGGGCCGCCGTGCCATGGGTGAAGGCATCGGGGACGATGCGGCCCTGGGTCTGGCGCTGGATGGTGTCGTCGCCGACGGCGCTGGCGGCCTGCAGGCCCTCCTCGATGTCGCCCGCCTCGAGCGCCACGCGGCCTTGCGTCGCCGCGCCCGTGCGGGCGGCCCAGACGCCGGCGTAGCAGTCGGCCTGCAGCTCGACGCGGACCGAGCCGCCGCCCGCGCCGCGGGCCTGCGCGCCCTGCCCCGCCGACAGTTCGCCGCGCAGGTCCTGGACATGGTGGCCGATCTCGTGGGCGATGACATAGGCGCGGGCGAAATCGCCGGCCGCGCCGAAACGGGTCTCCAGTTCGGTCCAGAAGGTCAGGTCGAGGTACACCTTCTTGTCCTCCGGACAGTAGAAGGGGCCCATCGCGGCCTGACCGACGCCGCAGCCGGTGGCCGTGGCCTGGTCATAGAGCACCACCCCGGCCGTCGGGCTGTAGGTCGCGCCGGACTGGCGGAAGATTTCGGTCCAGACGTCGGTCGTGGAGGTCTCGACCGCCCCGACGAACTGGCCGCCCTCGTCGGTTACGGCGCCGCGCTTGCCCTCCTGGGCCGGCGCGCTGACCGCGCCGCCGTCCGTGACCGCGCTGATCATCTGCTGGGGATCAACACCGAAGACGAAGACGCCGATCAGGACGATCACCACCCCGCCGAGGCCGAGGCCGCCGACCGCGCCGACCGGTCCCAGTCCGCGTCGGTCCTCGATGTTTCCCGATTGTCTGCCGTCGCGCCAGCGCATGATCGTGCCTCCCGTTCAGTCGGTTCTAACGCTGGGGCGCCGGGAAGGGTTCGTCCAGTGGGGATCCTCCCCTCTCGGGGGAATTATATACGTGACAAAGCAATCTGAACCGTGCGATTCCCCAGAGGGACAGGCCGGCGCTACTGAGATTGAGATTCTGAAGGCTCTGGTCGAACGCCTTGCGAGGTGGGAGGCGTCAGGACAAACGCACGCTGATTTTGCGAAGGACCTTCTCGGTCTTTTTCGGGGTCTCACACCCGAGATCGTACGCCTTCCAGTGGACGATATCGGAGAATAGGCGAAGAGCCTCGTCACCCATCTCTTCAAGATCGCTAAGATGCAGGTCCAAGGATTCCAGCTCACGAGTCGAAATGTTTTCTTTGAGGAAAGAGACAAACCCTCGATAGCTTCGCCATGTCTGCCCCATGAACGACGGGGTTTCGATTGTGCCGTGTGTCGTCCAGTGCCGGTGCCAGGCGAGGTGCTTGAAGCGGGCTATGATTTCCTTCCCCTTAGTCCGAACCTCGTCATCGAGGTTCAGCACTTTGAGTTGGCGTTTGAAAACTTCGATGCGGCGCTTTGTGCTAATGGGGATTTGATAGAGCGGGTCTGGATTGGCGCGGGCGAATAAGCGGAGACAGCCGTCGATCGCTTCTTCGGCGTCCGCCCAGTTCACGGATATGCGGCCAACGTGGAAATATATGTAGTCCAGCTTCATCGGCTTGGACGGGAAGTAGGGTTTGAATGTCAAAGGACAGCCCGGCCGATTTGAATGAGCCCGACGCCGACAACGCGGAGTTCGAGCGGGTTCTACGCAATCTCGCGGCAATGCCTCCGAAGCCGCATGCGGTGTCCAAACCGGTTCCGGGGCGCAAGCGAGGAAGGCCGGTGAAGGCCGATAGCCGCTAGGCGTGTGTCTTCAGGTAGGTTTGAAGTCTGGGTATCGATTCTGGTGATGTGGATACGCCGTCTCGGACGCGCTTAAGAGTGGCGGCGTCCATTGAGGGTTGTTTCTTGAACTGAGTGCCAAGCACCGCCGCGTCCAAGGCCTTTTGGCTCATGACGCGCATCAAGTGATATGCCGCGTAACTCCTGTGCTTGAGCAGTGCATATTCTTGTGGCGTAAGCTCGCAGGTGCGGTCGCTTTGCGGCTGCGGCGTACAAATCGGGACCACCAAGTAATCTTTGTCGGCAGGATTTGCGGCCAAGCAGATCATGCGGTGACCACCTGTCGGATTGGCGGCCCCGCCAGTTCCGAACAACCAGAAGACATCGCCGGGAGAGAGCGTTGTCCCCGCCACTCAGATCGCCAGCAGGCTCTGTGTGCGTCGCACCTCATCGACGGTTTCGGCGAGCCCTTCAGGGTCAGGCTTGCGGAGCGCTCGAAAGACGGCGGCGTAGCTGATTGGAAGGCGACCAGACGTCACCTCTTCGTATTCTTGGCAGTGCTCGTGCGTGTGGCGGCGAATTTGTCCCGAAGTAAATCGGGCGAATTTGTCCCACAGACTTTCGAGGATCGCGATGTCCGCATTGCTCAGTTCATCGAAATCCGCGCGGTCCATTTTCCGAACAGGCGTTACGATGTTTCCGTTACGCGCGATGTAGCGAGACCACGTCTCCTGATCGATGCCGCCGTTGATCCCATTTAGGGCGCTGGAACAGATCGGCCCATCTTTCAGGGAATAAAACTCGTCATAGAACATCGGATGATCGAGGCGATCCATGGCGTAGCGTTCCGCCAAGTACAGCAGCTTGATCAGTTTCAGCTTCTCGATCTTTCCGTCCGCGCACAGCGCAAAAAAGGCCGCTGCTTGGGCCGCCTTTTTAGACTCGAATCCGACAAGCGGAGGAAACAGGTCGTGTTCCATAAAACGGACCATACAGCCAAAAATGTGCAATTTTGCGTTCTCATTCTGAATGCGATCAAAAAAAGTACGCGCTATTTTGGCTCGTATTCTCGCGTGGATTTTCGCATCGCATAGATACGACGCGCCTTCTGCCTACGCGTGCGCGGCTTGACCAACCCGCCGATAAGTCAGGCGCTTGCCAGCGATGCCACGCAGCAGCTCGTCAGTGCGCATCGTGTCGGTGATGCCGAGGGCGATGCGGTTGGAGTAGCGGAAGTCGAACTCGGCAAGGTAGCGCGCGAGGTGCGCTTCCGAGACATGATGGAACGTGCCGACGACGCCGCGCTTCAGGATCGCGAAGAAGCCCTCGACGGTGTTGGAGTGCGCATTGCCACGGACGTATTCGTCCTTGCCGTGGTTGACCTTCTCATGGCCCGCGAACTCGGTTCCGACGTTGCGGTATTGGCCCGCTTCGTCGGTCATAAGGACGCTTTCGCGGCGGACCTGGGTGCGCAGGATGGGCGCGAGGGTCTTGCCGGTGACGTTGGCCACATGGAACGAACGGGCGCGGCCACCACGCTCAACGAGGGCGAACACGACCTGCTTGCCAACGCCGCCGATCTGGCCGGGCTTGCGCTTGGACAGGTGCTTGTTGGTTTCCTTGCCGCCGACATAGGTTTCATCGGCTTCGACGAACTTGCCTTCGCCGCCCATCGGGGCGCCGTTGTCGCCCATCGCCTCGCGGATGCGGTGGCACATGAACCAAGCGGTCTTATAGGTGACGCCGAGCGTGCGGCCGATCTGGTGAGCCGAGATACCCTTCTTGCTGGACGACATGAGGTAGGTCGCCAGTAGCCACTTGTTGAGCGGAACCTTCGAGCTTTCGAACACGGTTCCAACCGTAGCGGTGAACTGCTCGCGACAGGCGTTGCACTGATACAGGCCCGCACGGTGAGCCTTGCCCTTGAGCGCGGTGGCTTCGTTCACGACGCCGCAATGCGGGCAGATCGGACCTTGCGGCCAACGGGTGGCTTCAAGGTGTTCGCGGGCCTTGTCGGCGTCGGTGAAGATCGGTGCGGTCAGGTTCATCGGTAGGGCTTCCTTCAGTGAGGAAACCTTACGAAATCAATGCTGCTTTGTCACGTATATAATTCCCCCTCTCGGGGGAGGTGGCTCGCCATAGGCGAGACGGAGGGGGTCCGCTCCGGTCTCGGGGGACCCCCTCAGTCCGCTTCGCGGACAGCTCCCCCGAAGGGGAGCATCCTTCAGGGCTGCGTCACCGTGAACCGTGTCAGCTGTTTCGCCGGAAGGGCCCAGTCGGGGGCGAGGTCCTGGGCCTTGCGGTAGTCGTGGTAGGCGCCGGGCGCGTCGCCGAGGCCCTCCTGGACAAGCCCGCGATTGTACCAGGCCTTGGCCGGCTCATCGACGCCGAGGGCCAGGCCGCGGTCGATCTCGGCAAGGGCGCCGGCGTAGTCCTGGTCGGCCATCAGGGAGACGCCGCGATTGACGAAGGCCTCGCCCAGCGTCGGCTCCAGCGCGATGGCCCGGTCGAAGTCGGCCCGGGCCGAGAGGTAGTCGCGGGTCCGCATGAGCATCACGCCGCGATTGACCAGAGTGCCGGCGCGGTCGCGGCGAACCAGTCCCTCCTCGGCGAGGGCCCGGCTGCAGAGCTGGATTGAGTCGGTGTCGGACCGGCCGGCGAAGGCCGCTTTCGAACAATCCGGCGCCAGGCCGGAGCCCAGGACCATGACCGAAGCGGCAGCGGGACCGGCGACGGCGAAGGCCAATGCGGCAATGAGTATGCGATTGAGCGCCGACATTTTCGTCAACTCCCCTCAACCCTTCCTGTTTCCGTTCACCGGGATGACCGGATGTGGGCGGCCCTACTTCGGCGTCACCGTGAAGCGGGCCAGTTCCTTGCGGGGGGCGTCCCAGTCCGGCTTCAGCTCGGACGCCTTGCTGTAGTCGCGCCAGGCGGCCGCCATGTCGTCGAGTGCTTCCCAGGCCAGGGCCCGGTTGAAATAGGCCTTTTCCGGCTCGTCCGGGCTCAGGGTCAGGCCCTTGTCGATGTCGGTCTTGCCCTCTTCCCAGCGCCGCTGGGCGATCAGGGCCGCGCCGCGGTTCACATAGGCCTCGCCCATCGCCGGCTGGATGCGGATGGCCGTGTCGAAGTCGCGGTTGGCCTGGGCGTAGGCCTTGCGCCGAAGCTGGATGACCCCGCGATTGACCAGGGTGGCCGCCCGGTCGCGCTTGACCAGGTTTTCGGTCTCAAGCGCGTAGGTGCAGGTGCTGAGCGAATAATCGTCCGACCGGCCCTGAACCGCGAAGCGGGAACAGGCGTCGGCCAGCCCTCCGCCCAGCACGAAGGCGGCCGATGACGCCGGCGCGGCGAACCCGAGGGACAGTACCAGTGCGGCTGACGCGAACACGACTTTGGGGGTCATTGTGAATCTCCTCCCCTGCGCGAAGCTTTGAAGTAGTCTGGATATCACGAAAATCCAGACTCAGGTCGCCTCATGAATCTCGCCAAGTTCGCCCGCGCCCGGTTCGCGCATCTGCCGACCCCGCTGGAGCCGGCGCCGCGCCTGAGCGCCGAGCTGGGCATCGACCTGTGGATCAAGCGCGACGACTGCACGGGCCTGGCCGGGGGCGGCAACAAGACCCGCAAGCTGGAGTTCCTGCTGGGCGAGGCGCTGGAACAGGGCGCTGACACCCTGATCACCCAGGGGGCGGTGCAGTCCAACCATGTCCGCCAGACGGCGGCGGCGGCGGCCAGCTTCGGCATGGCCTGCGAGATCGTTCTGGAGAACCGCACGGGCAACACGGCCGTCGACTATGTCGGCTCGGGCAATGTGCTGCTCGACCGACTTCTGGGCGCGAAGATCCGCACCGTGCCGGCGGGCCTCGACATGAACGCCGAGATGGAGGTCAACGCCGCCGCCGCCCGGGCGCGGGGCGCGGTTCCCTACATTATCCCCGGCGGTGGTTCGAATGCGGTCGGGGCCCTGGGCTATGTCGACTGCGCGCTTGAGCTGGCGGCGCAGGCCAACGACGAGGGGCTGGTCATCGACCGGCTGGTGACCGCGACCGGCAGCGCTGGAACCCACGCCGGTCTCGTGGCCGGTATGGCCGTCAGCGGGGCTGACATCCCGGTGCTGGGCATCGGCGTGCGGGCGCCGAAGGAGAAGCAGGAGACCAACGTCTTCAACCTGGCCGTCGAGACCGCCGGCCTGCTCGGCCATCCCGAGCGCGTGACCCGGGAGATGGTCGTGGCCGACTGCGACTATGTCGGGGCCGGCTATGGCCTGATCGACCAGGCCGTCATCGACGCCCTGACGCTGGCCGCGCGCACCGAGGGGCTGCTGCTTGATCCGGTCTATACCGGCAAGGCCATGAAAGGCCTGATCGCCCTGTCGAAGGCCGGCGCCTTCGCTGGCGAGACCGTGGTGTTTCTGCACACAGGCGGGGCGCAGGGGCTGTTTGGCTATCACGGCGAACTTGAGCCGGCGCTGCTGTGATGAAAACCCTCGGTGTTCTGGGCGGAATGGGGCCGGCGGCGACGCTGGACTTCCTCGCCAAGCTGCAGGCGGCGACGCCCGCCGGGCGGGATCAGGATCACCTGCGGGTGCTGGTCGACATCAATCCGCAGGCGCCCGACCGAAACGAACCGAGCAGCAACCCCGGTCCGGTGCTGGCGGCGATGGCGAAGGGCCTGGCGGCGTCCGGCGCGCAAGTGCTGGCGATCGCCTGCAACACCGCCCATGCCTATGCCGCCGAGGTCGAGGCGGCGGCCGGACTGCCGCTGGTGAACATGATCGACGCCGCCTGCCAGAGGGCGCGGCGTGACGGCGCCAGCCGGGTCGGCATCCTGGGCACCGGACTGGCGCTTGGGCTCTATTCGGACCGGCTGACGGGCATGGGGCTGGAGGCCGTCGCACTGACGAAAGCCAAGCAGGAGTGGTTCATGAGCCTGCTCTACCGCATCAAGGGCGGCGACCTGGGCGAGGAGGTCCAGGACGAGATGGCCGCCGTGGCGCAGTCGCTCGCCGAGGCCGGCGCCCAGGCCATCATCGCCGGCTGCACCGAGGTCCCGCTGGTCCTGGGGCCCGACGATCTCGACATCCGGCTGATCGACGCGGGCCAGGTTCTCGCCGAACACTGCGTTGCGACCTGTCTGGGCAAGGCCCCGCCCTGAGCCGGGCTGTCGAGATCAGTCTCGCGGGGAGCCCCCTCTTTGGGGTATGGTTTCAGGTGCAGGCTGGCTTCATATGGCCTTCATTGCCTGTGTCACTTGGGGGACTACCATCGTGAAGAAGATCCTCGCCGCCGCCGCCGCCGCCGCGATCGCCGCCGTCGCCTTGTCCGCCGCGCCCGCCGCCGCCCTCACCTATCCCGTCGCCGGCGTGAGCGCCCAGGACGTGGCGTCCGTGCTGCGCGCCAAGAACCTGCCGGTCGAGATCACCAAGGACGACGCCGGTGATCCGATGATCAAGAGCTCGTCCGACGATCTGAACTGGCGCGTCTACTTCTACGACTGCACCGCCGGCCGCTGCACCAGCATCCAGTTCTCCGCCGGCTTCGATCTCGACAAGGGCATGACCTATTCGAAGTGCAACGAGTGGAACTACACCAAGCGCTTCGGCCGTTGCGCGCTGGACGACGAGATGGACCCCTACGCCCGCTACGACATCGACGTGGCCAAGGGCTACACCTCGGAATCGATGGCCTATGCCCTCGACACCTGGCTGCTGATCGTGCCGACCTTCTCGAAGTTCATCGGCTACTGATCGACCTGACGGTGGACGCCGAGGCGTCCACCTGACTGTCGTCCGTTCCGCGCCGCCCGGCCTCAGGCTCGGCGGCAGGCCGGGCGCCGGCTATGCACCCTCGCCGTTCCGGCCGTCACGGTCGTCGAGTTGTCGGCGCATGGAGGCGTGGGCGTCGGCGTCCAGCCGGTGGCCGGCGATGATCGCGGCGGCGGCCAGACCCAGCAACGCCGGCGCGACGGAAAACCCGATCGTAAGGGCCAACAGCGCCTCCGGGCTGTTGGCCGCACCCGCCTTGGCCTCGAACCCCAATGCGTCCAGGGCGCTGAACCCGACGATCACGGCCAGGGACGAGCCGATCTTGACCGTTCCGCTGAGCAGACCGAAGAGCAGGCCGTTGCGGTCGACTCCGCTGGCCAACCGCTCCTCGTCGCCGACGTCGGCCATCATCGCCCTCAACAGGATCGGACCGGCGGAAAAGGGCAGGCCCGAAAGAGCCATGACCACGATGGCCCAGACAAGGCCCGACGGCACGACCAGAATCGCGATCTGGGCCAGGGCGTAGCCGATCGCCGCGATCATCAAGGCCCTGTGCTTGCCGATGCGCCGGGCCAGCCGGGCCCACAGTGGCGCCCCGGCCATGGCGCCGACGAAATAGACCAGCAGCAGCAGACCGGCCAGTCCACGGTCGACCCCGCGGATGGCCTCGAAATAGAAGAAGAACAGCGACCCGGCGATGGCCGGTCCTGTGCCCAGGGCGATGTCGGTGGCCAGCAGGCGCAGGACCGAACCCCGGCCCATCAGGGCCAGATACTGGCGCCAGTGGGGCGGGCTGGCGTTTGGCGTGGTTGGCGGCTCGCCGACCAGCAGAACCGCCGCGGCTATGGTCGGCGGCAGGGTCAGCATGACGAACCAGCCCATGGCCTGCACACCGGCCGCATGATCCAGGCCGAAGCCCAGTCGCATCAGCGGCGGCATGGCGAGGATCGAGATCAGGCCCAGCACCGTGAACCCCTGCCACCAGCCGTAGACCCGCGACCGTTGGTCGTAGTGCGGCGCGATCCGGGCCGCCCAGGCCACATGGGCCATCGAGGCCATGGACTGGCCTACGAAACCGAAGATCAGCCAGACGAGGATATAGGCGCCGTCGATCCCCGGGCCGGCCATGAACAGCATCCAGGCGGCGACCACGGCGATCAGCGCGCCCGCCACCAGCCATGGCCGGTAGCGGCCGTAGCGGGTGTCGGTCTTGTCGATCAGGAAGCCCAGCACCGGGTCGAGCACCAGGTCGAACAGGCGGATCACGCCGAACACCGTCGCCAGCACGCCCAGGCCGACGCCCAGTTCGGTCGCGTAGTAGTTGGGCAGATAGACCGTCACCGGCAGCAGCATCGCCGCCACGGGAACACAGGGCAGCGCGAAGGCCGCCAGCCGCCAGTTCGACAGGGGGCGGCCATCGCCGCCGGCGCCCGTGATCATCAACACTCCCCCCGCCTGTCCCCTGTTCACGGGGGTGGGGGCGATGTTCCAACGCTATCCGGCGCTTCGCAAGGGCCGTCGATCAGGATCAGCCGGCGATCGCGTCCATGAAACCGGCCAGCGTCACGTCGAGTTCGGTGACCCCGTCGGCGTCGTGGGTCGCCAGCAGCACCTCGACGCGGTTGTAGACATTGAACCATTCGGGATGGTGGTCGAGCTTGTCGGCCATCAGCGCGACCCGCGTCATGAAGCCGAAGGCGGCGTTGAAGTCCGGGAACGTGAACGTCTTGAGGATGGCGTCCCGGCCGTCCGTGGCCGCTGTCCAGCCGCTGAGCCGGGTCACCGCCGTCGCCGCGCCGATCTTCGTCTGGGCCATCAGGGTCACTCCATCTCGGGATCGGGCGTCTTCGCCCTCCTTCGCCAAGGCTTCGAAGGGCATCCTGCTTCGCATGAAACTGCCGGACCTGTCCTGCGAAGCCCGCAAGGCGAAGCACGATGGTGCCCCCGGTCGGGCTCGAACCGACACTCCTTGCGGAACCGGATTTTGAGTCCGGCGCGTCTACCAATTCCACCACAGGGGCCTGCGGAGGCGGCAATCTAGCGACGGCGCGGCTCAGGTCAACGCGCTGGCGGAGTCGTCAGCGACCTTCACCCGACAGGCGGGCCGCCGCGGCTTCCAGTCGGGACAGCAGGCGCTTGAGCGTGAGCACTTCGGCGGGGGCGAGACCGGCCAGCAGGGCCGCTTCATAGGCCAGGGCCAGGGGGGCGATCTCGCCGTGCAGGCGGCGGCCGGTGTCGGTGAGCGCCAGGGTGTGGGAGCGGCCGTCGGAGGGGCTGTCGGTCCGAACGACGAGGTTGCGCGTGACAAGACCCTGGGCGGCGCGGCTGACGGTCACCTTGTCCATCGCCGTGCGGGCGACCAGAGCCTGGGGCGACAGGGCGCCCTCGGCCAGCACGGCCAACAGACGCCACTGCGGGATCGAGAGGCCGAAGCGATCCTGATAGGCCCGCGCGATCAGGCCGGAGACCCCGTTCGAGGCGATCGACAGCCGATAGGGAAGGTAGTCGTCGAGCACCAGCGTGTCGGGCGACCGCTTGCGCGGCAACGGCGTCACGTCTGCGCCCATGATCCTCTTCCTTCCCATCAGCCGGCGGCTCAGGCGGCGGCCACCTGCTGTTCAATGGCGCCGAAGATCGAGTGGCGCTTCTCGTCGCGCATCTCAATGCGGACCGTGTCGCCGTGGCGCAGGAAAGGCGTTTTCGCCTCTCCGGCGAGCAGCGTCTCCACAGTGCGCACTTCGGCGATGCAACTGTAGCCCAACCCGCCGTCGCTGATCGGTTTGCCTGGACCGCCGTCCGCGTCGCGGTTCGACACCGTGCCCGAGCCGATGATCGTGCCTGCGCCCAGCGCGCGGGTCTTTGCCGCGTGGGCGATGAGGGTCCCGAAGTCGAAGGTCATGTCGACCCCGGCGTCGGCCTCGCCGAACGGCTTGCCGTTGAGTTCGACCTCCAGGGCGCCATGGAGCTTGCCGTCCTTCCAGCGGTCGCCGAGCGCGTCCGGCGTCACCGCGACCGGCGAAAAGGCGCTGGCCGGCTTGGACTGGAAGAAGCCGAAGCTCTTGCCGATCTCGCCCGGGATCAGGTTGCGCAGGGAGACGTCGTTGCAGAGCAGGACCAGCCGGATCGCGGCCAGGGCTTCTTCGCGGGTGGCGCCGAGCGGGACGTCGCCCGTGATCACCGCGATCTCGCCCTCCATGTCGCAGCCCCAGGCCTCGTCCTTGAGGGGGATGTTGTCGCGGGGGCCGAGGAAGCCGTCAGAGCCGCCCTGGTACATCAGCGGGTCTGTCCAGAAGCTGGCCGGCATCTCCGCGGCGCGGGCCTGCCGCACGAGGGCGACATGGTTCACATAGGCGCTGCCGTCGGCCCACTGGTAGGCGCGCGGCAGGGGCGAGGCGGCGTCATGCTCGTGAAAGCGATCCTTCGGCACCGACCCATGCTCAAGGCTCTCGGCCAGGCCGCGCAGCAAGGGTTCGCAGTACCCCCAATCGTCGAGCGCCGCCTGGAGGGTCGGCGCGACGGCCCCCGCGGATACGCACCAGGCGAGATCGTTGGAGACGACGACGAGGTGGCCGTCCCGGCCACCCTTGAGGGACGCTAGCTTCATTTTTTCTCTTCAAATAGGGCCATCATGGCCGGGTCCGGTTTCTTGGGAATCGTCAGGTCGTCGTGCGCGGCGCGCAGCTCGGCCATACGGGCCGGCTTGTCGCTCCACCAGGCCTCGAACTCGCGGACCGCCTTGCGCAGGGCGATGAGCTGTTCCTCGAGGCTGAGGGGCTTTTCCTCTTCCTCGTGCTCTTCCTCATGGCCGCCGTGGCCGTCGCCGCCGACATTGACCGTGATGCTGTGGCCCTGGACCGTATGGGCGACCGCCGAGGGCGCCTCGCCGTGGCCGCCGCCATGGCCGCCGTGGGCCGCCGGGGTTCCATGGGCGCCATGTCCGCCGCCGTGACCGCCGCCATGGCCGCCCTTCCCGTGGGCGTCCTTGCCGTGCTTGTCGTCCTTCTTCTTGTCCTTGTCGTCCTTCTCGCCGAGGGCGGTGTTCAGCGCCTTCATCTGCTTGCCGAGCGAACCGCCGGCCATCAGCACGCCGCCGAGGTAGGTCTTGATCACCCGGCGCAGGACGTCCGCCCCGCGCAGGATGCCGAACTCGTCCTGCTTCAGCGCGAAACGGGCCGCGGCGAGGATGATCTTGTAGATCTCGTCCAGATGCGCCGCGCCGGCCCGCCGCGCCGGCGGATTGACCATGCCCAGCAGCAGCATCAGCAGCAGGGCCGAGGCCACGACCCAGCCGATCACGCCGAACGGCGTCAGCAGGCCGGGCTCATACTGCGGCCCCCAGGGAAACTCACTGTGATCCGTCATCTTCGCACCCCCTCGAAGATCCCCAAGCCGCCGTTCAGGCGGTCTTCGGGATCAGGCGGCTGACCTTGGCCCCAGCATCATAGCGCGAGGGGCCGCCGAACACCGCAATCTCCACCAGAATGTCCCCTCCCGGCTCGCTCGCCCACAGATAGTTTCGTTCCACCTCGACATTTCTCCCGTCAGGCGAAATTCCCTCGAAGGTATCGCCCCATGGGGTGACCTTGGCGAGCTCACGCCAGCGGATCGTCAGGGCGCGCTTCAGTTCGTCCTCGGCCATGTCGAGCAGATCAGGGTCGGTCGCGTCGGTCATGAAGCCTTCCAGCTGTCCACGTAGGCCGCATTTTCCACCGTCGCCGCGCCCTCGCCAACCTCCAGCGGGTCGCGGGTGTCGATCATCACCGCGTATTCGTCGGTCGCCGGCTTGGGCTGGCTGAGCATGTTCTTCAGCGCCTTGGGGTGCGGGCCGTGGGTGAAGCCGCTCGGATGGAAGGTCAGCATGCCGGCGTCGATGCCGTCGCGGCTGAAGAAGTCGCCGGCGTGGTAGAAAAGCACCTCGTCGTAGTCGTCATTGTTGTGGAAGAACGGGATCTTGATCGCGCCGGGATCGGTCTCGAACGGGCGCGGGGCGAAGGTGCAGACGACGAACCGGTCGGCCAGGAAGGTCGTGTGGACGCTCGGCGGCAGGTGGTAGCGGTGGCTGTTCAGCGGCCGGAAGTCGCGGACGTTGATCTTCACCGGCGCCAGCTCGCCGTGCCAGCCGACGGCGTCCAGCGGATTGTAGCCGTAGGTTGCCACCGAAACCTGGCCGCGCTTCTTGATCTGGACCGGAAAGGTCCCCTCCTCCGCCTGGTGAGCGCGGAAGGCGTCGTCCATGGCCGGGGTGACCAGCAGGGCCGGGTCGAACAGGGCGTGGTTCCCGAGCAGGCCCTTGTCCGGAAGGGTAAAGTGGCCGTTGGTCGCCTGGATGGTCAGTACGGCGGTCGGGGCCGCGGGGCTGAGCCGCCACATCGTGCCACGCGGCAGATAGAGGTAGTCGCCGGCCTCATACGACAGCCGGCCGAAGTCGCAGTAGAGCTCGCCAGCCCCCGCGTGGATGAACAGCAGCTGGTCGCCATCGGCGTTGCGGGCCAGGACCGGCATGGCGGCCGACAGCTTCCAGAAGCGCATCTCGCAGGCGGCGTTGTGCAGGATGACCGGGGCGTCCCAGGGCGAGGGCGCGGCCTCGTTCAGGCCGTTCAGGTCAAAGGCGCGCGGTCGCAGCGGGCCCTCGAAGCTGGTCCAGCCGGTCGGCGGCTTGCGATGGTAGAGGAACGCCGCCGGGCCGAAGAAGCCCTCCTTGGACATCTCCCGCTCGTAGGTCCCTTCGGGCAGATCGGCGTGCGCCTGCTTGCTGTGCAGGCCTTCCGCGCCGCGAACGGGGATCCAGTTACCTTTGGCCATGGCTACGGCTCGTCCTTGTAGATGGAGATCACCGGCGCCTGTCCCTCGGCGGCGCGGGTGCGATACATGCCCGAGGTGTTGAAGCTCCAGGCGATCTGGCCGTCGGGGGTGAGGGCGATGATGCCGCCGTCGCCGCCGAGGGCGGTCAGGCGGGTCTGGATCACCTCGTCGGCGGCCTTCTGCAGGCTCAGACCCCTGTACTGCACCAGGGCGCAGATCTCGCGGGCGACCGTCAGGCGGATGAAATACTCGCCGGTCCCGGTGCCGGAGACGGCGCAGGACTGGTTCGACGCATAGGTGCCCGCGCCGATGATCGGGCTGTCGCCGACCCGGCCCCAGCGCTTGGCGGTGGTGCCGCCCGTCGAGGTGCCTGCCGCCACGTTGCCGGCGCTGTCCAGCGCGACCACGCCGACGGTGCCGAACTTGCGATCGTCGGGGATGGAGATGAAGGCGTGCGGCGCCGGCGCGCCCTGGGGCCGCGGCGGAATCGGCAGGCCCTGGGCCGTCAGTTCCGCGACCAGCTGGGCCCACCGCCGCTCGGTGAAGAAGAACGACGGCTCCACCTGCTCCAGACCGGCGGAGACGGAGAAGGCGTCGGCCCCCGCGCCGACCATCATCACGTGCTTCGACTTTTCCATCACCGCGCGGGCGAGGCTGATGGGGTGGCGGGTGCGGGTGACCCCGGCCACGGCGCCGGCCTTGAGCGTCGCGCCGTCCATCACCGCCGCGTCGAGGGAGTTGGCTCCCTCGGCGGTGAACACCGCGCCCCGTCCGGCGTTGAACAGGGGGTCATCCTCGAATTCGCGGATCACCGCCTCGACGGCGTCCATCGCCGCGCCGCCCCTGTCGAGCACGGCGGTCCCGGTGGCGACCGCCCGGGCCATGGCGGCGCGATAGGCGGCCTCGGTCTCCGGCGACATGTCCTTGCGCTCGATGACCCCGGCCCCGCCGTGGATGGCGATGGCCCATTTGGGCCTGGCGAGGGCGGGGGGGGCCATGAGGGCAAGCGCCATGATGGCGAGGGTGATGAGTCTCATACGATCCACCTTTCGACTCCCGATCACCGACAACAGCCACCTCAACTTTCCTCCCCGCGAAGCCGGGGAGGGGGACCATGCGGAGCATGGTGGAGGGGGCAGCGCCGGGCTCGCCGGAAGAACCTGAATTCAGGATGGGGCCGCTGGCGTTCGCGCTGACCCCTCCACCGCCCTCCGGGCGGTCCCCCTCCCCGGCTTCGCGGGGAGGATAGAACCGCTACGCCTTCACCACGCCCCGGCGGATCTGGTCGAGCTCGATGGACTCGAACAGGGCCTTGAAGTTGCCCTCGCCGAAGCCCTCGTTGCCCTTGCGCTGGATGATCTCGAAGAAGATCGGGCCGACCTGGTTCTCGGTGAAGATCTGCAGCAGCAGGCCCTGGCCTTCAGTCGGGGCGCCGTCGAGCAGGATGTGGCTCGCCTTCAGGCGGGCCGTGTCCTCACCGTGGTTCAGCACCCGGCCGTCGAGCAGCTCGTAGTAGCTGTCCGGGGTCACCTGGAACTTCACGCCGCGCGCGCGCAGCGTTTCGACGGTGGCGAAGATGTCGTCCGTCCCGAAGGCCAGGTGCTGGATGCCCTCGCCCTTGTAGTCGCGCAGGAATTCCTCGATCTGGCTCTGCTCGTCCTGGCTCTCGTTGAGCGGGATGCGGATCTTGCCGTCCGGGCTGGTCATCGCCTTGGAGAACAGGCCGGTGACCTTGCCCTCGATATCGAAATAGCGAATCTCGCGGAAATTGAAGACCCGCTCGTAGAATTCCGCCCACTTGGCCATGCCGCCGCGAAAGACGTTGTGGGTCAGGTGGTCGAGATAGGTCAGGCCGACGCTGTTGGCTTCCTCGACGGCCGCCGCGCCTTCGATCGGCAGGAAGTCGACATCGTAGATCTCCTGCGCGCCGTAGCGGTCGACCAGATAGAGGTTGGTGCCGCCGATGCCTTCGATGGCCGGGATGTTCAGCTCCATCGGACCGACCAGACCCTGGACCGGCCTGGCGCCGCGCTCGACGGCCATCTTCAGGGCCTGGGCGGCGTCACGCACACGAAAGGCCATGGCGTTCGCCGACGGGCCGTGAACCTCGCGGAACTCCGCCGGCTGGCCCTCGGGCTCCATGTTGAGGATGAAGTTGATGTCGCCCTGGCGGAAGCGCAGCACGTTCTTGGAGCGGTGCTTCGACACGGCCGTAAAGCCCATCGACTCGAACAGCGCCTTGAGCTTCTCCGGCTCGGGCGAGGTGAACTCGACGAACTCGAAGCCGTCGGTGCCGAGCGGGTTGTCGAACAGGTCGGCCTTGGGTTGGGCGTTCATCGTCAGATCTCCTTCGCGTTCGGGCGCGTTAGTAACAGATGAAACTAAAGTCGGGTAGCCGCCTCGAAGCCGATCCAGGGATGACGGGTCTCGTCGTAGACCGTCCGGACCGGCATCGGGAAAGTCGGGTCGGCGAAGGCCCCGACGGAGACGCAGATGATTTCCGGCCAGGCGTCAGGCAGCCAGTACACCATCCCGCCGCACGTCGGGCAGAAGTGCATCGCGCTCGTGTTTCCGCTCTCGGCGACGCGATGGTAGGCGCTTGATGCGCCACTCACCTCGACCGCTTCGCGCGGGTAGACGGCGACGAGCCCGAAGGCTGACCCGGTCCGCTTCTGGCAGGCCAGACAGCTGCACAAGGAGACCACGTTTGGCTCCCCCGTGCAGGTCGCCGTCAGGCCGCCGCACTGGCAGCTCGCCGTCCGAGTCGTCATTGAGACATCCCTTTTCCATGCAGGCGCGAGACAAGGTTGTCCGTCCCTGATAGCACAGCCGGATGCTGCGCCGACTTTACGACTGGGTGATGGGGCTCGCCGCCTCGCGTCACGCCCCCGCCACGCTGTTCGCGGTCTCGTTCGCCGAGAGCTCGTTCTTTCCCGTTCCGCCGGACGTCATGCTGGCGCCGATGGTGCTCGCCCGGCCGGAAAAGGCCTGGCGCTATGCGGCGCTGTGCACCCTGGCGTCGGTGCTGGGCGGTTGCCTGGGCTACGCCATCGGCTACTTCCTGCAGGACGCGGCGCTCTGGCTGATGAAACTGTCCGGGCACGAAGGCGGCCTGGCCCAGTTCCAGTGCTGGTACGGGAAGTACGGAGTCTGGGTCATCCTGATCAAGGGCCTGACGCCGATTCCCTACAAGCTGGTGACCATCGCCTCGGGCCTCGCCCAGTTCGCCTTCCCCGTATTCCTGGCCGCCTCCGTCGTGACGCGGGGCGCGCGGTTCTTCCTCGTCGCCGGCGTGGTCAAGAAATTCGGGCCGGCCATGCTGCCGATCATCGAACGCCGGCTTGCGCTGATCGCCGGCCTTGCGATCGCCCTGATCGTGATAGGTCTTGTGGCCAGCCACTTCCTCGGAAACGGAACGAGCGCCTGCTGAGATGCCTCCCGCCCTCAAAGCCCTGATCAATCGCATTCTCGAAAACTGGCCACTGGTCGCCGCGCTGTCGTCGGCGTTGATGTTGGCCATCGCCCATGCTTTCGAGACCTTTGGCCATCTCGCTCCCTGCACGCTGTGTCTGAAAGCGCGCGAGGTCTACTGGGTGGCCCTGACCGTCGGCCTGATCGCCGTCGCGGGCCAGATGCTGCTGAAGGACGACCGGGTCCGCCGGCTGGGGAGCCTGGTCCTGGCGTTGATCTTCCTGGTGGGCGTCGCGGTCGCCGTCTATCACGCGGGCGCGGAATGGAAGTTCTGGCCCGGACCCAAGACCTGCGCCTCGGGCGCCATTCCCCATCTGACCAGCCTCGACTCCGTCATGAAGGGCGGCTCGATCAAGGCCCCGGCCTGCGACAAGGCGGCCTGGGTGTTCCTCGGCCTGTCGATGGCCGGCTGGAACGCGCTGGTGTCTCTCAAGCTGCTTGTCTACAGCCTGCTCGCCGTGAGGATGCGTCGTGTCTGATCGCCCGGTTCCCGCCCGTCCCGGCCGTGGCGCCAGCCGCCAGCGTCTGGCCGAGATCCTGCGCGTCGACCACGCCGGCGAACTCGGCGCCGTGCACATCTATCGCGGTCAGCAGGCCGTACTGGGCAAGGCGCGGGGCCATGAGCGGGTCGCCGGCCAACTGGCCGAGATGGAGGGGCACGAGGCCGTGCACCTGGCCCGCTTCGACGCCCTGCTGAACCAGCACAAGGTGCGTCCGACCCTGATGGCGCCGCTGTGGCGCGCGGCGGGCTTCGCGCTCGGCGCCGGCACCGCCCTGATGGGCGACAAGGCCGCCCATGCCTGCACCGAGGCGGTCGAGTCGGTCATCGAAGGTCACTACGCCGGCCAGATCGCCGAGCTTGCCGGACGCGATCCGGACCTGGCGGCCGAACTGTCGAAATTCCGCGACGAGGAACTGTCGCATCGGGACATCGCCCGCGACGAGGGCGCGCACGAGGCGCCCGGCTATCCGGTGCTGGCGGCGCTCATCCGCTTTGGCTGCAAGGCCGCGATCCGGATCAGCGAAAAGGTCTAGGAACTCCGGCGCGGCTCGCGGGTTGGACTCGCATGCCCGATCCTGGAACACCGACCGACCCCGATCCCGCGCCGCCCTATTCGCCGCCGCAGCCGGACAACGACCCCGGTCTGCCCGGCGAGCCGGACCCGGCGCCCGCCTATGATCCGCCCGAGCCTGACACAGTAATGTAGATGCTCCCCATCGGGGGAGCTGTCGGCGCGCAGCGACGACTGAGGGGGTCATCCGAAATCCGGGCGGACCCCCTCCGGCCCTTCGGGCCACCTCCCCCGAGAGGGGAGGATCAGCGAAGCGTCATCTGGCTCCAGATGGCGCGCAGGGCCTTGAGCTGCGTTTCGGTGGTGTCCCGGAGATCGTGACGTTCGCCGAGCGCGAGGCCGATGCGGTTGCCGCGTCGCCAGACGACCTCGACGTCCCAGACCGTGCCTTCCTTGACCTGCACCAGTTGCAGGCGATTGGGGATCAGCTGCGGCGTCGCGGTTTCGATCATCGCGCCGGTATTGCTGATGTTGCGGATCACGCAGTCGATCGTCGTCGTCGCGTCGTCGTTGGCCAGTTTGCCGGCCAGCAGGGCGCGGTGACGCCCGGCGCGGCGACGATCAGGGGCAACAGAAAGGGTCGAGGTACTCATGGCGGAACCTTACCGCCAAAAGGGTTTACAGGCGGTTTGCCAGAACGCCGGATTGTGACTTCGGCATCGCCCGCGCCTCGGCGAGACAGCCCTTGATCGCCTCCCAGCAGCCCGGCAGGCCAAGCGCCCCGACGAAGGCGCCGGCGACGGCAAACGGCAGTCGAATGATCTCGAGAATCTTCATGGGTCACCCCCTGCCCCTGAATGGCCGTCCGTTCACAACGCCGGTGTGACGGTTTGGTTTCAACTCTTCGAATTGAGGTCCGGGCGCGCCGCGAGGAAGGCGGCTTTCTCGGCGGCGGTCAATACCTTGCCGGGCTTGCGACGGGACACCTTCGGGGTCGGCGGCGCATAGGCTTCGGGCGCGCTCGCCGGCTTGAGGTCGGACAGCCGTTTGATGGGGGGCTTCATGGACGCTCCGGGTCGCGAAGCCCGGCCGTCATGGCGCGAGCGGGGACAGTCATCGCAGGTTTCCTGCAATTCCCAAGCCGGAACCGCGTGGATGCTCCCCCACCGGGGGAGCTGGCAGCCCGCAGGGCTGACTGAGTGGGTCACCCGAGACCGGAACGGACCCCCTCCGTCTCGCCTGACGGCGATCCACCTCCCCCGATGGGGGAGGATCCCTTCTACGCCTCCAGTTCGATGTCCCAGTAGAGGAAGTCGAGCCAGCTCTCGTGCAGGAAGCCCGGCGGGAAGCGCCGGCCGTGGTCCTGCAGCTCGTGCATCGAAGGACGGCGCGGCGCGCGGTGCGGGTGCATCTGCGCCTCCTTGGGCGTGCGGCCGCCCTTGGTCAGGTTGCAGCGGGAGCAGGCGGTGACGATGTTTTCCCAGGTCGTGCGGCCGCCGCGCGAACGCGGGATGACGTGGTCGAACGTCAGGTCCGCGCCGGCGCTGCAGTACTGGCAGCTGAAGCTGTCGCGCAGGAACAGGTTGAAACGGGTGAAGGCCGGCGGACGGTCCTGGGCGACATAGGACTTGAGACAGACCACGCTGGGCAGCCGCATCTCGAACGAGGGGCTGTGGACCATCTTGTCGTAGGTGGAGATGACCTCGACCCGGTCGAGGAACACGGCCTTGATGACCTCCTGCCAGGGCCAGAGCGACAGGGGGTAGTAGCTGAGCGGCCGGAAGTCGGCGTTCAGCACCAGGGCGGGAAAACCCGACGGGGGCGCTTTCAGCACCCTGGCCGTGTGCGCCTGAATCCTTTGCATCGTCATCGGGCGCTCCCCGACGACGGGGGAGCCGACAACGGCTGAACTGAATACGCGACCGTCCTGAAGACCCGCCTCGCTTTCCGCGCCTCATCAGGGATCGCCAACATCCCCGAACGCGACTCGCAGGATAGACCCTGTTTTGTGACGGGGCCAAGACGGGCCGGGCGCGAGCCACGAAAAAGGGCCGCTCATCGCGGCCCTTGTCAGGTCGGCCCCGCCGTCCGCCCCGGGGGATCGGGGGGACGTAACGGGATCGAATGGTCGTTGCGGGAATTAGACCCCGACGAAGAGGGTCGCACCGGCCGCGGCGGCGCCGAGGATGAGGAAGAAGGCGACGCTCGAACGGTCGAAGAAGCGCTCGAAGCTGATGAGCTTGGAATTGGTCATGACACACAGTCCTTAAGTTTGGGCCCCTGTTTTGATCGGAGCCCCCCAGTTTGTCCCCTCGGGGGAGCGAGGGGCTGTTCGATCTGAACGATGCTTAAATAGCACCTATCTGAACGCCGTCAAGATGATCTTTACAGCGTTCGGATAGAGATTTAACGTGAGCGCCATGAGAGAAGCTGCAACCGCCGAAGCCCGGCCCTATCACCATGGTGACCTGCGGCGCGCCCTCGTGGACGCCGCGCGCCGGATTCTGGAGAACGAGGGGCCCAGCGCCCTGTCGCTCCGTGCGGTGGCGCGCGAGGCCGGGGTCAGTCCGGCCGCGCCCTATCACCACTTCAAGGACAAGGGCGAACTTCTCGAAGCCGTGGCCCACGTCGGATGGGACGCGCTGGGCGAAGCCATGACCGCCGCCAAGGAACGCACGAGCGAAGTCGGCGCGCGGATGACCGAGATCGGCGTCGCCTATGTGCAGTTCTCGCGGGCGCACCCGGCGTTGTACCGGGTGATGTACGACTGTTCGCGCGACAAGGATGAGCTGCCGGAAGGCATGCAGGACAAGGAAGACAGCGCCTATTGCCAGGTCCGCGAGACCTTCCGCGCGCTGGCCGGGCCGACGGTGGCGGATGTCGACATCGAGCTGGCGACCATCGCCGCCTGGTGCGCCGCCCACGGCCTGGCCGAAATGACCAGCTTCCGCCAGTTCGATCCGCTCAAGGAAGGCCTCGGTGGCGAGGAGGGCTTCCTGCGCGCCGTGCTGGGTCACCTGGGCATGTTCCCGGCGGCACGGGCGAAGGCGGGCTGATCGGGTTCGGTCCCAAAATCCGCTCATCCCGGCCTTCGCCGGGATGAGCGGAAGTGAGAGCGGAACAGCCGCCGCCGCAAGCCGTTGGGTCAGCTGACCCTCAACGGCCGAAAGTTCTCCCATGCTGATCTCCGACGTGATGACCGCCAATCCGCAGGTCGCCAAGCCTTCCGATACCGTGGCCGATGTGGCCCGCCGCATGACCCACCTGGACGCCGGCGCCATTCCGGTGGTCGAGGACGGGCAGATCCGCGGCATCATCACCGACCGCGACATCGTCCTGCGCGTGGTCGGCGAGCAGCGCAGCTTTGACACCCGGGTCGATGAAGTCATGACCACCGAGGTGCAGACCTGCCGTGAGGACGCCTCGATCGCCGACGTCATCTTCCAGATGACCGACAAGCAGGTGCGGCGCATCCTGATCGTCGACGGCGCCGACAAGCTGACCGGCATCGTCTCGCTCGGCGACGTCGCCCAGGAGGCCTCGGCCCGCAAGGCCGGCGCGGTGCTGGAAGACATTTCCGAGGCCCCCGCCAACAACTGACGATGCGAAACGGCGCGCGCCGGTCTACAGACGGCCGGTGAGCGCCTCCTTCGTTACCCGTTTCGCCCCCTCCCCGACCGGCCGGCTGCATCGCGGCCATGCCTATTCGGCGGTGAAGGGCTTCGCCGCCGCCCGGAAGGCCGGCGGGCGATTCCTTGTGCGTATCGAGGACATCGACGCGACCCGGTGTCGGCCCGAGCATGAGGCGGCGATCCTCGATGACCTGGCCTGGCTGGGTCTCGAGTGGGATGAGCCGGTGCGCCGGCAGTCCGAACATCTGGCTGACTATGAGGCCGCCCTGGAGCAGCTGCAGGCGCGCGGCCTGGTCTATCGCTGCTTCAGGACGCGCAAGGACCTGGCCGAGGCCGCCCTGAGCGCGCCGCACGGACATGTCGAGCCGTTCCGCGGCGGCCCGATCCATCCCAATGAGGAAGACCGCTGGCTGTCGGAGCTCAAGCCGTTCGCCTGGCGACTGTCGATCGACGCGGCCCGCGCCGAACTCGGAAGCCTGCGTGGGCTGCGATTCCAGGAAAAGGGCGAGGGACCGGCCGGCGAGCATGGCCGCCTGGAGGCCAAGCCCGAGCTGGCCGGCGATGTCGTCCTCGCGCGCAAGGATGTCGGGGTGGCCTACCATCTGGCCTGCGTCGTCGATGACGCGCTGCAGGGCGTGACCGACGTGGTGCGCGGCGCCGACCTTTTCGAGGCCTGCCATATCCAGCGCCTGCTGCAGGCGCTGCTGGGCCTGCCGACCCCGACCTATCGCCATCACCGGCTGATCCTCGACCCGGCGACCGGCGAGCGGTTCGCCAAACGCAAGGGCGGCGAAACTCTGGGTACGCTGCGCGAGGCCGGGATGACCGGCGCGGCGCTGCGGGCCGAGCTGGGCTTCGACTGGTGACCGAGGCGGCCGCGCCCGTGAAGGCGCCCGTTTCGGCCCTTGTAGCGCTGGTGTTCGGCGCTTGCGCCATCGGCTTCGCGCCGATCTTCGTTCGGATGACCGAAACCGGCCCGGCCGCCGCGGGCTTCTGGCGGCTGTTGCTGGCCCTGCCGCTGCTGGCGGTGCTCGCCTGGCGCAACGAAGGCGGCGCCCTGCGCGCCCTGCCCTCCCGCGCCATGCTGCTGGCCGGGCTGTTCTTCGCCATGGACCTGTCGTTCTGGCACTACGGGGTCAAGCTGACCTCGGTGGCCAACGCCACGGTGCTGACAAACCTGTCGCCGGTGGTGGTCACGACCGTGGCCTGGTTCGCGTTCCGCGAACGCCCTGGCCGCATCTTCCTTGCGGGCCTCGCCCTGGCCATCGCGGGCGCCTGGACCATGGCCGCCGCCGCCGACAAGGGGCAGGCCATCGCCCCGATGCTGGGCGACCTCCTCTCGCTGGCCACGGCGGTCTGGTACGCCCTCTATTTCCTCGCCATGCGCCAGGCGCGGCAGGGCGCGGGCGCGTCACGGGCGATGTTCTGGTCCACTCTGGTGAGCACGCCCGTCCTGCTGGTGGTCGCGTTCGGCATGGGCGAGGACATCATTCCGGCGTCAGGCGCCGGCTGGCTGGCCTGCATCGGCCTGGCCGTCGTGCATGTGGCTGGACAGGGCTCGATCGCCTGGGCGCTGGGCCGGCTTCCGGCCTCGATCGCGTCGGTGGTGGTGCTGGCCCAGCCCGTGGTCGCGGCGGTCGCCGGATGGATTCTGTTCCATGAAGCCCTGACGCCGCTGCAGATGGTCGGCGGGGTGCTGACGCTGGCGGGCGTGGTGATCGCGCAGCGCGCGCCGGTCTACCGACCCCAGTAGCGGTAGCGATAGGCCTCGCGGAAGCCGAAGCCCTCGTAGAGCCTCACGGCAGGGTCGTTGTCGGCCTCGACCTGCAGATAGCCCCGGCTTGCGCCAGCCGCCCGCGCGGTAGCGAACAAGGCGCCCAGGATGTCTCTTGCCAGACCCTTGCGCCGATGGGCCGCCAGCGTGCGCATGCCGAACACCCCGGCCCACTCGCCCTCGATGGCCGTGCCGCCGATAGCCACGGGCGCCCCGTCGATCTCGATCACCGCAAAGCCACGCGGCGACGGAATGCGGTGAAAGGCTCCCATCCGCTCGGCGGCGTCCTCGGAATCGTTCTGGGCGCCGTTGAAGACGGCTTCAAAGCGTTCGTCGGGATGAGCGGTGACCTCGGCCCGGCCGCCCTCGCCGTGCAACGGCCCGATCATCATCAGGGTCTCTGTGCGAGACGTGTATCCGCGCCGGGTCAGCTCGGTCTCCAGCTCAGGCGACAGGCGGTCGACCGGCTTGAACAGCGACGGCAGGCCCGCGGCGGCGTAGCGCGCTTCGACGGCGTCGACGGCGTCGCCGATCGGCAGCCCCGGATCGCCCAGCGGCCAGCAGGCATTCAGCCGCCCGGAGAAGCCGCGATCCGTGTTGACGATCCAGTCGCCGAGTCGACCTCGGCCTGCCGCCGGCCAGGACCGGTCGGCGATGCGTTCGAGGGCGTCAGCGTCGATGCTCTTGTTCAACATACCTCCCGTCATCGTCGGACTTGTTCCGACGACCCATGAACACCGATCTCAAGCCGGAGCGCGCGTTCAGCGCCCTGCCCCACCCGGCAAACAGTCCACGCATGGATCGTCGGAACAAGTCCGACGATGACGGATGGGGGGGAGCAGTCCCCCCTACTCCTTCAGCAGCGCCTCGATCAGCGCCCGGGATTCCTTGCCGTTCCAGTCGGCGCCGCCGCTGAGGCGGGCGCGTTCGCGGCCCTGTTTGTCGAAGATGATCGTCGTCGGGAAGCCCGCCGCCGTGGGCTTGAGGCCGAAAGCGAACTTGTAGCCGGGGTCGCGATAGAGCTTGAGCGGGGCGTTCTTCGCGATGTCGTCCTTCGCCAGGTTCAGGTCGGCATCGCGGTCGACGCTGATGGCCACGACCTGCACCGGCTGGGTCTGGTAGGCGGCCGCCAGCTTGGCCAGCGTCGGCATTTCCAGGCGGCACGGGGCGCACCAGGTTGCCCACAGGTTGACCACCACGATCTGGCCCTTGAAGTCGGCGAGGGTCATGGCCTTTCCCGTCGCGTCGGTGAACCCGGCCGTAGGCGGCGCGGTCGGCGCGGAGGGCACCACCAGCTTGACGAGCTCGCCCCTGGCGAACTGTCGCAAGTCCGCCTCGCTCTTGGGTTTGATGGAGGCGCTGACGATGACGTATAGAACCGCCGCGACGCCGATCAGGGCGGCGCCCCGGATGGCCCACTTCAACAGGTCGGGTCCGGGTTTGGCCGGCTGGACTTCGCTCATATGACTGACAAACCCTCGAATAAGCCCGGTGAAGGGCAAGCCATGTGGGGCGGTCGGTTCTCGGCCAGCCCCAATGCCCTGATGCAGGCGATCAACGTCTCCATCGGCTTCGACAAGCGCCTCGCGAGCCAGGACATCGCCGGATCGCAGGCCCATGCCGCTATGCTGGCGAAGACGGGGGTCATATCTAGCGAGGCCGCCGCCGAAATCCAGCGCGGGCTTTCGGCGATCGCCGCAGAGATGGAGGCCGGGACCTTCCCGTTCCGGGACGAGTTCGAGGACATCCACATGAATGTGGAGGCGCGGCTGCGCGAGCTGATCGGCCCGGTGGCCGGCCGGTTGCACACCGCCCGCTCGCGCAACGACCAGGTGGCGCTCGATTTCCGCCTCTGGGTGCGCGAAGCCTGCGACCGTTCGGCCGCCCAGCTGGAGGGGCTGCAAGCCGCCCTGATCGCCAAGGCCGAAGCGCATACCGACACGCTGATGCCCGGCTTCACCCACCTGCAGCCGGCCCAGCCGGTGACGCTGGGCCACCATCTGATGGCCTATGTCGAGATGTTCGGCCGCGACGCCTCGCGGTTCCGCGACGCGCGGGCGCGGATGAACGAATGCCCGCTGGGGGCGGCGGCGCTGGCCGGCTCGCCCTTCCCCATCGACCGCCAGATGACCGCGAAGGCGCTCGGTTTCGACCGACCCACGGCCAACTCGCTGGACAGCGTCTCGGCCCGCGACTTCGCGCTGGAGGCCTTGTCCGCCGCCAGCATCGCCGCCACGCACCTGTCGCGGCTGGCCGAGGAGATCGTGCTGTGGATGACGCCGCAGTTCGGCTTCATCCGGCTGAGCGACGCCTTCACCACCGGCAGCTCGATCATGCCGCAAAAGAAGAACCCCGACGCGGCCGAGCTGATCCGGGCCAAGGTCGGGCGGATCCTCGGCTCGCTGACCAGCCTGACGGTAGTCATGAAGGGGCTGCCGCTGGCCTATTCCAAGGACATGCAGGAGGACAAGGTCCCGACCTTCGAGGCGTTCGACGCGCTGGAGCTGAGCCTGCTGGCGATGACCGGCATGATCACCGACCTGGAGCCCAATACCGAGCGGATGGCCGCCGCGGCCGGGGCCGGGTTCTCGACGGCCACGGACCTCGCCGACTGGCTGGTGCGGGAGCTCGATCTGCCGTTCCGCGACGCCCACCATGTGACCGGCGCGGCGGTGAAGCGGGCCGAACAGCTGGGCGTCGACCTGGCCGAGCTGCCGCTGGCCGAGCTGCAGGCCCTGAACCAGGGCATCGGCGCGGACGTTTTCAAGGTTCTGACCCCTGCCGCCTCGTCGGCAAGCCGCGTAAGCTATGGCGGAACGGCGCCGGACCAGGTGCGGTCCCAGATCAAGCGCTGGAAGGATGCTCTGAAATGAAAGCCAAGGCCCTGATCCTCATGACGGCCCTCGCGGCCGTGACGCTGGCCGGTTGCGGCCGGCTGGGCGAACTGCAGCCTCCGGGCCCCGGCGGCCCCGCGCCGCGCGCCTCATCCAACGGCACCGTCATGGACCCGGCCATCGACCGGCGCACGCCGACCGAAGCCCCGATCCCGGGCTCCAATCCCAAGTAGACCGGAACGCCTGTGAACCACTTCGAGGTCCGGGGCGGCGAGCTCCATTGCGAGGACACGCCCCTTTCCCGGATCGCCGAGGTCGTGGGCACGCCGGTCTATGTCTATTCCCGCGCCACGCTGGAGCGGCACTACACCGTATTCCGTGAGGCTCTGGTCGACGCCGGCCTGGGCGATCCGCTGGTCGCCTATGCGGTCAAGGCCAACGGCAATGTGTCGGTGCTCCGGACCCTGGGCGATCTCGGGGCCGGGGCGGACACCGTCTCCGAGGGCGAGATCCGCCGGGCGCTGGCGGCGGGCATTCCAGGCGAGCGCATCGTCTTCTCCGGCGTCGGCAAGACCCGCGGCGAGATCGCGTTCGCGCTGAAGGCCGGCGTGTCGGAGATCAACGTCGAGTCCGAGCCGGAGCTGAAGCTGGTGGCGCAGGTGGCCAAAGACCTGGGCCTGCGCGCGCCGATCGTGTTCCGGGTCAATCCGGACGTCGCGGCCGGCGGACACGCCAAGATCGCCACCGGCAAGGCCGAGAACAAGTTCGGCGTGTCGTTCGACGAGGCCGCGCGGCTGTACGCCAACGCCTCCAACAACCCGCACCTCAAGCCGCTCGGCGTGGCCTGCCACATCGGCAGCCAGATCACCGACCTGGCCCCGTTCGAGGCCGCGTTCACGCGCATGCGCGGGCTGGTCGAAGCCCTGCGCGCCGAGGGCATGACCGTCGAGCGGCTCGATCTCGGCGGCGGGCTGGGCGTTCCCTATTTCAACATGCCCGATCCGCCGGGACCGGCCGCCTACGCGGCGATGATCGGGCGCGTGATGGCGGGACTGAAGGACATCCGCTTCGCCTTCGAACCCGGCCGGGTGATCGCCGCCAACGCCGGGGTGCTGCTTGCCAGCGTCACGCACCTTAACGTGCGGCCGGAAGGCCGGCGCTTCCTGGTGCTGGACGCGGCGATGAACGACCTGATCCGGCCGGCGATGTACGACGCCTATCACGAGATCCAGCCGGTGAAGGCGACCGACGCGGCGCCGGTGATCTGCGACGTGGTCGGGCCGGTGTGCGAGACCGGCGACACCTTCACCCGCGACCGCCTGCTGCCGCCGATGGCCGCCGGCGACCTGGTGGCCTTCATGAGCGCCGGCGCCTACGGGGCGGCGATGGCCAGCGAGTACAATTCCCGGCCGCTGGTTCCGGAGGTGCTGGTCGATGGCGCGCGGTTCGCGGTGATCCGCCGCCGGCCGACCTATGACGAGATGCTGGCGGCCGAGACGGCGGGGGACTGGGTTTAGGCGGGGACATGTACCGAAGGTACGTGTCCCCTAAACCGGGCTGCTCGATTGGGGGACACGTACCTGCGGTACATGTCCCCTATTCCCACCACGGCCAGGGCGGCGGCATGTCGGTCGAGACCTTGCCCGGGAAGGCCGGCTTGCGCTTTTCGAGGAACGCCGAGACGCCTTCGCGGACGTCCGCGCTCGCGCCCATGGCCATGGCCAGCGGACCGTCTACGGCCAGCACCTTCAGGGGATCCGGCTCTTCGGCGAATCGCTGGAACAGGGCGCGGGTGATGGCGATCGAGACCGGGGCGGTTTCCTCGACGATCTCGCGGGCGATCTCGCGGGCGCGGTCGAGCAGGACTTCGGGCTCGACCACCTCGCTGACCAGGCCGCCGGCGAGGGCCTCGTCGGGGCCGAACACCCTGCCCGAGTAGCACCAGCGCAGGGCCTGGGGCAGGCCGACGATGCGTGGCAGGAAGGATGCGGCGCCGGCTTCGGGCGCGAGACCCCGACGGGCGAAGACGAAGCCGATCTTGGCCTTCGTCGAGGCGATGCGGATGTCCATCGGCAGGGTCATGGTGATGCCCACCCCGACCGCCCCGCCGTTGATCGCGGCGATCGACGGCTTGCGGCAGGTGTAGATGGCCTCGACAAAGCCGCCCTTCGGCGCGCCGGTCTTCGGACGGCCCTCGCCGAACAGTTTCGCGCCGTCGCCGCCGAAGGCGTCCGCCCCGGCCGACATGTCCGCCCCGGCGCAGAATCCGCGGCCCGCTCCGGTGACGATGATCACCCGCACCGCGTCGTCGGCGTCGGCGTCGACGAAGGCCTGCGCCAGTTCGGCGCCCATGCGGGCGGTGTAGGCGTTTAGCGCGTCGGGCCGATTGAGGGTGATGGTCAGGATCCCGTCCCGCAGGTCGGTGGTGATCGCTTCGAAGGCCATGGCCGTCTGCTCCCGGAGGCTTTTCCGGCAGCCTGTCAGGCCACGCGGGGCAGCGGCAAGTATGACGTGGCGGCAGGCTTGCAGCGGCGGGATGAAAAATATTCTGGACTCTGTGTCCAATATTTTCTACACCACGTCGGACATATCCGACATTCCACCTCTGGAGCCCGTCATGCCCTTCCGCGAAAAGTCCGCCTGGATTTCGCTGCTCGCCACCACCGGCGTGTGGGGAACCTATTTCTGGATCCTGTGGCCCGACCTGCAGGACCGGTCGCTGAGCCCCTCGGCCGTGGGCCTGTTCATCGGCGGTGTGGTGGTGCTGACCATCGTGCAGATCATCCTGGCCATCGCCCTGGCTGTCACCTCCGGCAAGGCCGCGAACGCGCCGATGGACGAGCGGGAGCAGTTGATCGACCTCAAGGGCGCCCGCGCCGGATTCTACGCCCTGAATGGCGCGGTGTTCTGCGTATCGGCGTTGTGGATGCTCAAGGTCAGCCCTCTGTTCATGGCCAACGGCATTCTGGCCGCGATGGTGGTAGGCGAAGTGGTCCGGTCGGGCTGGATCATCATCGCCTATCGCCGGGGCGTCTGACCGTGGCCGGCCCTCCGCCGATCCGGAACCAGATCCGCCGCCTGCGGTTCGACCGGGGCGAGATGACCCAGCAGGCGCTCGCCGACGCCATCGGCATGACCCGCCAGACCATCGTCGCCATCGAGCAGGGCAAGTACTCGCCCTCGCTCGAGGCGGCGTTCCGCATTTCGCGGGTGTTCGGGGTGGGGGTCGAAGAGGTGTTTCAGTGGGAGGGGTGAACTGACATTTCTCCCCGGCTTGCCGGGGAGGGGGGCCGCCGGGACGGCGGTGGAGGGGCGGCGCGAACGCAAGCGGCCCCATCCTGAATTCCGGTCATCCCGCCGATGATAGCGCTGCCCCTCCACCATGCTTCGCATGGTCCCCCTCCCCGCTTCGCGGAGAGGATCATCTGGAAGTCAGTCCATCGCCCCGATGTACGGCAACCCGCGCATCGTGCCCGCCACGTCCATGCCGTAGCCGACCAGGAACCGGGCGGGCGCTTCCCAGGCGACGAAGTCGACCTTGAGCGCCCGCTCGGTCGGCCAGGGTTTGCTGGCGAAGACGGCGGTCAGGACCTCGGCGGCGCCGGCGTCCTTGACCAGACGGGCCGCCTCGCTCAGCGACAGGCCGGTGTCGAACACGTCGTCGACGATCAACGCCTTGCGGCCCAGAACCGGGCGCTGCAGGTCCGCGCGGACCTCGCACCGGCCATAGCTGTGGCGCTCGTCACGGTAGGACGACAGCCAAAGGGCGTCGAAATGCACATGGCGACCCCGGCGGGCCAGGGCGCGGGTCAGGTCGGCGGCGAACCACAGGCCGCCGGTCAGAAGGCAGACCATGACCGTTTCGTCGTCGATCCGGGGCGCGATCAGGGCGGCCACCGCCGCGACGCGCTCGGCGACCTCGGCTTCCGAAATCAGGACGGACGGCTGGTCGCTCATCAGTGGCCTTCCTTGGGCAACGCGTAGGGAGAACTGTCGGGCAGCGGATGCGCTTCCGCCGCCGCGACCGGCGCCCCGGCCACGGGTTCGGCCGCGGCCGAGCCCCGAAGCTCCGGCCGCTTCGCCTGCGGTTGATGGGCGACCGGCGCCGCCCGATGGTCGAGATCGAAGTCGACGTCCAGATCGGCGGCGGTCGTCGGCGGGTCGAGCATCATAACGGAGAAATGGCGAACGCCGCCCGCCGGGATCAGGCGGTCGGAAGGCTCCGACGGCGCGGCGATTTTCCGGGCCACGACTTTATGCGCCTTGTTGGAGAGGGAGACGATCAAGGGCGGCGCCGCGACGGCTTCATTGCTGATGTTGCGGATCACGCCGGTCACGGCCAGGGCAGCGTGGCCGTCCACCTTGTCGGCTCGGGCGTGGACCTTTTCGATGGTCAGGCCCAGCCGGTTTACTCGCAGACCCACTCTGGCATAGGCCGCGGCGCTACCTGGCCAGAGCTTGACCACATGAACCCTGAAAACGGCCGCCGTTCCAACCATGGCCATCAGGGCCACGGCCATGCCCGCCCAGACGATGCCGGTGGTCACCGCTTCGCGGACCTTGCGATCGGTGTCGGCCTTCTGGCGGAAGACCTTCGGCAGTTCCTCGCCCGGCAGGGCGCTGACGGGCTGTTCGTCAAAGGCGGGGTCGGGGGTGTTGCGGGCCGTCGCGCCCTCGTGGGCGTCAACGAACAGCTCCAGGGCGGGTTCGCCATGGGCCGTCCAGCGGTTTCCGCAGGACGAGCACTTAACCGTTCGCCCCTCGGGACCGACCTTGTCGTCGGGGACGAAATAGCGGGTAGCGCACTCTGGACAGGTCAGTATCATGCCGGCGAATCGGACGCTCCCGCTCCTCCATTGAGGTCGCCGATTTCGGCTCCCATGTCCAGAAACCGAGACGCCGCACCCACCGGTGAACCGCTCGCCGGCCCCATACTGCGCTTCAACGGCGTAGGGATGCGCTATGGCCGGTCGGCCGAGGTGCTGCGGGACGTCAATTTCGACCTTACGCCGGGGTCGTTCCACTTCCTCACCGGCGCCTCCGGGGCCGGCAAGAGCAGCCTGCTCAAGCTGATCTACCTGGCGGAGCGTCCTTCGCGCGGAACCATCGAGCTGTTCGGTCGCGATGTTGAGGCCGTGGCCCCGTCCAACCGCCCGTTCCTGCGCCGGCGCATCGGCGTGGTGTTCCAGGAATTCAAGCTGCTCGATCACCTGTCGGCGTTCGACAATGTCGCCCTTCCCCTGCGCATCGCCGGAGCCAAGCCTGACGAATACCGCAATGACGTCGCCGAACTATTGGCCTGGGTCGGGCTGAAGGCGCGCATGCACGCCCTGCCCCCGACCCTGTCGGGCGGCGAGAAGCAGCGGCTGGCCATCGCCCGGGCCGTGGTGAACCGCCCCGACATCCTGCTGGCCGACGAACCGACCGGAAACGTCGACGACGCCCACGCCCTGCGCATTCTGAAGCTGTTCGTCGAGCTGAACCGGCTCGGCACGACCGTGCTGATCGCCAGCCATGACGAGGACCTCGTCGCCCGCTCCGGCCAGCCCGTGCTGCATCTGGACAAGGGCCGTCTGCGCGCCTTCGGTCGGGGCGTTGGGATGGCGGGCGCATGAGCGACCTGTTTGACCCGCTACGCTGGAAGCCCGGCCCGCTGTTGCCGCGCCGCGATCCGCAGGACGGCTCGCTGGTGTTCGTGGTCGCGGTGCTGTGCTTCCTCGCCTGCCTGACGGCGCTGGGCGCGCTGGCCGCCAACCGCGCCGCGCATGGCTGGACCAGCCAGCTGACCGGCTCGGCCACCGTGGTGGTGCGCGCCCAGGCGGCCGAGACGCCGGACGCCGCCGCCGGTCGCGCCGCCGAGGCGTTGTCGGGGGTCAAGGGCGTCACCGAAGCCCGCGCGCTGGAGAAGGAAAAGGCGGAAGCCTTGCTGGAGCCCTGGCTCGGCCATGAGGCGCTGCTGGACGACCTGCCTATCCCGCGCCTCGTCGCCGTCGACCTCGACCCAAAGGCCCCGGCCAGCGCCGCGGCGCTGGATCAGGCCCTGAAGGCCGCCGGCCTCGATGCGACCGTCGACGACCACAGTCTCTGGATCGGCGATATCGAGCGGGGCGCCGGGATCGCGCGCTGGTCGGCGCTCGCCGTGTTCCTGCTGATCGCCTCGGCGGCCGGCGCGGTGATCGCCTTCGCCACGCGAGCGGCCATGGCGGCGGACCGGGACACCATCGAGGTGCTGCACCTGTCCGGCGCCCAGCCTGCCTTCGTCATTCGCCTGTTCCAGACACGATTCGCGCAGGCCGCGGCGCTGGCGGGCTTGTTCGGCGCGAGCGGGGCGGCCATCATCGGGGCCCTGGCCAGACTGGCCGGCGGGGGGCAGGGCCTGACGCCGGTGCTGCCGGTGGCCTGGATTGACCTTGTCGCGGTCGTTCCGACGCCGCTGCTGGCCGCCTTGGTCGCCGCCGTCGCCGCCCGGCTGGCCGCGCGCGGACTGATTGGAGAGTTGACGTGAGACGCGTTCTTGCCGCCGTCCTTGTCCTGGCCCTGATCTGGGCCGTCGGCCTCGTCGCGTTCGCCCAGCGGATCGAGCGCTCGACGCCGGCCGACCAGCCGCCAGTGGCCGACGCGGTAGTCGCCCTGACCGGCGCCTCGGACCTGCGCCTGGAAGCGGCGGTGCGGCTGCTCGAACGCGGCAAGGGCCGTCGGCTGCTGATTTCCGGCGTGAACAAGGAGGCCAGCCGCGCCGACCTGCTGGCCGTGACCGGCGCGGTGAAGCCGATCTACGACTGCTGCGTCGACCTCGGCTACGCGGCCGCCGACACCGTCGGCAACGCGGGCGAAATCGCCGAATGGGCGCGCGGCAAGGGCTATGACAGCCTGATCGTGGTGACGTCCGACTACCACATGCCGCGGACCATGCTGCTGTTGCGGGAAGCGATGCCGGGCGCGACCCTGACGCCCTATCCCGTGGTCACCGGCCCCGTCGACGTTCGCCACTGGTGGCGCAAGAGCGGGGATGCGCGGCGGCTGTCCATCGAGTACTGCAAGTTTCTGGCGACCCTGGTCCGCGAAAGCGTGGCCGGCGCCGGCTCCAAATCCTCGAAGACGCCGCCGGCCGGGCCGGCCGCAAAAGGAACCAAGCCTTGATCCTGGTCCGGTCGCTGACCTTCACCGTCGCCTACTACCTTTACTCCCTGCTCGTCGCGCTGTGCATGATCCCGCTGTTCCTCGCGCCGCGGCGCTGGGTGACGCATGTGCTGACCTGGTACGGCGCGGGCACCACGCTGCTGCTGCGGGTGATCTGCAACATCAAGGTCGAGGTTCGCGGCCGTGAGCACCTGCCGAAGGGCGCCGTGCTGATCGCCGGCAAGCATCAATGCATGTTCGACGTCTTCGGCGGCTTCGCCCTGCTCCCGGACGCCTGCTTCGTGACCAAAAAGGAGCTGATGTGGATCCCCTTCCTGGGCTGGTACGCGCGGAAGGGCGGGATGATCGTCGTCGACCGCGAGGGGCATGCCGCCGCGCTCAAGAAACTGGTGCTGGACGCCCGGGACCGGCTGAAGGACGCTCGGCAGCTGGTCATCTTCGCAGAAGGCACGCGCAAGGCGCCGGGTGCCGAGCCTGATTACAAGCCGGGCATCGCCGCGCTGTACCGCGACCTGAACATGCCGGTGACGCCGATGGCGCTGAACACCGGCGTGCACTGGCCGGCCCACGGCGTGCTGCGCTACCCCGGCACCATCGTGTTCGAGTTCCTGCCCGCCATCCCGCCCGGCCTCAAGCGCGGTGAGTTCATGCGCGAGATGGAGACCCGCATCGAGACGGCGTCCAACGCCCTGATCGCTGAGGGGCTCTAGTCGCCCCACGATCGCCGTTTTGGGCCAATACTGGCGCTGAACTGGACCCTCGCTCTCGCGCTGGATACGGACCCTGTCCTATCCTGCTGACACTCCAGACCTGACCGGAAACCCTCATGACCCTGCCCCGGCCCTTCCTCGCCCTCTCCGCCGTCCTGCTGTTGACGGCCGGCGCGGCCTCTTCATCCGTCGCAGCCGGCCCCGGATCGCCCGTCGGCGTCTGGATGACCGGCGACAGCCACGGCCTGGTCGAGGTGTTCAACTGCGGCGGCAAGATCTGCGGCAAGATTCTCACCTCGGACCAGATCAAGGCCGATCCGACGCTGAAGGACACCGAAAACAAGGACCCCACGCTGCGCAACCGGACGCTCAAGGGGCTGGTGATCATGACCGGGTTCTCCGGCGGGCCGCCCCGCTGGTCCGGCGGCGCGATCTATCGGCCGAGCAACGGCGGCGTCTACCAGGGCGCCATCGAGATGACCGACCCCAACACGCTGAAGCTCAAGGGCTGCATCGTCGCGCCCATCTGCGCGTCGCAAACCTGGAAGCGGGCCAGCTAGACCGGCGCCGCCCCTGACGCCTCGCGGGCCTCGACCATGGCCAGCAGGCGATCCATGCCAGCGTCGCGGACGGCTTCCTCGCGCAGGTGGACGACGAGATCGCGCAGGTAGTCGATGTTGCGGCCGGAAAGGCCGGTCGCGCCGTCGATGAGGTCTGCCTGCCGCTCCAGCGTCAGGGCCCCGGCCCATTGCGGATGTTTCGGGTCTGAGAGGAAGACGAGCGTCTCGACCCGGCCGACGCCATCGATTCTGGCCTGTCGCCAGGCCTCGACATAGGTCTCGGTCGGCTGCTCGCGTTCGCGCAGATAGGCGTAGGTTTCCGGCCAGTCCCTGGCCGCGACGCGATAGGCCACGCCCCGGGTCGCGCCGCCGGGGGCCAGGCCGAGCACCAGCCCCGGACGCTCATAGGTGCCGCGATGGTGCACCGAATATATGCAGAAGGCGCGCCGCCGCCCGTGGAGGGTTGCACGTCGGCGGTCTATGAACGGGAACCCGGGGCGCCACATAAGCGATCCGTATCCGAACACCCAGCGGTCCCCTGCCGCGTCGCCCATTCGCTGTCCCTGCAAAGCGTGCCCGCCGATGACCCTGCCCGATCGCCCGCCCGCCCGGAAGTCCTCGCGGATCGGACTTTTTCTGCCCTGGCTGATGGCGCTGCTGCTGATCGGCGGCTGGGGCATCGCCTGGGTCAAGCTGCGCGGTGAGGCGGTGGCCCGAATGGACGCCGCCGTCGCGCAGCTGCGGGCGCGGGGCTATCCGGTGGCGTGGAAGACCCGGACTGTGACCGGCTTTCCCTTCCGGCTCGACGTGACCCTGACCGAGCCGCGCATCGGCGAGCCGTCAGGCTGGGCGCTGGCGATGCCGCTGCTGAAGAGCGAGGCCTATATCTACCGGCTGGACCAGTGGATGATGGTGGCGCCGGAAGGCGTGACGCTGACGCGACCGGACGGCGGCCCCGTGGCCGTGCGGGCAAAGGCCCTGCGCGCGAGCCTCGGCGGGTTCGGGGCGACGCCGCCGAAGCTGTCGATCGAGGGGGTGGACCTGAGTTTCGACACGCCCCCCGGCGCCAGGCCCTACATGATCCAGTCGGCCGACCGACTGGAGCTGCACACCCGGCCGGGTCCCGACGACCAGGGCGGCGTGATGTTCAGGGTCGAGGGCGCGCGGTTGCGGCTGAAGGGCCTGCCCGCGCGGATCGCGCAGGATCGGCCGGTCTCGATGACCTGGGACCTCGTGCTGTCAAAGGTCAGCGGCTTCCATGGAAACAGTTGGCCGTCGGCCGTGCGGCGCTGGCGCGACGGCGGCGGCGTGTTGACCGTGCGCGGCGCGGAACTGCGGGGCGGCGACGCCCTGCTGACCGGCAACGGCGGGCCGCTGCGGGTCGGGCCCGACGGACGGCTGGAAGGCCGGCTCGACGCCCGACTGAAAGACGCGGACGGCGGAGGCCAGAGCTTCGGCGGCCCGGTCGAGCTCCGTGACGGCGAGGCGAAGTTCGGGCCGTTGGGTTTGGGGCCGTCGCCGCGGGTTTTCTGATCTACCGTCTTCCCGGCTCATCGCTGCGCGGCGGCCGGGATTACAATGATGGAATATTCTTGCGCCTCTTGAGGGGTATTGCCCCTTTCGCCGCAATGCCATAGGTCCGCAGGCTCGCTTCGGGGAAGATTTATGGGCGCCGACGCCCCCACACCGCCTCTGACACTGGACGCCATCCGCGCCCGCATCGACGTCCTCGACGGCGAGTTGCTGGCGCTTGTGGGCGAACGGGCGGCGCTGGCCAAGGCCGTGGCCGAGGCCAAGAAGGCGGCGGGCGACGGCGGAAAGTTCGGTCTGCGGCCGGTGCGCGAGGCCCAGATCATGCGGCGGCTGCTGGCCGCGCGTGATCCGGCGGCCAGTCCGGCCCTTGTCGTGCGCATCTGGCGCGAGATCATCGGCGACAGCCTGAGCCAGCAGGGCCAGTTCCACCTGACTGTCTGGGGCGGCAAGCTGGAGAGCCGCGCCGTCGAGCTGGCCCGGCTGCGTTTCGGGGTCGCGCCGAAGCTGTCGCTGGCCGACAAGCCCGAACAGGCGCTGGCCGCCGCCAAGACGCTGGGCGGCGTCGGCGTGCTGGCCCTGACGCCGGACTCCAGCTGGTGGGGCCGGTTGCTGGCCGAGCCGACGTTGAAGGTGTTCGCCACCCTGCCCTGCCTGACCGCCTGGGGCCCGACCGCCGCCCTGGCCGTGGCCCAGGTCGAGGTCGGCCCGTCCGGCGCCGACCAGACCCTGTGGGTCACCGACGCCCCCGACATCGGCAAGACCATCGAGGCGCTGAGCCGCGACGGCGTCGCCGGCGGCCCGCTGGCCCAGCATGGCGGCCTGACCCTCTATGCTCTGGCGGGCTATTATCAGCACGATGACGCCAGGCTGGCCCGCGCGCCGGGGCGGCTGCATGGCGTCATCGGCGCGGCTCCCGAACCCTTCGACCTTTAGGCCTCTTCGTGTAAGAGGCCCGCTTAAACCGGACCTCTGACATGACCGCCCAAGCGACCGACCGTTCCAAAGCCGACCGCCCCACGCCCAAGCCGGGCATCCTCGACATCGTGGCCTACAAGCCCGGCAAGGCGACGGCCGAGGGCATCGCGCACCCGATCAAGCTGTCGGCCAACGAGAACATTCTCGGCTCTTCGCCCAAGGCCCACGCGGCCTACGCCGAGGCCGCCGGCAAGCTGAACCTGTATCCCGACCCCCGCACGACCATCCTGCGCGAAGGCATCGCGGCGGCTTACGCGCTGGAACCCGAACGACTGCTGTTCGGCTGTGGCTCGGACGAGGTGTTCCAGCTGCTCTGCCAGACCTATCTCGAGCCTGGCGACAACATGGTCCAGCCCGAACACGGCTTCGCCGCCTGGGCCATCGGCGCGCGCGCCTGCGGCGCCGAAATCCGCAACGCGCCGGAGAAGGACCTGCACGTCGACGTCGACGCCCTGCTGGCGCAGGTCGACGAGCGCACCCGGCTGGTGTTCGTGGCCAACCCGGCCAACCCGACCGGCACCTGGATCCCGTTCAGCGAGATCCGCCGCCTGCACGAGGCCCTGCCGCCGTCGGTGGTGCTGGTGCTCGACGGCGCCTATGCCGAGTTCCAGACCGGCGAAGGCGAGCGCGAGGACTTCGAGCTGGCGCGCCACGAGCGCAACATCGCCGTCACCCGGACCTTCTCGAAGATCTACGGCCTGGCCGCGCTGCGCGTGGGCTGGGGCTATCTGCCGGCCGAAATGACCGCCGCCATCGACCGCATCCGCCTGCCGTTCAACGTCAACATCCCGGCCCAGCTGGCCGCGGTGGCGGCGCTGGGCGACGAGGCGTTCAAGCAGCGCTCGATCGATCTGGTCGAGACTTGGCGGCCCTGGCTGACGCAGCAACTGTCGGGCCTCGGCCTCGACATCGCGCCGTCGGCGGCCAACTTCGTTCTGGCCGGATTCCCGACGACGCCGGGCAGGACCGCCGTCGAGGCCGAAGCGTTTCTGGCGTCGAAGGGCTATCTGACCCGCGGCGTGAGCAACTACGGCCTGCCCGACCACCTTCGCATCACGATCGGCCTGGAAGAGCACAACCGCGCCGTCGTCGACGCCCTCGCCACGTTCATGGCCCGCTGATGCCCGGCAAGTTGTTCAACCAGCTGACCATCGTCGGCTGCGGCCTGATCGGCTCCTCAATTGTCCGGGCGGCGCGGGCGCATGGCCTCGTCGGCAAGATTGTCGTTGCCGACCCGTCGGAGTTCGTGCGGGCGCGGGTGACCGAGCTGGGTCTGGCCGACCGGGTGACCGGCGACATCGGCGACGGCGTGACGGGGTCGGACCTGGTGATCTTCGCCGTGCCCGTGCTGGCCATGGGCGAGGCCATGGCGGCCGCCGCCGGCCATCTGGCGCCCGGCGCCATCATCAGCGACGTCGGTTCGGTCAAGGGTACGGTCGCCGAGGCGCTGATGGCGCATGCGCCGGACAACGTGTTCGTCATCCCCGGCCATCCGATCGCCGGCACCGAGCACTCCGGCCCGGACGCCGGCTTCGCCGAGCTGTTCGACGGCCGCTGGACCATCCTGACCCCGCTGCCCAGCGAGGCGTCCGGCTATGCCGAGGCCGTCGCGAAGCTGTCGGCCTTCTGGCGCGGTTGCGGCGCCCAGGTCGAGGTGATGGACACGGCGCACCATGACCTGGTGCTGGCCATCACCAGCCACCTGCCCCACCTGATCGCCTACAACATCGTCGGCACGGCCTCGGACCTCGAGGGCGTCACCGAGGGCGAGGTGATGAAGTATTCCGCCGGCGGCTTCCGCGACTTCACCCGCATCGCCGCCAGCGACCCGACCATGTGGCGCGACATCTTCGTGGCCAACAAGGACGCGGTGCTGGAGGTGCTGGGTCGGTTCACCGAGGACCTGCAGGCGCTCAGCCGCGCGATCCGCTGGGGCGAGGCCGACAAGCTGCACGAGCTGTTCACCCGCACGCGCGCCATCCGTCGAGGCGTCATCGCGCTCGGCCAGGAAAGCGCCGAGCCGAACTTCGGCCGGGACAGGGGGAAGCACTAACCGCCGGCCACGATCCGCCGCAGGTTCTCCAGCACCTTTGGCGTGTCCTTGCGCAGACCCGCGCGGATCAGGGCCGGCGGAGCGAAGAGGCGGACGGACAGGTGGTTCTCGTAGGTCACCCGCGTACCCTGGCCGCCATTCAGCGGGATCAGGCCCCACTCGCCGTTCATAGCCTTGAGATCCCCGTCGACGCGGTGAAACCGGATCCGGCGGTACGGTTCATAGTCCGACCGGAACACGTTGCGGATCGTCGGGATCAGCGCCCCGCCCTGGGTGACGTGCTCCCGGATGTCCCAGCCGGTTCCCCGCGACAGGATCCGGCAGCTGGCGACGTTGGCGACCATGGCCCGCGCGTTGCGGCAGTCGATCATCGCCGCCCAGACCTTTTCCGGTGGAGCGGGAATGTCGATCGCCGCGCGGATCAGGGCCGCGTCGCCGGCAGGGTCGACGGTGACGGACACCCACGGCTTGCCGGCGAGAAGGATCGCGGTCGCCTCGCTCGTGGGAGCCCAGGCCAGCGCGGCGGGCGGGGCGAGCAGCAGGGCGGCCACAAGCGGCAGGAGCACGCGGTTCATCATCAGACCTCCGGTATTCCCCCGTCAGGTCCAGCTAGGGCGGTCGGGCGCGAGGTCCAGTCGGGGTGTTGGCGAAGACCTCTTGACCTAGAGTCCCCTCTAGGCGGTTTCTTCCGTGACTGGTTCAGTTCAGGAGACCAGTCCCATGTCCCATACAGAAGAAAACCGCGCCATCGTCTCGGCGGTGATGGACGCGCTCGCCCTCGGCGACAGTCAGCCCTTTTTCGAGGCGTTCGCCGACGATGTTGTCTGGCGGCCCATGACCGACGGCGTCTGGAGCCAGGTCCATCACGGCAAGAGGGCCGCCCGCGACAACCTTTTCCGGCCGCTGCGCGAACAGTACGCAACGACCTACACCAACACCGCCAGCCGCATCCTGGCTGATGGCGACGTGGTCGTTGTCGAGGCCCGTGGCGCGGTGACGCTGAAATCCGGCAAGGCCTACAACAACCAGTACTGCTTCGTGATCACGATGAAGGACGGCAAGATGACCGAGGTGAGGGAGTATCTCGACAGCGCTCTCTCCGAAGCCGTCCTGGAGCCCCTGACGCCATGACCGAACGCTTTCACATCGGCGGCCTGGCCAAGCGCTGCGGCCGCAGCGTCCACACCATCCGCTGGTATGAAAGCCAGGGGCTGATCCCGAACGTCGATCGCGATGGCGGCGGTCGGCGTGTCTACGAACACGGCCACGTCGAGCACCTGCTGTTCCTCGAGCGGCTCCGTCGGGCGGGGATGACCGTGGCCGAGATGCGCCGGCTGACCGACCTGTCGGTGGCCGGCTGGCGCACGCTCGGCGATCGACGCGCGCTGCTGCTGCAACATCGCGCCCAGGTCGAGGAGCGGATCGCCGACCTGCGATCGGCGCTGGTGCTGATCGACGAGAAGGTCGGGTACTACGACGAGTGGGAACGCCGGAAGTCCCGTCCGCCCTCTCTGGACCAGGCATCGGAGCGCCGCTCTACCGCCGCGCCGACCTTGTCGGCCGCGCGGCGTGCAAGACCGATGACTTCCAGATAGTCGCCTCTGAGCGGGTCTTTTTTGAAAACCCGTCTTGCCCGGAGCGGCGGCGCTGATAGGGATGGTTGCCTCGCCCGCAGGATCCGACCGCCCATGACCGCCCTCCATCCGCTCGACGAAGCCACCACCCTGACGTCCACGGGCGAGCGGAGCGCGACGGGACGCACCCATCCGGCCTACGCCAACATGGCCGGGCCGTTCGGCGGGACCACGGCGGCGACGTTGTTGCGGGCGGTGCTTGAGGATCCGGCCTGTCTCGGCGACCCGATCGCGCTCACGGTGACCTTCTGCGGCGCCATCGCCGACGGCGAATTCGAGGTCAGCTGGATAGAAAAGCGCACCGGCCGGACCGTGCAGCACTGGACAGTCGATCTGGTCCAGAACGGCAAGGTCGCCGCCACCGCCTCGGTGGTCTGCGGACGGCGGACCGAGACCTGGACCCACCGGCCGGCGGTGATGCCGGGCGCCCCGCCGGCTTCCGAGGCCGAACCCCTGTTCATGGGCGGGCGCAACGGCTGGACCCAGCGCTACGCCTTCCGCTTCATCGAGGGTTCGCCGCAGTTCGGAGAGCCGCCCGCGGACGGCCCACGCAGCGCCCTGACCCGCTGCTGGCTGAGCGACCTGCCCGAACGGACTCTGGATTTCCTGTCGCTGGCGGCCCTCAGCGACGCCTTCATCGTGCGGATCATCCAGGTGCGCGGAAAGCTGGGGCCGATGGGCACCATCACCCTGACGACCTATTTCCACACCGACGGCGAGGCCCTGACCGCCAACGGCGCGCGGCCGGTGCTGGGCGTGGCCGACGCCAACGTGTTCCATCGCGGGTTCGCCGACCAGGAAGCCCGGCTGTGGCGCGATGACGGCCTGCTGCTGGCGACCAGCGTGCAGGCGTCGTTCTTCAGGGACTAGGGGTTCAGCCGCGCCGTTCGGCCAGCGCCGCCAGCACCATGTGCGGGGCGCGGTCGATGACACGGAGATAGGCTTCCAGCACCGGGTCGGGTTCGACCTCGCCGCGCTCGATCCAGCCGAGGCGCTCGGGGTCGATGCCGAAGGTCACCGCGAAGGCCTGCTGCGACAGCCCGACATGCCAGCGGACTTTTCGGGCGAGGGTCGCGGCCGGGGTCTGGCGGGGCAGGAATGACCGGGGTTCCCCGGGGATATCGCTGATCACTGGACGCCTCCGCTACGCTACTCAAGCCCCGCCGCAACGCCTGTAGGCCGGCAGCGTTGCAGGAATAAGACGGTGGGGAGTCAGGACGAGGGTGACTTGTGGGTATCGGCTTTCACTCCTCCGCCCCCCGCCCCTTTCTCCCCGCTCATCCTCGCGGAAGCGAGGACCCAGGTTTACTGCCGGTGCACGCACCTCGAGGGATGTCTGGCTCCCCGAGCCGGGAATTTCCCTAGATTGACAACTACCTAAACACCCTTTATGATTGTTTTTTCGGCAAGCTCCCTCCGAACCCCATGGCCTTCTATGTCTACATTCTCGCAAGCCGGCGAAACGGGACGCTCTATATCGGTTCGACCGACAGCCTCGTGCGCCGGGTCGGCGAGCATCGCGAAGGCCTGATACCGGGGTTCACCTGCCGCTACGGCGTGAAGAGGCTGGTCTGGTACGAGGCCTTCGACACCCACGACGACGCCTTCCGCCGCGAGCGACAGATGAAGGTCTGGCGCCGGGCCTGGAAGATCGAACTGATCGAGAAGACCAATCCCGGATGGCGGGACCTGTATCCGGAGATCTGCTGAGCCTCCCCTCGCTCATCCTCGCGGATGAGGGGCCCAAGGCTTTTCGATGCAGCGGCTCATCGTGGTGATGGGCGAACAGCGGCTGCCGTGCGTGCACCGGCCGCAAACCTGGGTCCTCGCTTCCGCGAGGATGAGCGGAGTTTCAATTGGGATCTTGCGGTGCCTTCAAAAATTCCGCTGTCGCTTCAATCGCTTCGACCAGACCCATGCGCTGCAGTTCCACCCCCTCCGGCAAGCTGCTGAACAGTCGCGTCGGCGCCGCCGCGTCGAGCATGACAAACACGCCCTTGTCGTCAGCTCTCCGGATCAGGCGGCCGAAGGCCTGGGCGATGCGGGCGCGGGCCAGGCCGTCGTCGTAGCCCTTGCCACCGAAGCGCAGGCGGCGGGCCTTGTGCAGGATGTCGGGCCGGGGCCAGGGCACGCGGTCGAAGACCAGCAGGCGCAGGGAGCGGCCGGGGACGTCGATGCCGTCCCGGACGGCGTCGGTGCCGAGCAGGCAGGCGTTTTCCTCGGCGCGGAAGATGTCGACCAGGGCGCCGGCCTCCAGCGGGTCAACGTGCTGGGCGTAGAGGGCCAGACCCTTGTCGGCCAGCGGCGCGGCGATGCGCTCGTGCACGGCCTTCAGCCGGCGGATGGCGGTGAACAGGCCAAGGCCCCCGCCCCCCGCGGCGAGGAACAGTTCGCGCATGGCGGCCGAGACCTGGCGCGGGTCGTCCTTGCCGACATCGGTGACGACGAAGGCCCGGCTGTTGGCTGCGTAGTCGAACGGCGAGGCCAGCCGCAGGGTCTGGGGCCGTTCGGGCAGGCGGGCGGCGCCGGTGCGCATTTCGGCGAGCGCGAAGGGGTCGGCGAGCGTGCTGTCGGCCAGGGTGGCGCTGGTCACGAGGATGCCGTGCGCCGGGGCGATGACGGCGGCGGTCAGCGGCTCGGTCGGGTCGACCCAGTGGCGGCGGCAGGCGGCGTCGACCACCCGGCCATAGAGGAAGGTGGCGTCGAACCAGTCGACGAAGTCGGGGTCGTCCTCGGCGTCCTCCTCGATGGCCTTGAGCATCGAGCGCCAGGCCGGGAGGGTCATGCGGGCGCGGCGGTCGAGGCCGCGCAGGGCCCCTTCAATGCGGGCGCGGTCGCTGGTCGGCAGCTCGTCGGCGTCCTGGTCGAGCACGTCTTCGAGGTGGCGGGCGAGCGCCAGCAGCGGCGCCTCGACGGCGGCCAAAGCCCGCGTCGCGCCGGCGGCGGTCTCACGGACCAGGTCGGTGGCCGGGCGGGCGGCGCATTCCATGCCCTGGTCGCTCTGGCTGGCGCGGGCGCGCATCTGTTCCATGGCGGCCACGAGGAAGGCCTCGACCGGGCCCTGCGGATTGACGCCGCCGTCGGGCGGGGCAATGCGGCCTGACCAGCCTTCGCCCGGGAGGGCGCCGGCGGCGCGAATGGCGTCCTGCAGCGCGTGGCGCGCTTCCTCGCGGTCGCCGACGATCTCCAGCAGCCGCTGCTCCAAGCCGCGCCCGCGCCGGCCGCGTCCCTCGGGCCCGCGGATCCAGCGGCGCATCTCGGCCGCCTCGGCGCCGCTGAGGGCCGTGGAAAAGGCGCTGTCGGCCGCGTCGAACAGGTGGTGACCCTCGTCGAAGACGATGCGGCGCAGGGTGGTGGTCTCGTTGTCGCCCTTCAGGCCGCGCGCCGTGCGAGCGCCGTCGAAGGCCGCCTGGGTCATGACCAGCGCATGGTTGGCGATGACGATGTCGGCCCGCTTGGAGCCGCGCACGGCCTTCTCGATGAAGCAGGAGCGGTAGTGGACGCAGCCGGCGTGGACGCACTCGCCGCGCCGGTCGACCAGGTTGCCGGCGCTGGCCGCGTGGGCGACGCCGACGGCGAACAGGGTCGGCAGCCAGGCCGGGAAGTCGCCGCCGGTCATGTCGCCGTCGCGACTGGCGCGGACCCAGCGGGCAGTGAGGCCGAGCCCGATCAGGTCGCCGTTGCCCAGCTGGGCTGCTTGAACAGCCTCGTGAAAATTGAGCAAACACAGATAGTTCTCACGACCTTTTCGCACGACCGCCTTGCGGGCGCGGACCTCGGGGTCGGGGTAGATGGCCGCGCTCTCGCGTTCGATCTGGCGCTGCAGGGCGCGGGTGTAGGTCGAGACCCAGACGGAGGGGCCGTTGGTCTCGGCCCAGACCGAGGCCGGGGCGAGGTAGCCGAGCGTCTTGCCGACGCCGGTGCCGGCCTCGGCCAGCATCATGCGGGGCTCCCCTTCCCGCTCACGCGGCTGGAAGGCGTAAGCCGTCTCGGCGGCGAACACCTTCTGCAGGGTGCGGACCTCATCGAGGCCGGCCCGCTGCAGCAGGTCCGCGAGGCGCTGTTCGGCGTCCTCCGGGGTGATAGCGCGCGTGCCCGGCTCGCCGACCGGGGCCTGGTCCTCCCATTCGGGGATACGGCTCCAGACCTCCAGGCCCGAGCCGCGATGGGGGCGATTGATCGGCCCGCCGGCGCGCAGGGCGGCGATGCAGGCCGGACCCCAGGCCCAGCCGGCGCGCTCCAGCGTCTCGGCCAGGGCCAGGGCTTCCTCGCGCGACGGCCAGGGCTGGGCGCCGAGTTCGGCCAGCAACAGGGCGCAGGTCTGACGCAGGGAGACCGCCTGGGCGGCGGCGCCCTTGGGCTCTTCCAGACCCAGCGCCTGCGCCAGTCCCGCGGCCGAGGGGGCGGTGAACTTCGCCGGGCGGACGAAGGCGAACAGCTCCAGAGCATCGAAGATCGACCGGGATCGGGCCGGGGCGTGCAGGCCGAGGCGCCGGGCCGTCATGCCGGCATGAGCGAGCAGCACCGGCCCGTGCTCCAGCAGCTCCCGCGCATAGGGCGGCCGCAGATCCTTCGCCCCGACCGCGTCCGCCACGGCCGCCCGCGCGCCCGGCAGCACGACCAGGGCGGGAGCGAGTTCCAGGACGGGAGTCGGCGCGTTCACCCGCCCGGTCTAGCGGGCTTTGAACAAAAACGGAACGGTCCGGTTCGAGTTCAGGTCGCGGTCAGCGAGGTCGCATCCCTCGGCGGGGCGATCGGCAGCTGACCGTCGTCGACGCGGTCGAGGCCGGCCTCGGCCTGGGCGCGTTCGCCGGCGTCGTCGGAGGCCGTCGCGCGGCGATACCAGCGGGCGGCTTCGGCGTAGTCGAGCTTCACGCCCTCGGCGCGCTCGTACATGTTGGCCAGATAGAGGGCCGCCGTGGGATCACCGCCCTCGGCCGCGCGGCGGTACCATCGGACCGCCTCCGCGTCGTCGCTTGGGATGCCCTCGCCGTTGTCGTAGGCGACGCCGACATTGAGCATGGCGATGACGTCGCCCTTGTCCGCGGCCTTGCGGAACCAGGCCAGGGCGGCGACGTAGTTCTGGGCCACGCCGAGACCCCGGGAATAGGCGCAGCCGACCTCGTTCATCGCCTCGGCGTTGCCGCGCACGGCCGACTTGCGGAACCAGGCGAAGGCCTTCTCGAGGTCTTTCGCCGCACCGTCGCCATCGCGATAGACCATGGCCAGATCGTACATCGCCTGGGCGTCGCCCCGCGCGGCGGCGCGCTGCAGACGGACGACATCGCCCGGCGTGACCGCTTCGGCCGTGCGGTCATCGAGCCGCTCGCCCGCCAGCGCCGGCGTCGCGCCGGACACCACCGCCACAGCCGCGAGAATGATCCAGAAACCGCGCATCAAGACCCCCTCAAGCCCCTCGCCATTCGAACGCGAGGATTACGGGCGCGTCAAGCGGTGTCACTGAAACAGACCGGGAACATTGACGCGAGGCCGCCGGAGTGATGGGTTGCGGGACAATGACGTCCCCCGCCCCGATCCGACCCTCGATGCTGGCCGCGCACTGGCGCCCGGTCGCCGCCCTCGCTGTCGCGGTGACCGCGGGATTCGCCGCGACGACGGTCCCGCTGCTGCAGGTCCACCCCGTCCTGGTGGGCTGGGATGCCGGGGCGCTGCTGTACCTGATCCTGCTGTGGCGGCTGTTCCTGACGGCGAGCGAGAAGGACATCCGCGACCGCGCGGGGCGGCAGGATGACGGCGGAGGCGTGGTCCTGTTGGTCGTCGGCGCGGCGATCATCGCCAGCCTGGGCGGCATCGTCATGGCGCTGCTTCACCCGGACAAGGACCACAAGGCGCTGACGCCGGTCATCGTCGGGGTGACCCTGGCCGTCGGCTGGCTGCTGATGCACTCGGTGTTCGTGCCGCACTACGCCCACCGGCATTTCGCGATCACCGGCGAGAGCCAGAATGCCGGCATCGGCTTCCCGGGCGAGCCGCCGACCAGCTACCTCGACTTCGCCTATGTCGCCTTCACCATCGGCGCGACCTTCCAGGTGTCGGACAACACCATCGGCAGCACGAAGCTGCGCAACCTGGTCACCGCCCACGGCATGGCGGCCTACCTCTACAACACCGCCATTCTCGCCGTCGGCATCAGCCTGCTCGCAAACGCGGTCAGTGGCTGAACCCCATGGACGGCGTCGCCTCCCCGCCGTTGCCGCCGCGCTTCGCCGACTGGTTCGCCAGCCGCGGCTGGGCCGCGCGCGAGCATCAGCTGGCGATGGTCGAGAAGGGCCGGCAGGGCCGCGACGCCCTGCTGATCGCCCCGACCGGCGGCGGCAAGACGCTTGCCGGCTTTCTGCCGAGCCTGATCGAGCTGGCTGAACGGCCGCCGCCCAATGGTCCGCGCGGCATCCACACCCTGTACCTGTCGCCGCTGAAGGCGCTGGCCGTCGATGTCGAGCGCAACCTGCTGGCGCCCATCAGCGAGATGGGCCTGAACATCGTCGCCGAGTCCCGCACCGGTGACACCGGCGTGTCGCGAAAGCAGCGCCAGAAGCTGAAGCCGCCGGACATGCTGCTGACGACGCCCGAGCAACTGGCGCTGCTGCTGGCCTGGGAGGGCGCGCAGGGGCTGTTCGAGGACCTCAGCTGCGTGATCATCGACGAGATCCACACGCTGTGGCCGTCGAAGCGCGGCGATCTGCTGGCTCTCGGCCTGAGCCGGCTGCAGACGATCGCGCCGAAGATGCGGCGGGTCGGGCTGTCAGCCACGGTGGATGATCCGGACCTGATCCGGGACTGGCTCGGCCGGAACACCGACAGCGTCGATCTCGTGCGGGGGCCACCGGGCCCCTCTCCCGTCGTCGACGTGCTGATCTCTGGCGGGCGGGTGCCGTGGGCCGGGCATACGGCGCAGCACGCGATGGGCGACGTCTACGAGATCATCAAGCGGCACCGCACCACGCTGATCTTCGTCAACACCCGCTTCCAGGCCGAGTTCGCGTTCCAGGAGCTGTGGAAGATCAACGACGACAGCCTGCCGATCGCCCTGCACCACGGCAGTCTGGCGGCCGAGCAGCGGCGCAAGGTCGAGGCGGCCATGGCGCGGGGCGAGCTGAAGGCCGTGGTCTGCACCTCGACGCTCGATCTGGGCATCGACTGGGGCGACGTCGACCTGGTCATCCAGCTCGCCGCGCCCAAGGGCGCCGCGCGGATGGTCCAGCGCATCGGCCGGGCCAACCACCGACTGGACGAGCCGTCGAAGGCGCTGTTCGTGCCTGCCAACCGGTTTGAGGTGCTGGAGTGCCAGGCGGCCATCGAGGCGATCGCCGAGAACTCGCTGGACGGCGACCCGCCGCGAACCGGCGCGCTGGACGTGCTGGCCCAGCACGTCATGAGCTGCGCCTGCGCCGGACCGTTCGACCTGTTGGCGCTGTACGACGAGGTGCGCGGGGCCGGGCCCTATCGCGACCTCAGCTGGGAGGATTTCGAGAGCGTCATCGAGTTCGTCTCGACCGGCGGCTACGCCCTGAAGACCTATGACCGCTTCCGCCGGATCGTGAAGACCCGCGACGGGCTGTGGGTCGCGCGAGACGCCGACACCATCCGCAGGCACCGGATGAACATCGGCGCGATCATCGCACCGGCCATGCTCAGCGTACGGATGGCGGCGCGCGGCGGGCGGCCCGGCCGCAAGCTGGGCGAGATGGAGGAAGGCTTCCTCGAGATGCTGTCGCCGGGCGACACCTTCATCTTCGGCGGCCAGGTCTGGCGGCTGCAGGCGGTGACCGGCGTCGACGTGCTGGTGACGCCGGCGCCGCATGTCGATCCCAAGATGCCCAGCTGGGGCAGCAGCAAGTTCGCCATCTCGACCTTCCTGGCCGGCAAGGTCAGGCGGATGATGTCGAACGACGCCGAATGGCACGTATTTCCGGACGAGGTGCGGGAATGGCTGGAGGCCCAGCGCCTGCACTCGGCCTTGCCCCGGCCCGACCAGATGCTGGTCGAGACCTTTCCGGAAGGAAAGCGTCACTTCCTGACCTGCTATCCGTTCGATGGTCGCCACGCGCACACGACTCTCGCCATGCTGCTCACGCGCCGGCTGGACCGGCTAGGCATCGGGCCGCTGGGTTTCGTCTGCAATGACTATTCGATGGCCATCTGGTCGCTGCGGCCCATGGACGGGCTCGATCTCGACGCCCTGTTCGAGGAGGACATGCTGGGCGACGATCTCGAGGCCTGGCTGGACGAGAGCTTCATGATGAAGCGCGCGTTCAAGGGCTGCGCCCTGATCTCCGGCCTGATCGAGCGGAGGATGCCGGGGGCCGAGAAGTCCGGGCGGCAGGTGACCTTCTCGACCGACCTGATCTACGACGTGCTGCGCCGGCACCAGCCCGACCATCTGCTGCTGCGCTGCGCGCGGTCGGATGCGGCGACCAACCTGGTCGAGATCGGCCGGGTCAGCCAGATGCTGGCGCGGATCAAGGGTCATATCCGGCATGTGAAGCTCGAGCATGTCTCGCCGTTCGCTGTGCCGATGTTCATGGAACTGGGCCGCGAACGCGCGCCGGGCGGCGCCAGCGAGATGATGCTGGCCGAAGCGGCCGAGGCCCTGATCGCCGAGGCCATGGGATGAACGCCCCCGTCGCCTTCCCGCCGATGTTCCACGCCTCGCCCTGCGGCGGGCTGGCGATCGCGATCAACGGCGAGGCTGCGGTGTTGCGCGCCACCGGCGCGCTGTGGCTGCCGGATCATCGGGCGCTGATCGTCGCGGACCTGCATTTCGAGAAGGGCTCGGCCTACGCCCGGCGCGGCCAGCTGCTGCCACCCTACGACACGCGCGAGACGCTCGACCGGCTGGAGCGCGAGGTCGCGGCCACAGCGCCTGATCTGCTGATCTTCCTCGGCGACAGCTTCCACGACGGGTCGGCCGAGGATCGGCTGGACCGTGTTGACGCCGTACGTCTGGCGGCGCTGGCCGATGCGCGGCGGTTAATCTGGATTGTCGGCAACCATGATGCCGACGGCCCGCGCGCCCTGCCGGGCGAGATCGTCGACGAGATGGATCTGGGGGGTCTTCGCCTGCGGCACGAGCCTCGGGCAGGCTGCCAGCCGGGCGAGGCGTCCGGACATCTTCATCCCGCCGCGAAGGTCGCCGGGCGCGGCGGACGCGTGCGGCGGCGCTGTTTCCTGACCGACGGGACCCGGGTCATCCTGCCGGCCTTCGGAGCCTATGCCGGCGGACTGAACGTGAAGGATGAGGCCTTCGCCGGGATGTTTGCGAGCCGGCCGCTCGCCGCGGCGTTGGGGGCGGGCAAGGTGCACGCGATCGGCTGGGCGTCGCTGGTCGGGGATTGACCCCGCCGGGGCTCTACATGCTCATCGCCTGTTCCAGCGCAAACGCCAGGGCGATGGCGGCGCCGGCGGTGATCAGGGTGCGATAGCGCGGTCGCCAGGCGGGGCCCTCGATGTCGCGGACATCCCAGACCCAGACCAGCAGGAAGGCGATGAGGAAGCCCGACACCTCCCAGACCGCGTCGAAGCGGTGGGCCAGGGCGCCGTACAGCAGGCCGAACCCCGCGATCGGCGTCAGCAGCGACAGCGACATGCTCCACCAGCGCGGCGGGTGATCGCTGGCCAGCTCCAGGCCGGCGCGGATGCCGCCGAGGTAGGCCAGCATGGCTGTCGACCAGGTTCCGAGCGCCAGCAGCGCCAGGGCGCCGAAGCGGTGAGGGCCGTAACAGTAGATGGCCGAAGTGACATAGAACGGCGTCAGGCTGATGATCCCGAGCGTCCACGCCGACGCGGGCACCCGCGCGCTCGCCTGCCTCATCCCCGTCAACTCCTGCGAAACGCCCGCGAGGCCGCCCAGCCGGCGCCCAGGGCAATGAGCGCCGAAACAATGCCATACGACCACGGATGCAGGTGCGCGAAAAGGTAAAGCGCCCTCTCAAGCCCGACCTTTTCCACCTTGAGCGGCAAGGTGCGGTCGGAGACGGGGTGTCCCCCCTGAAACAGGATCACGCGCGCCGTGTACTGACCAATCGGCGCCTCGGCGGGCAGAACGACCTGGGCGAGGAACAGTCCACGGTCGACGAAGGTGACGCCGTCGGCGTCAGCGCTGTAGAGGCCCGCCGTCTGCTTCAATCGCACCACCGCGGCGCGCCAGGCGTAGTAGTCGGGGCCGAGGGTGTTCACGACCATGTCGCGGACGCCGTAGCGGGTCTCGATGCGCCGCTCGGCCGGGGCCGCGATGGCCAGGTGATCGAGGCCGAGGCCCAGCTTTCGCAGTTGCCCAAACCGGGCGATGTCGCCCAGAGGCCGGGTCGAGGCCGCCCGGTAGAAGCCCGGCGCGCCCTCGAACACGACAGGCCGGCTGTTGAGCCAGACGCCGGCGACGCGGACCTTGCGGGCGATACGCACCGGCTGGACCGGGCCCTTGACCACAACCACGACGTCGCTGGGCCGTCCGCCCGGATTGAAGACCGCGCCGTAAACCGAGATCCTCGCCCCCCGGAACCCCGATGTGACGCGCACATCCGTCTCGGTCAGCGTCGCCGAGATCGTTGCGGATAGAACAGGCGGCGGCGCGGCGACGGGCATCATCCGACCCCCGCCACCAGCACGAACGGGTCGGCGGGCTGAATGAACAGGCCAAGGCCCATGCGCAAGCCGACCAGCAGCACGACCAGGGCCAGCAGGGCGCGCAGCTCTTCGGCCCGGAATCGCGCGGAGGCCCTGGCGCCAAGCTGGGCGCCCAGCACCCCGCCGATCAGCAGCAAGGTCGCCAGCACCACATCGACGGTCTGGTTGCGTCCGGCCTGCAGCACGCTGGTCAGCACCGTGGTGATGACGATCTGGAACAGACTGGTGCCGACCACGACATTGGCCGGCATGCGCAGCAGATAGACCATCGCCGGGACGAGGACGAAGCCGCCGCCGACGCCCATGATCGCCGACAGGATGCCGACGAACAGGCCCAGCACGATCGGCGGGATCACGCTGATGTACAGGCGGGACTTGGGGAACCGTATCTTCCACGGCAGGGCGTACAGCAGGATCGGGCGGCGGTCGCGGCGTGGCGGCGGCGGCTCGCCCCGGCGGCTGCGCAGGACCGCGCCGAGCGACTCCCATAGCATCAAGGCCCCGATCACGCCCAGGAACACCAGATAGGACACCGCCACGACGAGGTCCGCCTGTCCGAGCAGGCGCAAAACCCGGAACACCTCGACGCCAATGAAGGCGCCGGCGACGCCGCCCGCGGCCAGAACGCCGCCCATGCGGAAATCGACCATCCGCCGGCGGCTGTAGGCGGTGACGCTCGAGAAGGATGAAGCGGCGACATGGTTGGCCAGGCTGGCCACGGCCACCGCCGGCGGGATGCCCATGAACACCAGAACGGGCGTCATCAGGAACCCGCCGCCGATGCCGAACAGGCCCGAGATGAAGCCGACCAGCGCCCCAAGCGCGATCAGCAGTGGCGCGTTGACCGACATCTCGGCGATGGGAAGGTAGAGGTCCACGGCCTAACTATGCCCCTCCCGGGGCGCCATGCGACCGGAAAAACCGCCGGCGCGAACGCCGCGCATTATCGGGCGTAGGTCGACAGCTTCTGCATCGTCGCGGCGTCGAGCGTACCCGTCGGGGGGATGCCCTGCTCACGCTGGAAGGCGGCGATGGCGCCCTTCAGCCCCTGCGACGGCACGCCATCCTGCGGACCGCGATAGAAGCCAAGGGTCGAAAGCGCCCGCTGGGCGGCGGTCACGTCGCTTGACGTCCCGCCGACAGCGGCCTGGACCGCCGCGCTGGCCGGCGTCGCCGTCGGGCTTGCCGCGCGGAACCCCTGGGCCGACCGCTCGGCCGCGGCGATCGCCGGCGGCGACAGGTCCTTGGCGACGCGCGCGGCGCTGGACCGGGCCTCGGAGTCTCCGGCCCGTGCGGCGATCAGATACCACTTGTAGGCTTCCGCAGCGTTCTGGGAGACGCCGTAGCCTTCCTCGTAGAGGCGGCCGAGATTGTACTGGCTGTCCGACAGGCCGAGGTCAGCGGCCTTCCGGAACCACTGGGCGGCCGTGGTGGTGTTCTTGGTCCCGCCCTGGCCTTCGAAGAAATAGAGGCCGAGGTTGTGCATGGCCTTGCGATCGCCGCCCAGGGCGGCCCGTTCGGTCCAGCGGCGCGCCTCGACCGGATCCTTGCGGAGGCCGGCCTCGCCGTTTTCGTACAGCTTGGCGAGGTAGAACTGGGCCTGGGCGTAGCCGAGATTGGCAGCGCGCTTGAGGGTCGCCACGCCGGTCAGGTCACGCGCGTCGATCCGGCGAATGGCGTCGGCATAGAGGGAGGCCGGGCTTTCGACCGGCGTGGTCACCGGCGTGGAGGTCGGGGCGCCCGCCAGCGCGGGGGCGTCCGTGGTCGAGGGGCCAACGCCCTGCGGGGAGACGGCAACCGCCACGCGCGGCGTGGACGGCAAGACGGGAGTCGTATCGGCCTCGGCCGTCTTGATCTCCCCCTGTTCGTCCGCGCGACGGATCTGCAGCGCCTCGGCGACGCGGCCGGCGACAGAGCCCTCGCCGTGACCGCCGAACTTGATCACGCCATAGGCGGCCATGGTCGACAGGGTCGCGGCGCCGGCGGCCAGCACGAGGGCCGACTGCAGCGACGAACCGGCGCGGCGCTTCGGCTTGCCGGCGCCGAACAGGCCGCGCTTCTCGGTCGCGACAGGCCGGGCTTCTGGCGAATTGGCCAGCCGCGCGGCGTTACGGGCCTGTTCAAGCACTTCGCGCGTCGTCCGCGGCCGGGCGGGTTCATCGGCGTCAAACGGCGACACCTCCGGCGACTCCGGGAACACCGGCGCCTCCGGAATCTCGACGTCTTCGGAGATCGGCGCGAAGCCGTCGGCTGCTTCGTAGTCCTCCTCGGAGAAGGCGGGCGGGCCGCGTTCGGCGACCGGGAAGGGTTCGGGCTCCGTGAGCGGCGGGGCGGCGTCTGGACGCGTCAGGGCCTGGGGCGCGAACGCCTCTTCCGGAATGGTCCGCCCCGGCGCTTCGAAGGGATCGGCGGTGAAAGGGTCGCCGAACGGCTCGCGCGGAATCTCGACGCGGCGCTGAAGCGGCGTCGGGGTGGCGATCGGCGCCACCGGGCCCTGGGCGACCTGTTCCGCCAGACGCCGGTGCGAGGCGTTCAGGCTCTGGTCGATCTTCTCGCGCGCCTCGTCCAGCAGGCGGGCGGTGCGTTCCTCGCTCTGGCGGATGCGCTCGGCCAGATCGGCCGACGAGCGCTCCTGGCGCTGGTTGATGCGTTCGGTGACACGGGCCACCTGTTCACCGACCTCGTCGATGGCCAAGGCCCCGCGGCGCTCGGAGTTGGCGATCCGCTCGGCCAGACGTTCGGTGATGCGAGCGATCTCGCTGCCGAGCTTTTCCAGCGCCTGGGCCTGAACACCATCGGCGCGGTTGAGCTTCTGTTCGACCACGGTGGCGATGCGGGCCACCTCGCCGCCGATCTGCTCGATCGCGTCGGCGCCATGATTTTCCACGGTCTGGACCCGGCGGCTAAGACTGTCAGCCATATTGACCACCTCACGCCCCATTCGCTCGATGGCCTGGGTCGAGCGGGTCTCCGCGGCCTGGATGTGCGAGGCCATTTCGGAGAGGTTGCGTTCCATGCGGTCAAAACGGCCTTCCGAGGCCGCCCGAAGACCTTCGGCCAGTTCGGTGCGCGTCGCTTCCATCTTTCGGGTCAATTCCGCCGCAAGGGTCTCCAGGCGCGCGCCGCCATTGCCGGCGCCGCTCTCAACCGTCTTCAGCCGGCGATCGAGCGCGACGAACGAAGCGCCGAGATCGCGCAGGGCGTCGGTCGTACGCGACTCGGCTTCATCGACCCGCGCCATGACCACCTCCGCCAGTTGGGTGGTATCCACGGACGAGACGATCGCCGCCGGCGCCGCTTCGACCGAGGCGATGCGCGCCTCGATGGCGGCAAGGGTTTCACGCGTTCGGGATTCACCTTCGTAGACCTGACCGGCGACCTTGCCGAGCATGCCTTCGATGGCGCGCAGGGCCTCCGCCGAACGCGGCCCCGTCGACTCCATCTCGATCCGACGCAGCCGCTCGCCCACGCCGCCGTAGCGGGTGTTCAGCTCATCAAGCGCGCCTTCGAACCGCGCGGCGACGGCGACCTGTTCCCGTTCGGCGCCCTCCAGGCGCGACAGGGCCCCGCGTACGGACTGGTCGATGCCGGTGATGGCGAGGGTCGAGCGTTGTTCGGCAGCCTCGATGCGGGCCGTCAGCCGCTCGATGGCTTCAGCCACCCGACCGACCTCGTCGGCGGGATGGCCGGCGACTTCATAGCGGCGCGGCGCGTCACGGCGCGATCCGCCCACGACAATCGGCTCCGGCTGGGCGTCGAATCCCGGGCCGGGGTGCACGTCGTATTCTTCTGTAATATCAGAGGGCTCGATCGCGTCGCCGTCGACGATCATGCGGTTGAGCCACTCGCCGAGCGTCATGCCGGACCGCCGCGCGAGATCCTTTGCGATCTCCCGCGCCTTGGGATCGATCCCTTTCACGCTCCAAGGCGCCCCCGACGTCATTCGAATCGTGTCTCCGGCACTCATAGAGGACGCTAACCAGCCAGAGATTGTGTGTAAACGCGAGGTTAACGCTAAATCTGGTGTGCGGCGCGAATAGCTGTGGACGAAGCTTGCGTTCGCGACATTGGGCCGCCATCTGGCCCCGGATGGACGTTTCCACCACCCTCGCCGCCGCCGCCGTGTTCATCGGCCTTACCGCGTTCAGCGGCTGGCGCGGGAGCCTGCCGCCGAACCTGATCAAGGGTCCGCGGATGATGCCCTGGCGGATGATCATGGTCACATCCGCCGCCGTGGTGCTGGTGCTGCTGGTTCATCTCGCCAGCCTGTTCGGGCTGCGGCAGGACCGCTAGCTCTCACCCGTCTTCTTCGAACGGCGGGTCAGGCCCGCCATGCCGCCGGACGACAGCAGCCCGACATCCGCCAGCAGCATGGGGATCTGCCACTTGTGCGGCGAGGCGATGTAGCGCGGCTGCCAGAGCGGATCGTACTTGTCCTTGTAACGGCGGACGCCCCGAAAATTGTAGATTTCCTCGCCCCGTTCAAACAGCAGCCTGCCGACCCGGGACATGATCGGGGCCAGGGGGCGATCTTCCAGTCCGGCCAGCGGCGCGGCGCCGAAGTCGAACGCCTGGTAGCCCTGCATTCGACCCCACTCGAAGAGCTCTACGAACAGGAAGTCCATGACGTTCTTGGGCGCCTGGTCGTTGTAGCGCATCAGGTCCATCGACAGCGCCTTGCGCGAGGCGGTGGGCCAGAGCGTGGCGAAGGCGACGATCTGGCCGCCCGACCGAACGATGGCGACCGGAAATTCGGCGACATAGCGCGGCACGAATCCGCCGAGCGAGAAGGACTTCTCGCCGCCGGCGTGCATCGCCAGCCATTCATCGGATATGGCCTTGAGGGCCTCCAGACGCTCCGGAACGCCCTCGGGGGGAATGACCTCGAACGTGGCGCCGCTTTCGCCGGCCTTGCGCCAGTTGCGGCGCAGCACCTCGCGGCGGCGCCCGGCCAGCGAAAAGCCGTCGAGGGGAACGGCCGCAGCCTCGCCGATCTTCTGGATGGAGAATCCGAGCTCGACCGCGTCGGGCAGGTCTTCCGGTCCGATGCCGTAGAGCGCCGGACGGGCCGCGTGCGCGTCCGCCAGCTCCCGAAAGCGCCACAGCAGCTCCATGCGCTCGGAGGCGCGGCCGACGGGGCCATCCATGGCGATCCAGGACCGGCCGCGCACGCCGAACATCAGGAAGGTCTCGCCCGACGGCGAGAACAGGAAGCGCTTGTCGCCGAGCAGGGCCAGATTTGAATCGGGCTGGGCCCATTCCGCGGTCTTCAGGATTGCGCGAACCCGCTGGAAGTCCGGATCGTCATCCCCGGCCACCGGCGGCGTCGCCGGCATGGCGAACAGGCGCCAGACGCCGAACATCAGCAGGAACAGCGCAGCGCCCCCGGTCGCCCGGATGGCGCGGGTCAGGTCCTGGTCGCCCATCACCCGCCAGATCGGCTCTCCGGCGTAGTCGGCATGGGCGAACGACCACCAGCCCAGCAGCGCCGCGCCGCCGACAGCCGCCGCGGCGGAGGCCAGCCAGCCCGGCGTCACCTCCATCCGCGACAGGCTCGCTGCGCGCGGGAAGGCGTTGTGCAGCGGAAGGATGACGAAGAAGCAGCCGATCAGCACCGCCCCCTCTTCCCAGTTGAAGCCCTTGAACGGCGCCAGAAAGGCGGCGGCCAGCAGGACCACCATGCTGGCCGTCCAGGCCGCGTCGAGCCGGGCCCGCAAGCCGAAGGCCAGCAGGATCAGCACCAGACCGAAGATCGAGGACAGGAAGTGGCTGATCTCGATCAGCACCGTCGGCGTGACCTTGAGCAGTTCGACCAGGCGGGACGGGTCCGAGGGCGTGGCGCCGGAGGCCAGCAGCATCGCGCCGGACGCCGCCGCGGCGATGGCAGCCAGCGTCGGGGCGGCCGCCAGGAGCGCCGGTTTCAGTTCGCCGTAAAGTCGCATGCGATTCCCAACGCCCGTCACCGCGCCTGATATAGCGTGCCAGGCAGCTGTCCGCGCGCGGCAAGATGCGCGAAGAGTCGAACGGCTGTTTGAACCGGCTTGCCCCGGGCGCGGCGCGCGGTAAGTTGCCGCCAAACAGCAATCTGAGGGAGACGGCCATGGCTGACTTTGGCGGCGGCGAACTTGAGGCGTTCCGCGCGGAGGTCCGCGACTGGCTGGCGGCGAACTACCCGCCCTCGCTGAACGCGCCCATGGACGACGAGACCGAGGCGCCCTGGGGCGGCCGCCGGTTCAATCCGAAGAACAAGGACGCCAAGCTCTGGCTCGACCGCATGGCCGCCAAGTGCTGGACCGCGCCGATGTGGCCGACGGAATACGGCGGCGGCGGCCTGAGCCGCGAGCAGAACAAGGTGCTGGAAGCCGAACTGCGCCGCATCAAGGCCCGCCCGGCCCTGATGAGCTTCGGCATCTGGATGCTGGGCCCGGTGCTGCTGGAATACGCCACCGAAGAGCAGAAGCAGAAGTTCCTGCCCGGCATCGTCAAGGGCGAGATCCGCTGGTGCCAGGGCTATTCCGAGCCGGGCGCCGGCTCTGACCTGGCCGGCCTTCAGACCCGCTGCGAGGACAAGGGCGACCACTTCCTGATCAACGGCCAGAAAGTCTGGACCAGCTACGCCGACCAGGCCGACTGGATCTTCTGCCTCGTGCGCACCGACACATCGAAAAAGCACGAGGGCATCAGCTTCGTGCTGTTCGACATGACCACCGAGGGCGTCGAGACCCGGCCGATCAAGCTGATCAGCGGCTACTCGCCGTTCTGCGAGACCTTCTTCACCGACGTGAAGGTCCCCAAGGATCACCTCGTGGGCAAGCTCAATGGCGGCTGGGAAATCGCCAAACGCCTGCTGCAGTATGAGCGCCAGAACATCTCGGCCGGCGGCTTCGGCGGCGGGGCGGGCATCGACGTGGTCGATGCGGCCAAGGAGCATGTCGGCCTCGACGCCGAGGGCCGCATCGCCGACGGCGACCTGCGCAACAGGATCAGCGCGCACAAGATGGACGCGGCGGCCTTCGCCCTGACCATCCGCCGCGCCGAGCAGGAGGCCAAGGCCAGCAAGGGCCCCAGCGCCGCCACCTCGATCATCAAATACGCCGCCGCCAAGCTGAACCAGGAGCGCACCGAGCTGACCGTCGAGGCGCTCGGTCTGCAGGGGCTGGGCTGGGACGGCGAACAGTTCTCGGCCGGCGAGATCGGCGCGATGCGCTCGATGCTGCGGGCCAAGGCCAACTCCATCGAAGGCGGCACCAGCGAGATCAACCTCAATGTCGTCGCCAAGCGGGTGCTCGGACTGCTGGACCATCAGTGATGATCGAGTTCTGGTACGAGTTCGCCTCGACCTACTCCTACCCGGCGGCCATGCGCGTGGAGCGGATGGCCGAGGCGGCGGGCGTGCGGGTCGAGTGGCGGCCGTTTCTGCTCGGGCCGCTGTTCCATGCCCAGCAGGGCCTCACCGACAGCCCGTTCAACGCCTTCCCGGTCAAGGGACAGTACATGTGGCGAGACATGGAACGGGTCTGCGCGGAGGAAGGTTTACCATTGAACCATCCGTCGCAGTTTCCCCGCAACAGCCTGCTGGCGGCGCGGATCGCCATCGCCGGTCTGGACGACGGCTGGACTCCGGACTTCAGCCGCAAGGTCTATGAGGCCAACTTCGTCGCCGATCTGGACATCTCCAGTCCCGAGGTCCTCGCGCCCCTGATCGCCGAGGCCGGCGGGTCGCCCGACGCGGCGCTTGAGGCCGCCGGGTCTGACGCCGTCAAGGCGCGGCTGAAAGACCATGTGAACCAGGCCAAGGCGCGCGGCGTCTTCGGCTCACCCAGTTTCATCACCGCCGACGGCGAGCTCTTCTGGGGCAACGACCGTCTGGAACAGGCGCTGGCCTGGGCGGTCCATCACGAGAAGGCGTCGGCATGAGCCTGCGTCCTTCGTCCTTCGACACGGCCGCTGCGCGGCCTGCTCAGGATGACGTCCATCCGAGCAACCCCCAAGTGAACGTCATGGTGAGCAGCGCGACGCGCGTGTCGAACCACGAAGCACGCAACCTGATCGAGACCGCGAGGAACTTCTGATGGCCGTCCTGAACGAAGAACAGACCATGCTGCGCGACGCGGCCAAGAGCTGGACGCAGGAGTCCTCGCCGGTGACCAAGCTGCGCGCGCTGCGCGACAGCGGGACGCACCAGAGCTTCGACCCGGCCGCCTGGGCCGAGATGGGCCAGATGGGCTGGGCCGGCGTCATCGTGCCCGAGGACTACGACGGCTCGAACTTCGGCTACCTCGGCCTCGGCCTGATCCTCGAAGAGACCGGCCGTACGCTGGTCGCCTCCCCGCTCCTCTCCACCGCCCTGATCGGCGCCTCGGCCCTGACGCTGGGTGGCACGGACGCGCAGAAGACGGCCTGGCTGCCGAAGATCGCCGCCGGCGAAGTGGTCACCGCTCTGGCCGTGGATGAGAAGGCGCACCATGCGCCGGAAATGACCGCCCTGAAGGCGGAGAAGGCGGGCGACGGCTGGAGCCTGACGGGCAAGAAGACCTTCGTCGTCGACGGCGATGCGGCGGACCTGCTGATCGTCGCCGCCAGGACCGGCGGCAAGCCGGGCGACACCGACGGCATCACCCTGTTCCTCGTCGAGGGCGGCGCGGCCGGCGTGACCCGCAACCACCTGGCCCTGGCCGACAGTCGCGGCGCGGCGGAAATCAGCTTCTCCGGAGCGAAGGGCGAGGTGCTCGGCGAGGTCGGCAAGGGCTGGGCGATCCTCGAGCCTGTGCTCGACCGCGCCCGCATCGGGATCGCCGCCGAGATGCTCGGCAGCGCCCTGCAGGCCTTCGAGATCACCCTCGACTATCTGAAGACGCGCACCCAGTTTGGCCAGGTCATCGGCACCTTCCAGAGCCTGCAGCACCGCGCGGCGAAGATGTTCACCGATCTGGAAACCACCCGTTCCTGCGTGGAAGCGGCGCTGGAGCAGATCGACGCCGGGGCGACCGATAACCGCGCCGCCGCCTCGCTCGCCAAGGCCAAGGCAAGCGACCTCGCCCACCTGGTGACCAACGAGATGGTCCAGATGCACGGCGGCATCGGCATGACCGACGTCCATGACGCCGGCCTCTATCTCAAGCGCGCCCGCGTGGCCGAGCAGCTGTTCGGCGGCGCGAGCTACCACCGCGACCGCTACGCCCGCGTGCTGGGCTTCTAGGACATGAACGTCAGCGGGACGGTCGCGGTCATCACCGGCGGCGCTTCGGGCATCGGCTTCGGCATCGCCTCGGCGCTGGCCAAACGTGGCGCGAAGGTGGTGCTCGCGGACATCGAGGCCGAGCGCGCCCTGGCGGCGGCGGAAACCCTGCGCGATCAGGGGCTGGAAGCGACCAGCTGCTATCTCGACGTGATCGACCAGGCCAGCTGGGACGCCACGGCGGAACTGGCGTCCGGCCACTGGGACCAGGCCCCGCAGCTGCTGTTCAACAACGCCGGCGTCGGCGGCGGGTCCACCGTTCATGAGACGCCCGAGCGGATCTGGGACTGGGTCTATTCGGTCAACATCCGCGGCGTCTATCTGGGGGTGAAGACCTTCGCCCCGCTGATGCTGGCGAGCGGTCTGCCGGGCAAGATCGTCAACACCGCTTCGGAACACGCCCTGGGCCTGCCGGAGTCGAAGCGCGGCGGGATCATCGCCCCCTACACCTCGGCCAAGCACGCGGTGATGGGCTACAGCCTGTGCATGCGGCGTGATTTCGAGGGCACCAACCTGACGGCCGGCGTCGTCTGCCCAGGCGTGGTGCAGAGCGACATCTGGAACGCCTTCCGCAATCGGCACGACACCTTCGGCGGCGCCCGTCCGCGCGTGGTCGAGGGCGCCCACCCGATGGCCCACGGTCTGCCGGCCGCGACCGCCGGGGAGCGGATCGCCGACCAGGTGGAGACCGACGACTTCTTCATCTTCACCAATGGTCCGCATGAAGCCGAGGTGCTGGGCGACTACGTCCGTGAGGCGACCGCCGCCATGGCGGCGTTCCGGGAGCGGTACGGAGTCTAGGTCAGGCCTGGACCTGAAGGCCTAAGCCAGCAGCGCATCGCTGTCCGGGGTAGAGGCGTGCTCCAAGGCCGCCTCAATCTGCTCGATCAGGCGCGCCGGGTTGATCGGCTTCTCCGCGACATCGTTCATGCCGGCCGCCAGGTAGTCCCGCTTCTGGCTGGGCAGGACGTTGGCGGTCAGGCCGATGATCGGGACCCTGCCCAACGGCCCGCCGAGCGCCCGGATCTGCCGCGTGGCCGTGAGGCCGTCCATGACCGGCATCTGTATGTCCATCAGGATCAGGTCGAAGCGTGACGCCTGGGCCGCGTCCAGGCCCTCGGCCCCGTTGGACGCCGTCTCGACGTCGGCGCCAACCGCCTCGAGCAGCATGCGGGCGACCTTCTGGTTGGTCGGATTGTCGTCGACGACGAGAATGCGCAGGCCGGCGGCCGAGTCATCGTCCGGCTCCGACATCGCCACGGCCGTCGCGCCCGTGCTGCCCTCGACGCGCTGCAGGGGGACCTGGAACCAGAAGGTCGATCCCTGGCCTTCGGTGCTCTCAAAGCCGATGTCACCGCCCATCAGGTCCACAAGCGTGGCGCAGATCGACAGGCCAAGCCCCGAGCCGCCGAACTCGCGGACGATCGAGCCGTCAGCCTGGCTGAAGCGCCGGAACAGCAGAGCCTGCGAGGCCGTCGGGATGCCGATGCCGGTATCCTCGACCTCCACCCGAAGGGTCCGTTCCCCGGACGGCGTCGCGTCCGTCAGGATGCAGCGAACGTCGACATGGCCCCGGGCCGTGAACTTCATCGCGTTGCCGATCAGGTTCATGCACAACTGGCGCAGCCGCAGGCCGTCCGCCATGAGCATGCCGGGCGCGCCCTCGAAGGACGTCCGCAGCGCGACGCCCTTCTCACGGGCCTGGGTCGAGAACAGGCCGACGACCTCCCGGATCATCGCCTCGGGATCAAGGGGTTCGGCGTCCAGCTCGAAGGCGCCCGACTCGATACGGGACAGGTCGAGCACGTCATTGAGCAGGCCCTGCAGAAGCGCGCCGCTGGCAAGGGCTTCTTCGATGAGCTGACGGCTCTCGGCGTCGAGGCCCTTGCGACGCAGAAGGTGCAGGACGCCGACCACGCCATTCATCGGCGTGCGGATCTCATGGCTCATGTTGGCGATGAAACGGGACTTGGAGTCAGACGCCGCGTTGGCCGCGAGCATCGCGGCCTGCAGGCGGCGGCGCTGGCGGCGATCATGCAGAATCGTGAACGCCGGCGCGATGATCAGGATCAGCAGCAGCAGACCGGCGGGCGGCGCGGCGACCCAGGCGAGGTCGCGGGCGGGCTGCCTGTAGTCCCAGTCGACGCGGGCGACCGTGCCGCCTGCGGCATCCCGCAGGAAGACACTGGCCTCCTTCGGTTCGGGCTTGCCGAACGGCGCGCGCTCGACATGAACGCTATCAAGCAGGAAGTGGCTGCTCAACCACTCCAGGAAGACCGCGTCGATGGCCTGGACGGTCACCACGACCGGCGCGCGGGCGCCCGACGGAAGGGCCGTGCCGAAGTCGGGCTGGATGAGGCTGGCCGAAACGACGACCGGGCCTGCTTCCGTGGCGACCTTGGTGGTCTCGTCGATCGCGGTGGCGATCATCTCACCGTTTTTCTGGCTGGACGAGAACGGGCCGCGACGGGTCTCCCGCGCCCGGATCTTCGCCATCAGCTGGGCCACGGATGCCTGAAGCGGCGCCGGGACGGCGGCCAAGGCCGGCTTGCCGTCCCGCCATCCCGCCAGAACCCGACCGTCGGCGTTCAGGACGTAGACCTGCGACACACTGCAGGTGGTCGTCAGATACTGGCCCATGTTGGTGTCGGCCCAGGCCGTATCGAACCGGTTGTCGAGGTGGGCGACCGCGTCGTCCCACATGGTGTTGGGGGTGATACAGTCGCGGAGCGCCGTATCCTTGAGCTTCAGGCCGTTCTCGACCAGCTGCTCTTCATGGCGGGCCGACAGACTGTCGATGCTGTTCGCGGCGGCGACCAGACCGCCGACCAGCGCCAGGATCGCGAGGCCGGATGCGACGATGACCGCCGCCATACCGGCGCGATTTCCGCGATCCTGTCCGCGTGGCGGCATCGCCGGCGTGGTCGTCATGATGGCTCCCGTGACGTATGGCCCGGCGCTCGCTGGCTCCGACGTCTGGCGAGGTGTAGCCGACCGCGACTTCCAACCTGGTTTACCCGTTCCGGGCCTGGGAGGCCGGAACCCCCGCCTCGCCCCGGGGTTCTCCCTTGCACGCATCACAGGGAGTACCGCCATGTCCACTGACATCAAAGACCGCGCCGACGTCGAGAAGCGCCTCTGGCACGAGATCAAGCACAGCCGCACCGTGATGCTGGGCGCCCATACCCATCCGCTGCAGCACTTTCAGCCGATGACCGCGTTTCATGAACCGGAAACCGGTCAGGTCTGGTTCTTCACCCGCAGCGACACCGACCTCGCCCGCTCGATCGCCGAGAGCAAGCCGGCGATGATGGTGGTCCAGACCAAGGACTTCCAGGCCTGTGTCGGCGGCGAGCTGACACTGCAGCACGATCCCGCCCGGATCGAGAAATACTGGAACCCGATGGTCGCGGCCTGGTACCCGCAAGGCAAGGCGGACCCGGCGCTGACCCTGCTCTGCCTGGACGTCAGTGACGCGCAGGTTTGGATCAGCGACGCGGGCCCCGTGAAGGTCGCCTGGGAAGTCGCCAAGGCCAACGCCACCGGTTCGACGCCCGACATCGGCGCCAGCCGGCGGATCGATTTGAATTAGGCCGCGAACCCGGTCGCCATGGTGCGGCCAGACTGGTGAAGCGGATAGTTGAACATTGGCGGGATTGGCGGAACAGCCGATCCCGTCAAATCTACCGTGTCACAGCATGCCGATGTCGCGCAGCCATTGTTCAGCCTGTCCCGGCCACTGGGTCGTGATCGGATCATCGCTGGGACGCAAACCGTAGGCATGACCGCCCTTGGCGTAAAAGCGCACATCGACCGGCACCCCGGCCTCGTGAAGCGCCAAGGCAAAGGCCATCGGGTGTCGGATATCGTCGACCGGATCGTCCATGGCGTGGATCAGGAGCGTCGGCGGCGCCTTGGGGCTGATCTTCACCCATGGGGCCAGTCGAAGGTCGGTCCTCGCATCACCGCCATCCCAAAGGCGTCCCGTGTAGGCCAGGATTGCGAAGGCGGGCCGTGAGGATTGCCGATCGGCCGCATCGGCAGGCGGGTAGGTGTGCTCCTCAGTGTTGCTCAGGTCCGCGGCAAGGAAGGCGCCGGCGGAAAACCCGATCACGCCAATTCTGTCAGGATTGATCCCGTAGCCCGCAGCCCCCTGCCGCAGTAGCCCCACGGCGCGCTGGGCGTCCTGAAGGGCCAGCAGTACGTCGGGCCTCCGACCGTGCTTTTTCGCGTTGTCCCAGGGCCATTTCTGCGGCGCCCGGTACTTCAGGATGACGCAGGTCATGCCCCGTTGCACCGCCCAGTCGCAAATTTCGGTCCCCTCGAGATCCATCGCCACGATCGAAAACCCGCCGCCCGGAATGACGAGCAGCGTCGTTCCGGCATTTGGCCCCTTCGGCCGATAGAGGGTCATGGTCGGTCGGCTAACGTTGCCTGCCCAATGCCACAGCTTTCCGGCGACAAGACCAGAGCCATTACCGGTCTCTTCCGGTCGATCACCGGAGTCAGGCTTCGCGAGAACAGTGTCGTCTGGCCAGAGCGGAATCTGGATGCCGTCGGCGGCCGGCTGCCAGACCCCTACCGTTGAACGGATCGGAACCTCGGCCGGCGGAGCGGTGGTCTGACCCCAGGCAAGGCCGACGACGCCGACCGCAACCAGGAGCGAGGGCAGGATGGTGCGAATCCACGACAAATCGATCTCTCCTGCTCCAACCGGGGCGGTGGCGGCAATCTCGACGTCCTGGACAGGTCTGGCCCGTCCCGCCACCGCTCAAAATGGGGCTAGCCCTTCTTCACGAACGGCTCAGGCGCGCGCCGGCCGCCCTGGCGTTCGAGCATCCAGCCCGGATACTCGGGCGGCAGGGCCGAGGCCTTGTCCAGCGCCGCGACCTCGTCCGCCGTCAGTTCGATCCCGGCGGCGGCGAGGTTGTCGTCGAGCTGCTCGACCGTCTTCGCGCCGATGATCACCGTGGTGACGAACGGCTTGGCCAGCACATAGGCGAGCGCGATACGGGCCACCGACACGCCGCGGGCGTCGGCGATCAGCTTCATGGCGTCGACGCAGTCCCAGGCGCGGTCCCTGTTGACCGGCGGGAAATCGAAGCTGACCCGGCGGGCGCCGTTGGGACCCGCGCCGTCGCGGGTGAACTTGCCCGACAGCAGGCCGCCGGCCATCGGCGACCAGACCATCAGCCCCATGCCCTGGTCCTGCATCATCGGCACGACCTCGCGCTCCAGGTCGCGACCGGCGATGGAGTAGTAGGCCTGCACGGTTTCGAAGCGGGCGTAGCCTCGGGCGTCGGCGATGCCGTGCGCCTTCATCATTTTCCACGCCGGCCAGTTGGAGCAGCCGACGTACCGGACCAGACCCTGGGAGACGAGATCGTCCAGCGCGCGCAGGGTCTCCTCGACCGGCGTCACCGGGTCGTTGGCGTGGATCTGGTAGAGGTCGATGTAGTCCAGCTGCATCCGGTCGAGGCTGGCCTTGACCGCGTCCATGATGTGGCCGCGCGAGGCGCCCTTGTCGTTGGGACCACGGCCCATCTCGCCGAAGCATTTGGTGGCGATGACCACGTCGCTGCGCTTGACCCCGAGGTTGTGCAGGGCCGCGCCGACCATCTGTTCGGACTGGCCTGCCGAGTAGACGTCCGCCGTGTCGATGAAGTTGACGCCGCTGGCCAGCGCCCGGCCGATCATGTCGTCAACGCCCTTCTGGTCGACCGCGCCGATGGCGCCCCACATGCCGGTGGCCTCGCTCGCGAAGGTCATCGCGCCCAGGCAGATTTCCGAGACATAGAGGCCGGTGCGGCCGAGCTGACGGTACTTCATGCGATGACTCTCCCTGTCCTGACGCCATCCTAGACAGGGAGCCGGACGCCGCAAACAGGTGTCTGGCTGGTAACCCGGCGTCAGGCTTTCCCGCCGTGCGGCCGTGGGCGATACTTCGCGGAAAGACGGAGGAAACAACGGCATGGCCAGTCAACTGGACGCGATCGTCATGGGCGCGGGCTTCGGCGGACTGACCGCGGCGATCAAGCTGAAGGAAGCGGGCTTCGACCGCGTGGTGGTGCTGGAAAAGGCCGACCGGATCGGCGGCACCTGGCGGGAGAACACCTATCCCGGCGCCTGCTGCGACGTGCCCTCGCGACTCTATTCGCTGTCCTTCGCCCTGAATCCCGACTGGAGCCGGGCCTACTCGCCCCAGGCCGAAATCCGCGACTATATGGAGCGCGTGGCCAGGCAGTTCGGCGTGATGGATCTGTTCCGCTTCAACACCGAGGTCGAGAAGGCGGTCTGGGACGAGACGGCGGGCCTGTGGACCGTCACGGTCAAGGGCGGCGAGACCCTGTCGGCGCCGGTGCTGGTTTCCGGCCTCGGCCAGCTGAACAAGCCCGGCTACGCCGGAATTCCCGGCCGCGACTCCTTCAGGGGCGACAGCTGGCACTCCGCGGGCTGGCGGCATGACGTCGATCTGACCGGCAAGACCGTCGGCTGCATCGGCGCCGGCGCCAGCGCCATCCAGTACATCCCCGAGATCGCCAAAACGGCCGGCAAGGTGGTCGTCTTCCAGCGGACGCCCAACTACATCGTGCCGCGCCTGGACAAGCCGGTCAGCGATTTCCAGAAGCGACTGTACCGCACGTTCCCGGCGTTCGACCGCCTCAATCGCTGGTTCATCTGGCAGATGATGGACCTGCGCTTCAACGCGTTCAAACAGGGGACGAAGTCGGCCGAGGGATTCAAGGCCCTGGCGCTGAAGTATCTCGATCAGGTGGTCACCGATCCCGTGCTGAAGGCAAAGCTGACTCCGGACTATCCGATCGGCTGCAAGCGGGTGCTGGTGTCGGACGACTACTATCAGGCGCTGATCCGGCCCAACGTGGAGCTGGTCACCGAGGCCGTGTCGTCGGTGACGGCGACCGGAGTACAGACCGCCGACGGGGCGGAGCATGCCTGTGACGTGCTGGTCTATGGCACCGGCTTTGTGACCACCGACTTCATCGCGCCGGTCGAGATCGTCGGCGCGGGCGGCAAGACCCTGAACGAGGCGTGGAAGGACGGCGCCGAGGCCTATCTGGGCGTCGCCGTTTCGGGCTTCCCCAACCTGTTCATGCTGTACGGGCCGAACACCAACCTCGGGCACAACTCGATTATCGTGATGATCGAATCCCAGGTCGGCTACCTCGTCGAGGCGATGAAGGAACTGAAACGCCGGGGCGCGAAGGCCATGGCGGTGAAGGACGCGGCGTTCAAGAAGTTCAATGTTGAACTACAGGACGATCTCACGAAGACCGCCTGGGCCGGATCCTGTTCCAGCTGGTACAAGACCGCCTCCGGCAAGATCACCAACAACTGGGGCGGCGACACCGCGACCTACATCCGGCTGATGAAGCAGCCGGTGCTGGCGGATTATGAGGTGGCGTAGCCAGGAAGGATGCTCCCCCTTTGGGGGAGCTGGCCGCGAAGCGGGCTGAGGGGGTCACCCGTGACCGGAGCGGACCCCCTCCGTCCCTGCTTCGCAGGTCCACCTCCCCCAACGGGGGAGGATCATCAGAACAGGTGCCAGAGCGTCACCACGAAAGCGGTGACGCCGGCGATGATGGCCTTGGACAACACCGCCAGCACCAGCAGGCCGAGCGCGGTCAGCAGGCCGCCGACGAGGCCGAGCACGCCGTCCTTTTCCGCGATGCCCAGGCCGAACGCCGCCAGCGCCAGGGCCGGAGCCATATGGGTAAAGGGGATCGGCAGAATGATGATGATCGCCAGCGCGAGACAGACGGCCCCGATCAGCCGGTCGCTCCAGGGATTGTAGAGAAAGGTCAGCCGGGGCCGCAGCCGGCGCTCCAGCCAGGTCAGATAGGGCGACAGCTTCTCCATCAGGGAGACGAAATCGCTCAGCTTCATGTCGCGGTCGGCGATGACCTTGGGCAGCCACAGGGTGCGGCGTCCGACCATCAGCTGGGCGGTGATGAACAGCAGCGGCGCGCCCAGAATGGCCGAGACGCCGGGCGGCATTGGCAGCGCGGCGGGGGCGGCGAAGACGAACATCAGGGCCCCGAACGCCCGGTCACCGAACGCCTCGAGCACGTCCTGCACCGCGATGGTCTTGCGGCGCGAGCCAGCCAGACCGTCGAGGATTTCGGAAATGCGGGGGGCGTGATCAGAGTCGGACATCAGAGTCCGGGCTTAGCGCGTTCAGGCCCGTCGGTCACGCCCATGAAAACGCGGGTTTCAGACTCGGCCGGAGACCGGCAGCAGGGCGCCGGTCACACCGCTCGCCGCGTCAGAGGCCAGCCACAGGATGGCCTGCGCCACCTCGTCGGGCGTCACCCAGACCGCCGGATCCGCGTCCGGCATATCGGCGCGGTTGGTCGGGGTATCGATGATCGAGGGCAGGACCGCGTTGACCGTCACCCGCCCTTTCAGCTCCTCGGCCAGACTCTCGGTCAGGCGATGCACCCCGGCCTTGGAAGCGGCATAGGCGCCCATGCCCGCGGCGGCCTTGACCGCGCCGCCCGCGCCGACGCTGACGATCCGGCCGGCCCGCGCGGCCAGCAGATGCGGCAGGGCCGCCTTGCAGGCGCTGGCGCAGGTCAGGGTGTTGAGCGCGAACATCCGGCTCCAGGCGGCGAGGTCGCCGTCGGCCAGCGTCTGCCAGACAAAGCCGCCGGCGACGTTGACCAGCACGTCCAGCCCGCCGAGGGCGTCCGCCGCCCGATCCATGGCCGCCCTGGCCTGCATCTCGTCGGACAGGTCGACGCCCCCGATCTCGACCGCGCCGACAAGCGGCGTCCGGTTCGCCGGCGCGAAATCGATCAGCGCCACCTTGCCGCCCGTAGCGAGCGCCGCGCGCGCCACGGCCTGGCCGAGGATGCCGAAGCCGCCGGTGATCGCGTAGGTTCTCGAGGTCATGGCGGCGTCCTAGGTCGGATGGGTCTGCATCTGCGGATGGGGCAACAGGCTGTCGGCGGTCTCGCAGTTCGGGAGCGGCCCCTGGGGCATGTCGGCGCCGTCGACGGTCATCCAGATCCCGACCCAGGCGCCCTCTTCCTTCGGCTTCATCGTCACCGGCCAGGACAGCTGGCGGATGGTGTCCGGAATGCCCGCGTCGAGCAGCGGATTGCCGGAGGAATGGACCACGACCACGTCGACCGCACGTCCCGGGTCCGGCCCAAAGCGCATGCAGACGCCGACCGCGCCCTTGATGGGCGTCGGTTCAGCCGCCGCGGCCGCGCCGCCGGCCAGCAGCAGCGCCGCCGCGAGAACCGTCGCGGTCCACCGCCTCATGTCGTGAGCCTCGCCATGCCCCATCGTTCCCGCCCTTTGAGGCAAAGATCAATCGCCTGATGGTGACAAGACGCCTTCATCGCGGGAAGCTGCCGTCATGACCCTGATCCCCCTCCCCGCCCAGCCCGTCGGCACACCCTGGCCGACGACCGAGTGGCCTGAAGGCGAACGCCTGACGGGCCCTGCCGCCGCCCACCTCGACAGCGCCTTCGCCGCCGACAGCCTGGAAACGCTCGGCCGCACCGACGCCCTTCTCCTCGTGCGCGGCGGGAAGATCATCTACGAGCGCTATGGCGAAGGACTGACGGCGGAGAACACCTTCCCCAGCTGGTCCAAGGCCAAGAGCATGACCCAGGCCCTGACCGGCCTGCTGGTCGGCGACGGGCTGATCGATATCCACGCCCCGGCCGATGTGCCCGAATGGCGCGGCGAGGGCGACCCGCGCGGGGCGATCACCCTGGACCAGCTGCTGCGCATGTCGAGCGGGCTGAAATTCACCGAGGAATACGGCCCGGATGCGCCGTCCGACGTGATCCCGATGCTGTTCGGCGAGGGCCAGAAGGACGTCGCCGCCTTCGCGGCGTCATTTCCCCTGCTCTATGAGCCGGACCGCTACATGGCCTATTCCAGCGGCACGACGAACATCATCAGCCGTGCGCTGGCCCGGGCCCTGAACGCCTATGGCGCGGACTTCGAGACCTTCATGCGGACGCGGCTGTTCGAACCTCTGGGCATGACCAGTCCGATCCCCAAGTTCGACGAGGCCGGCACCTTCATCGGTTCTTCGTTCTGCTTCTGCACCGCGCGGGATTTCGCCCGGTTCGGCCTGCTCTATCTGCGTGACGGGGTCTGGGAGGACCGCCGTCTCCTGCCGGAGGGCTGGGTCGACTATGCCCGAACTCGCACCACGGCGATCCATGACGACGCCGAACCCTATGGCGCCCAGTGGTGGCTGGGCATGGGCGGTCCGGGCAGCTTCTCGGCCAACGGCTACGACGGCCAGTACACCGTGCTGGTTCCGGACCTCGACGTCGTGCTGGTGCGGCACGGCGCGACGCCGGCGACGCTGAAGGACAACCTGCGCGCCTTCATCGGCGAGGCGGTGCAGTCGTTGCGATAGCCCGGAGGGACAGGCTTCAGGGCGCCCGGGTCACCAGCACGGCGACTTCGTTGCGCCGGTTCGAGGGCAGCCGCCAGGGCGGGTCATAGAACCAGGCGACCGGCTCGCCGGCCGCGCGCCAGCCGGTTTCCGTCAGCTTGCGCAGCAGTTCGGCCTTGCGCGCGTCGACAGCCTCGTCCCGGGTGCTGCCCGAAAAACGGAGCACGGCGAAGGTCTCGGGCGCCAGCGCGACCAGCCGCACCGACGGATCTTTCGGCGTCGGCAGCGCCTCGAGGCTGTACTGGCTGGGCATGATGAACTGGATGCGCCAGGCGCCCGCGCCGTCCGGCGTTTGCCTCACCGGGGCGGTCATGGCGATCTTTTCCGAGGCCTGGGTCACCGGCGCGGTCATGGCGATCGACGTGCGGGTGGTGTTGCCGCCGAAGATGTAGCCGGCCAGGCGTCGGAAACCGGCGCTGCGAGCCTGCTCGTCCTGGCCGGTGACCGTGGTTTCCGCGGCGATGCGCGGCCCGTACTGGCGGATCTCGAGGCCAGCGGGCGAGTCCACGACGGAAAAGGCCGGCTCTTCGACCCGTTCACGCGCGGCCGCGCCGGAGAACAGGCCGGTCAGAAAGGTCAATGCGATCGCGGTCACCACGGGCTTCATGTCGCTCATCCTGCTCGCCGGAGGCCGGCGTCAGAGGCGATGTGGTTCGAACGGCCGGAGGATCAAGTCGTTGCGGCGCTTCCCCCTCGCCGAACCCTGCCCCGGGGCGTCCCTGTCAGATTTTCGGGGGTTGGCTTCCGGCGGGGGAGCCGACTAGGAGGGGATGGACAGCCGGTCGCTGACCGCTCCCCACAATCCCCGATCCGGATACCCGCCATGCAGCACCACCGCCTCGGCCGCAGCGCCATCTACGTCTCCAAGATCTGCATGGGGACGATGACTTTCGGCGGCCAGGCCGACGAAGCCATGGCCCACCGGTGCCTCGACCAGTCACTCGAGGCCGGGATCAACTTCTATGACACCGCCGAGAACTATCCGGTTCCGCCGAAGGAAGAGTGGGCCGGCACCTGCGAGGAGATCGTCGGCCGCTGGATGAAGACCAAGCGTCGCGACGAGCTGATCATCGCCACCAAGGTCTGCGGTCCGAGCCACGGCTGGATCAAGGGCAGCCAGCGGGCCGGCATGACCGCGCTCGACCGCCACAACATCGTCCGCGCCGTCGAAGGCAGCCTCAAGCGCCTGCAGACAGACTATGTCGACCTCTACCAGGTTCACTGGCCAGATCACGACGGCCCCTATGAAGAGATGATGCGCGCCCTCGACGATCTGGTGATGGCGGGCAAGGTGCGGGTGCTCGGCTGCAGCAACGAGACGGCCTGGGGCCTGATGAAGAGCCTGGCCGTGTCGGCCAGCGAGGGCCTCGCCCGTTTCGAGACGATCCAGAACAACTTCTCGATGAACAACCGCCGTTTCGAGGACGCCCTGTCGCAGGTCTGCCTGCAGGAGGGCGTCAGCCTGATCCCCTATTCGCCGCTGGGCGGCGGGGTGCTGTCGGGCAAGTACAACGACGGAGGCCGTCCGGAGGGCGCGCGGTTCTCGGCCTATCTCCAGCTCGGCGGTCGCCAGGCCGTGATGGCCAAGCGGTTCGTCAACGACAAGACGCTGGCCTCGACCGAGCGATTCATGGCCATCGCCGCCGAGGCCGGCATGGCGCCGGTGACCCTGGCCACAGCCTGGAGCAAGCAGCACAAGTTCGTCGCCTCGACGATCGTCGGCGTCACGCACGAGAACCAGCTGGCCGACATCTTCGCCGCGTCCGATCTGACCCTCAGCGACGAGGTGATGAAGGCCATCGACGGCGTGACGAAGGACATCCTCTACCCTATGGGGTGAGCCATGACCGACCCCGCACGCCTCGCCGGCCCTACATCCCACAGCTTCATGTCGCAGCGGCTGAAGCTGCACTACGCCGCCTGGGGCGACCCTGACGCCCCGCCGCTGCTGCTGCTACACGGCGGGCGCGATCACTGCCGCAGCTGGGACTGGGTCGCCCAGCGGCTGGCCGACCGCTATCGCGTCATCTGTCCGGACCTGCGCGGCCATGGCGACAGCGCCTGGTCGCCCGACGGCGACTATTCGATGGCGTCCTATCTCTACGACCTGGCGCAGCTGATCCATCAGCTGAAGCTCGCGCCCCTGTCGATCATCGCCCACTCGCTGGGTGGCAACATCGCTCTTCGCTATACGGGCCTCTATCCTGAAAACGTCAGCCGGATCGTCGCCATCGAGGGCCTCGGTCCCTCCCCTCGAATGATCGCCGAGCGGGAAAAGACGCCCGTCGCCGACCGTCTGCGCGGCTGGATCGATGAGAAACGCCAGGCCGCCGGACGATTGCCGCGGCGCTATCCGACGTTCGAGGAAGCGCTGGAGCGGATGAAGGCGGAGAACACCTACCTGACCGATGAGCAGGCCCGCCACCTGACCGCCCATGGCGTCAGCCAGAACGAGGACGGCACGTTCAGCTGGAAGTTCGACAACTACCTGCGCGTCTGGTCGGCGCCCGACCTGAGCCCCCAGCAGGTCTCGAGCCTGTGGGAAGCGATTACCTGCCCGGCCCTGCTGTGCTACGGCGAGAAGAGCTGGGCCTCGAACCCCGAGAAGGACGGCCGGGTCGCCTATTTCAAGGACGCCCGGACCATCAGCTTCCCCGACGCCGGCCACTGGCTGCACCACGACCGGTTCGAGATGTTCATGGCTGAGGTGGAGGGCTTCCTCGGCGCCTGAGGGCGGGGGGAAGGATCTGGAGCGGGCACCGGGAATCGAACCCGGGCGTAAAGCTTGGGAAGCTTTCAGGCTACCATTACATCATGCCCGCACCGGGCCTCTCTAGGCGAACTCAGCCGCCAGTTCCAGCCTCAGCCGTCGGCATGCCGACGATTGAGGCTGCAAGTCGGAGCAGCCGGCGCCGTTGACGCCGACCCTCCCCTCCCGCACCATCGGTTCAAACAGGTGTTGGGAGATATCGACATGGCCGATGGCGCGCACGGATCAGAAGAACGGGCCGGCTTCACCTCGATGGTCGAGAGCACCCAGGAAGACTGGCTGAAAATCGCGACCGCCTCGGCCGAATACGGCCGCGAGCTGCCCGGACGGATCATCAGCCATCTGAACCTGCTCAAGGGCGACTGTGGCGGCTTCATCGTCGACCGGCTGGAGCACAGCCTGCAGACCGCGACGCGGGCATTCCGGGACGGGCGGGACGAGGAGTATGTCGTCTGCGCCCTGCTGCACGACATCGGCGACGTGCTGTGCCCGCGCAATCATCCGGATATCGGGGCGGCGATGGTGTTCCCCTTCGTGTCCGAGGCCAACCATTGGATGGTCCAGCAGCACGGCATCTTCCAGGGCTACTACTTCTTCCATCACCTGGGCCTGGACCGCGACATGCGCGAGCAGTTCCGCGGCCATCCGCACTTCGAATACACGGCCCAGTTCTGCCACCTGTACGACCAGTCGGCGTTCGATCCGAACTATGACTCCATGCCGATGGAGGCCTTCGAGCCGATGCTGCAGCGGGTGATGAGTTCGCCCAAGCGGTCGATCTACCTGCGGCCGAAGGCCGAGACGGCGGCCTGAGCCGCCGCCTCTCCTCCCGCTAGTCCGGCAAACGTTCGGCCTTCAGGCCGCGCTTTGCCAGCTGAACCTGGACGCTGTCCGGTCCGGCGAGGTGCGCCGCGCCAACGGCGATGACCGCCACGCCCTTGCCCTTGAGCAGGGTTTCGATCTGGCCGGCCCAGGCCTGGTTCCGGCGGACGAGCAAGGCCTTGTAGAGTTCGGGATATCGCGTCGCCATCTCATCGTTGAGCAGGGACCCGATCGCCTCGACGTCACCCGCGCTCCAGGCGGCGATCAGGCCGTCCAGCATCGGCGCGGCGTCGGAGGCGTCGTCGAGGCTCGACAGCAGGAACTCCAGCTCCACCTGCGGCGGCAGGTCGGCGAAAAAGCGGATCTGCTGCTCCTGGGTCTCCAGGGTGCGGATCGGCTTGCCGTCCGCGCGGGCGGCGGCCTTGAGCTTTTCCTCGACACCGCTCTTGGGATCGAAGCCGCCTTTGAGCAGCGGCGCGATGCTGAGCGTCAGGCCCGCCAGCCAGGGCCGGAACGGCTCAAGATTGGCCGGATCCGCCCCGAGCCCCGACACGGCGGCCTTGAAGCGGGTCAGCTGGTCGGGGGTGAGCTTTCCCGACAGCGGGTGAGCGGCGTCCACGCCATAACGGCGGACGAGGTCCTGCATGCCGGCGACGTCGTCGGTGTCCACTTCCAGCCAAAGCTCGCTGGAGTCGGTCAGCGCCTTGTCGATGGCCGCAGTGCGCCAGACCGTGTCGGGCTTCAGGACGTGGACCGTGCCCAGCAGGTAGAGGGTCGAGTCCTTGTCCTTTACCACCCAGACCGCGGGGTCCGCGGCGGCAGGCGAGGCCGCGAGGCCGACGGCGAGAAGGGCGGCGCAGGCCGCAAGGAAACGTTTCAGACGATCAAACATGGATGTTCCTTTCGGGAGTCCGAGAAGTGGGGTGCGGGCGCGCGGACGCAATCCCGCGGACGGGACGATCCGGCGACCAAGGGTGGAACGGGGTCGGCTAGTTCAGGAAGGCCTCGACCTCGGCCGCGAACGCCTGCGGCTGGTCGAGCATGACGAAGTGGAAGGCGCCATTGACCGCGCGAAGCCGGACACCTTTCAGCGCGGCATAGTTGCCCGCGTAGACCTGGTCGACGACGCCGTAGAAGAAGCCCATGTCCGGGTCGCGGGCATAGACCACGGTCACCGGGGTCCGGATGTCCGCAAGGTCGCCGCGCAGGTCGGTGGTCATGACGTCATAGGTCGCCCGGGCCATCACGCCGCGATCGCTGGCCAGGGACCAGGCCGTTGGTTCGCCACGCGCCGCCGGGGTCTTGATCAGGGTCGCCATCGTCTGGGGCTGGCCCGCCGCGAAGGTCTCCGGCGACTGGGCGATCAGCGCATCGCGAAAGCGGGCGGCCTGGGGCGTGACCGACTCGACGGTGGCGGTCGGACCGAACAGCACGCTGAAGAACGGCAGGGCGTCGACGACCATCACCCGTCCGACCGAGTCCGGATGGTGCGCGGCGATCATCAGGGCGGTGAAGCCCCCCATCGAATGGCCGATGATCGCCGGGTGGTCGAGGTGGTTGGCGGCGATGTAGGCGACGAGCTCGTCGGCAAGCGGCTCCACCACCGGGCCTTCGGCGTTGCCCGCGGCCGGCGCGCCGGCGAACCCGGCGACCTGGACCAGATGGACGCGATAGCGGCCTTCCAGTTGCTTCGCCGTCGCGGTCCAGACGTCGCGGGACGACACCAGGCCGGGGATCAGGATGATATCGGGTCCCTTGCCGCGCACCTCGACGGTGAAGCGGGTCGGCTCACCAGCCATCGCGGCGCCGGCGGCGAGCGGCAGCAGCAGGGCCGCGGCGGCCAGCAGGGTCTTGAAAAACTTGAACATACGCAGGTCCTGACGATCAGCGTGCTTCAGTTGAAGCCGCGGCGAATGGAAATGAGCGAAGAAATGACGAGGTAAAAGCCCATGAGGATGGTCATCAGGTCCCAGGCGCTGAGCGCCGGAGCCAGCTGAAGCTTCTCGGCGCAGGCCCAGAGGAACAGCGCGCCCTGCAAGACCCAGAAGCAGATCGAGCCGGACTCTGCGATCATCTGGCGCACCATTTCATCGGCGCGCATCCAGACGGTCACATTGAGCAGGGTCTGCAACAGGAACAGGGCGACAATTCCGGCCATGATCGCCTGGGCCAGATCGACCGGCAGGGGCTCGAAGGCCAGACGAGCGACCACAGGCGCGGCCATCATCAGGCCGGCCAGGGCCATGACGGCGGCCTGCTGGCGATAGAAGCTGGCCTGGGCCGGTCGCGCCGGCCGGTCGCTGGTCGGGTCGATGAGCTTGCCGGCGAGACGGCCGCTGAAGCTGATCAGGCCGACCATCAGGCCTGTCGCCAGCAGCATGGCCGCGATCGTTCCGGCGGCGAGATCGGCCCAGGTCGCGCTGGACATATCAAGCGCGCCCGCCTTCGCGAGGCGGCCGACCAGCCAGCCGATGCCGGCGCCGACGATCATGCCGGCGAAGGCCAGGGCCAGTTTTACGCCGAGAGGTTTGTTGGAAAGGGTGGTAGCCATGGTGGGAGTTCCCCTGGTTTCGGATCAGGCCTCGCCGTCATCGAAGATCGCTTCGATGGGCTGGCCGAACAGGCGGGCGATACGGAAGGCGAGTGGAAGGCTGGGGTCGTACTTGCCGGTCTCGAGCGCGTTGATGGTCTGGCGGGAGACATCGAGCCGCTCGGCGAGATCCGCCTGGCTCCAGTCGCGCTCGGCCCGCAGGACCTTGAGACGGTTCTTCAACGGTAGCGCCTCCGCACGAACACCTGCGACAGGCCCATGGCGCCGCAGAACAGCGGGAAGGCCCAGAAGGACTGCAGTGGCGGCGTATGGACGTAGATCTCGAGAAAGCCGCAGACGGTGGTCACCGACAGGGTGACTCCGAAGCCCCAGAGCATCGATTCGATCAGGACGTTACGCTGGAACTCGTCGGTCTCTTCCTTGATGTAGAGGCCCATGATGGCGATCACCGCCAGGATCGGCACGGCCGGGGCCACGGCGATCAGCCAGGCCAGCGGACCGGCAGGGCTCCAGAGATCAAAGGCGTACGACGCGCCGAACACGGTGGCGACATAGACGATCATCGTCGGGATGAAGCGCTTGAGGTACCGGCGACCGGCAGGGCTTTGCTTGTTCATGAGATGTCTCCTGGGCTCCGAAGGTCAGCGGCTGCGGCTGAACCACCAGCCCGCCCAGAACAGGCCGTAGCCGATCAACTGGAGCCCGAGAGCGACGACAATACCGGTGAGGATCAGGCCGCCGTCGCCTGTCGCCATCGCGAACCGCTCGAGCGAGGCGCCGGACCGGTCGAACAGCAGGAACGCCGCCAGGCCGCTGACGATCACCATTCCCACCGACCCGCCCCAGTACCAGGCGGTCTTGTGGGCTTCGCGGACCGCCTCATCCACGCGAACCCACCATCCGCGTGACCAGAGCATCGCCAAAGCGCCGACGAAAAGCGCGCCCAGGGCCGCGCCTTCGGCCGGGAGTCGGGCGCCGAACGATTCAAATACGGCGATCGCCGCGCCGGCAATAACGCCTCCGCCCAGGAGCGAGGCCATGAACATCCCGAGCCCGGGGCGGCGAGCGGAGGCTGACTTTTCAGAGGCCATGTCTTTTGTCCTTGCCGTTTTGACAAGGGTGCTTGTCTCATACGGCCACGAAGGATGTCAAGCACACCATACAAAAAGTTTTGCGAGCTTGTCCTGTCGGCCTATTTCCAGGGTCGGAAATGTTTCGACAGCTTGAGGCCCTGCCGAAGATAGTGGGAACCATCCTCACCATAGAGCCGGGTCGGTCGCGCGGTCAGCGGCTCATAGACCAGCCGGGCGACGGTCTGGCCGTCCTCAAGCAGAAACGGGGTCTCGTGGCTGCGCACCTCGAGCACGCCCTTGGAGCCGCGCGACTTCGTTTCGTCCGTGCCGAAGCCCGGGTCGAAGAAGCCGGCGTAGTGGACACGGAACTCGCCCACGGCCGGATCGATCGGGGTCATCTCGGCGGCCTGGTCGACGGGGATCTCGATGTCGTCCTTGGAGGCCAGGATGTAGAACTCGTTCGGGTCGAGCAGCAGCTCGCCCTTGGGCGACTCCAGCATTTCCCAGAAGTCGCGCGGGTCGTGGCCGTCTTCCTTGTCCAGATCGATGACCCCGGCGTGACGACGGCCGCGGAACCCGACCGTGCCGATCGACAGGTCGACGCCGACATCGCGGCTCGACAGCCGGACGGGCGTGCCGCGCTTCAGCCGCAGCTGGTTCAGCCGGGTTCCGGCGCGAACGAGGACCGAAAAGGTCTGCGGCGCGATCTCGATGAACAGCGGGCCGGTGTAGCCCTCGGCGACATCGTCGAAAGCCGCGCCATGATCGGTCAGCAGGCGCACGAACACATCGACCCGGCCGGACGAGCTCTTGGGGTTGCCCCGGGCGGAGACGCCGATCGGCAGCGCCAGGCGTTCCTGGATCTCGGCGATGTAGACGCAGCCCCGCTCTAGCACCGCGCCCTTGGTCAGATCGAGCTCGTGCATGGCCACGTCGGGCAGCCGGTCCATGACCTTGCGCCGACCGGGCAGGAAGGAGGCCCGCACCCGCCAGCAGCGCTCGCCCAGCCTCAGGTCGAGACTGGCCGGCTGGACCTGGTCGGAGTCAAAAGGCGTGAGCGATCCGATAGCCCCCTGGGCGATCAGGTCCTCGATGGATTGGCAGGGGAGGATCCCCGCGGACTGTGCAGTGGTCATCGTTGGACCATTACTCATGGCCCGTGACGACAAAGGCAAGGGCGAGTTGTCCCCTCCCCGCCGCTTTTAGTGGTGCGCCCTGCCGCCCGCCGGCGAGAGCACATAGATGCCCGCCCCGACGCCGAACAGGGTCAGCGCCTCGCTGAGGGTGCCCACGGCGTGGAGCTCGACCGGCGAATAGCGGGCCAGGGCCTCGCCGAGAATCAGCAGGACAACGTTGACCGCCCCCAGAACACCGAGAATGGCGGCGAATACACGGAACACCATCGAGAGCATGTGAGCCTCCCCAGCTGCACGTCACGTGCGTTAACCTTATCCCGAAAAGCACGAGACCCGTAGCGGTTCCGGCGAACGCCGTTCGTGGAGGCGCGGGGACATGTACCCGCACCCCCTTTCCCGGTTGACCGCGCGGGGGGCTTTCCTGTTGATGCCGCCGTATCGCAGAAGGAACGCCGCCATGGCCGAAGACCCCAAGTCCTGGGAGCCCTCCACCCGTCTGATCCGCGGCGGCCTGATGCGCAGCAACTACGGCGAGATCTCCGAGGCCCTCTATCTGACGCAGAGCTTCGCCTACGAAAGCGCCGCCGCCGCCGACCGGCGGTTCTCCGGCGAGGACCCGGGCTTCGTCTACGCCCGCTACGGCAGCCCGACCACGCAGATGTTCGAGGAGCGGCTGGCCCTGCTGGAAGGCGCCGAATACTGCCGCGCGCTGGCCTCGGGCATGGCGGCGGTGCACACCGCGCTGAGCGGCCTGCTCAGGGCGGGCGACCACCTGGTCGCCGGCCGGGCGCTGTTCGGCTCGTGCAACTGGATCGTCCAGAACTGGCTGCCGCGCTTCGGCGTCGAGACCACGCTCGTGGACGCGACCGACCTGAAGGCCTGGGAAGCGGCCATGCGGCCGAACACCAAAGTCGTGCTGCTGGAATCGCCCGCCAACCCCCTGCTGGAGATCACCGACATCGCCGCGGTGTCGAAAATCGCCCATGCCGCCGGGGCGAAGGTCGTGGTCGACAACGTGTTCGCCACGCCGCTCTTCCAGAAGCCGCTGCAGCTGGGCGCCGACGTGGTGGTCTATTCGGCGACCAAACACATCGACGGTCAGGGCCGCGTGCTCGGCGGCGCCATCCTCGGCGCGAAGGACCTGCTCGAAGAAGCCTACCGCGACATCATCCGCCACACCGGCCCGGCGCTGAGCCCGTTCAACGCCTGGATCCTGCTCAAGGGTCTGGAGACGCTGGACCTGCGCGTTCGCCGCGAAACCGACAGCGCCGCCGCCCTGGCCGACCAGATCGGCGACCACAAGGCGGTCAAGCGCGTGCTGTATCCCGGCCGGGCCGACCACCCGCAGGCGGCCGTCGCCCGGGCGCAGATGAGCGGCTTCTCCAACCTGCTGGCGTTCGACCTCGGCAGCCGTGAGGCTGCCTGGCGGTTCCTCGACGCACTGGAGATCATCGACATCTCCAACAACCTCGGCGACGCCAAGTCGATGGCCACGCACCCGTCAACGACGACTCACAGGGCCATGCCAGAGGCGAATCGTCTGGAGATCGGTCTGACCGAGGGCTACGTGCGCATGTCGGTGGGCCTCGAGGACCTGAAGGACCTTTCCCGCGACGTCGCCAGGGCGCTCGACGCCGCCCTCTGAGTAGCCGAGCAGGGCCATGAGCCGCATCAACCGCCGGGGGACCCCGGACAGTCCGGTCTACGAGGCCCGCACAGGGGACATCCTCGTGCGGGTTTCTCCGGCCTATTCGCCCGAGGAGTCCAACCCGGACAGCGGCCGCTGGATCTGGATCTACACCATCGAGATCGAGAACCACGGCCAGGAAACCGTCACCCTCGTCTCGCGCCGCTGGACCATCACCGACGGCCTCAACCGCGTCGAGGAGGTGCAGGGCCCGGGCGTGGTCGGCGAGCAGCCGGTGCTCGGCCCCCGCGAGGCGTTCCGCTACCAGTCCGGCTGTCCGCTGACGACGCCGTCTGGCGCGATGCGCGGCGCCTACCAGATGGTCACCGCCGCCGGCGAGGCCTTCGAGGTCGAGATCCCGGCCTTCTCGCTGCACCTGCCGGGCGCCCGGCGGCGGCTGAACTAGGGACCCGTCACCGCGCCCGTTTCACTGGGACGATAGCCGCGGTCGCGACCAGCACGGTAAGCGTCCCGACCACCCAGACCAGGGTGTAGTCGCCCGTCGCCGCGACGATCCCGCCCGCGACCGCCGGGGCGATGGCCTGCCCCAGATTGATGGCCAGGAGGCCGATGCCGAGGTCGCGGCCCGCCGCCGCCTGGTCAGGCAGGACGTCGATCATCAGGGCCTGGTCCACGACCATGAAACAGCCGAGCGCCAGCCCGGTCAGCACCGCCTGGACGAACAGCGCCGGCAGGGTCGGCGAGATCAGCGGCACGGCCAGGGCGACCGCGAACAGCAGCGAACTGACGATGACGAAGGGCTTGCGGCGCTGGGTCCGGTCGGACCAGCGGCCGCAGACGGCCATGGCGATCATGGTCCCGGGCAGGGCGGCCGCTCCCAGCAGCGGCGTGATCCGGGCCGCCTCGGCGGCGCCCAGCGCCGGCCGGATGTAGCTCTGCAGCATGTAGAGGGTGAAGGTCGTCGCCGCCGAATAGGCGAACATGATCAGCACCTTCGACACCCAGACCAGCCGGAAGTCGCGATCGAGCAGCGCCACGGTGAAGGCCCGCAGCTGCTCGACGGCGCCCGCCCGCCGCGCCTCCAGGGTCCGGGACGGCCGGTCGGGCGCCCCGGCGACGAAGGCGGTCGCGGCCAGCAGCGTCACGGTGAAGGCGAGATAGGTCTGGACGCCGAATCTGGCGAACAGCGCGCCGCCGAGGATGCCCCCGCCGATCAGCCCGATCACGCCGCCGACGCTGGTCACCGCCGAGACCAGGCCGATCCTGTCCTCCGGCACCCGGTCGGCCATCGACGCCATGAGGGGCGCCAGCGCGGTGTTGGTGGTGGCGCCGATCAGGCCGGACAGCGCGACCAGCTGCCAGACCGAGGTCGCCCGGGTCATCAGCACCAGCACCAACACCGTCGCCGCCGCCCCGCCGAGGATCCAGGGCGCGCGCCGGCCCCAGCCCGATCGTGTGCGGTCCGACAGGGCGCCGACGATCGGCAGGATCATCATGGTGGCCACCACGCCGGCGGTCGACACCCACAGCAGGCCCTGCGCCCGGGCCGACTCGAACCGGGCCAGCAGCCCCAGCAGCCGCGCCTGCTCCGGGCTCGCCGAAAGGCCCGCCGCGACCTGCGCCTTGAGCAGGCTCAGGGCCTGGAGGTCGACGCCGCTGTCCCGGCCGGTGAAGATAGCGGCGAAGGCCAGCTGCTGGACATGCAGGGGGTAGACGATGGTGCCCAGCCCGCCCCAGATCATGTTCAGGGTCAGGGTGGTGAGCGCGAACAGCAGCCCGTACCGCCAGAGGCCGGCCCCGCCGTCATGGAGCCTGGGCTCGCCCTGCCCCGCCGCCGTGTCCATGACGTCCGCCCCCGCCCCGCTATACTGTCTTCCTTGCCGGGTCCGCGCGTCCGGTCAATGGCGCGGCGCCCTGGCTTTCCGCTCCCTCCCGCCGAAGCCGCTCGAAATAGTCGGGGTCCTTCGCCTTCATCCGCGCGGCATAGCGCCTGAGGCGACGGAACAGCAGGCGGTATTTGGCCTCCAGCTCGGCGTCCTCTTCCGGGGTCAGGGGCGCGGGCTTTTCGCGGCGCGGGCGGGCCTGGGTCATCGGGATCTCCTTGGGGGTTTCGGGGGTGGAGGGAGCGCGGCGATGCAGCCCCCCCCCGTCATCCTCGGGCTTGTCCCGAGGACCCATGCACACAGACCTTCATCGTCGACGCGGCGATGGCGGAAGCGGCCCGGCCGCAGGGGTGTTCATGGGTTCCCCGGGCTCGGCCAATGGCCGACCCGAGGACAGGCTTCGGGACAAGCCCGAGGATGACGGAGCTTATTTGGACACGGCGGTCCGGCTTCACGCCGTGTCCGACTGAAGGATGAGGAGGGCGCGGCCCGCTCCGGTCAATGACCCGAAGCCTGGACGCTCTGGCTGCCGCCTCATACGCACACACTTGGACCGCCGCGGACCTCACGCCTAGCATGAGAAAGGAATGGGTGAAGGTATTCGTTCAAGCCAATAAAGAGCTCAATGCTGACAACCGCCTGAAAGAAGCGGTGAAACTAACAGAAAGCCTCGTTCGCTCAGATGCTCTCTCGGAATTCAGGTTCGAGAAGGGCGGCGGCGGCAACTGGCACGACAAACAGATCGAGGAGATGCTTAGTCGGGTAGGGCTAAACCTGAGGCTTACTCCCACGGTGAGGGCCGCGATCCGACGGCATGAGAGGAACGACCTTGGAGCCTTAGGTCTAGTAGTTAAGATGAGAAATGATTTGGCCCACGGTAGCGTCTCTTTCGCTGAATGCGGCGCGAATGAAACAGTAACAAGCCTCCGTAGGATAGCGAGTGCATCCACGATGTATGTTCGAACCGTGGTTAGAGCGGTCGAACGCTTTATTGAACGACATGAATTTCTGGTCGAGGATCGACGCCCAGCACTGGAACTGATGGGGGCCTGAACCGCCTCTGCACTGCCGATATATAGACGTTCAGGCCAGATGGCCCCCTACCCGGGCCCGTCCATCTCATACACCCGCGAGCAGTACTCGCAGGTCACCCGGACCATCCCGTCGTCCTCGACCATGGCGGCGCGTTCCTCGAGGCTGAAGCTTTCCAGCACGCCGGCGATGCGTTCGGGGGAGCAGCGGCAGAAGGCCTTGAGGGGTTTGGGTTCGAACAGGCGGACGCCGTCCTCGTTGAACAGGCGCCACAGCAGGGTGTCGGCCGGGAGGGTCGGGTCGATCAGCTCGTCCTCGCCGGTGGTCTCGAACAGGGCCTGGGCGCGGACCCAGGCGTCGGCGGTGTCGCCGCGGGTCTCGTCGCCGGCGATGTTCTGGATCAGCAGGCCGCCGGCGCGCCAGGTGGGGCCCTCGCCGCTGTCGGACTGGCCGACGGCCAGGCGGATGCGGGTCGGGGTCTGTTCGGACTGGGCGAAATACTGTTCGGCGCAGAGGGCCAGGGTCTCGCCCTCGATGGCGGTGACGCCCTGGTAGCGGTCCATGTCCGGGCCCTGGTCGACGGTCATGATGAACGCGCCCTGGCCGAGCAGGGACTTTGCGCCGGGGCGGACGAAGCCGGTGGAGAGCGCGGCGACGCGGTCGGCGTCGAACCGGCAGTAGCCGCGCAGGGAGCCTTCGGTGTCGTAGTCGACCACGACGTAGGCGACCGGGCCGTCGCCCTGGGCCTGGACGATCAGCCGGCCGTCGAACTTCAGGCTCGAGCCGACCAGCGCGGCCAGGGCGCAGGCCTCGCCGAGCAGGTTGGCGACGGCTTCCGGGTAGTCGTGGCGGGTGAGGATCTCGTGCACGGACGCGCCCAGCCGCACGATGCGGCCGCGCACGGGCCAGCCCTCGATCTGGAAGGTGGCGACGAGGTCGTCTGCCGGCTTTGGGGCGGGGGTGAGCGTGGTTTCGGTCATGAGGGCGGGTAGATAGGGGACGACGGGCGGGATTGCGAGAGGATGCGTCCTTCGGGACGCTCGCCTGAGGCTCGCTCCTCAGGATGACGGGCACGGGTGGCTTACGCTTCTGTTCGTCATGGTGAGGAGCGAGGCATCAGCAGAGCGTCTCGAACCACGCACCCTCAATCCCGCGGGACCGGCTTCTCCAGGTCGTGGATCGTCTCGGCGATTTCTTCGGCGCGTTTGCTGAAGGCGTAGGCGGCGTCGGCGAGGCCCTGGTTGTAGAATCTGGGGCCGAGGCGTTCGATGAGATGGTCGAGGAGGAACTCGGCGTCGAGGCCGCCGATCTCCAGGTCCAGCTCGTCCTTCAGGTAGCCGCGCAGCATTCGGGCGAGTGAGACGCGGTCGTCTTTTCCCAGCCCGTACAACGCTCTAGCCGATCTTTCCAAAGCACCAGGCGAGGATCGACTTCTGGGCGTGGATGCGGTTTTCCGCCTCGTCCCAGACCCGCGACTGCGGGCCGTCGATGACGCCGTCGCTGACCTCCTCGCCCCGGTGGGCCGGCAGGCAGTGGAGGAACAGGGCCTGGCTGTCGGCGAGCGCCATCAGGTCCTCGTCGACCTGGTAGGGCTCGAAGGCGTCCAGCCGCTCCTCGCCGTCCTTGTCGCCCATCGACACCCAGGTGTCGGTGACCACGCAGTCGGCGCCGCGCACCGCCTCGCGCGGGTCGTCGGTCATCTCCACGCGGCCCTGCTGCTCGGCCGCGCGGGCCAGGTCGTAGAGGTCCGGGTGATAGGCCGCCGGGCAGGCGATGTTCAGCCGGAAGCCGAGCTTGGGCGCGGCGTGGATGAAGCTGGAGCAGACGTTGTTGCCGTCGCCGACCCAGGCGATGGTCTTGCCGGTGATCGGCCCGCGATGTTCCTCGAAGGTGAGGATGTCGGCGAGGATCTGGCAGGGGTGGCTCTTGTCGGTCAGGCCGTTGATCACCGGGATGGTGGCGTTCTGGGCGAACAGCTCGACGTCCTCGTGCCGGTTGGCGCGGATCATCACCGCGTCGACCATGCGCGAGAGGACCTTGGCCGTGTCCTCGATGCTCTCGCCGCGGCCCAGCTGCATGTCGGAGGACGTGGAGATGATGCCCGCGCCGCCGAGCTGGCGGATGGCGGCATCGAAGCTGAAGCGGGTGCGGGTCGAGTTCTTCTCGAAGATCATCGCCAGGGTGCGCTCGGCGCCCGGGGCGTCAGCGTCGACGCGGGCCTGCGGCCAGCCCTTGCGCGCGGCCTTGCGGGCGCGGGCGTCGTCGAGGATGACCCGCAGGTCGTGGGCTTCGAGCTTCCAGATATCGAGGAAGTGGCGGGGTGGCGTGGACATCTGATCCCCCGATCATCCCGGCGAAGGCCGGGACCCAGGTGTTTTTGAAACCTCCCCGCTCGCCCAGACCCTTTCAGAAAAAAGCCTGGGTCCCGGCCTTCGCCGGGATGCGCGGAAGAGAGATTGGGTTAAGCCGCGGCGGCCCGGGCTCGCGCGGTTTCGCAGGTCTTTTCCAGCTTCTCGACGGCCTCGCGGGCTTCCTCGACCGTCAGGGTCAGGGGCGGCAGCAGGCGGACGCAGTTGTCGCCGCCACCGGCCACCAGCAGATTGTGCTCGCGGGCCATGGCCATGAACTCGCGGTTCACCGGGGTGACCTTCAGGCCGATCAGGAAGCCCTTGCCGCGCACATCGACGATGATGTCCGGGAAGCGGTCCTTGAGGCCCGTGAGCTGCTGGTTGAAGTAGCCGGCGACGTCGCGGACGTTGGCCAGGGTCTCGGACTTGCTGATCTCGTCGAAGGCGGCGAGGCCGACGGCCATGGCCAGCGGGTTGCCGCCGAAGGTCGAGCCGTGGACGCCAACGGTCATGCCCTTGGCCGCCTCGGCCGAGACCAGGCAGGCGCCGATCGGGAAGCCGCCGCCGAGCGCCTTGGCCACGGCCATGATGTCCGGCGCCGCGTCGCTGGCCCACTCGTGGGCGAACAGCTTGCCGGTGCGGCCCATGCCCGACTGCACCTCGTCATAGATCAGCAGCACGCCGTGTTCGCGGGTCAGAGCGCGCAGGCCGTCGAGGCACTGCTCGGGCAGGGCGCGGGCGCCGCCCTCCCCCTGCACCGGCTCGATGATGATCGCCGCCGTCGTCGGATCGGCGATGGCCGCCTTGATGGCGTCGTGGTCGCCCCACTTCAGCTGGCCGTAGTTCGGCAGGCGGGGACCGAAGCCCTCGACGTAGCCCGGGTTGCCGGCGGCGTTGATCGCCGCGTAGCTGCGGCCGTGGAACGAGCCGTCGAAACCGTAGATCTCGGTGCGTTCCGGCTGGCCGTTGGCGGTGTGGTACTTGCGGGCCGTCTTCAGGGCGCACTCGATCGCCTCGGTGCCCGAGTTGGTGAAGAACACCACGTCGGCGAAGGTCGCGTCGGTCAGCCGCGTGGCCAGGGCTTCCTGGCCCGGGATGCGGAAGATGTTGGACACGTGCCAGAGCTTGTCGGCCTGCTCCTTAAGCACCTCGACGAGGCGCGGATGGCAGTGGCCGAGGCCGTTGGTGGCGATGCCCGCGACGCAGTCGAGATACTCGACGCCGTTGACGTCCCAAAGGCGCGCGCCGAGCCCTCGTTCAACCGCCAGCGGGGCGCGGTTGTAGACGCCCATGATGTGGTCGGGGGTCGCGGTCGGAGCGGTCGAGGTGGTCAAGGTCGCCTCCCAGAAGGAAGAAATCCCCGCGCGGTCTGCACAGGGACGGGAAGCTCAAGGCTTCTCACCGGGGACGGGTGGAATGTCAAGAATCCTGCCCTTCCGCCGGTATGGCCTGACGTGAATCGCGGCTAGGCTGGCGTCGGCGAACGGGAGCCCGGCAGGCGCATGACGGTCCAGGACGACATCGAGCGGTACATCGGCAGCCAGGCCGAGCCGAAGCGCGCCGACATGGCCGCGCTTCACGAGGCCATCCTGCGGCGGGCGCCGGACGTCCGGCTGTGGTTCCTCGACGGCCGGAACGACGACGGGAAGATCGTCTCCAACCCGAACATCGGCTACGGCGTTCAGTCCATCGCCTATGCCAACGGCAAGTCCCGCGACTTCTACAGGGTCGGCCTCAGCGCCAATACGTCCGGGATCTCGGTCTACATCATGGGCCTCGACGACAAGACCCTGCTGGCCCGGACCTATGGCCCGCGGCTCGGCAAGGCGTCGGTGACCGGCTACTGCATCCGGTTCAAGGGCCTCAAGGACATCGACGTCAGCGTGCTTGAAGAGGCGATCGGCTTCGGCCTTGATGGCCGGCGCGACGACGTCCCGGCGACGGCGTAGTCCCGACAGGAACGCGGCAAGGAGGAATGGACCCATGGCCAGGCTCGTCTTCGGCATGAACCAGTCGCTGGACGGCTATGTCGACCACGACCACCCGGCGATGATGCCCGATCCCGTGCTGTTCGAGCACTTCATCAGGCAGGCGCGGGGACAGGCGGGAAGCCTGTACGGGCGCAAGCTCTATGAGCTCATGGCCTACTGGGACGAGGAACAGCCCGGTTGGGACGCGCCGGAGCGGGCGTTCGCGGCGGCCTGGCGGAGCCATCCGAAGTGGGTGGTCTCAAGCACCCTGAAGACCGTCGGGCCGGGCGCCACGCTGGTCGAGGGGGACCTGGAGACGGCCGTGCGCCGGCTCAAGGCCGAGGTCGATGGCGAGATCGAGGTCGGCGGACCGGATCTGGCCCGGACCCTGACGGCGCTGGGGCTGATCGATGAATACCGGATCTATCTGCACCCCGTGGTGCTGGGCAGCGGGACGCCGTTCTTCGCGGCCGCCCCACCGCCGCTGCGGCTCCTGGACAGCGAGCGGATCGGCGAGAGCGTGATCCGGCTGAGCTACGCGCCGGTCTGAGCACGAGCCTGGACAGCGGACTTTGCCCGTCGTGGGCCAGGCGTTAGACTTCCGCCAACGACAGGGGATGGAAGCCATGAGTGACGCCGTCGGCCCGGGCGATCTGGTGTTGTGCGTCAACGCCGCCCCGAACCATGTGACGGGCGAGCAGGTGCCTCTCGTCGCCGGCGAGACCTACCGTGTCTGGACCGTGATGGATTTCGCCTGCCCGTGCGGTCGGTCCGACGCCCTGCTCGACATCGGCATCGACTTTGCCTGGTGCCAATCGCGGTTCCGGCTCCTGCCGAAGCCGAAGGCGCAGAGCAAGCCGGTGAAGGTGGCCGCGCCGAAGGAAAAGGAACGGGTGAAGTGAGGGGGTAGCCCCTCCCCTTTTTTCCCATTCCCACCGTCATGGCCCGGCTCGTCCGGGCCACCCAAGCGCACCGACCTTGCTGGGTGGCCGCCCTGGCGGACGTATGTCCGACACCGTGTGCTTGGATGGCCCGAACAAGTCGGGCCATGACGGAGCTTTTGAGGGATGGGGGATTGGGCTCGCCATCCATCCGTCAGACAAGGCCGGGAAACAGCCTTCTCCCCCGGCAGCTGCGTCTCACCACTACCCTCCGGACAGTCCCCCTCCGGGAGAGGCGTGATCAGGTCTTCAGCCGCCAGCCCGTGACGAACACCCGCCAGGACCAGGCGAACAGCAGCGCCACCAGCACCGCCGTCAGCGCCACGCCGATCCTCAGGTCACCGTCGGCTTCGCCGATGAAGCCGTAGCGGAAACCGTCGATCAGATAGAAGAACGGGTTGTAGTGGCTGGCCGTGCGGAACGGCTCGGGCAGCTTGTCGACCAGGTAAAAGGTGCCCGACAGGAAGGTCATCGGCATGATCAGGAAGTTGGTGATCGCCGCCAGGTGGTCGAACTTCTCCGACCACAGGCCGGTGGCGATGCCGACGAGACCCATCAGCAGCGAGGCGCCGACGCTGAAATAGATCACCGCCCAGGGATGGGCGATGTGCAGCTGGGTGAACGGCAGCAGGGTGATGGTCACGGCGGTGACCGTGCCGACCAGCACGCCGCGCGTGGCGGCGCCGAGGGCGAAGGCCAGCACCTGTTCCAGCGCCGACAGCGGCGGGGTCAGGAAGTCCGGCGTCAGCCCCATCATCTTCGCCTGCAGCAGGCTGGAAGACGAGTTGGCGAAGGCGTTGTTGATGATGGCCATCATGATCAGGCCGGGGGCCACGAAGGCCGAGAACGGGGTGCCGTGGATCGGCGGCGCGGCGCCGCGCACGGCCACCACGAAGACCATCATATAGAGCAGGGTCGTGACCACCGGGGCGGCGATGGTCTGGGTGCCTACCTTCCAGAAGCGGCGGACTTCCTTGAGATAGAGGGTCGTGAACCCGGTCCAGTTGAAGCCCGCATAGTCGCGCGGCTGCGGCGGAAGGACGCTGTCGGCCATGTCTTTCATGGGTCCCTAGGTGCGCTCGACGGGGGCGAAGTGCAAGGCTGGCCCGTTGGTCCCCCTTCCCCCTCGATGGGGGAAGGGTCGGGGTTGGGGGTGCGGCCGGGGTCTCGCCGGGCCTTGCGGTGGGCGGCGCAGGCGCCTTGCCGAGGACTTCTCCCGACACCTGCGACCACACCCCCTCCCAACCCTCCCCCATCGAGGGGGAGGGCTTTGATTGGGCGCCAAAAAGCGAAGACTGCCCCCGGATTCAACATCTGGTTCCTGTGGACAGCCGGATGGCGCCTATTGTGTCGGTTAACAGAAGGTTTACGATATGTTGTAGAGCGGGCGTCCAGCGGACGTTCCACACACAATATGTAGGGTCAGACAGCGCGGGGGCGTTCGTCGCCCCTCTGTAGCAAAGGGTTGGATCATGGGCTGGACCGACGATCGCGTGGCGACGCTGAAGAAGCTCTGGCTCGATGGCCTTTCGGCCAGCCAGATCGCCAAGCAACTGGGCGGGGTCACCCGCAACGCCGTTATCGGCAAGGTGCACCGCCTGGGCCTCAGCGGCCGCGCCGCGCCCTCGCAGCCGGCCCGTCCGGTGTTCAAGGCCCCGCGTCCGGCCCGTCCGGTGGCGACCGCCCCGGCCGCGCCGCGCCGCGTTGTCACCGAGGACGTCCGCACGCCGCCGATGCCCGTGCCCGTCCACCGTCTGGAAGAGCCCGGCAGCGCCACCGTCCTGACCCTGGGCGCCCACATGTGCAAGTGGCCGATCGGCGATCCGTCCAGCGACGGCTTCACCTTCTGCGGCCGCCGCAACGGCGACGTCGGCCCCTACTGCCGTGAACACGCCCAGGTCGCCTACCAGCAGCCCCAGTCCGGCAAGAAGAAGACCGGCCCGACGGAACTGGCCCGGTCGCTGCGGCGGTACATCTAGGGACATATTCAACGGTCATCCCGGACGGCCGCAGGCCGATCCGGGATCCAGACCCAATCCCACCCGCGGCCCACGAAGCCGAATCTGGGTCCCGGCTCACCGCTTCGCGGCGGCCGGGATGACAGTTAGGCTTGGCCGATGACCGATGAGTCGCCCTCCAACGCCCAGGCCTATTCCGTCTCGGAACTGGCCTTCGCCCTCAAGCGTACGCTGGAGGACGCCTACGGCTTCGTGCGGCTGCGCGGCGAGCTGTCGAAGGTCACGAACCACACCAGCGGCCACGTCTATCTGACCCTAAAGGACGACAAGGCCAGCCTCGACGGCGTGGTCTGGAAGGGCAGCGTGCGCGGGCTGTCGGTGCGGCCCGAACAGGGGCTCGAGGTGATCGTCACCGGGCGGATCACGACGTTCCCCGCCGGCTCCCGCTACCAGATCGTCATCGAGAGCATGGAGGCCGCCGGCGTCGGCGCCCTGCTGGCCCAACTGGAGCGGCTGAAGGCCAAGCTCGCGGCCGAGGGCCTGTTCGAGGCCTCGCGCAAGCAGCGCCTGCCGACGATGCCGGCCGTGGTCGGGGTGATCACCAGCCCGACCGGCGCCGTGATCCGCGACATTCTCCACCGCATCCGCGACCGCTGGCCCTGCCGGGTGGTGGTCTGGCCGGTGGTGGTCCAGGGCGACGCGGCCGCGGGACAGGTGGCCGCCGCCGTGCGCGGCTTCAACGCCATGACGCCGGACGGCCCGGTTCCGCGGCCGGACATTCTCATCGTCGCCAGGGGCGGCGGCTCGGTCGAGGACCTGTGGGCGTTCAACGACGAGGCCCTGGCCCGGACGGTGGCCGAGAGCACGATCCCGCTGATCTCGGCCGTCGGTCACGAGACCGACACCACGTTGATCGACTTCGTCTCCGACCGGCGCGCGCCGACGCCGACGGCGGCCGCCGAGATGGCGACGCCGGTGCTGTCGGAACTGAAGGCGCTGATCGCCGACCATGACCGACGGCTGGCCACGGCCGGCGGGCGACTGATCGAGGATCGCCGGAGCCGGCTGACCGGCGCGGCGCGCGGCCTGCCCCGCCCTGCCGACCTGCTGGCCATGGCCGGGCAGCGGCTGGACTACGCCGCCAGCCACCTGACCATGGGCCTGCGCCGCAATGTCGATGTCCAGGCGCGCCGCCTGACCCAGGCCGCCGCGCCGCTTCGTCCGGCGATGCTGCGACGGCGGACCGAGCAGCTCGCCGAGCGGCTGAACGCGGTCAACCTGCGCTTCAACGGGACGATCGGCCGACGGTTCGACACCGAGGCCACCCGGCTGGAGGCGATCGGCAAGCTGCTCCAGACGCTCAATCCCAAACGCCCGCCGCGCCCCGGCTTCGTGCTGCTGACGCGGGCCGACGGGTCGCTGGCGCGCAACGGGGCGGAGCTCGCCCCCGGCGAGGCCGTGCATCTGATGTTCGAGGATGTGACCCGCGAGGCCGTGCTCGACGGGACGGGAGCGGCGCCCACTGCCCCGCCGGCGCCGGCCGCGCCGCGTCCTGTGGCGAAGAAGCCGGCGGCGGCTCCGGGACAGGGGGACCTGTTCTAGAGCTGATCGAGATTCACTCTTATTCAGCATCATGGCCCGACTTGTTCGGGCCACCCAAGAACACCTTCTGAGACCCGGGTTTTATGAACGTTGGCGCGACAATCCCTACCGTCGCCGCGCTTGGGTGGCCCGAACAAGTCGGGCCATGACGGACCTATTTGAACTTCGAGGTGCGACTTCTGAGCCAGCCGGTCTGTTCTCATCGCCCCCTAACCGCTACATTGTCCGCATGAACGCCTATGACCGCGACCTCGGACGCGACATCGCCACGCTGCACTACGGTGACGGCGAGTTCGCCGTGCTCAAGCCCGGCCTCCATGTGATCTGCGCCGTCAGCGGCCGGAAGATCCCGCTGGAGGTCCTGCGCTACTGGAACGCCGAACTGCAGGAGGCCTACGCCGGCCCGGCGGAGGCGCTGAAGCGCTGGCAGGAGCTGAACCCCTGAACCGTCGCGCGCTGCTCGGCGGCCTGGCGATCGCCGGGCTGGCCGGGCCGGCGTTCGCGGCGGGTCCGGCGCTGCAGCTGAGCGGTCGCTACCGGCAGGGCGGCTGCGCCCTGGGTCTGACCAGCCCGCGCGCGAAGATCTACGTCGATGACCAACAGGTCGGGACCGCCTCGGCGGCCGGCAGGTTCTTTGTCGGCTTCGACCGCGACGCCGCACCCCAGACCGTCGTGACGGTCGAGACCGAACTCGGCACGGCCGCCCAGACCCTGACCATCGCGCCGGGGGACTTCGACGTTCAGCGGATCAGCGGCCTGCGGCAGGACCTCGTGGCGCCCACCGACCCGGCCCTGCTCGAACGGATCAAGGCCGAGGTCGCGCTGAAGGCGGTCGGCTTCGCCAGCCGCGCCGACGAGGACGATTTCCGGACCGGTTTCGCCATGCCGCTCTCGGCCTGGCGGCTGAGCGCCCGGTTCGGCGGCCAGCGCATTCTCAACGGCATACCCCAGACGCCCCATTTCGGCTCGGACCTGGCGGCGCCGACCGGCGCGCCGATCATGGCCCCGGCCGACGGCGTCGTGGCGCTGTCCAATCCCGCGATGCACTTCGAGGGCGGCCTGACCATGATCGATCACGGGCAGGGGCTGATCACGGTCTATCTGCACCAGTCGCGCATCGATGTGCGGGCCGGCGACAGGGTCACGACGGGTCAGGTGATCGGGGCGGTCGGCATGACCGGCAGGGCCACCGGACCCCACCTTTGCTGGCGCATGAAATGGCGCGGACGCAACCTCGACCCAATGCTCATGGTGGGGCTCAATTCCTCGAATTGAGGTAACCTTTCGGAAGGGTGCGCACCCCTATTCATGCCTGAATCAAACAAGGCGCCGGCCATGTTCCGGCGCAGCGATCGAGGGCTTCATGGATTCCGGGTTGGGCGCGTTAAAGGTGTTGCTGGTGGACGACAACCAGCACATGCGCGCCATCGTCTCGACGATCCTGAAGGGAGTCGGCATCCGGGACGTACGTGAGGCCCGCGACGGCGCCGAAGGCCTGCAGGCGCTGCGGGACTGGCCGGCGGACATCGCCATCGTCGATTTCCGCATGGACCCGATCGACGGCGTCGAATTCACCCGAATGGTCCGTAACGCGGCGGACAGCAAGAATCCCTACCTGCCGATCATCATGATGACCGGCTTCGCCGACCGTCCGCGTGTCTGTGAAGCGCGCGACGCCGGCGTGACCGAACTTGTGGTCAAGCCGGTGACCGCCCGGTCGATCATCGACCGGATCACCGCCGTCGTGTTCCACCCCCGCCCGTTCGTCCGGACCGAAGACTATTTCGGTCCCCGCCGGCGCGGCATCGACGAAGCCGGCGCCCAGCCCATGGCCATGGCCGGCGGAGCCTAGCCCTCCGAGGCCGCCAGCTCGGCGTAGGCCTCGTTGGGCCAGCGCCGGTGCACCCAGAACCATTCCCCCGGCCGCTCGCGCACCCGCTCCTCGACAAAGGCGGTGACGCGGCGCACGCCGTCCTCGATGTCGGCCGTCCGGTCGCCCGTGCGGTTGAGCACGATCGGCTCATGGACCACGGCCCGGAACCGCGCGCCCCTGGTCCGTTGCACGGACATCGGCTGGAGCACCGTGTCGAACCGAAGCGCGAGCCGGGTCGGTCCCGGCGCGGCCATCACCGGCCGGCCGAAGAACGGCGCGGCCACGCCGCCGCGATTGAACTTCTGGTCGTTCATCAGAGCCACCGACACGCCCTTGCCGAGCGCCTCGAGCATCTCCCGCGCGCCGTCGCCGCCCTTGGGGGCGAACAGCCGGACGCCATAGCGGAAGCGGCTGTCGCGGATGCGCCTGTCGACGTAGGGGTTGTTGGCCGCGCGGTAGGTGATCTCGCAGTTGATGCCGGAATTGACGATCGCCGCGGGCATCACCTCCCAGTTCGAGAAGTGGCCCGAAACGAACACCACCGGCTTGCCGCCGGCCGCGATCTCGGCAAGCCGCTCGCCGTTGACGATCTCGACCCGGCCTGTCGAGGGCAGCAGGCGGTCCATCATGGGAAACTCGGCGATCGTGCGGCCGTTGCAGTCCCACTGCTCGTCGAGAATCCGCGCGCGCCAGGCCGCGTCCTTTTCCGGGAAGGCCAGGCGCAGGTTCTGGTCCGCCAGCCGGTGGGTCTTGGTCAGCGGGCCGAGCCGCCGGGCCACCGCCCCGCCCAACCAGGACGCCGCATCGACCGGCAGCAGCCGGAACAGAAAGGTGAACAGGTCAAAGGCGACGGCCTCGAGCCGCCACGCCAGGTCCTGTCCGACTGAAATGCGCTTGTCACCCATGTTCCTTACCTAGCGTGCTTCGGGGCTGAGTGGGAATCGCCCCCGGCGTGATCCCCCGACAGGTGCTTGTCCACAGGCCCGGATCGCTTGGCGCGCGACTTGCGCGACAGAAGCCTGACCGTTCCGTTTCGGAACAGTCGTCCTGAACAACCACACGGGGGCGACCGCCCATGGGCAACGACATCGACGTTCATCTCGGCAAGCGGCTTCGCCGCCGTCGCCGACTCCTCGGCCTGACCCAGCAGCAGCTGGCCGGCACGGTCGGGGTGCGCTTTCAGCAAATCCAGAAGTACGAGTGCGGCGCGAACCGCATCTCCGCTTCGCGGCTCTGGCAGCTGTCCGAGGCCCTCGAGGTTCCGGTCGGCTACTTCTACGACGGCCTGTCCGACGCGGACCGCCGCGAGCTGCAGAGCGAGAGTTCCGGCGAAGGCGGCGAGATGTTCGCCCGCAAGGAAACCCTCGACCTGATCCGCGCCTACTACCAGCTCGGTGAGCGGCCCCGTCGCCGCCTGCTCGACCTGGCCAAGTCGCTTAACGGCGAGACCGACGCGGCCTGATTGCCTGCCAGTACCCCTGTGTAATCCCGGACGGCCTCGCGGCTGGTCCGGGACCCAGGGGGCCGGCCACGACGGCTATTGTTGAGGGACCCGGCCCCGGCTAACCGTGGGGCATGACCCTTTCCGCCGACCGCCTCGAAGCCCTCGACGCCTTCCTGATCGCGCTCAACCGCGCCTCGGCAGGCGCCATCCTGCCGCTGTTCCGGGCCGATCATGGGCTGGAGAACAAGCTGCAGGGCGGCTTCGACCCGGTGACCGAGGCCGACAAGGGCGCCGAGCGGGCCATCCGCGAGATGATCGCCGAGCACTATCCGGACCACGGGGTGATCGGCGAGGAGTACGGCGAGGACCGCCCGGACGCCGAGTTCGTCTGGGTGCTCGATCCCGTCGACGGCACCCGCGCCTTCATCGCCGGCCTGCCGCTGTGGACCACCCTGATCGGGCTTCGGCACGAAGGCCGGCCCGTGCTCGGCTCCATCGGACAACCCTATATCGGCGAGTTGTACATCGGCGGCGCCGCCACCGGCTCGCGCCTGATGAGCCGGGGAAGGCAGACGCCGCTGAAGGTGCGCGCCTGTCCCAGACTGACCGACGCCATCATCTGCACCACCGACCCCGCCATCCTCACCGGGCCGGAGCTCGGCGCCTGGACCCAGGTGCGGGCCGCGGCGAAGCTGGCCCGGCTGGGGCTCGATGCCTACGGCTACGCCATGGTGGCGGCCGGGACGATGGATCTGGCGCTCGATACGGGCCTGAAGGTCTGGGACGTCGAGGCTGTCATCGCCGTGGTCGAGGGCGCCGGCGGCGTCTGCGCGCACTGGGACGGGTCGCCGGCGGTTTCGGACGGGGGTAAGTTCGCGTTCGCCGGGGACCGGGATTGTCTGGATGAGGCGCTGGTGGCGCTGAAGCGGGCAGCGCGGGATTGAAGGCGCCCGCCGCATAAAAACCCGAAGACTGAATCTGACAATGTGCCACAGTAATGGCTGGCGGATACCTCCGTCCGTCTGCGGGGGCGCAAATGAAAATCGGCCGGCTACTTTATCTCCTTTTGTGGATGGCCATGGCTATCCTCGCGCCGGCCATGGTTTCCGCGGCCCCGATGTCCATCGCGCCCGGGACGGACCGACTGGGCGGCGATTACAAGGGATTCGCCCTCAGCATCGCGGACCCACAGATTTGTCGCCAGGCCTGCGCCGATGACGCCGCCTGTCGTGCCTACACCTATGTCCGACCGGGGCTGAAGGGCCCCCAAGCCATGTGTTTCCTGAAGTCGGCCATCGTGCCCGCTACGCCCGACGACTGTTGCGTCTCGGGCGCCATGCAGGCCGCGGGGCGCATCGCGTCGGGGCCTCCCCGGCCGGGGAGTCAGGGCCGGCCAGCCCTGGCGCCCGCGCCGAGCATCGCCGCGCCCTACGACGCAAAACTCGAGATCGACCCCGATTCGATGGGGCTCCAATGGAGCTGGAGCGCCGTGGGCTGTTTCCCGTCCGGCGCGGGGCAGCCAGTTGTTCCCTGCGCCAAGGTCAACGACATCCAGGGTTTCAGGATCTATGGGCCGACAGGCTCCCTGATCATGACGATAGCCAATCCGACCAAGCGCGAGGCGTCCGTGGGGCATGGCTCCGACGGTTGCTATGCTGTTGCGGCCTACAAGGGGGCGCTGGAATCGCCCCGGAGCCCCATGGTGTGCTTGGGAGGCGACGGCGCGCCCGGGCCGGCCGTGGTCGTCCCCGGTCCGACCCCGAAGCCATCGGCGATCGTCCGGACGCCCGTTTCAGGCATAACCGTCAGGGGCGAGGAGAACCGCGCCAATTTCAACAGCGCCTGCCCGCTTCCCGAGGTCCATAAATGGCGCCGCGACAAGGGTGGCTTCAACGGCGCCTTTCCCGTCGGCTACAGCCGCAACAACTATCAACAGTTCAGCGACCAGGTTCTTTCAACGGCGCCCCTCTGCGACCATCTGCACACGGAGTGGACCGAAGGGAGCGTCAAGTTCGATCTCTCGGGCCTGTCGAGCGATCTGACCCAGGCGACGTTCCGGTTCACCTCGACCGGAACCTGCGCCATCGCCATCCATGCCTATACCCTTGTCCTCGTCGACCCCAGCTCGGGGTCAGGCCATAGCGGCGACGGCTGGTTCTCCTATGTGAGCGCGGGCGTGGCGGGTGGACAGACCCTCAACGCCGCCGGCGACACATCCTCCAGCCAACTCGGCGTCACCGCCCTGGTCAAAAAGGCGCTCAAGGCCGGCAAGACCTCGATCGGCTTTGTCTTCTACACGGACGAAGCCCTAAAGAACGACGACTACAGCTGCGGCTCGACCTACAGCGGCTTCACCCTGGAGGTCGTGCCAAAGGGCTAGTCAACAGGCGCCGGGACCGTCGATCGGGCGCTCGAAGCCGGGCTGAAGGTCTTGGGCATCGAGCGGTCATCGTCGTGTCGAGGGCGCCGGCGGCGTCTGCGCCCACAGGGACGGATCGCCGGCGATATCCGATGGCGGCAAATTCGCGTTCGCCGGGGACCGGGATTGTCTGGATGAGGCGCTGGTGGCGCTGAAGCGGGCAGCGCGGGACTAGGGTGCTCTCAGGGCCTGGTAGGCCTCCAGGGCATCCTCATCGACCTCCACAGTAATCCGTTCGGCCCAATGGGCGTTGGATCCGCGTTTCTTGACGCCCGACACCCAGTATTCCTCACCGGTTTCGGCATCGAAGAAGTTGCCCCTGACGCCGCTGCCTTTCCCCAGCTCCCGGCCCCGATAATGGACGGTTTGCCCTGTTCGGGAGAACGTCACCCAGCCGATGCGGCCCTGGGCGCCATCAATGTCGCCGTCCTTGTTTTCGACGTACATCAGTCGCCGCTTCAGGCCGCGCGTGAGTTGGTTCTTCATTCAACCCTCTCCGGCGGTCAGAGCCCCGCGACCACTCCATCAAACTCCCGCCAGAACACCGCGCGGATGGCGTCGGTTTCCTGCAGGATCTCGTGGTAGCTGCCGTCGACCTGGAGCCAGCGGCCCTTGGGGATGCGGGCGGTGATTTCGCGCTGGTCGGCGTTGTCGACGAGGCGCTCTTCCTCGGCGCCGAGCACCAGGACGGGAATGGATATCTTCGCCACGCCCGGCGCACGCTTGAGCCAGGCCGAGGCGGCGAAGGCGAAGTCGAGCCAGCCCCAGGTGCCGGCGTTCAGCTTCAGGCCCGGCTCGGCGACGACCTGCGCCAGGTTGCGGGCATAGCGTTTCGGGTCGTGGGTAAGGATGTTGGTCTCGAACGTGCTCACATGGGCGTCGCCGGAGTCGCCGAGAATGTACTCGGTGGGCTTGGTCCGCGACATGATCCAGGCCAGCGCCCGGGCCGCCCGCTTGGGCCGGCCGCCGGTCTGCAGGCCGAGCATCGGGGCCGATAGCACCGCAGCCTTGAAGTCCCCGACGCCATGCGCCAGCGCCAGCAGGGTCAGGCAGCCACCCATGGAATGGCCGATGGCGATCCACGGCTTCGGCAGCCGGCTCTCGAACTGCTTCAGCAGCAGCCGGTAATCCTCGACGAAGTCGGCGAAGCCGTGGGCGTGGCCCTTCAGGCCGTCGGGCAGCAGGCGCTGCGACAGGCCCTGGCCGCGCCAGTCATGGGCGAGGACGACGAAACCCCTGCCCTGCAGTTCGGCGATGACCTCGAAATACTTCTCGATCGGTTCGGTGCGGCCGCCGCTCAGAACCACCGAGCCGCGCGGCTTGCCTTCCGGCAAAAACAGAGCGGCGCGGAGGCGATAGGCCCCCGCGCCGCGAAACCACTCCGCCGTTCCGTTGGCCGGAACGGGCGCCTCGGGAATGGATACCAGAGGCGCTGTGTCGGTCACTGTCTGACCCTTAGGCCATCTTGGCGAACAGGGCGCCCATCTGCGGCTGCAGGCTCATGGCGAGACCCATGTCCGACAGCTTCAGGCGGCCCGACATGAACGCCATCGTGGCGTCGAGCTTGCCGGCGCCCATTTCCATGAGGTCGGCCAGCGAGATGGTCATGGTCAGGTCGGCAGGGGCGTCCTCGTTGGTGACCGAGCCACCGTCGATGTGGATGAAGCCGTCGCCCTTGAGGTCGAACTTCAGCGACTTGCCGAGGCCGGAATCGGCGCCAACGGCGGTCTTCACGCGATCGGTAATTTCTTGCAGCGTAGCCATTGGCGGCCTCCCGTTATGATGCGGTCAAACCGATAACTTGACCGCGCTCAACGCACAAGCGAACTGCGGTCGACCAAACAAAAAAGATGACGCCCGCGCCACTTTCGCACGGCGTAGCAAGCCGCTCTCAGCTGGAGGTCGCAATGACCGACCTGACCCTTGACGATCTGGACCGGATCTACGGCCAGCCCAAGCCCACGACGAAGGCCAAGTCGCTCGATCATGTGGAGAAGTACGGCCGGCAGTTCATCGCCCTGTCGCCGTTCTGCGTGATCTCGGCGGCGGCGGCGGACGGAAGCCTGGACGTTTCGCCACGCGGCGGGGCGGCCGGGTTCGTTCATGTCGAGGACGACCGCACCCTGCTGCTGCCGGATCGCCCCGGCAACAACCGGCTCGACACCCTGCGCAACCTGGTCGGGGGCGACGGGCGGATCGGGATGATGTTCATGATCCCCGGCTTCGACGACATCTATCGCGTCAATGGCCAGGCCAGCCTGACGGACGATCCGTCGCTGCTCGCCCGGTTCGTCGAATTCGGAAAACCGCCGCGCTGCATCGTCAAGGTCAGGGTGGAGGAAGCCTTCCTGCACTGCCCCAAGGCGCTGCTCCGCGCGCGCCTGTGGGAGGCTGACGCGCAGGTCGACCGCGCGGTGATGCCGGGCCTGTCCGACATGATCGCCGACCAGCTGGGTTTTGCCCCGGCCGAGAGCGCCGCGGACGCCCTGGCGCGGTGGAAGCAGCAGCTTTGAGCTACTTCTTCCCGGCCAGCAGGGCCCGGGAGGGCGCGCGGGCGAACTTCAGGCTGGCGACGCCCGAAAGGGACGCCGGATCCCAGGCGGGCATGCCCTTGTAGAGGGGGAGCGCAACGGTGCGGCCGTCGGCGAAGACCGCGGTACCGCCGGTCAGCCCGGGGAACGCGACCTGTTCGATCTTCGGCGCCGCGAAGCCGATGACGCCCGCCTTGGCCTTGATCGCCGCGTTGCACTGGGTGACCGCGGCGGCCAGATCGGCGGCCGGCAGGACCTCGGCCATGCGGGTGACGGCCTGCATCTCCATGCTGAGCTGGAACTTGGCCGCGGGGTTGCTCTTCTCGATGCCGATCTGGCCGTCCTTGAGGTCGGCGATCGAGGGGGTCTTCAGCAGCCGCCCATCAGCGCCGACCGGGATCGTCGAGCGGACGCCCGTGGCGCTGATCAGGGTCAGCACAACGCCGGTGGCCGGCTTGCCGTTGCTGCGCAGGTAATAGGCCAGCGTGAACCGCGTCCGGTCCGCCGGCGGGATGCCGAGGTACAGGTCGAGGAACGGAAACATCTTCTTGGCCGGAAAGGTCTTGGGCGCATCGGCGGCGAAGGCTGGGCCGACGGCGAGGGTCGCGAGCGCGAGTCCCGCCAGGCTGCGACGGGTCAGGCTCATTTGGGCTTCACCAGCTTGAGGGTCATGCGATCGCTCTCGCCGATCGCGTCATAGGGAGAATGGTCGAAGCCGGGCCGGGCCGGCTGGCCGCGCGGCGCCGACAGGCGGGTCGGCGGCAGGGTCCAGACGCCGAAGGGATGGTCCCGCGTGTCCTTGGGGTTGGCGTTGATCTCGCTGGTCCCGGCGAGGATGAAGCCCGCCTCCTTGGCCAGCTGGATCGCATAGGCCTGCTGGACATAACCGCTGGCCGCCAGGACGTCCTGGGTCTGGCCCGGTTCGGCCCGGTGCTCCTCGATGCCCAGCACGCCGCCGGGCTTGAGGGCGGCGAAGGCGGCCTTGAACGCCTTGTCGGCGATGCCCGCCGCCATCCAGTTGTGCAGATTGCGCAGGAACAGCACCAGATCGGCCGAGCCGTTCGGCGCCACCGGCCCGCTGGTCGGACCGAAGGCGGTGATCTCGACCTTGCCGTAGAGCTTGGGTTTCGTCGCGAGCTTGGCGGCGTAGGCCTGAACCGCCTGGGCCGCGGCGGGACTGGTCGGTTCGAGATTGGCCTCGAACAGCCGGCCGCCCGTCGCTTCAAGGAAAGGCGCGAGAATATCGGTGTACCAGCCGGCGCCCGGCCAGAACTCGACCACCGTCATGCCGGGCTTGAGGCCCCACCAGGTCAGGGTTTCCACCGGATGGCGCCAGACATCGCGCGCCCGGTCCGCGGGCAGGCGCCAGTCGCCGGCGACGGCCTCGACGATCGTCTGCGGGCCGCCCTTGGCCGGCATGACGGCCGGATCAGCCGCCTTCGCTTTCGGTTTGCAGCCGGCCAAGGCCAGCGCGGCGGCGCCGGTCAGCACCAGCCGTCTCGACGCTCCCGAAGACCCTGAACGCATGGAATGTTTCGACAACGCCGCCCCCGCACCGTGAGCAACCGGCTTACCCCGCGCAGGGAAGCGGGTCAAAGCGGCGCTATTGAGGCTTCACGAACCGCAGGGTCATCCGATCGCTCTCGCCAATGGCGTCGTAGCGGCTGTGATCGAAGTCAGGATTGGCCGGCGCCGGCGGCTGGGCGCTGCGGCGCACTGGCGGCAGGGTCCAGACGCCGAAGGGGTGATCCTTGGTGTCCTTCGGATTGGCGTTGATCTCGGAGCTGGCCGCGAGGCGGAAACCCGCTTTCGCGGCGGCGGCGACCACCGTGGCGGTGGCGACATAGCCGTCGCGGGCCTCGGGGACCTGCGGCCGGGGGTCGGCGCGATGATCTTCGACCGCCAGCACGCCGCCCGGCTTGAGCACCGCGAAGGCGTCGGCCATGACCTTGTCGAGCTGACCCGGCGTCCAGATGAAGTTGTGGACGTTGCGCGACGTCAGGACCAGATCGGCGGATCCCGGCGCACCGAGCGGCCCCGACGCCGCGCCGAAGTTGGCGTAGCGGATGGGGCCGTACTTCGCCGTGTCGGCGTACCTGGCCTCGAAGTCCGCGCGGCCCTTGCGGGCGCCGGCCGACAGGTTCGGATTGGCCAGATCAGCGACGCCGGCGATGTAGGTTCCGCCCGTCGCCCGGGCGTAGGGGGCGAGGATCTCGGTCCAGTAGCCGCCGCCGGGCACCAGCTCGATGACCGTCTGGTTCGGCTTCAGGCCCCAGAACACGAGACTGTCGTAGGGATGCCGCGCGCCGTCCCGCGCGACGCTGTCGGCCGCTCGCTGAGGCCCGGCCAGCACGGCCTTGAGGGCGGCGTCTTCCCGAGGGCCGCCCAGCGAGGCGCAGCCCGCAAGGGCCAGCGCCGCCAGGCCAAGTCCGATCATCGCGCGCCGTCCAAACATGGGCTTCTCCCTCACCAGATCGGGGACCCTACCGACGTTCGCCCTTCGATCAAGTGGGGGACTTGAAACCCCGACCGGCGTCTCCCACCTCAATGAACGGAGGCGCTGGATGTCCGGGCCTTCCGGGTCAAGACGAGGCTTTCGAGCTCGCCACCGGCCCGTACGACAAACCGCAACCTTGCTTTGAAAGAGGGATGTGCACCATGCGTACGATCGATTTTTCCCCCCTGTACCGTTCCGTCGTCGGCTTCGACCGGCTCGCCGCGCAGCTTGACGCCGCCGCGACCCAGACCAGCGCCGCGGGCTATCCGCCCTACAACATCGAGCGGACCGACGAGAACGCCTACCGCATCGAGATCGCCGTCGCCGGCTTCCGGCCCGACGAACTGACCATCGAGGTGAAGGAAAACCTCCTCACCGTGACCGGCAGCAAGGCCGCCAACGACGACGGCCGCAAGTTCCTGCACCGCGGCCTCGCCGAGCGGAACTTCGAGCGCCGCTTCCAGCTGGCGGACTACGTCCTCGTGACCGACGCCAACCTGGCCGACGGCCTCCTGTCGATTTCCCTGAAGCGCGAGCTGCCGGAGGCCCTCAAGCCCCGCACGATCGCCATCTCCACCACGTCCGAAGCCGCGCCGGCCCTGCCCAAGGCCAAGAAGGCCGCTTAAGACGCCAGCAGAACGATCCCCAGTCGTTCGGAAGGGCGGAGCCGAAAGGCTCCGCCTTTTTCTCCGCTTGGCCACGGGAATGCGCAAGACCGATTCCAGCGACGCTGATCGTTCGCTCTAAAGTCCGAAACGCCAGCCGTCTGGCCGCGTTTCTTCGGCGTGAACTTGAACGCTGGTGATAGTCCAGACTCCATCAGTGAGAGACCAAGTGTAGCGACCTCGCCTCATCATGCGCCAGCGCCGGTGCACCAAGCCAAACGCCGAGGTCTCGGCAGTTGCGGTCTGGCAAAGGCGCTCGGCGACGTTTCCGTCGACGATCTGCAAGCTTTCGCGAACAAACCGCGAGTCCACTTTCCGTAATCGATCGAATTGGTCCTGGACATCCTTCATGAGCGCAGCTCGACCGACTACGCTGCCATCTTCACGCCGATACACGAGGTCGGGTGAGAACATTGCCTGATAGGACGCAATATCCTTGCGCCGATATGCTTCTTGGGCGGCGGCATGACGTGCGTCGAGAATCGGCCCCATTTCAGCGATTTCGCTCATTCGCCAAACGTTTCCTATCGGACGACGTACTGCAATTGCGACGGATCGCAGACAGCGAAAAGGCCAGCCTGTGAAGCTGGCCTTTTCATTGATGCCCCGTTTCAGGGGCAAGGAGCCTTGCGGCCCGACGACTTCACGAGCCGTAACACTTAAATAGCAAAACATGGCCCAACTTCAAGTCGCAATGCGACTCAAACAACCCGCCTAGGATGCCGATGCGTCGTCGGCCTTCCTGGGCACGGGCCCAAAGGTTGCGCGCCGGATCGCATTCAGAGATGCGAATACCCGTCGACCGATTTCGACGAGATCGTCAGCGTGAACAGCCAGTCCGCGTCGATGGTTCCCGTCATCGTCTCGCAAAGGCTCCAGACGTGCGGAAGCTACCGTATAGACGTGATCGCACACCGCCCATGCCTCGGGTGCGGAACGCGGGTTGGGATTTACCGTGAGCCTGTAACCAAACTGCCCGGACTGAGGCTGCTTCGTCAGCGGCACAACGACGTGCGACCCGTCATGCTGCTGCCCCCCGCGGATCACAACAACCAGATGCGGCGCGTCGAACTCCGGCGGCCAGTTATGTTCGCTGAAGGCGCACCAGTAGACGTGTCCTACACGGGTATTCTGTTCCAGCTTGGAGACCGGTTTGGGCCGAATGGCAGTGGCCGGAGGTACGATGTTGCTCGCCGCCCGCCGCATGGCCGGGGATGCCGTCAGCGTGGGGCGTTTCGGTGGGGACGTCATCCCTACAAAATGACGCAAAGGGGGTATTTCTACAATATTCTATCTTGGAGAGTATTTGGAAATCCTTGAACGCTCGCCAGTCCCCCTACTCCGCCGCGTAGCCGACCGCGTTCTCGATATCCGCGTCGCGGAATGAGGCTCGGGCCGTTCTCGCGCCGGTGAAATCCGCGCCGCGCAGGTCGGCGCCGTCGAGGATGGCGGCGGTCAGGTCGGCGGACTGGGCGTAGGTGTAGCGCATGCGGGCCTGGTTGAGCGTCGCCGGGGTCGAGCGTTCAGCGGTCAGGGGCAGCACGCCGATGCAGGCGCCGCGCAGGTCGGCCTTGGTAAGGTTGGCGCCGGCCAGCTTGGCGCCGCGCAGGTCGGCCTTGATCAGGCAGGCGCCGCGCAGGTCGGCGCCCTCGAGGTTGGCGCCCTGCAGCTGGGCGCCGCTGAGATCGAGCCCGACCAGGCAGGCGCCCTTGGCCGACATGGCCGTCAGACGGGCGCCTTTCAGCAGCGCGCCGAGCGGGCGCAGGTCTTCGCCGTCGAACTTCGCGGGCGAGCCGCGCTGGCCGCCGCTTTCGCACCAGGCCGCGTTACCCTGGGCGAGATCGCGGAGCGCCTCGGCGCGCTTGAGCGCTTCGGGCGTCGGCGCCCGCAGGCAGCCGGACACATTGGCGCCGCCCATCTTCGCGGTGGCCGTGTCGACGCCGGTCAGGATCGCGCCGCTGAGGTTGGCGTTCTCGAAATTCGCGCCCGCCACGTCGGCGCCCTCAAGCATCGCCCCCGTCAGGTTGGCGTCCTTGAGATTGCAGCCGGCCAGCTTCGCGCCCTTCAGGGAGCAGTCGGTGAAGTCGGCCGCGAAGGCCGAGGAGCCGTTGAACTTCGAGCCGTCCAGCGTCGCGCCGACGAAGATCGCGCCGTCCGCGTCGCCCGCCCGCGCCTGATGCGAGACCATGCTGAGCCCCTTGGTGGGGTGAGGCATGGCGATCTGGCCTTCCCGGAAGTCGGCCTGGGTCAGGTCCGCCATCATCATGTTGGCCCCGCGCAGGCAGCAGCCCCGCACGTCCGCGCGCTTGAGATTGGCCCCGCGCAGGTCGGCCTTCCGCAGGTCGCTGCCGAACAGGTTGGCCCGCTCCAGGTTGGTGCGGATCATGCGGGCGCTGTCGAGGATCGAGGCCGAGAGGTCCGCGTCCGTCAGGTTGCGGCCGGCCAGATCCAAGCCCGTCAGGTCGAGGAATCGCAGCGAGGCCCGCTTGCCGCCGGGCTTCCCGCTCAGGAAGCGCTCATGGGCGGTGACCATCATGTCGAGCTCTGCCTGGGTCAGACGGCGACGTCCCGCGAGCCTGGGTTGCGTGACGCTCAAGACAGATCCTCCACCGCGCGAATCATCGGGCCGCGCAACATAACGCGGTTCCGCGAGCAGAATGGTTAAGCCCGCGCACGACCTCAGACATCGAGACCCCGCGCGCCCGTGCGTTTCGCGTTGGCGAGGTCCGCGCCGCGCGTCTGCGCGCCGGAAAAGTTGGCCCGGGTCAGGTCCGCGCCGACAAGCAGGGCCTGCCTCAGGTCCGCGCGCGCGAAATCGGTCCCCTTAAGCTGGGCGCCCGTCAGATCACAGGCCAGCAGCCGGTCCGCCGCGATCAGCAGCGGGCCGAGGTGGGCGTCGCGCAGGTCCGCGCCCGACAGCTTGGCCCCGGTCAGCCGCGCGCCGCGCAGGTCGGCCCGGCGAAGGTTGCAGCCGCGAAGGTCCGCGCCTTCGAGATGCGCGCCCTGGAGCTGAACGCCTTCCATGTCGAGGGCGTAGAACACGGCAGACCGGGCCGACAGGGCGGTCAGGTTATAGCCGCGGATGGATTTGAGATTGCGCAGGTCGGCGCGGTCGAACACCGACGGCTTGCCCTCGGCGCCGCCGGTCTCGCACCAGCGGGCGTGATCGCGCAGCATGTCCTCATAGGGCAGGTCGCTGACCGACTTGCCTGACGGCGCATCGGTCAGGGCGCCGGTCATGTCGGCGTCGCCCTTGGTCCAGCCATGGGTCTTGGCGCCGATCAGCACCGCGTCGCGCATATCCGCGCCCGAGATGTCCGCGCCGGACAGGTCGGCCCCGGCCAGGTTGGCGCCGCTGAGGTTGGCCTGTTTGAGGTTGGCCCTGACCAGCTTGCAGTCCTTCATGATCGCATCGCTGAAGTCGGCCTTGGTGGCCATGACGCCCGACAGGCGCGAGCGCTCCAGATTGGCGCCGGCGAGGATCGCGCCGCAGGCGTCGCCGGACCGGGCCGTATGCTCGTGAAACCGCAGGCCCTTGTCGCGATCGGGCGAAGCAATGGTTCCCTCGCGCAGGTCGGCCTCGAACAGATCGGCGCCGGTCAGGTTGGCCCCGCGCAGACAGGACCCGCGCAGGTCGGCCCGGCGCATCGAGGCGTCGCTGAGGTTCGCGCCCTGCATGTCGGCGCCGAAGAAGCTGGCGTTGTCGAGTTTGGTCCCGACCAGATTCGCCTCGTTGAGGATGGCGCCGGTGAAGTCGGCGTCCGACAGGTTCCGGCCCGACAAGGTCAGCCCCGAGAGATCGTGGAAGGCGAACACCGCCCGCGCCCCGCCCATCCGCGCCGAAAACAGGCGGTCGTGCCTGGCGCAGATCAGATCAACGTCCTGTTGGGTCAGGCGTCGAGGGCTGTTCTTCGACGCCGGGGCGGCGCTCATGGGTTTGTCTCCGTTAGAGAAAACCTATGCCTGAGCAGGGTTAACGTCGCCCTTCCAAGAACCGTACCCAAGAGTAACAAACGCCTCGTGCGACAGCAGGCCACGCTCGACGGTCACACCGGCCGCGACCAGCCGTTCGCTGCCCTGCCCTGACGCGAGCGGCGAGGGATCCTCGCAGGCATAGACGACGCGGGTCACGCCGGCGGCGACCAGGCGCTGCGAGCAGGACGCAGTCCCCGACGAGCGGGCGCCGCAGGGTTCCAGCGTGACGTAGGCGGTGGCGCCGCGGGCGTCGATGTGTTCGAGCGCCTGTTCCTCGGCGTGGGGGCGGCCGCCGGGAGCCGTGGCGGCCTCGGCGAGGATCTGGCCGTCACGGACGATGACACAGCCGACCACGGGGTTCGGCGCGGTGAGGCCGAGGTTGGGAAGGGCCGCCGCGATGGCCCTGCGCATGAAATCTGAATCGGAGCTCATGCCCCTTTTTCACCGCTCATCCTCGCGAAAGCGAGGACCCAGGTGTTCTTGAAGCAGCGGCTCACCTCTCCGATTGGCCGCAGACTTTGCCTGAACCGTGCGCCGAAGCTCTGAAAAAGCCTGGGTCCTCGCTTTCGCGAGGATGAGCGGAGTTCAGAGGGCAGGCAGGGGCGTTGCCCGGCTCGCATCCAGATACCGCGCGCTCGTCGGCTGCAATGCGCCGTCCAGGTCGATCAGGAGCGGATTGCCCGTAGGGATCTCAACGTCGACGATGGCGTCGTCCGCCACCTGGAACAGCAGCTTGACGATGGCCCGCAGACTGTTGCCGTGGGCGGCGACGAGCACCGTTTCGCCGGCCTTGAGATGCGGCGCGATCTCGGCGTCCCAGTAGGGCTGCACCCGGTCGAGCGTGGTCTTCAGGCTCTCGGTGTCGGGGATGGCGCTGCCGGCGTAGAGCGGATCGGTGGTGAAGTCGTACTCGCCGCCCGGGGCCAGCCGCGGCGGCGGGATGTCGTAGGACCGGCGCCAGACCTTGACCTGGTCGTCGCCGTGCAGCTTCGCCGTCTCGGCCTTGTTCAGCCCGGTCAGCCCGCCGTAGTGGCGCTCGTTCAGCCGCCAGTCGCGGACCATCGGCAGGTCGCCCTGCCCGGCCGCGGCCAGCGCCAGCTGCGCCGTGCGGTTGGCCCGCTTGAGCACCGACGAATAGACCTTGTCGATGCGCACGCCGGCCGCCTTGATCAGCGCCCCGCCCTGCGTCGCCTGGGCCTCGCCTTCGGCGGTCAGGTCGACGTCCACCCAGCCGGTGAAGCGGTTTTCGAGGTTCCACTGGCTCTGGCCGTGGCGGAGGAGAATGAGTTTGGACATGGCAGAGGGGGCTAAGGCCCACGCGCGGGGGCGTCAAGCGGGGTTCAACCGCGCGCGCGCCCTGCTATATCCGCTTCATGCGTGACCGCGTCTTCTTTCCCCTCGCCGCCCTGGCCGCCCTGGCGATGATCGCCCTGGCGGTGATCTGGCCGCGCGGGATGGGGGCGGCGTTCCCGTCCTTTCGTCATCCGCTGACCGTGCCGGCGCCGGTCATCGTGCCGCCGCCCGCCCCGAAGGCGGCGAAGGCCGCGCCGGCGAAGGACGCAGCGCAGTGAGCGGCTTCGACTCTGTCGCCGTCGGCCGCCGCGTGCTGGCCATCGAGGCCGAGGCGCTGGTCGCCCTGTCCGACGGTCTGGGCGAAGCCTTTACCCAGGCCGTCGAGATCCTGTTCGCCTGCAAGGGCCGGATCGTGCTGACCGGCATGGGCAAGAGCGGTCATGTGGCCCGCAAGATCACCGCCACCCTCGCCTCCACCGGCACGCCGGCGATGTTCGTCCACCCGGCCGAGGCCAGCCATGGCGACCTGGGCATGATCGGACAGGACGATGTGGTGCTGGCGCTGAGCAAGTCCGGCGACGTGCGCGAACTGGCCGACGTGATCGGCTACGCCCACCGTTTCGCCATCCCGTTGATCGCCATCACGGCCAACGCCGACAGCCAGCTGGGCAAGGCCGCGACGATCGTTCTGCTGCTGCCAGACGCGCCGGAAGCCACCGGCGAGGTGCGGGCGCCGACCACCTCGACCACCCTGCAGATCGCGCTGGGCGACGCCCTGGCCGTGGCGCTGCTGGAGCGGCGCGGGTTCACCGCCCGCGACTTCCACGTCTTCCATCCGGGCGGCAAGCTGGGCGCCATGCTGCGCACCGTCGGCGACCTGATGCACCGGCTGGAGGAGGCCCCGCTGGTGGCCGAGTCGACCCCGATGCCCGAGGCCATCCGCGTGATGACCGAACGCCGCCTGGGCGTGGTCGGGGTCACCGCCGCCGACGGCGCGCTGATCGGCATCGTCACCGACGGCGACCTGCGGCGCAATTTCGACAGCCTGGCCGACAAAACCGCCGGCCAGCTGATGACCCGCAATCCCAAGGCCGTCACCGCCGAGACCCTCGCCGGCGACGCGGCGCGCCTGATGAACGACAACCGCATCAACGTGCTGTTCGTGGTTCGCGACGGCAAGCCGGTCGGCGTGCTGCATGTCCACGACGTGCTGAGCGCAGGCGTGGCCTGACCCCGGAACCTCGCCCCGGCGCGCGCATTGCCCTGATCTTCGCCAGCGCCTAAACCCGCGCCAGCTTTCGACGGACCCCTGCTCATGCCCTTCATGCCCCGCTCCGATCTCGTCCCCAACACCGCCGCCTACGAGAACGAGCCGCTCGTCAAGGCGACCGGCTTCCGGGAATACGACGCCCGCTGGCTGTTCGGGCCGGACATCAACCTGCTGGGCGTCCAGGCGCTGGGCCTGGGGCTGGGGACCTACATCCACGAGCTGGGCCAGTCGAAGATCGTCGTCGGCCACGACTTCCGGTCCTACTCGGCCTCGATCAAGCACGCGCTGATCATCGGCCTGCTGGAAGCTGGCTGTCAGGTGCATGACATCGGTCTGGCCCTGTCGCCGACGGCCTATTACGCCCAGTTCGACCTTGATGCGCCGTGCGTGGCGATGGTCACCGCCAGCCACAACGAGAACGGCTGGACCGGGGTGAAGATGGGCGCGCAGCGGCCCCTGACCTTTGGCCCCGAGGAGATGGGCCGGCTTAAGGAAATCGTGCTGGGCGGCAAGTTCGTTCCGCGCGACGGGGGCAAGCTGGTCCGCGAAGACGGCGTGGCCGAGCGCTTCATCGCCGACGTCGCCCGCCGGGTGCAGATTACCCGTCCGCTCAAGGTCGTCGCCGCCTGCGGCAACGGCACGGCGGGCGCGTTTGTGCCCCAGGCCTTGCGCGATATGGGCGTTGCCGTCGTCTATGAGATGGACTGCGACCTCGACTGGACCTTCCCGAAGTACAATCCCAATCCGGAAGACCAGGAAATGCTGCACGCCATGGCCAAGGCCGTGCGCGACTTCGGCGCCGACCTGGCGCTGGGCTTCGACGGCGACGGCGACCGCTGCGGCGTGGTCGATGACACCGGCGAGGAAATCTACGCCGACAAGATCGGCCTGATGCTGGCCCGCGACCTCGCCCCGCTGAACCCCGGCGCGACCTTTATCGTCGATGTGAAGTCGACCGGCCTCTACGCTACCGACCCGGTGCTGGCAGCCAACGGCTGCACCACCGTCTACTGGAAGACGGGCCACAGCTACATCAAGCGCAAGACCGCCGAGCTGGGCGCCCTGGCCGGGTTCGAGAAGAGCGGCCACTTCTTCCTCAACGAGCCGCTGGGCCGGGGCTACGACTGCGGCCTGACCGCGGCGGCCGCGATCCTCGGCATGCTCGACCGCAACCCGGACCAGAAGCTGTCGGACATGCGCAAGGCGCTGCCGGTGGCCTACACCTCCCTGACGATGAGCCCCCACTGCGGCGACGAGGTGAAGTACGGCGTGGTCGACAAGATCGTCGCCGAATACCAGGCCCTGGCGGCCGGCGGCGGCAAGATCCTGGGCCGCGGCATCACCGAGGTGATCACCGTCAACGGCGTCCGCGTCGCGCTCGAGGACGGCAGCTGGGTGCTGGTCCGCGCCTCCTCGAACAAGCCCGAGATCGTCGTTGTCGTGGAAAGCACACAATCGGACGCTGATATGCGCGCGCTGTTCCGGGACGAGGTGAAGCCGCGTCTGGCGAAGCACCCCGAAGTCGGGGCATACAACCAGGAAGTCTGAGGGATCCTGAACGATGCGCGTCGCGATGATCGGCACCGGCTATGTCGGCCTGGTGTCCGGAGCCTGCTTTGCTGACTTCGGTCACGACGTCGTCTGCATCGACAAGGATGCCGGCAAGATCGAGCGGCTGAAGCAGGGCGAGATCCCGATCTTCGAGCCCGGCCTCGAGGCCCTGGTCGAACGCAACGTGCGCGAGGGGCGGCTGAGTTTCTCGGTCGACGCCGCCGACGCGGTGCGCGCCGCCGACGCCGTATTCATCGCCGTGGGCACGCCCTCGCGGCGCGGCGACGGCTATGCCGACCTCAGCTACGTCCATGCCGCGGCCGAAGAGATCGCCGGTCTCATGGACGGCTTCACCGTGGTGGTGACCAAGTCGACCGTCCCCGTCGGCACCGGCGACGAGATCGAGGCCATCATCCGCAAGGCCCGGCCCGACGCGGAATTCGCCGTGGTGTCCAACCCCGAATTCCTGCGCGAGGGCGCGGCGATCGAGGACTTCAAACATCCCGACCGCATCGTCGTCGGCGCCGAGGACGAGCGCGCCAGGGCGGTGATGAACGAGCTCTACCGCCCGCTGTTCCTCAACGAGACGCCGATCGTCTTCACCGGCCGGCGCACCAGCGAGCTGATCAAGTACGCGGCCAACGCCTTCCTGGCGCTGAAGATCACCTTCATCAACGAGATCGCCGACCTGTGCGAGGCCGTCGGCGCCGACGTGCAGCAGGTGGCCCGCGGTATCGGCCTCGACAAGCGGATCGGGAACAAGTTCCTCAACGCCGGCCCCGGCTATGGCGGCAGCTGCTTCCCGAAGGACACCATCGCGCTGGTGCGCACCGCGCAGGACGCCAAGAGCCCTGTGCGGCTGATCGAGACCACCGTGTCGATCAACGACGCCCGCAAGAAGGCCATGGCCGGCCGCGTCGCCGATGTGCTGGAGGGCGACCTGACCGGAAAGGTCATCGGCGTGCTTGGCCTGACCTTCAAGCCCAACACCGACGACATGCGTGACGCGCCGAGCCTGGACATCGTGCCGGCGCTGCAGGCCATGGGCGCGACGGTGCAGGCCTATGATCCGGAGGGCCACGAGGCCCGGCAGATGCTCAAGGGCGTCGACTTCAAGGCCGGCCCCTACGAGGCCGTCGAGGGCGCCGACGCGGTGGTGATCATCACCGAATGGGACCAGTTCCGGGCGCTCGATCTCGACCGGGTCAAGCTGCTGATGAAGGCCCCGAATGTCGTGGATCTGCGCAACATCTACCGGCCGGACGACATGCGTTCGCGCGGGTTCCGCTACTCGAGCGTCGGGCGGGAGTAGGCTGTCGACGGCCCTGGAGGCTCCACATATGGGGATTTTGCTGACCTCATTCCCGGCGCTGGCCGGATGACACGCCGGCGGAGCTGGCAGCCGGGCGTCATCGACACCCGGGTTCGTGACCGCGGCCTGCGGTGGAAGGCGATCTTCGGCGGCCTGGCCGTCCTGGTCATCGCTGTCATCGGCGTAAGCATCGAGATGCGTACGGACGCGGGGCGGCGCGGGGTGCTGGGGGCCTCGCTGCACGCAGAGGGCCTGAGCGGCGCACGCGTGGAACGGGAATGGGGGCCTCGCTGTGGCCTGGCCGCCGGCGCCTATCGCTGGATCGCCGGCGCGGCGCACGGCACGGCCTGTGTGGGACCGGTGGACCGGGTGTCGGTGGTCATCGACGACGCGCCGGGGAACGACACGCGACCGCGCTGACCCGGCAGCGGAAGTCTGCTGCTCTCGTTGACCCTCGCTCCATCCGACGAGTTCGCGTTATCGACGGCGGTCCTGTGGGGGTCCAGTATCGGAGCAGCTAGGGCCACGCACTGACGCAAACTCTCGACCCACTCCTTCGACCCGAGTGGGCCACCCGTAACACTGGCTCGTCTCAACCGCTGGCGGTCCAACTCGTCGGTATCGGTATCAAAGAAGGTCGCACGCTCGTCGCCGAGCAACTGGTTCACCGGCATCGGCGTTAGCAACGGCTCAGCTCCACCGTCCACATGAGCCCGCACACTTGACCAACGCCAGTCGATCGCTCGCCTGACCAAACCTGCTCGGACGGGATTGAGTCCGATATATCGGACACAGCGCCGCAGATGGTCGTCATCCATGGGGAACGACGCGAACCGGCCTTGCCAGAGGTAACCCGTCCAGCCTTCGCGGGCGTTGATGAGCCGGGTGTAGCGAACATGAGTCGCTCCCATGGCGCGGGCCAAGCCTTGCGGCTCGGCCGGCGTGCCGATGACATGCACGTGGTTTGGCATAAGGCAGTAGGCCCAGACTTCCACGTCGGCCGCCTGAAACGCCTCCGCTGCCAGCCTGAGCCAAGCGGCGTAGTCTTCATCGCGGAAGAAGGTCGGTTGGCGGCGGTTACCCCGCTGGGTGACATGGTGAGGCACCCCGGGCGCCACGATCCGGGCTGGTCTAGGCATGAATACTCCGGAGGCAGTTGAGCGGAATTATAATCCTGGATTGTATTTCATTCAATCACCTCTCCTGTGAGCAGGGGACACGCACTGAAGTGCATGTCCCCGCGCGATGCACCCCGTGGCCTTCCCCCCGATTCCGGGTCCACTCTGCCCGCCGACACAGGGGAGTCGCCGGACATGTGGGTGTTGCTGGGGGTGGCCGTCGTGGTCGCGGGGTTCGCGGCGCGGCTCAATCCGCTGCTGATTGTGGCGGCGGCGGCGATCGTCACCGGGATCGCGGCCGGGCTGGACGTGGTCGCCACGCTGGCGATCCTGGGCAAGGCGTTCAGGGACAACCGCTACATCAGCGTGGTCTGGCTGATCCTGCCACTGATCGGGCTGCTTGAGCGCGAGGGGCTGCAGGAGCGGGCGAAGGCGCTGATCGGCCGGCTGACGTTGGCCACGGCCGGGCGGCTGCTGCTCATCTATCTGGTCATCCGCCAGGCCACCGCCGCGATCGGCCTGACCTCGCTGGGCGGGCATGCCCAGATGGTCCGGCCGCTGATCGCGCCGATGGCCGAGGCCGCCGCCGAGACCGGCAACCCTGACCTGAGCCCCGCCAGCCGCGACCGGGTGAAGGCCTTCGCCGCCGCCACCGACAACATCGGGCTGTTCTTCGGCGAGGACATATTCATCGCCATCGCCTCGATCCTGCTGATCAAGGGTTTCCTCGAGGAGAACGGCATCGTCGTCGAGCCGCTGCACCTTTCGATGTGGGCGATCCCGACGGCGGTTCTGGCGCTGGTCATTCACGGAACGCGACTGCTGCTGCTCGACCGGCGGCTGGCGCTGGAGGCGGGCCGGTGATCACGCTCGACATCCTCTACGTCCTCGCCGGCCTGCTGTTCGCGGTCTACGCAGTCGCCACGGTCCTCGACGTCAGCAATCCGAAGCGGTTCACCAGCGCCGCCTTCTGGGGCCTGTTCGCGACCACCTTCCTGATCGGCAGCGAACTGCCGGACGTCGTCAACGGGGGGATCCTCGTCGCCATGGCGTTGCTGGCCGGGTTCAACCTGCTGGGTCGGGGCGAGCACCCCGCGCCGGTCGACAAGCCGGCGCGGGCCGCGCGCTGGGGCAACCGGCTGTTCATTCCGGCCCTGATCCCGCCGGTGGTGACGCTGCTGGGGACCCTGACGCTGAAGGGCGTGATGGTCGGCGGTCAGCCGTTGGTCGACCCCAAGCAGGTCACGCTGATCTCGCTGGGCGCCGGCATCGTCCTGGCGACGACCGTGGCCCTCGTCATGTTCCGCGCCAGCCCCATGACCGCCACCCGCGAAGGTCGGCGGTTGATGGAGTCGGTCGGCTGGGCGGGCTTGCTGCCCCAGGCGCTGGCGGCGCTGGGCGCGGTGTTCGCGGCCGGGCATGTGGGCGACGTGATCGGGCAGCTGGCGACGACCTGGCTGCCGCTGGGCACGCCGCTCGCGGCCGTGATCGCCTACACCCTCGGCATGGCGCTGTTCACCGCCATCATGGGTAACGCCTTCGCCGCCTTCCCCGTGATGACCGCGGCTATCGGCCTGCCGATCGTGGTGGGCAAGTTCGGCGGCGACCCGGCGATCATGGGCGCGATCGGCATGCTGTCGGGCTTCTGCGGCACCCTGACCACGCCGATGGCGGCGAATTTCAACATCGTACCGGCGGCGCTGCTGGACCTGACTGACCGTTACGGGGTTATCAAGGCGCAACTGCCCACAGCGCTCCTGCTGCTGCTCGCCAACACGGTGCTGATGTATGCGCTCGTCTACCGCTTCTGACGCCCGGCTGACGGCGGACCTGGCCGAGCGGTTCGCCGCGATCGCGCTCGGCCATGTCACCCGCGAGTTCCCGCACAAGGCCGACCATGTTTTCACCGGCCTGCAGGACATCGGTCCGCACCGGACGCATCATCCGATCTTCTATGGCAGCTTTGACTGGCACAGCTGCGTGCATGGCTACTGGACGCTCGCGACGCTGCTCCGGCTGTTCCCCGACATGCCGAGCGCGCCGGCCGTGCGGGCGCTGCTGGCCTCCAGCCTGACGCCCTCCAAGGTCGCGGTGGAACTGGACTACCTGTCGCGGCCGATGACCGCCGGGTTCGAGCGACCGTATGGCTGGGCTTGGCTGCTCAAGCTGGCTGCCGAGCTCCGCAGCCACGACGACCCGGCCGCGTTCAACGCCCTCACGCCGCTGGCCACGGCCTTCGCTGACCGGTTCAAGGCCTTCCTGCCCAAGGCGACCTATCCGCTGCGGGCCGGGGTGCATTCCAACACCGCCTTCGCCCTGCGGCTGGCGATGGACTACGCCGAGGCCTGCGGCGACAGGGCCCTGGCCGATCTGGCGCGGACCACGGCCATCGACTGGTACGCCGGCGACGCCGACTGCCAGGCGTGGGAGCCGAGCGGCGACGAGTTCCTGTCCTCGGCGCTGATGGAGGCGGAGTGCATGCGGCGGGTGCTGGCGCCGGACCAGTTCCGCGCCTGGTTCGGGACCTTCCTGCCGCGCGCCGGCGGCCGCCAGCCCGCGACCCTGTTTACGCCGGCGACGGTCAGCGACCGCAGCGACGGAAAGATCGCGCATCTCGACGGCCTGAACCTGAGCCGAGCGTGGTGCTGGCGCGGCATCGCCTCGAGGGTGGCGCGGGACGATGCGGTGCGAGTCGTGGCGCTGGAATCGGCGGAGGGTCACTTGGCCAGCGCCCTGCCCCACGTGGCTGGCGACTACATGGGCGAGCACTGGCTGGCGAGCTTCGCCCTGCTGGCGTTGGAGGCCGGCTGACACCAAGGCCCGGCTAGTCCGGGCCATGACCGGGGGAATTTGGGAAGCGCTGCCTTGCGCTACGTCGCCCTCGACCAGATCGCCGCGGCGAACACGACCCACAGGGCGATGAGCACGACATTGCTCAGCGCGAAGACGGCGAGGCGGACCAGGACCGTGTTGGTCGTCAGATGCACCAGGCTGGGCGCCGCCCGCAGGCCGACATAGGTCCAAGCCAGGGCCAGCGGAGTCGGCGCGACCGTGCCGGTCACGTAGAAGGCCAGGCAGACGGCGTAGAACAGCACCGGCAGCTCAAGCAGGTTCATGTAGTTCCGGTTCGGCAGCGACACCCGGCCGGGTACGCGGGCCGACTCGCCGAGCGCGAAGTCCTCGCCCCGGACGTGGCCGGCGCTGACGGCCCTGAACCGCACTATGGGAATCAGGGACAACACCGTGAAGGTCATGGCGCCGAGCGCCAGAAAGGGCAGAAAGATCGTCTCCTGGGCCATGCTCGCCTCCCCGCGTTGTCCGGCGCCGTGAGATTTGCGGAGCGCCGCCGGGATGGCAAGCGGTGTGGGCTTGACTCGATAAGTTGATATCAACATAACAGTGTATGGCCGCATCCCCGACCGTTCCGATCGAGACCACCCTGCACGTCCGGGACACCTGTCTGTGCCTGCATGCGCAGCGGGCGGCGCGGATGCTGGCCCGGCGGTTCGACGAGGCGTTGCGGCCGGTCGGGCTGACCAACGGCCAGTTTTCCCTGCTGATGTCGCTGAACAGTCCGGAACCCGCGCCGATGAGCCGGGTCGCCGCCCTGCTCGGCGCCGACCGGACGACACTGACCGCCGCGCTCAAGCCGCTGGTGCGGGATGGCCTGGCCGTAACCAGCGCCGACCCCGACGACAGCCGCGTGCGACGCGTGGCCCTGACGCCGGCCGGCCACGCCCGGTTGCTGGCGGCGCTGCCGATCTGGACCCGGACCCACGCCGCGATCGACGCCGCGTTGGGCGGGACCGATCCCGAACAGCTGCGCGTCGACCTGCGAGCCCTGTCCGGACGTCTGGACGACGCGTCTGCCCCCATCCAAGACATCACTCCGGAGTAGACCCATGACCGCCACCGTGACCGCCTTTCCGTGGGTCCCGCCCTTCGCCCAGGGCTTCGTCCGCGACCTGCGTATCCGCTGGGCGCTGGAAGAGGCCGGACTCCCTTATGAGGTGGCCCTCCTGGCGCCCGGCGAGACCGACAGCGAGGCCTATCGCCAACGCCAGCCCTTCGGCCAGGTCCCAGCCTGGCGCGACGACGCGGTCGACATGTTCGAGTCCGGGGCGATCGTGCTGCACATCGTCGAACAGTCCGAAGTCCTGGCGCCGAGGGATCCCGCCGGTCGGGCGCGGGTGACCAGCTGGGTCATCGCGGCGCTCAATTCGGTCGAGCCGTTCGCGCAGAACCTGGCGACCCTCGATTCCTTCCACGCCGGCAAACCCTGGGTCGAGGGCTATCGGCCCGTGGCGCGCGCCAATCTGGAGCGCCGGCTGACGTCGCTGAGCCGCTGGCTGGGAGACCGGGACTGGCTCGAGAACCGCTTCACCGCCGGGGACATCATGATGGTCACCGTACTGCGCGAGTTGGTGGCCTGCGGCATCCTGAAGGACTTCCCCAACCTCGACGCCTACCACGCCCGCGGCATCGCCCGTCCCGCTTTCGTCAAGGCGCTGGGCGACCAGCTGCGGACGTTCGAAGAGCACGCTCCAGCCTGATTCTCCCTCGAAAGGACATCACATGAAGACGTTTCTCGCCCTGTTCATGGGCAACCTATCCGCCGACGCGCCCTCCCCCGCCGACCTCAGCGAAGAGACGCGCAACGCGGGCATGGCGGCCTGGGGCGCATGGATGGGCCAGCACGCCGCGGCCATCGTCGACACCGGCGGCCCGCTCGGCAAGACGATGAAGGCTTCGAAGGCCGGCATCACCGACACGCGCAACGCGGTCGCCGGCTATGTCATCGTTCAGGCAGAGTCGCACGAAGCGGCGACGGCGATGTTCGACGGCCACCCGCACTTCTCGATCTTCCCCGGTGACTCGGTGGAAGTGATGGAGCGTCTGCCCATCCCGGGGCAGTAGGGGCCAAGCACGCCGCTCATCCCCTCGAAAGCCGGGATGAGCAGGTTTTGGCGGGCGGTCAGGCCGCCGCCTTCACCGCGCCGGCGATCTCCTTGACCAGCTTCGCGACCAGGACCTCGTCGTCGCCCTCGGCCATCACGCGGATCAGGGGCTCCGTGCCTGATGCACGGACCAGCACACGGCCTGAGCCGTTGAGCCTGGTCTCCGCGTCGGCGATCGCGGCCTTGACCTTGTCGCTCTCCAGCGGCTTGCCGCCCTTGGCGAAGCGGACGTTCTCCATGCGCTGGGGCACCGGCTCGAACTGACGGGCCAGAGCGCTCATCGGCTTTCCGGACTGGACCAGAACCGCCAGCACCTGCAGGGCGGCCATCAGGCCGTCGCCGGTCGTGGAATAGTCGGACAGGATCACGTGGCCGGACTGCTCGCCGCCGAGGTTGAAGCCGCCCGAACGCATGCGCTCCATGACATAGCGGTCGCCGACGGGCGTCCGCTCGAGTTTCAGGCCCTTGCCGGTCATGAACCGTTCCAGACCCAGGTTGGACATCACCGTGGCGACGATGCCGCCGCCGCTCAGCCGGTCCGCGGCGGCCCAGGCCCCCGCCACAATGGCCATGATCTGGTCGCCGTCGACCACCTGACCGGTCTCGTCGCAGATCGCGACCCGATCGGCGTCGCCATCGACGGCGATACCGATATCGGCGCGGAACTCGCGCACCGCCTCGACCATCGTGGCGGGATGGGTCGAGCCGCAATCGGCGTTGATGTTGCAGCCGTTGGGGTCGACGCCGACCTTGATAACCTCCGCGCCCAGTTCGTAGAGCACCTCCGGCGCGACCTTGTAGGCGGCGCCGTTGGCGCAATCGATCACCACGCGAAGGCCGTTCAGGTTCAGCTGGCGCGGGAAGCTGGCCTTGGCGATCTCGATATAACGGGCCTGGGAGTCATCGATGCGCCGCACCCGGCCGAGGTCCGCCGGCACAACGAGGCCCTCCTGCAGACCCTCGTCCATATGGGCCTCGATCTCGAGCTCGCGGGCGTCGCTGAGCTTGTAGCCGTCGGGACCGAACAGCTTGATACCGTTGTCGGTGTAGGCGTTGTGCGAGGCGCTGATCATCACGCCGAGGTCCGCCCGCATCGAGCGGGTCATCATGGCCACGGCCGGCGTCGGCAGAGGGCCGAACAGGCGCACATCCATTCCCATGCTGGTGAAACCCGCTACGAGGGCGGGCTCGATCATGTAACCGGACAGGCGGGTGTCCTTGCCGATCACCACCAGATGGCGTCGTCCGTGGTCACGGCGAAACAGCTTTCCGGCCGCCAGACCGACGCGCAGCGCGACCTCGGCCGTCATCGGGTGGCTGTTGGCCTGACCCCGAATGCCGTCGGTGCCGAAATAGGTCCGCTTGGTCATGAAGCCCCCTTCGCCCTCTCGCTCGCAACAGTCTGCAACGCACTTTTATGCCGAAACATCACACGCCAATGATAAACGCCCCTCCGGGGGGTGGCGAAGACCATTCTCCTCAACGTTGGAGACGACGAAACCGGCATGTGCGGCATTATTGGCATTGTGGGCAAGTCGCCCGTTACCGACCGCCTCATCGAGAGCCTAAAGCGCCTCGAATACCGGGGGTATGACTCCGCCGGCGTTGCTGTCGAGGCCGGTGGCCGGATCGACCGTCGCAGGGCCCAGGGCAAGATCCGCGCCCTGGAGTCGGTGCTGACCGAAAGCCCGCTGACCGCCACCGTCGGCATCGGCCATACCCGTTGGGCTACCCACGGCGTTCCCTCCGAGCGCAATGCGCACCCGCAGCGCGGCGGACGTGTGACGCTGGTCCACAACGGCATCATCGAGAATTTCGCTGAACTGAAGGCTGAACTGCAGGCGGCCGGACGGACCTTCGAGAGCGAGACCGACACCGAGGTCATCGCCCAGCTGATCGACTCCCATATCGACGCCGGACAGGCTCCGCTGGCGGCGTTCAAGGCGGCGCTCGACCGGCTGACCGGCGCCTATGCCCTGGCCGTGCTGGTCGAGGGCCACGACAACTTCATCATGGGCGCCCGAAAGGGCAGTCCGCTGGTGGTCGGCACGGGCGAAGGCGAGATGTTCCTGGGCAGCGACGCCCTGGCTGTCGGCCCTTTCACCAACAAGGTCACCTATCTGGAAGAGGGCGATTACGTCGCCATCGACCATGACCGTGCCGAGATCTTCGACCAGTCGGGCACGCCCGTCGAACGCCCCATGAAGACCGTGCCGACATCGGCCGCGCTGGTCGAAAAGGGCAACTACCGGCACTTCATGGAAAAGGAGATCCATGATCAGCCGGAGGGCTGCCAGCGGACGATCTCCGCCTATGTCGACGCCGTCAGCGCACGGTCAGCGATGCCCGGCGACATCGACTTCGGCGCGCTGGAACGCATCCAGATCGTCGCCTGCGGCACATCATTCATCGCCGGGATGGTCGGCAAGTACCTCATCGAGCGCCTCGCCGACCTGCCGGTGGATATCGAGATCGCCTCGGAGTTCCGCTATCGCGAGCCGGCCCTGCGCGCCGGATCGCTGGCCATCGCCATGTCGCAGTCGGGCGAGACGGCCGACACGCTCGCCGCCCTGCGGCTGTGTCAGCAGAAGGGTCTCAAGACCGCCGCCGTGGTCAACGCCCAGGAATCGACCATGGCGCGCGAGGTCGATGTCGTCTGGCCGATCCACTGTGGTCCGGAAATCGGCGTCGCCTCGACCAAGGCCTTCACCGCCCAGGTCAGCGTTCTGACCGCTCTCGCCGTGGCCGCCGCCCGGGCGCGCGGCAAGATCGACGAGGCCGAGGAACAGCGGCTGGTGCGGGTGCTGCTCGAGGCGCCGCGCCTGATCGCCGAGTCGATCGGCCTGGAGGAAGCGGTGCGCGCGGTCGCCGTCGACATCGCCAAGGCCCGCGACGTGCTCTATCTCGGCCGCGGCCCGATGTCGGCTCTGGCTCTGGAGGGGGCGCTAAAGCTCAAGGAAATCAGTTATATCCACGCGGAAGGTTATGCGGCGGGTGAACTGAAGCACGGCCCGATCGCGCTGGTCGACGAGATGACCCCGATCATCATCCTGGCCCCCTTCGACAGCTATTTCGAGAAGTCGGCCAGCAACATGAGCGAGGTGATGGCGCGCGGCGGCCAGGTGGTGTTCATCACCGATCCGGAGGGGGCCAAACACGCCCCGGCCGGCGCAAAGGTGGTCATGACCGCCCCGGCCTGCGACCCGCTGATCTCCACCCTGGTGATGTCCGCGCCGATCCAGCTTCTCGCCTACCACGTGGCCGTCCTGAAGGGCGCCGACGTCGACCAGCCGCGCAATCTCGCCAAGTCCGTGACGGTCGAGTAGACACCCCACCCATGAGACCTGTCCGCAAAGCCGTCCTGCCCGTCGCCGGTCTGGGCACCCGTGTTCTCCCCGGCGCCAAGAATACGCCCAAGGAGATGCTCAACGTCGTGGATCGGCCGATCCTCAGCTACATCGTGGCTGAGGGCCGGGCCGCCGGGATCGAGCACTTCGTGTTCGTCACCGGCCGCGGCAAGGAGGCGATCGAGGACTATTTCGATCACCATCCCGAACTCGAATCCCAGCTGGAAGCCAAGGGCAAGCTGGAGATGCTCGAGGAAATCCGCGCCGAGCTGCCGCGCCCGGGCGAGATGAGCTTCGTGCGCCAGATGGCCCCGCTGGGCCTGGGCCACGCCGTCTGGTGCGCCCGTGACGTGATCGGCGACGAGCCGTTCGCAGTCATGCTGCCGGACATGCTGATGGATGCCAAGGTTCCGGCGCTGAAGCAGGCGGTTGACGCCTATCAGCAGGTCGGCGGCAACATCATCGCTGTCGAACCCTGCCCCCCCGGCGAGGCGCACAAGTACGGCATCGTGGCGCTGGACGGCCACGAGGGCCGGCTCAACCGCATGACCGGCATGGTGGAAAAACCCGCGCCGGGCACCGAGCCCTCGAACCTGTTCATCTCGGGCCGCTACATCCTGCAGCCGGAAATCTTCAAGCTGCTGGCCGCCCAGCAGAAGGGCGCTGGCGGCGAGATCCAGCTGACCGATGCGATGGCCCGGCTGATGGCCGTCGAGAGCTTCCACGCCCTGGAATACGACGGCGTGACCTATGATTGCGGCGACAAGATCGGCCTGCTGCGCGCCAACGTGGCCTTCGCGCTGAAGCGTCCCGACCTGCAGGACGCGGCGCGGGCGGCGATCACGGCGCTGCTGTAGCGTCCCTGCGTGGTTCGAGACGCTCGCCTGAAGCTCGCTCCTCACCATGACGACTATTGGTGCGGATCACATATGGGCGTCATCCTGAGGAGCGGACCCTCAGGTCCGCGTCACGAAGGACGCACGGGCGCACCGCAGCCATGAAACACCTCCTGATCTTCGGTTACGGCTTCACCGGTCAGGCGCTCGCGCGACGGATGAAGGCCGACGGCTGGCGCGTCACCGCCGTGGTCCGCTCCGAAGCCACGGCCGCCAAGGCGCTGGCGCAGGGCGTATCGCCGGTCGCGACCGACGACCGACCCGGCCTCGTGGAGGCCCTGAACACCGCCGCCGCCATCCTGATCACCGCCCCGCCGACCGAGGCAGGCTGTCCGGGGCTCAACACACTGATTCCCGCGCTGGCCGAGGCGAACGCGTTCCCTGACTGGGTCGGCTACCTCTCGACCACCGGCGTCTATGGCGACCGCGAGGGGCGCTGGGTGTTCGAGGCCGGGCCGCTGAACGCCCGGTCGGTGGAGAGCGCCCGCCGGGTCTCGGCCGAGCGCGACTGGCGCCAGGTCGGCCGGGGCATGGGCCTGACCGTCACCGCCTTCCGCTTGCCCGGCATCTACGGCCCCGGCCGGTCGGCGCTGGACCGCGTCCGCGACGGGACGGCCCACGGCATCGTCAAGCCGGGCCAGATGTTCAGCCGCATCCATGTCGACGATATCGCCGCCGGCCTCGCCGCGTCGATCGCCCGGCCGCGCGCCGGGGCCAGCTACAATCTCTGTGATGACGAGCCGGCGCCCTCCCACGAGGTCAACGCCTTCGCCGCCCGCCTGCTGGGACAGCCGGCGCCGCCGCTGGTCGCCTTCGACGACGCCGACCTGACGCCGGCCGCCCGGCGGTTCTGGGGCGAGAACAAGCGGGTCTCCAATGCGCTGGCCAAGGCCGAACTGGGTTGGCGCCCGGCCTGGGCGACCTATCGTGAGGGACTGACGGCGGTGCTCGCCGCCGAGCCTTGGGGGACACTGACATGACGACACGCGCTCTGGTTCTTGGCGGCGGCGGGCCGGTGGGCATCGCCTGGGAGACCGGGCTGATCGCGGGCCTTGCCGACGCCGGCGCCGATGTCAGCCACGCCGACTGGATCCTCGGCACCTCGGCCGGTTCGGTCTGCGGCGCGCTGCTGGCCACCGGCCATACGCCGCAGGCCATGCTGCACGCCGAATTCGCCAACGCCGAGCGGGCGAAGGAGGCCCAGGCGAAGGGGCCCGGCAAGGCGCCCGACCTGATGCCGCTGATGAGCATCATGGGCCGCCGGCCGCCGCAGGGCGACATGCCGCACGCGCTGATGCTGGAGCTGGGACAGCTGTCGCTGAACAGCCAGACCGCCAGCGAAGAGGTGTTCATCAAGGGTTTCGGACCGATCGCCGAAGAACAGCCCTGGCCGGAGCGCTACGCCTGCACGGCCATCGACACGGCGACCGGTGAATTCCAGGTCTGGTCGAGCGAGACCGCAGCACCGCTCGGCCGGGGCGTCGCCTCGTCCTGCTCGGTGCCGGCGATCTTCCCGGCCATCACCATCGACGGCCGGCGGTACATGGACGGCGGGATGCGTTCGGGCACCAACGCCGATCTCGCGAAGAACCACGACAAGGTCATCGTCGTCGCCGTCGTGCCGCCGGCCTTCTCGCCGATGGTGCTGCCCCGGCTCGAGGCCGAGATGGCGGTCATCCGCAACCACGGCGGCGAGGCGCTACTGCTGGTTCCGGACGCCGCCTGTGGCGAGGCGTTCGGCAGCAACCTGATGGACAGTTCGAACCGTGAGGCGGTGGCCCGGGCGGGGTATGCGCAGGGCCAGGCGGAAGCGGCAAGAGTCGGGGCGTTCTGGGGGTGATGAGCCAGCCTGACGGGTTCATGCGTATGCTCAGACCAGTCCGATCCACGTTGATACTGATCGGAAGCTTCTCGCTGATCCCATTCGGGCTTGCCCTTTTGGGACTATGGCTTCTGACGATGAAAGATGCGCCACCGCCCATGACCGAAGATTGGGCCTACGCCATGGCATCGCTCGTCGGAGGAATCGGCGTTGGCGTCTGGCTCGTCGCGGAAGTCTGCACGCTTAGTCTCACAGTCACCGCTGACGATGTAGAATATCGCCAGTACGGGAGGTTGCGCTGGAGCATTCCCCGAGGCTCGATCATCCTGGCCGACGGGGTGCTTCGCGGTTTCGTTCCGATCTTGTCATTCGGCGATAGCCGAACGGGCAAATGGCTTGGCCGCATCCTGCCGCAACAGTTTGCACCGGCGGACATCGACTGGCTCCGCCGAGAATTTGAAGGGACCTAGGCAACTTCCGCCACAGCCGCCACGAGCCGGGCGATGTCCTGGTCGCGACTCAGCCGATGGTCGCCGTCCTTGATCAGGGTGAAAACCACGTCTTCGCCGCGGATGGCGTTGGCCAGTTCGAGGGCGTGGGTCCAGGGGACGTCGGGGTCCTCCCGGCCCTGGAGGATCCGGACCGGGACATCAACCGGCACGGGGCCGCCGAGAATCGTCCAGCGAGCGCCGTCTTCCAGCAGGCCTTTCGTGATCGGGTAGCCGGTCGGCTCGTAGAGCGAGGGACGGATCCATTCGCCGTCGCGGGCGATCGCGGCGTGCGCCTCGGGCGGCAGGCCGGGCTTCATCAGGGCCTCGGTAAAGTCCGCCGCCGGGGCGATCAGCACCATCGCGTGAAGCCTGTCGGGGATTTCCGCCGCCACCAGACAGCTGATCCAGCCGCCCATCGAGGAACCGACCAGCACCAACGGGCCTTCTGTCAGACTGGCGATGGCCGCCAGCGCATCCGCCCGCCAGCGGGTGATCGTTCCCGCCCGGAAAGCGCCGCTGGACTGCCCATGACCCAGGTAATCGAAGCGCAGGAAGGCCCGGCCGTTGGCCAGCGCCCAGTCCGCCAGGGCCTGGGCCTTGGTTCCGGTCATGTCGGACATGAAGCCGCCCAGCCAGACCACCGTCGGCCCGCGCCCCGCCACGCGCCGCCAGGCGACACGCTCTCCGTCGCCCCGATCAAGGTATCCGCTGGTCTCGGTCATGCCGGCTCCGGGGCGCGTCGATGAAAGCGCCATTTTACCTTCGGACAACACCCGCTATGCAAGGCGTTGTGTCCAACTTGCCGCCAGACTTCACGTTGTTACAGGTCACGCCCGAACTCGAGACGGGCGGGGCTGAACAGACGACGATCGATATCGCCCAGGCCGTGATCACCGCCGGCGGCAAGGCGCTGGTCGCCTCGCGCGGTGGCCGCATGACCTCGCGGCTGCAGGCGGACGGCGGACGCCTGATCGAGATGCCGGTGCAGTCGAAAAACCCGCTGGTCATCCTGGGCAACGCCGCCCGGCTGATCGACGTGATCCGCAGCGAAAAGGTCAGCCTGGTCCATGCCCGCTCGCGGGCTCCCGCCTTCAGCGCCCTGTGGGCGGCCCACGCCACGGGCGTGCCGTTCATCGCCACCTATCACGGGGTCTACAACGCCCATAACGGCCTGAAGCGCTGGTACAACGCGGTGATGACGCGCGGTGATCTGGTCATCGCCAACTCCGACTACACCCGCGACCATGTGCTGGCGCAGCACCATCTGGACCCGGCGAAAATCGTCACCATCCCGCGCGGCGTCGACCTGACCCGGTTCGATCCGCGCAAGGTTCCGGCGACGCGCGTCTCCGCCCTGCGCAAGGCCTGGAGCCTGCCCAAGGCCGGCGCGAAGGTCGTGTTCGTGCTCGGCGGGCGGCTGACGCGGATCAAGGGGCATCTGTCGATCATCGCCGCCGCCGCGATGATGAAGGCCGCGGGCCGTGAGGACTTCGTCATCGTCTTCGCCGGCGACGACCAGGGCCGCACCGAATTCCGCCAGGAGATCCTGACCGCGATCGCCGACGCCGGCCTGACCGATGTGGTCAAGGTCGTCGGCCATTGCGACGACATGCCGGCCGCGTTCCGGCTGGCGGACGTGGCGCTGCTGCCGACACTGAAGCCCGAGTCGTTCGGACGCGCCGCTGTCGAACCCCAGGTCATGGAACGGCCGGTGATCGTCTCCGCCCACGGCGGGGCGGTGGAGACGGTGGTCGAGGGCGAGACCGGCTGGAAGGTCGCGCCCGGCGATGTCGAGGCCTGGGCCACGGCCATGACCACCGCGATCGACGTAGGCGCGGCTCGTCGCAAGGCCATGGGCGAGGTTGCAGCCGAACGTGCGCGCCGTCTTTATTCAGTCGACGCCATGTGCGGCGCCACGCTTGCAGTCTATGCACGCGTGCTGGAGGCGAGAGCGTGACGCGCGAGATCAAGAAGGTCCTGGTGATCCAGGCGGGCTCTATCGGCGAGTTCGTCCTGTCGCTGGCCGCGATGAAGCGGATCCGGCTGGCGCACCCGCATGCCCGCATCACCCTGCTCACGGTTCCCCAGTTCGAGGCGCTGGCCAAGGCCAGCCCCTATTTCAACAGCATCGAGACGACCGCGCGTCCGGGATCGCCCGGCGAATGGCTGGCCCTGCGCGGACAGATCAAGGCCGCCCGCTACGACCGCGTCTATGATCTCGAAAGCACGCCGACGAGCCGCTTCCTGTTTCAGATGCTGCGCCCGTTCCCGCCGGCCTGGTCCGGCGCGGCGCCGGGCGCGCGGCTGCGGCATCGCAATCCCTCGCGCGAGCAGATGCACACGCTGGAGCGCCACGCCGAGCAGCTGATGGTCGCCGGGGCCTGGCCGGACGCGCCGACGGGGCCGGGCGAGGCCCCGCCGCCGGATCTGAGCTGGATCCTGCGTCGCGCCCAGGAACCCCGGCCCGTGGCCGGCGCGGCCGCGCCGAAGCCCTTCGTGCTGATGGTGCCCGGCGGCGGCGAGAACAAGCCGGAGAAGCGCTGGCCGATCGCCAACTATGCCGAGCTGGCCAGCCGTCTGAAGGCGCGCGGCTTTGACATCGTCATCATCGGCGGACCGCAGGAGAGCGCCATGGCCCGCGCGATCCAGAAGACTGTCGGCCAGGCGCGCGACCTGACCGGCCGCACCGATTTCGCCCAGATCGCCGTGTTGGGCGCCCGGGCCGCGCTGGCCATCGGCAACAACACCGGACCGATGCATCTGATCGCCGCCGCCGGGGCCCCGACCATCGCCCTGTTCGACGGCGCGCCCGACACCCTGCGCAACGCCCCGCGCGGTCATGTGGCGGTGATCCAGGCGCCGACGCTGGCGGAACTCTCGGTCGAAACCGTGGCCCAGGCGGCCTGGTCGCTGCTGCCGCGGTAAGGCGTAGGGGTTAGGGAGTAGGGAGTAGGGAGTAGTTCGAGCGGTTCACGCCGACAGCGCTGCGCCCAACACTTTGGTCCTCCCTACTCCCTACTCCCTACTCCCTGGGCCCCAATCCCCACTCATTCCACTTCCCCGCCACCCTGTGGCCTCGCCGCGCTTGATCGGGGCGGGGTGGAAGGTCATATATCGCGCAAGAGTCCCGGAACGCTTCGGCGTCCCGCGGCCTTCTCATGTAAACAGCCACCGGAGCACCGCCTATTCGCCGTCCCAACAATACGCCGCCCGTCAAGGACGGGCCGCGCATCAACGACGAGATCCGCGTCCCACGCGTCCTGCTGATCGACCAGAACGGCGAGAAGCAGGGAGAGATGCCGACCTCCGCCGCCCTCGAGGCCGCCGAGGAAGCCGGTCTGGACCTCGTCGAGATCGTTCCGAACGCAGACCCGCCCGTCTGCAAGATCCTGGACTACGGCAAGTTCAAGTTCCAGGAGCAGAAGAAGAAGAACGAAGCGCGCAAGCGTCAGAAGGTTGTGGAAATCAAGGAGATCAAGCTCCGCCCCAACATCGACGTGCACGACTACGAGGTGAAGGCGCGCTCGATGACCCGCTTCTTCGAAGAGGGCGACAAGGTGAAGGTCACGCTCCGCTTCCGCGGCCGCGAAATGGCGCACCCCGAGCTCGGCATGAAGCTGCTGCAGAAGGTCCGCGCCGACTTCGAGATCGTGGCCAAGTGCGAGTACGAACCCCGCATGGAAGGCCGCCAGATGATCATGATCCTCGCGCCCCGGTAGGCGCGACCGGATCGAAAATCGCAGCGCCCCGGCCTCAACGCCGGGGCGTTTTGCTTTGCGGGGGCGCTTATCCGGCGTAGACCCGCGCCCCTGATGACCGACGCCGCCCCTCCCACGCCCGCCGACACGGCCCGCAGCGACAGCAAGGCGCTCTACGTCCTGTTGGCGGTGGTGTTCGTCAACATCGCCGGGTTCGGTGTGATCATTCCTCTGCTGCCGTTCTACGCCAAGTCGTTCGGCGCGCCGGACTGGCAGGTGTTCGTGCTGTTCGCGGCCTATTCGGTGGGCAACTTTTTCGCCGAGCCGCTGTGGGGCCGGCTGTCGGACCGGATCGGGCGACGGCCGGTGCTGATGATCACCATCTTCGGCAATGCCCTGACCTATGTGATGCTGGCCTTCGCGCCGAACCTGTGGGTCGCCTGCCTGATCCGGCTGACCGGCGGGGTGCTGACCGGCAACATCTCGACCATCCAGGGCTATATGGCCGACGTGACGCCGCCGGACCGGCGCGCCGGGCGGCTGGGTCTGATGGGCGCCGCCTTCAGCCTCGGCTTCATGACCGGACCGTCGATCGGCGGCCTGCTGGCGCGGGCGGACCTGGGCACCGTCGGCTTCCGCCCGCCGCTGTTCTTCGCCGCCTGCCTGGCGCTGGCCGCGGGGATCGGCATCACCCTGTTCGTGCGCGAGACGCGCCACGGCCACCGCGACGCGCCGCAGCGCGGGCGGCTGGAGGGGCTGGGCGACGCCATGGCCCATCCGGTGATCTGGCGCACCCTGCTGGTGACGCTGATCTCGATGGCCGGGTTCGCCGGGATGGAGGCGACCTTTGGCCTTTGGGCGCACGCGAAGTTCAACTGGGGGCCTAAGCAGATCGGCTTCTGCTTCTTCGCCATCGCCATCACCGCCACCTTCGCCCAGGGGCTGCTGACCGGGTTCCTGGCGCGGCGGATCGGCGAGACCGTGACCATGATGATCGGGCTGTCGCTGATCTTCCTTGGCTTCGGCCTGCAGCCGTTCGTCGACACCTGGCCGCTGGCCGTGGTCGGCATGGTCACCGTCGCGCTGGGCCAGTCGCTGGCCTTCCCCAACATCGGAGCGATCATCTCCAAGTCGTCCTCGCCCGAGCGGCAGGGCGAGATGATGGGCCTGAACACCGCCGCCGGCGCGCTGGCGCGGATCATCGGCCCGCTGATGGCCGCGCCGCTGTTCATGAACTTCGGCCCCAGCGCGCCGTTCGCCGTCGCGGCGGGGCTCTGTGTGCCGGCGCTGTTCATGGCCTGGCAGGTGAGCAAGGCCGTGAGGCGGAGCGCCTAGGTCCTCCCCGTCGGGGGAGGTGGCGCTGCGCAGTAGCGACGGAGGGGGTCCGCCCAGATCTCGGGTGACCCCCTCAGTCCGCTTCGCGGACAGCTCCCCCGATGGGGAGCATCCTTCTTGCCTTCCCGACGCCTTTCACGTATTAGCCCCGCCTTCCTGAACCGCCAGGCCAACGGCATGCCTTGGCGGTTCTATTGCGTCTCTCCAGAGGACAGGGTTTCGGCCCTGAGCAAAATGCCCAAACTGAAGACCAAGTCAGGCGCCAAAAAGCGCTTCAAACTGACGGCTACCGGCAAGCTGAAGGCCGGCGTCGCCGGCAAGCGCCACCGGCTCATCAGCCACAACGGCAAGTACATCCGCCAGCAGCGCGGCACGAAGGTCATGAGCGCTTCGGATTCGAAGACGATCAAGTCCTACCTGCCCTACGGCCTGTAAGAGGAGCGCTGAGATATGGCTCGCGTCAAACGGGGCGTCACCGCCCACGCCAAACACAAGAAGGTTCTTGAACAGGCCAAGGGTTTCTACGGCCGCCGCAAGAACACCATCCGCACGGCCAAGGCCGCTGTCGACAAGGCCGGCCAGTACGCCTACCGCGACCGCAAGGTCCGCAAGCGCAGCTTCCGCAGCCTGTGGATCCAGCGCATCAACGCCGCCGCGCGTCTGGAAGGCTTCACCTACTCGCAGTTTATCCACGGCCTTGATCAGGCCGGGGTCGAAATCGACCGCAAGGTTCTCTCCGACATCGCCGGTCAGGACCCCGTCGCGTTCAAGGCCATCGCTGACAAGGTTCGCGCCGCGCTGGCTTAAAGTCGTGGGACGTTAGTCCCTGGAACTTGAAAGGCCCTCCGGTGTGAGCCGGGGGGCCTTTTGCTTGGCGTGCGTGGTTCGAGACGCGGACCTGAGGGTCCGCTCCTCACCATGACGAGCAGAGTGGAAGGTCATCCCTCTTCGTCATCCTGAGGAGCGAGCTTCAAGCGACCCCGGATCCAGTCCGGGGCTCGAAGGACGCAATGCCTCTCAGCCGCTGGTTCCACCAATTCACCGAATGCTCTAGAGCAAACGCCTCATGACCGATCTCACCACACTCGAAGCCGAGCTTTCGGCCAGCATCGCCGGGGCTGCAGACGCCGCCGCGATCGAAGCGATCCGTGTCGCCGCCCTGGGAAAGTCGGGCTCGATCTCGGGCCTGCTCAAGACCCTGGGCTCGATGAGCCCCGACGAGCGCCGCGAGGCCGGACCGGCCATCAACGGCCTGCGCGACCGGGTCGCCGCCCTGCTGGCCGACCGCAAGGCCGCGCTGGAAGCCGCCGAACTCGACGCCCGCCTGGCCGCGGAGACGCTCGACCTGACCCTGCCCGCGCCAGCCCGCCGCAAGGGTTCGGTGCATCCGACCATGCAGGTGATGGAGGAGATGACGACCATCTTCGCCGAGATGGGCTTCGCCGTCGCCGAAGGTCCGGACATCGAGGACGACTTCCACAACTTCACCGCCCTGAACTTCCCCGAGAAGCATCCGGCGCGGGAGATGCACGACACCTTCTTCTTCAATCCGGGCCCGGACGGTGTCCGCAAGCTGCTGCGCACCCACACAAGCCCGGTGCAGGTGCGGGCCATGCAGCGGACCAACGAAAAGCCCGCCGCGCCGTGGATCGCCACCGCGATCGAACCGCCGATCCGGATCATCGTCCCGGGCCGCACCTATCGCTGCGACAGCGACGCGACCCACACGCCGATGTTCCACCAGATGGAAGGCCTGGTGATCGACAAGGGCATCCACATGGGCCACCTGAAGTGGACCCTGGAGACCTTCATCGCCCGCTTCTTCGAGGTCGAGGGCGTGGTCAGCCGGTTCCGGCCGCACCACTTCCCGTTCACCGAGCCCAGCGCCGAGATGGACATCGGCTGCGACCGGTCCGGCGGCGAGGTCAGGATCGGCACGGGCAGCGACTGGCTGGAAATCCTCGGCTGCGGGATGGTCCATCCCAACGTGCTGCGCTTCTGCGGCATTGATCCCGACGTCTACCAGGGCTTCGCCTTCGGCCTCGGGATCGACCGCCTGGGCATGCTGAAATACGGCATGCCCGACCTGAGAGACATGTTCGAAGGCGATACCCGCTGGCTGAGCCACTACGGCTTCTCGGCCTTCGCCGCCCCCAACCCTGCCACGGGACTGAGCTGATGCGCATCGAAGACCCCAAATCGCCCTACCGCCGCGCCACCGACCTGACCAAGGCCACGTTCGACGGTGAAGCCATCGCCCTGTTCGACCTGTACCGCTCGGTGCTGGAACAGGGGCAGTCCGTCATCCTCGACCGTACCTTCACCAACTGCGGCCTCGACGGCCCGGCGGTGGCCCTGATCCTCGGCGGAAACAGCTTTGACCGTACGGACTTCGGCTACGCCTCCGGCGACATCCGCAACATCCTGCTCAAGCCGATGTCGCCGCAGAAGGTCATCGGCACGATCCCGATCGGCCGCTGCAGCTTCATCAACTGCACGTTCTTCGCGGTCGGCTTCACCGGGACCGACACATTCCTGGACATGATGCTGCAGGTGAAGACGGTATGAAGTTCACCCTGTCCTGGCTGAAGGATCACCTCGACACCACCGCCACCACGCCCGACGTCGTCAAGGCCATGACCATGGCCGGGCTGGAGGTCGAGCACGTCATCGATCCGGCGACGAAGCTGGCCGCCTTCACGGTGGCGAAGATCGTCGAGGCCGTGCAGCATCCCAACGCCGACCGCCTGCGGGTCTGCCAGGTCGACACCGTCGACGGGCGCAAGGAGATCGTCTGCGGCGCGCCCAACGCCCGCGTCGGCCTGACGACCATCTACGCCCCGATCGGCGCTTACGTGCCCGGCCTGGACGTGACGCTGGTCGAGAAGCCCGTGCGCGGCGTGGTGTCCAACGGCATGCTCTGCTCGGCCGCCGAGCTGGAGACCGCCGAGGAGTCCGATGGCATCCTGGAACTGTCCGACGACCTGACCGTCGGCACGCCCGCCGCGACGGCGCTGGGCCTGGAGGCGGTGATCGACTTCGAGGTCACGCCCAACCGGCCCGACTGGCTCGGCGTCGCCGGCATCGCCCGCGACCTGTCCGCTGCGGGCCTCGGGACCCTGCGAGACCTGTCGGTGGCGGCCGTTCCTGGCCGGTTCCCCTGCCCGATCTCGGTGTCCGTCGACGGCGACGGCTGCCACATGTTCGCCGGCCGGCTGATCCGCGGCGTGAAGAACGGCCCCTCCCCAGCCTGGCTGCAGGCGCGGCTGACGGCCATCGGCCTGCGCCCGATCAGCGCCCTGGTCGATATCACCAACCTGATCGCCTACGACCGCGCCCGGCCGCTGCACGTCTATGACGCCGCCAAGCTGTCCGGGACCGCGATCACCGCGCGCCTCGGCCATCACAGCGACCACGGCGACGAGCATCTGATCGCCCTCGACGGCAAGACCTACGACCTCGGTCCCGAGATGTGCGTCATCGCCGACGCCGGCGGCGAACGCCCGATCGGCCTCGGCGGCGTCATGGGCGGCGAGTCGACGGGCTGCAGCGACGAGACCACCGACGTGTTCGTCGAGAGCGCCTGGTTCGACCCGATCCGCACGGCCCAGACCGGCCGCGACACCGGCATCACCTCCGACGCCCAGTACCGCTTCGCCCGCGGGGTCGACACCGGCTTCGTGGTGGACGGGCTGGAGCTGGCGACGAAACTGATCCTCGAGCTCTGCGGCGGCGAGCCGTCGGAGATCGTTGTCGCGGGCGAGACCCTGCCGCCGCCGGCGCCGATGACCTTTGACCCGGCCTATGTGCAACAGTTGTCGGGCCTGACGATCGAGCATGGCCGGTCGCGCGATATCCTGACGCGGTTGGGCTTCACGGTGGAGCCCTCGGCCGGCGCCTGGAGCATCACACCGCCGACCTGGCGACGCGATGTCGAAGGCAAGGCTGACCTGGTCGAGGAAGTGGCCCGCATCGCCGGCTACGACGCACTGCCCGCCACGCCGCTACCCGAGGTCGTCCGCGACGCCAGCGGCGTGCTGACGACCCGCCAGGGCCGCGCCCGGACGGCCCGACGCGCACTGGCGGCGGCCGGCTACAGCGAGCTGCTCACCTGGTCGTTCACCCGCAACGCCGTGGCGAAACTGTTCGGCGGCGGCGCCGATGAGCTGGTGCTGGCCAATCCGATGTCGGCCGACATCGACACCATGCGGCCATCCGTGCTGCCCGGCCTGATCGAGGCCGCCGGTCGCAACGCCCGCCGGGGCTTCCCCGACGCGGCGCTGTTCGAGGTTGGGCCCGTGTTCGGCGGCGACCAGCCGCAGGACCAGCGCCTGGTCATCGCCGCCATCCTGGCGCCGCACGCCCCGCGCGGCTGGGACAAGCGGCCGCGCGACGACCTGTTCACGATCAAGGCCGACCTGCTGGCCTTGCTGGAGGAGCTCGGCGCGCCGGTGGCGTCGCTGCAGACCGCCCAGGGCTCGGCCTCGTCCTGGTGGCACCCCGGCCGTTCGGCCCGGCTGCAGCTGGGTCCCAAGGCCGTGCTGGCCGAGTTCGGCGAGCTGCACCCGACGGTGCTCAAGGCGCTCGACGTCGACGGGCCGGTCTATGGCTTCGAGATCTGGGTCGAGGCGATCCCCGAGCCGAAGAAGAAGGGCAAGAGCCGCCCCGCGCTCGACCTGCCCAGCCTGATGCCGCTCAGCCGCGACTTCGCCTTCCTCGTCGAGGCCGGCAAGGCCTCGGGTGATCTGGTCAAGGCCGTGGCCGGCGCCGACAAGGCGCTGATCGCCTCGGCGCGCGTGTTCGATGTCTACCAGGGCGCCGGGGTACCGGAGGGTCACAAGTCCATCGCGCTTGAGGTCGTCCTGCAGCCCCGTGAGAAGACGTTGACCGAGGCCGAGATCGAGGCCGTCTCTGCGAAGATCATCGCCGCGGCGGAGAAGGCCGGCGGGCGGTTGCGGGGGTAAGTTCAGTCTGCTTTCTCCCTCCCCTTCATGGGGAGGGACGACCGCGAAGCGGTCAGGGTGGGGCTTGCGGGGTCGTGCCGGATGGGTCCGGGTAGCGACCGACTTCCCCACCCGTCCGGGCTTCGCCCGTCCACCCTCCCCATGAAGGGGAGGGAGGCGCTCTTGCCTCCCCGCCCTTTCGGCCCTATCCCTCCCCCCGACATGACCTCGCGCTTCACCATCGCTGGCCGCAGCACCGCCCCGACCCGGGCGATGACGGCCTGCGCGCTCATGTCGATGACCAGCAAAATTATGACCGATCCTTCCGGACCGGAGCTTTACCGCGCGACCTGACATCGCCGGCAGATCGCGAGATCAAAAAGCCCCGCTCCGGAAACGGCAGCGGGGTTTTTTGTTGTGCGGTCGGCCGGTCCCCATCCAGCCAAGGACCAACACCATGCCCCTCTCCAACGCCCCTGACCTCTCCGCCCATCCCGACGCCCGCCATGAGCTGCGCTTCACCGCCGACGACGTGGTCCAGGCGCTGGACGCCGCGCGCGCCGGCCTCGCCGCCAGCACGGCCGAGGTCTGCACCCTGTCGATCAGCAGCGTCGGGCGCCTCGTGGAAGGCGTGTTGCGCGTCCGCCGCCTCGACGAGGCCGGCGCCGTCTGCCTGGCCGACCGGCTGGCCGAACGCCCCGGCGTGCGGTCGTCGCGCGTCGAGCATGTCTGGGGGCGATCGTGAAACCGGATGGCAAACGGCGGCTGTTCCTCGTCGGCGCCGCGGACGAACCCGACGCGCTGGTCCGCGTCCTGAACGTCGTGACCCTGTTGCAGGCGCGTCTGCGACGGCTCGAAGCCGAGCCGGCGGATGACGGTCTGTCGATCCGGCTGGAGATCGATGATCCGGGCGATCACAAGGCCGAAGCGCTGGCGCGGCGCCTGGAAGCCTGCCCGGCGGTCCTGCGACTGGCCTTTGGCTGGCAGGGCAGTCTTGTCCCCGGCGACGGCGTGATTACCTAGGGGGCTTCAAGGGGAATCGCATGACCAAACCGACCATCGAACGCTGGCTCGAACGCGGGCTGTTCGCCTCACGCTGGCTGATGGCGCCGATGTACGTCGGTCTGGTGATCGCCTTGCTGGCCCTGGTGGCGATCTTCTTCCAGGAACTTGTGCACGTCACGCCGGTGATCCTGTCCGGCTCGGCCCACGCCGAGGACGCTATCCTGCTGGCCCTGTCGCTGATCGACCTGTCACTGGCCGGCAACCTCGTGCTGATCGTGATCTTTTCCGGCTACGAGAACTTCGTGTCCAAGCTGGACATCGGCGAACACACGGACCGGCCCAGCTGGATGGGAACGGTCGACTTCTCCGGGCTCAAGATGAAGCTGGTGGCCTCGATCGTCGCCATCTCGGCCATCGCCCTGCTGAAGGCCTTCCTCGAGGCCAGCGAGAGCGCCGACGCCATCGACACGACCAAAATGCTCTGGCTGGTGGTGATCCACCTGACGTTCGTGGTCAGCGGTGTGCTGCTGGCCCTGATGGACTGGGTCGCGAGCCTGACCGACAAGCACTGAGGGGATGCTCCCCATCGGGGGAGCTGTCACCGCGCAGCGGGGACTGTGGGGGTCGTCCGAGACCTGAGCGGCCCCCCTCCGCCTCGCCTTCGGCGAGCCACCTCCCCCGAAGGGGTGGATCATCAGAACGGGATGTAGTGGCGCTTGCGGCTGTAGGACAGGTAGCCGACGCTCGCGCCGAGACGCAGGCCGACGCCGGCGCGGATGGGCGCCAGGGTGATGTCGTCAGCGCGCTGATAGTTCACGCCGAGGCCGCCGATGAAATAGGCCGAGCCTTCCACGCCGGGGAACCGGCGGTAGATCATGTCCGGGTAGTGCAGATTGTAGCAGAGGGTGAAGACCCGGCTGGCGTTGCCCCCCGCGTCGAACCCAATCGAAGGCCCCTGCCAGAACACTTCCTGGGTCGGCTGTTCCTTCATGTACATCAGGCCGCGCCCGTAACGGGCGCCGATCGTGAGGGCCGCGGAGCCTTCCTGTCCGGCGATGTAGGCGGTCGGACGGCCGTTCTCGCGGAAGACGTGTTCGATGGCCGCGCCGGCGGTCTCCGCCGTCACCCCGAGGAAGTCGGAGGTGGCGTTGACGATCTCTTCGGTGCTGTAGGTGCGCGGACCTTCAGCCGGATCGCGGGACGGCGTCTGGGCAGGCGTCTGGGCGAAGGCCAGGCTGGACGAGGCGGCCCCTCCGACGCCGGCTGCGATACCGGAAAGGATGAGGGTGCGGCGATCCATGAGCGTGACTCCGAGTCGATTGGAAGCCCGCGAAGGGTCCCATTCCAATACGACCGGTTTGCGGCGCGTTTCCTAACGGCGGGTTAATGCCGCGCTGTCAGGGACGCGGGATCGGCCTTCTGATTGGCGAACATCCGCGCCATACGGCCGCGGAGCCAGCCCGTTACGCCGTCGACGATGGTGAAGATCACCGGCACGAACAGCAGGCTGAGCAGTGTCGAGGTGATCAGGCCGCCGATCACGGCGATGGCCATCGGCGAGCGGAACTCGGTGTCCTCGCCGAAGCCCATGGCCACGGGCAGCATGCCCGCGCCCATGGCCACGGTGGTCATCAGGATCGGCCGGGCCCGCTTGTGGCAGGCGTCGATGATCGCCTCGGCCGGCCCCATGCCGCGCAGTTTGATGGCCTCAAGCGCGTACTCGACGAGCAGGATCGAGTTCTTCGCCGCGATACCCATCAGCATCAGGATGCCGATCAGGGCGGGCATCGACAGGTTGCGGCCGGTCAGAAGCAGCAGACCGAAAGCGCCGCCGATGGCCAGCGGCAGGGCCGCCTGGATGGTGATCGGGTGGATGAAGCTTTTGAACAGCAGCACCAACACCACGTACATCAGCAGGATGCCGGTCAGCAGGGCGATGCCGAAGCCGGTGACCAGCTCCTGCAGCCGCTCGACGATGCCGGACACCTGCTCCTTTACCCCGGCCGGCAGGTTCTTGACCGCCGGCAGCTGGTGCAGCTTCCCATTGGCCGCGCCGAGGGCCAGACCGTTCAGTTCGGCCTTGATCGTGGCGTTGCGGCTGCGGTCGAGGCGGCTGATCTGCGAGGGGCCTGCGCCGAGGGTGATATCCGCGACGGCGGATAGCGGGACGGGCACGCCGGCGGAGGTCGGCACCTGGAGATTCGACAGCACGGCGAGATCTTCACGCGCTCCGTCCGACAACCGCAGGCGGATCGGGATCTGACGGTCACCGATGTTGTACTTGGGCAGCGCCTGATCGACGTCGCCGATGGTCGCGACGCGGACGGCCTGTGAAATGGCCGCCGCCGAGACGCCCATGCGGGCGGCCTGATCAGGCTTGGGGGTCACGAGGATTTCCGGCCGGGCGATGTCGGCCGTGTTGATCACGTTCTCGAAGCCGGGGATGCCGCGCATCTGGGTTTCGACCGCCCGGGCCGCGCGGGAAAGGGCTTCGCCGTCATCGCTGACGAGGGTCACGGAGATGCCGCTCGACTGACCGCCGTCATTGCTGCCGAAGCTGAGGCGGGCGCCGGGGATGTCGGCCGTGGCCTTGGCCATCTCCCGCTCAAAGGCCTGCTGGCCCAGCGCCCGGTCACGCTTGTCGACGAGGTTGGCGTAGATGTGGGCGCGTCGCACGTCGGCCAGCGAACCGCCGCCGCCGGGACCGCTGCCCTGGGTGCCGGATCCGATCGAGGCGTAGACACTCTTCACCTCGGGACGCGCCCTCAGAATGGCGGTCACCTGTTTGACCACGGAGTCGGTGTCGGTGAGCTTGGCGCCCGGCGGCAGCTCGACGGCGATGGTCGTGACGCCCTCGTCGCCTGCGGGAATGAACTCACTGGGCAGCGACATGGCCAGGCCCATGGAGATGAAGAAGGCCACGGTGGCCAGGCCGAACGCGACCCAGCGGTGGGCGATCGACCACTTCACCGCACGCATGTAGCCGGCCATCCAGAAGGGATCCGGATGCTCCCTGGAATCTGCCTTGAGCAGATAGGCGCACATCAGCGGCGTCAGCATGCGGGCGACGAGCAGCGAGAACAGCACCGAGACACAGGCCGCCAGCGCGAACGACTTGAAGAACTGGCCCGGCACGCTGCCCATGAAGCCGACGGGGGCGAACACGGCGACGATGGTGAAGGTCGTGGCGACCACGGCCAGGCCGATCTCGTCGGCCGCCTCGATCGACGCCGGATAGGGCGCCTTCCCCATGCGCATGTGGCGCACGATGTTCTCGATCTCGACGATCGCGTCATCGACGAGGATGCCGATGGTCAGCGACAGCGCCAGCAGGGTCACCACGTTGAACGACTGGTTCATCGGACCCAGCACGGCGAAGGTCGGAATCAGCGCCATCGGCATGGCCACGGCGGTGATGAAGGTCGCCCGCCAGTCGCGCAGGAACAGCCAAACGACGATGACGGCAAGCAGGGCGCCCAGGCCGAGGGCCTCAATCGAGGCGAAGTAGCTCTCCTGCACGCCGCGGACGTTGGAGCTGACCTCCTCGATGGTCAGTTCGGGGTGAGCGGCGTCCAGCGCCTCGACCGCCGTCTTGACCGCCTTGGCCACGCCCACTTCGCTGCCGTCGCGGGTGCGGACCATGTTGAAGCCGACGACTTCCTCGCCCTCAAAGCGCGCCAGATTGCGGGGCTCGCTCCAGGAGTCGGTGACATTGCCCAGATCGGCCAGACGCACGCTGCGGCCGTCGGGGAGGTTGATACGGGTGTCGCGCAGCTGCTGCAGGCTGTCGGCGCCGCCGAGGGTGCGGATCGCCCGCTCCTCGCCGCCGATCGTCGCGCGACCGCCGGGCAGGTCGGCGTTGACGCTCCTGAGCGCCGAGCTGACCGCACCGGCGGTGACGCCGAGCGCCGCAAGACGGTCCGGATCCAGATCGACGCGGATCTCGCGCGTCACGCCGCCGTCGCGGTTGACCTGGGCCACGCCCGGGAGCGCCAGCAGCGCCTTGGCCACGTCATTGTCGACGAACCAGCTCTTCTGTTCCGGCGTCAGGTTCGGCGCGCGGACCACGTAGTAGACCAGCGGACTGCCGCTGGCCTCGACCCGCTGGACCACCGGGTCGGTGATGTCGCCGGGCAGGTTGGAGCGCACGCGGGAGACCGCGTTGCGCACGTCGTTGGTGGCCTTTTCCAGGTCCGTGCCGAGCTTGAACTCGATGACCGTCGAGGAGACCCCGTCGCCGATCGTCGAGGTGACGTGCTGGGCGCCGTTGAGCCCGGTCATCGCATCCTCGAGGATGCGCGTGATCTGGTGTTCCATCTCCGACGGCGCGGCGCCCGGCTGGGCCGCCGTGACCACCACGACCGGGAAGTCGATGTCGGGGAAGTTGTTGACCCGCATCTTGCTGAAGCCGGCGATGCCGGCCACCACCAGCACCGCGAACAACAGAAGGGTCGGTACCGGGTTGCGGATCGACCAGGCGCTGATGTTCCTGAACATCAGCGGGCTCCGGCGCCCGGCGTGGCGACGACGTTCACCCGGTCACCCTCGGCGAGGAAGCCGGCGCCCTGCACCGCCACCCGCTCGCCCGACTGCAGGCCGGAGCGGATCTCGATGTCGCCGCCGCTGCGCGCGCCGGTGGTCACCGGGCGGAAGTGAGCGACGCCGTTGCTGTCGATCACATACAGGCCGGACTTGTTGTCGCGGTAGAGGATGGTCGACTGCGGGACCAGCACCGCCGGCTGGGCGCCGACGTTGATGATCGCCTTGGCGAACATGCCGGGTCGGAAGGCGCCGCGACTTGCGAGGGCGACCCGGGCCAGGCCGACGCGGGTCTGCGGATCGATCTGCGGCGTGACGATACGCACCGTGGCGGCGGTCTGGCCGACCTCGGAGGTGCTGACAATCGCGGACTGCCCGGCGCGGATCGCCGACAGTTCCGACTCCGGAACCTGGGCGTTCAGCTCCAGCCGGCCATCGCGCACGAGGCGGAACAGCGGCGCGCCGGCCGCGACGATCTGGCCCGGGACCACCGTACGCTGGGCGATGAAGCCCGACACCGGCGCGCGGACGCTGGCCTGGGCCAGCCGGGCGGTGGTTTCGGAGAGCGAGGCCTGGGCGAGGTCGACGTTGGCGGCGGCCGTCTGCTGGGCGGCGATCCGGGCGTCGAGCGCGGCCTGGGCCAGATAGCCCTGGGCCTTGAGATCCTGGGCGCGGGCAAGGTCGGCCGTCGCCTGGGCTAGCACCGCTCTGGCGCTGGTCACGCTGGCCTGCCGCTGACGCATTTGGGCGGCCAGCAGGCTGTCGTTCATCTGCAGCAGCAGCTGGCCCTGGCGCACGTAGTCGCCTTCATCGACCAGCAGCCGCACGACGGTCAGACCGCCGGTCTCGGCGCCGACCGAGACGTCCTGCCAGGCGGCGATGGTGCCGCTGGCCTCGACCGTGCGGTCCAGCGTGCCCGTATGCGCCGCGACGGCAGTGACGGTCAGGCTGGCGCGCGGCTTGTCAGGCGCGGCGTCCTTCTTCTTCGAACAGGCGGCGAGGCCCGGCCCGGCCAGCGCGGCCACGAGCAGCAAGGATACGGCGAGCCGCGGAAGAGTGGACGGACGAGGCGGCATGGCGGGCTCTCTGGCGGACGTATCGGCAAGAGGAGCGTTCAGCAGACAGCGTTCGTTCCCCCGCCTGCTATCTAGGGTCCGGTCGCCTCTTCGCAAGTGCAAAATAACCACGGATCAGAAAGCCTGTCTCCGCGCGCCGACTATGCTAGACGGGCGCACATGACGACCCCGCTTTCCCGCATCCGCAACTTCTCGATCGTGGCCCACATTGACCACGGCAAGTCCACGCTGTCCGACCGGCTCATCCAGGAGACGGGCGGGCTGACCGCGCGCGAGATGACCGCCCAGGTCCTCGACAACATGGACATCGAGAAGGAACGCGGCATCACCATCAAGGCGCAGACCGTGCGCCTCGAGTACAAGGCCGACGACGGCGAGACCTATGTCCTGAACCTGATGGACACGCCCGGCCACGTCGACTTCGCCTATGAGGTCAGCCGCAGCCTCGCCGCCTGCGAGGGCTCGATCCTCGTGGTCGACGCCAGCCAGGGCGTCGAGGCCCAGACCCTGGCCAACGTCTATTCGGCGATCGAGAACGACCACGAGATCGTGCCGGTCCTCAACAAGATCGACCTGCCGGCCGCCGAGCCCGAGCGGGTGCGCGCCCAGATCGAGGACCTGATCGGCCTGGACGCCAGCGACGCCGTCCTCTGCAGCGCCAAGTCGGGCCTCGGCATCCACGACGTGCTGGAAGCCATCGTCACCCGCCTGCCCCCGCCCAAGGGCGACCCCGACGCGCCGCTGAAGGCGCTGCTGGTCGACGCCTGGTACGACGCCTACCTCGGCGTCGTCGTGCTCGTGCGGGTCATCGACGGCAGCCTGCGGGCCGGCCAGCGCATCAAGATGATGCAGCACGGCTCGACCCACCTCGTCGACCGCGTCGGCGTGTTCAAGCCCAAGAACACCCCGGTCGAGAGCCTCGGCCCCGGCGAGATCGGCTTCATCACCGCCCAGATCAAGGAAGTGGCCGACGCCGCCGTCGGCGACACCCTGACCGACGAAAAGAAGCCGACCGCCGCCGCCCTGCCCGGGTTCAAGGACGTGCAGCCGGTCGTCTTTTGCGGCCTGTTCCCGGTGGACGCCGCCGACTTCGAGGACCTGCGCGCCGCCGTCGGCCGCCTGCGCCTCAACGACGGCAGCTTCACCTACGAGATGGAATCGAGCGCAGCGCTCGGCTTCGGCTTCCGCTGCGGCTTCCTCGGCCTGCTGCATCTGGAGATCATCCAGGAGCGCCTCTCCAGAGAGTTCGACCTCGACCTGATCGCGACCGCGCCGTCGGTGGTCTACAAGATCAACCTGCGCAACGGCGATCACCTCGACCTGCACAACCCCGCCGACATGCCCGACCCGATGCAGATCGAGAGCATCGAGGAGCCGTGGATCAAGGCGACCATCTTCACCCCCGACGAATACCTCGGCGGCGTGATCAAGCTGTGCCAGGACCGCCGCGGCCAGCAGCGCGAGCTCAGCTACGTCGGCAACCGCGCCATGCTGATCTACGACCTGCCGCTGAACGAGGTCGTGTTCGACTTCTACGACCGGCTGAAGTCCATCTCGAAGGGCTACGCGTCGTTCGACTACCAGGTCGAGGACTACCGCGCCGGCGACCTCGTCAAGATGAGCATCCTGGTCAACGCCGAGCCCGTCGACGCCCTCTCCATGCTGGTCCACCGCGACCGCGCCGAGAGCCGCGGCCGGGGCATGGTCGAGAAGATGAAGGACCTGATCCCGCAGCACATGTTCGTCATCCCGATCCAGGCGGCGATCGGCGGCCGGATCATCGCCCGGGAGACCGTGCGCGCCCTGCGCAAGGACGTGACGGCCAAATGCTACGGCGGCGACGCGAGCCGGAAGCGCAAGCTGCTCGACAAGCAGAAGGCCGGCAAGAAGCGCATGCGCCAGTTCGGCAAGGTCGAGATCCCGCAGGAGGCGTTCATCGCCGCGCTGAAGATGGATGACAATTGACGCGTCTTCCTTCTCCCGGCGGGAGAAGGTGGCCTGCGGAGCAGGTCGGATGAGGGATTAGGAACGGCCTCGGCAAACCCTCCAACGCCGCAACCCCTCACCCTCCCATCCTGCTTCGCCAAAGGCTGCGCAGGACGGGCCCCTCCCTCTCCCGCTGGGAGAGGGCGTCAGAAGGCTGGCCCGCGCCCGGGCGCTTACGGTAGTGTTGGACCGTGGCGCCCGACGAGCGCTCCGACGAAAGGCGCGACCATGACCCTGCGCTACGACCCCGAGGCCGACGCCGTCTACATCAAGCTGGCGGACGGCGCCTACGACGAGAGCGAGGAAGTCTCGCCCGACGTGATCCTCGATTTCACCAAGGACGGTCAGGTCATGGGGATCGAGATCCTCAACGCCAGCAAGACCCTCGCGCCCGGCGCCTGGTCGAAGGCCGCGCCGCCGGATGCAGGTCAGGACATTCAGGCGGCCGAGTAGCCCCCGCCCCGGCGAAGGGTTCAATTCCCGGCCCTCCCGCCCTACCCTCTCCGCAAAGAGGGAAGGCACACCATGGCCAACACTCCCGGCGCGCACTTCGTCGCCACCGGCATCGGCGTGGCGGACCTCGACCGCTCGGCCGACTTCTACACCCGCGTCCTCGGGATGAAGGTCCAGCAGACCTTCCAGCTCGACCACATGGACGAGATCATGGTCGGGTATGAGGGCAAGGGGGCGTCGCTGGTGCTGATGCACTGGACCGACGGCTCGGCGCGCAACTACCGCGACAATCCGATCAAGATCGTCCTCTACGTCCCCGACGCGGCGGCGGCGGTCGATGCGATCCGGGCCGAGGGGCTGGAGATCGTGCGCGAGCCGACGACCTCGCCCGGCATGGACGGCGCGTTGATCGCCTTCGGCAAGGACCCGGACGGGTATCTGGTGGAGTTGATTCAGAGGCCTGAAAGGCCTGCCTAGCTGACCCTCAGCCAAACCCGGCCCGCCAGACCTCCGTCTCCAGCACCACGCTCTCGCTGAGCGGGGGCTTGAGCTTGAACAGGCGGGGTGTGCGGGCAAAGTCGTAGAGGCGGTAGAGGCGGAACTCGTCCTTGCGCTCGTCAGACACGCGCTTTTCGTTGCGCGACAGGAAGAAAGGCGTGGTTTGGCCGCCGCAGGTGGTCTTGACCTCGATAAGCCGCTGCTCGCCCGCCGGGGTGAACGACAGGATGTCGTAGCCGTGGCCGTCGCCCTCCAGATCGGCGACCCAGCGCACATTGTCGGCCAGATCCTTGCGGCCCTCACGGGCTAGCCAGGCCTTCTCGAAATCGACCACGAAGGCCTCGCCCTCACGGCCGAGCTTGCGGTTGCGATGATCGCGGCCAACCGGGTCGAATTTGCGGATCAGCCGCTCCAGACCGGCGGGCCGAGGCGGCCTTTCCCGATGTTGCAGTGGCGGGGGCTCGACGAACAGCAGATGCGGGGGGTCGGTCACATCTAACCCAGCCACAAAGGGTGCAGGCGCTGGCGTCTGATCCCAAGCTTCGGGATGCGCCATCAGGTAGCGGTCGATCGCCGGGAAGATAGCCTGCTGGTAGTTGGGCGCGGGGCGGTAGCCGCGAATGGTGTCCATGCCCAGCTCGGCCAGCACCGCCGAGATGTTCATGTGCTTAAACTCAACCGAGCGGTGCGAGCGGCCGATGCGGTTCATCAGCGCGGCGGCATGGTGGGACTTAACATAGGGAACGCCCGCCTGCTCGGCGGCGCGCATGACGAAGTAGTCCTCGACAATCAGGTCGAGTTCCGCGTCCGTCCACGGGGTTCCGAATGTCGTTGAGTCCGCCACCGATGCGGACGATGACCTAGAAGCGCTTCGCCGGCCAGACCCCCAGCACAGCTTTCCTGATGCCATGAAGGCCAGCTTGCTCTGGTGGGAGGCTTGGTCAAGGACGGGCCCTGCGGGCCCGCCGCTGCGCGGCCGCGAAGCGGTCCTTGAGCAAGCCTCCCACCAGAGCAGATAATTCCATCAAGGGCTTCAGGGCGGAGTCCGCACAAAGAAACAATCTATCCTGGTATCTTGTGACAATTCTTCCTGAGGTATAAATCGTCTCAGCGGAACCGCCGCGAGTTGGGATGTGGGCGCGACACTGTGAATTCACCGAAGAGTTGCGGGGCCTTGGCTTGAGGGTGCTCGTCGCATGCGAATTTAGCGGGACAGTCCGTAACGCCTTTCTGGATAGGGGCCACGACGCTTGGTCTTGTGACCTGCTGCCCAGCGAGGACGGATCGAACCGCCACATCATCGGCGATGCGCGCGACCTTCTGAACGACGGATGGGACCTGCTGATGGTCGCCCATCCGCCATGCACGCGGCTCTGCAATTCGGGGGTGCGCTGGCTGACCGTGCCGCCGCCGGGAAGGACGGTCGAGCAGATGTGGGAGGAACTGGATGAAGGGGCTGCTCTATTCTCGGACTTCTGGAATGCGCCCATTGAGCGGATCGCCATTGAGAACCCGGTGATGCACAAGCACGCCAAGAGCCGAATTCTGAATTTTCGGGATTTCGCCCAAAGCGTCCAACCTTGGCAGTTCGGTCACGGCGAAACCAAGCGCACTTGCCTTTGGTTGAAGAACCTCCCGCCCCTCGTTCCAACGGAGATTGTCGGCGGTCGTGATCCGAGAGTGCATCACATGTCGCCCTCGCCAGATCGTTGGAAGGAGCGGTCTCGGTTCTTTCCCGGTATCGCTAATGCGATGGCAGACCAATGGGGCGCTTTTGGAACCCTAGTCGCCAGCCCCACCTAGTGCACTGAAGAGAGCCCCCCTGACGCCTTGAAGGCCAGTTTGCTCCGGCCGGCGGACCGGAGCGGATCATTCCATCAAGGGCTTCAGGGTGTATTCCGCGTCTGCACTGCAGAACCCGGCGGAAAACAACGCTGGATTTCAGAGGCTTGCGTCCGGAGATCGGCCATTTGCGCTGCAGGGCTCGCAGCGGGCGCACACTGTTCGGCATGATCAAGAACCGGCCAAACAGCCACGCGACCCATTTCCGCCTGTCGCCGGAGAGCTGGGTCGAGATCCTCGAGGCCTATCAGAACGGCGCGACGGCCAAGGAACTGGCGGCCCGGTGGAAGGTCGCGCCGGGGACCATCTATCGCTACGTGCGCGAGCGTGGTTTCACCAAGAAGGCAAACAGCGACGCCGTCGCGCGGGCGCACGCGCAGGCGATGGCAGATGAGGAGGCGGCGGCCGATCTCCGCGCGCGAGACATCCTGCCGGTCCCCCCTGGAGACATCCACCCCGAGGCGCTCAAGCAGCGCGCGCTTCAGGACATGGCCCGGGCGATGTCGGCCGGACGGGTGGCGGAGGCGGAGCGGCTGGGCAGGCTGGCCCTGACGCTCGGCAAGATGGGCGCCCCGGACTCCGGTCGCGCGGCGAACGGGTGTGACCGGGACGGCGTTCCGACACAGCGGCCGCCGATCGATATGGCGGCCAAGGTCGACGTCTTCGCCGAATGGGTCTTTCCGTACATCGAGAAGGTCGCGCTGAGGCTGCTGGGCGACCGGTATCATGGTCCGGCGATCTTCTCCCGCGCCGTCATGCGCTGGCGCGCGGAGACCTTTGGTCCCGAATGCGCGGCCAACGACTATGCCGAAATGCTGGCCGGCGGGTGGACCGACCGTGTCTATGACGAGCACGGCAACATCCTGCCCGGATGGGATTCGCCGAACCTTCGCCACCCGCAGGTCCCGGCTCCTCCCGGCTACAAGGGCTTCGAGGAGGCTCGCGGCGAGTAGTCACCGCTCGCCCACGAACACCCACCGCCGGTGCCAGTCGAGGTACTCCGCCTGCGCCGGCGTGAACGGGCCCACGCTCCGCTCGGCCAGCCCTTCCAGTCCCATCGCCGTGAGGTCCGCTTGCGGCAGGGCGGGCGAGACCCGCACGTCGCCCGTGTTGCCGAAGCTGATCAGGCCGCGGTCGAACAGGCGGTCGACGTCGGGGGTGAGCATCAGGCCGTTGGCGCCGTCGAGGCGCTCAGTGGCGGTGGCGCAGCTGCGCCAGGGCTTGATGTGGCTGGCGATGAGCAGCCAGGGGTTGGACACGCCGGTGACGCGGCAGCGGGGCCCCTGGGCCAGGACGCGCTCGCGGAAGATCCCCTGGCCCTTTCGCGCGGTGACCAGCTGCTGCTTCTGCGTGGCGGTCAGGTCCGGGTCGGCGAGGATGGCGCCGGCGATGGCGTCGTCGACCGCCTCGCGCTGGACGGCGTAGGCCAGCGGGGCCGTGTCGGCGGCGTCGAGGGCGGCGAGGTCCACACGGGCGCCCTGCAGCACGCGCGCGAACAGGGCGGCGCTGATCTCGCTGAGGTAGGCCTTCTGCTCGCCGCGGCCGAGCGCGTTGAGCGGCGCGTGGCGGGCGGGCATCAGTGGGGCGAGGTCGGTGGCGTAGAGCGGCGCCGGCCGGACCGGCGGGTCGACCGGGACCCAGTGGACGGGCAGGCGCCAGCCATCCTCGCCGTGCGGGGCGTCGGCATGGCCGAAGCCGGCGGGCCGGGGCGCGGGAAAGGCATGGTCCGCGACGCGGCCGACCGCGCCGATCTGGCCGCCGGCGTAGGACAGGATCAGGTCGCCCGGCGCGGCGGCGCGGACGTTGTCCTGGGTCAGGTTGCGCGGACCGGTCTCGCGGCGCGGCGCCCAGAGGAAGGCGCCGGCGATCTCCGCCCGCGCCGTGCGGCGATGATTGACCCACCAGTAGCGCATGAGGGGGCTCCGGGTGCGCACCACTATACCTTTGGTTGCGCACGCACCCAATCCCCTTCTCCTCCGTCATCGTCGGACTTGTTCCGACGACCCAAGCACACCGCCGATGGGGCTATCGCGGCGAAAGCGCCGCATCTCCTGCCTCCAGCAAGGCCTTGGGTCGTCGGAACAAGTCCGACGATGACGGAATTATTGAGCGCGCAAGGGCGGCGGTAACGGCCGTTACCCACTGGTACGCCTCTCCACCCCCGCCTATTCTCGCCGACAAAGCAGACGAGGAAACGCGCCATGACCACCGGACCCGTGATCGGGCGGACGATCGCTGACTCCACGCCGTTCTGGCCGGCGAAGGTCAAGCCGCCGAAGGGGACGCCGAACATCCTGGTGGTGCTGTTCGACGATGTCGGGTTCTCGGACTTCGGCTGTTACGGCTCGCCGATCGAGACGCCGACCATCGACCGGCTGGCGGCCGAGGGGCTGCGCTATACGGGGTTTCACACCACGGCGATGTGCTCGACCACGCGGGCGGCGCTGATGACCGGGCGCAACCACCACAGCGTGGGGATGGGCTGCCTGGCCAACTTCGACAGCGGCTTTCCCGGCTATCGCGGCAAGATCTCGCGCGAGGCGGGGATGCTGCCCGAGATGCTCAAGTCGGGCGGGTATCGGAACTACATGGTCGGCAAATGGCATGTGACGCCGCTGACCGAGAGCGGGGCGACCGGGCCGTTCGACGGCTGGCCGCTGGGGCGCGGGTTCGACCGGTTCTACGGCTTCCTCGACGCCGAGACCGACCAGTATTCGCCCGAACTGGTGCGCGACAACACGCCGGTGGCCGCGCCGCGGACGTTCGAGACCGGCTATCATCTGACGGAGGATCTGGTTGACCAGACGATCCGCTATATCGCCGACCACACGGCCGATGATCCGGAGACACCGTGGCTGACCTGGCTGGCGCTGGGCGCCTGTCACGCGCCGCACCAGGTTCCGAAGGACATCATCGCGAAGTATGACGCCGTGTTCTCCGGCGGCTGGGACGTCGAGCGCGAGCGGCGGCTGGCGAAGCAGAAGGCGCTGGGAATCGTGCCGGCCGACACGCACATGCCGCCGCGCAACGACTGGGTGAAGCCCTGGGACGAGCATACGCCCGACGAGCAGCGGCTGTTCACCCGGCTGCAGGCGGCGTTCGCCGGGATGCTTGACCACGCCGACCAGCATCTGGCGCGGCTGGTGGGGTTCCTCGAGGACGCCGGGCTGCGCGAGGACACCCTGATCCTGGTGCTGTCCGACAACGGGGCCAGCCAGGAGGGCGGGCCGCTGGGCATGGTCAACGCCATGGGGCCCTACAACGGCAAACCCGAGCCGATGGACGAGAAGATCGCCCGCATCGACGACATCGGCGGGCCGGACACCCATTCGAACTTCCCGCTCGGCTGGGCGATGGCCTCGAACACGCCGCTGCGGCGCTACAAGCAGAACACCCACGGCGGCGGCATCCGCGATCCGCTGGTGATCAGCTGGCCGGCCGGGCTGCCGGCGCGGGGCGAGCTGCGCGGGCAGTTCACCCACGCCAGCGACGTGACGCCGACGCTGCTGGAGCTGCTGGGCCTGACGCCGCCGGCGGTGATCGCGGGCGTGGCGCAGACGCCGCTCGAGGGGACCAGCTTCAGGGCTTCCCTGTTCGACAGCGCCGCGCCGGCCAAGGCCGGGCCGCAGCATTTCGAGATGTTCGGCCACCGGGGGATCTGGAAGGACGGCTGGAAGGCGGTGGCGTTCCACCCGCCGGGCCGGCCGTTCGACGCCGACCAGTGGGAGCTCTACCACCTCGACCGGGACTTCTCGGAGACCGACGACCTGGCCGCGAGCCAGCCGGACAAGCTGGAACAGATGGTCGCCCTGTGGTGGACCCAGGCGGAGAAGCACCAGGTGCTGCCGCTCGACGACCGCTTCGCCGAGCGGTTCGCGGTCAACGCCCAGCGCTTCCACGGCGCGCGCAAGAAGTTCGTGTTCCACCGCGGCATGGGTCACGTGCCGACCGATGTGGCGCCCGACATCCGCAGCCGCAGCTACTTCATCGAGGCCGATGCGCGGCTGGCTGCCGGTGATGAGGGCGTGCTGATCGCCCACGGCGACATGACCTGCGGCTACAGCCTGTTCGTCCGCGACGGGCGGCTGGTGCACGACATGAACATCGGCGGCAAGCATGTGACGCTGACGTCAGACCGGACGGTCGAGCCAGGCCACCGGCGGCTGGGGGTGGCGGTGCGGCCGGGTCCCGGCGGGCGACGGGTGGTGCTGCTGATCGACGGCGCGCCGGCCGGCGAGCTGACCACGCCGCTGGGCTTCTACAACTTCATCAGCTGGTCGGGGCTCGACATCGGCCTGGACCGGGGCAGCCCGGTGGCCGACTACCCCGCGCCGTTCAGCTTCACCGGCCTGCTGAAGAAGGTGACGGTAACCATGGATGACGACCAGGACCTTGATGGGCAGGGCATCGGCGATGCGGAGATGGCGCGGCAGTAGGGGATTTCCCTCTCCCGGACGGGAGAGGGAGGGGCCCGGCGCAACGCGACGGGAGGGTGAGGGGTTACGGGGGGACCGACGAACGCTGTAACCCCTCAACCTCCCATCCTGCTTCGCCAAGGCTTCGCAGGACGGGCCCCTCCTTCTCCCGCTGGGAGAAGGGAGATAGGCTCACCCCATTATGAAACGCGCCCTGCTCCTCGCCACCGTCGCCCTGTCGCTCGCCGCCTGTTCGCAGGAACCGGCGAAGGAAACCTCCGGCCCGGCCGCCAGCCCGCCGCCGGTGTCGGCCCCCGGCCCTGCCCCGACGCCGACGCCGGCCGCCGGGGAACAGGGCGGGACCGACCTGTGGCGCACGGTCGCCAACGCCGAGGACCAGAGCCGCGTCGATCGCCTGGCCGAGGCCTGGAAGACGGCGCTGGCCGAGGCCAACAAGGGCCACATGCACGGGGCGGAGCTCGACGCCCTCGGCCTGCTGGCCGTGCCGGACGGCGCGCTGGCCGGCAACCTGCAGCCGGGGCCCGGCAAGTACCGCTGCCGCACGATCAAGATCGGGTCGCTGATCGAGGGCGGGCTGACCTATGTCGCCTACCCGTACTTCACCTGCACGGTCGAGCTGACCCCGGGCGGCGACCTGATCCTGACCAAGACCGGCGGCAGCCAGCGCACGCGCGGCCTGCTGTATCCCGACACCGACAAGCGGCTGGTGTTCGTCGGCGCCCAGGCCTGGGGCGTCGATGAGACGACGTATCCCGCCTACGGCCAGAACGCCGAGCGCGATCAGGTCGGGGTGTTCGAACGGATCGGCGCCGACCGCTGGCGGCTGGTGCTGCCGTGGCCGAAGCAGGAGTCGAAGCTGGAGATCCTGGAGCTGAAGAAATAAGCGGCCACTCCTCTCCCGGAGGGAGAGGGGGACCATGCGGAGCATGGTGGAGAGGGAGGCGCAGGTTGCGGGGGATGGCTCCTGATCAGCGGCTCATCCCTCTCCGACCCGGCTGCGCCGGGCCACCTCTCCCTCAGGGAGAGGATGAGTGTCCGCCTCCCCCTTGTGTGGCCCCACGGCCACACCTACATCCGGGCGGTCCGGTTGTGCTTGATCAAGGCGACCGGTCGCATTCCGCCGTAACGGGGACAGCATGAACATCGACCTCTATTCCGACCGCGCCAAACAGGCGATCCAGTCCGCGCAGTCGCTGGCGCTCGCGCGCCGCCACCAGAACCTGACGCCCGAGCACATTCTCAAGGTGCTGCTGGAAGAAAAGGACGGCCTGAGCCGCGCCCTGATCCAGAGCGGCGGCGGCCGTCCCGACACGGTCGACACCGCCGTGGAGGCCTTGCTGGGCAAGATGCCCAAGGTCGAGGGCGGCTCCGGCCAGCTCTATCTGAAGCCCGAGTCCGCCCGCGTGTTCGCCCGGGCCGAGGAGGACGCCAAGAAGGCCGGCGACGCCTTCGTCACCACCGAACGCTTGCTGATCGCGCTGGCCGCCGACGGTGGCGACGCCGCCAAGGCGTTGAAGGACGCGGGCGCGACCGAGAAGTCGCTGGAAACCGCCGCCGCCGATGTCCGCAAGGGCCGCACCGCCGACAGCGCCAGCGCCGAGGAAGGCTATGACGCGCTCAAGCGCTACGCCCGCGACCTGACCCAGGCCGCGCGCGACGACAAGCTGGACCCCGTGATCGGCCGCGACGAAGAGATCCGTCGCACCATCCAGGTCCTGTCTCGCCGGACCAAGAACAACCCCGTGCTGATCGGCGAACCGGGCGTCGGCAAGACCGCCATCGTCGAGGGCCTGGCCCTGCGCATCGTCAACGGCGACGTGCCCGAGAGCCTGAAGGACAAGAAGCTGCTGTCGCTGGACATGGGCAGCCTCATCGCCGGCGCGAAATATCGCGGCGAGTTCGAGGAGCGGCTGAAGGCCGTGCTCGGCGAGGTCACCGCCGCCGAAGGCAGCATCATCCTGTTCATCGACGAGATGCACACCCTGGTCGGGGCCGGAAAGAGCGACGGGGCGATGGACGCCTCCAACCTGCTCAAGCCCGCCCTGGCGCGGGGCGAACTGCACTGCGTCGGCGCCACCACGCTGGATGAGTACCGCAAGCATGTGGAGAAGGACGCGGCCCTGGCCCGTCGCTTCCAGCCCGTGTTCGTCGGCGAGCCGACCGTCGAGGACACCGTCTCGATCCTGCGCGGCCTGAAGGAGAAGTACGAGCTGCACCACGGGGTGCGCATCAGCGACAGCGCCATCGTCGCCGCCGCCACCCTGAGCAACCGCTACATCGCCGACCGCTTCCTGCCCGACAAGGCCATCGACCTGATGGATGAGGCGGCCAGCCGCGTGCGGATGGCCGTCGACTCCAAGCCAGAAGAACTGGACGAGATCGACCGGCGCCTGGTCATGCTCAAGATCGAGCGCGAGGCCCTGAAGAAGGAAACCGACGCCGCCAGCAAGCAGCGCCTGGAGGCCATCGAGGACGAGATCGACGAACTGCAGGTCGAGTCCGACGAGATGACCGCCCGCTGGAAGGCTGAAAAGGACAAGGTCGGCAGCGCCGCCCAGGTCCGCGAGGCCCTTGAGCGGCTGCGCGCCGAACTGGCCGCCGCCCAGCGTCGCGGCGACCTGCAACGCGCCTCCGAGATCGCCTATGGTGAAATCCCGCAGATCGAGAAGCGCCTCGCCGAGGAAGACGGCAAGGCGGCCGAGAACCCGCTGAGCCCCGAGGTCGTCGACGCCGAGCAGATCGCCGCCGTCGTCAGCCGCTGGACTGGCGTGCCCGTCGACAAGATGCTCGAGGGCGAGCGCGAGAAGCTGCTCAAGATGGAGGACGCCCTGCGCGAGCGCGTGGTTGGCCAGGAGGAGGCCCTGCTGGCCGTCTCCGACGCCGTCCGCCGCGCCCGCGCCGGCCTGCAGGACCCCGGCAAGCCGATCGGCAGCTTCCTGTTCCTCGGCCCGACGGGTGTGGGGAAGACCGAGCTGACCAAGGCCCTGGCCGATTTCATGTTCGACGACGAGAGCGCCATCACCCGGATGGACATGAGCGAATACATGGAGAAGCACAGCGTCAGCCGGATGATCGGGGCCCCTCCCGGCTATGTCGGCTATGACGAGGGCGGCTCGCTGACCGAGGCCGTGCGCCGCCGCCCCTATCAGGTCGTGCTGTTCGACGAGGTCGAGAAAGCCCACCCGGACGTGTTCAACGTGCTGCTTCAGGTGCTCGACGACGGCCGCCTGACCGACGGCCAGGGCCGCACGGTCGACTTCCGCAACACCGTGATCATCCTGACGAGCAACCTGGGCAGCGAGTTTCTCGCCAACCTTGACGAGGGCGACGACGTCGAGGCCGTGCGGCCGCAGGTGATGGACGTCGTGCGTCAGAAGTTCCGGCCCGAGTTCATCAACCGCCTGGACGAGATCATCCTGTTCAAGCGGCTGGGCCGGGGCGAGATGGGCAACATCGTCCGCATCCAGCTGCAGCGGGTCGAAAAGCTGCTGGCGGACCGCCGCATGAGCATCGCGCTCGACGCCGGCGCCCTGCACTGGCTGGCCGAGCGCGGCTACAACCCCGTCTACGGGGCCCGGCCGCTGAAGCGGGTCATCCAGAAGGAACTGATGGACCCGATCGCGCGCAAACTGCTGGCCGGCGAGATGGCGGATGGGAGTGTTATCGAGGTGTCAGCAGACGCTGATGGGCTGGTGATCGGGAAGGCGCGGGTGCACTAAAACTGCAGTTCAGCTTGGGGATGCTCGTCAACTCGCAGCACGCCAACCAGTAGTCATTGATTGCTCCGGCGAGAATGTGTTCCCAGCGCGAAGCGCATACCGCGCTGGGGATACTCCTCTTCGTATGTCTTTCTCAGCGAGAGCAGTGCTTTCTCCTCACCGTCTGCCTCTCTCCGACGAAAGAACGCCGTGGAAGTCTCCCAGTCATCGCACGTGTGATTTCTCTTCGCTCCCGCACTGTCCCGCCACTCGAATGAAAATTCGTATGGGCAAGGATTCAGGGGTTCGACGGGTTTGTTGAACATCGAGAGCTGATTGGCCAAATCAGCGTGCTTTCTCGCTTCCGCTTCCAGTTCGGTAAGTGACTTCTTTTTCCAGCTGAAACGCACCCCATCCGGCCTCAGGAGCGTCAGACTCTCCCCTCGGGATTCGGCTTCAGTCGTGCTTTCGCGTGTAAGTTGGCGTGCAATTCTCGACCGCTCAGAATCTCGAAGTTGCTTCGAGACCGAGATCGTATCGTGATCGACTTTCTGGCTCTCAGCACGGGGATCATTGGAGGGTCGAGTGAAACGATAGCTCACCCAATGCCAGCGCTTGAATTGTTGATCCTCGTTCAAGATGCGGAAAGCGACCGGATATAGACGCCGCCATCGCATGTCGTGGCCGACGCCCGCGCAACATACCGTCTCGAAGTAATTGCTGCTCCTATGCGGCAGCGCCTTCACCAAGATCACGCACTCGTCCGGCGCGCTCACAAGTCGGCTCAATGCTCTGCACTCCTAGGTGGCGAGACTTGAACCCAACAACCGATTCGATTTCGTCGGCAACCATCTTGCGATGGCACTGCCGATGATCCCGTTCATAACAGAGCAGGCAAATGCTCTGGTGACCAACTAAGGTAACAATCGCATCCAACGCATCGCGTGCAGATTGGCTTTTCAGAACTTGAGCATAGATGCGTTGGAACTTAGAATAGTCGCCTGAACGAGCGGCTTCTCGCCCTTCCTTTGGGTCGCCCAACTCCTTGAAATGGACGTAAGCCATTCCGCCGCGTTCTAGCCGTTCCTTCAACGCGGTTTTCGAAAACCCGGGACGGCGCGACTGAGCACGATCACGGATATCCACAATCATCTGCACTCCAGCAACTTGGAGCGTACCAACAAAATCCTCGAGCTTTGCGCCCTCGTATCCAATAGTCGCGAGCATGGCAGCAGGCCCTCCGTTGACCATCTCTTGCCTATGGCCCGATTGAGGTTTTCCTAAGATTCCTGTTGGAGCAACCCTCATCCCCAATCGAAGGGTTGTCGCCCTTACGCATCCTCGAACGGCGGCGGGAGCCTTCCGGCCTTGAAGAGGATCGTCGGGGTCTCGTCGAAGTCGCCCATTTCCATGTCGCCGGTGGCGCTGAAAGCGACCACGCCGAGGCGGAGGGGGGCCAGGCGTTCGGCGCGGCGGATGGCCTCGTCGGCTGTCTTGCAGACCACCGCCTGCTCCGACTTCAGGGCCTTGCCGCGGCCGGCGATGAAGGCCTGGACGAGGTGAACGGTCTGAACGGCCATGGGAGGGCTCCGGCGCGCGGACGCCCGGTGCGGCTGCGGCCAGCCCCATAGCATGCGTCGCGCATCGGTCCGCCCCAATTCCCCGTCATCGCGGCGATCAGGACGCCGGCAGGGGCAGCGAGGCCTGGCCGAAGACGTAGCGCCAGCCCTGGGGGGTGCGCACATAGGTGTCGCTGAACCACAGCCGGCGTTCGAACGGCTGGCCGCGTCGGGTTCCCTTGAGCCAGAGACGGGCCGTGACGATGGCCGTGTCGCGTCCGTAGAGGCGGACCGTCTGGGTGCCTTCGTCCTCGACCTGATGCTCGTAGATGAACTCCTCCGTCCGCGCCCAGTCGAGGATCTCCTCGCCAGTCATGACCGCGCCCGAGCCGAGGACGAGGATCATGTCGTCATGAAGGATCGCGGCCATGGCCTCGGCGTCGTTGCGTTCGACGGCGGCCTGATAGGCGGTGTCGATCGCGGCGATGGCCCGGCGATCGTCGTCCGGGCTCGCGGAGGCCGGTCCGGCGAACGCGGCCAGGGCCACGGCGAACAGCTGCGGAAGGGTCGTGCGGAGATCCATGGGTCGGGTCCTGTCCAGTGGTGACAGGCCCGGGATAGTCCAGCGGCCGAGGGGCCTGCTTGCACTTTCCTGCCAATTTTCAGGCGGCGGTGCGCGACGGGGGTTCGCCATATCGCCGGGCGTAGCTGCGGCTGAAATGGCTGAGGTTTTCGAAGCCGCAGGCGTAGCAGGTCTCGGTCACGGCGCGGCCTTCCCGCAACATGGCCCTGGCCGCCGCGAGCCGGACGCGCAGCAGGTAGCGATGCGGCGGCGCGCCGGTCAGTGCGGTGAAGACCCGCGAAAAATGGAACAGGCTCATGCCGACCGAACTGGCCAGGTCCGACACCGTGAAGGCCTCCGCGAACCCGGCCTCCAGACGCTCCCGGACCGCGTGGACGCGCTCGGCGTACCAGGCGAAGGTCCGATCGCTGTAGAGGGGGGCCGGCGTCTCGCCCAACATGTCGCGGAAGATCTCGGTAGCGCAGTATTCGGCGAACATCGGCGCGCCATCGTCGATCGCTCGGCGCAAGCCCCAGCGCAAGTAGCGAAGCCGGTTGCTCGCGGGCAGGACGGGCCGGCCCGCCCTCGCCCAGCTGCGGGCGGGATCGAAACCGTCGTCGTTGGCCGAGAGATAGGTCAGCGACAGACAGGTGTCGCTGAACCCCTTGCCCTGAAAGGCGGCGCGGAAGCGCATGCCCGGATGGCTGAGCATCACCGCTCCGGGCGTCACCCGCCAGGCGCCGTCGCCGACATGGAGGTCGAACGTCCCGTCCTCGACGAAGCTCGCCATGAAGGCGCCGGCCACTTCCTCGTAGGGCTGGTCTTCATGCTCCACGGGATGATCAAAGCGGTGAACGCTGATCTCCGGGGACCGCCAAAGGGGAACGATGCGCGCCATGACGACGGGACTCTAGCAAAGTCGGGACGCGACGTCAGACCGTGTGAGGACGGCGGCCCTAGCCCCCGCGACATTCCGTCCCCGTTTTCGCCCAATCCGTGTTATACAGGGTCAACCCGCGCGCGGATGGCGCGCCGGCCGCCGGCGATTCTGGCGGCAGATTGGAGACTCCATGATCGAGGAAGGCTTCGTGCGGATGTACGCGCACGACTTCGCGGCTCTGGCGGCTCGCGCCGAAGGCGGCTCGGACGTAGATGCTCTGGTGCGCAAACGCATTGACGAGGCCCGCTCGCACGCGGCGCTGATGGACGCCCGCAAGGGTGACGGCCACCTGCCCGCCGTCGCCGATCGTGTGGCCCATGAGGCCGAGCGCGAGGACGTCCGCTTCGTCCGCGCCGGTCAGGACGTCCCCGGGGCCCTCGCCCGGCGCAAGGAATTCCTGCTGCAGATCGTCGACCTTCTGCGGTCGCCCCCGGTCGCCGCGGGACGGGTTTCCATCGCCGTCCGCGGCTAGGCCGACTCACGCCGACTTGCCTGATCAGCGAAAAAGTGCGACGAAATCGCCGTCGAAATTTCGCCTGGTTCGGTCGCCATCCACCGCACGTCTTGAAGTCTTGCGCCGGACCTGTCCTCGATCCTTCCGAAATACCGATGCTACCGCGCTCTTCGGGGCGCAATCAGACTGTTGAAAGAGGTTACATCCATGGCTACCGGAACCGTGAAGTGGTTCAACGCCACCAAGGGCTACGGCTTCATCCAGCCGGACGACGGCGGCGCTGACGTCTTCGTCCACATCTCGGCCGTTGAACGCGCCGGCATGCGCTCGCTGAACGAAGGCCAGAAGCTGAGCTACGAACTCGAGCGCGACCAGCGCTCGGGCAAGACCTCGGCGGGCCAGCTGCAAGCCTCCTAAGGGCTTACAGCATCAAAGCTTGACGGGCCGGTCTCCTGACGGAGGCCGGCCCGTTTTCATTGGGGTCAGAAGCCGAAGGACAGACCGCCGACCACGGCGGAGTCCGCGCCCGGGCCGTCGCTGTCCGTGTATTGCAGCGTCAGGCTGACCGGTCCGACATCCTTCGCCACCCCGAAAGCCCAGTCGATCTTGCCGTCGGCGAAAGCGCCGTCCTCGCGCCCGATCGCGCCGTTGAGGCTGAACGGCCACGCCTCGGGCGCGTAGTCGCCGGCGATGGACAGATAGAGGTTGTCGTCCCCGCCGAGATTGTCCTGGGCGGGGGCGTAGGACACGCCAAGCGTGGTGGTAAAGGCGCCGGTCGTGCGGGAGGCCGAGACCGGGATCTCGAGATAGTCGACGTTCGATCCGTCCGGGTAGCCGTAGTACATGACCGCCGCGTCCCAGTCCCAGCTGCCCAGGCTGAAGGTCTTGCCGAGCACCAGATCGACCTCGATCTTCGCGCCGTCGCCATCCGGGCCGATGCCGTATTCAGCGATGCGCGAGCCCCAGACGGAGGCGTAAAATCCGTTCGACGCGGTCGCCGTCAGGCCGCCCTGCACGGCGGGATCGCCATTCGACAGGGAATAGCCGCGGTACTGGTAGTCACTGACCACGCCGACTTCGCCCGACAGCGTCCAGCCGCCCGGTTCCGCCTCGGCTGCCCGGGCCTCGCCGGCGAGGGTCAGCGCCGCTGACGCCGCTAGTATTGCAAGGTATCTGCTCATGAATGCCTCCCGTCTTTGCCTGACCGATCCTGCGCGGGTCTGGTTAACAACGACGCAAGGTGACCCGATTGCCTGCGTCAACTTGGCTCACTTCGGGTTCAATCGTCGTTAGCGCCTGACGTCTATTTTGCCTGCATGACCCTGGGCGCCGTTCACAGCCGGAACGAGCTGAAGTGGATCCTGATGCTGGGTCTGCTGGTGATCGGCATTGTCCTGACGGCCGCGCTCGGCGCGATGACGTTCGCCGCCCGCGGCATAGACCAGGCCGTGGCGACGGAGGAACGGGACCTCGTCGCGCGGACCCTGGACCGCCGCCAGATGAGGATCACCGAGGACATCACATCGGCGACCGTCTGGGACGACGCCTATCTCAGGGCCGTGCGAAACTTCGATCCGAAGTGGGTGCATGAGAACTTCGGCGTCTACTACGCCACCTACATGCACCACGACCGGACGTTGCTGTTCGGCGCGGATGGACGGGTGATTTACGCCGCCGACGGCGGCGAGGTCGCGCCGACGGCATCATTGGGCACGTTTTCCGCCGACATGACGCCGCTGCTTGCGGAGGTGCGTGCAAGGGAGAAGCCCAAACTGTTCCCGGGCCTGGCGCCGCCCCACGGGCTACCCGACGCCGCGACCCGGGCGGCTTTTGTCCGGACCGGCGGCGAGCTGTGGATTGTCGGGCTGTCGACCATCGTGCCGGAGAACGGCTCGGTCGTGCAGACCGGCCGCCCTTCGGTCATCGTCGTGTCTGGCCGGCGACTGGACCAAGGCTTCCTCGGCGAGCTGCAGGACGATCTTGGCCTGCGCGATGTCCGGCTGTTGAAGGCCGGAGAGGTTCCCGACGGCCTGGCCGTACCCCTGGCGGACGGCCAGGGACATGTGATCGGCCGTCTGGCCTGGACGCCGAAGAAGCCCGGAACCGGCTTTCTGAAGGACGCGATCGGGCCCTTCCTGCTGGTCCTGGCGGCTTTCGGCATCGCCGCATGGGCTCTGGCCCGGCGGGTGCTGGCGGTCCTGAACAGCTTGGCCGTCAATGACGCCCGGCTCGAGGCGACGCTGGACGACCTGACCAGCGCCCGCGACCGGGCCGAAGCGGCGAGCGTCGCCAAGTCCCAGTTTCTGGCCAATATCAGCCACGAGATCCGCACGCCGCTGAACGGCGTTCTGGGCATGGCGCAGATCATGGATCGCGGCGAGCTGTCTCCCGTCCAGCGCAGCCACCTGGCGATCATCCGCGACTCCGGCGCCACGCTGCTGACCCTGCTCAACGACGTCCTGGACCTGGCCAAGATCGAGGCCGGCAAACTGGACATCCAGCGCGAGGACGCGGACCTGACGAAGATCGTCTCGGGCGTCTGCGGCACGTTTCAGGGCATGGCCGAGGAGAAGGGGCTGAGGTTGAACTTCGCCATCGAGCCGGCCGCGGCGGGCGTCTGGCGTCTCGACGCCATGCGGCTCAACCAGGTGCTGGCCAATCTGGTCGCCAACGCCGTGAAGTTCACGCCGAGAGGCCGGGTGTCGCTAAGGGTCTGGACCAGCACGCGCGGCCTGGAATTCAGCGTGCTCGATACGGGCGTCGGCATTCCGGCGGGCCGGCTGGCCGACCTGTTCGGCAAGTTCAACCAGCTCGACGCCTCGACCACCCGGCAGTTCGGCGGCACGGGGCTGGGGCTGGCGATCAGTCACGAGCTGGTCGCCCTGATGGGCGGCGAGATGGCCGTGGAAAGCGAACCGGGACAAGGCTCGACGTTCAGCTTCTTCCTGCCCGCCGAGGCTGTGCGCGGCCGCGCCGCCGCCTGAACAGGCGCCCCGCGGACCGCGACTTCAAGGCAACCGGAGCAGGGCCCTTTCCGGATCGGCCCGAGAATGCATCGATCCTTGACGGTCACCGCCTTCCATTCCGTTGCGTCGCCGGAGTAAGACGGTGACATGGCCAACAAGCCCGAAAGTCCGACCGAACCCTTCAAGCGCGCCCTGGCGCACGCCGCGCGATCGCTCGCCGAGACGCCAGACCTTGAAGTCGTCTTCTCCGGCGACGGTCCGTCGCTGTCCGGCAACCGGGCCGTCCTGCCGCATCCGCCGCGCGACCTGTCGTCAAAGGAGGCCTCGCGCATCCGGGGCATGGCCGACCAGATGGCCTTGCGCCTGGCGCACCATGACCCCGTGGCCCATGCCAAGGGTCGCCCGGCGTCGCCGCAAAGCCAGGCCATCTTCGAGGCCGTCGAACAGAGCCGTATCGAGTCGATCGGCGCCAACGCCATGGGCGGCGTGCGCGCCAACCTGAGCGCGATCCTCGAACAGAGCATCGAACGCAAAGGTCTGGCCCGCATCACCGACAAGGCCAGTGCGCCGATGGCCGACGTGCTGTCGCTGCTGGTGCGGGAGCGCCTGACCGGCGATGCGCCGCCCGAGGGCGCGCGGGCCATGGTCGACCTGTTCCGCGCCGACATCGAAGCCCGCGCCGGCGCCGATCTCGACCGTCTGGCCGGCGCGGTTCACGACCAGGCCGCCTACGGCAAGGTCACGCGCGCTATCCTGCACGATCTGGACATGGGCGACGCCGACGTCGATCCGTCCGAGAGCAGCGAGGAAGACGAGGGCGACGAGGACCAGTCCCAGTCCAGCGAAAGCGACGACGGAGACGGCGACGGCCAGACGCCCGAAGGCGCCTCGATGGAGGAGACCGAGGGGTCCGAAAGCGACTCCCAGGACGGCGAGGAACAGATGGTGGAGTCCGACGAGGACGCCACCGAGATGAGCGACGAGGCTCCCGACATGGGCGACGGCGCCAAGCCCGCCCGCGCGGACGTCAAGGACGATGGTCGGGCCGAGCCGCCCTACAAGGTCTTCACGACGACCCATGACGAAATCGTCGGCGCCGAAGAGCTGTGCGACGCCGAGGAACTGACCCGCCTGCGGGCCTATCTCGACCAGCAGCTGGCCAGCCTGTCCAGCGTGGTGTCGCGGCTGGCCAACAAGCTGCAGCGCCGCCTGATGGCGCAGCAGAACCGATCGTGGAGCTTCGACCTCGAGGAGGGCATGCTCGATGTCGCACGCCTGCCGCGCATCATTATCGACCCGACCGCGCCGCTGTCGTTCAAGCAGGAATCCGACACCGAGTTCCGCGACACCGTCGTCACCCTGCTGATCGACAACTCCGGATCTATGCGGGGCCGGCCGATCATGGTGGCGGCCGTCTGCGCCGACATCCTGGCCCGCACCCTCGAGCGCTGCGGGGTCAAGACCGAGATCCTCGGCTTCACGACCCGCGCCTGGAAAGGCGGCATCAGCCGGGACGACTGGATCAAGGCCGGCAAGGCCGCCTCGCCCGGCCGGCTGAACGACCTGCGGCACATCATCTACAAGGGAGCCGATGCGCCCTGGCGTCGCGCCCGCCGCAACCTCGGCCTGATGATGCGCGAGGGGCTGCTGAAGGAAAACATCGACGGCGAGGCGCTGATGTGGGCCCACCAGCGGCTCATCTCACGCACCGAGCAGCGGCGCATCCTGATGGTCATCAGCGACGGCGCGCCGGTCGATGACTCCACCCTGTCGGTCAACAGCGGCCACTATCTCGAACGGCACCTGCGCAGCGTGATCACCGAGATCGAGACGAAGAGCCCGGTCGAGCTTCTGGCCATAGGCATCGGTCACGACGTGACCCGCTACTACAAGAAGGCGGTGACTATCGTTGACGTCGAGCAGCTGGGCGGCGCGCTGGTCGAGCAGCTGGCCGGCCTGTTCGAGGAAGAGCCCAAACGGGTCGCCAATGTGCGGGGCCTGCTGGCCGCGCCGCCGGTGACACAGCCCCCTCCGCCAAAGACCGTCACTTTCAGGCAGGTTCGCGAGGCGATGGTCTGATGCGGCGGCGGTGGGCGGTGGTTCCCGGAGCGACCGCGGCCATCGCCCTGTCGCTCGCCGCCTGCGTCGCGGGCCGGGTCGCCCTGCCGCTCCACCCCGTCAGCCCAGGCCCGGGGATCGCGATCCAGTCCACGCCGGTGGTGATGGACCCATCGGATCCCGGCCTGACATCCGCGGGCGACTTCGCCTTCGCCGGCGGTGTGAGTCTGACAAGCGACGAGACCAGCCGGCTTCATGGCCTGTCGGATCTGGTGGTCGAGCCCGACGGCGATCTGCTTTCGGTCTCCGACGACGGCGCGGACCTGTTCACCGGCCGGCTGGCGCTGGACCCGTCCGGGCGGCTCGTCGGCCTGACCAAAGGCGCGCTGCGGCCGCTGCAGGGCCTCGATTCCCTGCCCCTGCAAGGCAAGGCCTGGACCGACGCCGAGGGCGTGACCCGTCTCGGCGACGGAGAGACTCTCGTCAGTTTCGAGGGCCAGCACCGCATTTGGCGTTACGCGCCCTCGACCACGCGACCGCCGAAGCCGGCCTCTATGCCTGACGTCGCCATGGCGGTGAACGACGGCATGGAGGGACTGGCGGCGGCGCCCTCGGTCGCCGCCGACGCCTACTGGGTCGGGATCGAGCCGGGCGGCATCTGGCTCTGCCGCCTGAGCGTCGCCTGCGAGGAAAAGGCAGGCCTGCCCAGGCCGCCACCCGGCTACCGTCTGTCCAGCCTGACCACGGGCCCCAAGGGCGAGCTGGTGATCCTGCATCACAGCTATATTCCAGCCATCGGGTCGCGGATCATCGTCTCGATCGTGCGTGACCCCCTCGGCGCGCGACGTGTCGTCGACACCCTGACTCTCGCCCCGCCGATGACCGTCGACAATTTCGAGGGCGTGGCCGTGGTCGCGCGGCCGAATGGCGGCTGGCGGCTGTACCTGCTGTCCGACGACAATTTCAGCCCGACGCAGCGGACCCTGCTGCTGGCCTTCGACTGGAACCCGCCCAAATGAGACCTGCCTGCGTCACCGACTACCGCGAACTGGCCCGGCGGCGTCTGCCCGGCGTTCTGTTCGACTACCTCGACGGCGGTTCCTACGCCGAGGCGACGCTGCGGCGGAACGTCGACGACTTCGAGGCCCTGGCCCTGCGTCAGCGGGTGATGCGCGACGTCTCGACGATCTCGCTGGAAACCGAACTTTTCGGTCAGAAGCTCTCGATGCCGATGGTGCTGTCGCCGATCGGGATGGGCGGCATGTACGCCCGGCGCGGCGAAGTCCAGGCGATGAAGGCTGCCCGGGCGGCCGGTCTGAACATGTGCCTGTCGTCACTGTCGATCTGCGACGTCGAAGAGGTGACGAAGGACGGCGGCCAGGCGCCCTGGTACCAGCTCTACATCATCAAGGACCGCGGCTACATGAAGGAGCTGCTCGGCCGGGTGACCGAGCTGGGCTGCCCAGTGCTGGCCTTCACCGTCGACCTGCCGGTGCCCGGCGCGCGCTATCGCGACGTGCGCTCGGGCCTGTTCGGGGCGCAGACGCCGTTCGTGCCGCTGCAGCGGCTGTGGGACGGGATCACCCACCCGGCCTGGGCCTGGGACGTGATTGCGACCGGCGGCCCGCACACCTTCGGCAACCTCGCCCCGGCGATTCCGGAGGCCAAGGGCGTAATGGAATTCTGGCCCTGGGTGACGAAGAACTTCGATCCGACCCTGACCTGGAAGGACCTCGACTGGATTCGCGAGAACTGGGACGGGCCGCTGGTCATCAAGGGTATTCTGGACGCCGATGACGCGCGCGAGGCGAAGCGCTACGGCGCGGATGGCCTGATCGTCTCCAACCACGGCGGCCGGCAGCTGGACGGCGTGCAAAGCGGCATCCGCGCCCTGCCCGCCATCGCTGATGCGGTCGGCGACGACCTGACGGTGATCATGGACGGCGGCGTGCGGTCGGGGCTGGACGTGGTCAAGGCCCTGGCCAGCGGCGCGAAGGGCTGTTTCATCGGTCGCGCCTGGGCCTGGGCCCTCGCCGGCGCCGGCCAGAAGGGCGTGGATCACGTGCTGCAGATCATGCGCCAGGAGATGATGATGGCCATGGCCCTGACCGGCTGCACGGACGTGCGGGACGCGGGGCGGGAGTTGCTGGCGTGAAATCCTCCACATCGGGGGAGGTGGCTCGCCAAAGGCGGGCCGGAGGGGGTCCGCTCAGATGTCAGCCATTCCGGGTGACCCCTCAGTCAGTCCTTCGGACTGACAGCTCCCCCGATGGGGAGCAATATACGCAAACGGCCCGCGGGTTTCCCCGCGGGCCGTCTGTCGTCTTGAAGCTCGTGGCCTCAGGCGGCGGCTTGTTCGGCCAGCTTCGCCTTCAGTTGACGCTTGATCTTGAGGGCGCGGGGCGAGAGGTCCTCGTCCTTGGCCTTGGCCAGAAACACGTCCAGGCCGCCGCGGAAGTCCAGCGTGCGCAGGGCGGCGTTGGTGATCCGCAGCTTGAAGCTCTGGCCCAGCGCTTCCGACTGGAGCGTGGCGGGCGACAGCGCCGGCAGGAAGCGGCGCTTCGTCTTGATATTCGAGTGGCTCACGTTGTTCCCGACCATGGGACCAACACCGGTGAGTTCGCAGCGGCGCGACATGTAAGCGACCTTCGCATAAGAATTCAGGACGCGCGGAAGTGGCCCTCCGCACGGGAGCGGCGGGTATAGGCAAGAGAGGCCAAGGCGTCAAGGATTGGAGTCGGGCGTTCAATTCCCTCCCCTTCATGGGGATGGTGGACGGACTCGGTCCGGCCGGGCGGGGCAGCAGGATACTACGCCTCAGCATCGGGCGCGCCCTCACACTCCCCCATCCTGACCGCTTCGCGGCCTGTCCCCCCCCCATGAAGGAGAGGGAGATTCCAACTTTCACGTTGTGGTTAATCACCGTTAAGATACAATATGTTGCGGTGAACAAATGCCGAATCGGACGAAGTCACTGATTCGGTCCTGATTCGTTTCGCCCCTGTTCGCTGATAAGGTCCCGGGGCGTTAACTCCTCAAGCGAGGCCTTCCCGTGATCCGCTTCCTTTCCCTGCTTCTCGCCCTGACAACGCTTGCCGTCGCCCCCGCGGCGCGGGCCAGGGAAGACGGATTCCTGATGTTCGGCGGGCCGATCTACGTCGGCGCCGTCGGTGGACAGGGCAACCGGCCCGAGGCCCTGGTGGTGCGCGGCGAGAAGATCGCCTTCGCCGGATCCCTTGTCGCCGCCCGGAAAAAGGCGGCCGGCCTGCCCGAGATCGATCTGAAGGGCGCCGCCGCCTATCCGGGCTTCGTCGATTCGCATGTGCACCTGACGGGCGTGGGCCTGCGCGAGATGACGCTCAATCTCGACCAGGTGACGTCAGTGGCCGGACTGGTCGAGACCGTGCGGGCCTGGGCCGCGGCCCATCCCGGGACCGATCCGATCGTGGGGCGCGGCTGGATCGAGACCCATTGGCCGGAAGGCCGCTTCCCGACCCGCTTCGACCTCGACGCCGTATCCGCCGACCGGCCGATCGTGCTGGCGCGGGCCGACGGCCATGCCGTCGTGCTGAACACCGCCGCCCTGAAGCTGGCCGGAATCACCGGCGCGACGCCGGATCCCGTCGGCGGTCGCATTGACCGGACGCAGGCGGGTGAAGCGACCGGCATGCTTGTCGACGCCGCCCAGGACCTGATCGGCGCGAAACTGCCGCCGCTGACGCCGGCCGCCCGTCGCGAGGCGCTGCAGCGCGCGGTGCAGCTCTACGCCGACCGCGGCTGGACCACCGCCGTCAACATGAGCACCGACGCCGAGGATGTCTCGGTCCTGATGGCGCTGGCCGCCGAAGGCAGGCTGCCCATCCGGGTCGACGTGTTCATGACGCCCGAGGATTCCGCCGAGGTGCTGAAGCGCGGCCCCTATCAGGACGCGACAGGCCGCGTGCGGGTGCGCGGCGTGAAGCTCTATATGGACGGGGCGCTCGGCTCGCGCGGCGCGGCGCTGCTCAAGCCCTATACCGACCGGCCCGACACGTCCGGCCTGCTGATCGCCCAGCACGACGCCACGATCGCCATCCTGAAGCAGGCGCTGGCCGTGAAGGCGCAGGTGGCGTTCCACGCCATCGGCGACCGCGGCAACCGGCTGGTGCTGGACTGGTACGAAGAGGTGCTGGGGTCGGACGCGGCGACGTCGCGCGGCCTGCACTGGCGCATAGAGCACGCCCAGATCCTCGACCCGAAGGACATCCCGCGCTTCGCGAGCCTGGGCGTCGTCGCCTCCATGCAGCCGTCCCACGCCATCGGCGACCTGTGGTTCGCGCCGTCACGACTGGGGCCGGACCGGCTGGTCGGGGCCTACGCCTGGAAGGCGTTGCTCGACACGGTCGCCACCGTCGTGTTCGGCACCGACGCGCCCGTCGAGGTCGGCGATCCGCGCATCGAGTTCTACGCCGCCGTCGCCCGCAAGGACCTGCAGGGCCGGTCGGGTCCCGGCTGGCACCCGGAACTGGCCATCGACCGGCCGTCGGCGCTGAGCGCCTTCACCCTGACGCCCAGTATCGTCGACGGCGGCGATTGCGGCGTGCTGGTGCCGTCCTGTCCGGCCGACATCACCGTGTTTTCGGCCGACATCATGACCGTTCCGGAGGCAGACATCCTCAAGGTGAAGCCGGTTCTGACCGTTGTCGGCGGAAAGATCGTTCACGACGGGCGGTGACTTGTCGGGGGGCCACGACTCCCCCACCTTTGCCTGATGAGTGATCGTTCCACAGGCCAGGCGGCGCACAGGCTCGTGGCGGTGCTCGGCCCGACCAACACCGGCAAGACCCACCTCGCCGTCGAGCGGATGCTGGGGCACCACAGCGGCATGATCGGCCTGCCGTTGCGGCTGCTGGCGCGTGAGATCTATGACCGGGTGGTGCGGCTGAAAGGGCCGCGCGAGGTGGCGCTGATCACGGGCGAAGAGAAGATCGTCCCGCCGCGGCCGCAGTATTTCATCTGCACCGTCGAGGCCATGCCGCTGGGCCGGGAGGTCGACTTCCTGGCCGTCGACGAAATCCAGCTGTGCGCCGATCCCGAGCGCGGCCATGTCTTCACTCACCGGCTGCTGCATGCGCGGGGCAAGTACGAGACGATGCTGCTGGGCGCCGGGACCATGGCCCCGCTGGTCCGGCGGCTGCTGCCGGGCGTCGAGATCGTCGAACGCGAGCGGTTCTCCAGTCTGCGCTACACAGGCAGCAAGAAGCTGACCCGCCTGCCCCGCCGCAGCGCCGTGGTCGCCTTCAGCGCCGACAATGTCTACGCCATCGCCGAGCTGATCCGCCGCCAGCGCGGCGGCGCGGCGGTGGTGATGGGCTCGCTCAGTCCGCGTACGCGCAACGCCCAGGTCGCGCTGTACCAGTCCGGCGAGGTCGACTTTCTGGTGGCCACTGACGCCATCGGCATGGGCCTGAACATGGACGTCGACCATGTGGCGTTCGCCGGCCTGCGCAAGTTCGACGGCAAGAAGACCCGCTGGCTGCACCCGCAGGAGGTCGGCCAGATCGCCGGTCGCGCCGGGCGGCACATCAAGGACGGCACGTTCGGCGTCACCGGCGAGGCCGAGGACATGGACGAGGACCTGGTGCTCAGCGTCGAGAACCACGCCTTCCAGCCGGTCGCCGGGGCGCAGTGGCGCAACCACCGGCTCGATTTCGACAATCTGCCGTCGCTGATCCGTTCGCTGGACGCGACGCCGAACCGCGAGGGCCTCGCCCTGTCGGCGGAGGCGCTCGACGAGCAGGCGCTCAAGCGGCTGGCCGAGGACGCGGACATCGTCCACCGCGTGCGCGACCGGGTGGCGCTGGAGCGACTGTGGGAGGTCTGCCAGACGCCCGACTTCCGCAAACAGACCACCGACGAGCACCTGCGGCTGATCCGGACCCTGTTCGAGAACCTGACCACCGGCCGGCGTCGGCTGCCGGAGGACTGGATGCAGGGGCAGTTCAAGGGCCTCGACCGCATCGATGGCGAGATCGACACCCTGGCCACGCGGCTCGCGGGGGTGCGGACCCTCGCGTACGTCGCCAACCGGCCGGACTGGCTCGTCGACCCGGCGCACTGGCAGGGCGTGACGCGCGGGCTGGAAGAGCGGCTGTCCGACGCCCTGCACGAGAAGCTGATGGCGCGGTTCATCGACCGGCGGACCAGCGTGCTGATGCGGCAGCTGGGCGAACGGTCGGAGATGCTGGCGGGCGTGGCCGAGGACGGCACGGTGACCGTCGAGGGCCACGTGGTCGGCCGGCTGCAGGGGTTGACGTTCCAGGGGGCGAAGGCCGCCTCCTCGCTGGAGGAAAAGGCGCTGCGCGGCGCGGCCCAACGGGCGGTCGGGCCGGAGGTCACGCGGCGGCTGGGCCAGCTGGCCGGCGAGGACGACGACGGCTTCAGCGTGACGCCCGACGGCGCGGTGCTGTGGCATGGCGCGGCGGCCGGCCAGATCATCGAGGGCGGCAAGGTGCGGCTGCTGGGCGAGCTGGGCCCCGAGACGGCCCGGGAGCGCGCGCGGCAACGGCTGCAGGCCTTCCTCGCCGCCGAACGCGAACGGCGGCTGGCCCCGCTGGTGAAGCTGGAACAGGCCATGGCGGCCGGCCAGGTGAAGGGCCTGCCGCGCGGCATCGGCCACCGGCTGGTCGAGGCCGGCGGCCTGCTCGATCGCCGGGTGGTCGAGGCCGACCTCAAGGCGCTCAGCCAGGCGGAGCGGCGGTCGCTGCGGTCGCTCGGCGTGCGTATCGGCGCCTTCAGCCTGTTCATGCCCGGCCTGCTGGAGCCGGAGGCGCTGGCGTTCGCCCAGGCCATGGTCGGCGGAGGCTGGCGGCCGCCGCTGGAGGCGCTCAGCCGCCTGCCGACGCCCGCGCCCGAGCCGCGGGTGCTGGCCGCCCGAGGATTGCGGGCAGTCGGACCGTTCGCCGTGCCCGCGAAGCAGCTGGAAACGCTCGACGAGGCGCTGAGAGCCGGATTCAAACCGAGCACCGGAATCATCCTGAGCGACGCGGCGCGCGCGGGCCTTGGCTGGACCGCCGCCGAAGCCGGGGCGATCCTGCGGGCGCTGGGCTTCACCCCAATCAGCCGCACGGAGCCCGTGGCCTGGCGCCGTCGCAACGACAAGCCGGTCGAGACCGCCCCGCCGCCGCCCGCTCATTCGCCGTTCGCCGCCCTGGCCGGACTGAAGGTCGCATCGCCGGCCCGCCGACGCCGGCCCCGGCGCCGCAAGCCCGCCGCCTCATGAGCGAGGAGTCCTGTCGCGCGGATGTCTGGCTGTGGCGCGCCCGGTTCTTCAAGACCCGGTCGCTGGCGGCCCGCTTCGTCGACGAAGGCCGGATCCGCTTCACCCGGATGGGTGCTGAGGGACGGCTCGACAAGGCCTCACGCGGTCTGAAGCGCGGCGATGAGCTGGTGTTCGCGCTCGGCGGTCGGGTGATCGCGGTCAGGCTGGAGGCCTTCGGCGAGCGACGCGGTCCGCCGACCGAGGCCCGCACGCTCTACGAGCCGCTGGAGCCGAAGGACTGACGCGTCGCGGGGTCGATGCGGGGTCAGATCAAATCTGCCGCCCCCTCTTGAGTTTTCCTCTTGGCGCTGAGAGACCTCGCCGCATTGACAAGCCGGCCCCTGCCTTTGAAAAGGCGCGCGCACTCAACCGTCTGGACCGCCAAGTTTTCCGATGACCTACATCGTCACCGACGCCTGCATCAAATGTAAGTTCATGGACTGCGTCGAGGTCTGCCCCGTCGACTGCTTCTATGAGGGTGAGAACTTCCTCGCCATCAGCCCCGACGAATGCATCGACTGCGGCGTCTGTGAACCCGAGTGCCCGGTCGACGCCATCAAGCCGGACACCGAGGACGAGCCCGACGGCAAGTGGCTGAAGATCAATTCCGAGTTCGCCAAGATCTGGCCGAACATCACGCTGAAGGGTGAACCGCCCGCCGACGCCGCCGACTTCGAGCGCGAGACCGGCAAGTTCGAGAAATACTTCAGCGACAAGCCCGGCAAGGGTTCCTGACGCCTCGGGACGGAATCCCCACCGGGGCAACGGACTTTCGCAACCCTTTCTTTACGCTCGATTTTGTGATACGGTCTCTCATGACGTGACGGGTCCGCCGTCGCGCCTTGGTTCAAGAACAGCCGCATCCGAACGGCGCGCCTGGCGAAGGCGAGGGTGTCCTAAAGGCCTATCCAATCTGACACGGCGCACTCCGCGGCCCCACCGCGGTCGGAGGAGCTTTCGCTGTCGTCGGACCGGCCTGGATGATTGGCCCGCGAGGGGGGAACCTCGCGGACAGGGTGCAAGAGAAGGACGAACATATGAGCAAGTCTGGTCTGGCGTTTTCGGTCGACGACCACGTGGTCTACCCCGCCCATGGCGTGGGCACGATCCGTGCCGTGGAGACCCAGGAAGTCGCCGGCATGTCGCTCGAGGTCTACGTCATCACCTTCGACCACGAGAAGATGACGCTGCGCGTACCGACCAAGAAGGCGGTCACCTCCGGCCTGCGTCCGCTGGCCGAGGGCAATGTCGTGTCCAAGGCCCTGACGACCCTCAAGGGCCGCGCCCGCGTCAAACGCACCATGTGGTCGCGTCGCGCCCAGGAATATGAAGCCAAGATCAACTCCGGCGACCTGATCTCGATCGCCGAGGTCGTGCGCGACCTGCACCGCGCCGAGAACCAGCCGGAACAGTCCTATTCGGAGCGCCAGCTCTATGAATCGGCGCTGGACCGCATGGCCCGCGAAGTCGCCGCCATCGAGAAAATCGATCGCGACGCGGCGGTGGGCATCCTGACCAAGTCCCTGCAGAAGGCCGCGTAAGTCTTTTTCGGGTGATGTGATTTCGTGAAACGCCCGGTGGAAACGCCGGGCGTTTTGCTTTGCGCGGGGACATGCACTTCAGTGCGTGTCCCCTGCCGCTTAGAAGTTGATGGGGACACGCACTGAAGTGCATGTCCCCGAGTGAGTTCCATGACCGACCTGCCGGCCTCCCCTTCGTCCGCCCGTAACCGCGAACCGATCCTCGAGCTCCTGCGGCGCTGGCTGCCGGCGACCGGGACAGTGCTGGAGGTGGCCAGCGGGCTGGGCGAGCATGCGGCCTGGTTCGCGGAGGCTTTGCCGGGGATCACCTGGCAGCCGACCGACCGGTCCGACGAGGCGTTTGACATCTTGCGCGCTCGGCGCGACGCGGCCGGTCTGGCCAACCTCGCGCCGCCGGTCGTCCTGAACGCCGCCGAGCCCGGGTCCTGGCCGCTGGACAAGGCCGACGCCATCGTCTGCATCAACATGGTCCACATCTCGCCCTGGGCGGCGACGCAGGGGCTGATGGCGGGCGCGGCGAAGGTGCTGCCGGCCGGCGGCGCGCTGATCCTCTACGGGCCCTACTTCGAGGCGGACGTCGAGACGGCGGCGAGCAACCTGGCGTTCGACGTCGACCTGAAGCGCCGCGACCCGGACTGGGGCCTGCGGGACCTGGCGGATGTCACCGCGCTGGCCGTCGACCACGGCCTGACCCTCGCCGAGCGGGTCGCCATGCCGGCCAACAACCTGTGTCTGCTGTTGCGGCGGTAGAATTTTTCATTTCCGCTCATCCCGACGAAGGCCGGGACCCAGGTGTTTTTGACGCAGCAGCTCACCTTGTCGGGTTAGTCGGCCGCCTTGCCTGAACCAAGGGCGGAAGCTCTGAGAAAGCCTGGGTCCCGGCCTTCGCCGGGATGAGCGGATTTGGGTGGCTTGCCCCGGCGGCGCCTGGTTAGACATCAAGCGGATCAAACCGCACAATCCGGACCCGCTCATGAAACCGCCCGCCTGGCGCCGGGACCGCGCCCTCTATCCGCACAGCGTCCGGGTGCAGACCCGCTATCACGACGAGGACCGGCTGGGGCACGTCAACAACATCGCCGTTGCGGCCTACTACGACGAGGCGCGGTCGCAGTTGATGCGGCGGACGTTTGAACTGACCGGCGGGCTGACCGGCGTGCGCATCGTCACCGCCGACGTGCGGGTCAGCTACATGGGCGAGGTGTTCCACCCCGGCGATGTCGAGGTGTTCTCCGGCATCCTGCGGGTCGGCAATTCGTCGTGGGAGATCGGCCAGACCATGTACCAGAACGACCAATGCGTCGGCGTCTGCGCGACCGTGCTGGTGCAGGCCTCGTCGGCGGGGTCGAGCGCCATCGTCCCCGAGCTGAGGGCGGCGCTGGAACAGTTGATGGTCGTCGCGCCGGCGGCCTGACGTCAGCCGACCTCGGCCACCCGCTTCGCCAGCGCCTGGTTGACCGCGACATAGTGGGGCCGGAAATCGCGCTCCAGCTTTTCGGCCGAGAAGGTCATGGCGAGCAAACCGCTCATGTTCTCGCCGTGGATCAGTCTTGTGCCCTCGGGCGCCGGCTCGAGCAGGAACAGGTGCGTGCCGTGGAACAGCAGCGGCACGACGCCCGTCCAGGCCAGGGCCGTGTAGGGCTCGAACCGTGTGAGCATTACCGTCTGGGTGACGGTCGCGCCGGGCTTGCCGGCCGGATTGAGGAAGGTCGTGCGGATCTTTCCACCCGCCCGGGCCTCGCCCTCGGCCGCGATGTTGAGCGGGTTCCACTCGTGGTAGCGGGCGAAATCGGTCAGCACCGCCCAGACCTTCGCCGGCGGCGCGGAAATGACGGCTTCAGTGCGGATCTGCTTCATGGACGGCCTCCCCGGAGACCGACGTTCTAGCGGTGATCGGACGAAAACGCATCATTGCGATGGTCAGGTGATCCACGGTTACCCACCGGTCGTATTGCCTTTCAAAGGAGACAGCCTATGGCGGTCGGATCAGAAGGCGGACTGGTTGAACGGCGCTTCATGCGTGACGCCATGCGGGCGCCGCTGCTGAACGTCGACCGGGAACAGGCGCTGGCCCGACGCTGGCGCGACGACGCCGACGACGCCGCGCTGCAGGAGCTGACCGGCGCCTATATGCGGCTGGTCATCGCCATGGCCTCGAAATTCCGCCGCTACGGCCTGCCGATGGCGGACCTTGTTCAGGAAGGCGCCGTGGGCCTGATGCAGGCCGCCGACCGGTTCGACCCGGATCGCGGCGTGCGCTTCTCGACCTACGCCGGCTGGTGGGTCCGGGCGGCCATGCAGGACTATGTCCTGCGCAACTGGTCGATCGTGCGGACCGGCACGACGGCTTCCGCCAAGAGCCTGTTCTTCAAGCTGCGCGGCCTGCGGGCGCGACTGGGCGATCTCGAAGGCCGGCTGACCGCCGAGGCCCGGTCGACCATCGCCACGGAGCTCGGCGTCGAGGAGGAGGAGGTCGAGGCCATGGCCTCGCGCATGGTCGGTCCCGACCGCTCGCTCGACGCGCCGATCAGCGCCGACGGCGAGGAGAATTGGCTGGGCCTGCTGCCCGACGAACGGGATCGGCCCGACCAGGTGGTCGAGGCCTCGATCGACGGCGAGCGTCGCAGCGGCCTGATCGGCCGCTCGATGGAGGCTCTGACCGCGCGCGAGCGGTCGGTGATCGAAGCCCGACGGCTGGCCGAGGATCCGGTCACGCTGGAAGCGCTGGGCGCGCGAATGGGCGTGTCGAAGGAGCGGGTGCGCCAGATCGAGCAGGTCGCCCTGAACAAGATGCGCGCCTACATCGAACGCGAGGTCGGCGATCCGGTCGAGGCCGGGCTGGTCGGCTAACGCGCGGCGCCGTCGTGGGCCGGCGGTCGGCCACGCCTTGGCGCGGCGCCGGGGGCCCAGGCGGTCTCCGGCGTCAGGAACGGCAGCCGACCCTGCGGGTCGAAGCCGATGTCCGGGGACGTGACCTGCCACAGCGGCGTCCAGGCTCCAGCCGCTTCCAGCCTTGACCGCACCGCCACCGCCGCGTCGGTCGGCAGCGCCGCGAACGCCGTCTGCAACGCCTTCAGACAATGGACCCGGTTGAGATTGACCGGCAGCCGCCAATTCACGCCTTGCAGCGCTACCGCGAATGTCGCCTGTCCCGCCGCCGCGGCTTCGGCGTTGGCGGCCAGATACGGCAGATAGCCGGTCGCCGCCTCCGCCAGGAAGGGCTCCCAGTCGTCCGGAACGGCGTCCAGGAGCGGCCGGTCCACGAAGGCCGAAGCCCTCGCGTTCCACATCCGCGCCACCCATTCGAACACCGCCGGCGCCGTGTCGCGCATGATCCGCGCCGGCGTCGGGTCGAGGCTGAAATGGCGGAACATCGAGCCCATGAAGCCGAAGTCCGCGAGACTTGGCCTGTCGCCGAGCAGGTAGGGGCGGCGGACAAGGATCGCCTCCAGCGCGGCGAGGGTCCGGCGATAGAGGTCCTCTACGGCGACGCGCGTGGACGGCGTGATCCCGTCGCCGCGCACATACTTGCGTTGCTGGCGCGCGATGATCACAGCCGTGCGCAGAGCCAGGGGTCCAGGCACATCGCGCAGCATCTCCGCGGCGATACGGCGGCCCATCAGCGCCGTGTCCGGCTGGAAGCTCCAGCGGTAGTGCAACGCCGGGCGCCAGAGCCATTCGTCGGCGTAGTCCTCGAGCAACAGGCTGAAGAAGCGCAGGGCGGGATCGCGCGGCGTGACCTCAGGTCCGGCGCGGCGCGCCTCGATCCAGTCGATGATCGCCGTCGTGTCGGTCATCCAGCGGCCATCGACCAGCTCGACGGCCGGCATCTGGGCCATCCCCGTCGCCCCGGCGGCGCGACGCAGGCCGGCTGTATCCATGTCGACAAAATCGAACGGCAGTTCGCAGTACCGCAGGTAGGCCTGCAGCTTGCCGGTGAAATAGGACAGATCGAGACCGTGCACCCGCATCCCGGCCAGGGCGGCCAGATCCGGGTGCGGGGCCTGGCTCATTTCGCCTTGTCGCCCATGACCCGAAGGCCCAGCAGGGTGACGGCGATCAGGACCGCTTCGATGACCATCGGCGGGATCAGGACCTGGCCGCCGTGGGTCAGGGCCAGGTTCAGCACCCGGCCGGTCAGGGCGATCGACAGCAGCAGCAGCACCGGCTTCAGCCACTTGGCGTCGTTACGGACAACGGCCAGCAGGAACATCACGCCCGACGCGCCGAAGAAGCCGGCCATGTCGGCCCGCAGCGTCCCGAGGCCGGCCGGTCCGTCGACCAGCAGCCCCATGGTCGCGCCGATCTTGTCGGGCGCCATCCAGAACCGGCTGGCGAGCAGCAGGGCCAGCAGGCCGATCAGGCCGATCAGGCCCCGCGTCAAAGTCCGGACCACAGGCCCCTCCCCTTTGGTTTCCCGCCACCGGGCGAAACGCCAGGCCGCGAATGCGATGAGCCCGAACACCACCAGCAGGCCCGCCGTCAGCGGGACGGCGAACTTCTCGGCGATGCGCAGGAAGATGTTCTTGGCGACCTCCTTGTCAGGCGCGTAGCCCGGCGGGATCTCGGCCACGCCGACCCGCGCCGCCCAGGCGCGGTAGTCGGCCAGCAGTTCTGCGGCCTTGCCCGGCATCGCCGCGCTGAGATCCTTCGTCTCGCCCGGATCGCTGGCGATGTCGTAGAGCCGCCAGCGCGGATCACCGAGGCCGCCGGCGTTGCGGGTCAGCTTCAGGTCGCCCTTGAACAGGGCCGAGTCCCCGGCCGCTTCCATCCCGATCGGCGCGTCGGGAGCATGGGCCCGATCGGCCACGCCGCTGAGCACGCCGCGCAGGCTGGCGCCCTCGATCGGCGCGGCCGGCGCGGGGGCGGCGGTGAGGCCGGCGTAGTCCAGCAGCGTCGGGGTGATGTCGCTGATGATCGAGAAGGCGTGGGTGGTGGCGGCCTTGCGCACGCCCGGCCCTGATACGATCAGCGGCACGCGCGTGCCGCCCTCCGAGGCGTAGAACTTGAACAGGCTCATCGGCGCGGCGGCCGCGCTGGCCCAGCCCGGCCCGATGGCCGCATAGGTTCCCTTGCCGCCCAGGCGCTTGCCGTCCCAGGCATAGCCGACGCTCTTCATCCAGAGCTTGAACACGGGCTCAACGGTCGGGTCGCCGGCTTCGGGGCCGTTGTCGGACAGCACGACGAACAGGGTGTTGTCGTACTGCCCGGTCGTCTTGAGATGGGCGATCAGGCGGCCGATGTGATGATCCGCCGCCTCCAGCATGCCGGCGTTGACCGCCATGCGTCTGGCGGCCAGCTGCTGCTCGGCAGGCGTCAGCCTGCTCCAGGCCTTCACATTCATCGGCATCGGCGCCAGCGGCGTGCCGGCCGGGATCAGACCCGCGCGGATGGCGCCCTCGTAGCGGCGCTGGCGCTGGGCCTGCCAGCCGTCCGCGTAGCGGCCCTCATACTTGCGGACATACTCGTCCGGCGCCTGGATCGGGATGTGGATGGCCAGCAGCGGCAGGTAGGCGAAGAACGGCCGCCCGTCGTCGGGCTTGCCATCGACGTAACGGATGAGGGTGTCGACCAGAAAGCGCGACGAATAATAGTCCTTCGGCAGCGTCGCCCGCTTGCCGTCCTCGAACCAGTCGGCCTGTTTGTAGATCGGGAAATAGGGCCGCTGCTCCCAGTTGTCCGACCCGGTGGCGTCCATCGGGAACGAGCGTTCGAAGCCGCGATCGACCGGCAGGTCGCCGGGCCCATGCCCCAGGTGCCACTTGCCGGCCATGTAGGTGTGATAGCCGCCGGCCTGCAGCCGACTGGCCAGCGTAACGACATTGGCCGCGAGACGGCCCTGGTAGGCCGGGTCGTGCCGGTGCTCGGGCGGCGTCGATTCCGGCAGGTTGGCGACCCCGGCCGTGTGGCTGTCGACGCCGGTCAGCAGCATCGCTCGCGACGGGGCGCACATCGGGGTGGCGTGGAAGTTGGCGAACCGCACGCCGGTGGCGGCCAGGCTGTCGATGGTCGGGGTGGCGATCTCGCCTCCATAGGCGCCGAAGTCGGTGTAGCCGGCATCGTCGACGACGATGACGACGATGTTGGGAGCCTTCACCGGAAGGGGGGCCGCGGCGCTCGGCCCGAAAGCCAGCGCCAACAGCCCCGCCGCCATGATCCCCAGGAGCCGCAGGCCGGCGCGATTCCCCTTCGCTCCCGCCAGCATCCCCGTCATGGCCGCTTTCCTCCCGTGACCCGCCCCCCGGCGGATGCAAATAATAGCACCCGGACTGCCAATTACCAGCGGGTAACTTGTGACTAGTCGGCCTCGGCCTCGGTCGCCGGGCCGGCCGCCAGCGGGTGGGCGTCGTGCGCGACCGGGCCCCGCGCCAGCTCGCGCGCGAGGGTGTCGCGGTCGAGCTCGCCCTCCCACCGGGCCACCACCAGCGTCGCCACGCCATTGCCGACCAGGTTGGTCAGGGCCCGGCACTCGCTCATGAACCGGTCGATTCCGACGATCAGGGCCAGGGCCGTGATCGGGATGTCGGGCACGACGGCGAGGGTCGCGGCCAGGGTGATGAACCCGGCCCCCGTAACGCCGCTGGCGCCCTTGGAGGTCAGCATGGCCACGCCGAGAATCGTCCCGAGCTGCCAGAGGTCCAGGTGGGTGTTGGTCGCCTGTGCCAGGAACAGCGTGGCCAGCGTCATGTAGATGTTGGTGCCGTCGAGGTTGAAGCTGTAGCCCGTCGGGATCACCAGGCCCGTGACCGACTTCGACGCGCCCAGCCGCTGCAGCTTCTCCATGATCTGCGGCAGCACCGACTCCGAGGAGCTGGTCCCCAGCACGATCAGCAGCTCCTCGCGGATGTAGCTGATGAACTTCAGGATCGAGAACCCGGCCAGCCGGGCGATCAGTCCCAGCACCACCAGCACGAAGATCAGGCTGGTGGCGTAAAAGGTCCCGATCAGCACGGCGAGGTTGCCGAGCGCCGCGACGCCGTACTTGCCGATCGTGAAGCCCATGGCCCCGAAGGCGCCGACCGGCGCGAACCGCACGACGATGTGGATGATGCCGAAGAACACCCGGCCGATCTGGTCCAGCGTGTCGGCGACCTTGTCGCCGAATTCGCCGAGTCGGGCGCAGGCGAAGCCGGTCAGGATGGCGATCAGCAGCACCTGCAGCAGCTCGCCGCTGGCCAGGGCGCTGAAGAAGGTGTCGGGGATCAGATGCAGCAGCCAGGCGACCACGCCGTCGCCATGCGCCGCCTTGGCCGCGTATTCGGCGGCGACCTTGGGGTCGAGGGTGGCGGGGTCGACGTTGAACCCCTGCCCCGGTTTGACGATCAGCCCGACCGCCAGGCCGACGCCCAGCGCCAGGGTCGAGACCACCTCGAAATAGATCAGCGTCTTGGCGCCGACCCGGCCGAAGGCCTTGAGGTCGCTCATCCGCGCGATGCCGCCGGCGACGGTGACGAAGATGACCGGCGCGATGACCAGCTTGATCAGCTTGATGAAGCCGTCGGCGAGCGGCTTGAGCGCCACTCCCGTGGCCGGCCACACGGCCCCGACGACGACCCCGAGCGCGATGGCGATCAGGACCTGGACATAGAGCAGCTTCAGATATCGCATGCGCCCCCCGGCAAGCTGGCGACGGGGTTCCGCTGAGCCTCCCCGCACGCTATGACCGGCGCCGCGTGGCCCGGTAGCTCAGCAGGATAGAGCAGCGCTTTCCTAAAGCGAAGGTCGGGGGTTCGAGTCCCTCCCGGGCCGCCAGCGCGACGAGCGGGTCGCTCGGTCCCGGTTCTAGCCGCCCGGGTGCAGCCCCGGGGCCTCCTGGCCGGTGCGGGCGACATACTCCGAGTAGCCGCCGCCATACTGATGGGCGCCCTCGGGGGTCAGTTCCAGCACTCGGTTCGACAGGGCTCCCAGGAAATGGCGGTCGTGGGAGACGAACAGCATCGTGCCCTCGAAGTCCGCCAGGGCCGCGACCAGCATCTCCTTGGTCGCCATGTCGAGGTGGTTGGTCGGCTCGTCGAGCACGAGCAGGTTCGGCGGATCGAACAGCATGCCGGCCATGACCAGCCGCGCCTTCTCGCCGCCGGAGAGGACGCGGCAGGGCTTTTCCACATCGTCGCCGGAGAAGCCGAAGCATCCCGCCAGGGTGCGCAGCGCGCCCTGCCCCGCCTGCGGGAACGAACTTTCGAGGGACTCGAAGATCGTCTCCTCGCCGTCCAGCAGGTCCATGGAATGCTGGGCGAAGTAGCCCATGCGGACGCTGGCGCCGATGTTGACCGTACCCTGGTCGGGCGTGATGGCGCCGGCCACCAGCTTCAGCAGCGTCGACTTGCCCGCGCCGTTGGCCCCGAGGACGCACCAGCGCTCCTTGCGGCGCACGAGGAAATCGAAACCGTCGTAGATCGACTGGGCACCGTAGCCCTTGTGGACGCCCCGCAGGTTGATCACGTCGTCACCCGACCGCGGCGGGCTCCTGAACTCGAACTGCACCGACTGGCGGCGGCGCGGCGGCTCGACGCGGTCGATCTTGTCGAGCTTCTTCACCCGGCTCTGGACCTGGGCGGCGTGCGAGGCGCGCGCCTTGAACTTCTCGATGAACCTGATTTCCTTGGCCAGCATCGCCTGCTGGCGCTCGTACTGCGCCTGGCGCTGCTGTTCGCTGAGCGCGCGCTGCTGGTCGTAGAAGTCGAGGTCGCCCGAATAGGTGATCAGCGAGCCGCCATCGATCTCCACTACCTTGCCGATGATGCGGTTCATGAAGGCGCGGTCGTGCGAGGTCATCAGCAGCGCGCCGTCATAATTCTTGAGGAAGGCCTCGAGCCAGATCAGGCTTTCCAGGTCGAGGTGGTTGCTGGGTTCGTCCAGCAGCATGCCGTCGGGCCGCATCAGCAGGATGCGGGCCAGCGCCACGCGCATTTTCCAGCCGCCGGACAGCAGGCCGACATCCGCGTCCATCCGCTCCTGACTGAAGCTCAGGCCGGCCAGCACTTCGCGCGCCCGGGCTTCCAGCGCATAGCCATCCAGCTCCTGAAAGCGCTCCAGCACCTCGCCGTAGCGCTCCATGACGGCGTCCAGCTGGTCGGCCTGGTCGGGATCGACCATGGCCGCTTCAAGCGTCGACATCTCGGCGGCGAGCGCGCTGACGGGACCGACTCCGTCCATGACGGCGGCGACGGCGCTCTGGCCTGACATCTCGCCGACGTCCTGGCTGAAGTAGCCGATCGTCATGCCGGGATCGATGACGACAAGGCCGTCGTCGGGCTGCTCCTGGCCGGTGATCATCCGGAACAGCGTCGTCTTGCCGGCGCCGTTCGGGCCGACCAGCCCGACCTTCTCCCCCTTCTGGACGCCCATCGAGGCTTCGATGAACAGGATCTGGTGGCCGTTCTGCTTGGAGATGTTGTCGAGGCGGATCATGGGGCGGTCTGCTAGCCCGGGCGCAGGACGAACACCAGCCTTCGAGTCAGGTCGAGCCACGGGGCAGCGTCGTTCGCAGAAGCGCTCTTGAAGGGCCCCGGGGAAACAATCTGTCGACCTTCGACGACCTCTCTCTTGCTGGAGCCGGCTCGCCCCCTGACTGCCCGCTCCGCCAGACAATCACTGGTGAGCCGGGCTGCCGCGCGACCGGGTGACAAATCCCAAGTCGAGCCGGCGCTTGAGGTGCAGCGGGAGGCGTCCGAGCCACCAGCTGCGGCCGCGGAGGGCCAGGCCGGTTCCGTCGCCGAGGTCCATGATCGACAGCCAGGTCGTCTGGGGCCTGAAGGCCTCGAGCGGCCGCCCGTGCGCCAAGGCGGCCAGGTTGCGCGCCAGAACCGGCGACGCCCTCACGCCGAAGACGCCCACGCAGGGTCGCGGATCCGAAGCGATCATCGCGCAGTCGCCGGTGGCGAAGATCCGCGCGTCGCCGGTCGTCTGCAGGGTTGGGAGGGTCAGCAGCCGGCCTTCGGGATCAACCGGCAGGCCGAGGCCGCCCAGCATGTCGGGCGCGACCAGGCCGGTCGCCAGAATGAGGGCGTCGCAGTCCAGTTCCTGACCCGAGGCCAGCCGACAGACCCTCTCGCCGCGCGACACGACCTTTCCGTCCACGACGGTCGCCCCACGTCTTTCAATCGCTGCGACCACGGCCCGGATCGCGGCCGGCGGAGCCCACGCGCCGCCGGGCGGCGGACCGACAAGCGTCACCCGGGGCGCTGCGCCGGACCGATCGCAACGCCCGATGAGCGCCGCCGTGACCTCGATCCCGGCCTGACCGGTTCCGGCGACCACCAGGGCGGGACATCGGCCAGTCCGCGCGATCCCGGCCTGAAGCCAGCGTCCAAGGTCCAGCAGGCGCGACAGCGGCTTTACCGACCAGACGTTGGCCGCGCCCCCAAGCGCGTGGAGATTGGCGGTCCGGCTGCCGATGTTCAGCGACAGGGCGTCCCAGGCCAGCGTCGTTCCGTCCAGGAGGGTGATCTGGCGGCCTTCGCGGTCAATCGCCACAACCTCGGACGCGTGAAACGCGACGCCGATCTCGGCGGCCAGTCCCGCCACATCGATCTCTCCCGCGTCAGGCTCGACGGCGCCCGAGAGGATGCCGGTGGCCAGTCCGGAATAGTGAAATCGCGGGGGGCTGATCAGGCTGAGCTCGATGCCCGCGCGGCGCAGTCGGGGGGCGTGCCGCAGCAGGCCCAGATGCGCATGACCGGCCCCGGCCAGGAGGACTCTCATCGACAGACGACGACGTCGCCCTGCTCCACGAGCACGCGTGGCGCCGGGGCCAGAGTCAGGCCCCGCCCGTCGGTACTGGCGCCGGTGAGAACGTCGAACGCGTAATCATGCCACGGACAGCGGATGCAGCCGTCGACCACCGGCGCCTCCCCGAGCGGCCCGAGCCAGTGGGGACAGGTGGCGGCGTGGGCGATCAGCCGGCCGTCCAGCTCAAGCAGTCGAAACCGCTCCCCGCCGAACTCGACGAGCCGCGGCAGGGTGGCGCGGACAGCCTCGACGGGGCCAAGGTTCAGGGCGGCTACAACGTCCCGCGAGACGGTCCGACGCGCGGACAGCGCCCGGTCGCGCTCGACCATCATCGCCTCGTCCTCGTCCCATAGCCCGGCGTAGATCTCGATGTAGCGCTCACCGATCCGGGCGAGACGGTCAGGCCGGGCCTCGGCGACATGAAAGCTGACCGCGACCGCCGTCCGGTCGGTCCCCAGCGGCGTCAGGGTTGTCCAGATCTCGGCCCCCGCGCCGGGCCCCTCGACCGTCGCTGAACAATAGCGACCGGCCACCCTGGCGATCCGCACTTCAATGGTCTGCGCGCGCGACTCGTCGCCCGGCTGGTTCACCACCCGGGCGCGCCAGCCCCAGGGGCCACTGTCCAGCAGCGTGATGCCGTGGAACTGGCCGCTGTGCAGCGCCGGGAGATGTTCCCAATCGAGCACGTTCTCCCAGACCCGGGCGATCGCCACGGCGACGACCCGGTCATACCGGCCGGCCAGGTGAAGCCCGGGACCAGGCGACAGCGTCGTCTCGGAGGCGCCCGGCATCAGGCTCGACTACCCGCCCGCCGGCGCCTTGGCCTTGATCGCCGCCAGCAGGGCGCGGACCCGTTTGGCGTTGGCGCCCAGATCACTGACGCCGACCCGCGAGGTCGAGCGAACGTCGATGACCGACGCGGCCGCCGTGGCGCCGGGGCGGACCCGGATGACCACGTCATCCTTGAATCCGAACCAGAAGGACTCGGCGACAGCCTCGACCCGGCCGTTGGCGGCGTCGGTGGTGACGGCCTTCAGGCCCTGGGCTGTGGCGGCCTCGGCGGCGATCCGGGTGGCGTCGGCGGCCGGGACCGCCAGGGTCAACGGCTGGATGTCCGGATTGGCGGCCTGTCCGACCTCGCCGACGGACTTGCCCTTCAGCATGGGAACGGGCGCTGTCATCGAGGTCACCGGGTTGCCGCCACCGATGGCGGCGCGCGCGGCGACAACGGCCGGTGAATACTGCGGCGGGTCCTGGATGTTGGTCGCGATGTCGTGGATCGGCGGAATGGTCTTGGCCTTGCTCATCACGCTGACGACGAAGCCGAGCGCGAGCGCGGGAACCGCCAGCGCGACCAGCGCACGGCCCCAACCCCGGCGCGGCTTGACCACAAGCGACAGGATCAGCCCGATCAGCGCAATGCCGAAGACGCCGAACAGCACCAGGGCGCCGAGCTTGAACACCAGCAGGCCGAAGCCGATCCGCCATTCGAACAGGCCGAACTTCGTGCCCAGGGCGGCGACCACGAAATACACCGGCAGCAGGACCGCCAGGACGAACGCAAGGCGAACCCAGCCATCACGGAACTTCGACATCTTTCCCCTCCAGCCTGTCCGCGACCGATGATCCGGACAGTCGTTTTCTGGCGACCAGCATGCGCCCGAACCGGGCAAGGCCGCCAGCCTGTGATTGACCTGCGTTAGCCGAACCGTTTCAGAATTGAGACCAGGCGGCGCGTCGCCGGTGAGAACAGCGCGCCTGTGTACCATTGTCCGGCCAGCCGCTTGTTGATCTCGCCGCGCGTCGGATAGGGCGCGATCATCCCGGTCAGCTGGCTCAGCTTCAGGCCGGTGGTCATCGTCAGCACCCAGAGCGGCAGGTGATCGCCGGCGTGGACGCCGACAAGGGTCACACCGAGAATCTTGCCGCGCTTGCTGGCGACCAGTTTGGCGAAGCCGCGGATATCGCCCTCGGCCTGGGCGCGGTCGTTGTCGGCGAACGGCTGGACGAGCACCCTGACATCATCGCCATGCGCAGCCCGCGCCTGGGCCTCGGTCAGACCGACGGCCGCCAATTCGGGACTGGTGTACGTGACCCGGGGCACCAGAAGCGTGTCGGCGTTGATCGGCGCGGCGAACAGCGCCTTGCGGACAAACAGGCCCGCATGGGCGCCGGCCAGATGGGTGAACTGGCCGCGCCCCGCGGCGTCACCGATGGCGAAGACACGGCGGTTGCTGGTCCGCAGGGACCGGTCGGTCTTCACGCCCGCCCTGTCGAACACGACGCCGGCCACATCCAGATTGAGACCGTCGAGACTGGCCTGTCGGCCGAGCGCGATCAGCAGATGAGATCCGGCGATGCGCTGCTCGCCGTTCGGACCAGAGACGACAACCGTCGGACCGGGCTCCACCCGGACGGCCTTGCGCCCGGCCAGCACCGAGACGCCGTCGGCCTTCAGCTGGTCGACCACGACCGCGGCGGCGTCAGGATCCTCGCGACCCAGGACGGCATCGGCCTCGATCAGAGTGACCTGCGCGCCCAGGCGGCGGAACGCCTGGCCGAGCTCCGCCCCGATCGGCCCGCCGCCCAGAACGATGAGGTGTTCGGGACAGGCCTTGAGCTCAAAGATGCTCTCGTTGGTCAGGTAGGGCACGGCGTCCAGCCCCGGGATCGGAGGGACCGCGGCGCGGGAGCCCGTCGCGATGACGACCTTGCGGGCCGTGACCCGGACGCTGTCGCTTTCCACCACGCGGCGGTCGCGGAACCTCGCGGCCTCTCGCACAACCCGGACGCCGAGGCCCTCGAAGCGCTCCTGGCTGTCGATCGGCGCGATCTCGGCGATCACGTGATGCACGCGGGCCATGACGGCGGCGAAGTCGACCTTCACACCGGACGCCGATATGCCGAGCGCCGTGCTGTGGCCGGCCACATGGGCCGCGTCGGCGGCGGCGATCAGGGCCTTGGACGGCACGCACCCGTAGTTGAGGCAGTCGCCGCCCATTTCGCCCTTTTCAAACAGGACGACCTTGAGCCCCAGCTGGGCGGCGCCGGCGGCGACCGACAGCCCTCCAGACCCCGCTCCGATGATCGCCAGGTCGGCGCGGACGCGGTCCTGTTTCACGAGGCCTTCCCCTTCCCGGAGCGGAACCGCTGGAACAGCGTCGTTCCGAGCGACAGCAGACCCAGCGCCACCAGCGGACCGATGACGTAGGGCTCGAAGATGATCTTCAGGTTCGGCTCGCCGCCCCGCGCCAGAACCTGGCCGATACCGGCGCCGACGCTGGAGTAGATGAAGGTCGCCGGCATGATCCCGATGAGGGTTGCGAGCGCGTAGGCCCGCAGCGGCGCATTGGCCAGGGCCGAGGCCACATTGACCAGCCAGAACGGGGCCAGCGGGATCAGCCGCAGCGTCAGGATATAGCCGAACGCGCCCTCCCGGACGCCATCCATGACGGCCTTGAGCCGTCCGCCGGACGCCTCGGCCCGCTCACGCAGGGAGGCGCCGAGGGACGTCCGGACAATGGCGAACACCAGGATCGCGCCGATCGTCGCGCCGACGACCGTCGCCGAACCGCCTACCCAGGTCCCGAACAAGAAGCCGCCGGCAAGCGTCAGGAAGAGGGCGCCGGGGATGCTGACCGCCGTCGCCGCCGCATAGACAGCGATGAACACCAGCAGGCTCAGCGCCAGATTGCTGGTCACAAAGCCGCGCAGCATCGCCTCGTTGGCCTTGAGGGCGTCGAGACTGAGATAGCGCCCCGCCCCGCTGGCGAACACAGCGATGACCGCCGCCACCAGGAGCAGAAGCGGTCCATATCGTTTGAGCATGCTTGTCGTCCCCCAAGGCCGAACGGTACCGGCCGACGCCTATCTGCGCTGGAAATTGGTCGCGCGTCACCTAAGTCAATACCTTGGCGGCTCGGGGGCGGACATGTCACTCTCCGGAGACCATGGCAGTCGGGGCGGCGAACTTGGACCAGCGAACAGACGTGCGGACGACTGACAGCATTGGCCCCGCGCCGCTGTCGCCGTTCGTGTCGCCATCGGCGCCGCGGATGGATCCCCTGAAGTTCCGCGACCCTTGGGTCACGCTCGACGGATCGCGCCGCGCCTCGGTGGCCCTGACGGGGCTGGACACGCTTTGGTTCAACACCGGCACCCTGTGCAACATCGCCTGCCTGACCTGCTACATCGAGAGCTCTCCGCGCAACGACGCGCTCGTCTATCTGACGACCGATGAGGTCGCCGACTATCTGGCTGAGATCGAGACGACCGGCCTGGAGACCCGCGAAATCGGCTTCACCGGCGGCGAGCCATTCATGAACGCCGAGATCATCGCCATGCTCGAGGCGGCCCTGGCGTCCGGCCGGGAGACCCTCGTCCTGACCAACGCCATGCGCCCGATGCGGCGCTTCGAGCGACAACTCGTCGACCTGCGCGCGCGGTACGGCGCGGCGCTGACACTGCGGGTCAGTCTGGACCACTACAGCCGTGAGGTTCACGAAGCCGAACGGGGCGCCGACACCTGGGCACCCGCCCTCGCCGGTCTGGTCTGGCTGGCCGAAAACGGCTTCTCGCTGGCCATCGCGGGACGACGGCTTGGCGACGAGACAGAGGATGCGGCCCGCGCCGGGTATGCCGAGCTGCTGGCCGGGCTGGGCATCAGGCTCGACGTCAACGATCCGTCGCGGCTGGTCCTGTTCCCCGAGATGGATGTGACGCGTGACGCCCCCGAAATCACCGAGGCCTGCTGGGGCATCCTCAGCGTCGCCCCGGACTCGATGATGTGCGCCTCGAGCCGGATGGTGGTGAAGCGCAAGGGCGCCGGACGGCCGGCGGTCGTAGCCTGCACCCTGACGCCCTATGACCCGCAGTTCGAACTTGGACACACCCTGGCCGAAGCCCTGGGCAGCGTGCAGCTCAACCATCCGCACTGCGCGCGGTTCTGCGTCCTCGGCGGCGCCAGCTGCAGCGGGCGATGACGCCGCGACTTTCCGTCATTATCCCGACCCTGAACGCGGCCGGCGATCTGCCGGCGGTTCTGGCGGCCCAGGATCCCGGTGACGAGGTCATCGTGGTGGACGGCGGATCGACGGATGGCGGCCCGGCGCTGGCCCGGTCCCTCGGCGCCGTCGTTCTGGAGACGCCGCCCGGTCGCGGCGGCCAGCTGGCGGCCGGCGCAGATGCGGCGACCGCTGACTGGATGCTGTTTCTGCACGCCGACACCTTGCCCGCTCCCGACTGGCGAGACGAGGTCGACCGCCACATGCAGGCGCACGACGGCGCGCGAACCGCGGCCTTCTTTCGGTTCAGGCTGGACGATCCGTCCGTTGAGGCGCGCCGGCTGGAGCGGCTGGTCGCGGCGCGTGTCGCGCTGTTCAGCCTGCCCTATGGCGATCAGGGACTGCTGATCCACCGGGATCTCTACCGCGCGGTCGGCGGCTATCGACGACTGCCTCTGATGGAGGATGTCGACCTGGTCTGGCGGCTGGGCCGGCGCCGCCTGACCCCGCTGGACATCGACGCGACCACCTCGGCGCGCCGCTGGCGTCGGGACGGCTGGCTCAGGCGCAGCGCCCTCAACCTGCTCTGCCTGACTCTTTTCCGGCTCGGGACGCCCGCCCCCTTGATCGCGCGGCTCTATGGACGCTGACCGCCGCCATCTGGTGATTTTCGCCCGAACCCCGGCGTTCGGCGTCGGCAAGCGCCGACTGGCGGCCGGGATCGGTGAAATGGCCACCCTGCGGTTCCAGCGGTTCATGCTCGCCGACCTGCGACGCCGGCTGGGCCGGGACCGCCGGTGGCGTACGTGGCTGGCCCTGACCCCCGACCGGGACGGTCGCGGGCGTCCTGACGGCCTGCCGCAGGGCGGCGGTGACCTGGGGCAGAGACTTCGAAGGCTGTTGAAGTCGCTGCCGCCGGGTCCGGTCGTGGTCATCGGGTCGGACACCCCCGGCGTCACCCCGTCCGACATAGCCTCCGCCTTTCGTGCGCTGGGCGCCGCCGACGCCGTGTTCGGTCCGGCGCTCGACGGCGGCTACTGGCTGATCGGACTGAGGCGGACACCGCGGCGACTGGATCCGTTCGAGGGGGTCCGCTGGTCGACGGATCATGCGCTCGCCGACACCCTGGCCAATCTGGAGGGGCGACCTGTCGCCCGGCTGCGGACCCTGGAGGACATTGACGACCACCAGAGCTTCAAGCGCAGCCGGCATTTCCGCTAACCCCGGTCACACCGGGACATCAGGGAATGCACGCCGGACGCCTTCAGGTGTTAGGCTTGCCCGTCAAGACCAGGGGAACCCCATGCCTCAACTGCTGATACCGGCCGCGATCATCCTCGGGCCAATAGCGCTTGTGGCCCTGGTCAGCCTGGTCCGGCGATCCGTGCGGTTCCGGTGGGCCAACGTTTTCAGGCTCTACCTGACTCTGATGTTCGGCTTCTTCGGGCTCTACGGCCACATCCTGCATCCGCAGTCCGTGGTCGAGCTCATTCCGCCCTCTTTTCCGCTGCGGACTGAGTCCAGCTACGCCAGCGGCGTGCTGGAACTGGCGTTCGCGATCCTGATCTGGACGCGCTGGGCCCGGATCACCGGCTGGGTCATCATCGCCTATCTGGCGCTGGTGCTGCCGTTCAACATCTATGGCTGGACGGTCGCGACCAATGTGCCGAGCTATGCCAATTCGCCCTGGTATCTGTGGATCCGCATTCCGCTGCAGGCGGTGTTCATCGCCTTCGCCTGGTTCGGAACCCGGAGTCGGAAAGATCCGTCAGGGCTACATCCCTGATTTTCCGCTGGACTGACGGCGCGTCACAAGTCTCAAGACGTCGAACGCCATAGCGCCAATTCAGGGTCACACATGAAGTTCGACGACGTCATCCGCGGCCGCCGCAGCATCCGGGGCTACAAGCCCGATCCGGTTCCCAAGGCGCTGATCGAGGAAATCATCAGCCTGGCGATGCGCGCGCCGTCATCGATGAACACCCAGCCCTGGAACTTCTACGTCGTCACCGGCGAACCGCTGAACCGCATCCGCGCCGGCAATACCGAGCGGACCCTGGCCGGCGTGCCGCAGTCGCGCGAGTTCCGCACGGGCCAGGCTTTCGCCGGGCAGCACCGCGACCGGCAGGTCGGCGTCGCCAAGCAGCTGTTCTCCGCGATGGGCATTGCCCGCGACGACGCGGACATGCGCCAGGACTGGGTGCTGCGGGGCTTCCGCCAGTTCGACGCCCCCGTCTGCATCATCGTGACCTATGACCGCGTGCTGGACGGCAGCGACGATACGCCGTTCGACTGCGGCGCCGTGGCGACCAGCCTGGTCAACGCCGCCTGGTCCCGCGGCCTGGGCGCCGTGATCAACAGCCAGGGCATCATGCAGTCGCCGGTGGTGCGGGAGCACGCCGGCATCGCCGATGACCAGGTCATCATGAAGAGCATCGCGCTGGGCTGGCCGGACGCGACCTTCCCCGCGAACGCCGTCGTGTCGGAACGCAAGTCGGTCGAGGAAGCGACGGTGTTCGTCGGCTTTGAGGAGCCGGCAAAGGGCTGATCGACGGCCCATCCGATCCGTGACCGGATTGGAGCGCTGGATGCAGAAGGGGGAAGCCGGGTTGAGCGATATCCTGACAACCGCGGCCGGAACGCCGTTCGTGCGGACGCCGGACGTCAATTTCGAGGGTCTGTCCGACTTTCCCCACGCCCCCAACTACCTGACGTTCGAGGGGCTCAGGCTTCACTACGTCGACGTCGGCCCGACCGCCGGGCCCGTGGCCCTGCTGATGCACGGCATGCCGACCTGGAGCTTTCTCTACCGGCATGTCATCGCCGGACTGGTCGCGGCCGGCTGGCGGTGTATCGCCGCCGACCACATCGGCTTCGGTCGCTCGGACAAGGTGACCGATGAGGGCTGGTACTCGATCAGCCGTCACGTCGCCGCACATCGGGCCCTGATCCAGTCGCTCGACCTCCGGGACGTGACGCTGATCTGTCAGGACTGGGGCGGACCGATCGGCCTCGCGCAGGTCGCCGACATGCCGGAGCGCTTCGCGCGCCTCGTGATCATGAATACCTGGCTTCATCACGCCGGCTACGACTACACGCCGGCGCTCCGGCAATGGAATGCGCAGTGGCAGGCCGGCGGCCTGTTCGAGGCCAACATCCCCGACCCGCTGTCGATCGGCTGGTTCATGATGCTCGCGACCGGCCGGATCTCGCCGCCCGACCTGTTCGGCATCATCAACAACCGTAGTCATCCGCCCCTCGATCCTTTGGCCGATGCGGCGCGACGCGGCTACGACGCCCCCTTCGAAGGCTTCGGCGTAGAGGCGCACGCCGGTCCGAGGCGATTCCCCCTGAGCCTGCCGTTTTACAACCCGGAAGGCGGCGCGGCGGAAGACCAGGCGCGTTGGCACGCGGCGCTCGGCGACTGGCGCAAGCCGGTCCACTTCATCTGGGGTGGAGAGGACGCCGTCTTCACCGAGGCCTGGGGCAGACGCTGGGCCAGCGCCTTCCCGCAGGCCACCTTCGATCTGCTTCCGGAAGCGAGGCACTTCCTGCAGGACACGCACGGCGCCGAAATCGCCGGGACGGTTCTCCGCCGGGTCGCCGAGGAACAGCGATAGTCATCCCCGTCGACTGACGGCTGAACCAGGACCAATTCGCCCGTGGCCGCACGGTCAACGCACCTTCGGCGGGCGCCCCACGACCCCGTCGCTGCCGGGCGCGGCATAGTGCGTGGCGGGCGCGCTAGCCTTCGTAGCGGCGGTTGAGCTTGCGCATGCCGCCGATCCAGCGGCCGTAGTCGGCGGTCTTGTTGCGCATGTAGTCGAGCACCTGGGGGTGCGGCAGGATCAGGAACTGCTCGGCGGCGATGGCCTGGACGACCATCTCGGCGAGGGGCTCCGGCTCCATCATCCCGTCGACGCTGGCCACGCCGTCGGGGTTGCCGGCCGTCATCGCCGTGCGCACGGCCTGGGGACAGAGGACCGAGACCTTGATGCCCTGGTCGCCGTGAGTGATGGCCAGCCATTCCGCGAGACCGACGGCGGCGTGCTTGGTCACCGCGTAGGGCGCCGAACCAATCTGGGTCAGCAGGCCGGCCGCCGAGGCGGTGTTGAGCAGGTAGCCGCCGCCGCGCGCGGCCATCAGGGGCACCAGATGCCGGGCGGCCCAGACATGGGCCATGACGTTGATGTCCCAGATCCGCTGCCAGTCGTCGTTGGACGCTTCCGCCCCGCCCGCGACTCCGATGCCGGCGTTGGAGCAGAACAGGTCGATCGGACCGTGGTCGCGCTCGACCCTCTCGATCAGGCCCTGGATGTCGGCCTCGCGGCTGACGTCGACCCTGAAGGCCACGCCGCCGATGCCCTCGGCGGTCGCCTTGGCGCCGGCTTCGTCGCGGTCGGCGCAGACGATCAGCCGCGCGCCCTCCGCCGCGAAGCGCTGGGCCATGGCGCGGCCAATGCCGCTGGCGGCGCCGGTGACGACGATGATGCGGTCCTTGAGATCCATGACGCTCGCGCTCCCCGTAGGATTTTGTTCTGACTGGACAGGGTCGTTGAGCCCTAGCGGCCGCGGAACACCGGCGGACGCTTCTCGACGAAGGCCAGGGCGGCGGCCTTGTGATCCTCGGTGGCCATGGTGCGGACCATGTGGATCGCCTCGGCGTCCATGACCTCGGAGAGCGAGCCGTGCTCGGCGATGGCGAGGTTCTTCTTCATGTAGCCGATCGCCGCGGTCGGCAGGTCGGCCAGGCGGCGGGCCAGCGCGGCGGCTTCGCGGGCGAGGTCGGCGGCGGGTACGGCGCGGTTGACGATACCGAGCCGAGCCGCCTCGGCGCCGGTGATGACGTCGGCGGTGAAGTAGAGCTCGCGCGCCTTCGCCGACCCGACCAGCTTTGAGAGGAAGTAGCTGCCGCCGTAGTCGCCCGAAGCGCCGATCTTCGAGAAGGCTGTGGTCATCTTGGCGTCCTCGGACGCGATACGGAAATCGCAGGCGAGCGCGATCGACAGGCCCGCGCCGGCGGCTGCGCCGGGAATCACGGCCAGCGTCGGCTTGGGCATCTCGTGCAGCCAGCGGCTGAAGTCCATGCCGTTGCGCAGGCTGTTGACCCGCTGGTCAAAGGTCGGCGCCTCGCCGGTGGGAGCCGCCACGAAGCCCTTCACGTCGCCGCCGGCGCAGAACGCCCCGCCAGCGCCCGTGATGACCACGGCCCGGACATTGGGATCCAGCGACAGTCGCGGCGCGGCCGCGGAGAGAGCCGCCAGCAGCTCGCCGGTCAGAGCGTTGCGCGCCTCCGGCCGGTTCATCGTCAGGGTGGCGACGCCGTCCTCGAAAGTCTCGATCAGCTGGTCGGTCATGGTCATCGTCCTTGTTCGCGGGCGTCGGCGTCGGGGTTCGGCCTGGAGCCTAGTTCAGCGTCCGGAGGCGGGCCACCGCGAGATTTGCATTGACCCCACGGCGCCCCCCTTCCAGGGTGTCAGTCAAACAACTGTTTGACGCAGAGTCGGGCGCGCTGCAATCGCGGTGTTGGCCCACCGATCCGGGGAGACCGCCATGAACAATGTCGTCGACATCCGTCCCGACGCCGAGGCCGAGCTGAACAACCTGGCCATGTCGAAGTCGGCCCAGCCTTTGATGGAGGCCGTCAAACGGCACATCGCCGAGAACGTCGAGCCGATCACGGAGGAGTTCTACCGGCTGGGCGAGAACCGCAAGGATCGCTGGAGCTGGGCGCCGGGGCAGCTGGAGCTGCTGGAAACCGCCAAGGACAAGGCCAAGGCCTCCGGCCTGTGGAACTTCTTCCTGCCCGAGAGCGAGATCGGCCGCGGCCTGACCAACCTCGACTACGCCTATATCGCCGTGGAGCTGGGCAAGAGCCCGCTGGCCTCGGAGAGCCTCAACTGCTCGGCCCCCGACACCGGCAACATGGAAGTGCTGGAACGCGTCGGCACGCCGGAGCAGAAGGAGCGCTGGCTGAAGCCGCTGCTGAACGGCGAAATCCGCTCCTGCTACGCCATGACCGAGCCGGGCGTGGCCTCATCGGACGCCAAGAACATCGCCACCCGGGCCGAGCTCGTCGGCGACGAGTGGGTGATCAACGGCGAGAAGTACTACATCTCCGGCGCCGGCGACCCGCGCTGCAAGATCATGATCTGCATGGTCAAGACGAGCCCGGACGCCGCGTCCCAGTACCAGCAGTCACAGATCCTCATCCCCATGGACACGCCCGGCGTGGAGATCCTGGGCGGCATGCAGGTGTTCGGCCACGACCACGCACCGCGCGGTCACATGCACCTGAAGCTGAACAATGTGCGGGTGCCCAGGGAGAACATCCTGCTGGGCGAAGGGCGCGGCTTCGAGATCAGCCAGGTGCGCCTGGGTCCCGGCCGCATCCACCACTGCATGCGCTCGATCGGCAAGGCCGAGCGGGCCCTGGACCTGATGGTCAAGCGGGCGACGACACGCGTCGCCTTCGGCAAGCCGCTGATCCAGCTGGGCGGGAATCTTGAGCTGGTGTCTCGCGCGCGCATCGAGATCGAGGCCATGCGGCTGATGGTGCTGAAGGCGGCCAAGGCCATGGACGTTCTGGGCAACCAGGAAGCCCGCGTCTGGGTCAGCATGGTCAAGGCCATGGTGCCCGAGAAGGTCTGCCTGATCATCGACCAGGCGATCCAGATTCACGGCGCCACCGGCATCTCCCAATGGACGCCGCTGGCCGAGCTCTACACCGACGTGCGCCACCTGCGCTTCGCCGATGGTCCGGACGAGGTGCACCACATGGTCGTCGGCCGGGCCGAGCTGAGGCAGCACTGAGACCTTTTGGGCCTCCGGGGTTCAGCCCCCGGGGCCCATCCCGGTGACCGGGAACGCCGGTTCTTCCAGACCCTGCAGGGCCGGGCTGGCGTCAGCCTGGTCGAAGCCGGTCATGATGCGGGAGAAGCGGTCCTGGACGGCAACCCGCATGCCCGGATGGGTGAAGATGTAGCGCTCGTCGTTCTGGATCGCTTCCAGCACCCGGCGACCAACGCGTGTCGGGTCGATGCCGCCCTGGACGAACTCCGAGGCCACCAGGTTTTCCGGGGCGTCCGGACCGCCGAAGCGGTCGGGGCGGTTGCGGCGCGACTGGTCGATCCTGGTCTTCACGAAGCCCGGGCAAAGAACGCCGACGCCGATGTTCTCGGGCGACAGCTGCACGGCCCAACCTTCCGACAGAGCGACCACGGCGTACTTGCTGGCGCAATAGGGCTCCATGCCGGGGGGCGAGATGAGGCCGGCCATCGAGGCGGTATTGACCACATAGCCGCCTTCGCCGTGGGCGCGCAGGTGCGGCAGGAAGGTCTCCATGCCGTAGACGACGCCCATCAGGTTGACTTCCATCACCCAGTCCCAGTCGGCCGCGGCGACCTCGCCGACAGGGCCGCCGGCCCCGACGCCGGCGTTGTTGCAGACGACATGGACCTTGCCGAAGGTCTCGAGGGTTTTCTCGGCGGCGGCCTGCAGGGCGGCGCGGTGGGCCACGTCGCAGAGCACGCCGGCGGCGCGGATCTGACGCTCCTCCAGACCTTTCACCGCTTCAGCAAGCGCCGTCGCCTCGATGTCGGCGAGCATCACCGACATGCCGGCCGCGCCGAAGGCCTCGGCCATGGCCAGGCCGATGCCGCTGGCGCCGCCGGTGATGAAGGCTGTCTTGCCGCTGACGTCGCGCATGGGAGGTCCTTTCGAAGCGCCGGTCCGCCCGCGTCCGTTTCGCGGCGAATCCCGATCCCATCGACATACACCCACGGCGCGCGATCAGGAGAGCCGGTCGCGAAAATCCTCGTAGGCGAACTGGCGGACCAGGGTCACGGCGTCGGTCTCGCTGTTCCACAACGCGATCGCCGGTAGAGGCACCCCGTTGAACGTGTTGGTCTTGACCATCGAATAGTGGGCCTGGTCGAGGAAGGCGATCCTGTCGCCCGGACGGGGCGCGGTGGCGAAGCCGTAGTCGCCGATGATGTCGCCCGCCAGGCAGGAGGGCCCGCCGATCCTGACCGTGACGCCGTCGCTGTGCTCGTTGAGAAGGGCCGGCCGGTAGGGCGCCTCGATCACGTCGGGCATGTGGCAGGTGGCCGAGATGTCGGTGATCGCCACCGGCATGGCGTTGTCGAAGGTATCGAGGATTTCGCCGACCAGGATGCCGGTATCCAGCGCGATGGCCTCGCCGGGTTCAAGGTAGAGCTGCAGATCGTGGCGCCCGGCGATTCCACGCAGGAAGGCGACCAGATCGTCCCGTCGGTAATCCGCGCGGGTGATGTGATGGCCGCCGCCGAGGTTGAGCCATTTCAGGCCCGGCAGCATCCCGGCGATGCGGGGTTCCAGCGAGGCCCAGATGCGCTCGAGCGGTTCGAAGCCCTGCTCGCACAGCGCATGGACATGCAGGCCATCGACACCCTCGAGATGCTCCGGGCGCAGTTGCGACACCGGAAAGCCCAGCCGCGAGCCGGCCTGGCAGGGGTCGTACTTGGCGACCTCGGCCTCGCTGTGCTCGGGGTTCAGGCGCAGGCCGATGTCGAACGTCTCGCCCTGTTCCCGCGCGGCGGCGATCAGGTCGCCGAACCGGGCGATCTGGTCCGGCGAGTTGAAGATCACGGAGTCGGACAGCCGCAGGAGCTCGGGCAGGTCCTCGCGCTTGTAGGCCGGACTGTAGGTGGTCAGGTGACCGCGGTAGTGCTCGCGCGCCAGCCGGGCTTCCCACAGGCCCGAGGCGCAGGTCCCGTCGAGGTGCGCCCCGACCAGGTCGGCCAGCGACCACATCGAGAAGGCCTTGAGCGCCAGCAGGACCCGGGCGCCGGACCGGGCGCCGATATCCTGCAGCACCTTGAGATTGTGCCGGACGGCGACCTCGTCGACCACGAAGCAGGGCGACGGGACGCGGGTCAGATCAAAGCGGGCGAAAGCGCCGGGGCCGGCGGACCTGGTTTCCATGGGACGCGATCAGAAGGCCAGCGGAGCGTCCAGCTCCCGGACCTGCCACGGCAATCCATGTGCGTTGAGCATGTCCATGAAGGGGTCGGGATCCAGCTGCTCCATGTTGAACACCCCCTCCCCCTTCCATCGGCCGGTGAGGATCATGGCCGCGCCGATCATCGCCGGAACGCCGGTGGTGTAGCTGACCGCCTGGTTGCCGGTCTCGGCGTAGGCGGCCTCGTGGTCGCAGACGTTGTTGACGTAGAGCGTCTTCTGCACGCCGTCCTTCACGCCCGTCGCGATCGTGCCGATGTTGGTCTTGCCCTTCGTCAGCGGCCCCAGCGAAGCGGGCTCGGGCAGCAGGGCCTTGAGAAACTCGATCGGAATGATCTCGCGGCCCTGGAACATCATCGGCTCGATGCGCGTCATGCCGATGTTTTCCAGCACTTCCAGGTGCTTGAGATAGGAGTCGCCGAAGGTCATCCAGAACCGGATGCGTTTGATCTCCGGGTAGAACTTCACCAGCGATTCCAGCTCCTCATGGTACATGAGGTACATGTTTTTCGGCCCGACCTGGTCGAAGTCGAACACCTGCTTGTGGCTCAGGGCCGGGCCCTCGATCCACTGGCCGTCCTCCCAGTGACGCGACGGCGCGGTGACTTCGCGCAGGTTGATCTCGGGATTGAAGTTGGTGGCGAAGGGCAGGCCCGTGTCGCCGCCGTTGCAGTCCAGGATGTCGAGCGTGTCGATCCGGTCCAGCAGGTGCTTGCGGGTCCAGGTCGTGAACACCGAGGTCACGCCGGGGTCGAAGCCGCTGCCCAGCAGGGCCATGAGGCCCGCGTCCCGGAAGCGGTCCTGATAGGCCCACTGCCAGCTGTATTCGAACTTCGCCTCGTCGCGCGGCTCGTAGTTGGCCGTGTCCATGTAGTGGACCCCGGCCGCTAGGCAGGCGTCCATGATGGTCAGGTCCTGATACGGCAAGGCCAGATTGACCACGAGGGCGGGCCCGACCGACCTGATCAGCGCCGTGGTCGCGGCGACGTCGTCGGCGTCGATCCGCGCCGTCCGGATGGTCACGCCCGTGCGCTGCTTCACGGACGCCGCGACCGCATCGCACTTCGACAGGGTGCGGCTCGCCAGGGTGATGTCCGAGAAGATGCCGCTGTTCATCGCCATCTTGTGGACCGCGACCGACCCGACGCCGCCGGCGCCAATAACCAATACTCTGCTCATGTAGTTCTTTCCGGCGTCGAAGAAGCCATCGCGACAAGCCCGCCAACGGACAGTGCGCCCCGATTATCATGTCGGCGGCGAAGGGAATAACCCTCAAACCAATTCGAGTGGGGCGGATCGGACCCGAAGCGCGCCATTGCGGCCCGAGCGATGCCCCCGCACCCGTCTGTTTGAAGACTCGCGGGGTTGCAAGTCGGGACACGTTGTCATTGGACTGACCGGACCACTCGCTCCGTCGTCGCCAGCTTCGAAAGTCTCGCGGACATGCCGCCAGTCAGACCGCGCCTTGCCCTGTTCCAGCCGGTGATTCCGCAGAACGTCGGCGCCTGCATCCGGCTGTCGGCCTGTTTCGGCGTCGACCTGCACGTCATCGAGCCCGTCAGCTTCCGGTTCGACGACAGCGCCATGAAGCGCGCCGCGCTGGACTACGGGCCGCTGGCGCACATGACGCGGCATGGCGACTGGGACGCTTTCCAGCGCGACAGGGCGCCGGGCCGACTGGTGTTGTTCACGACGAAGGGCGCGACGGCGCTGGACGCCTTCACCTTCAGGCCTGACGACGTGCTGCTGTTCGGCAGCGAGACGGCCGGCGCGCCGGAGGCCGTGCACGCGGCGGCCGATGCCCGCGTCGTCATCCCGCTACGGCCGGACGCCCGGTCGCTGAATCTCTCGGTCAGCGCCGGCATCGGCCTGTTCGAGGCGCTTCGCCAGACCGGGGGTCTGACGAGCTGACAGGCGTCAGGAATCGGCGGGCGGCTTCCGCCGGAGCGCCGCGGCGATCACGTCGTGGCGGGCGCGGGTGATGTCATAGGTGATGAAGATGGCCATCGAGACCAGCGACAGCAGCGCCGCGGCCGGCGCCCACATCAGGATCAGCCGGAACTGCACATCGGCCGGCAGGATCGCGCCGATCGTGTGCCCGACATCCTTGGGGAAGTGGATCAGGTCCAGCGCCACGCCGGCGACCATGACGCCGAGGCCTGTCGCGGCCTTGCCGGCGAAACCGAGACCCGAGAAATAGAGTCCCTCCCGACGACGGCCGAACAGATGCTCGTGCTCGTCAGCGGCGTCGGCCATCATCGAGGGGTAGGCCACCGAGACAAAACCCACACCGAGCCCGGCGATGAAGGAGTTGATCGCCAACGGCAGCAGGGCCGCGTCGCCGACCGGGGTGTACAGGCCCGCCAGTCGAAGAATCGGCAGCACCAGCCAGACGCCGATCAACAGCAGGAAGCCAACGATCACGACTTCCTTCTTTTCGAGCTTTCGCTGCAGCATCGGCGCGCCCATGACGCCGAGCAGGATGCCGACGAGATAGGCGTAGCCGAGCACCTGCAACAGCTCGCTCTTCAGCCGCCAGACGAAGACGTAGGCATAGTTGTTGAGGCTGGCGTTCACGCCGATGGCGACGAACACCACGACGGCCGAAAAGAACAACACCCGGAACGACCGGTTGCGGAAGATCTCCGCCATGTCGCCTGGAAGCCGGCGCCACATGGCGCCCTCGATGCGCGGCGGCTGGGGCAGTCCGGCGGCGTAGCGCCAGATGCCCAGGCAGCAGAGCGTCATGCACAGCAGCAGCAGGGCGGAGACCGACCAGCCGAAGCCGGGGTAGCCCTCGGGCCGCTGCAAGCCGCCCTTGGCGAAGAAGAAGGTGTAGCCGATCGCCAGGATGACCACCGTGGCCAAGATCCCGGCGATGGCGCGGAATACCACCACGCTGGTGCGCTCGGTGTAGTCGCTGGCCATCTCGGCCCCGAGCGCGATGTAGGGCACGTTGAACAGCGAGATGAAGCTGCGCGCGGCTACCGACATGACCGCCAGCCAGCCGAACAGGCCGGTCTGACCGAGACCCTGCGGCGGTGAGAACAGCAGGCCGATGGAGATCGCGATCAGCGGCGCGGCGAGCATCATCGGCGGAAGGCGACGACCGAACCGCGACTGGATGTTGTCGGACCAGGAACCCACGACGGGGTCGACCACAGCGTCGAAGGCCAGGCTGACCGCGAGCGCCGCGCCGACCAGGGCGCCGGACAGGCCCAGCACCGCGGAGTAGTAGAAGAAGACAAACCCGATGGCCGCGTCGAAACCACCGCTCTGGGCCGCCTGACCCAGACTGTAGGACAGTTTCACAAGCGCCGAAGGCCTTGGGCCGTGCCCGCTCTCGACCGGCGCGGCCGTGTCTTCGACGATCGACAAATCCATCCCCCCAAGGGCGTACTGCTTTTGTCGAAGGGTAACGGGCGTGCGCCTTGTGGCAATGACCGCAGCGCCGATTCCGCCTTCCGGCGTTGAGAATTCGTGTTTCCCCAGGGTGAGCGGCGACGTCGCGACCGGGCCTTGCCTTCCCCGCCGTCCGGCTGGCATTTCAGGTCACAGGGAGAACGCCATGATCACATTCGAGCTCACCGAAGAGCAGTCCATGATCCGCGACAGCCTCAAAGGCTTCGCGGCTGACGTGCTGGCGCCGGCCGCGCGCGCCATCGACGAGTCCGGCGCGATGCCCGCGGATGTGATCCGTCAGGGCTGGGACTTCGGCCTGATCGCCGCCTCCATTCCGGAGGCCTACGGCGGCGGCGGCGGCGAGCGGTCCTGCATGACCAACGCGGTGGCGCTGGAGGCGCTCGGCGGCGGTTGCGCCAGCCAGGCCGTGGCCATCATGGCGCCGGGCCAGTTCGTCGGCGCCCTGCTCGACTTCGGCACCGAGGCCCAGAAGGCCGAGCATCTGCCGCGCTTCGCCGGGACCGAGCCGGTCGCCGCCGCGGTGGCGATCCAGGAAAGTCAGTTCGGCTTCGCCGCCGGCGCGCCGCGGACCACCGCCGCCCGCAAGGGCAACGGCTGGGTGCTGAACGGCGAGAAGCGGCTGATCCCTCTGGGCGACCGGGCCGAGACCTTCCTGGTGCTGGCGGCCGAACCCGAGAACGGCGGCGCCGTCTCCGCCTTCATCGTCCCGCGCGACACGGCCGGCCTGACGGTCTCCGCCGAGAACGGGACCCAGGGCCTTAAGCCTGTCCCGAAAGGCCAGATCAAGCTGGACAGCGTCGAACTGCCCGGCTCGGCCCGCCTCGGCGGGGACGCCGGCATCGACGCCTCGCGCTTGGTCAACCAGGCCCGGGTCGGCGCCGCGGCGGTGGCGGTCGGCCTCAGCCGCCAGGCCACCGACTTCGCCATTCCATACGCCAAGGACCGTGTCGCGTTCGGCGAGCCGATCGGCAAGAAGCAGTCGATCGCCTTCATGCTGGCCGACATGCACATCGAGTGCGAGGCGATGCGCTGGATGGTCTGGAAGGCCGCCAGCCTGCTGGAACACAACGATCCGGGCGCGGCCAAGGCCAGCGTGCTGGCCCAGGACTATGTGCGGCGCAAGGCGGTGAAGATAGCTGATGACGCCCTGCAGATTTTCGGCGGCCACGGCTTCATCCGCGACCTGCCCCTCGAAATGTGGCTGCGCAACGCGCGCACCCTGACCGTCCTCGACGGTCCGGTCTCGGTTTAGGAAGAACGACCATGGCTGACTTCCGTCTCTCCGACATCGACCAGCAGATCCTCGACAAGGTCGTCGAGGTCGGCAATTCGACCGTCCAGCACACCCGCTACTACGAAGACCACGAGCACGAGGTCCCGCCAGCGCGGCTGGACGGTGAGGTCGGCTTCGAGGCGGTGTTCCCGCTGTTTGGCCAGCGCAAGCCGGACGACACGCCGCTGATGACCTTCATGATGGCGGTCAGCATCGCGCGGGGCTCCACCAACGGCGTCGTTCGGGGTCTGGGCCTCGGCATGCCCAACGGCCGCGCCGGAGGCCTCGGCAACGCGGCCCTGCAGTCGGCCGGGACGCCCGAGCAGAAGGCCAAGTGGGGCAACCTGTTCCTGGCCATGTCGATCACCGAGCCGGGCGTAGGCTCCGACACCAAGGCGATCCAGGCCACCGCCCGTCTCGACGGCGACGAATGGGTGATCAACGGAGACAAGATCTTCGTCACCGACGGCGTGCGCGCCGATGGCGCCATCGTCTGGGCGACCATCGACAAGTCGGCCGGCCGGGCCGGCATCAAGTCCTTCCTCGTGCTCAAGGACGCGCCCGGCTTCGAACTGGTGCGCCAGGAGAAGAAGCTGGGCATCCGGGCGTCGGACACCGCCGCCTACGCCTTCCGCGACTGCCGCGTTCCACGTGACGCCCTGCTGGGCGGCGACGAGACGGTCCCCAAGGACGGCGGGTCGGCCGGCTACAAGGGGGTGATGAAGACCTTCAACATGACCCGTCCGGCCGTCGCCTCCGGCGGCGTGGCGAAGGCCAAGGGCGCGCTCGAGTTCACCAAGGCCGCCATGGCGGCCGAGGGTGTCGCGGTCGACTGGAGCAAGAGCTTCAACCAGCGCAGCGCCGTCGAGCAGAAGCTGATCGAGATGGAAGCCGACACCGAGGCCGCCGCCCTGACCGTGCTGCACGCGGCCTGGCTCAGCGACGTGCGCAAGCCGAACAACCTCGAGAGCTCGATCTGCAAGGCCAAGGGCGGCGAGGTCTGCCGGACCATCCCGCAGGCGGCGATGGACGTGCTGGGCGGCATGTCCGTCAGCCACGACCATCTTGTGGAGAAGTATCTGCGCGACGGCCGGATCAGCGACATCTACGAGGGCACCGGCCAGATTCAACGGCTGATCATCGCCCGCGAGATCCTCGGCTACTCCTCCGAAGAGTTGACCTGAGGCGCGTCAGTCGTAGCAGGCGAACGACCGGACGACCTTGCCGTCGGGCCCGAATTCGAAGGTCTCGGCGGCGGTCTGTCCGCGATGGTTGCGGTAGCGGATCGTCAGGCACTCGTGCCCGGTCAGGACCTGCAGCAGCTCGAATTTGAGGGCCGGCTGGGCGTCCAGTCCGCCACGCCAGTAGGCGCGCAATGCCTCCAGCCCGACCACGCGCCCGTTGCCCACTCTCGCCTGCGCGACGGGCGACAGGAACACGATCTCTGGCGCGTAGTGCGACAGGATGCGGTCAAGGTCATGGGCGTTCCAGGCGCCCACCCACTCTTCGGCGAAGGCTCCGGGGTCGGTCATGGCATCGTCTCCAGTCAGGCTTCGTCGGGGCGATCAGAGATCACGGCCGAGCCGCTCGGCGATCGCCGCCGCCGCGTCGGCGTCTCGCCGGTAGAACGTCCACTGCTTGATCCGCTTCGCCGTCACAAGGCCGGCCGCCGTGAGAAGCCGCATGTGCTCGCTGAGCGTCGAGGGGGTGACCTGAAGCTTGTCCGCCAGGAACAGGGCGCAGACGCCGTCCTCGACCAGATCGCCATCGACCTGCGGCGGGAAATGGGCTCGGGGGTCCTTGAGCCAGGCCAGGATCTGCAGACGGCGTTCGTTGGCGAGGGCGCGGAAAATGTCGGCGGTTTCCATTTTGTTAATTTGCCAATCGACGAACTTATGTCAAGCCTGCGGCGTTCTGACTGGACTGGATGCCATGCAAGCCTACCCCTTCGAGACCGTGGACGTCTTCACCGAGCGCCGCTTTGGCGGCAACCCCCTGGCCGTCGTAACCGATGCGCGCGGCATGCCCGCCGAGGAAATGCAGGCGCTGGCGGCCGAGTTCAATTTCAGTGAAAGCACCTTCGTTCTGCCGCCGGAGGACCCGGCCAACAGCGCCCGGGTGAGGATCTTTCACCGCACGGCGGAAATGCCGTTCGCCGGACATCCGATGGTCGGCACAGCCTTTGTTCTGGCCCGCAAGGGACTGGACCGCGACGGCGTCCTTCTGTTCGAGGTCCCCGCCGGTCTCGTGCGGATCGAGATCAGTCGGAATGCCAAGAGCGAGGTGACCGGCGCAATGATCGCCGCCCCGCGGCCGCTGGAGACCGGGCGCAGCTTTGACCCGGGCCTGATCGCCGCCTGCACCGGCCTGACGACCGACGATATCGTGGTGAGCAACCACCCCCCGATCATGGCCTCGGTCGGCGTGTGGTTCGTCATCGCGGAGGTCACCGAGGACGCCCTGGGCCGCGCCGCGTCGGATATCCAGGCCTTCCGTCAGGCCTCCGGGACGTCTGCCGAGGTGAATGATCGCCTGTCGCTGCTGATCTACGCCCGCGCGGCGGACGGCGTCCGGGCCCGCATGTTCGCCCCCCTCAGCGGCACCCATGAAGACCCGGCGACGGGCAGCGCCAACAGCGCGCTGGCCGCCCTTTTGCTCTCGCTGTCAGACGCGCAGGACCTCGCCTTCACGGTCACCCAGGGGGTCGAGATGGGCCGGCCCAGCCGCCTCGACCTGACCGCGCGGCGAACCCCGGACGGGATCCGCGCGACCGTCGCCGGAACCTGCGTGCCGATGTTGCGCGGGGAAATCCTGGCGGCCGTCGTCTGACGGCCGGCACGCCCTGAGCGACCGCTGCCGTCCGGGCATCAGCCCCGCGCGGCGAGTTCTCCCCGTAGCCGGGCGATCAGGGCCTCGCGCGCCGCGGCGTCCGGCGCCGCGTCCAGCGCCTCGTCGAGCGCCATCAGGAGGCCCGCGCGGGCGTTGTGCCAGTCCAGCGCGGCGGCGGCCTCCGGCGCGATCCGGGGCGGCTCGCCCGGCGCATGCTCGGCCCGCGCCCTGTTCAACACGAAGGTCTCGTCGAGTTGCGGCGCCAGCAACTGTTCGGGCGGAAAGCCGTCGGCGGCGAGTCGCTCGCGCAGGCCCTCGACCGCGCGGGGCTCGCCGTGGGCCATGAACACCGAGCCATGGACCGGCAGACGGGCCTTCGCCCAGGCCACCAGACCGGTGGCGTCGGCGTGGCCGGAATAGGCGTCGAACATGCGGATTTCGGCCTGGACGCGGATTTCCTCGCCCTGGATCGTCACGCGCCGGGCGCCGTCGGCCAGCAGGCGGCCGAGCGTGCCGGCGGCTTGGAAGCCCGACAGCAGCACCGTCGTCTCCTTGCGCCACAGTAGCCGCTTGAGATGCTTGCGGATGCGACCGGCGTCGCACATGCCGCTGGCGGCGAGGATCACGTGCCAGCCCTTGAGCCGGTCGAGGCCGTCGCTGTCCCAGGGCTTGTCGAGATGGCGCAGTCGTTGCGACTGGCGGGCGCCCTCGAACGGGTTGCGGCCGAGGTCCTTGTTCCAGCCGCGCTCGAGGAAGACCTCGGTCGCCTCGATGGCCAGCGGGGAATCCAGGAACACGTCGCCGCCCGGCGCCTCGCCGCTGTCCATGACCTCCACCAGATCGGCCAGCAGTTCCTGGGACCGTTCCACCGCAAAGGCCGGGATCAGCAACGGGCCGCCGCGGGCGTGGGCGTCGCGCAGTTCCTGGGCCAGCGCCTTGCGACGGGTGACCGCGTCAACGACGACCCGCTCGCGGTCGCCGTAGGTCGACTCGATGATCAGGTGATCAATGCCCGAAGGCCCCTCGGGATCAGGCACGAAGGCGCTGCCGCCCGGCCCGATGTCGCCGGAGAAGAACAGCCGCATCGGCTCGCCCTCCCCTTCGACCAGCACCTCGATCGAGGCGGCGCCGAGGATGTGGCCTGCCTGCCAGTAGACGGCGGTGATCCCCGGCGCGACCGCAACGGTCTCGCCCAGCTTGACCCGCTCAAACTGGCCCATGACCCGTTCGGCGTCGCGTTCGGTGTAGATCGGCTCGACCACGGGGCGCCCGCGCTGCTCGTTGCGGCGGTTGAGGTGCTTGACCTCGGCCTCCTGGATGCCGCCGGCGTCGGCCAGCATCACCTTGCACAGGTCACGGGTGGCGGCCGTCGCGTGGATCGGCCCCTCGAAGCCCGCCAGCATCAGCTTGGGCAACAGGCCGGAGTGATCGACATGGGCGTGGGTCAGCAGCACCGCGTCGATGGAGGCAGGGTCAAACGGAAACGGATTGTAGTTCAGCGCCTTCAGGGTCTTGGACCCCTGGAACATGCCGCAGTCGATCAGCACCCGGGCCCGGTCCGTGCGCAGCTCGGCGCAAAAGCCGGTAACGCAGCCGGCCGCGCCGTGGAAGGTCAGGGTGGGGGTCATGCGGGGATCTCGCTTCGCAGAACGTCGGCCAGCCGGCCGGTCAGGTCGAGGGCATTGGTCGAATGGAGGATCGAGTCGCTGGAGACGATGCGGCGGGCGCCGGCCTCGCGCAGCCGGGCCAGCGCTTCGGCGTCAAACAGGGCGTGAGCCACGGCGACGTCGATGGACGCCGCGCCGGCCTGGCGGAGGTGGTGGATCGCCTGGACCAGGGTGCCGCCGCTGGAGCAGATGTCGTCGAGCAGCAGCGTGGCGCGGCCTGCGACCTTCGCGGTGACGTCCAGCGACAGGCGCACCTCGCGGTCGCCAAGCCGCTGCTTGTCGAAGGCTGTCCAGTCCGCGCCCAGCCGCACAGCGGCGGCCTCGACCCAGGGGCGGGACTCGCTGTCCGGGCCGACGATCAGCAGCCGCTCGCCCGTGCCGGCAAGGGCCGCCAGATCGCCGCCGATGTCGATATTGGTCGCCGGAATTCTCAGCGCCTCGGTAAGCGACGCGGTCCGGTGCAGATGGGCCTGGACCGTGACGAGGCGGTCGAATGCCCCACCCAGCCAACGGCAGATCAGATCGCGGCTCAGCGGCTGGCCGGGCGCGAAAACCGCGTCCTGACGCAGGTAGGCGAGATAGGGCGCGACCAGCACCAGTCGGGCGACGCCGGCCCGGCGCCAGGCGTCGGCGGCCTGCAGCAACGGCACCAGCCGCGTGTTCGGCTGGTTGAGCGCGCGATAGACGATGACCGTGGTCGCGCGGGTCACGGGGACGGTGGGAAGGGTCTCGCCGTCGGGAAAGGTCTTCACGTCGACGATCGCCGACGGAACGCACAGCGCCGTCGCCAGCCGCGCGACCGGCCCTTCGTCGCCGGGGAAGCCATGCACCTGAACGGTCATGGCGCGGCGACCCGGAAGCCCGACTCGGCGCCCGCGGCCTCGGCGGCGAAGGCGAAGTCGGACGGGTCGGAGGCATGGACCCGGTAGAGCGGATCGCCCTTGCGGACGACGTCGCCGATGCGGTGGAACAGGTCGATGCCGGCGCCGGCGTCGGTCGGCGCGCCGGCCAGGCGGGCGACCGTGGCGATGCGCAGGCAATCGATCGACTCCACCCGCCCGTCCCGATCGGCCGTCGCTTCCATGCCCAGTGTGCCCGGGCCGACCCGGAGTGGCGAAGCGCCCTGGGCCTCGATAATGGCGTGCATCTTCTTCAGCGCCGCGCCGGACTCCAGCAGCTCGCGCGCCCGCGCCTCGGCCATGCCGCCGGGCAGGTCGGGGTCGGCGTCGAGCACCCGGGCGGCCAGGCGGATGGCCTTTTCGCGCAGGTCGGCCGGAGCGCCGGGCTCATTGCCCAGCACGGCCATGACATCGCGCGCCTCCAGCCAGGGGCCGACGCCGCGGCCGATCGGCTGGGTCCCGTCGGTGAAGACCACCTCGATTTCCAGCCCGAGGTTGGTCGCGACATATTCGAACAGTTTGCGCAGCCGCAGCGCCGCCCGGTTGTCGCGCAGCTTCGCCGACGGCCCGATCGGCAGGTCGAGCACCAACCGGCCGACGCCGGCCGCGACCTTTTTGGACAGGATGGAGGCCACCATCTGCTCCGGCGTGTCGATCGACAGCGGCCGCTCGACCGAGATCAGCACGTCGTCGGCCGGCGACAGGTCGACCTTGCCGCCCCAGATGATGCAGCCGCCACAGCGCTCAACCACGTCATGCATCTCGTGTTCGGTGAGGTCGACGCGGGCCAGCACCTCCATGGTGTCGGCCGTGCCCGCCGGCGAGGTGATCGCGCGGGACGAGGTCTTGGGAATGGTCAGGCCATGGGCGGCGACGATCGGGGCGATGATCAGCGAGGTGCGGTTGCCGGGGATGCCGCCGATGCAGTGTTTGTCGACGACGCGGCGGCCGTTCCAGTCGAGGCGCGCGCCGGCGGCGATCATGCCGCGCGTCAGGCCAAGCGTCTCCTCCGGCGACATGAAGCGGGCGCAGGCGACGAGGAAGGCGGTGACCTCCATGTCACTCCAGCGATGGGCGGCCAGATCCAGGGCGACAGCGGCAAGGGCGGCGTCGTCCAGGGTGTGGCCGTCAACTTTCGCGCGGATGGCCGAAAGACTGTCCGGCGCGCGGGCCTGGGACACATGGATGAGGTCGCCCGGCTTGACGCCGAGGCGGCGGAACAGCGGCTCGGGCAGGCCAATCTCGTCGGGCGCCAGCAGGCCGTCGTCGCCGATCATGGTGGTGGCCAGAAGGCTGCGCCCGCCCGCCCTCAGCTCGATCCGGCGCGAACCGCGCAGGCGTTCCGGGCGCAGCACCACACTGCAGCGCGCCAGCACGGCGACGTTTTCGCGGAAACTGTCCAGACCCAGCGGCCGGGCCCTGAGAACGCCGCCGCCATCGGACGAGAGGTCGGCCTTCGCTCCATCGCCCGCATCCGGCTTGATCATGTCACCCCCGATGGGGAACCATGACGCGCGTCCGCCGTGCTGCATTGAGCGACATCAAAGGGTCGGGCGGCTTGCAGTTTTCGTCGACTAGCCAAACGCGCCCTGGTCCTCCACATGTCTTGCGACGGAACCAGCGTTCGCCAAATTCAGATCCGGAGCCACGGAATGTCCGACGCCACCCCCTACACGCCGCCCAAGGTCTGGACCTGGAACAAGGAAAACGGCGGCCGCTTCGCCAACATCAACCGGCCGATCGCCGGGCCGACGCAGGACAAGGACTTGCAGGTCGGCAAACACGCGCTCCAGCTCTATTCGCTGGCGACGCCGAACGGGGTCAAAGTCACGGTGATGCTCGAGGAACTGCTGGCCAAGGGCCACAGCGGCGCCGAGTACGACGCCTGGCTGATCAACATCAGCGCCGGAGACCAGTTCGGCAGCGGTTTCGTCTCCGCCAATCCAAACTCGAAGATCCCGGCCATGGTCGACCACAGCGATCCGGCCAAGCCCATCCGCATCTTCGAGTCCGGCGCGATCCTGATCCATCTGGCCGAGAAGTTCGGTGAGTTCCTGCCGACCGATCCCGCCGCGCGGGCCGAGACCCTGTCCTGGCTGATGTGGCAGATGGGCAGCGCGCCCTACCTCGGCGGCGGCTTCGGCCACTTCTACGCCTACGCGCCGTTCAAGATCGAATACGCCATCGACCGCTTCGCCATGGAGGTGAAGCGCCAGCTGGACGTGCTTGACCGTCGTCTGGCCGAGAGCGAATACCTGGCCGGGCCGGACTACACGATCGCCGACATGGCGGTCTGGCCCTGGTACGGCGCCCTGGCCAAGGGGCTGGTCTACGAGGCCGGCGAGTTCCTGCAGGTGCAGGACTACAGACACGTCCAGCGCTGGACCGACCAGATCGCCCAGCGCCCGGCCGTGAAGCGCGGCCGGATGGTCAACCGGGTGATGGGCGATCCCGCCAGCTGTCTGCCCGAGCGCCACGACGCCGGCGACTTCGACACCAAGACCATGGACAAGGTCGCCAAGGCCGGCTGACCGGCCGCGCGCCGACTTCTTTCACAGCAAGCGAGGGCCGCGCCATGAGCGTTGCCCCGACATCAGGGACGACCCATGGATCTGCAGCTCAAGGGCAAGAACGCCGTCATCCTCGGCGGCACGCGCGGCATCGGCCGGGCGATCGCCGAGACCCTCGCCGCGGAGGGGGCCAATGTCGCCGTCTGCGCGCGCAACGCCGAACAGGTGGCCGAGGCCGTGACGGCGCTGGGCGCGACCGGCGTGAAGGCGCTCGGCGCTTCGGTCGACATCATGGACGGACCGGCGCTGAAAGCCTGGATCGCGGCCGCCGGTGAGGAGCTGGGCGGCATCGACATCCTGGTGTCCAACGCCGGGGCCATGGCCCAGGGCGCCGACCCCGGCGCCTGGACCCAGAACTTCCAGCTCGACGTGCTGGGCATGGTCAACGCCTTCGACGCGGCCAAGCCGTTCCTGCTGAAGTCGGCCGAGACGCATGGCGACGCCTCGTTCGTGATCATCGCCTCTGTCTCGGCGGCCGAGACCGACGCGGCCAGTTCCTACGGTCCGATCAAGGCGGCGCTGATCCACTTCGCCAAGGGGCTGGCGCGCCAGTACGCGCCCAAGCACCTGCGCACCAACGTCGTCTCGCCCGGCACCGTCTATTTCGAGGGCGGCGTCTGGCACATGGTCGAGAAGAACGCGCCCGAGATGTTCAAGGGCGCCCTGGCGCGCAACCCGATGGGCCGGATGGCGACGCCGCAGGACATCGCCAACGCGGCGGTGTTCCTCAGCAGCCCGCTGTCGAGCTTCACCAGCGGCATCAACATGCTGGTCGATGGCGCGATCAGCCGGCGGGTGAACTTCTAGGGTCGTCACGAGATCCTCCCCGCTGGGGGAGGTGGACCGGCCCCCGGGTCGCGCAATCCGCGCGACCGAGGCTGAACTCCGCCGGGACGGAGGGGGTCCGCCCGAATTTCGGATGACCCCCTCAGTCAGCCCTGCGGGCTGACAGCTCCCCCAGAGGGGAGCATCCAGACTAGTTCGCCCGGCCCATCCAGGGGTGGAAGCGGCCGTCGGGGTCCCAGACGGCGCGGATCTGGTCCAGGCGTTTCATGTTGGCGTCCGACAGGAAGCGGTCCGGCCGGCGCGCAAGGTTCTCGTCGGCCAGCTGGATGCCGCGGCTGTGGGCTGACAGCGCCTGCATGTGGCGGGTCGCCCAGTCACCGTGGGCCGCCTCGTCGGACGACTTCCGCAGGCCGCCGTAGAGCGCCAGGTAGGTGCGCGCCTCGACCGAGAAGGCCATGTCCGGCCGGCTGGCGGGCGGGTTCCAGTTAAGCCAGAGCGCGTGGCTCGGGGCCGGCGGCTGGCTGTCGGCGATAGCGCGCAGCGCGGGCAGCAGGGGCCCGATCGGCTCGTCCATCCACATGTTGTCGGCCTGCCAGCGGGTGTTCGGCAGGAACAGCGTCTTCTCGCCGGTCTTCATCATCCGCCCCAGCGACAGCGGGATCAGAGGCAGGGTCAGGCTGGCCTTGCGGGCGATCGGGTCGGACGTCATGAAGCGCACCGCCTCGAGCGCCTCCTTGCGGCTGTCGGCCATGACCGGCGCGAACACCTCCAGGCCCGGCGCGAAGATGCCCATGGCCTTGCGGTTCATGACCATCTGGAACTCGACGCTGGGCGACACCGACGGCCCGACGCGGTCGGCCCAGGTGAACACCTCTTCCAGATGCTTCATGCGGAATACCTGCAGTTTCAGGCCGGTGAACTTCGGCCGGGCGTGCAGCCTGAGGTGAAAGCGCACCACGACGCCGGAAAAGCCAGGGCCCGACCCTCGGGCCGCCCAGAACAGGTCGGCGTTCTCGGTCTCACTGGCGTGCACGACCCGGCCGTCAGCGAGGACCACGTCGATGCCGATGACGTTCTCGCAGCCGAGGCCCATGCGGCGGCTGTTCCAGCCGAAACCGCCCTGCAGCAGGAAGCCGCCGATCCCGACGGTCCAGGCGTGGGCGACGGGGAAGAACAGGCCGGCCTTCGCCACGGCCGCATCGACGTCGCCGCAGTGGGCGCCGGGTCCGACCGTGGCCGTGCGGGCGACAGTGTCGACGGTGATGGCGTTCAGCCGCGCGACGTCGATCAGCAGACCGTCCTCGCGAATGTGGTTCTGGGCCCAGCTGTGGCCGCCCGAGCAGATGCTGACCTTGCGGCCTTCACGGCGCGCCCGGCTGACCGCCGCCACGACGTCCAGCACGTCATTGGCCTGAACCACCACGGCCGGGCGACGCCCCGGGTCGCGGGCGTTAAAGCTGGTGCCGAGCACGGCGGCGTCAAAGCCCGGCGCGCCGCGCTCAAGGGTCACACCCGTCTTGCCGGAGAATTTCATGCGGAGGCTCCGGGGCCGAAGGCGGCGTGAAGGTCGGGGAGGATCGTCGCCAGGTGGCTCATCTCCTGGGCGCAGTGGACCAGCAGGTCGGCGGCCTGCGCCGGCGGCAGCGGCGACAGACGGCTGGCCGCGCGGCCAAGCACGGCGCCAACCGGGCCCGGCATGCCGCGCGGGCGGACGTTCTCGCCGCCGAGCCAGAAGCGGGAGCGCATCTCCGCGCCGCCCGGGACGGGCCGGACATGGTGGATCAGCCAGCCGGTCTCGACCGGCGTCCCGGCGATGCCGCCGCGGGCGCAGATGGCCACCGCTCCGTCCCTGGCCAGACGGCCCTCGTCGAGGCCCAGGCTGGCCGGCGGCACGAAGCGGATGGTCAGGGCCATGCGGCCGGCGCCGACGTATTCGACGACGTTGGAGGTCCTGCCGATGTAGTGGGTCAGGTCGTCGCGACCGTCCGACCAGGCGACGTGCACATGGGCCTTCGGATGCCAGAGCTTGTAGCGTTCGGCATGGCTGCCGTGCCAGGCGAACCACCAGTCCCACATGGCCGGCGTGACGCCCGGCATCGGCGTGCGGACGAACACCCGGGCCGACCCGTCAGGCGCGACCGTGTAGCCGGTCTCCACCGGCCTGTCGCCCTCGTCCAGCAGGTCCCCTGCCCGCGCGACGGGCGGCAGCAGTTCGTGGGCCACCGGACCCGTCGCCAGGGCTTCGCGGACATGGGCCGACAGCGGCGCCATGTCGGGCCGGAAGAACCTGGCGGTCGGACTGCGCGCGAGGTCAGCGGCGCTGTAGCCGAGATAGAGGTCTTTTTCGGGGACGGATGGCATCGGCGTCTCACGTGAGCGGACACCGCCGGGGCCCGGCGATGTCCTGTTATTGGGAATATTCCCAAAAATGGGATATCTGTCAATTATTGAAGACGCCGCTATGATCCCGGCCGTAGAGGAGTCGCCGATTTGACCGCGCAGGGCCTGTTCGGAACCGAAGCCAGCAATCTCGGCAAGAGCGCGCGCACCCGCGCCCGGCTGATGGATGCGGCGGTGCGACTGTTCGCGCGGGACGGATTCGAGGCCGCTTCCGTCAACGAGATCGCGCGGCTCGCCGGTGTCGTGAACGGCACCTTCTATGTCCACTTCCGCGACAAGGACGAGATCGCCGCCGCCGTGGCCCTGGCGATCGGGCAGAATGTCGTGCGTCAGCTGGACGAGGCGATGGCCGGCATCGAGGACGCCGTCGAGCGGTCGAGCCTGGCGACGCGTCGGTTCATTGACCTGGGCGCCAGCGAGCCGGACTGGGGCGCGGCTCTCGTGCGGGCGGTGCTGACGTTCCGCGACCTGCGCCACACCATGATCGCCTACCTGCGGGCCGACCTGCAGCGCGGCGTCGACCAGGGCGTGTTCACGGTCGAGATCGACGACCTGCTTGTCGATACCTTCGCCTCAATGACCATGGGGGCGCTGGCCGGCCGGCTGCGGGGCGACTTCGGTCCCGACGCCGGGGCGCGGGTGTCGGAGCTGCAGCTGCGCATGCTCGGCGTGCCGGCCGGCCGGGCGCGGGAGGTCAACAGCCGTAATATCCCGGCCCTGACCCTTGAACTCGCGCCCCTGCCGAAGGGACTTGCGAAGGCCGGCTAGGCCGTCTCGTCCTTGAAGGTCAGGCCGGCGTTGGCGGCGAGGCGGTCGACCAGCGTCTGCCCCAGCGCCGCGCCCGGGACCCAGATTCCGCCCGGTACGTCGGCGCGGTCCTTGACCAGGCAGATGGCCGTCTCGGCGATGATCTTGGACGTCGAGCCGTAGCCCGGGTCCTTGTCGCCATAGACCGACCCGCGCACCTGCCTGCCGTCGGCGTCGATGCCGATGAACAGCAGGTCGTAGAAGCCGGCCTCACGGTCTTCCTTGCTCGGCCCCTCGCCCGGTTTGGGCGCACCCGCGCCGCCCATGCCGGTGAACTCGGTCGGGGCGCCGGGAATGACGACGGCCATCTCGTCGTAGACGAAGTCCGCGCCGTAAGCCGTGCCCTGCAGGACGTTCGAGCGGTGCACGTTCTTGGTGTTGATCGTCGCCATCATGAACGGCCCGACTTCCTGACCGAGGTCCGGGTCGACGTGCGTGTCCATGCCGGTCGGCTGGGCCGGACCCGTGAAACCGGGGGTCAGGGCGAACGGGTTGAACATCAACATGCCGAGCGCCGGGTTCTTCTGGATCGCAGCCATCGTCGCGGCCCCGCTGGCCGCGGTGCCGCCCGACAGGCCGCCGCGCATCGACCGGACCCGGCCCTTGATACGCGAAACCGGGTGGCCCAGCCGCTGGCGGGCGATGGCCTGGGTGAAGAAGACCCCGAGTTCGAACGGGATCGAGTCGAAGCCGCAGGAGAACAGGATTCGAGCGCCGGAGGCTTTCGCCGCCGCCTCATGCGCCCCGATCATCTCGGCCATCCAGTTCGGCTCGCCCGACAGATCCAGATAGTCCGTTCCAGCGGCCGCGCAGGCGGCCACGAGGTCGGAGCCGTACAGTTGATAGGGGCCGACCGTGGTCAGGATGGCCTTCGCGCGGCCGACCATCGCGCGCAGCGAGTCCGGATCAGCGGCGTCGGCGACGATCAGCGGCGTATTGGCCGGAGCGCCGATCGCGTCGCGCACCTCAACAAGCTTGTCGGCGCTGCGACCGGCCATGGCCCAGGTCACCGCCCCGCCCACGCCGTACTTGCCGGCGAGGTACTCGGCCACGAGGCGTCCGGTGAAGCCGGTCGCGCCATAGACGATGATGTCGAATTCAGCCTTGGGGTTCATGGCGCAGCTCCTGTTCGCGGCGCGCACCCTTGCCTGACATACGGCGTAAATCCAGAGGTGATCGCAGCGGGCGCGGGTGAAATTTCAGCACGCCGTTTACGTGGGGTCCGGCTTGACGACCCCGCCCCCTGACCGGTCAAGTCACGGCAAAATCAGAAACGCCCAGAGGAAGCCGCTCATGAAGCTCTACAACTCCGTCGGCCCCAACCCGCACGTCGTGCGCATGTTCGCGGCCGAAAAGGGTCTGACCCTGCCGACGGTCGAAATTGACCTGATGGGCGGCGAGAACCGCCAACCGGACTATCAGGGCAAGGTCAATCCGGCCGGCCAGACGCCGGCTCTGGTGCTCGAGGACGGCCAGATCATCACCGAGATCACGGTCATCTGCGAATACCTCGAGGAAAAGCACCCCTCCCCGGTCCTGATCGGCGCGACGCCGGAAGAGCGGGCCGAGACCCGCATGTGGACCCGGCGCATCGACCTGAACATCTGTGAGCCGCTGACCACCGGCTTCCGCGCCTCTGAAGGCCGGGGCCTGTTCGCGCCGCGCATGAAGCTGGTCGGGCTGGAGGGCGCGGCCGAGTTGAAGGCTATCGCGAAGGACAAGATCCTGTGGCTCGACGGGCTCATGGGCGACAACCAGTTCGTCTGCGGCGACCGGTTCAGCCTGGCCGACATCCTGCTGTTCGTGTTCCTCGGCTTCGGCGCCCAGGTGGGCCAGCCGATCCCGGATGAGGCGACCTGGGTGAAGGCCTGGTTCGCGCGCATCGCCGCCCGGCCATCCGCGGCGGCCTGATCCATGGGCAGTCCCGCCGCGCCGGAGCCTGCCTGGTCGGGGATGGTCGATCTGGCCGTCCTCGAAGGCTGGATGGACGGTCAGGGCCTCGGCGCCGGCCCGATCGAACAGGCGCAGGCGCTTGCGGGCGGGACGCAGAATCTGCTGCTGAAATTCGAGCGGGCCGGCCGGCCCTATGTGCTGCGCCGGCCGCCGCGGCACCTGCGCGACAATTCCAACGAGACCATGCGACGCGAGGCGCGGATGCTGGCGGCGCTGGCCGGCTCCGACGTGCCGCATCCCGGCCTGATCGCCGCCTGTCCGGACGAGACCCTGATCGGCGCGGCCTTCTACCTGATGGAGCCGATCGACGGCTTCAACCCGACCACCGGCCTGCCGCCCTTCCACGCGGGCGATCCGGCCGTGCGACGACGTATGGGGCTGGCAATGGTCGAGGGCATCGCGTCCCTCGGCGACATCGACCATGTGGCGGTGGGCCTGGCCGACTTCGGCAAGCCGGCCAACTACCTTGAGCGGCAGGTTGCACGCTGGCGGTCGCAGCTCGACAGCTACGCGGCCTTCGCCGAATGGCCCGGGCCGTCGGCCATTCCCGGTGTCGAGATCGTCGGGAAGTGGTTGGAAGAGCACCGGCCGCCGAGCTTCCAGCCCGGTATCCTGCACGGCGACTACCACCTGTCGAACGTGCTGTTCCGGCCCGACAGCCCCGAACTGGCGGCGATCGTCGACTGGGAACTGACGACGATCGGCGACCCGCTGCTCGACCTCGGCTGGCTGATGGCCACCTGGCCGGATGAAGGCCCTGCCGCCGGTGCGGTCGGCGTCACGCCGTGGGACGGTTTCCCGACCCGCGCCGAGTTGGTCGCGCACTATCGGCCGCGCACGTCCCGCGACCTCGCCCACCTCGACTGGTACGCGGTGCTGGCCTGCTACAAGCTGGGCATTATCCTGGAAGGCACCCACGCCCGGGCCTGCGCCGGCAAGGCGCCCAAGGCCACCGGAGACCGGCTTCACGCGAGCACCGTCGGCCTGTTCGAACGCGCCCTGCTGTGGGTCAACCGCGGCCTGGGCGTATGACGATCTCCCTCTTCCTCCCCTCCTGCTGACCGGACCTGATCATGACCTTCAAGGCGCTGCTCGCGACCCGCGTTGACCGTGCGGTCTCCGTTGATCTCATCGACATGGCCAAAGACCAGCTGATGGCCGGCGATGTCAGCATCGACGTCGACTTCTCGACGGTGAACTACAAGGACGGGCTGGCGCTGGCCGGGCGACCGGGCGTGATCCAGACCTACCCCCTCGTGCCCGGCATCGACCTGGCCGGCACGGTCACAGCCTCGTCCCATGCCGGCTACGCCGTTGGCGACAGAGTGGTGCTGAACGGCTGGGGCCTGAGCCAGACCCACCACGGCGGCTATGCCCAGAAGGCGCGGGTCAACGGCGACTGGCTGGTGAAACTCCCGGACAGCATCAGCACCCGTGACGCCATGGCCATCGGCACCGCCGGCTACACCGCCATGCTCGCCATCCTGGCCCTGGAGCACAACGGGATCACGCCGGACCGGGGTGCCGTGCTCGTCACCGGCGCCGGCGGCGGCGTGGGTTCGGTGGCGATCCTGATCCTGTCGCGACTGGGCTACCGCGTGATCGCCTCCACCGGCCGCCCGGAAGAAGCTCCCTACCTGACGGCCCTGGGCGCCGCCGAGATCGTCGACCGCAAAACGCTGTCCGAAGCCGGCCCGCCGATCGCCGCGCCGAAGTGGATCGGCGCCGTGGACTCCGTCGGATCCTTCACGCTGGCCAACGTCCTCGCGCAGACTGACTACCGCGGCGCCGTAGCCGCCTGCGGCCTGGCCCAGGGTGTCGATCTTCCCGGCTCGGTGTTTCCGTTCATCCTGCGCAACGTGACCCTGGCCGGCATCGACTCGGTCAATGCGCCCTTCGAGGCCCGCGCCCGGGCCTGGGCGCGGCTGGCGACCGATCTGGATCTGACGAAGCTGGCGACGACCGTAACGCAGGTCGGCCTGGCGGAGGTCCCCGCTGTCGGCCGCGCCATTCTCGAAGGCAAGGTGCGCGGCCGGACCGTGGTGGATGTGAACGGGTAAGAAAGACCCCTACCGCCCGCTCTGGCCGTCATCGACGCGGATGCACGACCCGGTCACGAAGTCAGAGGCCGGCGAAACGAGGAACAGCAGTGCGCTGTCCAGCTGCGCGGGATCGCCGAGGCGTTTGCGCGGGAAGTGCTGGCTGATGTCGCCGACGCGCGAGAGCATGCCGTCCATCATCTCGGAGGCGAAGGCGCCGGGCGCGATGGCGTTGACGTTGATGTTGGCGCTGGACCATTCGACGGCCAGGGCCTCGGTCATGCGCACCACCGCTGACTTGGTGATCGCATAGAGGGCCGCGCCGTTGCCGTTGTACTGGAAGGCGGCGACCGAGGCGATGTTGACGATCCGGCCTGGCTTTTTCGCCGCGATCAGACGCCGGGCGACTTCGCAGCAGAGGATGTAGGGCGCGCGCAGGTTCACGCCGATGACCCGGTCGATCAGGTCGACGGACATCTTGGTCGCCCTCTGGGCGTCGGGGATGCCGGCGTTGTTGACCAGGATGGTCACCGTGCCGAAGGCCTCTTCCGCCTTGCCGACGACGGCCAGCAGCTGGTCGGCGTTTGTCACATCCAGCTCCAGCGCGAGGGCCTCGCCGCCATCGGCTCGGATCTCGGCGGCCAGGGCTTCCAGCCGGTCGAGCCGACGGGCGGTCAGCACGACCTTGGCGCCGCACCTGGCGAGGGTCTTCGCGAACCGCACCCCGAGGCCCGAGGAGGTGCCGGTGACGAGGGCTACCTGGCCGGTCAGGTCGGTGGAGACGTTGGGGATCGGGTAGGTCATGGGGCGTCCTTCAGGGTCTGAAGATCAGTCGCGGCCTTCGAGGATTTCGAGTGCCTGTTTCGCGAGATGGGGCGTGCCGTTCTCGGCGGGACGCTCGCTGGCGGCGTTACCGGCCAGCACCCGGCGGTAGACGCCCTGTGAAATCGAGGCGAGGCGGAAGATCGAGAACGCCATGTAGAACGGCCAGTCCTCGATCGGCCCCCGGCCCATGCGCTTGCAGTAGGCGGCCACGTAGTCCGCTTCACTCGGGATGCCGCTGGTTTCGAAGTCCACGCCCTGCAGCGTGCCCCACGACGCCCCGTGAGAGCGCCACAGGAAAGCGTTGTAGGCGATGTCGGCCAGCGGATTGCCGATGGTCGACAGCTCCCAGTCCAGCACCGCGATCAGCTTCGGCTCCGTTGGGTGGAACATGACGTTCTCGAGCCGGTAGTCGCCGTGGGCGATGGAGATCGGGTCATCCTTCGGGATGCGCCCGGGCAGTTGCGTTATCAGCGCTTCCATCTCCGGAATCAGCTCGCTCTCGGCGCCCCGGTACTGCTTGGTCCAGCGGCTGACCTGACGCTCGAAATAGCCGCCGGCCTTGCCGAAGTCGCCGAGGCCGGCGGCGACGAAGTCGACCTTGTGAAGTTTGGCCAGCGTTGCGTTGAGGTCGTCATAGATCGCCGCGCGTTCGGCGGGCTCCATGCCGGGCAGCATGGCGTCGCGGAAGATGCGGCCCTCGAGATAGTCCATGACGTAGAAGGCCGTGCCGATGATCGCCTCATCCAGGCAAAGGGCGCGCATCTTCGGCACGGGCACGAGGCCGTCGAGCGCCTTCATCACCTTGTACTCGCGGTCCACCTGGTGGGCGCTGGCCAGCAGGACGCCCGGCGGCTTCTTGCGCAGGACGTAGAGGCGCGGACCGTCCGGCGTCTGAGTCGTCAGCAGAAAGGTCGGGTTCGAGGCCCCGCCCTGGAACTGCTGAACGATCATGGCGTCGCCGAAATCCTCGACCTCGCGACGCAGCCACGCCTCCAGCGGAGCCGGGTCGAAGTAGTGGGCCGGGGTCACGTCGCGGACGGGGGGCGCGGTGGCGGTCATGATGGAATCCTCTTGCGCCCGCACCATGGCCGCTTTCCCTTCCGGCGCCACAAGCCCTTACGTCGGGACAGCCGATTTTCCCGATTGAGACGGGCCGCGCGGGCGCGCATCCTGTTCCCAACAAGGCCGCAAACCGGCGTGGGGAAACGAAGATGAGCCAGTCCGCCGCCGCCGAGAGCGTGACCTATGAGGTCGCCGATCACGTCGCGACCATTACCCTGAACCGGCCCGAGCAGCGCAACGCGCTGAACTTTGACGCCTATGACCGGCTGGAGGCGGCCTTCCGCCGGTCCGTGACCGACAGCGACGTGCGGTGCGTGATCGTCACGGGCGCGGACCCGGCCTTCTGCTCCGGCGACGACGTGCGCGAGATCATGGCCGGGCCCAGGGCTGTGTCGAAGGATCGCTCGCCGGTGGTGCGTCACAAGCCGACCCCCGCGGCCATGGCGGCGCTCGAATGCGACAAGCCGGTGATCGCGGCGATTAACGGCGCGGCCGTCGGATGGGGCATGGAACTGGCGCTCTACGCCGACATCCGCATCGCCTCGGAGAAGGCCCGCTTCAGCGAGATGTTCATCAAGCGCGGCCTGGTTTGCGATGTCGGCGGCTTCTACCGCCTGCCCTCGATCGTCGGTCCGGCCAAGGCGGCCGAACTGCTGTTCACCGGCGACATCATCGACGCCGCCGAGGCGCTGCGGATCGGGCTGGTCAGCGAGGTCACGCCGCATGAGGACCTGATGACCCGCGCCCGGGCGATGGCGGCCCGCATCGCCTGTAACCCCCCGCTGGCCCTGCGCTACATGAAGGAAGGGCTGCGGCGCGGGACCTACGGCGACCCGCGCGACCTCGGAGGCTGGGCCATCGAGACGATCCGCGCCCTGATGGGCACCGAGGATCACAAGGAAGGCGTCGCGAGCTTCCTCGAAAAGCGCGCCCCGGTCTTCACCGGGCGGTAGCGGTCAGGCCGTAGCGGGTTCGAGCGTGGTCGCGGTGCGCGCCGCCAGAAGCCGAGTCTGCTCCGCCTTGCTCCGGTAGAGGAAATTGGCCGGCAGGCCGAGGCGCAGGCTGGCGTCGCTGGGCGGCGAGCCGGGGATCGCGACCCGCTCTGCCAGGGCGCCGGCCAGTTTCAGTGCGATGCGGTCGGTGGTCGACAGATCATACTCACGGCCCAGCGCCAGCTTCTGGCGGACAATCGGGGGCAACAGCGACACAGACGCCCGCGCCAGGGCCCGATGCAGCATCTTCGGCGTGCCGGGCGCAGCCTGGCCCGACTGGATGATGGCCAGGAATTCGCCGACGATCGGGTGCGGTTCGAAGCGGTCGACGAGGCCGTTCATCATCGCCATGAAATCGGCCGTCGACGCCGGCGAACGCTGCACGCCGTACAGCCGCGCGACGGGGCCGGCCTCTTCGTAGAAGCGGGTCTTCTCGGCTTCGGTCAGGGGCGACACGAACCGGTCGTAGGCGTTGAGAAAGCCATAGCCGGCGGTCGCGCTGACCCAGTCGAGCAGGTCCGGATCGAGCGCCCTGTAGGCCTCGCCCGCGGGTGTCTCGCCGGTTACCCGGGAATGCATGTTGGTCACGCCCTGGATCACCCGCCGCGCGGCGCTCTGGGGACCATAGACCCCGACCATGGCCGCGACGCCTGTCCGCTTGGACCGGCCGATCGGATCGACCTTGTAGGTCGAGTGATCCCAGACGCCGGAGCGGATGCGGGCGTCGGCGAACTCCAGCAGCACCGCCGCCACGCCGCCGATCGCCAGCGCGATGGGGTTCTTGTAGACGCGCCAGTGCATGGAGCCCGGCCCGACCAGCGCGGGCTCGCCGTCCGGATGGCGGAAGTCGATCTTCCAGCCGAGGTAGGACTCCATGTCGAGGATGGCCATGACGCTCACCGGCTGAGGGCGAAGCCGACGTAGCCGTCGGCGGCGATCTGGTCGCAGCGCTTTTTGTAGCCCTCGCCGACGTAGGGCATGAACACGCGCGGCTTGCCGGGCACGTTGGCGCCGACATACCAGGACGCCGCCCGCGGATAGAGCGTCTTCTCGGCCTCATCGTTCACATGGGCGACCCAGTCGTCCTGGGCCTGGGGCGTAGCTTCCATCAGCGCCGACTGGGTCTTCTGCACATGCTGGATGGCGTCGAAGATCCAGTCGACGTGCTGCTCGATCGAGTTGAGCATGTTGCTGAGCACCGAAGGACTGCCGGGACCGGTGACGGTGAACAGGTTGGGGAAGCCGGCCACGGCGACGCCGAGGTAGGTCTTCGGCCCGTCCCGCCAGACGTCCCGCAGGGCGAGGCCGTCGCGGCCGCGGATGTCGATGTTCAGCAGCGCCCCGGTCATGGCATCGAAGCCCAAGGCGTAGACGATGATGTCCGCCGGGTATTCCGCGTCGGACGTGCGAACGCCGGTTTCGGTGATCGCCTCGATCGGGGTTTCGCGCAGGTCGACGAGGGTGACCTTGTCGCGGTTGTAGCTGGCGAAGTAGTCGGTATCGACACAGGCGCGCTTGGTCGCCAGCGGGAAGCTGTCGGGGCTGAGTTTCGCGGCCAGGACCGGATCCTTGACGATCTCGCGGATCCTGGCCCGGACGAAGTCGGCGGCGGCGTCATTGATCCGCTCGTTCTTGACGAGGTCGGGGATCATCACAGCGGAGATCAGCCCACCGCCGTTCCACAGCTGCTCGACCAGGGCGGCCAGCTCGGCGTCGGTCGGGACCCAGCCCTTCGGTGGCAGCGGCAGGCCCGGCTCACCGCTTTCCAGCAGCGCCTTGTAGATCGGAAAGGCCTCGTTGAAGGCGGCGATCTCTTCGTCGGTGAGCGGCGCATTGAGGGCCGGCAGGCTGAAGTTGGGCGTACGCTGGAATACCGTCACCTGGGCCGCGTCATTGGCGATCAGCGGCATCGACTGGATGGCCGAGGAGCCGGTGCCGATGATGGCCACGCGCTTGCCTTTGAAGTCGACGCCCTCGTGCGGCCACTGGCCGGTGACGTAGGCCTCGCCCTTGAAGCTGGCCGCGCCAGGAATGTCGGGCACGCGCGGAACCGAGAGGCAACCCGTGCCCATGATGCAGAACCGGGCGTCGAACACCTGGCCCTGGTCCGTCTCGACCCGCCAGCGGCCGGTCTCCGCGTTGAACACCGCCGAGACGACCTTCGTCTCGAACAGGAAGGCAGGTCGCAGGTCGTAGCGGTCGGCGACATGCTCGGCGTAGGCGAGGATCTCCGGCTGGGTCGCGTACTTCTCGCTCCAGCGCCAGGTTTCGCGAAGCTCGTCGGACCAGGTGTAGGAATACAGGAGACTGGGGATGTCGCAGCGGGCGCCGGGATAGCGGTTCCAGTACCAGGTGCCGCCGACGTCCTTCGCCGCCTCGACACCCTGGACGCTGAAGCCGGCCTCGCGGAGGCGGTGGACCATGTAGAGGCCGGAGAAGCCCGCGCCGACGACCACGGCGTCGACGGTCCGGGCGGCTTCCGGAGAAGGCGCTGAGGTCATTGGTTCGTCCCTGATCCTGCGGAGGCGCGACTGACGTGGCCGGCCCCTCGTTCCGGGCCATCGTCGGCAATACCCGCTAGGGATTCAAGCGCCGCCGCAGGGTTCCCTAGCGTCCCTGAACGACAATTTTACCGACGGCCCGCGACTGCGCGGTGCTCCGTCGGACTTTCTCCCGTCGCCCGCAGGCAGAAAGGTTTCGGCGTGAACGATGAACGGCGATATGATCCGGGCAGGGCGATACTCGCCCTCGAGGTTGACGATGATTGCGCTCCTGTTGGCCCTGGCCGCCGAGCCCGCCGCCGCCGAAAGTCAGGCGGCCCTGCAATCGTGCGAGATGACGCCGAGTGGCTGGGTCTGCCACTACCAGATGCCGTCGGTCACCTTGCTGGTCACACCGGATGGCAAGGCCCCCGTGACGACAACGCCGCCGGTGGTCGCGCCGCCGGCCTTGCCCGCCGTCGCACCGGCCAGCGAAGTCGAAAAGGCTGAAGCGGCGCGCCAGGCCAAGCTGATCGCCAGCTGCGCCGACGCCAACTGGCTGTCGATTTGTCTGCCGGCCGACCGCAAGGAAGCCCGGCGACTGCGTGCCGAGATGGAGGTCCGCAAAGCCTTGCGCGTAAAGGTCACGGGCCTGCTCAGCGAGAAGAAATGCGATGAGGCCGTCAAGACGGCGCTCGCCGGCGGCGACCTTCCACTCGCCCGGGAAACCCGCGACTTCTGCACCCGCTGACCAAGCGGCCGCTTTCAACCGATAGCCCAAACGAAATCGGCCGGGCGTTGGCCCGGCCGATCCGTCGTCTTGTCGCTGTCGCGACCCCTTAGGGGTGCGGAGCCGGCGCCGGCTCGCAGCGTTCGCCTTCGGCGCAGCCCGAGAAGTGGATTTCCGGCGCATCGACAGTCACGGTCGACGGGCGGACGTACACTTGCGGACGTTGCAGGTAGATCTGCGGCGCCTGGATGTGGATCGGGGGCGCGTCGACGTAGACGGGCGGGCCCTGGATGTCGATGCGGCCGGTGGCCACTTCAACCGGCGTGCCATAGACGCGGACGCCCGGCGCGCGGACGCGGATGTCGCCCCAGGAGGCCGACGGGCCGTAGAACACAACCGACCGCGTGCAGAGGCAGTCGATCGAGCTCGGCGGCGGCGGGGGCGGCGGGGGACCATAGCCACCACCGGGCGGCGGCGGCGGCGGGCCGTACGGGTTGGCGGCGAATGCGCCCCCGGCGGCGGCGGTAGCAAGCACCAGGACTACGCCTGCGATAATCTTGTTCTTCACGTCAGCACCCCTCAAACGGGTCTTCGACCCAATGTTTCCATTACCCGCCTGCGAGAACGCACGGACGAGGTCCAGCCTCGGGTAACGATGATTAACCATAGGGGATCGGTCAAGCGGCCTTGGTGTGAATGCACCTGAATGGGGAATAATGATCCTGTGAAAACCCCGGAGGCGCGATCAATCCCCGAAAGCGGGGAATGATCACCGCCTCCAGGGTCGACGAGCGCTGTCGTGGCTCACCCTGCGCGCGATGCCGTTTGACATGGGCGCCCCTCCCCTGACGAATGTCGCGCAAAGGGGTGGCTTCCATGGGTCTTGATCGTCGAACCGTGTTGCGGGGTATGGGAGCCGCGGGGCTGGTCGCGGGCGCCGCGCGCCCCGCCGCCGCCCAGGCGCTTCGGATGCGCAAGCCCGTATCGTCACTGAGCCGGAACGACCCCGATATCGAGGCGCTGCGTCGGGCGATCCCCGTGATGCGGAGAACCGGGGCCTGGGACGCCCAGATCGCGCTGCATGCCGACATGCGGCACCGGCACCATTCCTCCTGGCGCTTCCTGCCCTGGCACCGGCTTCAACTGGTCTGGTTCGAACGGCAGGTGGCGAAGATCAGCGGCCGGGCCAATTTCGCCCTGCCCTTCTGGGACTGGGACGACGACCGTATCCCTGATCTGTTCCTGAACGACCCCGTCTTCTCCGTGCCGGGCCGGGAGGCGCTGGCCGGTGACACCATCATCCACTTCCTGACCGAGAACGGACAGTGGCTCAACGGCCGCCTGACGGACGACTTCGGAACCTTTTTCGGCAGGCCCCGCGGCCTCAGGGACCAGACCGACGGCAATCAGGGGCGCCGCTATTTCTCCGGGTCCGCCGAATGGGGCGGCCACAACCTGATCCACGGCTTCGTGGGCGGCGACATGGGCCAGCTGGACCGGTCGCCGAACGATCCGATCTTCTGGATGCATCACGCCAACATCGATCGCATCTGGACGCTCTGGCGGGAGAAGCACGGCAGCCAGGTCTATCCCAAGGCCTGGCGCAACGAGTCGCTCGGCGGCTTCCTCGACCCCATGGGACAGCCCGTCCCTGCCGTCCTGGCGCAGACAACCGTCGATACGGCCCCGTTCGGCTATGGCTATCAGTTCGATCCGACGCCGCCGCTCGCCTTCGCGGTCGGCCCCGGTAAACCGATCCTGCGCCGCAAGTCCTACAGCTGGTCCATGCAGCAGATGGGGCCGGCGTCGGCGTTCGTCGACATTTCCGCGGCGCTCGCCAACGCAAGGGCCGAAGCGGCGACGGGCTATCTGGAAGTCATCCCCGACCCGCACGCGGCGTCGATGGTCAAGTTTTCCGCGCGGACCCGCCGCGACGGGACCGAGGTGTTCAAGGACGCGATCTTCCTCGTCCCGATGGGCGGTCACTCCATGGAGTCGCAGCGTTTCCGCATCCAGCTCGAAAACATCTGGCGCGCTTCGGACAGCGGCGGAATCCGGCTCGAGATCACCGTCGCGCCGCTGGCCGGGCGGAAATCCAGCCCGATGCCGACCACCCTCGTCGACTTCATCCTGGACGCGGACCTGGCCTTCACCGAATAGGGATCAGGGGTAGCCGTTGTACCCCTGCGGCGTCGGGCTGTAGGGGGGCGATCCGGCTCCCGCGTAAGGGCGGGGCGTGACGGGTCGTCCGTCCTCGCAGCGAATGACCCGCCATTCGAAACGGCCTTCGCTGACGATCCTCTGCGCGGTGACGGTCCGGTAGACCGCCGGGGTCGACCAGGCCTCCTGACGCTCCGGCTGGATCAGCACCCGTACGCGAACCAGGCGGTATTCCGCGGCTACGACGCGGCTTTCGGCATGGGCCGGGCAGTCGATGATCTGCCTTGCGACGGTGCGCGTGATCGCCGGGACCTCGACCCGCACGGTGCGCGCCGGTGTTCTGAGAATTTGCCGCGAGACCAGCCCGTACTCGGCCGGCACCTCGATCAGGCACAGCACCTCGCCGGTCGGCAGGACCCGGGTCGCGTCCGGCGCCGTCGGCCGGTTCTCGATCAGCTCGCCGCGCCGCCATTCGGTATGGGCCGCGCGGATCAGCACGCGCTCGGTGACGGTGTCGTAAACCGCAGGAACCGTCTCGAGCCGGTATGACGCCGGCTGCACGACGACGGTGTCGTAGACGGTCCGGTAGGTCGCCGGGACCGTCCAGGTCTCGACATGCTCGGGCCGCACCATTTCCTGGCGAACCTCCTCGCCGTAGACAGCGGGCACGGTGCGCACGCCGCTGCGCGCCGGGACGTCGAGAATCTGCTGGGCGTAGGTCTGGTAGCGCGCGGGCACGAGAACCTTTTCGTAGCACTGGCCCGGCACGGGGTTGGGCGGGCAGTCCTCGCCGCCGCCCGCGCGCGCGGCGTCACCACCGAGCACGGCGACGGCGATCATGGCCGCGGAGGTCGCTCCGAGGATCGGTGTCCACCCGCGCATCTGTCGTCGGCCCCCGTTCCGCCGTTAACCCTGTTCCACTGAACACCGTTTCACGGTCAGGTTGGCGGAGTTTCGGCTGACAGGCGAAATCCGCACCCGTTCAGTCAGCGCGCCAGTCGCCGCCGGTCGCCGCGAAAAGCCGCACCACGTCAGCCAGACGCCGGCCGCGCGCCCGGGCAAGATCGGCGGCCGCCTCGCCGCGACGTCGCTCGGCCTCATGGACGCCTGCCAGCGTATCGCCCCCGCGCCGGTAGGCTTGCTGGACGAGCCCAAGGTTGTCGTCAGCATCCGTTTGCGCGCGCAGCTGGATCGCGATCGCGGCGTCGTCCGCGGCCAGCGCCTGCAGCGCGTCGCTGACCTGGACGAAGGCCGCCAGCACCGTCTGGCGATACCGTGCGTCGGCCGCGAGCGCTGTCGCCTGGGCCGCGCGCTTGCGTGACCGGAGCACGCCGCCGTCAAACAGCGGCGCGGTCACACCCGCGCCGAAGTCCCAGCCGCTGGCGTCATAGGAAAACAGGTCCATCGGCTTGAGCGCGCCCTGGGCGAACGACCCGGTCAGACTGAGCTTGGGATAGAGGTCGGCTGTCGCGACCCCGACGTCGGCGGTCGCGGCGTGCAGATCGGCCTCGGCCGCGAGAATGTCCGGACGTTGACGGACAAGTTCCGACGGCAAGGCCACCGGCACGGGGCCGGACAGGGCAAAGCCGTCGAGACTGAAGCCCGGCGCCGCCCAGTCGCCGGGCGCCCTGCCCACCAGCTGCGCCAGCGCATGGCGCGCCGCCGCAAGCTCGGCCTGCAACGGCGGCAGCAAGGCCTGATCCTCCAGCAGTTGCTTGCTGGCTTCGACCCGGGCTCCCGAGGTCGATCCGCCAAGCGCGATGGCGCGGTGGACGAGGTCGAGGCTGGCCTGATCCGCCTCGATCATCCGCCGGGTGGCGGCAATCTGCTCGTCGAGCGTGGCGATGGTCACCGCCTGCAGCGCGACGTTCGCCGTCAGCGTCAGATAGGCCGCCTCCGCCCGCCGCGCCTCGGCCTCGACCCGGGCCGTCGCCCCCTCCACCCGGCGACGCTCGCCGCCGAACAGGTCGAGGTCGTAGCGGACCGCGCCGCCGATCGAATAGAGGCTGAATGTCGGATTGCTGACGGAAACACCGCCGAAGTCCGAAAACCCGAACGACTGGAGATTGGCGCGCTGGCGCTTCACCCCGGCCACGGCATCGACTTGCGGGAGGCCGCCGCCCCGCGCCTGAGCCAGGGCCTCGCGGGAGGCCGCCAGCCGGGCGTCGGCCTCGGCAAGGGTCGGGCTGTCCGCCAGCGCCTGGCGGATGATCCGGTCCAGATCGGCCGAGTTGAAGGCCGACCACCAGGCGCCCCGACCGTCGGCCAGCGAGACCGCCCGGGCGCCCTCGACCGGCGCGTCGCCGGACATGGCGTATCCGGTCGTCGTCGGCGCGACGGGCCGGACGAAGTTCGGGCCGACCGTGGCGCAGCCCGTCAGGGCCAGGCTTGCCGCGCCGGCGAGAAGGAGGCGTCTCATGGCGTCAGTCGATCGCGGCATGGCTGGCTTCTCCGGAAGGCGGCTTGCGGGGTGAGCGCATCAGCAGGATCAACGGCGCGCAGATGAGGCTGAGGACGACCATCAGGCGGAAGTCGTCGATGTAGGACAGCATCCGCACCTGTTGGCCGATGAAGCCATTGAAGGCGGCGATCGCGGCCTCGGAGCTGAAGATCTCCGGCCGGTAGGCCTGGTAGAGGGGGTTGTCGGGCCGGGCGTGCTCGACCATCGCCGAATGGTGCTTCTCGATGCCGCTGACATAGAGCGCCTGCATGATCGAGATGCCGGCCGCCGAGCCGATGTTGCGCACGAGGGTGTAGACCCCGGCTCCTTCAGCCCGCAGGTGCGGCTCGACCTTGGCGAAGGCGATGGTGCTGAGGGGCACGAAGATCAGGCCCGTTCCGAGACCCGACAGGAAGCCGGAAATCGCGATCGGACCCGAGTCCATGCCCAGCGAGAAATGGGCCATCTGCCAGAGCGCGATGGTGTTGATCGCCAGGCCGGAGACCAGGATGGCGCGGATGTTCACCCGGCCGATCAGCTGGCCGACGAACATCATCGAGAGGAAGGAGCCGATGCCGCGCGTCATGCTGATCAGGCCCGCATAGGCCACAGGGTAGCCGAGCACCGTCTGCATCATCGGCGGCAACAGGGCCAGGACGCTGAACATCAGCACCCCGGTGAAGAAGCCGAACACGCAGCAGATGACGAAGTTCGTGTCCTTCAGCAGGGCCCGGTCGACGAACGGCTTCTTCGCCGTCGCGATCTGCACCCCGAAAATCCAAAGGGTGATGATGACGATGACCAGATAGGTCCAGATCTCCGCCGAGCCGAACCAGTCCTGGCCGGGACCCCGGTCGAGCATCATCTGGAAGCCGCCGATGGCCAGCGACAGGGTCGCGAAGCCGAGAATGTCGAGCTTGTTCTTCACCAGCCCTTTTTTCTCCGACAGGAACAGGAACACGCCCGCGAAGGCCAGCAGGCCGATGGGCAGGTTGATGAAGAACACCCAGCGCCAGTCGAGATTGTCGGTCAGCCAGCCGCCGAGGACGGGTCCCATGACCGGGCCGAGCACCGCGCCCGCGCCCCAGACGGCCATCGCCTGGCCGTGCTTCTCGGGCGGATTGATGTCGAGCAGCACCGCCTGGGACAGCGGGATCAGGGTCGCGCCGAAGATGCCTTGCAGCAGCCGGAACAGGACGATCTCGATCAGGCTGTTGGCCACGCCGCACAGCATAGAGGCCACGGTGAAGCCGATGATCGAGACCATCAGCAGCATCTTGCGGCCCAGCCGGTCGGCGAGGAATCCCGTCAGCGGCGTCATGATGGTCGAGGCGACGATATAGGAAGTCAGAACCCAGGTGATCTGCTCCGCCGAAGCCGAGACGCTGCCCTGGATGTGCGGCAGCGCGACGTTGGCGATCGTCGTGTCCAGCGAGGTCATGATCGTCGCCAGCATGATGGCGACGGTGATGGGTCCCCGGTTACCGGCGTCGTCCCGCCCGTTGCGGGCGGCGCTCATCGCGGCGCGGACCGGTCGCGGACGTCGACCTTGACCCGGGCGCTGAGGCCGGCGCTGAGGCGAGGGAACCGTCCGTCCAGTTCGATGCGCACGGGAAGGCGCTGGACCACCTTGACCCAGTTGCCCGTGGCGTTCTCGGCCGGCAACAGGGCGAAGCTGGAGCCCGTGCCCGGCGAGAAGCTGGCGACATGGCCGGTGAGCTTCTGATCCCAGGCGTCGACGGTGATGGTCACCGGCTGGCCGACCCGCATGTGAGCCAGCTGGTTTTCCTTGAAGTTGGCTTCGATCCACGGCTGGCCGGAGATCAGCCAGAACAGGGACTGCGACGGCGCGACGCGGTCGCCGACCTGGATCTGCTCGACCTTGGTCACCACGCCGTCGGCCGGGGCGACGATGACGGCGTAGCCCCGGTTCAGGCGGGCGCGGTCGACGACGGCCCGTGCGCTCATCACACGCGGCTGACGGTCGACCGGCAGGCCCGGACGGCCGCCGATCTCGGCCAGCGCGACCGCCAGGGTCTGCTCGACCTGGGCCTGCTGGTAGCGGGCCGTGTCATAGGCGTGAACGGCTTCGGCGGCCTGGGCCTGGGTCACGGCGCCGATCGCGGCAAGGTCCTGCTGGCGGCGCGCTTCACGCCCGGTATAGGCGACGGTCTGTTTGATCGCGTACTGGTCGATCAGCCGCTGGCGGTAGACCGCTTCGGCGCTCTGGGCCTGGAGCCGGGCCGTGGCCAGCGCGGCCTGGGCTTCCGCTTCGGAGACCGCCAGTTCGGCCGAGTCGAGCCGCAGCAGGACCTGACCCTTTTTGACATACTGGTTTTCGTGGACGGCCACCTCCACGACCCGGGCCTCGACGCTGGAGCTGATCCGCGTGCGCGCCACCTGGACATAGGCGTTGTCGGTCGACTGGTAGTGGCCGCCGGTCAGGATGAACCAGGCGACGATGGCCAGCACGATGAGCGGTCCGCCGATCATCAGCGGCAGCCGAAGCCGGTCGGTCAGGTCGCGACGGTGCTCCTTCGCGGCAGCGGCCTCGTCGGCGTCCGCGATGGCCTGGTATCCTTCGGCGTCGCTCACTCGTCGCTCCACGTCCATGCGCGGCGATCCCGAACAAGGGCGCCGTGACGACTCTTTCGATGTCCGGTGACCCGCGTCGCGGAGGCGCAGGCAGGGCCCCTGCAATACCTCTCGCCCGCCACATGATCAAAATGATATGTTGTCACGCCGATCATGAATGACGTTCATTTCAAATCCCTCGACCTGAACCTGCTGCGGGTGTTCGAAGCCCTGCTGGCCGAAGGCAACGCGACACGGGCCGGGCACCGCCTGGGTCTGACCCAGTCCGCGGTCAGCCACTCGTTGTCGCGACTGCGCCTGGCCCTGAACGACGAGCTGTTCGCGCGTGGTCCCACGGGCCTGCAGGCGACGCCGCGCGCGCTGGAGCTGGGCGGCGCTGTCCGGGAGGCGATGAAGCTGCTGGAGGCCGCCGTGTCGCCGCCGGTGTTTGACCCGGCGACCACGGAGCGGCGATTCAATATCGCCGCAGGCCCCTACACCGGGGCCGTGCTGATGCCGGCCCTGGTCGGGCGGGTTCTGCAGACGGCGCCGGGCGTCCGCCTGCGCATCCGCAACATCGAGGCGCCGGTCACCGCGGCGCTCGACCGCGGCGACATCGACATGGTCATCGCCGGGTTCGAACATGTGCCGGAGCGCTTTGCCTATCGTCCCCTGTTCAGCGAACAGGGCGTCTGGGTCGTCCGGTCAGGGCACCCGGCGGCCCGGCCGGGCATGTCGGTCGACGACATCATCGGGCTGCCCCATCTGCTGGTCTCGCCGGGTCAGCCGGTGCGGGATCCACGCGCCGACCAGCGCAACCTGCACCTCCTGCGCATCTCCGCCTGGAGCGAGGACTATGCCCTGGGCTCCACCAGCATCAGCGACTTCGACGGGCCGGTGACCGTGGCGGACTCCTATTCGGCGCTCAGCATCGTGGTGCAGACGGACATGGCCGCGCTGCTCCCGCGCCGGTTCGCGCAGTCGGCCGTCGAAAAGGGCCGGGTCGTGGTCGTGGAACCCGCTACGCCGCCGCAGGCGTTCGAGATCGGCGCCGTGGTGCGCCAGGGCGAACAGGACACGGGCCCGGTCGCCTGGCTGCTGGCGCTCGCCGCCGAGACGGCCCGGACGATCTGACGCCCGCCGTCAGTGTGGCGGGCCGGCTTCCAGTCCACGCGGACAGCGGGCGGCCATGACCGGCCCGAGCTCGGGATTGTCCCGCGCCACGCGGGTCAGGATATCGCAGCGCTGGGCCTGGGTCTTGACGCGCTTGTCGGCCAGCAGGTCCGCGACGATGCGCTGGCTGGTCTCGCGGTCGCTGCTCATGCGCCAGCCGCCGCCCTTCGGGCTGTCGAAAATCATCAGCCGCTCCGCCGCGGGCGCGTTCGACCAGGGCTTCCATTCCGGCAGAGTCCCGTCGACGCCCCGGCCCGGCGCACCCGTTGCGGCGAAGTTGACCCAGTAGCTCATCATCGCATCCGAGAGCGCGATGCGGCCGGGCGCGTTGTGCTTGGTGAAGGCGAACTTGTCGAACGCCCCGAGCAGCTCGAAGTGGCCGAACACGAACGGGATTTCCATGCTGTGGCCGGCGCCGAGCAGGCGACCGAGGTTGCTGACCAGCACCCTGCCCTCCTCGTCCCAGTCGAAGCGATAGGCCCAGACCGTCGGGAGACCGCCCGCTGTCATCCGGGCCGCCGGCGTGTCGACCGCGTTCACCCGCCACATGCGGCTGGGATAGCTGGAGATCGCGTCGTAAAAGCCGGGCTTGCGGGCCATCGGCAGCTTGCCGAGGACCATCTTCACCAAGGTCGGGTTGAGCACGTTGAACAGCTTGAGCTCATCGCGGTTGGTTCCGGTGATCACCGGGACGGCGTTGAACGCCGCCGGATCGCCCAGCACGGAGTCCACGCCGCCCGCCGGCACCACGACACCGTCGGCGATGATGCGGATCGGGTCGAGCTGCTCGTCAGGCGTCTTGTAGGCCTGGTAGATCGCCTTGACCGGCGCGGCGCGCAGGGCCGCGCCGGTGATCGGATTCCCCTCGCCGACGATCTTCGGCGCCAGCGTGACGCCGGACTCGGCGCGCGGGAACTGTTCGAGCCCTTCGGCTTCCTGGATCGGCGTCGAGCGGAACGAGCCCGACTGGATGATCGCGCGCTGGAACAGGCCCTTGGCGCGGGGGCTGGTCAGCAGGGTCGCGACGTTCTGGCCGCCGGCGCTCTCGCCAAAGATGGTCACCCGGCTCGTGTCGCCGCCGAAGGCGCCGATGTCCTGGCGGATCCATTCCAGGGCACGGATCTGGTCCAGCGTGCCGAAGTTGGCCGAGGCGTCTTCCGGCAAGGTCCCGCCCTGGCGCAGCGCATCCATCGCCATCCAGCCGAGGGCGCCCAGGCGGTACTGGATCACCACGACCACGACCTTGTAGCGGGCGGCCAGGGCGGCGCCGTCATACTGTTCCGCCCGGCCCCAGGTGTTGGATCCGCCATGGATCCACATCATCACCGGCAACTTTGCCTGGGCTGCCGCGTCAGCCGCCATCGGCGGGGCGTAGACGTCGAGATAGAGGCAGTCCTCCTGGCCGACGATGTCGCCCCATTTCTCCTTGGGCACGCCGTCGAGGGCGCTGAGCTGTTGCGGGCACCAGGGGGCCGCCTTGGTCGACACGCGCTGGGCCGTCCACGACGCCGGCGGGCGCGGCGCGCGCCAGCGCAGATCGCCGACAGGCGGGGCCGCGAACGGAATGGCGCGCCAGACATGGGCGCCGGTCGGGGCGTCGACATAGCCGATCACGCCGCCCTCTGTCAGCGCGCGCGCGGTGGCCGGATCCGTCGTCGGCGGCGCGGCGGCAGCCTTGCCGGTGGCCGTGGAACAGGCGGACAGGGCCAGGACGGCCAGAAGCAGGACGAAGCGGTTCATGGTAGCCCCCGAAGTCTCGCCGCATCAGATAGAGCGACTTCGCCGGACAGCCAACCGGCCCTTTCGGGGCAGCGGCGTCCGGCGCGTTTCGTCGATCAGAACTCGAGGCAGATCTTGCCGAAGTGCTTCTGCGACATCTGGTGGGCGAAGGCCGCCGCGATCTGGTCCAGCGGGAAGGTCGAGTCGATCACCGGCACGATGCCGTTGGCCTCGATGGCCGCGATCATCTCTTCCTGGTCCTGGCGAGAGCCGACGGTGATGCCCTGGATGCAGACGTTCTTGGACATGGCCAGCGCGGTGGGGATGTCACCCGAGACGCCGGTCAGGACGCCGATCAGCGAGATGTGCCCGCCGATCCGGCAGGCCTGGATCGACTGACCCATGGTGCCGGGCCCGCCGATCTCGACCACCGCGTCGACGCCGCGTCCACCGGTCAGGGCCATGGCGGCCGCGCCCCAGTTGGTCTCTTCCTTGTAGTTGATCAGGTGGTCGGCCCCGAGCGCCTTCAGCTTCGCCAGCTTCTCGGGCGAGGATGAGGTGGCGATGACCGTCGCGCCGGCCGCCTTGGCCAGCTGCAGAGCGAAGATCGACACGCCGCCGGTGCCCTGGGTCAGGACGATATCGCCGGGCTTGATGCCGGCTTCGACCACCAGGGCGCGCCAGGCCGTCAGCGCCGCGCAGGGCAGCGTCGCCGCCTGGGCCGGGGTCCAGCCCTTCGGGATGCGGGTGAAGGCCGTTTCGGGCATCGCCACATACTCGGCCGCGAAGCCTTCGGCGCTGTCGCCCGGCACGCCGAGCAGGCGCGGCAGGGTCGGTCCGCCGCCGGCCCAGTTGGGGAAGAAGGTCGACAGGACCTGATCGCCGACCTTGAACAGCGAAGCGCCGGCGCCAAGCTCGACGACTTCACCCGCCCCGTCGGACATCGGGATCCGGCCGTCCGGCACGCGGATCATGCCCGCGACGACGGCGAAGTCGTGGAAGTTCAGCGAACTGGCGCGGACCCGGACGAGGATCTGGCCCGGTCCCGGCGTGGGCCGGTCACGCTCTTCGATGGCGATGTTCTGCAGCCCGCCCGGGGCTTTGACGGCGGCGACCTTCATGGGTGTTCTCGATGTGATCGGTTGAAGAATGAGGTGTCTATTCGGCGGCCATGGCGAGGGCAGGCTCCTGCCGGCCACGGATCAGCTTGCCGGGCATCGCGCCGGTAGCCTCGCCGTTCTCGTAGGTGACCACGCCGCTGACGATGGTGGCGACGTAGCCTTCCGCCCGCTGGATCATCCGCCGCCCGGCGGCCGGCAGGTCGAAGACCATCTCCGGCGGCTGGATCGCCAGCCGCTCGAAGTCGATGACGTTGACGTCGGCCTTCATGCCGACGGCGAGAACACCGCGGTCGTTGAGGCCGTACAGCCGGGCCGTGTCGCGCGTCTGCATGGCGACCACCTTCTCGAGCGGCAAGGTCGGCCCGCGCTTCCGGTCGCGAACCCAGTGGGTCAGCATGTAGGTCGGGAAGCTGGCGTCGCAGATCACGCCGCAATGTGCGCCGCCGTCAGACAAGCTCAGCACGGTGTTCGGATCGTGCATCATCGCGTGGATGTGGTCGAAGTTGAACTCCGTGTAGTTCAGCAGCGGCAGGTAGATGTAGCCGCGGCCGTCGTTCTCCATGAGCATGTCATAGACGACGGCATCCGGCGCCTGGCCGCTGGCTTCCGCGAGCGCCTTGATCGAGTCCTCGGCGCGGGGTTCGTAGTCGAGGCCGCCGTCCGGCTGCTGCAGCCGGAACATGCGGTCGAAGCCCTGGGTCATGATGGCGCCGAGCGGGCCCATCTTGCGGCTCGGATCGGCGAGGATGGCGGCGCGCACCGCCGGATCCTTCAGCTTCTCGAGGCGCTCCTCGAACGGCAGGGCGGCGATGTCGCGATAGGTCTGGCGACCGACGAAGGGATGGATCGTGCTCTGCCAGCCGAGCACAAGGCCGGTCGGGCGGCAGGCGATCTGGGCGGCGATGCTGGCGCCCTGGGCCCGCGCCTGGCGCGTCAGTTCAAGCAGCTTGATCCAGTTGCCCGGCTGCAGAGGCGACTGCAGCAGGCTGTAGGTCACGGTCACGCCGGTATCGATCGACATGGCGCGCATCCACTCGAACTCGCGGTCGGCGGGGTTCATGTCGGAGGACATTTCGAACACGCCGGGCGCGACGGCCGCCATGGCCTTGCCGATGGCAAGGAGTTCGTCAGCCGCCGCCGTGGTGCCCGGCATCACCGTGCCGTCCTTGGTCGTGTGGACCACGGTGCGCGAGGTGGAGAAGCCCAGCGCGCCGGCCGCGACGCCCTCGGCGACGATGGCCGACATGGCCGCGATATCGTCCGGCGTGGCGTCCTCGTTTCGCGCGCCGCGGTCGCCCATGACGTAGGCCCGCACCGCGCTGTGCGGCACCTGGGTCGCGACGTCCAGCACCCGCGCCTGCGCGTCGAGGCTGTCAAGATACTCGGGAAAGGTCTCCCAATCCCAGCTGATGCCTTCGGCCAAGGCCGAGCCGGGGATGTCCTCGACGCCTTCCATCAGCTCGATCAGCCAGTCATGCCGGTCGCGCTTCACCGGGGCGAAGCCGACACCGCAGTTGCCCATCACCGCCGTGGTCACGCCATGCCAGCTGGAGGGCGAGAGGTAGGGGTCCCAGGTCACCTGGCCGTCATAGTGGGTATGGATGTCGACCCAGCCGGGCGTGACGATCTTGCCCGCGGCGTCGATCTCGCGGCGACCCTTTCCCGACACCACGCCGACGGCGGTGATGCGACCGTCGTCGATGGCGATGTCGGCGGTGAAGGCCGGCGTCTCGGCGCCGTCGATGACCCGCCCGTTGCGGATGACCAGATCGTGCATGTCCAACTCCCGTCGAGGCCGGTCTCGGGTGATGGCCCGGGCGACCCTTGTTGAGGCGGATCATGAACGTGTCTTACGTGCGCGGAAAGTATGACCCGACGTCACGACGCCGCGACAATCGCGGCCAGCGGCTCAGAGCACCCGCGAGAATCGGGATTGCGATCCGCTGCGCAGATCGAAAACCCGCGCCACCGACCGGAGCCAGGGCTGTCCCAGGGGCGTCAGCGCGACCGTATCGCCGGACAGGGCGACGACACCGTCGGCGGCCATGGCGGCCAGTGTTTCCCGTTCCGGCCGGAGTTCCCCGACCGAGCGGCCGTGGCTGGCGCAGACCGCGTTCAGGTCGACAGTCTTGCGGCACATCAGGGTCTCGATGATGTCGCCGCGGAACCGGTCCTCGTCGGTCAGCCCGATGCCGCGCACCACGGGGAGCCGGCCTTCCTGCAGGCGGCGGCGCCAGCCCAGTTCGGTCGGATCGTTCTGGTAGTAGCCCTGCGGCAAACTGCTGATCGAGGAAGCGCCCAGACCGATCAGGGTCATGTGCGGGTCGGCGGTATAGCCCTGGAAATTGCGACGCAGGGCGCCCTTCTTCAGCGCGATGGTCAGGGGATCGTCCGGCAGTGCGAAGTGATCCAGGCCGATCCGGACATAGCCCTCGGACTCGAGCCTCGCCGCCGCGGCCTCGCTCTGGTCCAGCCGCTCCGCGGCGCCCGGGAGTTCAGTCTGATCGATCAGCTTCTGGTGCGGCTTCACCCAGGGCACGTGCGCGTAACCAAAGAGGGCCAGACGCTCCGGACGCAGCGTCAGAACCCTGTCGAGGGTGTTCAGCACGTCCTCGGTCCGCTGGCGCGGCAGGCCGTACATCAGGTCCAGGTTGATCGATGCGATGCCCGCTTCACGCAACCAGCCGGCGGCCCGCTCGACGATCTCGAAGGACTCGATCCGGTTGACCGCCTGCTGCACATGCGGCGACAGGTCCTGGACGCCAATGCTGGCGCGGGTGAGGCCGTGGAAGGCCGCGGCAGTCACCCACTCGCGGGTCAGCACCGACGGATCCAGCTCCGCGGCGATCTCCGCGCCGGGCGAAACCTTGAAGACGTGACGCAGGGCGCGGAACAGGCTGCCCATGTCCTCACGCGACAGCATGTTGGGCGTGCCGCCCCCCAGATGGATCGCGCCGGCATGCGGGCGACCCGGCAGGGCCTTTTCGAGCAGCGCCAGTTCTTCCCCGACAAACGCGATGTAGTCGCTGATCAGCCTGGTATTGCGCACCGCCCGGGTGTTGCAGCCGCAGTACCAGCACAGCCGCTTGCAGAACGGGACGTGGACATAGACCGACAACCGCTCCTCAAGCGACACCTCGCCGAGCCAGCCGGCGACCATGTCCTCGTCGACCGCGTTCGAGAACTCCACCGCCGTCGGATAGCTGGTGTAGCGCGGCACGCTGCCGTCGTAGCGCTCAAGCAGATGCTGGCGACGGGAATCGAAGGTCAGCGTCGAGTCGGCCAGTGACATGGCGGCATCCTGTGAGAGTCGCGCCAATGTGCCGTGCGGGGCCGATCTCACCCTGATCTGTGTCAAACTTCCTGATCAGGCCCGTCGATCAGGTGATCATCGAGAATCCGCGCCGCGGAGCCCTTGGGGTCGTCGTACTGGCCCGACCGGATCGTCCACCAGAACGCGGCCAGACCCGTGAGCGCCAGCAAAAGCGAGAACGGCGCCAGCAGCAGGACGATGGTCATCGGCGGCCTCCCGTCAGATTCATGCGCAGGGCGTTCAGCGTCACGACCAGGGACGAGCCGGACATGGCCACAGCCGCCACCAGCGGATTGACGAAGCCGAACATCGCCGCCGGGGCCGCCACAACATTGTAGAGGGCGGAGAAGGCGAAGTTCTCCATCGCCCGGCGCCGCGCCGCGCGGGCCACCCGGACGCTGAACGGTATGGCGTCGAGCAGCTTGCCCGAGAAAACCAGATCGGCGGCATTCTGGCTGGCGTCGACCGCCGAACCGGGCGCCATCGAGGCGTGGGCGCGTGCGATGGCGGCGGCGTCGTTGAGGCCGTCGCCGACCATCAGGACCTTGCGGCCTTCCTGTTTCAGGCGATCGAGCACGGCGACCTTGTCGAACGGCGTCAGGCCGGCGCTCCAGAGATCGATCCCTGCCTCGTTGGCGGCGCGGAGGACCGGACCGGCGACGTCGCCGGACAGCACCTCGACCGTCAGACCCATGGCCTTGAGCTGTGCGACGGCCGCCGCTGCGTCGGGCCGCAGTCGGTCTTCAAATGTGAAGCGGACCCGGGTGTCGCCGTCGAAGCCGAACCACAGCTCCGTTTCGTCAGCGTGGCGGGCCTCAACACCCAGGAAGGCGGCGCGGCCGAGACGGGCGCGGCGGCCGTCAATGACGCCCTCGACACCCATACCCGCGACCTCGTTGACCTCGGTGGCCACGTCGCCGCAGCCGGCGGCCTCGGCGAGCGAACGCGCAAGCGGGTGACGCGAGGCGCGGGCCAGCGGCGCGGCCATGGCCAGCACCTGCGGTGGGGCGTCCAGCAGCATCGGCCGGCCTTCGGTCAGCACGCCCGTCTTGTCGAACACCACGTGGTCGACCTCGGCCAGTCGCTCGAGCGCCGCGCCGGTCTTGACCAGCACGCCTTTGCGGAAGAGTCGGCCGGACGCGACGATCTGGACGGCTGGAACCGCGAGCCCGAGGGCGCAGGGACAGGTGACAATCAGCACCGCGGCCGCGCGCAGCAGCGCCTCACGCGGTTCGAGGCCAAGAGCCCAGCCGCCCGCGAAGGTCAGGGCCGCCAGGGTATGGACGACCGGGACGTAGAGGGCGGCGGCCTTGTCAGCCAGCTGGACATAGTTGGAGCGGCTCTGGGCGCCGGCTTCCATCAGCCGCGCGATGGCGGCGATGGCGGAGTCCTCCGAGCGGGCCAGAACCCGCAGGACCAGCCGGCCCGAGAGGTTCAGCGCGCCGGCGTTGACCACCGAGCCCGGTCCAACGATCAGGCTGGCCGTTTCACCGGTGATAAGGGCGTTGTCGAGATCGGAGCCGCCGGCCTCGATTATGGCGTTGACGGGGATCCGGTCGCCCGGCGCGACCACGAGAGAGTCGCCGACCTCGACCTCGCCGACCGGGATCGTCCGTTCGACGCCCAGGTCATCGATACGCGTGGCCACCGGCGCCTGGAGCGCCAGCAGGTCGCGGGCCGCGCTGCGCGCCCTCGCCCGCAGTTTGTGGTCGAGATAGCGGCCGATCAGCAGCAGGAACAGGAGCGTGACGGCCGCGTCGAAATAGGCGTGCGGGCCGTTCTGGATCGTTTCGGAGAAGCTGACGATGAGGGTCAGGATAACGCCGATCGAGATCGGCACGTCCATGTTCGCCTTGCCCTTGCGCAGCGAGGCCCAGGCCGACCGGAAGAAAGGCTGGCCGGCGAACAGCGCGCAGGGCGTCGCGACCGCCGCCGCGAACCAGTACATCAGCTGGCGCGTGGACGGATCCATCTCCTGGCCAAAGATGCCGGCCCAGACGGGCACGGTGAACATCATGGCGTTGCCGGCGCCGAATCCCGCGACGCCCAGCGCCAGGGCCAGCATCCGGCCCTCCTTGTCGTGCGCCGCTTCGGCCTTGCCCGGATCAAAAGGCGTGGCCGGATAGCCTTCCTTCTCCAGCGCGTCGATGATCAGGCCCGGATCGCCGGATGGGCCGAGGAACCGGACGGCCAGCTTGCCGGTCGTCAGATTGAATCGCGCCGCGGCGACGCCGGGCGCGGCCGCCGCGACCCGCTCGATCTTCGCCATACAGGCGGCGCAACGCGCGCCCGTGACCAGCAGTTCGACCCGCCCGTGGTCGGCGTCGTCCTGGGTGACGAAGGCCGAAAGATCACGCGGAGCCAAGGCTATGGTCACGGCCGCACCAACCGCCGATCCGCCTCGAATACGGCCCCTGCCGTGCCCCTGGCGATGACATGCAGGTCCCAGGCGCCGTCGAGCGAAGCGGTATCGGCGCGATAGCCGCCCGATCCGTCGGCGGTGAAGCGCAGCGTCTTCTGACCCTTCACCGTCGCGGGCCGGACCAGCACGCCGGAGACGCTCAGGCCTTCGATGGCCTTGCCCGTCCGATCGGCGACACGGACCACGACGACGTCGCCCTGTTCGGCGATGGTCGCCTTCCAGCCCAGCTGCGCCTCGCGATGACGCTGGGCCAGGGTGTTGTTGTAGAGGATGCCGGCCTCATAGGGGTCGTGGATCGCCTCGCCGGAAAACGTCTTGTAGGCCGCCATGGCGAAGCTGACATCGACGGCGATGACGATGCCGAAGAAGGCGATGAAGCCGAGCAGGACGTGCCAGCCCTTGATGGTGAATCCGGGGGTGTCGGCCAGCTGGGTCATCGTGCGTTCGCCTCTCCTGAGAGGAATACCGTACGGGTCTCGGTCGAGACCGACTTTGATCTAATCGAGAAAATCACCGGCATGCTCGTCGCATTGAGCGACGCCGCGGGGGCGTTGACGAAGACCCGCATGGCCCGGACTTCGTCAGGCTGGACCAGCACCGTCAGGCGTTGGGCCGAGGCCGACTCGCCGGGGGTCTTGAGGGTCACCGGCGCGATGCCCGAGAACGCGACCTCATAGGTCTGCGGCTCGAAACTGCGGTTGGTGATCTTCAGGGTGTAGGCGTTGCGAATGGACCCGTCGTGCAGCCGGATGAAGGTCGGGTTGCGGTCCCGCAGCACGTGCAGATCGACCGGCGTACGCTGCAGGAAGCCCCACAGCATGACCGAGCTGACCAGGGTGAGCGCCACCGCATAGTAGATGGTCCGGGCGCGGATGGGCTTGTAGACCACCTTCTGCTGCGCATTGCGGCTGACGACGGCGTGGTCGGTATCGTAGGCGATCAGGCCGCGCGGCCGCTCCATCTTGTCCATGATCGCGTCGCAGGCGTCGACGCAGAGACCGCAGTTGATGCACTCAAGCTGCGAGCCGTTGCGGATATCGATCCCCATCGGACAGACCACGACACACTGGTTGCAGTCGACGCAGTCGCCGCGGCCTTCCCAGGACTCGTTCTTCTTGTGGGGGCGGCGCGGTTCGCCGCGGTCGCTCAGATAGGTCACCTGCAGCGAATGCTCGTCGAGCATCGCGCCCTGGATTCGCGGCCAGGGGCACATGTAGGTGCAGACCTGCTCGCGCATGGTGCCCGCGAGGGCATAGGTCGTCGCCGTCAGCAGCCCGCACGAGATGTAGGCCGTCAGAGGGGCCTGACCGATCCAGAAGGGGCGAATGAGCGTCGGGGCATCGTGGAAATAGAAGATCCAGGCCCCGCCGGTGGCGAAGGCGATGCCGAGCCAGGCGGCGTGTTTGCCGACCTTGCGCCAGAGCTTGTTGAACGACATCGGCGACGCGTCGAGTTTCATCCGCGCGTTGCGGTCCCCCTCGAACAATCGCTCCACGGCGATGAACAGGTCGGTCCAGACCGTCTGCGGACAGGTGTAGCCGCACCACAGCCGGCCAAACAGCGCCGTGACCAGGAACAGCGCCAGGGCTCCCATCACCAGCAGGCCGGTGATGAAATAGACCTCCTGCGGCCATAGCTGGATGAAGAAGAAGTAGAACCGGCGGCCCGTGAAATCGACCAGCACCGCCTGGTCGGGCAAGGCGCCCGGCCGGGCCCAGCGGATCCACGGCACGACGTAGTAGACCGCCAGGGTGGCGATCAGCATCGCCCACTTGATCGTCCGCCATTTGCCGTGAACCAGCTTGGGGTAGATCGGGACGCGCTTTTTATAGAGACCGCCGCCCTGATCCGCCTTGCGACGGGCCAGAGCGGCGGCACTGACCGGACCCGGGCTTTTGGCCGCGCTGGGGGGCGTGGTCCGGTCAATTACAACGGTCATGATTGCACTATTGACCTGAGTTCGCGTGGATATAGACGGCGAGCGCCTTGACGGTTTCCGGGCTGAAGCGGTGGCCCCAGGCCGGCATCACGCCGCCGCGGCCGTTCTGGATCTGACCGGAAATCGAGGCCCGATCTGACCCATAGAGCCAGTCGCCGTCCGTGAGGTCGGGTGCGCCGAGCGCCTGGGTCCCCTTGCCGGCGGGACCATGGCAGCTGACGCACTGCTCGACGAACACCGGCGTCGCCCGGGCGACAGCCGCCGGATTGGCCGGACGACCCGACAGCGAGACGACGTATTCCGTCAGGTCCGCGATCTGCGGAGCCTGGAGCAGACCATCCCGCCCGAAGGCCGGCATCTGCGACATGCGCGCCTGATCATCGCCCGAACGGATGCCGTAGGTGATGGTCTGCTGGATATCCTCCAGCGTCCCGCCCCACAGCCAGACGTCGTCGCGCAGGTTGGGGTAGCCCTTGCCGCCGCCGCCGCCTGCGCCGTGACAGGTGGCGCAGTTGTCGCCGAAGATCGAGGTTCCGACCTGCAGGGCATAGGCCTGCAGCTGCGGGTCGCTTTCGATCTGCGCCAGCGAGGCCGTCTTGAGCTTCGCCGCGCCCGCGCCCCGCACGGTGGCGAGGTCGTCCAGGGCCTTGGCCACGTCAGCGCGGTCGGATTTTCCGAGCACGCCGTGGGTGTAGTTGTTGAGACCCGGCCAGGCCGGCATCAGCACCCAGTAGCCGATCGAGAAGGCGATACAGGCGTAGAAGACCCACAGCCACCAGCGCGGCAGCGGATTGTCCAGTTCGCGAATACCGTCCCATTCATGGCCGGTGGTGTTGACGCCGCTGTGGTCGTCAACTTCGGGGACTTTGTCCGTCATTGGTCATCCTCCTCGAGAGGCAGGTTTGCGGCGCGGACGAACTCGTCCCGGTTCTTGGGCCAGAAGGCGTAGGCGCAGCCCGCCAGGAAGATCAGCCCGAAGTAGATGAGCCCTCCCTGCTGGGCGAAGCGTGCGGCGAATTCGTAGGTCATCGTCCGCGCTCCCTAGCGTTGGTTGGCAGGCGCATCGGCCTGGTAGGTGCTGAAGTCGACGAGCGTGCCGAGCATTTGCAGGTAGGCGATCAGCGCATCCATCTCGGTCAGCCGTTCCGGATTGCCGTCGAAGTCGCGGTTGACCACCTTGGCGCCGTAGCGCTTCCGCAGGTCCGGCGCGTCCGAGGAGAACGGATCGGCCTGGGCCTCGGCGTCCACCAGCGTCTTGTCGATCTGCTCCTGGGTGTAGGGCACGCCGACCGCCGTCATGGCCCGAACCCTGGCCTGAAGGTCCCGCGTCTGCAGGTCCTTGGTCGCCAGGAAGGCGTAGGGAGGCATCACCGATTCCGGCACCACCGACCGCGGATTGAACAGGTGATCGCGGTGCCAGCTGTCGGAATACTTCCCGCCCACGCGCGCCAGATCAGGCCCGGTGCGCTTGGAACCCCACTGGAAGGGGTGGTCGTACATGCTCTCCGCGGCGAGGCTGTAGTGGCCGTAGCGTTCAACCTCGTCCCGCAGGGGGCGGATCATCTGCGAGTGGCAGGTGTAGCAGCCCTCGCGGATGTAGATGTCCCGGCCGGCCAGCTCAAGCGGGGTGTAAGGACGGATCCCGTCCACCTTCTCGATGGTGTTCTTGATCCAGAACAGCGGGGCGATTTCGACCAGGCCGCCGATCGAGACGACGAGGACGATGCCTATGATGAGCAGCAGCGAGTGCCGCTCAAACTTGCCGTGATGTTTCCACAGGTTCATGGCGCGGTCCTCAGGCGGCTGCCGGGAGCGGCGCGGAAAGCGCGTCGCTGGTTTCGACGGACGGCAGCCGGACCGTGCGCCAGAGATTGTAGATCATGATGAGGGTGCCCGAGAGGAACATCAGGCCGCCAAGGGTCCGGATGATGTTCTCGACGTGCTTGGCCGAGACCGTCTCGATGAAGCTCCAGGCGAGGAAGCCCTGCGGCGTGTATTCGCGCCACATCAGGCCTTCCATGATCCCGGAAACCCACATCGCGCAGATGTAGAGAACGATGCCGGTGGTCGCGATCCAGAAGTGCCACTCGACGAGGGCGTTCGAGAACAGCCGGTCCTTCTTCCACAGCCAGGGGACCATGCAGTATATGGCGCCGAAGCTGATGAAGCCGACCCAGCCCAGGGCGCCGGAGTGCACGTGGCCAATGGTCCAGTCGGTGTAGTGGCTGAGCGCGTTGACGGCCCGGATCGACATGACCGGACCTTCGAAGGTCGACATGCCGTAGAAGGCGATGGCCACGACCATCATCCGGACGATCGGGTCCGTGCGCAGCTTGTCCCAGGCCCCCGACAGGGTCATCAGGCCGTTGATCATGCCGCCCCAGCTGGGCATCCACAGCATGATCGAGAAGGTCATCCCCAGGGTCTGCGCCCACTGCGGCAGAGCCGTGTAGTGGAGGTGGTGCGGACCGGCCCAGATGTAGATGAAGATCAGGGCCCAGAAGTGCACGATCGACAGGCGATAGCTGTAGATCGGCCGGCCGATCCGTTTGGGCACGAAGTAGTACATGATGCCAAGGAAGCCGGCGGTCAGGAAGAAGCCCACCGCGTTGTGGCCGTACCACCACTGGGTCAGGGCGCTCTGAACGCCGCCGAACAGCGGCACGCTGCTGTGGTTCAGCAGCCCGACCGGCAGGGCCAGGTTGTTGACGATGTGCAGCACGGCGACCGTCAGGATCATGGCCAGGTAGAACCAGTTGGCCACGTAGATGTGCGGTTCCTTGCGCTTCCAGAGGGTGCCCAGGAAGGTGAACAGGTAGCCGACCCAGACGATGGTCAGCCACAGGTCGACGACCCACTCCGGCTCCGCGTATTCCTTGCTCTGGGTGATGCCCGTCACGTAGCCGAGCGCCGCCGCGACGATGAACAGCTGGTAGCCCCAGAACACGAACCAGGGCAGGACGCCGCCGAACAGGCGCGCCCGGCAGGTCCGCTGGACTACGTAGAAGGACGTACAGATCAGGGCGTTGCCGCCGAACGCGAACACCACTGCTGAAGTGTGCAGGGGACGCAGTCGACCGAAGTTCAGGAAGCCGAAGTCCGGGAAATAGAAGATGTTGGGCCAGGTCAGCTGTGACGCGATGACCACGCCGACCAGCATGCCCACGGCGCCCCAGAACATGGTCGCGATGACCCCTGCCTTGACGACGCCGTCCATGTATTTCGAGGAGTCGTTGTTCAGCAGCCCGCCGCTCATCGCGGCGTTGAGCGCAAACCCGCCGATAACCGCGGCGGCGACGAAGATATAGGCCTGCAGGCGGAACAACGGATCGTCCGTCATCGCCGCGGCCACGGCGAACAGAAGCCCGCCGAGAATTGTGCCGATCAGTAGGATCGGCCCGTCGAGCGATCCGCCGCCCGGTTTCGATACCTGTGTCATGTTGAAGCCCCAAGCTGTCTTACGGTTCAGCTAGGGCCGCCCGGGAGTCGTCGCGTTGATCTGCATCAAGGCCCCGCGAGCCCGCACCAAGGAAAAGAATGCGGTGCTAAATGGGGAGTCGAAGATGCAAGTTCGCGCGCTTACCACGCTGGGCAACACGGCCCGGCTCGAGCTCATCACCCTGCACAGCGCCCTGGGGGCTGCCGTGCTCTGGATCGGCATCGTGATTCGGGAGTGGCCGCAGCTGACCGCCTACGGTCGGATCTGCGGAGAAACGGCCGCGCTGTTCGGGCACTGCCCGCTGTGCTTCCCGGCGGCGGCTCTGACGATCATGGCCTTCGCAGGCGCGGCGACCCTGCTGGGCCGCGACACCGGACGCGCCTAGAGCGTGGCGCTGACCAGGGTGGACCGGGCGCTTCCCGGCTTGCGGCCAAGCGCCGCGAGCAGCGCCCGGTCGCCCGTTTCGATCTGCACGGTCATACCCCGGCAACCCTGTGAGCGCGCGATTTCGCGCAGACCATCGGCCAGCGCCGCTATGATCGGACGTCCGTCCAGCAGCGAAAACGACGCCACGCGCTCGACCCAGAGGCTGCGCCCCGCCTGCAGATTGCTGCGCACGGCGAAGGGCGCCAGCCCGCTCAGCCGCCCCGCGCCGTCCCTGGCCACCAAGGCCCCGGTCGCGCCGCCCGGATGGGCGGTCCAACGCCGCGCGGTCGAGCGCCAGCGTCCGGGCGTCAGCCCCGGAAAAGTCAGCCTCGCCAAGCCAAACGCCTCGTCGATCTCATCGGTCGAGAGCCGGGTGACAACAACAGTGTTCAGACGCTTGTCCATCGTGGGTGCAAGGCTCGCAGCCTCGCCCGTCCGGATCGTTGATCTGCGTCAAGCCTATAGAATCTGGGGGAATCCAACAGCATGACCGGAACCATCGAAGCCGCGGCCTGCGCCGGAACCGGTCGGGTCGATCCGTGCAGCGTCTGTGCCGCGCGCCATCTGAGCGTCTGCAACGTGCTGGCCGAAGATGGCCTGCGCCAGCTGTCCGGCATATCCGATCACCATACCTTCACGCCCGGGGAGATCCTCGTCCGCGAGGGCGACCCCGCGACCAACCTGTTCAACATCACGGCCGGCTCGGTGCGGGTCTACAAGTTGCTGCCGGACGGCCGGCGGCAGATTGTCGGCTTTCTTTTTTCGGGGGACTTCCTCGGCCTGGCCACGGGGGATCGCTACGCGTTCTCGGCCGAGGCGCTGACCGCCGGATCGGCCTGCCGGTTCCAGAAGAAGACCTATCGCAAGATGCTGGTCGAGCAGCCCGATCTTGAGGCGGCCCTGCTGGACCGCGCCTCGCACGAACTGCAGGCCGCGCACAATCAGATGCTGTTGCTGGGGCGCAAGACGGCGGTCGAGCGCCTGGCGTCGTTTCTCGCCGATCTGGCCGCGCGCGACCGGCGCGCGGGCGGTGGCGGGCGGATCATCCAGCTGCCCATGACCCGGGCCGAGATCGCCGACTATCTGGGTCTGACCACCGAAACAGTCAGCCGGGTCACATCGCGGCTGAAGACCCGCGGGGTGATCCGGCTCCTGTCATTGCATAGTCTGAGTATCGAGCGACCGGCCGAGCTCGCCGAGCTGGCCGGTCTCGATTCCGGCGACGCCGCCTAGAACTTGCGTCCCAGGCCGACCGACACGACCATCGGGTCGATGGTCACGTCCGAATGCAGGGCGCCGCTGTTGATGTTGGCGGTGGTGTCGAAGAAGACCTTCTTCACGTCCACGTTCAGCGACCAGGGGCCCTGGAGCGCGATGTCCGCGCCAGCCTGCAGCGAGTAGCCGAAGCCGTTGTCCAAATCGACCGTGAAGCCGTTCCGGTCCTTGCCCTTGTAGAAGATCATGTAGTTGATGCCGGCGCCGACGTAGGGGCTGAAGCGCGCCGCGGGCAGCGGGTGATACTGCACCGAGAGAACCGGCGGCAGGACCCAGGTGTCATGGACGGGCGTGTCGGTCGGCGCGGTCGTGGCCGAAATGGTGTGCTTCGAGGTGCCGAGGATCAGTTCGACGGCGACCTTGTCGGTCAGGAAGTAGGAAATCCCCAGCGACGGGATCGTGTCGTTGTTGATCTTGACGTCCAGGCCGGTGTCGACACCGCCCGCCGTGAAGATCGCGCCGGATTCGTCAGGGGCCACCGACGTGGCGCGCACGTCCACCAGCCATGTTCCGGCGGTCTTGGGCTGAAAGTCTTCGGCCGAAGCAGCGCCCGCGGCAGCCAGGGCAGCGGCGACTACCGCAGTGGCGATCATGGTTTTCATTCTGGTATCCCCTTGCTCTTGGGCCGGGGTGTCAGTTGCTCCGGACAACTGATCAATAATCGATCCTGACCCAGGGGCCCTGACGTGGATCAATTGTGGCTCCATCAAGTCGATTGACATGGATCAATTGAAGGCACCGCCGAGCTCCAGACAGAAAGAGGCCCCCGCGCCGGAGGAGCCGGGGGCCTGAAGTTGGACGAAAGGGAGTGTGTCAGAGGGTAGAAGGCTATTCGGCCGCCATCTGGCGAGGCGTGACCGGAAGAGGCTTCTCGAGGGTCGCCCAGTCGATCAGGCCGTCGTGGACTTCATCCTCGAACCGCAGAACGCCAAGCGCCTCGAACTTCGGACGCACGGTCTCGGTCAGCAGGCCGATCCGCTTCAGGTTCGGGATCATCCGGGCGAACAGGAAGTCGCGGAATGCGCCGCCGGCCATGGCCTTGTGGTTGATCTCGCGGGCTTCTTCCAGGGTGAAGCCGTACTCCTGCGGCACCTCCACGCTGAACAGCCGCTCGCGCATGATCACGCAGGCCTCGTAGGCGAACTGGGCGCGTTCCTCGATCTCGTGCTGCGGCAGCGCGCGGATCCAGTCCTCGAGGTAGTTGACCCCGAAGGCCACGTGGCGACCCTCGTCGCGTTGCACGAGTTCAAGGATCTGCCTGAGCAGCGGGTCGCGGGTGCTCTGGGTCATCGACTGGAAGGCGGCGAGCGCCAGCCCTTCAATCAGCACCTGCATGCCGATGAACTTGAGATCCCAGCGCTCGTCGGTGAGCACCTTGTCGAGCAGCAGCTTCAGGTTCGGGTTGATCGGGTAGACGATCTTGCAGCGCTCGGTCAGGTAGCGGTGGAACACCTCGACGTGGCGCGCCTCATCGAAGGTCTGGGAGGACGCATAGAGCTTGGCGTCATAGGTCGGGGCGCAGCTGACCAGCTGGCTGGCGACCAGCATGGCGCCCTGCTCGCCGTGGAGAAACTGCGACAGCGTCTGGGCATGGCTGCGCCAGGCGAAGTCCAGCTTCTGTTGCGGCGTCAGCGCTTCATACTTCGGGTGACCGGCGAAGGCGTTCATCGTCGGATCGTTGGGGGTCTCGCCGCGCGAGAACGGAACGTCCCAGTCGACGTCCATCTGGGCGTCCCAGTTGAACCGCTTGCCGAGCTCGTAGAGCTTGCGGATGCGTGCGTTGGCGTCCTGGTAGTCCCAGTTGTAGGACCCGGTCAGGGGCGTCCGGAAGATCTCGCGGATGACCTCCACGTCCTCGGACGTCAGCTTGTGGGTCAGTTCGTCGTCGAACTCCCGGACGTCCTGCGGCGGGCCGTCGACCAGCGTGACTTTGAGCATTTCCGTCTCCCGATTTCTGGCCCCTCAACGATGACGGGGGCGTCATTTTTTGATTGTGAAAGACGCCGGCGGGGCAGCCCTGCCGGCGTCCGGGCTTCTATTTCGTCAGGTTAACCCAGGTGGACACGGTCCCGAGCGTCACGCCGAACGTGCAGAAGCCGACAATGACCATGATCAGATAGGCCTGGTGCGCGGGCGGCAGGGCGGACAGGGTTTCGAGCATCGCGTGTCTCCTTTCGGTTCGGAGGCCAGTAGGCCTCGCCCGAAAGCAGGCGATCATTGACCTGGATCATTCCTCGCGGAGAGCGCCGCGCGGATCGCGCGGACGAGCGTGTCGCCGAGCAGGGGCTTCTCGATCAGGGTCGCCCCGACGGCGCGCGCTGCGTCCCGAACGAGCGGACTGGCATGGCTGGTGATCAGGATGGCCGGCAAGGTGACTCCGCCGGCGCGCAGCCCCGTCAGCAAATCGAGCCCGTTCGCGGTTGGCAGACGGTAGTCGACAACCAGGCAGGCGTTGGCCGCAGGCAGCCCTGCCATATCGACGGTGTCGGTGGATCGGTGCGTCTCGACCAGCAGGCCGTCGAGCTCAAGCGAGAAGCGCAGCGCCGCCAGCAGATGCTCATCGTCGTCGACAATGATCGCGGTCGGCTGGCCGGTGGCCGATGTTCCGCTTTCAGGGCGCATGGCATGCAGTCTGACCCGTTCGTCCGGGCCGGACTTTGATCTGCCTCAAAACGCGTCAGTAGCCGGCGACGAGCGCCATCCGGACAAGTTCCGACAGACTGCCGGCCCCCATCTTGGTCATCAGGTTCGCGCGATAGACCTCGACGGTCCGGGGGCTGATGCCGAGGTCATGCGCGATGATCTTGTTAGGCTTTCCGCTGACCACGCCTCCCAGCACGTCGCGCTCTCTCGGCGAGAGCTCGTCCATGCGCGCCTTGATCGCCTGCCGCTCCGGATTGACCCCGGAGGGCGCCGAACGGTCCCGGAAGGCGATCCGGATCGCATCCAGGAGGGTCTCGTCGTCGAACGGCTTTTCGATAAAGTCGACAACACCCGCCTTCATCGCCTCCACCGCCAACGGAACGTCGCCGTGACCAGTGATCACCACCACCGGATAGTCGTGCCCCGCCGCGCGGAGCGCCTTGATCAATTCCAGGCCGGTCATGTCGGGCATGCGGATATCGGTGACGATACAGCCGAGGGTCGCATCGGGAATGGTCGCCAGGAACTCGGCCGCCGAAGCGCTTCCCACGGCGCTGAGGCCCGCCGTGTCCAGGAGGAACAGCAGCGAGTCCCGCATCGCCGCGTCGTCGTCGATGATGTGAACGAGCAAATCAGTCATCGTCACCCAGATCTTCGGGACGGACCGCCCTCAAGGTGAACCTGAAGGTCGCGCCGCCCTTGTCGTTGGTCTCGACGCGGATCTGGCCCCCGTGAGCCTCGACGATGGTGCGCGAGATCGACAACCCGACACCCATACCCTGCGACTTGGTCGTGAAGAAGGGCTGGAATAGCCGCTCGGCGATGTCCGGACTGATGCCGGGCCCGGTATCGGCGATCGACACTTCAACCATGCCGCCCTTGAAGGGCACGGCAGAGACCGTCAGCTCGCGGCGATCGGACACCTGCATCGCCTCGATGGCGTTTCGCATCAGGTTCACCAGGACCTGCTGGATCTGGACCTTGTCGGCAAGGACGAGGTCGACCCGACGGTCGAGGCGGTACTGAACGCGGACTCCCCGTTCAATGGCTCCGATCAGGGCCAGCACGCCGGCTTCCTCGATTGCCTTGGGCAGGCTTTCGATCCGGGGTTCAGACTCGCCGCGGGCCACGAAGTCCCTCAGCCGCCGGATGATCTGCCCTGCCCGAAGAGTCTGGTCGGCAGCCTTTTCCAGAGCGTCGCGAAGGCGCGGCAGATCGGGCGTGTCGGATTCGATGAGGCGCCGCGACCCCTTGAGGTAGTTGGCGGCGGCCGAGAGCGGCTGATTGAGTTCGTGCGCCAAGGCCGAGGCCATCTCGCCCATGGCCGTGAGGCGCGAGACGTGGACCAGCTCGGACTGCAGGTCCTGCAGGCGCCGCTCGGTCTCCTGGCGCTCGGTCAGGTCTCGGACGAAGCCAGTGAAGTGGCGACGCTCCGAGGACACCATTTCGCCCACGGAAAGCTCCATCGGGAACGTCGACCCGTCCCGACGTTCACCGACGACAACGCGGCCGATGCCGATAATCCGGCGCTCGCCGGTGGAGAGATAGCGCTCCAGGTAGCCATCATGTGCGTCGTGGTACGGCTGCGGCATCAGCATGCTGACGTTCCGCCCGATCACCTCCTCGGCGGACCAGCCGAACAGCCGCTCGGCGGTCGCGCTGAAGGACTGGATGATGCCGCGAACGTCGATGACCACCATCGCATCCGGAACGGTGTCCAGGATCGACCGCAGGTGGGCTTCCCGCTCCCGAAGCGCCTCAAGCGCTTCTTCGGGTCCCACTGCCGGATCATAGGATTTGCGGATGTCTGTCATGGTCGCCCGGACCGACTATACCCATCCGGGCATAGCGGTCGAGGCGTGACAAATTCGCTCAGGCGGCGAGTCGCTCGAGCGCCTGGGGATTGCGGACGCGGAAGTGACGCAGGGCGTCGAACTCGACGACGGCGGTCGACTGCAGCTGGCTCAGCATGCGCGACACGGTCTCGATGGTCAGGCCCAGATAGTCGGCAATGTCCTGGCGCGTCATCGGCAGATCGCCGGCGCCGCCGGTCCTGGCGATGACCCCCCGCAGGAAGCTGGCGACCCGCTCCGACGCGGTCTTGCGACCGAGCATGAGCACGTGATCCTGGGAGCGGTCCAGCTCCCGGACGGTGGCGTCACGGATCATCAGGTCGAAGGTCTCGGCGGCATCGGTCTCGCGGAGCATCGCGCGCCGCGCCGAAAGGACCACGGAATCGCAAAGCGCCTCGGCGGAGAACCGATGGTCGGGGCCCGTCTCAAGCCCGAAGACGTCGCCCGGAAAGTAGAACTCGCCGACCTGGCGACGGCCGTCCGACATCAGGCGGGTCGTGCGAACGGCGCCGCTGACAACGCAGTAGATCCGCTCGACCGGTTCCGCCTGGCCATAGATCTCTTCATCCTTGCCATAGGTGTCGCGAACACCCAGCCGCGCGAGCGCGTCGAGCGCGGCTTCGGGCGCACCTTCGTACGGAGCCGCGGCGGAGCGATGCGATGCTGTCGTGGAGGCGATCATGACCAATTCCCCAGGATTGATGCTGGAGGATTAGGCCGCGCCTCGAGGGCTTGAAATTCAGGGTCTGCGCTTAAGGATAACTACGTAGGCCTTCGTCGAACGGCGTTTCCCGAGGCTGCGCGGCTTCGAATTTCGAGCGACATGCGCGGTCGCCGACCTGCTGGCCGGTAAAACCCGTTGAGGCGCCGTTGCGGCAACCGGTTAGACATCGCCGGTACAGTCGCCAGGAGCCACCATGTCCGACCTCCAGCCGTCCGGCGTTGAAGACCTGAACCGCACGCTCGGGCTGGTGCGGCGGATCGAGATGAACCCCGAAGGCCGGGCCGTGCTCGAATACGAAGCCGGCCTGCACATGTGCCATTCGGGCGGCGTGGTGCAGGGTGGCTTTGTCACCGGTTGGATCGACGCGGCCATGGCCCATGCGGCGATCGCCATGCTTGGAACCGGGACGGTCCCGATGTCCCTCGAGCTCAAGGTCAGCTTTTTCGCGCCTGCCCGCCCCGGCCGGGTGATCGCCGAGGCCTGGGTCGAGAAACGCGGTCGCACGACCTGCTTTTTCGAAGGTCGGCTGCTCGATCCGGCCGGCAAGGTGCTGGCCAAGGCCAGCTCGACCCTGCAGATGGTTGATCGCGCCAAGGTCGAGAGCGCTAGCCGCGCCGCCGCCGCGCCGACCTGACAATGATTTTCGCCGCGACCAACCGGTCCGGCGCCATGACGACACAAAGCAGCCGGCCATCAGAAGTCGGCGCTGTTCAAGACAGGGATGGAACAGGATGCACTACGCGGAACTGAACGACGCCTGGGCGGAACTGACCGCGCCCGGCGCCCCCTTTGAAATCACCGAGATCGAGGTCCGCGGATCGACGATCCGGGCGTTCAGGAACGCGCCGCCGAGCGTGCGTGAGGTCTGGCTGTCCACCCTGCCCTTCGCCGAGCGCGACTACCTCGTCTACGAGGGCGAGCGGATCACCTATGGCGAGGCCCATGCCCAGGTGGCGTCGATCGCCAACTGGCTGCTGGCCCAAGGCGTGAAGCCCGGCGACCGGGTCGCCATCGCCATGCGCAACTATCCCGAATGGATGCTGATCTACTGGGCCGCCTGCTGCATCGGCGTGGCCGTGGTCGGGATGAACGCCTGGTGGACTGCGCCGGAGATGGCCTATGGCCTGAAGGACTCGGCGCCGAAGGTGGTGTTCGCCGACGAGGAGCGAATCGCCCGGATCAACGAGGACCCGGCCATGCTGGGGGACGCGACCCTGGTGGCGGTGCGCGCCGATGCGCCTGTCGGGGCCACGCCCTGGGCAGCGATCGTCGCCACGGGCGGCGACCTGCCGGACGTCCAGATCGATCCCGACGCCGACGCCTGCATCTTCTACACCTCCGGCACGACAGGCTTCCCGAAGGGCGCGCAGCTGACCCACCGGGGCTGCGTCAGCAACCTGTTCAACATGATGTTCGCTGGTCAGGTCACGGCCCTCGCGACCGCGCACGGGACAGGCGTCATGCCCGACCCCGACGCGCCGGTTCCGGTCCCGGCCACCCTGGTGACCACGCCGCTTTTCCACGTGACGGCCAACAACTGCGGCGCCTACGCGACCACGGCGGCGGGCGGCAAGATGGTGCTGATGTACCGCTGGGACGCCGGCGAGGCGCTCAAGCTGATCGAACGCGAGAAGATCAGCAGCGTCAGCGGCGTGCCGGTCATGGCGCGCGAACTGGTCACCCACCCGGACTTCGGCAAGTACGACACCTCCAGCCTGATGACCGTCGGCGGCGGCGGCGCGCAGATCCAGCCGGATCTCGTCGAGAAGATCGAGAACACCGTGGCCACCGCCCGGCCCAACACCGGCTACGGCATGACCGAGACCTGCGGGATCATCACCTCGATCAGCGGCGATTTCTTTGTCGACAAGCCCGCCAGCTGCGGCCGCGCCATGCCGAGCTTCGAAACGCGGGTCGTCGACGACGCCGGCAATCCCCTGCCCCCGGGCCAGCCCGGCGAGCTCTGGGTGCGCGGCTCCTCGGTGATCAAGGGCTACATCAACCGCCCCGACGCCACCGCCGAGTCGATCACCGACGGCTGGCTGCACACGGGCGATGTCGCCCGGCTCGACGAGGAAGGCTTCATCTTCCTCGTCGACCGCAAGAAGGACATGGTCCTGCGCGGCGGTGAGAACATCTACTGCGCCGAGGTCGAAGCCACGCTGCACCAGCATCACGCGATCGCCGAATGCTGCGTGTTCGGCGTGCCCGACGCGCGGCTGGGCGAGGAGGTCGGCGCCGCCATCGTGCTCAGGCCGGGCGAGACCCTCACGGCCGACCAGATCCGCGAGCATTGCGTCAGCCTGGTCGCGAAGCACAAGGCGCCCCGCTACGTCTGGCTGCTCAAGGAGTCCCTGCCCCGCAACGCGAGCGGCAAGTTCCTCAAGAAGGACCTGCGTCAGAGCCTGAAGGTCGAGGACGCCGCCTGACCGGGAACGGGTGACTCCACGCCCGAGGCGTTGAATACTCCCCGGACGTGACGCCCCGCCCGCCTTCACCGGCGCAGGATCGGGGCGGACGTCCGGGAGAGAAGCATGACCTACGCCCCCGCCACGCGCGCTTTCTATGACGCCGACAGCCACATCATGGAGCTGCCGGATTTCCTGAAGCGGTACGCCGATCCGGCGCTGCGGGAGGAGATCCCGGAGGTCAGCTATTCCGCCTCGATCGTCACTGACGAGGAGGTGGCGGTGATCATGGACCAGGGCGGGCGGCACAGTGATGACCACGTCGCCGCCCAGATCGCCCTGGGCGACCGGCTGATCGAGGCGTCGAAGGAAATCCAGGCGCTGGGGGCATTCAACAGCGCCGACCGCAGCAAGGCCATGGACCTGCTGGGTTTCCGCAAACAGCTGGTGTTCGCCACCCACAGCGTGGCCATGCCCTTCTCGCCGAGCTCGAAGATCGATCCCCGTCTGCGCTATGGCGGAGCGCGGGCGCACAACCGGCACATGGCCGACTTCTGCGGCGCCGACGACCGGCTGATGGGTGTGGCCATCATTCCGCTCGACGATCCGGACCTGGCCATGGCCGAGCTGAAGCAGGTGCTGACCAGCGGCCTCGAGGCGGTCTGGATTCCACACCGGCCGAGCGGCGACCGCTCACCCGGGCACGTCGACCTCGACCCCTTCTGGGCGACCCTGGCCGAAGCCGGCCTGCCCTTCCTCCTGCATGTGGGCGGCGCGCCGCTGCAGCTCGCCAAGGCCTGGATGAACAATGGCCGCCCGCCGACCAAGGACTGGCTGGGCGGCGGCGAGAACCTGCGCACCAAGGACGTGGCCCTGCTGCATGAGGGACCGGAAGCCTTCCTGACCATGATGGTGCTGGACGGGGTGCTGGAGCGGCACCCGGGCCTGAAAGGCGCCAGCGTCGAACTCGGCGCGGGATGGGTTCCCGAACTGTTGCGCCGACTCGACTGGGTGGTGAAGCACTGGAGCCGCAACGACGCCAATCTGCAGGGCCTGAGCCGCATCCCGTCGGAGCAGATCACCCAGCAGCTGGCCTTCACCCCCTTCGTCTTCGAGGAGGTCGGCAACTTTATCGACCAGTCGAACCCGGACCTCTACCTGTTCTCCAGCGACTATCCGCACATCGAGGGCGGGCGGAATCCGATCGGCCGGTTCGAGGCGTCGCTGGGCGACCGCGGCGAGACGGTGCGGGAGAAGTTCTACGCCGAGAACTTCCTGCGCATCTTCCCGGGCGCGCGGGTCGATGCGCCGCGGGTGGCGGACGCGACGGCGTGACGCCGGCTTGAGATCGACGCCGCACGCCCTAGGTCCCGCGGGATGACCAAGGTGACCGTCTGGTTCGATGGATCCTGCCCGCTCTGTCGGCGCGAAGTTGCGCTGTTGCGGCGGCTGGACCGCGACGCGGCCGTCGACTTCATCGACGTGGGAACCGGCGACGGGGCTTGCCCGATCGACCGGTCCGACCTCCTGAACCGGTTCCATGCCCGCGAAGACCATGGCCCGATGCTGTCCGGCGCCGCCGCGTTCGCCGCCATGTGGCGGGTTCTGCCGCTGCTCCGACCCCTCGGCCTGATCGCCCGCCATCCGACGATCCTGGCCGTCCTCGAACGCCTCTATCGGCTGTTTCTCAGGCTGCGCCCGTCGACGCCGGCGCAACGCGCCTGCAGCGGCTAGCCGATCTAGTTGAACAGCTGGACGCCCCGGCCGCCGATCTCCGTCTGCACCTGACGCCGACTGGTGAACATCGGCGCGACATTGCTCCGGTCCCAAGCATCGAACCGGCCCGCCAGACGCTTGACCACATCGGGATGCTGGTCGGCGACGTCGCGGGTTTCGCCCGGATCGGTCTCGAGGTCGAACAGCAGGACCCATTGGCCCAGCGGGCCGATCGTCGCCTGGACGCCATCGGGAACGGGGGATCCGAGGATGCGGCTGAGGTCATCCTTGACCTCGGACTTGTTGACGACGAGCAGTTTCCAGCGCCCCTCCCGCACCGCGTGGTTGGGCCCCATACGCCACAGCAGCGCCGGGTGGATGTCTCCCCGACGGGCTCCGGTCACGGCCGGCAGGAGATCAAAGCCTTCCGCCGACGCTGGCGGCGCGATGCCGGCCAGGCGGACCGCGGTGGGCAGAATGTCCAGGCTCGAGACCATCCGGTCCTCGACCCGGCCGGCCGGCAGGCGACCCGGCGCGGATATCACGAAGGGCACGCGGATTCCGCCCTCCCAGGGGGTTGCCTTCGCCCCTTCTAGCGGCGCGTTCGTGCAGCCGCCGTTGATATAGCCGGCGCATCCGTTGTCGCTGAGGAAGATGATGACCGTGTCGCGCTCCAGCCCCTGGGCGCGGACCTCGGCCATGACGGCGCCGATGCCGTCGTCGAGGGCCGACACCATAGCCGCGTAGGTGCGCTTGTAGGGCGACGCGATGTTCGGGAAGCGGTCGGCGTACTTCTTCGTCGCCTGCAGGGGCGTGTGCGGCGCCGTGTAGGCCAGATAGAGGAAGAACGGATGGTCCTTGTTGGACCGGATGAAGCCGCGGGCTTCGTCGGTGAAGGCCTCGGTCAGATAGCGGGACTCGTTGACGGGCTGCCGGCCCCGGAACACCGGGAAGGCCGCGCGCGTCGTCTGGGCGTCGCCATAGACCTTGGCGGAGATGTCGCCGTCCGCGGGATTGGTGATGTACTCGGTGGCCCCGCCCAGCATGCCGAAATAGCTGTCGAAACCCCGATCCAGCGGATGATAGCCGGCGGCCTGGCCGATATGCCACTTGCCGACCATGCCGGTGGCATAGCCCGCGCGCTTCATCAGTTGGGCCAGCGTGGTCTCGCTCAACGCCAGACCCGTCTGCTCGTCGCGCCCGACCGGGTTGAACTCGAAGCCGAACCGCGTCGGCGACCGACCGCTGAGCAGGGCGGCCCGCGATGGCGCGCAGACCGCGGCCGCGACATAGGCGTTGGTGAACCGCACGCCGGAGGCCGTCAGGGCTTCGAGGTTGGGCGTCGGAATGGCCCCGCCATAGGCCGAGGTGTCGCCGTAACCGAGATCGTCGGCGAGGATGACGATCACATTGGGTTGCCGGCTGGCGGACTTCAGCCCGTGCGCGCCGCCGCCAACGCAGGCCGTCAGCCCGAACAGCACGGATGCGACCGCGAGCATCCCGATCAAGCGGTTGTTCATTCCAGCCTCCCCCGTCGGTGCGCGCACTGCGACGCGCTGTTCCGAAGGGAGGGAGTGTCCGACCGTGGACCGTTCGGGTCAATCAACCCATCAGCGACGCGCGCGGATCTTCGGGCTGGGCGGGTCGCTGAGGAACTGCCCCGCGAGGCCGAGTTTGGCGTTACAGGCCGGGCAGCGGATTTCCTGGGCCTCGGGCTCGGCGCCGGTCAGCACGACGGTCGCGCCGCAGGGCTTGCACTTCCACCGCGACTCCTTCGCGGGAGGCGGCGGTAGCGCCTTCGGCGGCGGCGGGAACTTCAGGCTCAGGATCGGGCGGCGGGGGGCATCGGTCATGGGGTCACAGACGTCACGGCGAGAGACGGTCCGCTAGCACGAACCGGGCTCAGCCTTGTGACAGGAACGCAAACGCCGCGAAAGGCGGCGCCGCTTCAGGCCGCCTTCTTCACCGAGGTCTTCGGCGCCGGGTTGGAGAACACCATGACCTCATCGGTCACCGAACCGAACTTCAGCGCCATCAGGTCGCGGGCGTAGTTCTGGTGCAGCTTCCACGGAGCCTTGGAGCCCTGCTTCGGGAACTTGCCGATCGTGCGCTGGACGTAGCCCGACGAGAAATCGAGCCACGGCTCTTCCTGGATCGTCGGATCGTTGCGGCGGGCCGTGCACTGACGCTGGCCGGTGCGGCTCATGTGGTTGAGCAGCCGCGTGACGTACTCGCAGGTCAGGTCGCACTTCAGCGTCCAGGACGCGTTGGTGTAGCCGAACGAAGACGCCAGGTTGGGCACGTCGCTGTACATCATGCCCTTGTAGGACAAGGTCTGCGCCGGCTCGATGACCTGGCCGTCGACGACCAGCTCCAGACCGTTGAATACCTGCAGGTTCAGGCCAGTAGCCGTGACGATGACGTCGGCCTCGAGCTCGGCGCCCGACTTCAGCTTGAGGCCGGTGGGCGTAAAGGTCTCGATATGATCGGTGACGACCGAGGCGCGGTTGCTCTTGAGCGCGTCGAACAGGTCAGCGTCCGGCACCAGGCAGAGGCGCTGGTCCCAGGGATTGTAGCTGGGCGTGAAGTGGGTCGCGACGTCGTAGTCCGGGCCCATCTGCTCGCGGACCATGGCGACGAGTCGCTCCTTGGTCTTCGCCGGATTCTTCCGGGCGAGATTGTAGAAGACCATGTTGAGCAGCACGTTCTTCCAGCGGGTCACGCCGTAGGCCGCCATCGGCGAGAGCTTGGTGCGAAGCCAGTTGGCGATCGAGTCCTCGGCCGGGCGCGACACGACATAGGTCGGCGAGCGCTGCAGCATGGTCACATGGCCGGCGTCGCGGGCCATTTCCGGCACCAGGGTCACGGCGGTCGCGCCGCTGCCGATCACGACGACCTTCTTGCCCTTGTAGTCGACGTCGGCGGGCCACTTCTGCGGATGGACGATACGCCCCTTGAAGCTGTCCATGCCGGCCCAGTCGGGGGTGTAGCCCTCGACGTAGCTGTAGTAGCCGCCGCACAGGAACAGGAAGTTGCAGGTGAAGGTCAGCGCCTCGCCGCCCTTCTCGACCTCGACGGTCCAGGCGGCCTCTTCGGTCGACCAGCTGGCGCGCCTGACCATGCAGCCGTAGCGGATGTGCTTGTCGATGCCGTAGTGGGCGGCGGTGTCCTTGACGTACTTGAGGATCGACGGGCCGTCGGCGATGGCCTTGGCGTCGGTCCAGGGCCGGAACGAATAGCCCAGGGTGTACATGTCCGAGTCCGAGCGGATGCCCGGATAGCGGAACAGGTCCCAGGTGCCGCCCATGGTGTCGCGACCCTCGAGGATCACGTAGCTGCGGCCCGGCGCCTTGTCCTGCAGGTGGTAGCCCGCGCCCACACCCGACAGGCCGGCGCCCACGATCACCACGTCAAAATGCTCGGTCGCCATGCTGCGCCCTGTTCCTGAGATTGAGAGTCATTCCCCGACGTTATTGTGCCGATCAAACAGATGTTTGTCTTCGAGAAACTGATCAACGATCACCCTCTGCGCCCCGGCCGCCTTGGCGGCGCGCGCGGTCTGTGATCGGATCGGCGAAACAGACCGCGGGGAGACGGCGATGAACCAGGACGACTATCAGGCCCAGGACGCCACGGGCCTTGCCGCCCTCATCGCGAAACGGGAGGTGAGCGCGGCCGAAGTGCTGGACGCGGCGCTCGCGCGGGCCGCCGCCGTCAACCCGACTCTCAACGCCATCATCCTGTCGCTGGAAGATCAGGCCCGCGCGCAGGTCGCCGGCGGAACGCCGGCCGGGCCGCTCGGCGGCGTGCCCTGGCTGATCAAGGACATCAGCGCCCAGGTCGCGGGAACGCCGACCACCAGCGGGTCCAGGCTGTTCAAGGACAATGTCGCGGCGGCCGACAGCGCCATCGTCACGGCCTACCGCCAGGCCGGACTGGTGATCTTCGGCAAGACCAACACGCCGGAGTTCGGGCTGGAGCCGGTGACGGAGCCGGAACTGTTCGGCCCGACCCTCAATCCCTGGAGCCTCGATCACACGCCGGGCGGCTCGTCCGGCGGCGCGGCGGCGGCCGTTGCGGCGGGTATCCTGCCGGCCGCGCACGCCAGCGACGGGGGCGGGTCGATCCGCATGCCGGCCTCCTGCTGCGGCCTGTTCGGCCTGAAGCCCAGCCGGGGCCGTGTCTCCTTCGCCCCGGCCGACGAAGGATGGGGCGGGTTCTCGATCCAGCATGCCGTAACGCGCACGGTCCGCGACAGCGCCGCGTTGCTGGACCTGGTCTGCCGGCCTGTCGGCGGCGATCCCTACTGGCTGGAGCCGCCCGCGACGCCGTTCGCCGCCGAGGTCGGCCGCGACCCCGGCAAGCTGCGCATCGGCGTCCTGCCGGGCGGCGTGGCCGGTGAAACGATTGACGCCGAGTGCTCGGCCGCCGTCGCTGACGTGGCCCGGCTCTGCGCCTCGCTCGGCCACGACGTGGAGTCGGTAACGCTCAGCGTCGACTTCCCGGCCATGCGCGAGGGGGCCGGGTCGGTGATCGCCGCCAGTATCGCCGCGACGCTGGACGCCGAGATCTCCCGCCGCGGTCGTCCGATCGAGGACGGCGAGATCGACGCCGTTACCGCCGCCATGTACCGCCGCGGCCAGAAGGTCTCCGGCGCGCTCTATGTCCAGTCCATGCAGGCGGCCCATGCAGCCGGCCGCGAGATGGCGAAGACGCAGGAAACCTTCGACGTCCTGCTGTGCTCGACCATGGGCCAGCCGCCGATCCCGAAAGGCTCGCTCCGGGGCGACCCGCTCGACCTGCGCGGCTACGCCGACCGGCTGTTCGCCTTCATGACCAACACCCAGCTGGCCAACCTGACCGGGCAGCCGGCGATGAGCGTGCCGCTGGCCTGGAGCGCCGGCGGGCTTCCGATCGGCATCCAGTTCATGGGTCGCCCCGGAGACGACGCGGGGCTGCTGAGATTGGCCGGACAGCTGGAGGCTGCGCGCCCCTGGGCCGGACGCCGACCCGCCTTCAACGGCTAGGTCAGAGACAGCCCCCACGCCTGGCGGGCCTGGTCAAGCCCCGCCAGTTTGGCCTGAAACGGGGCCCAGTCGTCGCGTTCGGCGATAGCCGCCCAGAGCGCCTCGACGTCGTCGACCAGCATCTCCTCGGGCTCGGCGGCGGCGAACATCGGGTTCGCCAGCCGCTCGGGTCGGTCGGGCTCGGCCTCGGCCAGCGCCGCGCGGAACGCCAGGAACGCCTCGCCGCCGTAGAGGTCGGCGCGCGGACCGGCGAGGGCGCGGGTTTCGTCGCCGCAGAACCAGTCGAAGAAGAACGGCTCCCAGCGCAGGCGGTCCCCGCCCTCGGCCAGCGCCCGGAAGGCGGCGTTGACCAGGTCGAGGTCCGGATCCGCGCCGCGTGAGCGAACGCCCAGCCGCGCCAGCATCGCCTCGCGCATGGCGTCGCGGTAGGCCGGGGTAAAGCCGTTCAGCGCCGCGACCAGCCCGTCGGACTCCGCCACCAGCGACAGGCAGCCGGCCAGCTGCTGAAGGTTCCAGAACGCCGCCTCCGGCTGGCGGCCAAAGCTGTAGAGCCCGGTCTCGTCGAAATAAGCGGCGGTGAAGTTGGGATCATTGCGCGGCAGGAAGCGCCACGGGCCGTAGTCGAAGCTTTCGCCCGTCACGACCATGTTGTCGGTGTTGAGCACGCCATGGACGAAGCCCGCGGCCATCCAGCCGGCCACGAGCCGGGCGGTGCGCACGACCACGGCGGCCAGCAGCGCGGCGGGCCGGTCCGCGGCGTCGGCCAGCTCCGGGTAGTAGGCGTCGATACAGTGATCGACCAGGACGCCGATGTTGTCGGCGCGTTCGAGGTAGGCCTGCCGCTGGAAGGTGCCGAAGCGCATGTGGCTGTGCGACAGCCGGACCATGACGGCCGAGCGGGTCGGGCTGGGTTCGTCGTTGCGGTCCAGGTCCTCGCCCGTCTCGATCAGGGAGAAGCAGCGGCTGGTCGGCACGCCCAGCGCCTCGAGCATCGTCGCCGCCAGCACCTCGCGCACGCCGCCCTTCAGGGTCAGGCGGCCGTCGCCCCGCCGCGACCAGGGCGTCTGGCCCGATCCCTTGGTGGCGAGGTCCAGCAGACGCCCCTCGCCTGCCTCGCGCAGCTGCGCGAACAGGAAGCCGCGACCGTCGCCGAGGTCCGGATTGTAGGTGCGGAACTGGTGGCCGTGATAGCGCATGGCCAGCGGCCCGGGCTGGTTGTCCGGCAGGAGCGCGAACCGGCCGAAGTGCCGGATCCACTCGGCGTCGGTAAGGTCGGCCAGCCCGACGCTGGCGGCGGCCCTCTGGTTCCGGTGGCGCAGGACGGTTTCGGGAAAGTCGGCCGCCGTCACCGGGTCGGAAAACTCCGGGCCGAGCGTCATGAAGCGGGGATCAGGGCGGTAGTCGGACGAGACGGGCATGCACCGCAGATGACCGCGGCCAGCGCCTGGCGCAAGGCCAGATCCCGGATTCAGACGACCTGAAGGTCCGAACCCCAGACCAGCCACGCCATGTAGGCGAGGTAGGCCGTCACCATCAGGAGCCCTTCCGCACGGGTCACTTTGCCCCGGCGTCTGGCGAGCAGGACCATCAGGGTTGTCGCGGCCACGAGGATCCACACATCCAGCCGGGCGATTTCGGCCGGGACATCAACCGGCCTGACCACGGCTGTGATGCCCAGAATCCCAAGGATATTGTAGAGGTTGGAGCCGATGACATTGCCCAGCGCCACCTCGCCCTGCTTGCGCAGGGCGGCCACGGCGCTCGTCACCAGCTCGGGCAACGATGTACCGAGGGCCACGATAGTCAGGCCCACCAGAGTGTCCGACACGCCCAGGCCTCGCGCCAGTTCGATCGCGCCGCCGACCAACAGGTGGGCGCCGTAGATGGTGATCGCGATTCCCGCGGCAACCAGGGGAAGGGCGATCCACAAGCTTGGCGCGGCCTTTGACGGCTCCTCGGCCTGGTCCTCGATCCGCTCGGCTTCGACGTCGGGCGACTTCCGTTCCATCAGCCAGACCACGAGGATGTAAAGCAGCAGGGCGCCGAGCCCGACCAGACCCATGTCGCGGGTGAGACGTCCCTGCAGGATCGCCCAGGTCAGCCCGGCCGTCGCCGCCAGCAGCGCGATTGCGTCCCGCCGGAACGCCCGACGGTCCACCACCAGCGGTGAAATCAAAGCCGTCAGGCCGAGGATGAGCAGGCTGTTGGAGATGTTCGAGCCGACCACGTTGCCGACGGCGATCCCGGGCGAACCGGCGAACGCCGCCTGCAGACTGGTCACCAGTTCCGGGGTCGAGGTGCCGAAGCCGACCACGGTCAGGCCGACCAGAAGGGGACTGACCCCCAACCGCCTCGCGGCGCTCGAGGCGCCCCGCACCAGCAGGTCGCCCCCCACCGCCAGCATCGCCAAGCCCGCCAGAATGCCAAGCCAGAGTGACACGAGATCACCTCACTGTTTTGGCGACACTACAGGATTCTCAACCTTGGGGACAAAAGCCGGGGCCGCCGCCCCGAAGCCTTGCTGATCGCACGGATGTCGCGCTCATCAGGCGTCCGTGGCGCTCGTGACCCGCAGACTGGCGACCTGCAACTCCAGTCTCTTCACCTCGCGCAGGATGCTGTTCTTCTGCATCTCCATAAAGAACCAGAGCTTGATCATGGTGAAGGCCACTACCGCCAGGCCCGCGGCGGCGCCCCAGAGGATCATCGTGCGAAGATCGGGAGCTTGAACAAACCGCCAGGCGAAATAGCAGGCGACGCCGAACAGACCGAAGCCGCCGACCCAACCCAGCACGCCGACAAGCCGGTGCTGGTTCTGAAAGGCATGCAGGGCCTGCAGGATCAACGGCTCCTCGCGGCTGAGGTCATCGAGCAGTCGAAGGTCCTCCGGAGACAGGGAGCGGCGGAGGGCTTGGTCAAACTGGGACATGGTCTTCTCCTTCCAGTCGGGCTTTCAGGGAAAGCCGGATCGTGTGCAGGCGCGATTTGACCGTGCCTGCGGGAATCCTGAAGGCGTCGGCGATCTCCCCGATCGACAGGCCTTCGCCGTAGTAGAGACTCACCAGCAGTCGCTGGTCCGCCGGGAGGGTCGCGACCGCCTCGACAAGGTCGAGAGTCTGCTCCGGATCGTCCCGGGTGACCCTCGCGGCCGCGACCAACCGGTCGTCGAGCACGCTCCTGGTCACGTCACGCCGCCGTTGGCGACGACGCACCTCGTCGACGCACCTGCGCGTCGTGATCGCCAAGGCCCAGGCGGGAAAGCGCGTCGGATCGTCCAGACGCCGCAACCCCTTTGCGATCGCGAGCCACGCGTCCTGCACGGCGTCGCTGGCGGCGTCCGCGTCCAGCAGGACCCTGCCGGCGTGCCTCCGCAGTCCGGGCGTCCAGCGAATGACCAGGCGGCGGAACGCCTCGGCCGACCCCTGCTGCGCCGCCAGCACCAGGTACTCATCCAGAACGGTTGCGGCATTTCGCTTCATCTGCCCACCTCAGCGATATAGTCGCCTGCCAGAGGCATACGGTTCATGCGGTCGCCGAAAAGCGGGCGGTCTTTCCGGTTTCGATTGGGCGCTCCCGCCCTCCATGATAGCGCAAGGCATGGCGCGCCGGTTCACCCTCGACTTCCTGAAGACTGAAGCCGCATCAGGCCTCGTGCTGGCGCTCGCGGCGCTCGCGGCGCTTGTGCTGGCCAACTCGCCCTTGCGGGAGGCGTATTTCGCCTTCGTGAAGTCTCCACTGACGCTGCAGATCGGCGGTTGGGAGGAGACGAAATCCGTCCTCAAATGGACCAAGGACGGCCTTATGGCCGTGTTCTTCTTCGTCGTCGGCCTTGAGATCAAGTACGAGGTCTTGAGGGGCGAACTGTCGGATCCGCGAAAGTTGGCGACGCCGGTACTGGCAGCCGTTGGCGGAATGCTCGTTCCCGCCCTGATCTTCCTTGCCTTCAATCTCGGAGACGGCGGCTCGCCGCGCGGGTGGCCGATCCCCACCGCTACCGACATCGCCTTTGCCCTCGCAGCCCTGGCCATGGCCGCACCCAGACTGCCAGCGTCGCTACGGGTGTTCCTGCTGACCCTGGCCATCGCCGACGACCTGGGCGCGGTGGCCCTGATCGCGGTGCTGTTCAGCAATCACATCGACCTTGCGGCTCTGGCCGCCGCCGCCGCCGGGCTCGCTGTCATGGCATGGATCGGACGCTGGAAGAGCGATCCGACCGTTCTGTTCGCTCTGATGTTCCTTGCCGTCTGGGCCTTTACCCTGAAATCCGGGGTCAACACTTCACTGGCGGGCGTCGCCGCCGCCCTGACCGTTCCCATCGGCGGAATGAAGGAGGGTGGGAATGGGCAACTGAAGCGTTACATGCACGCTCTGCACCCCTACGTAGCCTACGGCGTGTTGCCATTTTTCGCCTTCGTGGCGGCCGGCTTCGCATTCGACGCCTTCCCGGCGGGCGGACTACTCTCTCCTCTGCCGCTGGGCATCGCCGCCGGCCTTTTGCTCGGCAAGCCCCTCGGCGTGCTGGGCGCGACCGCCCTGGCGTCCGCCCTCAAGCTCGGCCAGCGACCCACAGGTTCGACCTGGCTTCAGTTGCTTGGCGTCTCGATGCTCTGCGGAGTCGGGTTCACGATGAGCTTGTTCATCGGCGGCCTGGCGTTTCACGACGGCGCGGCCGCCGCCCAGGTCCAGCTGGGAGTCGTCGCCGGCTCGGTTTTATCGGTGCTGGTGGGGGTCATTACGCTGCGGTTCGCGCAGCCCGCCGTGCCAATTCAGGCGAACGCTGATTTTTGACACCTGTGCTGTTACATATGCGCCACGAACAGTGGTTTTCCCCTTATTTTCAAGGGATTGACGCTTGTGCAGGTTTCCCCGCGCGCCGTAGATGATCGCCGTCAACTTTGACGGAGCCGTCAGGCTTTCAAGTGTCGATAACCGCGCGGCTCCTCCCCGACCGCGCCAATAATCTCAGGACAGGAAATGCGTTTTTCACAGTTGCTTCGCGCGTCGGCCTCGGCCGCCGTGCTCTCCGCCGTTTTCGCTGGCGCGGCTTACGCGCAGGACCAGCAGGAAGCGTCGACCGTCGACGCCATCATCGTCACCGCCACCAAGCGTGAGCAGAGCCTGCAGGACGTGCCGGTCGTCGTGACCGCCGTCAGCGGCCAGCTGATGCAGGACGCCGGCGTCAAGGACATCAAGGATCTGACGATCCTGACCCCGGGCCTGACGGTCACCTCGACCTCCAACGAAACGGTCACCACCGCCCGCATCCGCGGCGTCGGCACGGTCGGCGACAACCCCGGTCTGGAATCCTCGGTCGGCGTCGTGATCGACGGCGTCTATCGTCCGCGCAACGGCGTGTCGTTCGGCGACCTCGGCGAACTGCAGCGCGTCGAAGTGCTGAAGGGCCCGCAGGGCACCCTGTTCGGCAAGAACACCTCGGCCGGCGTCATCAACATCCTGTCCGTCGAACCCTCGTTCAATTTCGGCGCGAACGGCGAAGTCACCGTGGGCAACTACGGCTCGCGCGGCGTGTCGGCCTCGATCACCGGCCCGCTCACCTCGGACGACACGGTCGCCGGTCGCCTGTTCGTGGCCTCGCGCCAGCGTGACGGCTACCTCGACGTGGTCACCGGCACGGCCGGCCCGCGCACAGCCAAGGACGACGTGAACCAGGACTTCTGGACCGCCCGCGGCCAGCTGCTGATCATTCCGAACGACGCCCTCAAGATCCGCGTCATCGGCGACTACACCCAGCGCGACGAGTCCTGCTGCCTCGCCACCCAGCTGGTGGTCGGCAACGCCGCCAACTCGCGCGCCAACCTGATCAACGCCACGCGCCCCGGCTCGATCGACACGACCGAGCGTCCGTTCGAACGGAACGCCTACGCCAACCGCGACACCGGCCAGTACATCGTCGACACCGGCTTCTCGCTGCAGGCCGACTGGGACATCTCCGACGACATCACCATGACGTCGATCACCGCCTGGCGGAACTGGCGGGCCGAAACCGGTCAGGACTCGGACTTCACCGCCGCTGACATCGCCTATCGTCCGAACGACGGATCGAACTTCACCGAGTTCACGCAGTTCTCGCAGGAACTCCGGTTCGCGGGCACGACAGGTTCGCTCGACTGGCTGGTCGGCGCCTTTTACGCCAAGGAAGACCTCGATGCCCGTTCGGTCCTGCTCTACGGCAAGGACTTCTACGGCTACTTCGACCAGCGCGTTCTGAGCAACGTGCCGGCCCTGCTCGGCCTGTCCTCGGCCGCAATCCATCAGCAAGGCAATGGTTCGGACGACCGCTACGCCCAGACCGACAAGACCTTCGCCCTGTTCACGGACAACACCTGGTCAATCACCGAAGCCCTGAAGCTGACCGTCGGCCTGCGCTACTCCAGCAGCGACAAGTCCCTCGGCACGACCTACTCCACCACCGGCGCCTCGTGCGACCAGGGTGAAGCCTCCTACGCGACCCTGGCCGGTCTCGCCGGCGTCCCGACCGCCCGCGCCGTCGTCGGCGGTCTGTGCCTGAACGCTCAGAACAACGACTTCGACGCCCTGGGTCACTTCACCCAGACCAAGAGCGAAGAAGAAACGACCGGCACGATCAAGCTGGCGTACAAGGTCACCGACGACATCATGACCTACGCGTCCGCCGCTCGGGGCTACAAGTCGGGCGGCTTCAACCTCGACCGCACCAGCAGCGCCCGGATCACGCCGTTCGGCTCGCCGCTGCCCTTCAACACGGCTTCCAACTGCGCCGTGGCGTCGGGCTGCCTGGACTATGCCGTCCTGAAGGACACCAGCTTCGGCGCCGAGTTCGCGGACTCGTACGAAATCGGGATCAAGACCAAGTGGCTCAACAACTCGCTGCTGCTGAACGCGACCGTCTTCTATCAGGACTACACCGACTTCCAGCTGAACACCTTCATCGGCACGGCCTTCGTGGTCGAGTCGATCCCCGAGGTGATCTCCAAGGGCGTCGACGCCGACTTCGTCTGGTTCACGCCTGTCGACGGCCTGGCCCTGCAAGGCGGCGTGACCTACGCCGAAACCCAGTTCGGCAGCTTCACCGCCGCTGACCTGACCGACCCGAGCCGCTTCAACAGCGTCTTCCGTCTGCCGGGTTCGCAGGTGTCGTTCGCGCCGCGCTGGTCGTCGTCGGTCTCGGCCACCTACGAGCGTGACATCAGCGACTCGCTGGTGTTCCGCACCAACGTCTCGGCCAAGTACACCTCGCGCTACAACACCGGTTCGGACCTGCACCCCGTCAAGGAACAGGACGCCTTCACTCTCGTGAACGCCCGTATCGGCATCGGCTCGCAGGACGAGCGCTGGTCGGTGGAACTATTCTCGAACAACCTGTTCGACCAGGACTACCTGCAGGTCGCGTTCAACGGCCCGTTCCAGGTCGATACGTCCAACCCCTACAGCGCCGCGGCGGACAACAACGTTTCGACGTATGACACCTTCCTGGGCGCGCCCCGGACAGTGGGCGTTACCCTGCGCGGCAAGTTCTAGTCTCGCGGACAGCACTGAGCTGAAAAGTGAAGGGCGGCTCGGGGAAGCCCGGGCCGCCCTTTTTCTTTTTGTCGGGGAGGCCCTGTGCGTCCTTCGAGCCCCGGATCAAGTCCGGGGTCGCTTGGGGCTCGCTCCTCAGGATGACGAAGAGGGGTGGCTTGCACAAAAGCCCGTCATGATGAGGAGCGGGCCATCAGGCCCGCGTCTCGAACCACGCAGGATGTCGGCCCAGCGCCGCCTTCAGCGCCGCCGCCGTTTCCTCGATCGCCGCGGGCACAGCCGGGCTGAACGGGGCCAGCGTGTAGAAGTCGTGGACGAACGCGCTGTACTCGACGTGCCGGGCCTTCCCGCCGGCGGCGTTGATCGCGGCGGCGTAGGCCTTGCCCTCGTCCTTCAGCGGATCGAAGCCGGCGGTGACCACGAGGGCCGGGGCGACGCCGGTGAGGTCAGCGAACTTCGGCTCGGCGCGCTTGCGGTCGGGGTGGCGATTGACCCCGAAGTGGTCGCCGAACCAGTCCATCACCTCGGCGGTGAGCAGGTGGCCGGTAGCGAGATCACTGCGGGACTTCGTGTCCTGCTCCATGGCCGTGGCCGGATAGAGTAGCAGCTGGAAGGCCAGCCGGCGCTTCGGGTCGTCCTTGATCTCCAGCGCCACCACGGCCGACAGGTTGCCGCCCGCCGAGCAGCCGCCGACCGCAATACGGGCCGGATCAACGCCGATTTCGGCCGCATGGTCGAAGGTCCACTTCAGCGCCGCCAAGGCGTCGTCATGCGCCGCCGGGAACTCGTGCTCGGGCGCGAGCCGGTAGTCGACCGACAGCACCCGAACGCCGGACGCAGCGGCGAGCCGGCGCAGGAAGCCGTCATGGCTGTCGAGGTCGCCGATGACGAAGCCGCCGCCGTGGAAATAGACGAGGCCCGGACCGACGGCCGGGGCGCCCCTGGGCGTGTAGAGCCGCGCCTTGATCGGCCCGGCGCCGCCCGCGACCTCGAGGTCGCGCACGTCCAGGTCGGTCGGCGCGTCGGCATCGACCCGCTGGGACCGGTAGCCCTCGCGGATCATCGCCGGCGGCAGGGTCTTGAGCGGCGGCATTTCGACCGCATTGGTCGCGTCGAGCAGCGCGCGGAATCCGGGATCCATCGTCATCGTTCGTTCCTTCAGACCGTGACCACGCCGGCGGCGGGCGGATTGGCATAGAGGCCCTGCACCAGGGCGTCGCGACGTTCGAGCGTGGCGCGCTGATTGACATAGCCTTTGTCGGTGATCTCTCCGGCGTCGATCGAGGGCGGCTCGGTCATAATCACGAAGCGGCCGACGCGGCGCGAGGAGCCGCCCGCCGTGGCGTTGAACGCCGCGAGCTTGTCCTTGAGGATCGCCGTCAGCTTGTCGATCGGCGAGCCCGGCCCCGGATCGGCGGCCAGCGCCTGCATCCCGGCCATCGAGGGCCAGAACAGCGCGCCGATGAACGGCCTGTCCTGGCCGGCGATCACGGCGTCCATCGCGTAGGGGCTGGCGGCGGCGACCAGATCCGGCCGCAGCGTGCCGACGCTGACCCAGGTGCCGCTGTCGAGCTTGAAGTCCTCGGTCACCCGGCCGTCGAACACCAGCCCCTGGGCCGGGTCGTTGTCGTCGACGAACTTCGCCGCGTCGCCAAGCTTGTAGAAGCCTTCCTCGTCGAAGGCGGCAGCCGTCTTTTCCGGGTCGTTGTGATAACCGGTGGTGACCGTCGGCCCCTTGACCCGCACCTCGAGCTTGGTCCCGTTCGGCACGAGCTTGATGGTCACGCCGGGCACCGGCAGGCCAACCAGGCCGACCTGTTCGGTCGCCCAGTGGGTCACCGTGACGCCCTGGGTTTCCGTGGCCCCATACATGGTCGTGAGCGGGATACGCTGGCCGGTCTCGGCGACGGCCAGCGCCTGCAGCCGGTCATTGACGTCGTTCGACAGGGTCGCGCCGCCGTAGCCCATGTAGCGCAGGTTCTTGAAGAACGACGCCCGCAGGACCGGATCCTGTTCCATCGCCTCGGCCAGCATGCCGAACGCGATCGGCGCCGATCCGAACACCACCGGCGAGACCTCGTAGAGGTTCCTGATCGTCGTCTCGAACATCCCGGGGATCGGCTTGCCCTCGTCGAGGTGCACCGTGCCGCCGCCCCAGAGGACGCCGTTGAAGCCGATGTTGCCGGCGCTGATGTGGCTCCAGGGCATCCACTCCAGGCTTTGGGGGATGACGTCGGGGTCGACCGCTTCCGACCGCAGCCCCTCGCCGCCGGCGATGGTCGCGGCCATCATGCCGAAGGTCTGCGGCACGCCCTTGGGCATGCCGGTCGAGCCGGATGTGAACAGGTATTTGGCGACCGTCTCGTGGCCGAGCGTCTCGCGAGCCTGATGGACAGCGGCGGTCGGCTCGGTTCCGGTCAGTTCGGACAGCGGAATGGCGCCCTCGCCCGTGCCGTCAGCCGTCACGAACACCAGCGTCGGATCGTAGGCGCGCAGGGTGGCGATGGCCCGTTCGAACATCACGCCCGACTGGGCGAAGATGACCCGCGGCTTCACCGTCTCCACGCAGTGCTTGAGCTTGGCGTGGTCGGTGGAAATGAGGCTGTAGGCCGGGCTGATCGGCGCGACCGGAACGCCGGCCGTGTAGCAGCCGATCATGACCAGCGCATGCTCGATGGAGTTCGCTGACAGCACCATGACGCTGTCGGCGCCGGTCAGGCCGCGGTCCAGCAGCCACTGGGCGATGCCTTCGGCGGCGCGCACCGCCTCGCCGTAGGTGACCTGGCGCCACGGGCCGTGACCGGGTTCGCGCTGCTTCATCCAGGGGCGGTCGGGGTGGGCCTGCGCCTTGTCCCGGATCAGGTGGGCGATGGAGCGCGGACCTTCGCCCGGCGCATGGTTGGAGCGAAGCAGGATCGAACCGTCTGCGCGGCGCTCGACCGTCACGTCTGGCCCCTTCTGGGGCAATGGCTTGAAAGCCGGCTTCACCGCAGCCGAAGTCGCACCGTCAGCGGGGGTCATGGGCGTTTCCTGGAGCGTTTGTTATCGTTGTTCCCTTGAGACTATTCCTGACCCTAGGGGAGTCAAACAGGCGTTGGGGCGTGCTCCGTGGTTCGAGCCCCGGACTTGATCCGGGGGGACCTGAGGGTCCGCTCCTCGCCATGACGAACACCTGCGCCCGTCATCCTGAGGAGCGAGCCTCAAGCGAGCGTCTCGAAGGACGCTACAGCCCCTTCAACCACTCCACGAGCAGGCCCGTCACCGCTTCCGGCGCCTCCTGCTGCGTCCAGTGGCCGACGTCGGGGAGCACCTGGGCGCCCTGCAGGTTCGGCAGGTGCGGGGTCATGATGTCGAGCGGATTGACGCCCGGGATCATTTTCAGCACCAGGTCCCGGTCGCCGCCGATGAAGAACGATGGCTGCTCGATCTTGCGGTCCTTGAACCCCTGCAGCCAGTCGAAGTCGCGCTGGTGGTTGCGGTAGCGGCTGAGCGGCCCGAAGAAGCCCGAGCGGTGGAACTCGGCGACGAAATAGTCCTCGTCCTCTTTCGTCAGCCAGGCCGGGAACGGTACGGGATCCGGCAGCCGGTCGAGCAGGCGTTCGCCGTGCGGCTTGTCCGCCGGCCAGGTCCCGTCCGGCGCGTCGCCGCTGATGGCGTAATAGAACTTGCGGATCGCCGCGCGCGGATCGCTGCCCAGTTCGGCCTCGGCCGGGCCGACGTCCTGGAAATAGACCTGGTAGAAGAACCGGCCGTTGTCCGTGAAGACGGCCTTGATGATGTCCATGAACTGCACCGCCGGCACGCCGGTGTAGGGCACCGACAGACCCGCCACCGCGCGGACCCGGTCCGGCCGCGTCAGCGCCGTGTTCCAGACGATCGGCGCCCCCCAGTCGTGGCCGATGACCACGGCCTTCTCATCCGGCGACAGATGCTCGATGACCCCGGCCACGTCGGTGGTGATCTGTTCGAGGCTGTAGTCCTCGACCCGCCCAGGCTTGTCCGAGCCGCCATAGCCGCGCACATCGATGGCGCAGACCTGGAACCCGGCCGCCGCGATCGGCGCGATCTGGTGACGCCAGCTGTACCAGCTCTCCGGAAACCCGTGCACCAGCACGACCAGCGGCCCCGAACCCTCGACAACAGCGCGCAGGTTGATCCCGTTGGTCGGGATGGTGGTGAAGGTCGTCATGGCGTTTCCCCGCTTTGCCCCGAAATCATCACGGGCGACGTCGGGGCAGGCAAGGGTCAACGGATGCGAGAAGAAATGCTACCTTAACGGGTATTTCTATCTAACACCCTTGTTTTTGCCTCGATCCGTGATAAGCTTTCAAAATGAGCGATGAGAAACCTCCCGGCTTCGAAGAAGCGCCGATCGCATTCGATGCGGACTACGACGAACGCTCGGCCGCCGCCGACGCGGATGCGGCTGCAGGACGGGTCGTGCCGCACGAGGTGGTGGCGAAATGGCTGCAATCGATCATCGACGGAAAGCCTGAGCTCCCGCCTTACTCGTGGCGAAAGTAATCTGGACAGACCAGGCGATCACCGACGTCGTCGAGATCGTCGGCTGGATTTCAGCTGACAAGCCGTTCACCGCCGCCCGTATCGCGGAAGAACTACTAGATAACGGCAACCGTCTGGATCTATTCCCGGGTCGGGGGCGAGCTATTTCTCACGGCAGGAGGGAACTCGTCATCTTGCCGCCATACCTGATCCGATATCGCATTGAGGGCGATCAGGTCACCATCCTCGAAGTCCGGCACGCTGCGCGACGGCCGGGGTGAGACCCTAACCCACCAGCCGCTCCCGCCCCTCCCAGAACGGCGCACGAAGCTCCCGGCGGAGCACCTTGCCCGACGGGTTGCGCGGAAGAACCTCGATGAAGTCGATGCTCTTGGGCGCCTTGTAGCCGGCGATCCGTGCGCGCGTGTGAGCGATGATCTCCTCGGCCGTGGCGGTCGCGCCGGGCTTGAGCACCACCATGCCCTTGACCGCTTCACCCCATTTCTCGTCCGGCACGCCGATGACGGCGGCGTCGGCCACGGCGGGGTGGCTGAACAGGGCGTTCTCGACCTCGGCCGGATAGACGTTTTCGCCGCCGGACACGATCATGTCCTTCACGCGGTCGTAGATGTAGAGGTAGCCCTCGTCATCGAAATAGCCGGCGTCGCCGCTCGAGAACCAGCCCTGGGGGCAGATCGCGTCGGCGGTGGCCTCGGGTCGATTCCAGTAACCCTTCATCACCCCCTTGGCGCGGATCTGGATCTCCCCGACCTCGCCGGGTTTGCCGGCCTCGCCCGTGGGCGTCAGGACCCGCACCTCGAAGCCCGGCCAGGGCTTGCCGCAGGAGCGCAGCTTGTCGCGCTCGGGCGCATGGTCCTCAGGCGGCAGGTAGGTCGCGCCGCCGATCGTCTCGGTCAGGCCGTAGAGCTGGGTGAAGTCGCAGCCGAACCGTTCCTGGGCCTGGCGCAACACGGCCTCGGAGATCGGCGAGGCGCCGTAGAAGATGCGCTCGAGCCGACGGAAGTCCGCATGCTCCACACCCGGCGTCTGCAGCAGCATGTTGATGATCGTCGGGGCCAGGAAGGCGTAGGCGACCTGCTTGTCCTGCAGCCGGTCAAGGATTTCGGTGGCGCTGACCTCGCGGGTCAGGATGTTGCGCACGCCCTGCAGCAGGGCCAGCAGGCCGCAGTTGGTCCCGGCCACATGGAACAGGGGCATGACGACGAGGTTTGTCTTGCCCGCATCATACTTCGCCCAGCCGGCCTCGAGCGCCAGTTGGAACAGGCTGAGGAAGTTGGCCTGGGTCAGCTGAACGCCCTTGGGCAGCCCCGTGGTGCCGCTGGTGTAGAGCTGGATGACGTCATCGTCGGCCCGGGCAGGCAGTCGGGGATCGCTTGAGGCGTAGCGGCTGATCCAGTCGCGGAAGCCCGGCCAGCGCGGGTGGCCCGGTTCGAACTGGATGAGATTCTTGATGTCCGGGAGTCCGCCGATGATCATGTCGACGACGCCGCCGAAGTCCTCGCCGGCCACCAGCACCTTGGCCCGCGCGTCCTTGAGAATGAAGGCGATCTCGGGTGGCGCGAGGCGCCAGTTGACCGGAGCAAGCGTCACACGTGCCTTGATGCAGCCGAACCAGAGCACGAAGAAGTCGTCGATGTTCTTCGCCAGCACACCGACCCGGTCGCCCGGCTTGAGGCCGAGCGCCAGCAGCGCCTGGGCACACTGGTTCGAGGCGCGGTCCAGATCGCCGAATGTGGTCACGCGGCCCTCGAACCAGATGGCCTCCGCGTCGGGGCGAAGCCGGGCCTGAACGCGCGGCACGTCGGCCACGGATTGAATGTCGGCGAGTAGGGTCATGCTGCTTCCTGTCCTGCCGCGCCTCTGACGGGCGCTGGCGATGCGAAGATGCACAAGGACGGACCAAAGAAAAAGGGCCGCCGGAACGATCCGACGGCCCTTTGATGGGCTGAGCCATATTGCGTCCTTCGAGACGCTCGCCTGAAGCTCGCTCCTCAGGATGACGAAGAGAGGTGGGTCGCACTCCTGATCGTCATGGTGAGGAGCGGACCATCGGGTCCGCGTCTCGAACCACGCAAACTCTACTCCGCGGCTTGCGCCGGGTTGAAGCCGAGCATGGCCTTGGTTTCGAGGAACTCGTGGAAGCCGTAGTCGCCCCACTCGCGCCCGTTGCCGCTCATCTTGTAGCCGCCGAAGGGAGCCATCAGGTCCCCGCCGCCGCCGTTGATGCTGACCTGGCCGGCGCGCAGCTTGCTGGCCACCGCGTGCAGCTGGGTCACGTCGGTGCCCGAGACGTAGGCCGCGAGGCCGTACTCGGTGTCGTTGCCGACCTTCACCGCTTCATCAACGCTGTTGTAGCCGATGATCGAAACGACCGGGCCGAAGATCTCTTCCTTGGCGATGGTCATGTCGTTGGTGACGTTGGCGAAGACGGTCGGCTTGACGAAGTAGCCCTTGTCGATGCCGTCCGGGCGGCCGACGCCGCCGCTGACCAGGGTCGCGCCCTCGTCGATGCCGGCCTGGATCAGCTTCTGGATCTTGTTGAACTGGACCTCGGACACGACCGGACCCATCTGGGCGTTGCCCTTCGGGTCGCCAACCGTCGTGGAATCGGCCGCCGCCTTGGCGATGGCGATCACCTCGTCCATGCGCTTGCCGGGGACCAGCATGCGGGTCGGGGCGTTGCAGGACTGGCCCGAGTTCATCATCACCGAGCGCACGCCGCCGGTGACGGCCGCCTGGAAGTCCGCGTCATCGAGGATGATGTTGGGGCTCTTGCCGCCCAGCTCCTGGGCAACGCGCTTGACGGTCGGGGCGGCGTTGCGGGCCACCTCGATGCCGGCGCGGGTCGAGCCGGTGAAGGAGACCATGTCGATCTCGGCGTGGCTGGAGAGGGCGGCGCCGACGGTCGGGCCGTCGCCGTTGACCAGGTTGAACACACCGGCCGGCACGCCGGCGGCATGAAGGATCTCGGTCCAGATGTAGGCCGAGAACGGCGCGACTTCGGACGGCTTGAGCACCATGGTGCAGCCCACGGCGATCGCCGGGGCGACCTTGCAGGCGATCTGGTTGACCGGCCAGTTCCAGGGAGTGATCAGGCCGCAGACGCCGATCGGTTCCTTGACCAGACGGGTCGGGCCGCGGTCTTCGACGAACTTGAAGCTCTTCAGCACGCCGATGGCGGTCTGGGTGTGGGCGAGACCCATGGCCGCCTGGGCGCGTTGCGCCAGCGAGGCCGGGGCGCCCATTTCCTCGGTGATGGCGTCGGCCATGTCGCCGTAGCGCTTCTGGTATTCGACGACGATGCGCTCGAGCAGGTCGATGCGCTCCTCGACGGTCGTCAGCGAGAAGGTCTCGAACGCCTTGCGGGCGGCCTTGGCGGCCTGGTCGACGTGGTCGGCCGTACCCAGCGAGATCTTGCCGCAGACCTCTTCATTGGCCGGGTTGATGACGTCCAGCGTCGTGACGCCGGTGGGCTGGACCCATTGGCCGTCGATGTAAAACTTCGTGTAGTCGCGCATCACGTCATCTCCCTGCGGGCCGCCGCACGGCCTCTTCAAACGCTAGTTTAGTTACCGCCGATCACCTCGGAAAGGGCCGAGTTCAAAGTTGATGCATCAAGCTTCAACGTTGATGCGCCTGCGGTTGGCCGGCGACCGGGCTGCGAGCCTTCAGAACGTACCCCGCGCGGATCGAGCCGATGTAGAGGTCCTTCAGGTCCGGTCCGCCCCAGGTGATGTTGGTCGGGTGGTTGACGATTTCGCCGGACGGGTCGTGGACCACGGTCTCGACGACGCCCGAAGGCCGGATCGCGACGATCTTGTTGGCGGCCGGCAAGCAGACCCACAGCACCCCGTTGGCGTCCATGCCCACGCCGTCGGTGTAGCCAAGATCGTCCGGATGATGCGCGGCATCCGCCTCCGCCTGGACCTGCGAGGCGTCGACCAGCCGGCCGAGCACCGGGCCGTAGCGCTCGCCCGGCCCCAGCTTGCCGCCAAGCAGGATTTCAAACCGCAGGACGTCGGCGCCGCTGGTCTGGGCGCAGTAGAGCCAGCGGTCGTCAGCCGACAGGGCCAGGCCGTTGGGGAACTTCAGCCCCTCGGCGACGATGCTGGTGGAGCCGTCGGGCCGCAGCACGAAGATGAAGCCGTCCGGCCGGCCGTCCAGCGCCTGGGGCCAGGTCTCGGCGTGCGTGGAGTTGGCGCACCAGATGTTCCCGTCCCGGTCCAGCACCGGATAGTTGGCGCTGGTCAGCCGCCTGCCGCCGACTTCGGCGACGAGAGATTCGTGTTTCCCGGTCGCGGGGTCGAACCGCTGCAGCGGCCCCTCTTCCCTGTCGTAGATGCCGAAGTTCGCGATCAGCACCCGGCCCTGCAGGTCCATGTTGATGCCGTTGGGCGCGCCGCCCTTCGGGCCCATGCGGGTGAAGGACCCGTCCGGATGAATCTCGGCCACCGCGCATTGATGGTCCGAGGCGAAGACCCGGCCGTCCTTGCCGACGACCACATCCTCGGGCCGGTCGATGCCGACGGCGATCTTGCTGAAGTCCTGCGGGACCATCCAGTTCGGCATGCGCGTTTCCCCCGTGTTGGTTTTCTGATTGGCTCTACCAGAACAGGTCCGGCGGGCCGCCGTCCAGCGTCTCGGCCAGACGTTTGCGCGTGCCCCGCGTCGCGCCCTCGGGCAGATCTTCGGGGTGGAACCAGTCGACGCGCAGGATCTCGCCGCGCGAGGTGGCGGTGGCCATCTCCCAGTGATCGACGCGGTAGACCAGCACATGGTCGCCCCGGAAGGCGCCGCCATTGGAGTGCATCGACACCAGTCGCGGCCGGGACAGGGCCCGCACGCCGGCCTCTTCCTCGAGCTCCCGGACGGCGGCCTCCTCGACCGTCTCGCCCTTTTCCACGCCACCGCCCGGAAAGTGCCAGCCGGGTGTGTAGCTGTGCTCGATCAGCAGCACCCTCCCGGCCTCGTCAAAGACCACCACCCGAACGCCAAGCGTCAGGCCGCGCATCTGGCGCATGATGATCTGGTAGACCGGCCGAAGGCGGGGTTCGAGAAGGCGTTTCCAGCGGGACATGACGCCAGCCTAGAACGGCCGCTTGCCCGGCGCGAGAGCGGCGGCTAAAGCCGGGGCGTCTTTTCAATCCGGAGCCGCGTCATGGCCGCCATCGGCGTCATCTCGATTTTCATCATCGCCCTGATCGCCCTGAACCTGTTCGAGTTCGGTCGGGCCGACTGATCCCGTCTTGAGCGGCGCGGCTGTCATCACCGGCGCGGCCCGGCGCATCGGCCGGGTTCTGGCCGTGCAGGCCGCCCGATCGGGCCATGACGTCGCCGTCCACCATCGCGACTCGGCCGACGAGGCCGAAGAGACGGCCGATCTCGTCCGCGCCGAAGGTCGCAGGGCCTGCATTCTGGCCAGCGACCTCGCGGCCCCCGACGCCGGCGACCTGATCGGTCGGGCTGAGGCGGTCCTCGGCCCTGTGACCCTGCTGGTCAACAACGCCTCCCTGTTCATCGACGATCGTCTGCAGTCTTTCGACGTGGATACCTTCGACGCCCACATGGTGACGAACCTGCGGGCGCCCGCCCTGCTGGCCCAGGCCATGGCCGCCCGGCTGCCCGACAGCGCGACCGGCGCCGTCATCAACATCCTCGACCAGCGGGTCTGGCGGCCCAATCCACAGTTCTTCGGCTACAGCCTGTCCAAGGCGGCGCTCTGGCATGCCACGCAGACGATGGCCCAGGCGCTCGCGCCCCGCATCCGGGTCAACGCCATCGGCCCGGGCCCGACGCTCGGCTCGGTGCACCAGGCGCCCGGTGAATTCGAGCGGGAAGCGGCCGGCACCCCGCTCGGCCACAGCGTCAACCCCGACGAGATCGCCGCGGCGATGCGCTATCTGATTGACGCTCCGTCAGTGACCGGTCAGATGATCGCCGTGGACAGCGGCCAGCATCTGGGCTGGCTCACACCCGACATCATTCATCCCTGACCTGCTGAGAGACGTGGCCGCCACCCTTCCCGAAACGCCCCTGGACCCCGCGCCCGCCGCCCGCATCGTGGTGGCGAAGATCTTCGTGCGCGGCCTGAAGGTCGAGGCCGAGATCGGGGTCTACGACCATGAGCACGGCAAGACGCAGCCCCTGATCGTTGACGTTGAACTGGATGTGACCACGGTCCACGCCGAACGCCTGTCCCAGACCGTCAACTACGAGACGATCGCCAACGACGCCCGGGATCTGGCGGCCGAGGGCCATATCGAACTGGTCGAGACTTTCGCTGAACGGCTGGCCGAGCGCTGCCTGGCCGATCCGCGTGTCACACGCGCCCGGGTGCGGGTCGAAAAGCCGATGGCGCTCGCGCCCCATGCCGAAGCGGCCGGGGTCGAGATCACGGCGGTCCGGGTCTGACCGGGACCGGCCCATCCCATGCCGCCCGCCTCGCCCCGCTGAGGCCAGAAACCGTCTGGACGCTTGAAGGCGACGCGCTCGTCGAAGTCGCCGGTGCTAAGACGCGGCGGCTGGCCTTCGCCGACCTTCGCGTGCTGCGGCTGGCGGGCCTGCCCGGCAGCCCGCGCCGCGCGGTCGTCCTTCAATTCGCGAAGGGTCGCTGCGTCGTGCCTTCGCATAGCTGGCGCGGGCCCGGCCGGTTCGACGACCGGATGGAGACCTTCGCCCCGCTGGTCCGTACCCTGGCCGAACGAGCCGCCGAAGTCGCGCCGCGCGCGCGGTTCGCGACCGCCGGTCTCGAGATAGGGGAAGCCTTCCTGTGGACCATGGGCCTGCTCGGCCTCGGCGCGATCGTGCTCCTTGCGGCCTCGGTCAGCGCTGGCGCCGCCGGCCTCGGCGTGGCCCTGGCGGCCAGGCTGGTCTTTGTGCTGATCCTGATGCTGGCCGCCATGCCCTGGCTCAAGGGTGGAGGCGCGACGTTCGAGCCCCGGGCCATCCCGCGCGACCTGCTCCCGGAAGCGTGACCCCGCACCGTTTGCCAGTGAGGGCAAAACCGTCCAGCATCGGGGTTTCGGGAGGCCATGATGACCGACACCGTTGATCGACCCCACGAAGACCGCGTCCTTCCCGCCGTCGTCTACGGCCTCTACCTGCTCAGCATCCCTTCCGTATGGGTAGCCGTGCTGATCGGCCTGGTTCTGGCCTATGCGAACCGCGAGCACGCGGGATCCCGCATGGCGACTCACTACCAGTTCCTGATCCAGACCTTCTGGAAGTCGATCTGGTGGGCCGTCATCGGCGTGGTGGCCGTCATCGTCGGCGGCATCTTCTCGGTGCTGCTGATCGGCATACCGGTCCTGATCGCCGGGTGCCTGATCCTGGCCGCCGTGCACATCTGGTTCTATGTCCGGGTGGCCGTAGGCCTGATCTATCTGGTGCAGGACCAGCCCTACCCGCGCCCCGACGCGTGGTTGTTTTAGAGGCAGTCAGCCCCCCTTCTGCCCAACGAACGAACGGCTTCCGGTCGGTCCCTCCCCTGACGGTTGCAGGCTTTTGACCCGGCCGGTTCCAGGTCGAACGGTCGGGTCGCGTCGAGGAATGACGGGGGAAAGTCCATGGTCGCGCGTTTTCTGAGCCTGCTGCTGGGGCTGATGCTGAGCTCGATCGGCTGGGCCATCGTTGACCCCAAGGGGCCCGCCGCATCGCGGATTCCGCCGCTCGATCTGGGGATGTTCGAAGGGCACAGGGTCTTCATCGGCTGGGGCTTGCTGGCGCTGGGGATCGCCGCGCTGCTCTCGGCGGTGGCGCCCAAGTCCAGGCCCAAGCGCAAGGCGCCGCCGGTCGTCGACTTCAACGCGGCGTCCATTTTGGATCATCACGAGGACCCGGGGCATCACGGCGACGATCCGCATCACGAAGATGATCACGACCACAGGCCGCACGGGGACGACCATGGTCACCACGTTTCGTCATCGGGATCGCCCCGACCTTCAGCGCTCTGGTAGGAAATGGCCCGCCCTCCCCGGATCCGGGGAGGGCGGAGACCTTCAGGCGTCGACGAGTTCGCGGCGCACGAGGCGGGCGTAATCGTCCATCAGCGTCAACGAGATCTGGCCGGGCGTGAAGCGGTACTCGCCCACCTCTGCCACGGGAGTGACTTCGGCGGCGGTGCCGACGATGAAACACTCACTGAAGCCGGCCATCTCTTCCGGCTTGATGTGGCGCTCGATCACGTCATAGCCGCGCGCCTTCGCCAGACGCATCACGGAGCGGCGGGTGATGCCGTCCAGGAAGCAGTCCGGCGTCGGGGTGTGGAGTACGCCGTCCTTGACGAAGAACACATTCGCGCCCGTCGCCTCGGCCACATAGCCGCGGTAGTCGAGCATCAGGGCGTCGGAGTAGCCGTCCTTCTCCGCGAGATGCTTGGAGATGGTGCAGATCATGTAGAGGCCGGCTGCCTTGGCCGCGGTGGGCGCGGTCTTCGGTGAGGGGCGATCGTATTTGGCCCAGGCCAGACGGACGCCCTTCTTCTTCTGCTCGAGATCGTAGTAGCTCGGCCAGTCCCACACGGCGATCGCCACGTGGATCTTCGTGTTCTGGGCCGAGACGCCGATCATCTCGGACCCGCGCCAGGCGATCGGACGAATGTAGCAATCCGTCAGACCGTTCTTCGCGCAGGTCGCCTTGCAGGCCTCATCGATCTCCGACACCGTGTAAGGGATCTTGAAGTCCAGGATTTCAGCAGATTTGAACAGCCGCTCGGTATGAGCCGTCAGCTCGTAGATCTCCCCGCCGTACATGCGCTCGCCCTCGAACACGGACGAGGCGTAATGCATGGCGTGTGTCAGTACGTGTACCTTCGCCTCGCGCCAGGCCACGAACCGGCCATCCAGCCAGATCCATCCGTCGCGATCATCGAAGGGAACGATAGACATTGGGAGCAACCCTCCTTTCAAGGGAACCGCGACCTTAGACGCCCGGGGCCCTTTGGCGTCAAACAAAATGGTGCAGTGCAGTGACCGTCCCCGCCGATCCGCGGCTGATCCTTCGCGATGAGGAGCTGGACCAAGGCCTTGAGGTGATGCTCCTGGCCGAGGCGAGTCTGTGGGCGGCGGTCGATGCTGCGCTCGAGGTCGAGACCGGCCTGGGACGGCCGCACTGGCGCGCGGCCTTCCTGCTGCGGCGGCGGCCAGGCCTTGGCGTGCGGGACCTTTCGCGACTGACCGGCCTGTCCAAACAGGCCGCCAGCCGGACGCTCGCCGATCTGGTCCGGCTTGGCCTCGCTGAAACCGACGCGGGGGACCTGGACGGCCGCCGCCGGCCCGCGCGCCTGACCGACGCCGGCCGCGCCTTCGAGGACCGGGTCGCCGAACCTCTGCGGGCCCTGCTGGGTCGCGCCTATCGCACGGGCGGGCTTGACGGGGTGGCCGGAGCAAGGCGGATTCTGGCGGCTCTGGCCGGGCCCCGCACGGGCGTCGGCCTTCGACGCGGGGAGACGTGACGTGAGCCAGCCGGACAGACACCTGCTGGTGGTCGACGACGACGACCGCATCCGCGAGCTGTTGCGCGAATTCCTCGGGCGCGCCGGATTCCGTGTGACCAGCGCCGCTGATGCGGCCTCGGCCTGGCGATTTGTCGAGGCGTTCGATTTCGATCTGATCGTGCTGGACTTCATGATGCCCGGCGAGGACGGCGTTGCGTTCACGCGCCGCCTGCGCGCCCGCACGGACCAGCCTGGACGTACCCCCGTGCTGATGCTGACGGCCCGCGGCGAGGCCAACGACCGGATCGACGGTCTGACAGCCGGAGTCGATGACTACCTGGCCAAGCCGTTCGAGCCGCGCGAGCTGCTGCTGCGCATCGAGGCCATCCTGCGCCGTGCCGGGCCTCGCGAGGTCGGGCCCAGCAGCCTGTCCCTGGGCGAGTGCGCCTTCGACATCGAGCGCGGGGAGCTGACCCGCAACGGCGCCCAGATCCGACTGACCGAGGCCGAGATCGAACTGATGCGGCGCCTCGCGAAATCGGCCAATGCACCCGTCGACCGGCTGGAGCTGGCGCGTGACACCGCCGATATCACCGGCCGGGCCGTCGATGTGCAGGTCACCCGCCTGCGCCGCAAGATCGAGGTCGACTCGAAGAATCCCCGGTATCTGCAGACTGTGCGCGGCGTCGGCTATCGCCTGGCGCCCGACTGATGAAGCTCCGCGCGCTCAAGATCATCATTCCCCGGCAGATCAAGCGATGGCTGCCGACCAGCCTGTTCGGCCGCAGTCTGCTGATCATCATCCTGCCGATCGCGCTGATGCAGATCGCGGTGACCTGGGTGTTCTTCGACGCCCATTGGCAGACCGTGACCAGCCGCCTGTCCGACGGACTGGCCGGCGACATCGCATGGGCCGTCGAGAGTTACCAGGACGATCCCCGGCCGGACTCCCTCGCGCGCATCGCCGAGCGGGCGCAGGACTCGATGTCGCTGTCGATCGCCCTGTCGCCGATCCGCACCCTGCCGCCGCGCCGGCCGACATCCGTGTTCGGCGCGCTCGACCGGTCGCTGGACCGGGCGCTGTCCGAGCATCTCGAGGTCCCGTACTGGTTCGATACCGTCCGCTTCCCGGGCTACGTCGACATCCGCGTCAAGGTTGGCGGCCAGGTCATGCGGATCATCGCGCCCTCCGACCGGGCCTGGGCGACGCAGGGCGGCATCTTCGTCCTTTGGATGATCATCACCACCCTGCTGCTGACGGCGATCGCCATCCTGTTCATCCGCAACCAGGTGCGCGCGATCGAGCGGCTGGCCACCGCCGCTGAAGCCTTCGGCAAGGGCGGCGACGTGGCCGACTTCAAACCCTATGGCGCGCGCGAGGTGCGTCAGGCGGCCCAGGCTTTCCTGGCCATGAAGAGCCGCATCCAGCGCCATCTGGAGCAGCGCACGGCCATGCTGGCCTCGGTCAGCCATGACCTGCGCACGCCGCTGACCCGCCTGAAGCTGGAACTGGCCCTCGCCGAGCCTTCGAAGCGCGTCGAGGCGATGAAGACCGATCTCTCCGAGATGGAGCATATGATCGACGAGTACCTCGCCTTCGCCCGCGGCGAGGGCGGCGAAACCGTCGAGATGACCGCGCTGCGCGATCTCATTCAGGAGGTCAGCGAGGGCGCCGCGCGGGCCGGAGCGGAGGTCTCGATCGACGCGGACCCGGCCCTTGTGCTGGCGGTGCGGCCCAACGCCCTGAAGCGGGCCCTGTCTAACCTGGTGATGAACGCCGCCGTGCACGGCGAGCGGGTGCTGATCTCGGCGCGCCAGACCCCGGCGGGCGGGGCCGAGATTACCGTCGACGACAACGGCCCGGGCATCCCGGCGGACCGCTACGAGGAGGCCTTCCGGCCCTTCAACCGCCTCGACGAGTCGCGGAACCAGAACGAGAAAGGTGTGGGCCTCGGCCTCGCCATCGCCCGCGACGTCGCGCGCAGCCATGGCGGGGAGCTGAGCCTCGACCGGTCGCCGATGGGGGGGCTGAGAGCGGTGATTCGGTTGCCGGGGTAGAAAGATGCTCCCCATCGGGGGAGCTGTCGGCGCGTAGCGACGACTGAGGGGGTCCGCTCAGATTTCGGGTGACCCCCTCCGGCCCTTCGGGCCACCTCCCCCGATGGGGAGGATCACCCCAACTCCCGCGACCGCCGGATCGCCGCCGCCACCGCCGCGTCGAGCAAGGGCCGCAAGCCGCCCTCGCCCATCAGCACCTCTAGCGCCGCCTGGGTCGTGCCCCCGGGGGAGGTGACCTGGGCGCGGAGATCCGCGGGGGAGGCTTCACTGGTGGCCATGAGCGCGGCCGCGCCGACGACCGTCGATCGCGCCAGCGTCGCCGCCGCATCCGCCGGAAGGCCCGCGCGGATCGCAGCTGCTTCAAGCGCCTCGACGAAGGCGTAGAGGTAGGCGGGCCCGGACCCGGACACCGCCGTGGCCGCGTGCATCAGGCCTTCGTCCTCAAGATCGACCGTGCGGGCGATGGTGTCGAACAGTCGGTGGGCCGTGGCGCGGGCGGCGTCCGACGTCGCGGCGATGCTGGCCGTGCCCCGGGCGATGGCCACGGCCGTGGTCGGCATGACGCGGGCGATAGGCCGGTCGCCGAATACCTCGGCCAGCGAGGCGATCGACACGCCGGCGGCGATCGAGACGATCACCGCGTCAGGCGCCAGATAGGGTGCAACCGCCGTGGCGACCTCGCGCCACATCTGCGGCTTCACCGCCAGAATGACGGTCGGGGCCTTTGCAAGCGCGTCGTCGGGCGGATTGAGGCGCGCGCCCTTGTCGGCGGCGGCCTTCGCCTCGGCGCCGGGATACGGATCGCGGATCAGCAGGTCGCCGGCGGCGACGGGACCGGAGGCGGCCCAGCCGTCGATCATCGCGCCGCCCATGCGGCCGGCGCCGAGCAGAAGGACTGTCGTTGCGGTCATGGTCGCGAGCTTACGCCTCGCCGACGGTCTCGAACATGCAGGCGGCCATCGCCTCGTCCGGCGACTTGGCGCCGGCCAGCAGGAAGTCGAACGCCGGATAGAACCGGTCGGCCGCCTCCACCGCTGCATCGATCATCGAGGCCGCGGCGGCCAGGGTCGGCCGCTCGCCGCCCGGCAGGCTGAGGGCGTGGCGGAAGACCACCTCGCCGTCATCCGCCCAGACCTCGAAGTGGCCGAGCCAGACGCGCTGGTTGATCAGCGACAGCAGTTCGTAGGCCGAGGCGCGTTTGGCCTTGGGCGTGGTCATGCCGATCGACAGGCACAGTTGCAGGCAATCGGCCTCCGGCCGCCAGGCGAACCACAGCTCGTAGTCCTTCCAGTCGCCGGCCAGCGCGAAGGCGAGATCGCCGTCGTCGGTGCGGTCGAAGGTCAGGTTTTCGGCAGCGAGCACATGCTCGACGACTTCCAGCGGATCAAGCGCCAGCAGGGCGTCGTCTTCTTCGGGATGGGGCGTGTCCATGGGGCCTCTGTATCCCTCCGACCTGTGGCCGAGCGGGGAAGCGCCCGGCGGAAGCAGCGTCCTTGAACAAGGAGCCTAGACTGCTTCGCGGCGGGCGTAAGGGGGGTTCTTGCCGGGCGCGAGCCCTACTCGCCCTTCTTGGCCGGTTTGGCCTTCGGGGCGGGTTTGGCGGCGGATTTGGCGCTTTTCAGGGCATCGACCTCGGCGCGCAGCGCCGCGATCTCGGCCTTCAGGGCATCGAGATCGTCCCGCCGCACGAGATCCATCTCGGCGACCATCCGGTCGGCCTGGGCGCGGAACGCCGTCTTCGCCTCTTCACTGGCGGCCTGGGCGACACCGGCCGCCGCCGTCGTGAACTTGGCGATCTCGTCGAGGAAGGGGTTCTTGGTCTGCATAGGGGCCCTGTCGGACGCGAAATGGCGCGCCCATCCCCCTAATATGGGAAACCGGGGGTGAAAGCGAAGGGGATCACCGCTATCAGGGGCAAGAAGACTCCCACACGGAGAGAGACGTGCAGTTTCCGAACTTCGATCCCGTCATCTTCCATATCGGTCCGCTGGCCATCCGCTGGTACGCGCTGGCCTATGTGGCGGGCATCCTGCTGGGCTGGCGCTATGCCGTCGGCCTGATCAAGAACACCCGCCTGTGGGGCGGCCAGACGCCGGTGGCCAACGCCGAGCAGATCGATGACCTGATCCTGTGGATCACCCTGGGCATCATCGTGGGCGGGCGGATCGGCTATATCCTGTTCTATGCACCGAACCTCGTCTGGGACGATCCGCTGGAAATCTTCCAGGTGTGGAAGGGCGGCATGAGCTTCCACGGCGGCTTCATGGGCGTAATCACCGCGGTGATCCTGTTCTCGATCGGCAACCGCATCGACATGTTCAAGCTGGGCGACCTGGTCGCGCCGGCCGTGCCCATCGGACTGTTCTTCGGCCGCATCGCCAACTTCATCAACGGCGAGCTGTGGGGCCGCCCGACCAGCGTGCCCTGGGCCATCCAGTTTCCGCAGGCCGGCATCGAGTACCGGCACCCGAGCCAGCTCTACGAAGCAGCCCTTGAAGGCCTTCTGCTGTTCCTGATCCTGCGTTTCGCCACCCACCGACTTCTGTGGCTGCAGCGGCGCGGCGCGGTCGCCGGGCTGTTCATGGTCGGCTACAGCCTGTTTCGCATCTCGCTGGAAAGCGTGCGGGAGCCGGACGCGCAGATGCTGCCGTTCCTGCGCGACGTGATCACCATGGGGACCCTGCTGTCGATCCCGATGTTGCTGTTCGGCCTGTGGCTGATCTGGCGATCGCTGTCCCAGCCTGCCCCGGCGCAAGCCGTCAAGGCGGAGCAGGTCGAAGGCTGATGCGCTTGATGGAACGCCTGCGCGCCGAGATCGCGCAGACCGGCCCGATCACCGTGGCCGAATACATGAACCGCTGCCTGAACGACCCACAGGACGGCTACTACGCCACCCGCCCGTCGCTGGGCGAAGCCGGCGACTTCATCACGGCGCCCCTGATCAGCCAGATGTTCGGCGAGCTGCTGGGCGTCTGGGCGGTCGAGACCTGGACCCGCATGGGCAAGCCGGAGGCATTCCGGCTGGTCGAGATGGGCCCGGGCGACGGCACGCTGATGAGCGACCTGCTGCGCACCGTGCGGCTCGCGCCGGACTTCGTGGCCGCCGCGGAGGTCTGGATGATCGAAACGTCCTGGCCGTTGCGTGCGGTGCAGAAGGCGAAGCTGGCCGACGCCGCCCCGGAACCCAGCTGGACCGGGTCGCTGGGCAATCTGCCGGACGGCCTGCCGGTGATCCTGATCGCCAACGAGCTGCTCGACTGCCTGCCCGCGCGGCAGTTCGTCCATGCCGGCGAAGGCTGGATCGAACGGCTGGTCGGCCTCGGCGAGGACGGCGGTCTGGCGTTCGGCCTCGCCCCCTCCCCGACCGGCGCGACACCCCCGCCCGACAGTCCGATCCTTGAAGTCTCGGCCGCGCAGGAGGCCCTCGGCGCGGAGCTCGGAGCCCTGATCGCCCGGGAAGGCGGCGCGGCCCTGCTGATCGACTACGGTCGCGGCGGTCCCGAGTTCGGCGACACCCTGCAGGCCATCCGGGCCCACGAGAAGGTCGACCCGCTCGCCTTCCCCGGTGAGTCCGACCTGACTGTCTACGCCGACTTCCCGACCGTGCGTGACGCGGCCCGGGCCGCCGGGGCCGAAGCGACCGACCCGATCGCCCAGGGCCTGTTCCTCGGCATGCTGGGCATCCAGCATCGGGCCGAAGCCCTGAAGGCCGCCCGTCCCGACCGTGCCGAGGTCATCGACAGGCAACTGATCCGGCTGGTCTCGCCCGACGAGATGGGCGAGTTGTTCAAGGTCGCCTGCATCCACTCGGCCGAACTGATCCCGCCGGGGTTCGAGGCCTCGACGTGAGCGGCCTCGCGCCCCTGCAGAGCGGCCTGCTGGCCGCCGTGCCGGGTGTGAAGCACGGCTTCTTTTCCCGCCAGGGCGGCGTGTCGAAAGGCATCTATCGGGGCCTCAACGTCGGGCGCGGCTCGAACGACGACGCCGATGACGTGCTGGAGAACCGCCGGCGCGTCGCCGACTGGTTCGGCCAGACGCCGGACGCCCTGAACACCTGCTACCAGATCCATTCGGCCACGGCCGTCGCTGCTGACGGACCCTGGTGTGGCCGGCTGCCCGAAGGCGACGCTGTCGTCACCGGCGAGGCGTCCGTCATCTGCGGCATCCTGACGGCCGACTGTGCGCCCGTGCTGTTCGTCGATCCGGAGACCCGCATCGTCGGCGGCGCCCATGCCGGCTGGCAGGGTGCGCTGAACGGCGTCGTCGAGGCGGCGATCAGCGCCATGACGACGCTGGGCGCGGAGCGGTCGCGCATCCTGGCCGCCGTCGGTCCCTGTATCGCCCAGTCGTCCTACGAGGTGGGGCTGGAGTTCCTCGACCGGTTTGAAGCCGCCCGTCCCGGATCCGCCCGGTTCTTCGCCCCGGGCGAGACGGCGGACAAGCGGTTGTTCGACCTGCCGGGCTTCGTTCTCGACCGCCTGGCCGAAGCCGGGGTGGCGAAGGTTGAATGGATCGGCCGCGACACCTGCGCCGAGGGGGACCTGTTCTTCTCCAATCGCCGCGCATTCAAGCAGGGCGAGCCCGATTACGGACGTTTGATGTCCGCCATCATGGTGGGCTGAACGATCGTCCCCACATGTCCTGAACCGGCGGCGCACTCGCGCGTTAGCCGTGGCGAGACGGATATGTGGAGATCACGTTGGCGCGCAAGCGACCCAAAGGCGTTCTGGAAATCGGCTGGGCCTGTTTCGAATCCGCGGCCACCGGCCGCTTCGAGCATGTGCCGATCCATGTCTGCTACGCCGAGGACACCGTTCGCCGCATCAACATAGAAGCCGGCGGCGGCCACGGCTGGCGCATCTCGGCCCTGACCACGCCACGCGACAAGCCTGCGCCGTGGAAGATCGTCGTCGTCACCGGCGCGCCCAGCTGGGCCGAATACTGGGCGCCGCTGCTGGCCGCACTGCCCGCCGATCGCGAGATGATCGTCGTCGACCGCCCCGGGTTCGCCGGAAGTGAACCGGTCGAGTACGTCGGTGACATCCGTGTCCAGGCCGCCGCGCTCGCGCCGCTGCTGGAGGCCGCGCCAGGGCAAAAGATCCTGCTCGTCGGCCAGTCCTATGGCGCCGCGATTGCCGCCCTCATGGCCGCCGCCGCCCCGAAGTCGCTCAAGGGTCTGGTCCTGCTGTCCGGCTATTTCGGCGAGTCCGGACCGACCGCCAGATGGCTGGTCGACTGGGGCTCCAAGCTTCTGCCGTTCATCCCCCGCGACCTGAAGAACGCCGTCCGGGAGGTCGCTGGTCAGCGCGCCCAGCTCGAGCATCTCCATGCGGCGCTCGATGGCGTGCGGGTACCGCTGCATATCCTGCACGGCGACGCCGACGACTTCGCGCCGATTGAAACGGCCGAGCGGTTCCATGATCGCCTCGGGGCGCACCGCACCGCCAGGGCGCGGTTCCGGCGTGTTCCAGGCGCCGACCACTTCCTCAACGACGGCCCGCCGGAAGCGCTGATCGCCCTGCTGGAAGAGTGCCTGCCCGCGCCGACAGCGCTCGATCGGCTGCGAGCGAGCGTGGCGACTTCATGGTTGAACTTTTCGTCGACTATACCTTTAAATGTATCTCGCCTGATCACCCGCACCGGGTGAGGGCGGCTTGAGTGGGTGACCAATGCTCTATCCCGTGATCATGAGCGGCGGGTCCGGCCAGCGTCTCTGGCCCGCGTCGCGTCCCCATTTCCCCAAGCCATTCATTCCGTTGGTGGGCACGCGTTCCACCTTCGATGAGGCGCTGGACCGCAGCCAGGCTTTGCCCGACGCCGCGCCGGTGACGGTCGTCGCCGGCCGCGCGCACGCGCCGGCCATCCGGCGGGCGTTGCAGCGGGCGGGCGGCGGCGGTCTGCTGGTGCTGGAGCCCGAGGCCCGTGACTCCGCGCCGGCCATGGCCGCGGCAGCGCATCTGATTGCGGCCGGGGACCCGGAAGGGGTCATCCTGTTCCTCGCTGCGGACCACCACATTCCTGACAGCCACGCCTTCGCCGAAGCCGTTGGCCTCGCGGAACGGCATGCCCGTGATGGCTGGATCGTCACCCTGGGCGTCCAGCCGGACGGTCCATCGACCGCCTATGGCTATATCCGTCCTGGTGACGCGCTGGGCGGCATCCACCGGGTGGCGGCCTTTGTCGAAAAGCCGGATCTCGCCAACGCCGAGCAATTCCTCCGGGACGGATATCTGTGGAACAGCGGCATGTTCATCACGCGCGCGGACACCTTCATATCCGAGCTCGAGCAGCATGCTCCCGAGGTCAATGACGCCGCCCGGCTGGCCGTCGAACAGGGCGACCACGAGGCGCATCAGGTGACTTTGGGTGGCGCATTCAACAGGGCCCCGAAGATCTCGATCGACTACGCGGTGATGGAAAAGACCGACCGCGCCCTGGTCGCGCCGGCGCGTTTCGCCTGGTCGGATCTCGGCGCCTGGAACGCGGTTCTGGCGGCTTCCGAACGTGACGCCAGCGGCAACAGCGCGGCCGGCGAAGTCGTGCTCGAGAACGTCGAGGGATGTCTGGTACGTGCGGGCCAGGGCATGACCGTTGTGGTCGTGGGCGGCCGAAACCTGGCGGTGATCGCAGACCGGGAAGCGGTGATGGTCTGCGATCTCGACTCCTCCGACGGCCTGAAAGCCGCTGTCGAACGCGCCTCGCAGATGGGCCTGCCGGCGCCCGGCCCGCTCCTGGTGAGCTAACCCGACCACGCAACCGTGAGCGGATGCGGCGCATCCAACCGGGGCTCTTTTGCGTTGCGGTATGAACGGGCGGCGGACGGGCCGCTGTCTCCGGGATCCGCCATGTATCGTTCGACTGTTCCCATGCCTCCCCTCACGCCGGCCGGCGACCCCGCCGGAGTGAAACGCGTCGTGCTGATCGGCAGCTTTCCACCCCGCCGCTGCGGGATCGCGACCTTCACCTGCGATGTACATGAGGCGTTGAAGGCCGCCGCGCCGGGTATCGACTGCCAGGTCGTGGCCATGACCGATGAGGGTCAGGCCTACGACTACGGCCGCGACGTCATGCTGCAGGTTCGCCAGAACAGCGCGGCTGACTATCTCGAGGCCGCGCGGCGGATCAACGAGGCCGCGCCCGACGCGGTCTGTGTCCAGCACGAATTCGGTCTGTTCGGCGGCCCGGCCGGCGAGCACCTGATGCTGATGCTGGATGCTGTCCAGGCGCCGGTGACGACGACCCTTCATACCGTGCTGACCCACCCGGACGCCGACCAGCGCCGGGTCTTCAATCGTCTGATCAAGCGATCAGCCCGGATCATCGTCATGGCGGAGCGTGGCCGGACCATTCTCACCGACGTCTGGAATGTGCCGCTGTCGAAGATCGTCGTCACGCCTCACGGCGCGCCGGACCGCCCCCTGATCGACACCGCGGCCCCCAAGGCCCGCCTTGGCCTCGATGGCCGTGAGGTGATGCTCACCTTCGGCCTGCTCTCGCCGGGCAAGGGCCTGGAAACGGTGATCCAGGCGTTGCCCGAGATCGTCAAATCCCGCCCCGACGCCCTCTATGTGATCCTCGGCGCGACCCATCCTCATCTGATCGCCCGGGAAGGCGAGGCCTATCGCGAGGGCCTGTTCGACCTGGCCCGGCGGCTGGGCGTCGGCGATCACGTACGGTTCCATAACCAGTACGTCGACACGCCGCTGCTGCTCGACTGGCTGTCGGCGGCCGATCTCTATGTCACGCCCTACCTCAACGAGGCGCAGATCACGTCGGGGACGCTCTCCTACGCCGTGGCCCTTGGCAAGGCGGTGATCTCCACGCCCTACTGGCATGCCCAGGAACTACTGGCCGATGGCCGTGGCGTGCTCACCCCCTTCAACGACCCGGACGCCCTCGCGACGGCGGCCGTCGCCCTGCTTGAAGACCCCGAGCGTCTGAACGCCCTGCGGCAGCGCGCCTGGGAGGCCGGGCGAGAGACGCTCTGGAGCCGGCTCGCCGAGCGGTACCTTGAAGTCTTCAGCGACGCCCGCGCGACGCGTCCGCCGGCCCGCGCCGCCAGCGCCGAACCGCGCAGTTTCGCGCCGCAGGCTCTCCCGCGTCCCGCGCTCGGCGGCGTTCGCCGTATGACCGACAGCGTGGGCATGCTCCAGCACAGCATCCATGACGTGCCGGACCGGAACCACGGCTACTGCGTCGACGACAACGCCCGGGCGCTTCTGCTGATGCACCGGTTGAGGGCTGTTGGGATCCAAACGGCCGAGACCCATGCCCTGGCCGAAACCTACGCCGCCTTCGTCCAGCACGCCTGGAATGACGGTGCGGGGCGGTTCCGCAATTTCATGGGCTATGACCGGACCTGGCTCGAGGACGTCGGGTCGGACGACAGCGTCGCCCGCGCCTGGTGGTCGGTGGCCGTCACCGCCTCCGAGGCCGGCTCCCCAGCTCTGCGCCAGTGGGCGCGGGCGCTGGCGCTGCGCATCACCGGCCACCTCGACAGCTTCACCGCCCTGCGCACCTATGCCTTTCTCGTCCTGGGCCTGGCGAGCCTGGTGCGCGCGGAACCTTCGTTGGGCCGCGAGCGCGAACTGCTGGAGCGGCTGGCGGGCGGCCTGGCCGGCGTGCTTGACGGACGGGAGGCCGGAGACTGGTGCTGGTTCGAGGACGGCCTGACCTACGACAACGCGCGTCTGCCCGAAGCCCTGCTGCGGGCGGGGCAGGTTCTCGACGACGAGCGCCTGGTCACGGCCGGTCTCCGGTCCCTCGAATGGCTGTGCGCCATGCAGACGGGGGTCAACGGCGTCTTCCGCGCCGTCGGCACGGCCAATTTCGGCAAGCCGTTCACCGTCGAGGCTCCGTTCGACCAGCAGCCCCTCGAGGCGGCCGCCACGGTCGACGCCTGCGCGGCGGCCTTTGCGGCGAGCGGGGATTCCCGCTGGGTGAGCGAGGCGCGGCGGGCGTTCGACTGGTTCCTCGGCAGAAATGACCTGGGCGTACCGCTCGGCGATCCGCTCACGGGCGACTGCTACGACGGCCTGACCCCGACAGGACCCAACCTCAATCGGGGGGCGGAGTCGGTTCTGTCCTTCCAGCTGGCCGCCTGCGCCATGCTGGCGCTTGAGACCGTCGCCCGGCCGGGACCCCGCCCCGCCGCCAAAGCCCAAACAGAAGGCCAGCCTGCTGAACGATGCCCAACCTCCTCCACAGCGACCTTCGACTCCCCCCCAACCCGGCGCGGGTCGTTATCCGCCCGTTCCACATCGCTCCAGAGTCCGGACCGCTAGCGCCGGGCGCGGTCTCCCGGCCCCGCCGCATCGTCGACGCCGTGCTGGCCATGGACATGCGCACCTGCGAGGCCGAACTGGCGCTGGTGAACCGGGATTTCGGCGACCGGCACTGGCAGACGCGCGGCGTCCATCTGGAGCGGTATGGGCAGATCAAGGCCCTGCTGGGCCTGAAGCCCGGCCTGCGCGAGACGCGAAAGGCGCTGATCGGGGCGTACTTCTGCCATGAGTACAGCTACGCCAGCGCCGCCCTGACCAATCCGAGCATCACGCCTCATCCGGACCAGTCGGGTCTGATCGGCGGCGCGGTGCGGATCGTGCTGTCGATGCGGGCCGTCGGCGAGGGGCACATCTCCTCGATCGCCTTCCGCGAAGGGATTGTGACACCCGACGGCGGAATCCAGCTGCTGGCGGAGCCGCGCGTGGCCATGGCGGCCCACGCCTGCAATCCGCCGCCCGAGGGCATTCCCGAGGGGCCGATCTGCGCGACCCGCTACGACGAGGCCTCACTGTCCGGCACGGTGATCTTTCCCTTCACCCAGGCGCAGCGGAACGGTCTTGAGGACCTGAGACTGGTCCGGTTCACCGACGAAGGCGGAGCGCCTGTCTGGTACGGCACCTATACGGCCTACAGCGGCACGGCGATCGCCTCGGAGATGCTGGTCACGCGCGACTTCCGGACGTTCGAGCTGATGCCGATGCGCGGCTCCGCGGCGCGCAACAAGGGCATGGCCCTGTTTCCTCGCAAGATCGGCGGCCAGTACGCGATGATCGGTCGGCAGGACGGCGAGAACATCTGGTTCCTGCGCTCCGATGACCTGCTGGAGTGGAACGGCGGCGAGAAGATCATCTCCCCGCGCTTTCCCTGGGAACTGGTCCAGATGGGCAACTGCGGCTCGCCGATCGAGATCGACGAGGGCTGGCTGCTGCTGACCCACGGCGTCGGGGCCATGCGCAAGTACTCGATCGGCGCGGTGCTGCTCGACAAGGAGCATCCGACCAAAGTGTTGGGCCGGATGACCGCGCCGTTGATCTCGCCATCGGACGAGAACCGCGAAGGCTATGTGCCGAACGTGGTCTACACCTGCGGGGCGTTGGCGATCGGCCGGCGGCTGCTGATCCCCTACGGCGTCGCCGACAGCTCGATCGCCTTCTGCTCGGTGGACATCAACGAGCTGGTGGCGGAGCTGGTCTAAATCTTCCTCTCCCTCTTGGGAGAGGGGGACCACCCGAAGGGTGGTGGAGTGGGAAGCGCCACACCCGTCATCGCCGGACTTGTTCCGACGACCCATGAACTCGACGATTCAAGCCCCTGAGCGGCCCCTATCGTGTGCATGGGTCCTCGCGACGAGCGCGAGGAAGACGGCGGTTTGGAAGGCCTGCAAGACCTACCCTACCGCAGCGCCGCGTTGACCTTGTCCAAGGCAGCCGAACCCGGCGTAAGTTCGCTGTTCGACAACGCGTTCAGCGGGCGATGCACGGTGTTGAGGGCATCGTGCAGGTCCTCGGCCTCCGGGTCGACGTAGAGCAGGCCGGTCACGATCTCGCCGACGGCCTGGCGCTCCTGCAGATAGGACATCGCCCTGACGCGGTCGGTCGCGTCGTAGTCGGCGGCCACCTTGCGCAGCAGCAGCGTCGAGCCGTCATGCTGGGCTACCTCGACCAGCGAGCCCGGCTCGTAGGAGGTGGTGATCGGCGCCCGGCCGAGCAGGACGTCAAGCTTGTTGACCGCCTCGTTGTGCTCGCGCACCCAGTCGAAGCTCTTGGTCGAGCCCTTGTGGTTGTTGAAGGCGATACAGGGGCTCAGCACGTCGATGAAGGCCGCGCCCTTGTGGGTCAGGGCCGCCTTGATCAGCGGCACCAGCTGGTCCTTGTCGCCCGAGAAGCTGCGGCCGACGAAAGTGGCCCCCAGCTGCAGGGCCAGGGCGACGAGGTCGATGCCGCTGTCGGAGTTGACGACGCCCTTCTTGGACTTGCTGCCCTTGTCGGCCGTGGCCGAGAACTGGCCCTTGGTCAGGCCGTACACGCCGTTGTTCTCCACGATGTAGGCCATGTTGACCCCGCGCCGCATGGCGTGGGCGAACTGGCCCAGGCCGATCGAGGCGCTGTCACCGTCGCCGGAGACGCCAAGGTAGATCAGCTCGCGATTGGCCAGGTTGGCGCCCGTCAGCACCGACGGCATCCGACCGTGGACGGTATTGAAGCCGTGGCTGGCGCTGAGGAAATAGTCAGGCGTCTTGGACGAACAGCCGATGCCCGACAGCTTGGCCAGGCGGTGCGGCTCCAGGTCGATCTCGAAACAGGCCTGGACGATGGCGGCGCTGATCGAGTCGTGGCCGCAGCCGGCGCACAGGGTGGAGACCCGGCCCTCGTAGTCGCGCCGCGTGAAGCCCAGCTTGTTGGTCGACAGGGACGGGTGATGGAACTGCGGCTTGACGATGTAGGTCATTGGGCCATCTCCCCGGCGGCGTTCACATCGACCGCGCCCATACCCCTGGCCAGTTCGGCCTGGATGAAGCGGGCCGTGATCGGCGAGCCGTCGTAATTGAGAACCTTCACCAGCCGCGCCGGATCGACGCCGCCTTCGTTGATCAGCAGCGAGCGAAGCTGGGCGTCGCGGTTCTGTTCGACCACGAACACCAGCTCGTGGCCGGCGATGAAGTCGAACACCTCGCCCGGGAACGGGAAGGCGCGCACCCGCATTGCGTCGACTGCCAGGCCGCGCGCCTCGAGCCCGGCCAGAGCCTCGTCCATCGCCGGCGAGGTCGAGCCATAGTAGATCACGCCGTAGGCGGTCTGCTTCGAGGCCTTCTTCAGGACCGGGGCCGGCACGAGCGACTTGGCCGTCTCGAACTTGCGCAGCAGCCGTTCCATGTTGTCGACATAGACGGCGCCCTCCTCGCTGTAGCGGGCGTAGGGGTCGCGCGAGGTGCCGCGGGTGAAATAGGCGCCCTTTGACGGATGGGTCGCCGGCAGCGTGCGCCAGGGAATCCCGTCACCGTCGACGTCCTTGTAGCGGCCGAAGTCAGCGCCGGCCTCGAGCATGTCGGCCGTCATGACCTTGCCGTGGTCGAGGACCTTGCTGTCATCCCACTTGAAGGGATCGATCAGCCACTCGTTCATGCCCATGTCGAGGTCGAGCATGACGAAGATCATCGTCTGCAGGCGGTCGGCGAGGTCGAAGGCCTGGGCCCCCATCTCGAAGCATTCGTTCGGACCTTCCGGCAGCAGCAGCACGTGCTTGGTGTCGCCGTGGCTGGCGTAGGCCGCCGAGAGGATGTCCGACTGCTGGGTGCGGGTCGGCATGCCGGTCGAGGGGCCACCGCGCTGGACGTCGAAGATCACCGCGGGGATCTCGGCGAAGTAGCTGAGACCGATAAACTCCTGCATCAGCGAGACGCCGGGGCCCGAGGTGCAGGTGAAGGCCCGCGAGCCGTTCCAGCCGGCGCCGACGACGATGCCGATCGAGGCGATTTCGTCCTCGGCCTGGACGATGGCGTAGCGCGCTTCCTTCGTGTCCGGGTCGTGGCGCAGCTTCTTGCAGTAGTCGATGAAGCCTTCGGCCAGCGAGGTCGAGGGCGTGATCGGATACCAGGCGCAGACCGTCGCGCCGCCGTAGACCGCGCCGAGGGCCGCGGCCGTGTTGCCGTCGACGAAGATACGGTCGCCCACGGCGTCGGCGCGCTTCAGCTGCAGGCCGAGCGGCTTCAGGTTGGCCTTGGCATGGTTGAAGCCGATGCTCATGGCCTCGATGTTGGCCGGAATCAGAGCTGGCTTGGAGGCGTATTCCTCGGCCAGCAGCGCCTCGACGACATCCTGCTCGATGCCCAGCAGATAGGTCAGAGCGCCGAGATAGATGATGTTCTTCAACACCTTGCGCTTTGACGGCTCGACATAGGCCGCGTTGCACAGGGCGGTCAGCGGGATGCCGACGACGGTGATATCCTCGCGGAACTTGCTGGCCGGCATCGGTTTGGTGGAGTCGTAGAACAGGTAGCCGCCGCTATCGATCTCGGCGATGTCGCGGTCCCAGGTCTGCGGGTTCATGGCGACCATCAGGTCGACGCCGCCACGACGGCCGAGCCAGCCGTTGCCGCTGACGCGGATCTCGTACCAGGTCGGCAGGCCCTGGATGTTCGACGGGAAGATATTGCGGGCCGCCACCGGCACGCCCATGCGCAGGATCGCCTTGACGAACAGACCATTGGCCGAGGCCGAGCCCGAGCCGTTGACGTTGGCGAACTTGACCACGAAGTCGTTCGTGGCCTGGATCTGACGGGTCATTTCGAGCACCCCCCGCCCGCGTGGGTCATTTCGATGACGAACTTCTGCATGTCCCAGGCGCCCGTCGGGCAGCGCTCGGCGCAGAGGCCGCAGTGGAGGCAGACGTCCTCGTCCTTCACCAGCACCCGGCCGGTCGGCAGGGATCCGGAGATGTAGAGGTCCTGCGTCAGGTTGAGCGCCGGAGCCTTGAGGCGGGGCCGTAGCTCCTCCTCTTCGCCGTTGACGGTGAAGGTGATGCAGTCCGTCGGGCATATGTCGACGCAGGCGTCGCACTCGATGCAGAGCGGCTCGGCGAACACGGTCTGGACGTCGCAGTTCAGGCAGCGTTGGGTCTCGGCCCAGGAGCGTGGGCCATCGAAGCCCAGCTCGACCTCGGCCTTCACGTCGGCCAGGGCCTCCGCGATCGGCAGCAGCGGCACCTTCTGACGGTCCTCGGGGGAGACGTCGTTGTCGTAGCTCCACTCGTGGATGCCCATCTTCTGCGAGGAGACGAGCACGCCGGGCGGCGGCCGCAGGCGCAGGTCCGTACCGCGGCAGAAATGGTCGATCGAGATCGCCGCGTCATGGCCGTGGGCCACGGCCCAGATGATGTTCTTGGGCCCGAACGCGGCGTCGCCGCCGAAGAAGACGTTCCGCAGGCTGGACTGGAAGGTCGCCTCGTCGACGACCGGCATGCCCCACTCGTCGAAGGTCAGGCCGATGTCGCGTTCGATCCAGGGGAAGCTGTTCTCCTGGCCGATGGCCACCAGGACGTCGTCGCATTCGAAATGCTGGTCGGGGTCACCCGTCGGCTTCAGCGAGCGGCGGCCCTTCTCGTCATAGACCGCACCGACCTTCTCGAAGGTCACCCCGGTCAGCTTGCCGTTTTCGTGGGTGAAGGCCTTGGGGACGAGGAAGTCGTGGATCGGGATGCCCTCGTGCTGGGCGTCTTCCTTCTCCCAGGGCGAGGCCTTCATCTCGGCGAAGCCGGAGCGGACGACGACCTTCACGTCCTCGCCGCCGAGGCGGCGCGAGGTGCGGCAGCAGTCCATGGCGGTGTTGCCGCCGCCGAGTACGATGACGCGCTTGCCGATCTGGTCGATGTGACCGAACGAGACGCTGGAGAGCCAGTCGATGCCGATGTGGATGTTGGCGGCGGCTTCCTGCCGGCCCGGGACATCCAGATCGCGGCCGCGCGGGGCGCCGGTGCCGACGAAGATCGCGTCGTAATCTTCCTTGAGCAGCGCGCCCAGGCTCTCGACCCGCTCGCCGAGCCGCATCTTCAGACCGAGGTCGGTGATGAAGCCCATCTCTTCGTCGATCACGCTTTCCGGCAGGCGGAAGCGCGGGATCTGGCTGCGGATCATGCCGCCGGCCTTGGCGTCGGCGTCATAGACGGTGACGCTGTAGCCGAGGGGGGCGAGGTCGCGGGCCACCGTCATGGCGGCGGGGCCGGCCCCGACGCAGGCGATCTTCTTGCCGATCTTCTGCGTCGGCGCGCTCGGCATGCGGGCGGCCACATCGCCCTTGTTGTCGGCCGCGACCCGTTTGAGGCGGCAGATGGCCACCGGTTCCTCGTCGACCCGGCCGCGGCGACAGGCCGGCTCACAGGGTCGGTCACAGGTCCGTCCGAGGATCCCCGGAAAGACGTTGGACTTCCAGTTGACCATGTACGCGTCGGCGTGACGGCCTTGGGCGATAAGACGGATGTACTCGGGCACAGGCGTATGGGCCGGACAGGCCCACTGACAATCGACGACCTTGTGGAAGTATTCCGGCGCCTCGGTGTTCGTAGGCTCCAACGCGTAGAACTCCTCTCCCCCCGCTCCCGTGTCTGAGTGAGAAAGGCCGTCCCTGCTACTGAGGGACTGCTCCGCCCTACGCCCGCACAAGATGCTCGAACATTTGTTTTAACCCGCGTCGCGTGGCCTATCCAGCCTCTCGCGGCGATTATTCGCCGGAGGGCGCCGGAGCGCGGGACGTCATGCCGGACGCCGCTGCATCGTCGGCCATCTGGTCGTCCGTGGCCGGATCGAGTCCGGCATCATGGCCGGCAGGAACCGCGACCGCCTTCGGCGCCGGTGCGGCCGGCGCCGGCAGCGCAGCCGGATCGGCCGCGGCGGCCGTGGTCGCCGCGTCGTCGGCCACCGTTCGGGTGTCGGCGCCGTCGCCGGAGCCCGCGTTGAGGAACAGCAGAGCGCCGAGCGTCAGGGCGACGCCGAGCAGCAAGCCCACCAGCAGCCAGAACCAGCTACCCCCCGATTTCTGAGCCATGATCCTTGATCCCCCTACGTGCCCTGCCAGGTCCTGACCGGGCCGATATCAACATGAACAAACGCCGAGTCGGCATAGTAGCCGACGCCGCCACCCTGCAAGGCCAGCGCGGCGTCGCGGAAGCCGGTCAACGATACGTCGTTGAGACGAACATCCATCGCCTTGCCTTCCATATGAAGACTTTTCTTCGCCACCTGGGTGGAGCCGTTGGTCGCCGCGCTCTGATCGCTCAGCATCTGATTGGTTTCGGGCGAACGGAAGGCGGAAATGATCCGGTACGGCTCCTTCGAGCCGGTCAGCGACTGCAGCGTGAACAGGATGTCCAGCAGCCGCACGTCGATCGGGTGGACCTCCAGCGAGCGGAAGTCGCGCAGGTGCTGGTTGATGGCCGTCAGCGCGTCCCAGACATACCTTCCGTCTTCCCAGTAGACCGCCTCGAGGTTCTGACCGGTATGCAGGTGGTGGAACTTGAGGTGACGCGGACCGGGCGGCGGCGGCGTCAGCGGGACCGGCGACAACAGGAAGTCCGGATAGGCGTCTTCCGGATCGTCGCGCGGGCCTGCCGGGGCCGGATCGGCGGAGGCCGGCGCATCCTGCGCACGGGAGGTGGCGGCCGCGCCGGCGGTCAGCCCGGCGACGCCGAGCGACAGCAGCGCGCGCCGCCCGATCAAGCGATGCGCCCCTGGGCCGCGATCCGCTGGATCAGCAGGGTGTCCCATCCGTAGGGATCCTGGCGGAAGTTCACCTGCCCGTCCGGCGTGACGTAAGCGGTCCAGTACAGCAGAAATACAGCCACCGGCCGGGCGACCGGCGCGCGCGTTGTCTTGCCGCCGGCGATGGTCGCGTCGATGGCTTCGGGCGTCCAGACAGGGTCGCCTTCCATGATCGCGCGGGCGAGCGCGAGCGGCCTTTCAAGCCGCACGCAGCCGTGACTGGCCGTGCGCGAATAGCGAGAGAAGCCACCCTTGCTGGGCGTGTCGTGCAGATAGACAGCGTAGGGATTGGGGAAGTCGAACTTGATCAGCCCCAGAGCGCTGCCCGGGCCCGGCCGCTGCTGCAGGCCGCCGCCAGGCAGGATGCGGAAGCCGGCGCTGGCGAGGTAGGCGCGGCCCTTGGGCATCAGTTCCTTGGCGGCGATGCCGGCCGGGACGTTCCACGGCGGGTTCAGCACGATGCTGTCGATGGTCGAGGTGAGCAGGGGCGTTTCGCCGCCGTTGGGCCTGCCCGTCACCGCGCGCATCGACAGGGTCGGCTGGTCGCCCTTGAACAGGGTCAGGACGCCCGCCGCGACGTTCACCTGGACCCGATCCGCCGGCAGGGTGCGCGGCAGCCAGCGCCAGCGCTCCATATTGGCGACGATCTGGTCGATGCGGCGTTGAACCGGAATGTTGAGCGCGGCGCGGGTGGCCTCGCCCACCACGCCGGACGGCTCCAGCCCCATACGTTTCTGGGCGCGACGCACCGCGTCGGCGAGCGCTTCGTCAAAGAGCGGCTGTCCCGGAACGACCGCGGAAACCGGCGCCGGCGGCTGCCCGGGCGCGGTCGGCGCGGCGAGGGTCGCCGGGGCCGCGGGGACGGCCGGGGTCCGCGCGACCTGAGCCGGAGTCGCGGGATCCTCGATCGCCAGCCTGGCGCGGAGGGCCTCAACCGCGAAGCCGGTGGAGCCGACCTTCAGGTCCGGCCCCGCGGGCAGGATCTGCCAGCCGCCGCGCTCGCGGATGGTGCGATAGGTGACGAGGCCCTTCTGCAGGGTTTCGTAGCCCGGATAGTCGGGGGGCAGGCTCTTCAGCCAGGCGTCGACCTGGTTGTCATAGACCGCGCGGGCAAGGCCGGCGCGGGCGTCGAACGGCTGCGGCCTCAGGCCCCAGTCATCGCGGAATCCGGAAGCCGCGAGGCGGCCGGTGCGGACCGCCCTGGCGTAACGGAGCGTCGCGTCGATCAGCGCCGCATCGCCGGATCCGCCCGGAGCGAACTCGCCGGGCTCGAAGCCATGGCGGTCGGAGTCGGCCAACGCCTGCCGCAGCAAATCGGCTTGGGCCGGCGTGAGGGTGATCGGCGCCGAGGGGGAAAAAGCCGGTGCAGGCGTCGGCCGCGCAAAGGCCGGTGACGTCGACTGGGCCAGCGCAGGCGACAGCGCGCCCACGATAAAGGCTCCGACCAGACCAGCCGTGGCGATCCTGCGCGTCAGATGCGACATCGAGCCCGTACGTCCCTTCGTTCCCAGCGACCGAACCCTAGCAGAGCATTTGACGGTTCGCGCATCGTTGTCGCCCCTGACACGAAAAGAGATCGCGGGTGTTGCAGTCTCGTCTGTAGCGAGGATCGGCGATCGCCGGCTCAAAGCCGGGTCGGCGGCCCACCCAGGGGCTGCAATCGACCCTTCCGGAACGGCGTCTGCGCTCGGTAGCGCGGGAAGCGGCATGTTCTGACCCGACTGACGCAACGCGCATCCATCCTTCTGCGACCTACTGTAGCCCGACGGCGCGGGAGGGGGAGAGGCCTTGCCGCCCCTGATGACAACGCCGCCCAGCCTGTCCTGTTGCCATGCGCCTTTGTCGCGGGATTATCCGTCCCGGGAGTCTCGCAATACGGCGAGACATGGCCCATATGGTCGGCATGACCGACACCGCCCCGACGCGCCCGCTCATGACCGGCCTCCTGCGGGGGCTGCGCCATCGTTGCCCCAACTGCGGCGAAGGCAAGCTCTACCGCGGTTACCTCAAGATCGCGCCGGCCTGTGAGGCCTGCGGTCATGACCTGAGCGCCTATCGGGCCGACGACGGCCCGGCCTATTTCACCATCCTGCTGGTCGGACACCTCGTCGTGGCGCCGATGTTCTTCTTCCGCTTCATGTGGGAGGCGTCGCCCTGGGTGATCGTTCCGGCCGCACTGGGCGGGCTGACGGCGCTGATCCTGGCCCTGCTCCCGCGGATCAAGGGCGCCTTCGTCGGCGCGCTCTGGGCGATCCGCCCGGCCCCGGCGCACGGATAGATTTCCTCACGCGTTTGTGGCCGCGGGCCAGATTGACCCGCCCGGCCGGGGCACGGAAGCTGGCCGGACCGACCGCAATGGAGCGCGCCCGATGGCCCACAAATTCGAGATCTACAAGGACAAGGCCGGCGAGTTCCGCGTCCGGTTCAAGTACAATGACGAGGTGATGTTCTCGACCGAGGGCTACAGTTCCAAGGCCGCCGCGCAGAACGCCATCGCCTCGATCAAGAAGAACGGCCCCGATGCCCCGACCGAGGACAACAGCTAGGCTGGAACCCGGCGCCGCCTCCAAGGATTGTGTTCCTGAAACAACGGCTGTTCAGGAGACTTCCCATGCTCGGCACCATTCTCATCGTCGTCCTTATCCTCGCTGTGATCGGCTCACTGCCGACCTGGGGTCACTCGCGGTCATGGGGCTATCTCCCCAGCGGCGGTCTCGGCCTCGTGCTGGTGATCCTCATCATCCTGTATCTGATGGGCCGGCTCTAGGCTCAGCGGCCTTTCCCTGAACCCACACCCCGCCTAACCTCCGGACCGGAAACGGTTCGGGGGACGGCATGGCGGTGACGGAAACAGGGGTCCTGGACGAGACGCCCAAGGGCCCCACACCGCCGATGACGGCCGGCCAGCGCCTGCGGGCCATTCTCGGCGGTTCGGCCGGCAATCTGGTCGAGTGGTACGACTGGTCGACCTACATCTTCTTCACCGTCTATTTCGCCAGCCACTTCTTCCCCGCCGGCGACCAGACCGCGCAGCTGTTCAAGGCCGCCGCGGTATCGGCCGTGGGCTTTCTGGCGCGACCGCTCGGGGCGTGGCTCATGGGCGCCTACGCTGACCGCGCCGGTCGCCGCGCGGCCCTGACGCTGTCTGTCGCGATGATGTGCCTGGGCAGCCTGATCATCGCCCTGTGTCCGACCTATGCCCAGGTCGGCGCCCTCGCGCCGGCGATCCTCCTGGGCGCCCGCATCCTGCAGGGGCTCTCCGTCGGCGGCGAGTATGGCGCGAGCGCCACCTACCTGTCCGAGGTCGCCGGCGCGAAGCGGCGCGGCTTCTGGTCCAGCTTCCAGTACGTGACGCTGATCGCCGGCTCCCTGTCGGCCCAGGGCATGGTCGTGCTGCTGCAGAACGTCCTGCCGGAAGCGGACCTGAAGGCGTGGGGCTGGCGGATCCCGTTCTTTATCGGGGCCGTGCTGGCCGTGGTGGTGTTCTGGATCCGCAGCGGCATCCACGAGAGCCAGGGATTCGAGAACGCGAAGGCCGAGGGCGAGAACCGCGGCCGGACCATGCTGCTGTTCGTCAAACACCCGCGCGAGACCGTGATGGTCATGGGCCTGACCGCCGGCGGCTCGCTCGCCTACTATGTCTACACCAGCTACATGCAGAAGTTCCTGATCAACACCTCGGGCTTCTCCAAGGCCGTCGCCAGCGAGATCATGCTGGGGGCGTTGTTCTGCTTCATGTTGATGCAGCCGCTGTTCGGCCTGCTGTCGGACCGGGTCGGACGCAAGCCCCTGCTGCTGTTCGCGTTCGGCGGCGGAATGCTCGCCACCTGGCCATTGATGACCGCCATCGCCGGAACCACCAGCGTCTGGACGGCCTTTGGCCTGATCATGGTCGCCCTGACCTTCCAGTCCGGCTACAGCGCCATTTCCGGCCTGTTCAAGGCCGAGATGTTTCCGGCCCACATCCGCGCGCTCGGCGTCGCCCTGCCCTACGCCATCGCCAACTCGCTGTTCGGCGGGTCGGCGGAGTCGGTCGCCTTGGGCTTCAAGGCGGCCGGGCATGAAAGCCGGTTCTACCTCTATGTCAGCGTCATCCTCGCCGTCGGCCTTCTCACGGTCATCCTGATGCCCGACACCCGCAAGGCCAGCCTGATCAAGGAAGACTGATCCGCCATGCCCGCCGCCGACATCGCCGCCCTGGCCTTCTTCGCCGTCTGCTGGCTGTTCTATGAGCCGCTGCTGAAGATGGTCTCGCGCGGCGGGGTTCTGAACAGCGACATGACCATCATTCGCGGCGCCTGGATGGCCCAGATGGCGCGGCGCGAGAGCCGGTTCATGGATGGCCAGCTGCTCGGCCACGCCCTCAATTCCGGAAGCTTTTTCGCCTCGTCCAACCTGCTGCTGATCGCGGCCGCGGCGGGGGTGCTGTTCGGCGGAGAAGGCTCCTTCGCCAAGGTCTCGAGCCTGCAGCTGATCCAGACCTCCAGCCGGATGCTGTTCGAGCTGCAAATGGCGGTGATCGTGCTGGTGCTGGCGCGGGGTCTGCTGGCCTTCATCTGGTCGATCCGCCAGATGAACTACTGCCTGACCATTTTCGGCGCGACGCCAGAGGACCAGAACGCCGATCCGGCCCTGCGCGACGCCTTCGCCGAGGCCGGCGGCGCTGTGCTCAATCCGGCCCTTTCGGCGTTCAACGCCGGGGTGCGCGGCTACTATTTCGCGCTGGCGGCGGCGGCCTGGATGTTCGGCCCGATCCCGCTGACCATCGCCACGGTCGGCGCCGTCGGTCTGCTGGTCTGGCGTCAGAGCCGGTCACCGGCCGCCCGGGCCATCCGCAAGCTGCGGGCCGTGCTGGAAGCGCGGGAGAATCGGGGGCAGGACTAGCAGTCCCTAGATCCCCAGCTCGCTCCGAAGCTTCTTCGTCAGCTTGGCGGCGATCAGGCCGTGGGCCGACCGCAGCCAGCCCGTCACCTCGGCTTCGTCCTGGGCGGCGAGGTCCGCGAACCAGACCCATTTCGCCCGCGCCAGATAGGGCGCCGGCTTGCCCGGCCCCGTCTGCGTCAGCACCTCGAAAGCGATGTCGCTGGCCTTGAAGCTGAAGGTGTCGTCAGGGGGGCTGTAGACCGCGAACATCCTGCCGCCGACCTTGTAGACGTCGTGTTCCTCCCACGGATGATCCATGGTCACGCCCGGCAGGGCGCGGCAGACCTTGTCGAAGGCCGCCGGCGTCACGCCCCGACGCCGACGCCGATAGGGCAGGTGACGCCCGTGCCGCCGATGCCGCAGTAGCCGTTCGGGTTCTTGGCCAGGTACTGCTGGTGATACTCCTCGGCGTAGTAAAACGGTCCGGCCGGAGCGATCTCGCTGGTGATGGGCCCCATGCGTACACGCGCCAGCGCCTGCTCATAGGCCGCCTTCGACGCGGTCGCCGCGGCGGCCTGGGCCTCGTTCAGCGTATAGACGCCCGAGCGGTACTGGGTGCCGATGTCGTTGCCCTGGCGCATGCCTTGGGTCGGATCATGGTTTTCCCAGAAGGCCTTGAGCAGGGTCTCGTAGCTGACAACCTTGGGGTCAAAGACCACCAGCACGGCCTCGGTGTGGCCCGTTCGGCCGGAGCAGACCTCCTCGTAGGTCGGGTTGGGCGTGGCGCCGGCGACGTAGCCGACCGCTGTGCTCCAGACGCCGGGGATCTGCCAGAAGATCCGCTCGACACCCCAGAAACAGCCCATGGCGAACACCGCCTGCTCCAGGCCCTCGGACCATGGGCCCTTCAGGGGATGGCCATTGACGAAATGCGCCCGCGCGGTGGGCATTTCCTGGCTCCGGCCCGGCAGGGCGTCGGCGGCGGTGGGGATTTCCAGGGTCTTCTTGGCGAACAGCATGGCGTCCTCGGCGATCTGAAGTCCCCAAGATAGGGACAGGCGAGTCCAATTTCACGACCTGACGGACAATCATTGTTATGTCAGGCTCAAAAGACGAGATCACGCGGAGGAACAACGATGGTCCGTTTCAGACATGTCGCCCTGATCGGCGCGATCGCCTTGTCGTTCGTCGCGGGCGGCGCGCTCGCCTCGGGCGGCGGAGGCGGTGGCGGCGGGGGCGGCGGCGACATGGGCTCTTCCGGCCCGCAGTACGATCCTGTCGCCGAGTACCAAAAAGGCGTCGCCGCCCTCCAGGCGAACAAGTGGAAGGACGCCGAACGCGCCTTCCAGCACGTCACCGAGGCAGCCCCCAAGGCGCCGGAGGGCTGGTTCCTCCTCGGTTTTTCCAAGGCCGGCCAGGGTGACCTGAAGGGCGCCCGCAAGGCCTACGAGAAGGCCGCCAAGCTCAAGCCCGACGACATCGACACGCGCCGCGAACTGGCGCTGACGCTGGTGAAACTGGGCGACACCGAAAAGGCCAGCGCCGAGCTCACGGCCCTGAAGGCGCGCGACGCATCCTGCGCAGGAAAGTGCCCGGAAGCCGCCGCGCTGAAGACCGCCGTCACCCGGGTCGAGGCGGCCATGGCCGCCGTCGCCAGCCCGGCCGCCGCCGCAGCCCCGGCGCCGGCCGCGACCTCGTCGCTGTTGCTGGGCGATCCGGCGTCGGGCGACCGCGCCTATGTCGCCGCCGTCAGCCTGATCAACGAGCACCGCTGGACCGACGCCCTCGCCGCCCTGGACAAGGCCGGCCGCGCGGTGGGCCCGCACCCGGACATCTTCACCTATCGGGGTTACGTCCTGCGCCGCATGGGTCAGCTGGACGCCGCGGAGGGCTGGTACAAGGCCGCCCTGGCCATCGCCCCGACCCATCGCGGCGCCACCGAATACTACGGTGAGCTGAAGGTGCTGCGGGGCGATATCCCGGGCGCGAAGGTCATGCTGTCCCGTCTGGAAAAGCAGTGCGTCTACGGCTGCCCGGAAGCTGAGGAGCTGCGCCGTTGGATCGAGGCCGGCGGACAGCCGCTCTAGTCATCGCGCTCGCCCTCGGGGGCCTCGCCGCGTCGGACGCCCCGCCGCTGGCCGAGATGCGCTGGCTGGCGCCCGGCGCGGGGGCGATCACGATGCTCGGGCTGCAGCCTTCGGAATGCCTTGCCGGCGGACCTGGCGGACCAGGCGTGTTCGACGCGATCCTCAGCGTCGAAATTGGCCGCGCGGCCTTTCGTTCACCCCTCACGCTCGGCGGCCAGGCGGCGCGGGCCGGCGTGTCCTGCGAGACCTGCCACCGCAACGGCCGCACCAACACCCTGTTCCAGTTCCCGGGCGTGTCGGGCGCGCCCGGCACGGCCGACGTGACCTCGTCCCTGTTCAGCTCCCACCGCGGCAATGGCGTCGACGATCCGAGGCCCATCCCCGACCTGGGCGGCCCCCGATCTGGACGAAAGGTGTCCCGCGATCCAGCGTCTCCCGCTCTGGAGACCTTCCTCCACGGCCTTGTGACGGAGGAGTTCGACGGGCCAGAGCCCTCGCCCGCTGTCCTGAAAGGCCTCGCCGACTACATCCGGGCCATCGACCCGGACGCCTGCGAGGCGGAGCCGGGCCCGCTCACGGCCTACGACTACTACCTTGACGCCTATCGCGCCGTCGTGGCCGCCAGGCAGACCCTCGCAAAACGGGACGAGGCCACGGCGATCGCCATGCTGGACGCGGCTCGCACCCGTCTCGGCCGGCTCGATGAGCGGTACGCCGGCCTTGCCCGCAGCCAGACCGCTCTACACCAGGCCAGCGCGGACCTGGCCGATATCGAGACCCTGATCCGCAATCATGACCCCGCCGCCGACGGGCGGATCGGCGACTGGTTCACGGCGTCGGCTGCCGTCTGGCGCACGCTAAACTGGGATGCGCCGCGCTCCCTTTTCAATCCAAAGCGCCTCGCGGCCAGTGCGCGCTTGCCTGAGGGGGGTCGATGAGTATATTCCGCGCCTTCCTGCGCCGGGGGCTTTGACCAGCCCCTGACCGATGGTGCTGGTGAGGTGGCCGAGTGGTCTATGGCGCACGCTTGGAAAGCGTGTGTAGGTTAACGCCTACCGTGGGTTCGAATCCCACTCTCACCGCCAGCCATTAAGTGCTTGTTTTCATTGGCTTTTTAGACCCGTGAATAGTCACGGAACTTCCGTCGGTTACGCGAACTGGAAGCCCCAAACCGGCCTTCTCCGTCGCCTCGGAGAGGCCGTTTTGGGCCGCCATCCAACGCCCATTCTCCGCCTGAAAATACCGCAGTAGGTTTTTCGAGACCATGGGTCCGCGGGAGAGCGGTTGAATCCAGCTCGCCAGGCGGCCATTCGCGACCAACCCTGGTTGGGCGGGCAGCCATAACCCGGGGCTGCTTCATTGGCTGGCCACCTCCCGTATGGGCCGCGAGCCGAGCGGCGTTCCATGTCCTGGATGAGCCGGCGGCGCAGGAGTGTGGTCGAGAGCGATTGCAACCGACCCACACTCCTACCCGTCGATCGGCACGCAGGATGGTCCGGCGGCCACCGGCGCGGTGAGGCGGGCGCAGTTCGCCGACGGCATCACCGCGTGGGCGAGGTTCATGGTCAGCACCACATCGACCCATTGGCCCACGCCGAGACTCACATTGCCCGTGCAGGTGATCGGCGCGCTGGTTCCGGTGCAGCCCCATCCCGCCGGCAACGGCGCGATCAGCACCGTCGCCCCCGGAAACTGCGGCAGGCCCTGGAAGTTTACCGAGTCCGTGAAGGTGACCGGTCCTGAATAGGCGGCCGTGCCGATATTCCTTATGCGAATACGGAACACGCAGGGGTTGGTGATCCCCGCCACCGGGCCGCAATCAAGATCAACGAACTTCTCGACCGACAGACTGGGCCCCGCCGCCTTTTCACAGACAAACTGGTTGGTCACGGTGACCTCGTTCATCCCCGGCGCGAGCGTCAGCGGACTGGGTGAGATGATCGGCGTCGCCCAGTGTCCCCCGCCCGTCGGACAGGGCGCATAGGCGATGATCCCCGGCGGCGGCGTTTCCGTCGTGGTGCAGACCGCGCCCACCGAACTGCCGGTGTATCCCGCGATCGGCGCGATGCCATTGGCCGGCACATAGGTGGGGCCGCCGCCGGTCTGGTTGCCCAGAACACAGCTGTGGTTGACCGTGAACGCATTGCCGAAGGTCAGTCCGGTCAGCGGGAAGCCGCCGCCAGGCGCGCTGCTCAGCACCACCTTGCGGAACCGTAGCTTCGTCGGCTGGTAGTTGCCGAAGACCACGTTCGTCGTCTGGCCGTTGACGACCGTGACCGGCCTGTGCGGCGGACTGGGACCGCCCGGATCGGAATTGCTCCAGCCCGTCTGCGGCGCCTCGAAAGCCTGGTAGGCGCCGGGCGGCAGGGTGAAACAGACCTGACCACTGGCGTTGGTGGTTCCCTGGGCGATGACCGCGCCGGCGCCATTGCGGATGGACATCTGCCAGCCGGCCATGGGCGCCTCGCCGACGTCCTTCTGACCGTTGACGTTCAGGTCATTGTACTTGGTCACGCAAACCTGGCCGGTCGGCGGCGTGGTCTTGCGGTTGCCGAAGGCGACCAGGGCGACTTGACCGCTGGCCACGACGACCGTGACCTGTGGGACGGTTCCGCCGGGCGTGGTGCTGACCCAGCCGGGCTTCATCGTCTCGGAGATCGTGTAGGTCCCGGGGGTCAAGGTCTTGGGTGTGCACCACTGGCCATTCTGGTCATTCGTGCTCCCCGTCAGGGGGCCGGAGGGACCGGCGAGGCTGAACTGCCACCCGCCGAGGTACGGCTCGCCCGTCTGCCTTGCACCATCGCCGTTCAGGTCATTGAACTTGACCACGCAGATTCCGCCCGGCGTCGGCGGGGCGAGACGGTTGCCGAAGGTGACCGTGGTGGTCTGGCCGCCGGTGACGGCCGTGAGCCTCTGCGGCGGGGTCCCGCCCGGGGTGGTGCTGACCCAGCCCGGCTGCAGCGTCTCGGTGACCGTGTAGGATCCCGGCGGATAGTTCTGCGGCGTGCACCACTGGCCCGTCCCGGCGGCGGTGAAGCCCGACTGGGTTCCGTTGGGCCGGACGATGCTGAACTGCCAGCCGCCCAGCAGCGGCTCGCCGGCCTGCTTCACGCCATCGCCGTTCAGGTCGTTGAACTTGACCACGCAGATGCGCCCGTACGTCGGCGTGGTCTGGCGGTTGCCGAACAGCAGGTTGTTTGTCTGCCCTTCGACGATGGTGAAGATCTCATACTTGAAGGCGCCCGGCGTCCCTGGATCAGTATTGATCCAGCCGGGGACCGGCGTTTCCAGCACCATGTGCTGATTGCTCGGGGGCAGGTCCACGCAGACCAGTCCCGAGGCGTCCGTGGTCAGGGTCACATCCCAGATGGTCGCCGAGGACGTCCCCTGGAACCGGAAGGTGAAACCGGCCAGGGGCGGCTCGCCGGGGTCGCGCTGTCCGTTGCCGTTCAGGTCGTTGTATTTGGTGACGCAGGCTTGGCCGGCCCTCATGTTGCCGAAGTGGAGATCGGCGCCGAGCGTCGGGGAAACGGACGCGGTCTTGTCATAGGGCGGCGACGCGTTCGGCGGCCCCGCTGGATCGGTAGTCACCCATCCAGGTTGCACCATCTCCGTGACGGTGTAGGCGCCGGTCGGAAGATTGGCCGCCGAGCACCAGCGTCCCTGGGCGTCCGTGGTCGCGGTGGCGACCAGCACGCCGGTGCCGTTGCGCACTTCGAAGGTCCAGCCCGGCAGGGTCGGTTCGCCAGCGTCCCAGCGTCCGTTCTTGTCCAGGTCATGATACTTGTTGACGCAGACCTGACGAGCCTGGGCCAGGGCGTTGCCGAAGTCCAGGTTCACCGTATTGCTCATCACCACGGCCGTCCGCTGGGGCGTGGCCCCGCCGGGTGTCACGCTCGTCCAGCCGGCCTGCATGGTCTCGACCACGGTGTAGGTTCCCGCCGCCAGGGTGGCCGGCGTGCAAGCCTTGCCGTTCGCCCCGGTCGTCAGGGTCAGCGGCGCTGACGGTCCGGTGACGGTGAACTGCCAGCTGGCAAGCAAGGGCGCGCCAAAGCCGCCGCTACTGTTGCCCATGCTCCGGTATTTGACGACGCAGATCTTGCCGGTGGATGGCGGCATCCGGTTGCCGAACTTGACGTTCGCGGTCTGGCCGGCGACCAGGCTCAGCGCCTTGGTCGGCGTGGAGCCGCCGGGATCGGTGTTGAACCAGCCGGGTTGCGGGGTCTCGGCAACCGTCACCGCGCCCACGGGCAACGGTTGGGTGGTGCACCACAGGCCCTGGGCGTCGGTCACGCCGGAGTCGATCACGACCCCCGACGCGTTCTTCACGCTGAAGGCCCAGCCCGGCAGCGCCGGCTCACCGGTGTTGCGCACGCCGTTGCCGTTCAGGTCATTGTATTTCGTGACGCAGACGCCCGGCGTGCGGTTGCCGAAATCCACGTTGGCCGCCTGGCCGGCCACAAGGGTGATGGCCTTGGTGGGCAAGGCGCCGCCGGGGCTGGTGCTGGTCCATCCAGGCTTTGGCGTCTCGAAGATGGAGTAGCCGCCGGCCGCCAGGGCCGAGGGCGTGCAGAACTTGCCTTGAGCGTTGGTGGTCCCGAACGCGATCATGGCCCCGGCGCTGGTCTTCACACTGAAGATCCAGCCGGGCAGTAAGGGCTCGCCGGGGTCGCGCAGGCCGTTGCCGTTCAGGTCATGGTACTTGGTGACGCAGATGCTGGCTGTCGGCGGGGGCGCGTTGCAGACGAACTTGTTGGTCACTGTGACGACATTCACGCCGGGCGCCATGACTAGCGGCTGCGGCGAGATGACCGGCGGCGCCCATTGCCCCGCGCCCGAAGGACAGGGCGTCCAGGCGAGAGAGCCTTGCGGCGGGGTCTCGGTGAACGTGCAGACGGCGTTGACCGGAATGTTCACGTGGCCCGGAATCGGGAACGTCGCGTTCGGCAGTACGTCCGTCACATTGGTATAGCTCTGGCCACCCAACACGCAGCTGTGGAAAATCTCGAACATTGTGCCGAACGTCAGCCCGGTGAGCGGATAGCCGCCGCCCGGCGCATTGCTCAGCACCACCTTGTGGAAGCGTAGTTCGGTTCCGGCCTGGGGCGTGGGCGGCGGCGGTCCCCGCCCGGGCCCGGGCCGGGGCGGCGGTCCGCTGGCCCGGCCGCAGCGATCACCCGCGCAGTTGCCGAACAGAACGACCACCGACCTGTCCGCCGGCAAGGTGACGCTCTTGGTATTCTGCGAGGGCGCGCCCGGTTCGGTGTTCACCCAGCCCGCGCCGGACGCTTGACCGACCCGATAGACCCCGGGCGGCAGCCGCCGCTCGTTGCAGAACCGACCCTTGGCGTCGGTCTGGCCCTGGCCGGCAGGGGCGCCCGCCGCGGAAACGATGGTGAAATTCCAGCCGGGCAGCGGGCCCTCGCCGTTGTCGCGCGCACCGTTGGCGTTGGCGTCGTTGTAGGTCTGGACACAGATGAAGCCCCGACGAGACCGGTCGTAGCCGTCCTTCAGGGCGAGCAGGCCGCCGACGATCTGGCCGACATTGGGTCCGTCGTCGGGGCTCCCCCGGCCGCCGGGGATGTCGATCCGGACCTGCGCGAGCGCGCTAGCGCCCCACAGGCCCAGACACAGCAAGATGCTCGCTAGAAGCCACCGTCCGAACACACGCATTGTGGAAAGACCCCGCCTGCTCGGAACAGGCGCTTACGCGCTGATAGAGTCAAACATCTCGTCCGCAGGCCAAGGTCATCACGCGCCGGGTGAATACCGGAGAACGCAACTCCGCGACCTTGGCTGTCGATGGACGCGGTATCGAGATCAGCACGAATTCCGGAGACAGGCTCGCGACTGACCTCATTCCACGGGACCGACACTCAGCCGCCTCTTCAGGCATGCCGGCGCGGCATCACACCAGCACCATCATCCGCCGCTGCTTGTCCCAGTCGGCCGGCACCTGGGCCTCGATCAAGTCGGTGAGCCCAAAATCCCGCAGCCGGGCGCCGCCGAGGATGGCCTGGGTCAGGTCCGGCGCCAGCCACGCCAGGCGCAGGACCTTCTCCACGTATGCCGGGTGCAGGTCCTCGGCCCGCGCGATGGCCGCCACGCTCGTCATCTCTCCTGAAGCCAGCTGATCAGCCCATCGCCGCGCCCGGGCGATCGCCTTCTGAAGCGTGACGTCTGGACCAAGGGGCCGCACCGACGCGCCGGCGCCATCAACAATCTGCTTGGCGCCGCCAAAGATCTTGAGGATCACCGGGATGCGGAGGGTGACCGGGGCGGCCTGGTCATCGCTATTGATGACGCCAACCTTCAGCTTGGCCGGATCCAAGGTCAGTTCCACGCCGCCATCGGAGACCACCATGCGGGTCAATGCCGCCAGGATATCGCCATCGACCCTGGCCGGATCGGCCCGGGCCTGAAGCTCGCGGTCAACCAGCGCCTCTGTCGGCTCGGCTGGAATGCGGGGCAAGGAGCCTGGCGCGCCCCGATCGCCACGGATGACCGCCGCGCTGACATAGTAGCGATGGACCCGGCCATCCTTTCGGGCGATGACCGGTGACATGGGATGGCCGTGGTCGTCGAAGATTTTGCCGGTCAGTGGGCTCCTGATGGCCGCCGCGCGCCGCGTCCCGCCCCGCTTGACCGAGGCCGCGGAGATCTGCCGCTGGACGGCCTCGAACGTCTCGTCATCGACGATGGCGTCATGCTGGCCGGGGTGGACCTTGCCCTTGTGGACGATGTCGCCGCGATAGATGCGGTTCTTGAGGAAGTAGTGCAGCGGTCCCTCTTGCCAGGGACCGCCGCCCAGGAGGCGTCCAGAGCCGGCGAGCCGCTGCTTGGTGGTGATGCCCCGCAGGCGCAGGTCCTCGGCCAGCCGGCGGACCGTGCCCAGTTCCAGGTAGCGCTGGAAGATGAACCGCACGATCCCAGCTTCTTCAGGATTGACCTTGAGGACGCGGCTTCCTGGGTCTGGCACGTCAAAGCCGAGCGCGACGTTGCCGCCCATCCAGAGGCCCTTGGCCTTGGAGGCGGCGATCTTGTCGCGGATCCGCTCGCCAGTGACCTCGCGCTCGAACTGGGCGAACGACAGCAGGACGTTCAGGGTTAGCCGTCCCATGGACGAGGTGGTGTTGAACGCCTGGGTCACCGACACGAATGACGCCCCACGCTGGTCGAAGATTTCGACGATGCGGACGAAGTCGGTCAGGGAGCGGGTCAGGCGGTCGATCTTGTAGACCACCACGACATCGATCAGTCCCCGCTCCACGTCGGATAGGAGCTGCTTGAGGCCGGGCCGGTCCATGCTGCCGCCGGAGTAGCCGCCATCGTCATAGAGGGTGGAAAGGGCGGTCCAGCCCTCCCCCACCTGACTGAGCACATAGGCCTCACAGGCCTCGCGCTGGGCATGGAGGCTGTTGAACCCCTGTTCGAGCCCCTCGGCCGAGGATTTGCGCGTGTAGATGGCGCATCGTAGGCGCTTGATCACGGACATCAGGCGACATCCTTCATCTTGTCACGCAGACCGAAGAACAGCGGACCGTTCCAGCGCGTGCCGGCGATGGCCCGGGCGACCTCGGAGAGGGACCTGTAGGTCTGACCCTGGTGCTCGAAGCCGTCCACCAGCACGCGAACTTCATGGCGTCGGCCCTTCCAGTCCCGGACCAGCGTGGTTCCGGGGCTGAGGCGAACCGGCGTGGGCGGCGCCTTGATCGCCGGCGCCGCCCGCGCCGCCTCCATCCTCTCAAGGCTGCGGCGCGCTCCAAGCGACAGCTGACCATGGACAATGACCTGCAGTCGGTAGGCCAGCATGCGGCGCATGATCTCCGGCGAGCGCATCAACGGCGGCGCTTCGCCCAGCCGCGCGCTCCAGAGACCGCGAAGCTGCTGAACATTGGCCCCGGAGATGGACTGAAGGTCCGACGCCAAGGTCTCCGATAGGCGGACGCGGTCAGTAGGGCTCATCGGACCTGCTCCTGGCTTGGGCATTCCCGCAGGATCCTGGCCAGCAACGCGGCGCCGGTGGTGATCGGCGGCGGTCCACCGAACCGCCGCCGCCACTCAAGCTCCAGAGCCGTAAGCCGGGGAGACTTGGACTTCGCCATCGGTCTAGGCCTCCACCCGATAGATGGTCTTGCCGTCGACCTTCTCGGTGGTGACCGTCAGGCCAAGCTTCTTCTTGATCTGGCCGGCGATGGCGCCACGGACCGAATGGACCTGCCAGCCGGTCGCCTCCGAGAGCGCGGTCACGTCTGCGCCCTCCGGCCGGCGCAGCATGCTCAGCACGATGTCGATCTTGGTGACCCGGACCTGCTTCTCGGCCTTCGCGGCGGCCTTCTTCTTGTTATCGCTCATGTTTTCGTCTCCTGGCGCCCCTGCGGCGCTGGTGGACGAACGCTTCCTTTGGCGGGGAAGTCGAGCGGAAGGAGCAGGCCTCTGGAAGAAAAAGGGCAGCCTTGTGAAGACGTTAGGCTTGGTCGCCATCCGTCACGGTCAGGCTGAGCGCCACGGCGCCAGCGTCCTCACAGAGACGCGCCACCTGTTCCATGTTCTCCGTCGCATCCGAACGGGTGGCGAGGGCCTGCGCTTGCTCCAACAGGCGCCATAGACGCGCCAGGTTGCGTTCGGCATCTGCGCTGAGGGAGCGGCCCGCGGTCATGGCCGGAGCACCGCTTCCTTCGCGGACGAAGTCCAGACAGAGCAGTGGCGTTACTGAGGTCGCGCCGGGCGCTGGTCTGGAGTTGGGCTATTCGATGACGCGGGCCGGCGCCGAGACGGTCGTAACCCTCGGGTAGGCTAGGCAGTTGTCGGTTCGCCATGGGGCGCCCTGGGCCATGAGTACGCCGCGCACCTCGTCCCTGGCATTGCACGGTATGATCGTCGTCATCTCAATGGCCTGATCCTCGGAGAGGCCGATCAGGAACTTGGCGATCGACTGGCGCATCATCTGATAGTCGGCCTGTTTGGCGCGGGCGAAGCCGCCCCTGGCGCCAACGCCTTCGGCCGCCAGATCCCCCGTCAGCGTGCCCCGTGCTCTCACATTGGCGTCCTGGCCCATGAAGTTGCCCGGCGCGATGAAGTTGCCGGGCCACAGGACGCCGAGCGGCGCGAGCGGGCCCACCAGCGTGGCGGCGACCGCGTCATCCTCGGTCGGCCCTCGATAGCGGGCGAGGAAGGCGGCATCGACGGTGCGCTCGAACACCACCCGTCCGGTGGCCCGCTCCACGATCCGATAGGTCGCCCGACTGCGGCTTTTCAGATCAACCCCGACAAAAGCGCCCCGCAGATCCTGGAACTCGATCTGCAGGCCATATCGGGCCGCCACTGGTGTTGGCGCCATCAGACCGGAGCTTGCCAGCGCCTCGCCCAGCATCGGGCGAAAGGCGTTCTGATTGGCCTCGGCGAAGAAGAATGAATGCTGGGACATGCCCGAGATGTAGTCGATGGTCACCGCGCCGGTCAGCGGATGGTCCGCTGGCGCGATGAAAGCCCGGGCGCCGGCGATGGGCGGGCGCTGCAGCGCCACCATGGTTTCGCGCGACGCGCAGCCCGCCAAGCACAGGGCGGCGAGCGGGCCGATCAGCCATGACGTCCTGGTTCTCACCCCTTCACCCCTTTTCGGCATGCGGGAGAACCTTAACCAAAGCTTCCATAATGCTACGTAAACGCTGTCGCCTTAAATGCGGCATCCCGCGAGCCTTCGTCCATGGCGGCGAAGGCGGACAACGCATTGCGAACGGTGCTGGCGGACAACCTCCGCCGGTTTCGCGCCAACCTGGGCCTCAGCCAGGAAGCGCTCGCCGATGAGGCCCAACTGCACCGCACGTTCGTCGGCGCCGTTGAGCGCCGGGAGCGGAACATCTCGCTCGACAACATCGAGAAGCTGGCGACGGCGCTGAAGATCGCGCCCTACGAGCTGCTGCGTCCCAAGGACGATCCGCTGCTGGTGACGGAGCCGCCGCGGTTTCAGCGCTGAGCGGCGAACCAGCCCAGGGCAGCCGCCAAGATAGCCTGAACCTGACCGTTCACGGCGCCGCGGTATCGCCGCGCCGCCGCCACCCGTTCGAGGTCGGCCAGTTCGGCCCGCGCCATCGCCCAGTTGCGTTGGCCGATGTCGCGAACGATCGCGTCGCACCGCGCGATGCTGGCGGCGAGTTCGGCGCTGGGGGCCTGGAATGTTGCTGACCGCGTCATGGCCCCAGCAATGCTTCCTTCCGGCCCCAAGTCCAGCGGCGCGCGATAGTTCCTCAGACCCAGGACTGCCGAACGGACTGATCCGGCCGCGTTATGATCCAGGTGAGGAACTGACTGGTGGCGTCGACCTGATCGTCATGCTTGGCGCGTGGAAAGGCCGTCAGTTCCTTGACGTACTCGGCCAGCCAGTGGGCTTGGTCAGGCAGGTAGACGTCCCCGCGCTGGAAGATCGGGGTCAGGGACCAGAGCCGCGAGACCTTGCTGTGAATGGGCGCCACCAGCTCCGGCTCGGTCCCCGTGGCCGCTTCGACGCCATTGGCGATCAGTTCGATGCCGTTGATCTTCTCCAGCAGGATGGTCCGCTCGGAGACAGCGTACTTGGCCCAGAGATCGGTGATGGCCTTGATCAAGTCGCCGCCATTGAACCGGCCACGCACGACATCGACGAGGTAGTAGTGTCCATCCTGGACGAGCCAGGCCGTCCCCACCGACCAGTCGTTGCTGTCGCCGGTGCCAAACGCGGTGTCCCAGCTGAAAACGACATGCGCCTTGCCCTTCGCCCCGATTGGCGTGGTGTAGCGTTGCAGCCATTCCAGCTTGATGATGTTGCCACCCGGCATGACCGGCGACTGCTGATACTGGGACTGGAAGAAGTCCTCGCCCATGTTGGCGCGCAGGGCCAGCAGCGTGTCCAGGGACTCGAAGGCCGCGTTCAATGGCTGCCCGATTTCCCGAGTGTAGGTCAGGCCATCGCCGATATCGATGATCTGACGCTCCGTCGCGATGGCCGGAAGGTTCAGATGGGTCCAACCGCCCGCTTCCAGGAGCCGGCCCGACAGGTCGTCCACGTGCAGCCGCTGCATGATGACGATGATGACGTCGGTTTCCTTGCGGTCGAGCCGCGAGAGGGCGGTGCTCTCGAACCACTCGTTGACCCGGGTCCTGACGACGTCCGACCTTGCGTCCTCCGGCTTGATCGGATCGTCGATGATGATGAAGTTACCGCCAAACCCGGTGATCGGCCCAAACACCGTCGTTCCAAACCGCCGGCCCCGGTACTTGGTCATCGTGAAGTCAGTGTCGGCGCTGGCGCGCGGATTGATGCGAGCGCCGGGGAAGAAGCGTTTGTAGTCGGCCGCCTCCATGATCGCCTTTGACCCACGGGCGAAGTCCCGGGTCAGGGCTTCGGAGTAGGTGATGTTGATGATCTTTCGCGAGGGATCCTGGCCCAGCAGCCAGGTGGGAAAGACCACCGACGCGAACTCGGATTTGAGATTGCGTGGCGGGATGTTGATGATCAGACGCTTGGTCTCACCCGTGGCGCACTTGGTAAGCGCCGCGGCGAGGGCATGGAGATGCCAGCCGCCAACCAGCTTCAGGCCCGGATGCAGCTGGCCAAACGCCCAGTAGAAGTAGTTGATCAGCCGCGACGGGATGACGGCGTCATATTCGGCGCGCGTGAATCTAGGCCGGATCACCATCGGCTTTGTCCTTCCTGGCCTGTTCGCGGGCCCTGATCGCCTTGTTGACGACCTGCTCCATCAGGTCGGCTTCCTCGACGCTGAGTTCGTCGCTCGCCTCCTCGGCGAACTGCTCGGGCAGGGCATGCTTGATGAGCCGGACGAGAAGGTCGGCGTCCTGGGCCTTGCCGGTCAGGGCCATCATCAGCAGACGGTTCAGCACCGCTTCCTTGGCGCTGACCTGGCGCTGGACGCCCTTGACGCTGATGGTCACGGGGTTCTCCAGCATCTCGTCCAACAGGGTGCGCATGGACCGTGCGCCCCGGGGGCGACCGCTTGGGTTGCCGGACTCGCCAGGTGGGAACTGACGCTCTCGCGGCGGCTTGGCGAACCCCTTGCTGTACTCGGCCGCGGCCACGGCGGCCTTCTGCTCAACGGTCAGCGGACGGGGCGGTCTGATCCTGGCCATCAGGCGATATCCCAATCGGCCGCATCGTCGGCCCCGCTTGGGGACAGCGCACCCGGCCCCTCGCCACCGCGTCGCGCCTGAACCTGAGAGAAGGTCTCGCCGGTCTGGGCCAACACAGGCTCCTCGCCGGTCAGCGCGATGAACCGCTTCACGGTGACATCGACGTACTGGGGGTCGATCTCGATCAGCCTCGCCACCCGGTTGGTTCGCTCCGCCGCGATCAGCGTCGTTCCCGATCCGCCGAACGGATCCAGGACGACGTCGTCCTGCCGCGTGACGTCCAGGATGGCGTCCATGATCATCGCCACCGGCTTGACAGTCGGATGCCATGACAGCGCTTCGTCCCGGCCCGCGCCAAAGCTGGCGTAGCCTGGGTATTCCCAGACATTAGTCCGGTAGCGGCCGGTGCCGCCCAGTCCGAAGTTGTTGATGTGGGCTGCGTCACCGACCTTCCAGATGGTCACCAGCTCATGGCGGCTTCTGTAAAACCCACCCATGCCGCCGGCTGGCTTCACCCAGACGACGAGCTGCTTCATGTCCCCAAAGACGGCCTTGCCGGCCGCGATCTGCTCGCCCACGTGGCGTCCGTCGATGAAATAGTAGTGCAGCGCGCCGTCCGCGCTGGCGTCAGCGCAGTTCTTGAAGATGACGGTTTGGAAGGCGACGAACTGGGCCTGCGACATCTCCCCCGACGCCATGGCGAACTCTTCGTGGACGACCTTGCCCAACCCCGAGACGTTGCCGCGAATCTTGACGTTGTAAGGCACGTCGCCGAACACCATCTGGGCCAGCAACCCGGCCATCAGGCCCCGATAGTTCGTTGGGTCACGGCTATCGCCGCAGGCGATGACATGGCGACCGCAAAGCCATCGATCGCCCAAACGGCTGGTGACGAACCCTTCGTCAACATCCGGGATGTCGTCCTGCTCGGCTTCCTCAACCGCCTCCAGCGTCAGTGTGTCGATGAACACCTGATCGAAACCGGTCAGGTCGAAGGAGAACTCGATCTCCGGATCGGCCTGCAGGGCGATGAAGTCGGCCTGAACGACATCGAGGTCCCAGGTGGCATGCTCGGCGATCCGGTTGAGCGCCATCTTCAGGGCGCGAACTTCGGTCGGTGTAAAGCCCTCCAGTTTGATGACCGGCAGGGTCTCGATGCCGAGGCGCTTGGCCGCCTCAAGAATGGCGTCGCCATCGACGACGACCAGGTCGCCCGTCACTAGCAACGGCCTGACGACGTCGAAGGCCGACAGGGAGCCCATCAAGGCGGCGAGTTGCTTGTCCCCATGCTTTCGCTGTGGTCTGGGGTCTGGCTTGATGTCGCCGACAGGGACGTAGGCGATCTCCAGCAATTGATTGGCGAGGCGCCGACGGACGGCGCGGGGCAACCCGTCGGCGGGCGGGGGAAGGTGGACCGCCATTAGAGGAGCTCCTTGAGTTCAGAGCGGGTGGCTTGAACGGTGCGGGGGCGATAGATGCCGTTCTCGGCCCAGAAATGCAGTGTCAGCCAGAGCAGGTCGCTCCGCGTGGCCATCGCCGATAATGGCGGCGGCTCTCGGCCTTCGAGCCAGGCCAGGATCTGTGGGTACCGGGAGAGGTCGTCGGCGGAGAGGTTCGCTAGATCGGGCCGCCAGCCCTGGCGGACATAGCGGATGAACTCCCAAGCCTGCCATTGGGTCTCATCCAGAAGCAAATGCGGCATGGCCCAAGCACAGACGCGGACCCACCAGGTCGGTGGTCGCCAATCGGGGTTGGCCTCGATGCCCATCCTGCGGAAGAGGGAGGCTGTCCTGGCGCGCGCCCTGATCGCCCACAGGGGCTGCATTGGCCCTGGGGATGCGGGATGGTCTCGCCCCAGTTCCCGACAAGCCCGGTCCCCAAGCCCGCGAAGATAGAGAACATCGGGGATTTCATAGAGATTGTCGCGAATGAAGGCGTCGCCACGGCCATGTCGGCCGGCGTAGCGCGTGATCGCGCCGATGTAGTCGAAGAGGGCATCGTCGCCGAGGCTCTGGACGTGGATGACCTCAACGTCGCGGTAGGGAATGGCTGTTTCCCTGGAGACGTCGGCCCCCGCGATGATCTTGCCGTCGCAGCGGCAGAGCTTCTGTTCGACGAACCGAGAGCCATCCAGCGTCCGCCAAGTACGAGCGGCCGGGTTGGTCCCACGCAGGGCTGTTTGTTCTCGGAGGTAGACCGCGAACCCGTCATCGATAGGAAGGCGACGAGAGCCAGTTGGTCTGGTGAATTGAACCGGACCAAACTTGACCTTTACGGGGAAGCGGCGATTGGCCGTCAACCCACGTCCGTGTCTTCCGCGTTGCAACTCCAACATCCTTAGACCCCACAGCTTGAACCAATCGGCCACGACGAGATGTCGCGCCTTTCGGCAGTCAAAATTTTCTGTGAGAGGGATCGACGATCCCTGGACGTGAAGCTGGAACGGCGTCCCAGTGGTCATACTATATCCGCGCCGACTCGCGATTTTCAAGGCCGCCGCTGAACTTTCATTTGCGAGGTGGCGACCCGCGAGATGCTTCGCGGCGTCGCGCCTTACCCGGTCCCCGGCCTATGGCTGGCGCAGGAGCGGGAGCCTACGTCGAGATCGATGGCTGCTGGTACTTGGTTCCCCACCGGCTGAACCTCGATGTGCGCATCGCCGACCGTGACGGTAGAGGCTTATCGCAAGGGCGAGCGCGTTGCCAGCCATCGCACATTCCACCCATGAACAGCTGATCGCCCTGGGCCTGCCTGACATGGCCAAGGCCGTCGAAAAGCATCGCGCCGCGCCGGACCTTACCACCCTCATTCTGAGAGCGACGAACGATCACGCGGCGTTCGCAAACTTGCCCCCTCATCGCCGCCGACGGCGGAGGTGGTCCTCGGCCAGGTCAAACACCGCCCGCGTGGTGAAGGCGCGCACGGGCAGCGAATACCATGAGGAGGTGAACAAGCTGGAGATCTTGACCTGAACCAACCCGGTGCGCAGAGCTTATCTCCGCGATGACGCAGCGTCGTGGGCGCGCTTCGCGAGTGGCTGCATGAACCGCCCTGTCGCGGGGTCGTACATCCGCGCCTTGTAGTGGTAGAGCTTGGCCTCCGGGATGGCGATCTGGCCGGTGTAGCGGAACCTGGAGGCGCCGGACGCCCAGCTGTCGTTCGGCTCGCCCCAAGGGCCGTATTTGTAGATGCGCGGGGCGTCGACATAGCCATTGACGCTCGACCAGGCGATCACGCTGCCCTGGCGGTCCTGGTGCAGGAACTGCGGCCAGCTGGTCGCGCGCCCTCATACCAGACCAGCGGCCCGTCGACGCCCGGACCATGCACATAGCGCCGCAGAAGGGTCCCAGTGGCGTTGTATTCCGCCGACAGCCGGTCGCTGTCGTAGAGGAAGGTCGTCGAGGTCGGGACCGTGGTGGTCTTCAGCCGCCCCATCGGGTCGTAGGTGAAGGTCACCGTCGTGGCGCCATTGACTGCGGTCAGCATGCGGTTCTCCACGTCCCCCGGATCCGGCCGAAGGGCCGGCCCGAGGACAGGCCACGGTGAAGGTCCGCGTCCCATCGGCGGTCAGGTTGCCCCGCGCATCATAGCCGCCGGCGGTGACGATGGCTGAGTCGCGGTTGAGCCCATCATAGGCGTTGGCCATGGTCGCCGGCGTCGGGGTCGGCCGCTTGTAGAGGGCGTTGGAGCCGGTGCGGGTCAGCAGCTGACTGGCCGGGCTCCAGCTGAACCCGAATGCCTGGTCGCAGGAGGTCCCCACGCCTTCCCCCTCCAAGGCCGTGGGCCGGTCGGCGCGAGGTCAAAAGAGTGTATGGGCGGACCCTACCGGTTATCGCAACACGATTAGGTTTGCGGTGTCGGAGTATCTGCGATGAGTCTATGTCAGACGGGGATCGCCCCAAAGCGAGGCGCGGATATGAGACGCAGATATTTCCTGATCGGCGGCGTTGCGGCGCTGGCGACCGCGGGCGCCGTGTTCGCGGGCATGCGCGTTTTGCGCCCGGACGTAGCGCCTTTGGGTTTCGAACCCGACGAGCGCTTCGTCGAGCGGGCCCGCGCGCTCTTGCGCCAAAATCCGGCCATCGATGTCCACGCCCATCCGGGCCGTACGTTCATTCGCGGGGCGACCGGCTTGAGCCCGGCGCTCATGGCGTTCTCCATCCGTGGAACCTCTGAGGACGCGGCCTTCAAGGATATGCGCGAAGGGCTGGTCTGTGGCGGCAGCTTCTCGCTGGTCGCGGATTTCCAAACGCTCGATCTTCAAGGGGAAGGGCTCGCTTCGACGCGTGAATTCGCCCCCGGGGAAGCTCGCGCGAGTTACGAACGACAACTCGCGAACCTCCGCGCCACGGTGGCCGAACACGGGGCCATGATCGTCGCCGAGCCGTCGGACTTCGCGCGGATCAAAGGCGGGCGCGGCGTGGCCGTGCTCATCACGGTTGAGGGCGCGGACTTCCTCGGCGGCGATATCGCCAACGTCACCCGCGCGTTCGCGGACGGCGTTCGCTCGATAACACTGGTCCACTATCGCCCCAACGAGGTGGGCGACATTCAAACCGCGCCAACGGTGCGTCGGGGGCTGACGCCATTCGGCGCCGAAGTCATCCGCGAGATGGATCGCCTTGGCATGGTGGTGGATCTCGCACACGCCGCCGAGCCGGTCGTCTCCATGGCGCTGAAAGTCGGCGAGCGCCCGATGATGTGCTCGCACACGCACCTACAAGGTCACGGCGCGACGAACCCCCGCTTTCTGAGCGAGGGACTGGCGCGCGCGATCACCGAGCGGGACGGCGTGATTGGCGCCTGGCCCGCCGGAATCGGCGCGACCACCATGAACGACTACGTGGATCGCATATTCGACCTCAGCGAGGCGCTTGGGCCCGACCATGTCGCGATGGGCACCGACATGGACGCCAACTACAAGCCCGTGTTCACCAGCTATCGGCAGATGCCGCTCCTGGTGTCGGAATTGCTGCGTCGCGGCTATGGCGAGGACAACGTCGTGAAGTTCGTCGGCGGGAATTTCCTGCGGGTGTTCGAGGCGGTTCGAGAGGGGAGGCGCGTGTGAACAGCCGCCTTTTCCGGCGCTGTGTTGTTGCGATGTTGAGAGCCGCGCGCGCCGCTCGACCAGGCGATCACGCTTCCCTGTCGGTCCTGGTGCAGCCAGCGGCGGTCGGCGGTTCCGGCGCTCTCGTACCAGGCCAGCGGTTCATCGCGCCGGGGCCATGCGCACAGCGCTGCGGCGCCGGGCCGACGGCGGCGTATTCGGCCACGAGCCGGTCGCTATCGTGGAGGAACGTCATCGTCGGCGGTCAGGTTGCCGCGCGGGCGCCGTGAAACGCATCCGGAAGTAGGTCACTCGCGCTGCTGACGCAGGAACTCCCGACCAAATTGGCCCGTATCACCAGCATGTCGGCGCCGCCCAGCTCCAGCATCACCTGGCGACAGGCGCCGCAGGGTGAAATCGGTCCCTCGGACGGACCCGCCACCGCCAGCGCGCTGAAGTCGCCAGGCGCGTAGCCCACGGCGATGGCGCTGAACAGCGCGGTGCGTTCGGCGCAATTGCACAGGCCGTAGGACGAATTCTCGATATTGCAGCCGTGGAACACTCGGCCGTCGCTGCAGAGCACAGCGGCGCCGACCTGGAAATGCGAATAGGGCGTGTAGGCGGCGCGGCGCGCGATGAGGGCTTCCTGGATCAACTTCGCATGGTCCATCGGTCGTCTCTATACCCGCGGAAGATCGGCTGGTGGGGGCACACAGCCATGGATCAGCGCGCGCGGGGCCGGCGCGTCATCTCCGATCACGAAGGCGGCCTGAACCGCTTCGCTGGCCCGCTGGGCGGCATCCGCGTCGCGCGCATGCACGAGCGCCAACGCCTGTCCGGCCATGACGGAGTCACCGATCCGCGCGAACCCGCTCAGTCCCACCGAGCCGTCGATGCGCGCGGCCGGATCGCGGCGACCGCCGCCGAGACCAACCACCGCCAGACCCAGGGCGCGGCAGTCGCAGGCCTGCACAAATCCGGAGCACTGCGCGGGGGCCGCCAGCACCGTGTCGACACAGGCCAGATGACGCCCGGGCTGTTCCACCAAATCAACGGGCCCGCCCAACGCCGCGACCATGCAGGCGAAGCGTTCGGCGGCGCGCCCCGACTCCAGCCCGTCCAGCAGCTTGCCGCGCGCCTGGGCGGCGTCTCTGGCCAAGCCGCCGAGCAACAGCATCTGCTCACCCAAGGCCAGGGTTACGTCGTGCAGCCGCGGCGGACGTGAAGCGCCGGTGAGATAGTCGATGGCGCAGCGGATCTCGATGGCGTTGCCGGCGCAGGGCGCCAGCGGCTCGTTCATATCGGTCAGCAGGGCGGCGGTCTTCATGCCGGCGCCGTTGCCGACGGCGACGATGCTCTGGGCCAGCGCCATCGATTGGTCCCAGGTAGGCATGACCGCGCCGGAGCCGGTCTTGACGTCCATGACCAGCATATCGAGCCCGGCCGCGAGCTTCTTCGACAGGATCGAGCCGGTGATCAGGGCGATCGACTCGACCGTGGCGGTGACATCGCGAACGCCGTACAGGCGTTTGTCGGCCGGGGCCAGTTGCGCGGTCTGGCCGATGATGGCCACGCCGACGTCGCGCACGACGCGGCGCAACAAGGCCAGGTCGGGCGCGACCTGATACCCGGGGATCGTTTCGAGCTTGTCCACGGTGCCGCCCGTGTGGCCGAGGCCGCGTCCGGAAATCATCGGCACGAAGCCCCCGCAGGCCGCCACCATGGGTCCCACGAGCAGCGAGACCAGATCGCCGACGCCCCCGGTGGAATGCTTGTCGAGCACCGGACCGGGCAGGTCCAGCGCGCGCCAGTCCAGCACCTGGCCGGAGTCACACATCGCCCGCGTGAGGGCGACGCGTTCGTCGAGGCCCATGTCGTTGAAGTAGACGGCCATCGCCAGTGCCGCGATCTGGCCGTCGCCAATGGCGCCGTCGGCGATGCCCCGCACGAAAAAGTCTATTTCCGCACGGCTCAGCGCCGCGCCGTCGCGTTTCCTGCGGATGATTTCCTGTGGTAGCGGCAACTGCCCCATTCAGACCCCGTAGGGAATCCATATGTTCTTGACTTGGCTGGCGTGAGCCAGGAAGGCGCGTCCCGCCGACTGTTCCTCATCGAACCAGTCCCGACCTCGCCCGCCGCTCACCCAGGTGCGTTTCAGGGTGTCCGCCGATAACCGTTCGACCTCGGCGCAGCCCGCGGCGGAGCCGTCGTGGCGCCACACCGCATCGATATCGGCGTGCCCGGCCAACACCCGCGCCAGGTCATCGGCGTCTCCGGTGACGATGTTGAACGCGCCACCGGGAAGGTCGGACGTATCGAGCACCTGATAGAAGTCGGTGGCCGACAGGGGGTGGACGCACGACGGCACGGCGATCACCCGATTGCCGAGCGCCAGGGCGGGCGCCGCCAACGAGATCAGGCCGAGCAGCGGCGATTCATTGGGGCAGACCATGCCGATCACGCCGATCGGTTCGTTGAGGGCGGCGGTGATGCCGTGCATCGGCGGTTGATGCACCGCGCCGTCGTATTTGTCGGCCCAGGCGGCGTAGGTAAACAATCGCTCGATGCTGACGTCGACCTCGCGCTCGGCGTCGGCCGAACCGGTCATCGCGGCGATCCGAGCGGCGAACTCGGCGCGCCGGGCAGCCAGGTTCTCCGCGATGAAGTACAGCACCTGAGCGCGGTTGTGGCCGCTGGCGCCAGCCCAGCCGGACTGCTTGTGCGCAGCTTCCACGGCGTCGCGAATGTCCTTGCGGTTTCCGTCCGCCACTTCGCCCAGCAGGCGGCCATCGACGCCATGGACGGGCCGGCTGTAGCCGCCGTCCGGGCGCGTCTGCCTGCCGCCGATGTAGTGTTTGGCGGTGCGATCGATACCGGCGGCGGGGGGGGCATCCGGGACACGGGGGGCGGCGGCGACCGCCACGGGCGCGGGCGGGCGGGCGTCTTCGGCGCGGGGCGTCAGGTATTCGAGCAGGCCTTCCCGGCCCCCCTCGCGCCCGAAACCGGATTCGCGATAGCCGCCGAAACCGCAGGAGGCGTCAAACTGGTTAGCGGTGTTGATCCACACCACCCCGGCCTTGATCTGGGGCGCGATGTCCAGCGCCAGGCTGATGGACTCGGTCCACACACAGGAGGCTAGGCCATAGACGGTGTTGTTGGCCAGTTGCACCGCCTCCACGGGCGTGCGGAAACTCATCGCCACCAGGACCGGCCCGAAGATCTCGGTCCGCGCCACGGTGGCCGAGGTCGATGCGTCGGTGATCAGGGTGGGGGGATAGAAGCAGCCCTGTTCAGGCAGCGCGCCCGACGGCTGCCACACCGTGCAGCCTTCGTCACGAGCGGTTTGCACCAGGCTGGCGATACGCTGCCGCTGAATCGGATCGACCAAAGCGCCAATGTCGGTGGATTTGTCCAGCGGTGAGCCCACGATCAGCTTGGCCATGCGCGCGCGCACCTTGGCCAGGAATCGCGCCTCCACCGACTCCTGCACCAGTAGCCGTGAACCGGCGCAACAGACCTGCCCCTGGTTGAACCAGATGCTGTCGACCAGCCCTTCGACGGCGGCGTCCAGGTCGGCGTCCTCGAACACGATGAACGGCGACTTGCCGCCCAGCTCCAGCGACAGCTTCTTGCCGCTGCCGGCGGTGACGCGGCGGATCAGCCGGCCGACCTCGGTGGAGCCGGTGAAAGCCAGCTTGTCGATGTCGGGATGGGCGACGATAGCCTCGCCGACCTCGCCGTCGCCCGTGACGATGTTGACCACGCCGGCCGGCAGTTCCGCCTGCTGGCACAGTTCGGCGAACAGCAGCGCGCTCAGCGAGGTGAATTCAGCCGGCTTGAACACCACCGTGTTGCCGCAGGCCAGCGCCGGCGCGATCTTCCACGACAGCATCAGCAGCGGAAAATTCCACGGCACGATCTGCCCGACCACGCCCACGGCGCGATGTTCGGCAAACTCCCAGGGCAGCAGCTGCGCCCAGCCGGCGTGATGATAGAAATGCCGCACGGCGAGCGGGATATCGATGTCGCGGGTCTCGCGGATCGGCTTTCCGTTGTCCAGTGTCTCCAGCACGGCGAACAGCCGGGCGTGCTTTTGGATCAGCCGCGCCAGCGCATACAGCAACCGGGCCCGACCATGCCCGCCGAGCGCCGCCCAGCCCGGCTGAGCGCGTCGCGCCGCGGCAACCGCACGGTCGATGTCGGCCGCGCTCGCCTGTGTCAGTTCGGCGAGAAGCTCATCGCCGGCCGGATTGCGCGAGGCGAACAGGGCGGCTGGCTCGCTCCATTGATTGTCGATGAGCAGGCCGAAACGACGCTCATGGCGATCAAGCCAGGCCCGCGCCTCGCTGGCGTCTTCCGGCGACGGTCCGTAGTCCATGGCGGCGAGAATCTCGTTGATGGAGGTCACGGTGATCTTCCTCACGGCATGGCGTGGCGGTGGGCCGCCGAGTAGTGGCCGGTGACGAAGTGCTCGAGCTGGCGTTCGATGTCGGTCAGAAGGCTGGAGGCGCCGATCCGGAACAGCCGGGGCCGCATCCATTCGACGCCCAGCTCCTCCTTCATCAGGATCAGATACTGCAACGCCGCCTTGGCCGTGCCGACCCCGCCGGCCGGCTTGAAGCCAACCTGGAAGCCGGTTCGCTCGCCATATTCGCGGATCGCCCGCAGCATGGTCAGCGCCACCGGAAGGGTCGCGTTGACGGCTTCCTTGCCGGTCGAGGTCTTGATGAAATCGGCCCCCGCCATCATGCAGACCCATGAGGCCCTGGCGACGTTCTCCAGCGTCAGCAGATCGCCGGTGGCAAGGATCGCCTTCACGTGCGCCTCGCCGCAGGCCCGCCGGTAGGCGCGCATCTCGTCGTACAGCGTCTGCCAGTCCCCGGTGAGCACATGCTGGCGGGTGATCACGATGTCGATTTCGCGCGCGCCGGCGGCGACCGAGAGTTCCACCTCGCGCAGCTTGGTTTCAAAGCTCGACAGGCCGGCCGGGAAGCCCGTGGACACCGCGGCGACGGGCGGGCCGCCGTCGCCCAGCGTGCGCAGGGCCGGCGCGATCATCTCGTGATAGACGCACACGGCCCCGACCTGCACGCCGTCGACGCCCAGGGCCTCGGCGATATCGGCGCGCAACGGCCGAAGCGCCTTGCGGCACAGCCGGTCGACTCGACCGGGCGTGTCGTCGCCGCTGAGCGTCGTCAGGTCCATGCACTGGATCGCCTGGACCAGCCAGGCCGCCTGGTGTGCCTTCTTCACCGACCGCCGCGCCATCAGGCTGGCCGCGCGGCGATCGGCGGCGTTACGGTTGACGCGCAGGCCGCCGAGCCAGTCAAGATCAAGGGCGCAGCCGTCGTTGCGCCGCGGATTTGGCGGCCGGGAGCTCGTCATCACGCGCGGTGGTCCATGGTGAAGGGAACCGTGATCCCAAAATTCTCGTCCATTTGCCGGCCTTCGACCTTGTCATGAATCAAGCGAGATGGGCCCGACGCCGATGGGGCCTTCCATCCGGTGGTCAGGCACACAGCGCGTCGAGTGTCAGTTCGATCATGGCGTCGACGCCGGTCTGCCGCTGGTGGACATCCATGTGCGCGTCGCGGCGCAGGTGGTCCGACACGGTCAGCACGGCCAGCGCCTGGGCGCCGAACTCGGCGGCCAGACCGTAGAGGCCGGCCGCTTCCATCTCCACGGCCAGAATTCCCATTGCCGCGAGCCTGTCGGAGATGTTCGGGTTCGGGGAGTAGAACAGGTCGGTGGAGAAGACATTGCCGACATGCACGGGAACCCCGGCGCGTTCGGCCTGATCGGCCACCTGGCGCAGCAGCGGATAGCTGGCGCCGGCGGCGAAATCCATCCCGGCGAAACGCAGCCGGTTGACGTTGGAGTCCGTGCTGGCCGACAGCGCCAGCACCAGGTCGCCGAGCGCGAGGTCGTCGCTCACCGCCCCGCAGGTGCCCACGCGCACGATGCGTTTTACGCCGTAATGACGAATGAGCTCGGTCGCGTAGATCGAGCTGGAGGCGATGCCCATTCCCGAGCCCATGACTGAAACGCGCCGGCCGCGATAGTCGCCGGTGTAGCCGAACATGTTGCGCGCCGAGGTCACCTGCGCCGCGTCGGTCAGGAACCGCCGGGCGATGTGCTGAGCGCGGAGCGGATCGCCGGGAAACAGCACGGTGGCCGCGAAGGCGCCGTCGGAAGCGTCGATGTGAGGCGTGCTCATGGGCGCTCCAGAAGCGAGCGGCCATGCCGCAAAGGCGAAAGGCCAAAGTGCTGCGCGAGGCTCTGGCCGATATCGGCGAAGCTGTCGCGAATGCCGATGCCGCCGGGCGGGACGCCGGCGCCGCAGGCGAGGATCGGCACATGTTCGCGGGTGTGATCGCTGCCCGGCCAGGTGGGGTCGTTGCCGTGGTCGGCGCTGAGGATCAGCAGGTCGTCCGCCGCCAGCGCCGCCAGCAGCTCGGGGATGCGCCGGTCGAAATATTCCAGCGCGGCGGCATAGCCGGCGACATCGCGGCGATGGCCGTACTCGGAATCGAAGTCGACGAAGTTGGTGAACACCAAGCCGCGGTCGGCGCAGTTCGTCAGTGTCCGTAGCGTGGCGTCGAACAGGCCGTCGATACCATGCGCCTTGACCGCGTGCGAAATGCCGCGGTGAGCGAAAATGTCGGGAATTTTGCCGATGCCGTGCACCGCGCCTCCGGCTTCACATAACCGATCCAGCAGCGTCGGCGACGGCGGCGGCGCCGAATAGTCGCGGCGATTGTGACTGCGCCGAAAACTGCCTGCGTCATGGCCCACGAAGGGCCGGGCAATCACCCGTCCGATACGATAGTCGTCCACCAACTCGCGGGCGATCTCGCACAGCCGGTACAATCGCTCCAGCCCGAACGCGGTTTCGTGCGCGGCGATCTGAAGGACTGAATCGGCGGAGGTGTAGACAATCGGCCTGCCGCTGAGGACATGCTCTTCGCCAAGCTCGGCGATGATCGTGGTGCCCGGCGCGTGGCGGTTTCCGAGCCAGCCGGGAATGCCCGCGCGCGCCGCCAGAGCGTCGAGCAGTTGGGCGGGCGCGCTGTTTTCCCGTTCGCGGAAATAGCCCCACTCCTCCAGCATCGGCACACCCATCATTTCCCAATGACCGGATGTGGTGTCCTTGCCCGTCGATAGTTCACGCGCCGCGCCCCAGGCGCCGATGGCGCGGATATCGGAGGCGAAGCCCGCCGGCAGGTCGCCGCTGCCCAGTCGCGCGGCCAGACCCAGGCCGAGCCGCTCCAGGTTCGGAGTCCGCAGGGGTCCACGGCGATCGACGTCGGCGCGGCCCTGCGCGCACCGCGCGGCGATATGACCCAGAGTATCGGCGCCCACGTCGTCAAACTGCGCGGCGTCCGGCAAGGCGCCAACGCCGAGCGAATCGAGGATCAGCAATACGGCTCGTGGCATGGACGTCCCGGTTGCGACAGCGGCACTGGCCGGAGAATGGATATTGCCAAGTGTACCGATACGGGACCACCTCGGCGACCCGGTCGATGCGCCACCTCAATAGCCGCCATCACCGTACCAGGACGCGAACTCGTCGAAGCCGGGAACTTCCGTGGCGTTGGCCAGGGCGTCGATCGGAACCTGAACGACCGCGGGCCGGCCGCTCTTGAGCGCGCGTTCAACCGCCGGTCCGATGTCCTCGGCCCGCTCGACGAATTCGCCGTAGGCGCCGAAGCCTTCGGCGACCTTGTCCAGCCGCACCTGGTCGCCCCAGTGAGCCTCGGTCTCGGGCGACTGTGGCCCGAAGGCGCCCCTGTAGACGGCGACCTCAAGGCCCCAGGAATAGTCGCAACCGACGATGCAGACGATCGGCAGCTGCTTCCGAACCGCCGTCTCAAGCTCCGATATGTGGAACAGGAACGAGGAATCGCCGGTGATCAACACCACGCGCCGCCGGTCGCCGACCGCGATCTGGGCGCCGATCGCGTGAGGCAGACCCGTACCCAAGTGTCCGAAGTTCTGGCACCATAGCAGATCCTTCGGTGCGATCTGGCCGTAGGCGCCGGTGAAGATGCTGACCGAGCCGCCGTCGCGAACGATCACCGCATCCTCGGGAAGTCCCCGGGTCGCCTCGATGGCGAACCGCGCCGGATGAATCGGCGAGGATGTCGAGGGCGCCGACGCCAGGAGCAGCGCCTTGAAGTCGCGGAACGCCGCCTCCGCGGCGAGAAGCGCGGGCGATGGCTTGCGGTTCAGCGCCCGGACCGGCGCGACCAGTTGCGGAACGACATCGCGCAGGTCGCCCACCAGAGGCGCGTCGATCGGCCGGTTGACGCCGATCGCCAGCGGGTCCCGCTCGATATAGATCCATTTGCGCGCCGTATCGCCCCTGGCCCAGTGGCGGCCGACGCCGTAGTGGACCGGCTCGCCGATCTCGGTGCCGACGGCGATGACCAGGTCGGCGCGCGCGACCGCTTCCACCCCCATGGGCGAGGCGTAGGGAAAGGTCCTGTGTTCAAGGCCCGGCAGCACCGCAGCGCCGCCCGGGGTCTGGATGACCGGGCATTCAAGAACCCTCGCCAGCTCGGCCACCGCGTCATGCGCGCGGGAAACGAACACCCCCTGCCCGACCAGCAGGATTGGCGAGGTCGCCGCCCGTATCAGCGAGACCGCTTCGGCGAGCCGGCTGGGGTCCGCCGCCTGCCGGGTGAGGCGATAGCTGTCCGGCCTGGGCGCGTCACCCAGCTCCAGCGGAGTCTGCATCACGCTCATCGGATACTCAATGTAGACGGGGCCGGGTGTTCCGGACAGGGCGCGCCGGAAGGCCTCGTGGAAGATCTCGTCCACCTGCTCGGCGAACTCGATCACCCCGACATATTTCATCGCCTCCTCGAAATAGCGCGGCTGGCGGGTGTACTGAAAACGCCCCTTGCGGACGCGATGCTCGAAGACCCTTTGCCGCTGGCCGGCGATAAACAGGGTCGGGGTATTCTCCTTGGCCGCGCAGATGGCCCCGGCGACGAGATTGGCGACACCGGGTCCCTGATTGCCCACCACGACGCCCGGAATTCCGGTCACTCGCCACATGCCGTCGGCCATGAAGGCGCCGGCCTGTTCGTGGTGCGGTGCGATCACGCGCCAGCCGCGCGCTTCGGCGGCGATGAACATCGCCGCGAAACTGGGATCGGGGATGCCAAACAGGGTTTTGAGACCTTCAGCTTCCATCAGCTCAAGCATTCGGTCGTGCACAAACTGGGTCATGGGCCCTCCTCCGCTATCTGGTCGCCGCTTTTCCGCAGGTTTGAATCAGACGCCCTTAAGGGGGGTGCGGCATTGATCTGACGCCGATGCCGGCGGCGTCGGAGATCAGCGGCTTCACCCAGGCATCGCCCGTCATCCTTCCGCCGCCTGCAAGCCCGCGCCGCCGCGCAGATAGCCGCTGACCAGCGCGCCAGGCGGGCTGGTCTCGCGAACGGCGGCGCGCAGCTCGGCGGCGTCGGTCTCCCCATCGGCGAAGCGGCGGAAGGCGGCGGCTACGGCCGTCATGTCACAGCTGTGCGGCGACAGCCGCAGCGCCTGGACGCCGGCCTCGCGCAGCACCGCCGGCTCAAGATCAACGACCTGGACGCCATGGGAGAGGGTCTGCACGCCATTCACCGCCAGGAACGCCTGGCCATCGAGGGTCCGGACCGCCATGCCGTCGGGGTCCTGGTCGCAGACGTACTGACAGGCGTCCCGGTGACGGCCGTGCGCGCGGGCATGGTGACAGCGGCCTGACAGGGCCAGCGGTAACCGCCCGAAGGCGAACACCTCCAGTTCGAGGGTCGGGCAAGCCCTGGCAAGACTGGCGATGGAGGTCAGCGGCAGTTCGACGTTGGCGCACAGGCGAACGCAGCCCCGCGCCATGAGCTCGCGCGCGGCGCCCTCATTATAGACGTTCAGCAGGGGGCCGGCGACGAACGGGGCGCCCGGGGCGCGGTCGGCGAGGGCGGAGATGTCGTTGATCTCCACCAAGTCGTCCAGCGCCGCCAGAGTCCGCCCGGCCCTGCGCTCGCGCGGGTTCGTGGGCAGGCTCATGGATGACCAGACGACGGTCTTTCCGGCGGCGACGAGGCCTTCCGCCGACCGGGCCAGCGTCTCGGCGAGCAACGGGGCGCGTTTGCCGCAGACCACCTCGCCCAGATGGACGCGGTCGATGCAGGACGTCTCGGCGATGCCGGCATAGAAGGCCTCGACCCGCGACGCCGGCCAGTTGAACAGTAGCGGCCCAAGGGACAGTTCGATCGGCATGTCGCTCATCGCCAGGTCTTCCGGTAGGCGCCGGCGGTTTCACGGCCGCCTTCGGCCAGATCGGCGAGCTGGCGCTCGAAGCGCGTGGTGTCCTCGCCCCGGTCGAGGGCGTCGATCGCCGCGCGGAAGGCCGCCGCGACCCGGGCCACATAGGCCTTGCCCCGCTGGCGGCCCTCGACCTTGACCGCGCGCACGCCGGCCGACCGCAGAGCGGCGAGGAGGCTCATGGCGTTCAGGCTCACCGGCTCCTCGAACAGATAGTCGGTCTGTCCGAAAGCGTCGAAGCGGCCCTTGCACAGCGTCGGATAGCCGGCGCTGTCGCCCGGCCCGAGCCGATCGATGGCCAGCCCGCCCAGCCGGGTGGTGAGGGCCTGCGGCGACCGGTCGAAGGTCACCGCTTCCGGCGGCGAGCAAACGCCCGACAGATTGGGCGACCGACCCGTGACGTAGGAGGACAGCGCGCAGCGCCCCTCGGCCATGACGCAGAGGCCGCCGAAGACGAACGCCTCGATCTCGACCGGCGTCTCCTTGATCAGCGCGGCGATTTCCGGGGCGGACAGCACCCTGGGCAGGACCACCCGCTTTACGCCATAGGCCTCCGCGTAGAACCGGATGGCGTCCGGAGAATTGGCGGCGGCCTGGACGGAAAGATGCAGCCGCGCCCGCGGATGGGTGTCGCGCGCATAGGCCAGGACGCCTAGGTCGGCGGCGATGATCGCGTCCGCCGCCGCGGCGACGGCGGTGTCGACGGAGCGCTTCCAGAGGTCCGTCTGGCCGGCGCGGGCGAAGGTGTTGATGGCGACCAGCACCTTGGCGCCCCGCTCATGGGCCCACCGGGTCGCCTCGATCATCTCCGTTCGGTCGAAGTTCAGCCCTGGGAAGTTGCGCGCGTTGGTCTCGTCGCGGAGTCCGCAATAGACGCTGTCGGCGCCCGCCTCGATGGCGGCGCGCAGCATGGCGGGTGATCCCGCCGGACAGACCAGTTCAATGGAGCCCATCCCTCAGGCCCAACTGGACGCCGGGCGGCGGCGGGCGGCCCGCACCAGGCGAGCCAGAATGGCGTTGGCGACGTTATGCCCCGCCGGCAGCGGCAGTAGATCGACCAGACGCAGGTCGGCGGACTCCAGCGCGTTGTGCAGGGCCATGACCGCGCCGACATCGCCTTCGACCTGGATCGATCGGGCGAAAAAGGCCGCGTCCGCGTCCAGGGACCCGTCGAACAGAGCCAGCAGATCGGCCAGCGGCGCCGACACCCTGGCGACATAGGTCCCGGGCGTGTCCCGGCGGACGACCCGGACCGCGCCCTGTTCCGGATGCGGCGCCAGGACGAACGCCACCGGCATGTCCGCGGGTGAGAGCAGATAGGTCGACGCCTGATAGTCGCCCAACCGCCCGAAGGCGCCCGGACACCGCCGGGCGAGACTGCGGAGCGAGAGAGTCAGCAGGGCCTCGACCGGGCCGCGCAAGGCAAACATTGCGCTCGCCAGCACGCTATCGTTTGACCCGGGCTCACGGGCCGCGATGTACGGTCGAGTTCGTCTTCTGCGCATGCCCGCTCCTTGTCAGCCGAGGCTAGGCGGGCCCGCACGGCGCGCGAATGACGTCCGTCAGGTCGTGGGTTGACCCATTGACGGGCCGCTGACATCGACGCCGCAGGGCCAGGAGATCGGCAATTGACCTGTGACAATCGAGGCCGGCCTCGGTTCGGCTAGCGTCGCCGGTCCCCGTTCCTGGACCGGCCATGACCGAACTGACCCCTGCCGCCATCGTCGCGACCTACTTTCCCGGGCCACTGTCGGAGAACGAGGTCTGGGTGCGCGCTGAAGTCGAGGCGGTTCTCGATGGCTGGTTTGCCTGGCGCAAGGGACTGTTCGCGACAGACCCGACCATCGCGCCATTGCCCGGCCAGAGCGCGGAAGTCCCGCCGCGCGAACGTCAGCTGCTGTCGCGGCGGCTGAATGAGCTCTGCGACGCGTTGACGGCGGAAACGCCGAGCTACTCGCCCCGGTCCATGGGCCACATGAAGGCGGAACTGTCCCTGCCGGCGCTGCTGGGTTGGCTGGCCGCGACCCTGCACAACCCCAACAACACGACTCGGGAATCGAGCAAGGTCGGCACCCTCATCGAACGCGAGGCGATCGGCATGCTCGCCGACATGCTGGGCTATGATCGGGACCAGGCACAGGGGCATTTCACCTCCGGCGGCACCGTCGCCAACTTCGAGGCCGTCTGGCGGGCCCGCTACCGTCTGGACCATTGGCTGAGCCTGGCGCTGTTCGTCAGCGAGACAACCGGCGAGCCGCTTGATGTCTTCGCCGCCGCGCACATGGGCTGGGACCGCTTCCGTGCCCTGTGGGCCGCCCACGGACTGACCGACGATGTGCTGCGGCGCTACAGCGCCGTGGCCAGCAATCCGGCGGGCGTATTCCGCCGGATCAGCAAGGCGTCAGGTCGCGACTACCTCGGCCCGGTGGTCCTGGTTCCGGGCAACAAACACTACTCGTGGCGGAAGGCCGCCAGTATCTTTGGCCTGGGCGAGGAGTCATTCTGGAGCATCGCGCTCGACGACCAGGGACGACTGGACCTGACCGCGTTCGAGGATCTGGTCCTGAAGGCGGAGGCCGAGGGCAGGCCGGTGCTGATGGCGGTCAGCGTCGCCGGCACGACCGAGACTGGCGAGATCGATCCGATCGACGGCCTGCACGATCTGCTGGAGCGGTGGGAACAGGAGCGCGGCTGGCGCATCTGGCGTCATGTGGACGCGGCTTACGGCGGGTTCCTGTGCAGCCTCCTCGGCGGGGCGGACGAGGTTGTCCTCGGAGCAGGCCTCGTGCGTGCGCTGAAGGCCATCGGTCGCGCGGACTCCATCACCATCGATCCGCACAAGCTGGGCTACGTCCCCTATGCCTGCGGCGCGTTTCTGACCCGCGACGCCCGCCGCTACGTGGTCTCCGCGTTCGATGCTCCCTATCTCGACAGGCCAGAGCTCGGTCAGGACAAATGGTCGTCCACACTGGAGGGGTCACGCTCGGCCGGTGGCGCGGCGGCCGTCTGGCTGACCGGCAAGACCTTGGGATTCGGGCCAGATGGCCTCGGGGCGTTACTGGCGGAGACGGTACGCTCGCGCCGTCAGTTCCAGACGGCGGTCTCGCGAGCGCTGCCATTCGTGCGTTTCCTCAAGCCCAGCGACGCCAACATCGTCTGCTTCTCGGTGGCCGACGACGGCGAGGCGTTGTCATCCTCCAATCGGCGCACTGAAGCGTTGTTCCAGGCGTTCAGGACCTCCGAAGCCTTTGCCGTGTCGAGGACCAGGCTGGGCGCCGACTACGTCGCGCAGGTTGATCGTCACGTCGCCGCCTACGGCGGAGTAGCCGACGAAGAGAGCGTGACCATGATCCGCTGCGTGTTCATGAACCCCTACTGGGCCGCCCCCACACTCCGCGATCACCTCATTCCAGAGTTCATTGAACGCCTGAAGCGCTTCGCCGACGGCGACCTGCTGATGACCACGACCGATGGCAGACCGGACGACTGAATCTCCCCCGCATGGAAAGGGCGGCCAACGCCTGGGCAGGCAAAAGTCGGCAAGGGCGAGCTCGCGTCAACTCAAACTGCGGCATCGTGATCGCCCCCGCCTGGCGGGTCTCGGCCAACGGTTCGTCGGCACCAGGCGACGACGGCCTCCGGATCTGATTCAAGCTGGGTGAACTGGCCCCCGGCGAATTCGAGACAGGCGTCGAGATTGAGTCGGGAAACACCGAAAACCACCGGCGTGCCGGACAACAAGGCTTCGGTGATCGCCGAGCGAAGCCCCTGCCCCCGCGCTTCCTGCTTGCCGAACTTGTTGATGATCACCAGATCGACACCGGCCGACACCGCCTGTTCGACCCAGAACGCCGCGCGCGCCAGGGCGGCGAGATCAAGCCTGCACCCGCTCGCCCCGTCACCCTGATCATAGGAGATCAGCGCGGTCTCGCCACTCGACAGGTCCGTCAGCTGCATATCGCACTTGCGGCGGCCAGGCCGGGGAGGGTTCGACTGAACGACGCCACCGAGCCTGTATCCAAGCCGCGCCAGGGTCTGGGCGCATTGAGCCAGCAGTCCGTCGATATCCAGGTCGTCATCGTAGACCAGCACGCCGAGCGGCAGGGCGCGGATCGCGCCCTGGGCTTCATCTGGCGTCATCACATCGACAGACCCCGCTACCATTGAACGCCCCCGCGTGCTCGTTCACAGACCATTTGATCAGGCTCCGCCCAGCAGTCGCTCGGTCGCGGCGACGATACTTTGCCTCGCCTGTTCAGGGGTGGCGATCTCTGGATCAACCAGCCAGATCAGGGTGTGGCCGGTGACGAGGCTCATCAAGATGGTCGCCAGCTTGCCCGCGTCGACATCGGCGGCGATCGAGCCATCCCGCTGACCGTCCAGCGCCTTCTGTCGCAAATGGGCGTGGAACTGGCGGTTGGCCGCGACGAAGGCACCGCGGATCTCGGGGATCACGCCGATCGATTCCGACATCAGCACGAAATAGGCGCGCACCGGCACCAGATCGTCCGTCATATGCGCCATGTAGTAGTCGACGGCGCTGAGGATCGCCGCCCGACCCGTCTGGTGATGCGCCGGGTTCTCGAATGTGGCCATGGCGAAGCCGCGGTGGAGAACTTCCACCAGCGCGGCGACCAGCCCTTCCTTGGATCCGAACCTCTGGGTGACCAAGCCACGGCTATAGCCCGCCCGCTGGCCAATCTGCTCCAGCGTCGTGGCGCCATAGCCCTGCTCCGACATCAGCGCCGCGGCCGACTCAAGCAGGGATTTCTCCGACTCCGCCCTGCGCTCGGCCTGCGAGCGCCGGGGACGGGGCGAAACGGTAGCGAGCATCGGGAGTGGCTTGTCCATACGCAATTCCCCTGTTACTTGTTACCATGATAGCAACTTACGTGCGGAAACGCCAGTTCCACGCCTCATTGTACCGCCCCGCGCCCAATGCGTCTTCGACCCCAGGTGGGAAGGATTCCAGGCATGACCACGACCAAGTTCGACCGACGCGTGTTCCTCAACCTTTCGGGCCTGACGGCCCTGTCGGTTGGGCTGCCTTCCTGCCATCTGAAACCCTCGACGCCCGCCGCCGGCGACGCGGGGGCCAAACTGGGGTCCTGGGAGGATCTCTACCGTCAGCGCTGGACCTGGGACAGCGTGACCAAGGGCTCCCACGGCTGGTTGAACTGCCGCAGCGCCTGCAACTGGGACCTCTACGTCAAGGACGGCGTCGTCGTCCGTGAAGAGCAGACGGCCAATTACGAGGCTTCCGAGGACGGCGTCCCCGACTTCAACCCGCGCGGCTGCCAGAAGGGCGGCTGCTACACGGAAGTCATGTACGGCCCGACCCGGCTGACCGTGCCGATGAAGCGGGCCGGCGCCCGGGGCGAGGGGAAATGGCGGCGGATCTCGTGGGATCAGGCGATCCACGAAATCGCGGAAAAGCTGGTGAACATCGCCGAAAAGGATGGCCCGGAGACCATCGTCCAGGACCTCGGCCCGCATTTCGACTACGGCGCGACCACCGTTGCCCGGAACCGCTTCTTCGGATTGATGGGCGCCGCGATGCCCGACGACTGGGCCGAGATTGGCGATCTCAACATGGGCGCCACCCTGACCCTGGGCATGCCCCACATCGGCGGGTCGAGCGACGAGTGGTTCCTGTCGGACTTCCTCGTGGTCTGGATGATGAACCCGTCCGTGACCCAGATTCCCGACGCGCATTTCCTCTTCGAGGCGCGCTACAACGGCGCCCAGCTCACCGTCATCGACCCGATCTACAGCGCCACCGCGATCCATGCCGATCACTGGCTGCCGCTGAAGCCGGGCACCGACGCGGGTCTGGGTCTGGCCACGGCGCGGCACATCTGGGCGACCGGCCGCATCGACCTCGACTATGTCCGCGAGCAGACCGACTTCCCCATCCTGGTGCGCCTGGATACCGGCCGGTTCCTGCGTCAGAGCGATCTGGAGGAAGGCGGCAAGGACAACATTCTCTATATGTGGGACCCCAAGACGAAGGCGGCGGTTTCAGCCCCCGGCTGCGAAGGCGACCGCACGGCCAAGATCGGGCTTGGCGACCTGGTCCCGCCCATCGAGGGCCTCTTCGAGGTCCAGCTCAAGGGCGGTGCCAAGGTCCAGGTCGTTCCCGTCGGCGCCCTGGTCAAGGAACATCTGGCCCCCTGGACCTTCGAACGCGCGGCCGCCCTGACCGGCCTGGGCGTCGAAGCGGTCAGGACATTCGCGGAAGGCTTCGCGGCCGCCAAACGGCCAATGGTGCTGTCGAGCTGGGGATCGAACCGCTACCTGCACTCCGACCAGATGAACCGCGCGAAGCTGCTTTGCCTGTCGCTGAAGGGCGCGATCGGCAAGGAAAAGGGCGCCGGCTATCATTCCACCGGCTGGATCGGCATGAGCGGATTCAACGCGGCCGTCAGCGAAGGAACCTCCGGGTTCTTCGGCGGCGTGAAGACCTGGGCGGCGATCCTCGGCGACTCCTACACATTCGACCTCATCGTCGACAAGATCGCCGGGCGAAAGTCCGCGGCCCAAGTGGAGCATCGCATCGCCAAGAGCGTCGTGTCCTCCGCGGCGACGCTGACCAACTCCGGCAGCCAGAACTACAATCACCAGGGCATCAAGGAGATCCTCGCCAAGGAGGAGGATCACCTCTACCCGCGGCCGCTCGCCGCCTATGTGGGGGAATCGCAGGACAAAGGCTGGGTGCCCGTCTGCCCGGCGCCGAACAAGCCGCCGCGCGCCTGGATCACCGGCGGCAGCAATGTGCTGCGGCGATCAAACATGCCGCAACGCTTCCTCGAACATGTCTGGCCGAAACTCGACCTGGTGGTCGACATCAACCAGAAGAACACCTTCACCGGTCTCCACGCTGACTACCTGCTTCCGGCCGCGGGCTACTATGAGAAGCCGGGCATCAAGTACGCCGTGGCCTATATCCCCTACCTGCAATATTGCGGCGCGGCGGTGAAACCCGTCGGGGAATCGAAGGACGAATGGGAGATCTTCTATCTCCTGGCGCTGGAAGTTCAGCGCATCGCCAAAAAGCGTCGGACGCGCGCCCTGTCAGGGTGCGGCGGCAAGGCCGTCGACCTGCGGACCATCGGCGATCGCTTCACCTCCGGCGGCAAGCACGGCCCGCATGACGCCGGAAAGGTCACCGACTCCATTATCAGGAAGAGTTCCTCGACCAAAGGCGTGAAGCTGAAGGCCCTGAAGAAGAACGGCATCGCCAAATTCGAAAATTCCGGCGGCACGGGCATTCAGGAGAATCTCTACAACTCGGACTGGGACGGCGAGGGCATCCTCCAGGCGTTGACCGATTTCGTGCGGCACAAGGCGTCCTACATGACCCTGACCGGTCGCCAGCAGTACTACATCGATCACCCCTGGTTCCTCGAAGCGGGCGAGGCTCTGCCCACCCATATCGACAGCCCCAAGGCCGGCGGCGACCACCCCTTCCAGATGGTGTCCTGCCATTCGCGCTGGAGCATCCACAGCGTCTGGCGCGACACGCCCATGCTGCTGCGGCTTCAGCGGGGCGAGCCGCAACTCTATCTCAATCCCGCCGACGCCAAGGCCATCGGCGTCAGGGATGGCGCCTGGGGCGAGATCAGCAACGACTACGGCAAAATCCGTATGCGGATCAAATACTCGACCATGGTTCGCCCCAAGGTCGCCTACTACTTCCACGCCTGGGAGCCGCACCAGTTCCCCGACCACCGCAGCTACAAGTTCCTGACCCCGGGACTGATGAACCCCTTGCACTTCGCCGGCGGCGAAGGCGGGCAGCTGGGCTTCTTCTTCGGCCACTTCGAGCCGGGAACTCATGTGCAGGACACGCGAGTCGCCATCGCGCCGTGGCGTGACGTTGAACCCACGCCCAGAAGGGAGACCGCGACGTGACCGCCAAAGCCTCGCCATCCGCCCGGCCTCCGCGCCAGCTCGCGATGGTTCTTGACCTCAACAAATGCCTCGGCTGCCAGACCTGCACTATCGCCTGCAAGAAGCTCTGGAACACCGATTCAGGCACCGCCTCCGCTTACTGGAACAACGTCGAAACCCGGCCGGGGAAGGGGTATCCGAAAGACTGGCGGGTGACCGGCGGGCGCACCGCGGACGGATCGGTCAAGCGGGGCGAGACCCCCGACCTCAAGACCGGCTACGGCGAGCCCTGGACCTTTAATCACCAGCGGGTGGTCAACTCGGACTCCAACAAGGGCAAGGAGTGGCTGCGCCCTGCGGAAGCTCCGGACTGGGGCCCCAACTGGGACGAGGACGAGGGCGCCGGCGAATACCCCGCCACCAACCACCACTTCTACCTGCCCCGGCTGTGCAATCACTGCACCCATCCGGCCTGCATGGACGCCTGCCCGAGGGGAGCGATCTACAAGCGCTCGGAGGACGGAATCGTCCTGGTCAACCAGGACCGGTGCCACGGCTATCGCTTCTGCGTCGAAGCCTGCCCCTACAAGAAGGTGTTCTTCGATCCGGAACGGTCGGTCTCGACCAAATGCATCTTCTGCCTGCCGCGGGTGGAGAAGGGCGTCGCGCCGGCCTGCGCGCGGCAGTGCCCCGGCCGCCTCCGCTTCGTCGGCTATCGCGACGATCCCGAAGGCCCGATCTGGAAGCTGGTCAACAAATGGAAGGTGGCCATTCCGCTGCACCCGGAATTCGGGCTGGAGCCCAACGTGTTCTACGTGCCCCCCGTCAGCCCGCCGAAGATCGGCCCCGGCGGCCGCGCCATGGCTGAGGACCGCATCCCGCTCGACTATCTCAAGAGCCTGTTCGGCGACGCGGTGGGGCCCGCGCTCGACGTGCTGCGCGCCGAACGGGCCAAGCGCAAACGGGGCGAGGCCAGCGAGCTCATGGAGCTGCTGATCGCCTACGACTGGAACAACAACTTCAAGCTCGACCATGGCGCGCGCGAGGTGTTCAAGTGAAACAGACGATCAAACTGGTCCGTGCACCGACGATGATCCAGCCCGGCGGCTATGTGCCTGCGGCCTATCCTGACGCCGGCCCCCCGCTCACCCCGAGCGCCATCCTCATGGTCGACCGGAACGGCGCCCGCGGCTGGATCGTGCATCTGGCCTGGCCCTGCGCCAAGCCGGTCGACGAGATCAAGTCAGACACCGACCGCTTCGCCGACGCCGCGGCGCTGCTCGCGCCCGTGCTGGAAGACACGCCGATGATTTCCATGGGCGCTCCGGACGTTCCGGTCGAGGGTGTGCTGTGGCGGGCGGACTGGGCCGCTCCGGTCAAGATTGTCGCCGAAGGCTTCGGGACAGTGGCGCGTCATCCGGCCCCGGCCGGCTGGAGTGCGCACGGAACCTGGAAGGACGGCGTCAGGACCGCCCGCTTCGAGATTCCGGACTGGCCCGCCCTGGCGGCCCGCAAGCTCCTGGGCATAGCCATCTGGCAGGGAGCGGGACGCGAACGCGCGGGGCTGAAGTCCGTCTGCGCCGACTGGATTCCGGTGACCGCATGACCAGGCTCGCCGTCTCGACCGAAAGCCTCGTCCTGATCGCTTGGGCGCGGGTGTGGAGCCCCATGGTCCCGGTGGAATGGTTCCAGGAGGCCTGGCAAGCCCTGCGGCTTCCGGACGACCCGGATCTGCGGGACATGGAATTCTGCAGTCTCTTCCATGTCGGGGTCCCGGCGCCGCGCGTCTCGCTGCTCCTGCACGCGACCCTGAACCAGCCCGGCGATGTCGTGCGGATGGACTGGATGCGGGTCATGTCGCACATGGCCCTCAAGCCGGGCGACCAGGTGTTGCCGCCCGATCACCTGGCGATCTGTTGCGAGATCTTCGCCCAGGCCGTCGCCCGGGGCGAGGACCTGATCGTCCACGAACTCCGCTCGCGCTACCTGCTGCCCTGGTGCGACGCTGCGGCGCGACGTCTGTCGGGCGAGGATCCGCGGTTCGGGGTGATCGTCGAGGGATTCCGCGAGGCGTTGGAAGCGGCCTGACTGGATAGGCCCTACCTGGCGCGTTGAACGGCCGATGACCCGTGGCGCTCACTGGCAAGGACAGCCATCTGGAATGGTCCGACGCCGGCGGCGCCCTTCGACGGGGGGTAACATCGCCAACGTTGCGCTGCGTGTCCGCCACCGCCCCGAAGCGCCGGGCTTCAAGAGTCCGCATGCCGAAAATCCATCGCCAGCCACGCCCGGCACGCTTCGGCCGGGGGTGGCGTAGGGTTGGCGTTCGACTGACAGCCCGCCTCGCCTTGACTTGATCGTTATCAAGCAGGCCTTGCCTGCTGGCCATTGAGTGATCCACATCAACACGAGAGCTCCGCCTGCACGATCGGGGAACGCGGGTATGTCCATGCGCAGCGTCGATATTGAGCGAGTGAGGGCCCTGGCGCTCTTTTCCGGAGCGGCGCCGGACACTTTCGACTCCCTGATCACGGGCGGGTTTCTGCAAAAGTTCCCCGCGGGCACGGCCCTGCTGATGGAGGGCGACCCCGTCGACTTCCTCTATGTCCTGGTTGACGGCCTCGCCGAGTTGCAGGGCACCTGGAACGCCAAGGAAACGACCATCGCCGTCCTGCGTCCGGTCTCGAGTTTCATTCTCGCCGCCGTGGTGCTCGATATCGACGCCTTGATGACGGCGCGCACGATCGAACGATCCGACATTCTGATGATCTCGGGTGAGGCGGTGCGCCGCGCGATGAAGGAGGACGCGGCGTTCGCCGTGGCCGTCGCCGAGGAGCTTTCGGGCTGCTATCGCGGCCTGGTCCGGACCGTGAAAAACCAGAAGCTGCGCGGCGCGTCGGAGCGTCTGGCCAACTATCTTCTCGCCGAGCAGATCAGCCAGGGCGGAGGCGCCACCCTGGTTCTTCCGCATGAGAAGCGTGTGCTGGCCTCGCTTCTCGGCATGACGCCGGAAAACCTCTCGCGGGCCTTCTTCAACCTGGCGGACTACGGTGTCGAGGTGAATGGCCCCGAGGTTTCGATCCACCGGCCCGCCGTTCTGGATCGTCTCGCCAAGCCGGACCGCCTGATCGACAGCCACCTGCGGCCGTCCACCTAGTGCGGTCAGCCTGACCGGCATGTGGGGCTTCCCGCGCCGTGAAGCCGCGGGACAGGAGCCTCGCGCCGACGCGGGTCAGAATTTTCGCGGCGGGGAGAAGGCGCCGATGGCCTTCTGTTCGTAATAGCCGGCGAAATCATAGGGCTCGGTGGCGTAGACCCCCCGTCCCGCGCACACGGCGTAGCAGTTGTTGCAGCTCATGCAGCCGGTGGCGTCGGCCTTGAGGCGGGCCTTGAGGTTGTCCTTCGGGCCGAACAGCTCAAGGAGATTGGCCGGGCAGACCACCACGCACAGCCTGCAGCCGTCGCACTTGTCCAGTTCGATCGTCACCCGATGATAGAGCGCCTCTCGCGGGTCGTCCCAGATGGGAAGATGGTCGGGGTCGACAATGGCCTTGGCCACGCTTTCGTCGGTCATGGCGCGATCTCCTAGTACAGGACCTGCTTTTCCCCGTCTTCCCACCAGGTGATCTGATGGGTCTGGCGAGCGATGGTCTGTTGGGTGGGGTTGCCGATCGGATAGCCGACGCAGATGGCCTCGGCGATTTCGAAGGGCGGGGCGACGCCCAGCTTTTCCAGAAGGGCGGCGTTGCTGCTCAACAGCCTGGAGAAGCCAACCCAGCAGGTTCCCAGGCCCAGGCTCTGGGCCGCGAGCACGATGTTGGTGCCCACGACGCCGACATCGACCTCGGGAACCCCCACGCCGCGCCGGTCCACCAGGATCAGGATCACGGTCGGCGCCTTGTGGAAGAGGGCGAACCGGCCGTTGGCGATCGCCTTGATGGCCGTCATGGGCACAGGGTGGAAGGTGTTCGGGCTCTGGCGATTGAGCTGCTGGGTATTCTGCAGGATGGCGGACCGCTGTTCCGTCCCGGGCGCATAGTTCGTGTAGTCGATGCTCGCCGTCATCCCCTTGCAGACCGCGACGCCGTACTGCTCCATCTCGGCGATCATCGCCTTGTCACGCACGACGACAAACGACCAGGGCTGGCAGTTGCCTTGGGAAGGCGCGAAACGCCCCATTTCCAGGATGCGCCGGATCATGTGGGCTGGCGGCTGGCGCCCCTTGAACTTGCGGATGCTCCGCCGGGTCAGGATGGCGTGCTCGACATCGTTCCAGTCGGCCCCCGGCTCGATATCGTGGATGGCCGAACGACGAAGGGCGGTGCGCTCGGACCGGGTCGTGTCCACCTCCAGGTCACAGTCAAGGTCCTCAAGGTCCTTGAGGTCTTCAAGATCTTCAAGGTCGAGTGTCTCGCTCATCGTCGATCTCCGCTGTCTGCCCCGGGAGGCGTCCGCCTAGGCCTGCGCGCTCCGAGGCCTGGTCATCTCCGCGCTCGCGATCCGGGCCGGATCGACCCTCGCCACACGGCCGTCCTGGAATTGGTAGACTTCCGCCCCGGGAGACCGCAGCGCCTCGACCAGGAAACGGTCCTGAGGTTTCTCGGACGCGGTCTTGGGAATCTCGTCGACCACCTGCAGGAAGCTCGGGATGAAGTTCGGCTCAAGCGAGCGGCGGCAGGCGGCGTAGAGGCTGGCCGGATCGAACCGCGAACGGTCGACCACCACGGCGGCGACGACCTCCTTCTCGCCCGGCGAGCCGTTGGATGAGGGGATCCCGTAGACATAGACGTCGGTGACCTGAGGATCCTCGGCCAGGGCCGCCTCGACGAAGCCGGGATTGATGAAGTCCCCGTTTCGCCGGATGCCGCCGCCCTTGCGATAGTCGAAGAACAGCCAGCCCTCGGCGTCACGATGGCAGATATCGCCGCTGCGCAGCCAGCCGCCGGCGGTCTTGCTGTCCGAAGCCTTCGGGTTGTTGAAATAGGTGACCACGGCGCTCTCGCCGGTCACCGCCCGGCTGATCAGTTCGCCCTGCACGCCGGGAGGGCATTCCTGGTCAGCCTCATCAACGATCCGCATCTCCAGGTTCGGCGGCGGCTTGCCGAAACTGCCGATGGGGCCGACGCCGATGGGCTTGAAGGCCATGCCCCCCTCGACCGCCCCGTAGGCTTCCAGGACCTTGACGTCGAAACGCCGCTCGAAGGCTTCCCAGATGGCCGCCGGCATGCCGGCGCTGAGGACAAAGCGCACCGGATTGTCGGCGTCGTCCGGCCTGGCCGGTTCGCTGTAGATGGCGGTGGCCATCCCGCCCAGCAGGTTGAAGAAGGTGCAGCCGTACTGGCGGGTGATGTCCCACAGCCGCGATTTGGTGAACTTGCGGCTGAACACCGCGCGCTGGCCAACGCGCAGGGCCGAGGCCAGGGTCATGAGCTGCGCGTTGCCGTGGGTGAGCGACAGTCCGGTATAGGGCCGCTCGTCGTCGGCTATGCCCAGCAGGGCCGACAGCATGGTCGCGCCGCCGTAGCGGGCGTTGCCGAATACCACCCCCTTTGGATCGCCGGTGGTGCCCGAGGTGTAGATGATCTGCATGGCATCGTCCGGGTGGCGCAGACGCATGTCGACCCAGGTCTGCGGACCGTCGAGCACTTCAAAAAGGCTGGTCGCGCCGGCGAGCCCGCCGATGGGCATGGCGCCGACCTCCTCGCCGGCATCAAGGACCCAGACCCAGTCCAGGGAGGGGATCTGTCCACGAACCTCGGCCACCTGGGCCAGGTTATAGTCGGCGCACACGATGCCGCGGCAGCCGGAATCGTTCAGCGTGTAGGCGAGCTTTTGTCCACGCGTGCGCGGATCGATCGGCACGAGCACCAGACCCGTCAGGGACGCGGCGGTCATCAGCTCGATGAACTGTGGATGGTTGCGCAGAAGGATAGCGAAGCGATCGCCATAGTCCATGCCGCGCGCGAGCAGGCCCGCGGCCAGGCGATTGGCATTGGCCCACAGCTGGGCGTAGGTGCGCACCTCCTCCACGCCCGTCTCGCCGGCCTCGAAGGTGACGACGTCGAGATCCGGCCTGGCCTCCGCCCGGGCCGCGATCAGGTCGGCCAGGACCATCTCGTTGAGGGTGCGCATCGGACCGCCCTAGCCTGCCGCGAGGATGGTGACGCATTGGGCGGCGGCGTCCGTGCCGATGTTGCCGCCGCCGTTGTGGCAGAGGCCGATCCTGGCCCCGGCGACCTGGCGCGCGCCGGCGCGGCCCTGAATCTGCTCGGTGATCTCCACCACCTGAGCGAGGCCGGTGGCGCCGATCGGATGACCCTTGCGAAGCAGGCCGCCGGAGGTGCTGACTGGAATCCGGCCGCCCAGCCGGGTGGCGCCCGAGGCCACCAAGCCGCCGCCCTCCCCCTTGGGGCAAAGGCCGATGGACTCATAGCCGATGATCTCGGCCGGGGCGGAGGCGTCGTGCAGCTCAACCAGGCTGAGATCGCTCGGCCCCAGTCCCGCCTCCTCGAAAGCCTCGCGGCTGCACACCTCCGACAGGCCATCGCTGCCCGAGGGGTGATCCCAACCCGAACGCAGGACGCTTGAGCGCACCCGGACCGGCGCGGTCAGCCCAAGCTCGCGGCTCTTCCGTTCACTGACGATCACCGCCGCCGCCGCGCCGTCGCCGATCGGCGAGCACATCGGCCGGGTCAGGGGCTCGGCGATCATCGGCGAGGCCAGCACCTGTTCGATCGTCATCGCCTCACGGAACTGGGCCCTGGGATTGAGCGAGCCGTGATAGGAGTTCTTGGCCGATACCATGGCGAACTGCTCGACGGTCGTGCCGTAGCGCGCCATGTGCCCCCGGGCCGCAGCGGCGTAGATGTCCATGAACATGGAGCGGTTCTGGCCGGCGCCGCTGGACGCCTCCGTCGCCCCGCTGCTGGCGGCCGAGGCCTGCAGACCCGCAAGGATCTCCTTCAGCTGGTCCACGTCAACCGCGCCCATGAAGGCGCCGAAGACCTTGGCCCTGTCGGCGAAGTACATTTTCTCGACGCCGCAGGCGAGGACGACGTCATAGACACCGGCGGTGACCATGGCGCAGGCTTGGTTGAAGGCCGTCGATGCGCTGGCGCAGGCGTTCTCCACATTGACGACGGGCAGCTCGCCCATGCCGACGCCACGCAGGACCACCTGGCCGCGGATGCACTCCTGGCCCGTCAGCACGCCGGCCGCGGCATTGGACATCCAGGCCGCCTGGATGTCCGCCTTTTCAAGCCCCGCGTCCGCGATCGCCGCCTCGATGGCCTCGCCGCCGGTGGACTTCATGCCCCGGTCCATCATCCGCCCGAAGCTCGTCATCCCGACCCCGGCCACATAGGCGTTCATCTTCATCGTCAGGTCTCCCAGGCTGTGCGGTCAGGTCAGAAACGGTTGGCGGCGACCATGCCGAGAACCTCGTTGCAGCCGTCTTCGATCATGGAGATGCGCGCATCGCGGAAGATCTTCTCGATCGGGCAGTCCCGCGAGATCCCCGCGCCGCCAAAGACCTGCATGGCTTCGCTGGAGACGTCGAAGGCGGCCTGGGTCGAGGTCACCTTGGAGGCGATGGCCAACTCCAGTAACGGCGTTTCGCGGGCGGCGTTGATGCGCAGGACCCGCTGGTTGAGCGCCCGGGCCGCCTCGACCTGCCGGTACATCTTGAACAGGCGCGACTTGACGCTCTGGTGGTTGAAAATCGCCACGCCGCCCTGGACGCGCGCCTTGGCGTAGTCAGTGGCGAGTTCGAACGCCGCCCGGGCGCAACCGACGAATGTCGTGCCCATGCTGCCATTGGCCAGGCAGAGGGTGCGATCGGCCGTCGCCTGGTACTGGTCCGGCCCGACGACCATGGAATCGGCGGAAACCTTGAGGTCGTTGAAGAAGATCTCACCCTGGTTGAGGGCGCGCTGACCAATCTTTTCGGTGGGCTTGCCCTTGGTGACGCCGCCTTCATTCAGCGGCACCACGAACACGCCGCCGCCCGTCTGGCCGCCGCCAAGATCGACCGTACAGAACAGCGCCGCGGCCTCGGCGATGGTGCCGTTCGACACCCAGGCGGACTTTTGCCCCGAGATCACGAACTGGTTGCCGTCCCGTCGCGCGATACAGTTGGGCTTGGCGTCGCGGCCGCCCGGGTGGCTCAGGGCGCCGTCGAAATTGATCAGGTCCGAGCCATGGTCGGGCTCGGTGATGGCCCAGCAGCCCAAGGTCCCCAGAGGGAAGCGTTCCATCAGCGCCGGATTGCCGGACATCTGGGCCATCATGGTGGGAAAGCCGGCCACGCCCAGGCTGATGGCCAGACCGCTGTCGCCCCAGCCCAGCTCCTCGCCGATGATGGCGCGCAGGCGCGCCTGATCGTGGGGAGAGGAGTCCGACTGCATGTCGAAGAGCTCCAGGCCCAGTTCGCGATGCTTGCGGAAAACGTCCCAGAGAATCGAGTCGCGGCCGAAAACCTCTCCGGCTGGCAGCTTGTCCAGACTCTCGCCCGCGGGACGCATCACGTCCCGGGCGAACCGGTGCGCCGTTTCCCAGGCCGCCCGTTCAGCCCCCGTGAAGTCAGGATCCATATCGACCGCAAGCATCGCCATGTCACACCCTTCCCAAGGTTGCCTATGGGTCTTGTGTCCGTTCGATCCGCCGACTTCGCGTGCTTACAGCCAACCGAAATCAGGCGCGGAAACCCGCTCCACGCCTGCAAGGCCAATGGCATTTTCAGTATTGTTGTTGTCGTTTCCTCCCCGCATCGGAATGAACCGATGCTCGGGTCGAATTGAGCCTGCAGGCCCGGTCTCGGGCCCGTCATTGCGCTAGATCAATGTTGAAGGTTCGCGTGGGCCGGGCGGGCGGCGCAGGTCGTGGGCAAGCTGAGGGCCGAACTTGAGCGTCCAGCAGCAGGTCATCTCGTAGTTGCCCCCACCTGTCCGAGACGGGCTATTCCGAATAGCGGACTTTTGCGAAGCCCAATTCGCGCCCGTCCGGTCCACCAGACCATTGCCATTTCAATACAAATTCGTATTGAATGTCACTTCATATCAATGAGGATGGCGATGGTCAGGCGTCGGGAGAGAGTTCGCCCAACTCGCGCACAGACGAGCGAGCGTATCCTTGAGGGAGCTGCGGCGTCCTTTGCCGAGCGAGGCTTCCACGGCGCGACGATCGATGACATCGCCTCGCGCGCGGGCCTCACCCGCGGAGCGTTCCATTCGAGTTTCGAGTCGAAAGAGGACCTGTTCCTGGCGCTGTATGACCTCATGTCGGCGCGCCTCCGCGACCGACTCTCGGCGGCGCTGGCGCAGGTCACCGTCGCGAGCGGATCCCTTGAGGCGGCGCTGCGAAAATTCTACCAGGGTCAGCTGGAGCGCGACTGGTACCTGCTCAGCACGGAGTTCAACCTCTATGCCGTGCGCCAGCCCTCGGTGGCGCAGCGCCTGGCGACACACCATCGGGCGCTGCGGGAGGCCCTCATTTCGATTGTCGAGGAGTTCCTCGCCCGCCACGGCCGTCGCCTCACCGCCGATCGCGACAAGGTCTCGCGGCTGCTCCTGGCGATCCACGATGGAAATCAGGTCCAGAGCCTCATGGAGCCGGACACGCTCGACGCCGGGGACCTGACGGCGACCTTCGCCGGCGCGCTCATGCATTCCGTATCCGCGGAGATCGCGCAAGCAACGCAGAGCCGCGCCGGAACGGATTGACGATCATGGACAAGGTTTTCGCCACATACCCTGGCCCCTGTCCTGGATCGCTCCGCGGAGCGCTGACGCCCGACCCGCAACGCGCCACCGTTTCCAGGAGGATCGCCCTGGCGGGCGCCGCGGCCCTGATGATCGCACAATGGAGTTGCGCCCCGGAGGAGCAGCCGGCCGCGGGACCGCGCGCCGTCGAGACCGTTGTTGTGGCGCCCGCACAGGGGGGCACCGTCGCGGTCTATCCGGCCCAGGTTCTGTCGCGTTACGATGGCCGCCTCGCCTTCCGTGTTTCGGGCCGGCTCGTCGCCAAGCTTGTCGAGGTTGGTCAGCCGGTCACCGCCGGGCAGATCCTGGCGCGGCTTGACCCGGCGGACGCTGAGCTTTCGGTGGTCGGCGCCCGGGCGCAGGTCGCCGCCGCGGAGAGCGCCGCCCGCCAACAGGCGATCGACCTCGCCCGCGCGCAACGCCTGTTGGCCGACGGCTTCATTTCGCAGGCCGGGTATGATCGCAAGGTGGTCGGCGCCGACCAGGCGCAGGAGCAATGGCGCCTTGCTCAATCGCAACTGGCCGGCGCCATCCGTCAGGTGGACTATACCATCCTGAGGGCTGCGCGCGATGGCGTGGTGGCGGACTTCGCCGCGGACCCGGGACGGGTCGTCCAGGCCGGCGAAACCGTCGCCACCATCGCCACGCCCGGCGAGATCGAAGCGGCGATCAGCGTTCCGGAGGGCGAATCCGAAGCCTTCCGCCGCTCGACCCTGGCGGTGCGCACCTGGTCGGCGCCCAAAGTCAGCTATCCTGGACGCATTCGCATGATATCGCCCGCGGCGGCGATGCAGACCCGCACCTTCGAGGCTCGCATCGCCTTCAGCGCGCCGCCGGGCGCCGCGGCGGTCGGCTCGACGGCCGAAGTGACCGCGACCACGCCCATCGTGGGAACCTCCATGCGCCTGCCCGTCTCCGCGCTCAGCGAGCGCGCCGGCCACCCCATCGTCTGGGTGGTCGCGGGAACGCCGGCGCGGGTCTCGGCCCGCAACGTCGAAGTGGTCCAGGTCCAGCAGAACGCGGTCCTGGTGACGGGCGACGTTCGTCCGGGTGAGCGTGTGGTCACCGCCGGTGTGAACCGCCTCTTTCCGAATGAGGTGGTTCGTCCGGTTCCGTCCACCGCGCCTGTTCTTCAATGAAGGGCCCCAACCTCTCGGCGTGGGCGCTCGATCACCGCGGGATGATGCGCTTCCTCATCGTGGTCGCGGCCCTGGCCGGGATCTACGCCTACGGCGCGCTCGGACGGCAGGAAGACCCGGACTACACGATCAAGACGATGCTGATTACCGCCGCCTGGCCCGGCGCCGACGCGGCCCAGATGGCCGAGCAAGTCGGGGCGCCTATCGAGCGGACGATGCGGACATTGGCGGAGGTCGACAGCGTCCTGACCAGCGCCCGGCCCGGCGTGGTCGTCATCACCGTAAAGCTGCACGACGATGTACCCCCAGCGGCCATAGCATCAACCTGGACCCGCATACGGCAAAGGGTCTCCGATCACCGCTTGGAGCTCCCAGGGGACCTTCAGGGGCCGCAATTCAATGACGACCTCGGCCAGACTTACGGCAACGTCTACGCGCTCACCGGTGACGGCTTCAGCCTGACGCAGCTCAACGGGTTCGCCGAAGCCCTGCGAGACAAGGTCCGCGCACTCCCTGACGTCGGACGGGCGGACATTACAGGCGCCGTCGATGAGCGGATTTACATCGAATACAGCGGCGCCAAGCTCGCCCTGCTGGGGGTAGACCCGCAGCAGATCGTTCAGACCGTGCAGGCGACCAACGTCGTCGCTCCGGCCGGCGAAATCAATCTGGGCGGCGAGCGAGTGCGCATCGCGGTCAGCGGCAGTTTTGGATCCGTCGAGGCGATCCGCGAAATGCGCATGGCCGTCGGTGGTCGAAGCTTGCGCCTCGGCGACGTGGCCACCGTGACCCGCGGCCTGGCCGATCCCCCGGGCTTTCGCATGCGGTTCAATGGCGAAGATGCGGTCGGTCTGCTGGTGAGCCTGCGGAGCGGAGGCGACAGCAACCGTCTGGGGAAGGACTTGAGCCGTCTGGTGGCGTCGTTCCAGGCGCAGGCGCCGGTGGGGATCACGATCGGCGCCGTGGCCAATCAACCCGGGATCGTCCGGGAGTCGATCAGCGAATTCAGCCGCTCCCTGGCCGAGGCGGTGGCCATCGTGCTTGGCGTCAGCTTCCTGGCTTTGGGCCGGCGCCCCGGGATCGTGGTGGCGCTCTGCATCCCGATTGTTCTGGCGCTCACCTTCGCCGGCATGCTGCTAACGGGCATTCCGCTGCATCGGGTCTCCCTGGGCGCCCTGATCATTGCGCTGGGCCTCCTGGTCGACGACGCCATTATCGTGGTCGAACAGATTGAGACCAACCTCAAGTCCGGGTGGGAAAAGGTCCGGGCGGTTACCTCCGCCTACGAAGTGACCGCCCAGCCGATGCTAATCGGCACTCTGATCACCGCGGCGGGATTCCTGCCCATCGGGCTGGCCCAGTCGTCCACCGGCGAATACACCCGCTCGATCTTTCAGGTGGTCGCGATCTCCCTGGGCCTGCCCTGGCTGGTGGCGGTGTTCATCACTCCCTTTCTCGCCAACTGGCTCCTGCCCGCCCAGGCGACGCCCGCGCGCCCGGTCGCCGACCAGAACCCGCTGCATGGCGACGCGTTTCAAAGTCCATTCTACCAGCGCTTCCGCAGGGCGGTGACCTGGGCCCTCGATCGGCGTCGCACGGTGCTGGCGATCACCGCGGGTCTGTTCGTCGGATCCCTGGTCCTTTTCGGGGTCGCCGTGCCCAAACAGTTCTTTCCGACGTCGGATCGTCCGGAGTTGCTCGTCGAACTAAGGCTCCCCGAGAACACCAGCTTCGAGCGGACATCGGCGGTGGCGAAGCGCATGGAAGCCGCCCTGAGGGGCGACGCCGACATCACCTCCACGGCCACCTATGTCGGCGGCGGCACGCCACGGTTCTTTCTGGCGCTTGCCACGGTAAAGGCGAGCCAGGCGACGGCTCAGATCGTGATCAACACCAAGGGCGGCCGGGCCCGAGAGCGTGTCCGGCAAAAGATCGAAGGACTCCTGGGCGCTCGCTTCCCGGAGGCGCAAGGTCGGGTCAGCACCCTGGAACTTGGGCCGGCGGTGGGCCAGCCGCTCCAGATCCGCGTCACCGGCGACCGGTTTTCGGCCATCGCTCCTGCCGCCGAACGACTTGAAGCTCTCATGCACGGAGATCCCCGCGTCCGGGACGTCAACAAGGACTATGGCGAACCGCTCAAGTCCGTCCGGATCGTCCTCGACCAGGACAAGGCGCGCGCCATTGGGGTGACGACCCTGTCGGTGCAGCAGAGCCTGCAGAGCGCGATCAGCGGCGCGCCCGTGACCATCTATCGCGAGGGCGACGACGCCATCCTGGTGATGGCGCGACTTGAGGCGTCGGAGCGCAACAGCATCGATCGCCTCGCCTACGCCCAGGTGAAGACCGTGACGGGCGAGTCGGTGCCCATATCGCAGGTCGCGCACCTTCAGCCGACCTTTCAGGCCGCGGAGCTCAACCTCCGCGACGGACGCCCCACCATCACCGTTCTGGCCGACGTAGTGGGAGGGCAACCGGCCGATGTCGTCGCCGACTGGAAGCAATCCCTTCAGGCGATCAAAGACAGCCTGCCCGACGGCGCCGCGTTGGAGTTTGGCGGCGCCCTGGAAGGGGGGTCGAAGGCGCAGGCCTCCGTCTTCAAAGCCCTGCCCGTCGCCGTGCTGGTCATCCTTCTTCTGCTGATGATCCAGCTCCAGAGCAGCAAGAAGATGCTGCTGATCGTCCTTACCGGTCCGCTTGCGCTCATCGGGGTTGCACTGATCCTCAGCGCCATGCGCGTTCCGTTCGGCTTCGTGGCCCTGCTGGGTTCACTGGCGCTCTTTGGCATGGTGATCCGCAATTCGGTGATCCTCGTGTCACAGATCACCCTGCTGGAGCAGGAGGGGCGCCAGCCCTTCGAGGCCATCGTCGAGGCTACCGTCCACCGCTTCCGGCCGATCACCCTCACGGCGCTGGCCGCGATCCTGGCGATGATCCCGCTAACGCGCTCGGTCTTCTGGGGCCCGATGGCCTGGTCGATCATGGGCGGCCTGGTCGGCGCCACCCAGCTGACCCTGTTCTTCCTGCCCGCACTCTACGCGGCCGCCTACAATGTGCGCCGAGACCCGCCGCCAAGCGAGGTCGGGTCATCTGTGGATGGCTCCCATGTCCAGTCAAGGTAACGACGGGTTGAGAAGGGTCCTACCGGGCATTGGCAGCATCGCCGTCAGGACGCTCTCCGCCACGGTAGCCTGACCGAGATCGCGACGGCCCGGCCGCCGCCGCTCACAACCGCAAAGGTTCGCAAGGGATGATGGTGACCATCTGCACGCGACCGCGGGCTGAGGCGCCCCGAGGTGCTGGCGGAGCTTCGTGCCCGATAGCCTGACAGGGACCTGATCGGCGGACTGCATCAGCGCCAGCGGACATTGGCGCCGTGGAAACAGGCCGGACGGATGACCGTACCGTCGTCGGGAGGAGTGGCCCCGGGGATGTTCGTTCGCTAAGCTTTTAAACGTCGCTGCCTGTGGGGAGCGCCACATCCGGCCCTCCTTGGCCCGGGCACATCGAGGGGTTGGGGCGTTGGCGACATTCTTCGCATGGGTCCAGAGGCTCGCGGTCTGGCAAGACAGCCAGGTAGCCAGGCTTTTTCCTGGTTACTTCGCGCTGGTGATGGCGACGGGAATCATCTCCAACACGCTCCATCTCGAGGGCTTCCACGTCCTGTCCAACATCCTGTTCGGCCTCAACGTCGTGGCCTTTCCCTGGCTTCTGCTGCTGACCGTCCTGCGGGTGGCGCGGTATCCCGGAGCGCTTTGGACAGATCTTACCAATCCAAGGCTCGTCTTCTCATTCTTCACCGTCGTCGCGGCGGGCGACGTGCTGGGGCTGGGCATGGGCATGAGGGGTCTGGCCGATATCGCCCTGGCGCTGTGGCTTTTCGCGCTCGCCGCCTGGCTTTTCCTCATCTACTTCAGCTTCGCGGTGTTGACGTTCCTCAACTCGGCCCACAACGCGAACGTCGTGCACGGCGGCTGGCTGATCGCCATCGTGGGTACCGAGTCGCTCGTCATTCTCGGGACCATGATCGCCCCGCACCAGGAGGCGATGGCTCCCCTGCTGTTCGTACTGATCCATATGCTGTGGGGGGTAGGTTTGGCCCTCTATGGCATCTTCATCACGCTGTTCGCCTACCGGATCTTTTTCTTCGATATCGGACCCGACGACATCACACCGCTCCTGTGGGTGGTCATGGGCGCGGCCGCCATCAGCGCGAATGCGGGCTCGACGCTCATCCTGACCGACAGCGGCGTGCCGTTCCTTGTGTCCATGCGGCCGTTTATCGACGGGGTGACGTTGATCATGTGGGCCTGGGCCACCTGGTGGATTCCGCTGCTGGTGCTGTTCGGTTTGTGGAAGCATGGCGTCCGGCGGGTTCCGCTGGGCTACACGCCGATGCTCTGGAGTCTGGTCTTCCCGTTGGGGATGTACGCCCTCGCAAGCCTGCGGCTGTCCCTGGCGGCGGAATTCCCGCCGCTGCACGCCGTCGCCCGGACGATGGTCTGGGTCGCGCTCGCCGCCTGGGCCGCCACGGCGCTCGGTCTCGGCCGCACCGTCTGGGCGGACTTGCGCGGCGCCATGCGCGCGCCAGGACGCGCGGCGCAAGGCCCGGACACCTAACGGAATATCAGCCCGAGTTGCAGAAAGCCGGCCACCAACATGGTGTTGACGGCCCAGGCGATGGTCAGAAGCCGGACGATCACGCCCCAGGGCGGCGTCGCCTTGGCCGCACAGCGCCAGATGGCGACCAGAACCCATAGGGAATAAAGTTGGAATACGGTCAGCGCGATCTGCTCGGTGATCTCATCATGCCGGTAGAGGGCGTCGATATAGACCAGGATCAGGGCGACGCTGACGAACACGCCCTGGCCCCAGAAGACGTGGGCCAAGGGGGCCTCGCCGCGCCAGGCGCTGATCTGCGGGCCGAATGCGACCGCAAAAAATTTGCGCCATCGCGAGGATGGCGGTTCTGGCGGTTGGCGGCCCAATTCCAGTTCCCAATGGCTAGGACTCACGTATCACGTATTTATAGGCCTCGCGAATTCTTCGCGGTCCACCTTGGTCCGCGTGAGTGTTGACTTGGCCTCAAGCAAGGGCTGTCCTGAACACTACCGATCGGGAAGAGGCTGTGACATGAACACATCTGTGACCGAACCCGCCGCAGGCGCTGGACGAGCTCTGTGGGTCAGTACCGCGGCCTCCGCCGCATGTTTCGCGGTCTGGACCCTCTTTGCGATCCTCGGGCTTGGCATCCAGGAGGAGTTTCATCTCTCCGCGACCCAGTTCGGCCTGCTTGTCGGCACGCCGATCTTGACGGGCTCGCTGAGCCGCGGGGCGCTGGGCATCCTGTCAGACCGCTATGGTGGGCGTCGCACCTTTCTGATCGTCATGCTGCTCGCCACCGCATCGACCCTGCTCATGTCGTTCTCGGGATCGTATTTCAGACTTCTCCTGGCGGCGCTCGGCGTTGGTCTGGCCGGCGGTTCGTTCGCCGTCGGCGTCAGCTACGCCTCGAAGTTCTTTCCCACCCGCCGCCAGGGCGCGGCGCTGGGCATATTCAGCGCGGGGTCGGTGGGGGCGGTGGTCACGGAACTCCTGGCGCCCACGGCCATGCTGGCGCTGGGATGGCGCGGCGCGGCGCAGGTCTGGGCCGCTGGATTGTTCGCGGTTACGCTGATCTTCTTCTTTCTGGCCAGGAACGAGCCGGGGCGGGAGGGGGGCGCAGCCACGCCCACGCTGATCGAGCAGTTGCGCCCCCTGAGGCGCCTTCAGGTCTGGAGATTCTCGCTCTACTATTTCGTCGTCTTCGGGGCCTTCGTCGGGCTGACGCTTTGGCTGCCGCGCTACCTGGTCAGCGTTTATGGCGTGGATGTGAAACTCGCGGGCCTGATGACCGCGGCCTTCGCGATCCCGGCCAGTCTCTTCCGGATATATGGCGGCCGGCTTTCCGATCGCGTCGGAGCCCGCGCCGTCCTGTACTGGGCCTTCGGCGCGGCGGCGCTTCTCTCCTTCATGCTGTCGTACCCGCCGACCGACTATGTCATCCACGGGATCCAGGCTCCGATCGCCTTCTCCACCTCCATGAGCCTGGCGCCCTTCCTGGTGAGCCTGGTGGCGCTCGGATTCTTCATGAGCATCGGCATGGCGGCCGTGTTCAAGCACATCCCGATGTACTACCCCGAGCATGTCGGGGTGGTCGGCGGAGTCGTCAGCATGGTGGGCGGCCTGGGAGGCTTTCTCCTGCCGCTGGCGTTCGGCGTGCTTGACGACCTGACCGGTGTCTCGACGAGCGCGTTCTTCCTGCTCTTCCTTCTCTGCCTCACCGCGCTGGCCTGGATGCACCTCGCCATCCAACGGATGGAAAGGCCGGTCAGCGCGACCTCCGAACAGTTTCCTGAACTGCCGGAAATGGCCTCCATGCACGCCGCCCACGGCGCGCGCGAGGCCGCTCTCGAGCAGGGCGCCAGGGCCGGCTCGTCGAGGCGGCCCCTCATCGCCGACTGGCGGCCGGAAGACGCTGAATTCTGGCGGACGGTGGGCCGGCCCGTAGCGCGCCGCAACCTGTGGATTTCCACCTACTGCCTGTTGCTCGCCTTCGCGGTCTGGATGGTCTGGAGCGTCGTCGTGGCGCGGCTCGCGGCGGTCGGGTTCAGCTTCACCCCGGACCAACTATTCTGGCTGGCGGCCCTGCCGGGTCTCTCGGGAGCCACGCTGCGCATCTTCTACTCCTTCGTGGTGCCCCTGTTTGGCGGCCGGCTCTGGACAGCGATCTCGACGGCGTCCCTGCTCATTCCCGCCTTCGGCGTCGGGTACGCGGTGCAGAATCCGCAGACGCCCTACCTCATCTTCGTCATCCTGGCGCTGCTCTGCGGCCTGGGTGGCGGCAACTTCGCCTCCTCGATGGCCAACATCAGCTTTTTCTTCCCCAAGGCGGAGAAGGGCAACGCGCTGGCCATCAACGCCGGTCTCGGCAACCTCGGCGTCAGCCTGATGCAGTTCATCGTGCCCCTGGCGATTTCCGTGGCGATCTTCGGCGCGCTGGGCGGCGAGCCGCAGGCGGGCGGTGCCGGGGCGCCGCTATGGATGCAAAACGCCGGCTTTCTGTGGGTGCCCTTCATCCTGCTGGGAACGGTGCTCGCCTGGTTCGGCATGGACGACCTGGCCAGCGCCAAGGCCTCGTTCGCGGACCAGGCGGCCATTTTCGAACGCCGACACACCTGGTTGATGTGCTGGCTCTACACAGGAACCTTCGGTTCGTTCATCGGCTTCTCCGCCGGCTTTCCGCTGCTCGCCCGACTCTCGTTCCCGGAAGTGGACTCCCTGAAATACGTGTTCATCGGCCCCCTGGTCGGCGCCGTTTCGCGGGCGGCGACAGGCTGGCTCGCCGACCGGTTCGGCGGTGCGCGCATTACCCTGCTGGTGTTCATCGGCATGATTGCTTCCGTGGGTGGCACGCTGTGGTTCCTCAACGCCGGGAGCTTTTGGGGCTTCTTCGCTTCGGTCATGCTGCTGTTCTTCTTCACCGGCGTCGGCAACGCCTCCACATTCCAGATGATCCCGGCGATCTGGCGGGAGACCGTGGGTCGAGGGGCGAGCGATCCCGGCCAGGCGGATCGCGAGGCCGCCGCGGTGATCGGCTTCACCTCGGCCATCGCCGCATTCGGCGCGTTCTTCATTCCCAAGGCTTATGGCGCTTCGATCGCCGGCACAGGCTCGGCGGACGCGGCGCTTTGGGGGTTCCTGATTTTCTACGTCTGCTGCGCGATGCTGACCTTCGCCGTCTACGTCCGACCCGGCGGCCTGCTGCACGCCGTCGAAAGCCGTGGGCCTACGGCGCCGTCGTGAAGAGGCCGCGGGCGGATCGGCCCTGGATGAACGGGTTGGAGTCTCGAACGCAAAGCGACCCCGCTCGAAGTCAGCGATGTCGATCCCTCACTCGTTGGCGACGGGATCCAGCGTGTGGACCGTCAGTCCATCCAGGTCTTCGGTGACCTTGAGCTGGCAGGACAGGCGGGAGTTCGGCCCCCGCACGTCAAGCATCGACAGAAGCGCATTCTCGATCTTGGTCATGGGTGGAAATCTGTCGAGCCAGTCGGCATCGACATAGACATGGCAGGACGCACAGGAGCAGGCGCCGCCACAATCCGACTCGATCTCGGCCAGGCCGTTGCGCATGCCCGCCTGCATGACCGAAACGCCCGGCTCCACGTCAAGCGTACGTGGGGCCCCACTCGAACTGACATAGGTCACCTTGACCGACATGCACTCACTCCAACCGCCCCGGTTCCGCCCCCGTAACGACTAACCCTTCGACGCCGCATTGCTTGTCGCGTCACCGGGGGCGAGATGCTCACGGGACAGACCCAACAGGCGCGCCAGGCGGAAGTAGCCCAGCAAGACGACGAATTTCACGATGGAAACCGCCATGCTCGCGATCGTCCCGATCCCGACAGCGGAGGCGATGAACCCGCAGGCCTCCTTGCTCGTCGCGGTTCGCAGGATCGTGGTCCAGTCCTGGTACTGGATCTTGACCTCGTACTCCCAGGGGGCGGGGGCATCGACGATCCCGGTCAGCACGATATGCTCGCCCTTGCGGTCCAGTTTCGCCCGGTCGAGGCCCATGACGAGCTCTCGATCACCCAGTCCTTCCGACCAGAAATTCATGAGGTGACACCCCTGTTGAACAGTCCAGCCACCCTCTGAACCACAAGGGTCAGCAACAGGCCCGGGGCGATCACCAGGAGCCTCAAGACGAAGGGGATCAATATCCCTCCCTTTTCCGCGAGGAATTCGGCCGTCTGGGGCTTGGCCAACAGCTTCAGAAAATCCCGAAGATCATTCGGCGACAGCTTGATCGAGTATTCCCAGCAGACGGGCTCGATCGTCCCTTCCATCGCCAGATACGTCGGATGAACACTCAATGTCGCGTCCACAAGCTCCAGCGGGAGCCTTTGCTTTCCAAGACCTTTCGACCAGACGATCATAGCAGGAAGCCCCTTTCCCGCGCCGCGCCGACCGATTCCGGCTCTTTCCACCAGACGTTCAGGCCCAGGTCTTCGGCCACGACCTTGGCGGCGTTGTAGCCACCGCCGAACGTGATCATCCCGCCCGGAAATGTGCTGGCGCCGCAGACGTAGAGATTATCGATCGGCGTCTTGTTGGACGAACACTGAACGTTCGGCCTCGAATACCCCATCTGCGTCATCACGTAGGCTCCGTGCTTGATCGAGCCGCGCTTCATCTGGGGGATTTTCATTTCGATATAGACGGGCGTGTAGTCATAGCGCCGCACGATGTCCGCGCTGTCGAAGTCGGTCATGTATTCGGCGAGCTTGGCGATCAGGCGGTCGCCGTATCGCGCCGAGATTTCGGACCATTCCCCCTCCGCCGGCGCGTAGGGGACGCAGGCCTCGATGCGGCAGACCGCACTGTCGGGGTCAATTTCCCTCGGGGCCTGGTTGGGATCCAGGTCCGTGGTGAAGGTGACGTGGCCGATCGCATGGAGCAGCCGCCCCTCCATCACCTCCTTCAGATGGGTGACGACGTCTTCGGGCGTTTCGACGCCAAAGACCCTGATAAAGGCGTTCTCCACGCCGGGGTCGAAGCTTTCCGCCTTGAAGCGCGGCTTCTTCCGCAGGCCGAGATGGCACAGGAAGAATGAACTCTGCTCCCACTCCCAGTTGCGCGCGGTGTTGAGGCAAAGCTTGGAGCGCTTAAGGACCTCGGCTTCAGGGATGAACGCCCCGAAGGTGGTGACGGGGTCGGTGGAGGTGACGATCGCCCTGGCGTCGATCCGCACGATCGGGCCATCCATGCCGGTCGGAACTATCTCGACCCCTTTCGCGACACCGTCCTCGACGATGAACCGTTTGACCTCATGGTTCTCCATGACGTCCATGCCCGCCAGGATGCCGGCTTTCTGCAGCGTGGAGGACAGCCTGTGCGACCCGCCGCGCACGAGCGTGGCGTTCAGGATGCGGTTGAAATACAGCGGAACCAGATAGCTTGAGTTCGTTTCTTCCGGATCGATCCCCCACATGCAGATCAGATAGAGCAGCAGGGCGCCCAACTCCGGCGTCTCGAAATCCCAGCTCTGGCAGATCTCGTACGGCGTCATTTCGGACACCTTGAGGATCTTCTGGCCCAGTTCGCTTTCCATGTAGGTGGCGGCGAGCTGCGCCGAGCCGACCGGCCGGCCATAAGTCGACGGGATCAGGTATTCATCGGCGATCTGCTTGTAGTCGAGATAGATTTCCCGATAACGCTCGGCATCCCGGGCGGAGATCTTCCTGATCGACTCGACGGTCTTTTCGAGGTCGGCATAGAGGGTGATCGCCTCGCCGTTCTTCTTCAGCAGGGCGGCTTCGACCTCGGGACGGATGTAGACGCAACCGTCCGCCTCCAGTTCGAGATCGGCGTACGGCGGCGCCACGTCCAGCATGAGCATGTAGTTGGCGTGCAGATTGAAGCGGAAGCCGGAGAACTCCTCCGTCACCAGCGCCCCGCCGGTCTCATGGCGCCGCTCGACGACGAGCACCTTCGCCCCGGCCCTGGACAGATAGGCCCCGGCGGTCAGGCCGTTGTGGCCGGCACCGACCACGACCACGTCGTACTGTTTATCTTCGGACATTGTTGTCTCTCCGACAGCGCAATCAGGAATTTCTTCGGGGCGAATTTAGTCGACGGTGAATCGCTGGGTGACGCCCTGCCGCCTCAAGAGCTCCGTCGCACCGTCAAAGGCTTTTGCTTTCCACCACTCGGGCCGAGCGAGGCCGAGGTCATTGATGACCTCGCAGGCCGCCGCATAGCCGGCGCCCAGGTTGGTGTAGTTCGCCGCGCCGGTTGACTGGCAGATGTAGAAGCTGTCGATCGGGGTCTTGGGCGCGCCACAACCGGCGAACGGCTTCCAGCTCCAGAACTGGGCCTCGTTGACCGAGCCGCTCGGGTGCATGTTGCCGCCGCAATGCGGGTTCCGGCGCACATAGTCGTGCGGGGTGTTGACGTAGCGGGCCACCTTCGCGGTCTTCAGATTGGGCAGGTACTGGACCATCACGTCCTCGACCTTGTCCGCATAGGACTCCCGCAGGTCGTCCCAGGCCTGGGGGCCGCCCAGGGGTTTGATGTCGTAGGGAACCATGGCCCAGGCGAGCAGCGTGTACTGCCCCGGGGGGGCCTGGGTGGGGTCGGCGATGCAGTAGTTGAAGGCCGCGCCCCAGACGATCGGCGGATCCGGCGGAAGGTCCCGGACAAGGCAGCCGTCGATCAGCCGGGAGACATCGTCCATGGTCTCCGCGCCGAAATTGTAGACAAAGGTGTTGTTCACCTCGGGGAACTTCGCCGAGCAGGCGAAGTCCGGCTTCTCGCTCATGACGTAGTAGTTGGTGAACAGGGTGGAGCCGCGGTAGTCGAAGCGCTTGAGCGAGGCCCTCGCCGACACTGGCAGGTTTTCCTCGCCGATCAGGCCGAAGAAGGTGGGCTTGGCGCTGAGATCGCTGATCACCGCCCGGGAGGCCTTGAAGACCGCCTCCGGGTAGCAGGCCAGCTTCGACAGGACGACGCCCTTGGCCTGGTTGTTCTCGATGGTGACCTTATCGACCGGACAATTGTAGAAGATCTTGCCGCCATGGTGGACGAAGCAGCGGACCAGTGAGTGGGTCAGACCATGGCTGCCGCCGCGCGCCGTGTAGCCGCCATCGGCCGTGAACATGAGCAGGAAATTCAGCACCGCGAGCGGTCCGGTGAGGCGGCTGCCGATGCCCTCGATGCCCGAGGTGGCCGGATAGCTCAGCACCGCCACCTTGATCTGTTCGTTTTCAAAGATGCAGTCAACGAACTCGACACCCGTCATCCACAACCAGTCCTTGGGGAAGATCGGGAGCTTTTCGTAGGCCTCGAGCATGGCGAGGAAGCTCTCGTCGGTGTTCTTTTCGCCGTACCCGGCCTGGAACATCGCCGGCATCATCGGGCCGAAGAAGTTGACGATCGTTCGATAGGTTTCGGCGTCCTTCGGCGATATCCGCTTCCACGCCTCATAGGTCTCCCTGGCGTCGCGCCCGGAGAACAGCACGGCGTTGCCGTCCAGGAACGGATAGAAATAGGCATACGCGGCGCCGGGGGGGCGAAGCAGTTCCAGCCCGAACCTTTCGAGCTCCAGGTCCATATAGGCGGGGCCGAAATGGGTGAGGAGGAGCGAGGCGTGCATGTTCAGTTTCACGCCGGGGTGGAGGACCTCCTCGGTCGAGCAGAAAGTTCCTGACTCGTCCCGGCGCTCAAAGACCGCGACGCTCAGACCCGACTTCTGCAGATACGCGGCGGTGGCGAGGCCGTTTATCCCGCCCCCCACCATGATCACGTCATATTCCGATTTCGGACTCGTCATCTGCGTTGCCTCTCCTCAGCTGTTCCAGCGCGTCGCTGAAACTGTCGTGTTCTCGAAGGGATAGCGTCTGTTCAAAGGCGCCCGCCGCCCGGCGGGGGCGAGACCCGGGCGTCAAGCGCGGCGTCGGAGGATTTCCTGGGAACTGACGTCATCTGCGCGGCCCTCTCGATGTCCTGGCCGATCGTCGGCGGCGACGAAGCGGCTCAACATTGCTAGTTCATAGTTGTTATCCTGCCAACAACTATCTTGCGTCTGGTTTGAATTATGGGCGCTCCGGAGAGCCATTGCGGTTGCCGTCAGCGCGGGGGCGCCCGCAACGCCGGGCAGCGGCCGCGCCAAACCGAGACCAGCCGCCGTTGATCCGCCCTCCCGCCCCGTCCCCGAGGCCAGGCTCTCATCCGCCAGGACCCTGACGGCGCCGGGACATGCGGACCCGTTCGCGGCCCGTTCCGGACAGCGCCTGAAGCGCCGAACCACGGAAGCGAGACCGAACGATCACGGCGACCTCAGCCTTGCCTGACAAAGTCGATCACCACCCGCTCGGGCGTACGCTGGCGGTACTCCACAGTGACCGTCTCGCCGAAGTGCGCCTCCATCTGGCGCAGCAGCGGCAGGGGATCGTGGTCGTTGACGAAACGCATCGCTTCGCCAGGCGTGAGGGCCTCAAGCGCAGCGAAAATCGCGGCGTGTCGGAAACGCTTGGCCACGCCGCGCGCGTCGAAGGTGTAGACGGCGTTCGGACTCGGCTGTGCATGTTGCGCCCGATCCGTGTCGGACGACTCTGGGGCGTTCTGGGTCGGATCGTTCAGGGTCATGGTCCGGTGTCCTTCGCGTCGAATATTGCGACACCTCGGGCCAAACCTGATTGATGGGGCTCAAGTCCCCGGACCACACTTTCCGCCAAGGTGCGCGCCATGAATCAAAGCTCTCATTTCCAGCAACTCCTCCACGCCGCCGCCGCGCAGCCAGAGCCGCAACGACTGCTGTTCGTGTTCGCCGTGGCCGAGCTGCCTCCCGACGCGACCCCCGCGCAGCGTGAACGCTTCCGTGAGGGCCAGGGCGGTGCGCTGACGCCACTGATGTGCGTGGACAAGGCGCCGGCCGAACTGGCGGACTTCGAGGCCCTGCTGGCGGAATCTCGCCTCGCCGGACCGCCATGGCAGGTGGTATTCGCCGCCGCGCTGTCGGGGCGGGCGGGCCGGCCGCCATCCAAGTCACAGATTGAGGCGGCGCTGCAATCGATGGTGGACGCCGTGCGCCTGGGCGGCGTGAGCCGTTTCGCCGCCTACGGCCCAGCGGGCGGGCCGGTCTTGTTCAGCTGAACGGCGGCAGCAGACCGGCCGGCCTTCAGCGCGACGTCGAGGGCGCCCCGGCCAGCACCGACAATGCCATGCGCTCGGCGATATCCAGGGCCTTTACGGTCTCGCCTTCCAGATCGAGCGTCTGGGGGGCGTCGCACCAGCGACGATGCGAAACCCAGCCGCTCATGACCAGCAGATTGGACGCGAGGTCCGGCCGATAGTCGGTCGCGGGGTCAAGGCCGTAGTCGTGGGCGATATAACCCGCCAGCAGCGCGACCTGCCGTTGTTCGTAGAGGAACCAAGCATAGGTCAGCTCCGGATCCCTCAGCAACTCGCGCCAGTGCGTCATCGTCGGGTCGGCCTCCCCTTCGATGGCCCTGGCCGCATTCAGGGTCACCGCACGGAAGAACTCGAAGAACGGCCGCTGCCCCTGGGCTTCCGTCACCATCTGTTCCAGGCGCTCGATGGACGTGTCATACAGGCTGACTGCCAGATCCCGCTTGTTCTTGAAGTGGGTGAACAGCGTCGTGACATGGACGTCGGCCGCATCGGCAATGGCGTTCATCGTGGCCGCGCCGTACCCGACCTGCCTGAACAGCTTCAACGCGGCCTTCAGAATCCGGGCGCGCGTCTGCTCGCGGCGCAGGGTGCGTCGGGGGAAGCGTTCGCGCTGGATGTCGCGGTTATCCGTCAAAGCGCCTGAAGTCGTCGTCAAAGGTCTCGTCCGCTCATCAACAAGGGGCTGGCCCCACAGGATTCGGGACGACTCTATCATTCACCCGACGCACAGGAACGCCGCGTGAGCACGACGACTCAGTAGCCAGCGAGCTTGCCGCTCGGCTGGCCATCGATAATCTGATCAAGATACTCGCTTAGACCGTAGCCGACCATGTCGCCGCACCGGTAGCGCGTCATGCCCTCGGTGATGCGGGTCTGCAGCTCGACGCCATCGGCGGTGGCGCGGCGATTGCGAAGCGGGATCAGCGACATCACCTCGCCGGTGACCTCATAGGTCTTGCCGGCCGCGGTCTTGACCTGGGAACGCAGGGCCGTCTGGTAACCGTCAGCGTCCCAGTCGCTGTGGATCTCGCATTCGGTGATCAGGTCGTAGACACCATCGCGGAAGACCATGCCGCCTTGGCGCACGCCGCCCTTGCCGTCGCCGATGGTCGATAGCATCATGCCAAAGTCGCGTCCGAAGTTCATCGGACACCAGCGGTACCAGTCAAGGGCCTGCCAGTGGCGCGGCCCCCAGGACTTGTCCCGCAGGCCGAAGCCTTCGATCTCGAAGCGCTCCTCGCCAATCGTGAACACCCCCCGCCCGGCGCAGTGCTGTTCGTAATGCGCCTTGGCGAAGGACGTCTCGGGATTGATGTCGAGCGGCGAGCCATCCTCGTGAACCGTCTCGCCCCCGAACATCGGCGACACGCCCTCGAAGTCGAGCTCGATGGAGCAGGGCAGTTTGGGATTATTGCGAAATGCGGCCTTTGGATCGGCCATCTCGGCAGGGCGCGCCAGCACCAGAACATCGCCCTTGTAGCGGACCTTCAGCCACTTGAAGGGCTCGACCACTTCGACACTGAGGCCGCCAGCCTCCATCCGCTCGTTTCCCGTGATGGCGGGCCGCCCGAACATGAAGGCGACCCGCCCGTCGGCGAGATAGAGGCAGACGCTGACCTCCGCGTACTGTTCGTTGGGGCGATTGCCGATGCGGAACCAGCCGCCGGTCAGCTTCACCGGGTCGAACAGGTTGAAATACATGCTTTCATTGTAGTTCCTCGCATCCCCTGGTTCGTGCGGGAACTCATCAACGGGGTCGAGGCGGACTTTCATGCCGGCGGCGGGCTTGCTCATGGTCGGGTCCCTTCAGTCCAGGAAAATGACAGCACGCGATCAGGCGGATCGCTCGCCGAGGAGACGGACGGACTCAACGTGATGAGCCCGGGTAACCGGGTAGAAGGCCAGGCAGAGAATGGCTAGAATCGACAGACCGCCGGTCGACAGGATGAATATCCACGCTAGATGGCTGAGGACGGCCCCGTCGACGGCGCCCGGTTTGGCGTTGGCGGGGAAGTTTACGGCGGTGAGCACCAGGCCCGACACGAAGACCCCCAACCCGGAAACCCCCTTGTTGACCATGGCTGCGATGGAGAACATCAGCCCCTCCGCGCGGCGCCCTGTGGTCAGTTGAATCTGCTCGCTTACGTCGGCGACCATCGACACGGCCAGGACTGTGCCGGCGCTGATGCACATGACCGTGAAGGTCAGCTGCGCCATCAGGATTGGGACCAGCATCGGGTCACCGTTCGCCGGGAAGAGGCCCAGCAGGCGGAGCAGCAGCGGGGTGGAGCCCGCGACCAACGACAGGCCGAATAGCGCCATTGCCATGTGCTTCTTGCCGAAACGCGCCGAGAGCGGCAGCGCCACGATGAAGGCCAGGACGATACCAACCAGGGCGCTGGTGGTCACGGTGGCGATCTGGGCTGCGCTGAGCCCCCAGAAATAGGTGGTGAAGTAGACGTTCAGCGTCGAGTTGAGGCCTGCGGTCATGGCGAAGAAGAGGGTCGCAAGCAAGATTGCGGCGTAGGTCGGATGCAAAAGAACCGCGCCCATGTCGCGGACAGTCCTTCCCAGTGACACCCTTTGCGTCGCCGGCGGTGGCTGGAGCCGGGCGATCTGCCGATGGGTGCCGACGCTGGAGATCACAACCGAGGCAAACATGACCAAGGCCGCCACGGCTGCGTAGGTCGCGTAGCCGGCCGGATTGAGATGCCCCACGGAATGGCCGGCGTCGGGGCGCAACAAGAACTTGAACGTCACGACATTCATGACAACTCCGCCCACCACGCCGAAGAAGAAGCGGTAGGAGACCAAGGACGTGCGTTCGTCGTAGTCGTTGGTGAACTCGGCGAGCAGCGCCGTCGAAGGGATCTCGTAGAGGCTGATCGATCCCAACACGATCGTCGCCACCACAAGCAGGTAAATGAACAGGGCTGGCTGCGACAGGTGGGGCGGCATCCACAACGCGAAGTAGGCCAGCGCGATCGGGACGGCGGCGGCATACATAAATGGATGCCGCCGCCCCCAACGGGATCGAAGATCGTCGGAGAACTGCCCCAGCAAGGGCGCGAACAGAGCGTCGACGATCATGGCGACCATCAACGCGCCGCCCACCCAGATGACCGGCAAACCGATCACTTGGTTGTAGTAGAGCATCAACAGGGCGCTGAAGCCCTGATCCTTGATTCCAAACGTGATCGTCCCGGAACCATAGAAGATCTTGGTCAGGAACGGCAATCGGCCGCGGGGGCTGGCCTCGGGCATGCCCGTGTCCTTCCCGCTAGTTGAAACGATACTGGAACTGAACGCCGACTGTTCGGGGCGGAGTCAGGCCATAGGTGGTGGAGACCGTCTCGGGGGCCGCCGGCGGCGACGCCAGCAACGTGCCAGAAGCGTTGTCATAGCCCACCTCGTCGAACACGTTCTTCACGAATCCGATGATCCGGTAGCGGTCACTGGAGGCCGTCCAGACCGCCCGCAAATCGACCTGATCGTAGGACGGCGAGAGATTGTAGGACCGGTTGAAGACGCTCTGATACGTCTCGGCCTTCCACACATAGCTCCCTGACAGCACCAGCGAGCCGGCGTCGAAGTCGAAGCGGTAGTTGGCGTTCAACGCGATCTTTTGCGGCGGCGTCTGCGGCAGATCCTGGCCCTTGAGGCTTTGCGGCTGTTGACCCGCCACCGGGGCGCCGACAGGCAGCGCGCCCGGCTGGAGGGCGCGGGGGTCGGCCCCGTCGACGAAGCAGCAGGCTTCCTCGATCTCCGAATGGCCGTAGCCATAGCTGAGCATCAGCTGCAGGGCGTCCGTCGCACGCCAGACCGCCTCGACCTCGGCGCCCCAGGACGTCGATTTGTCGAGATTGAAGAACTCCGTCAGGCTGGCCCCCCCGGGGATCGTCACCGTCAGCGGAATCTGCAGGCCTTCGTAGCTGTAGTGGAACAGCGCGGTGTTGACCTGCAGCGAGCCGAACGTGCGCTTGTAGCCAAACTCGAGGGCGTCGATCTTCTCCGGGTCGGTCTGCGGCAGGACCGAGATCCCGCCGGCGTTGAAACCGCCCGCCTTGTAGCCGCGGCTGTAGCGGGCAAAGGCCAGGGTGTCGTCATCGGGCTTCCACTGGACGCCCAGGGTGCCGGTGGTGGCGTTCCAGCTACCGGAAAGGTCGCGCCGCGCCATGCCGGTGACCGGGTCGATGGCGACCGCCGACGCGACGCCCGGCGCCGGCGCGTAGGAGACAAAGGCCGCCGTGATATCCAACGCCGGCGCATAGGACCCGTACTGCCCAGGCTCATAGCCGCCACAGCTGAAGCAGAGAATCCGGAGGCGCTCGAAGCCGTCCTTCTCATCGTGGGTATAGCGCAGGCCGGCCGTCAGGCTGAGGGTATCGGTCAGACTCCAGTCGACCTGGCCGAACACGGCCGAGGAGCGCGACTCAAGAGTCGAGCCCGCGAAGACAAAATCGCCGAGCGGATTGGCCGGACCGTTCGCCGGCGCGCGCAGCTGCGGCTGGTCGGGCGCGTTGAAGTGACTCTGCTGATCAAGCGCTTCGGTGTAGCGGTAGATCCCGACGATCCATTGAACCGGACCCTCATCATTCGAACTGAGATTCAGCTCGCTGCTGCCGAAGGACTTATCTTCGCGGAAGTTGAACAGCTGAGAGGGGAAAACCTGAAGCGGCGTGCAACCGGGAATGTAATTGCAGACCGAGAAACCCGCATCGAGCGGAAAATTATAAGATAGCACGCTGGTATTGTCGTAATCATAGCTCAGATCATAGACATACTCTTGATAGCCTCCGATGTACTTCACATCGACGCCGGGAAGACTCCAGATTGCCTCGACGGCCAGGCCGCCGCTATCGTGCAGTCGGTTGCGCTGAACGCTGTCGGTGCTGAACCGGCGAATATCGCGCGCGCCTGGATTGGTGGTCTCGGACCCGAGGGCCGTGTACCCGACGGTCGTGTAGCCAACCGCTGAACCCGGCGCGATGAAGTTCGTCGGATAGGTCGCGTAGTCATAGGCGCCGGCGACGTTGCGGCTGCGCGGCCGAAGGTCCGCGTCGCTGGCGAACACTTTCGCCCAGACATTCAGATTCTCGCCCAGATCGACCTCGACCTGGAGTTCGACGTTACGGCGCTCGCCTGCGCCACCTTCGCTGGGACCACCCGCCGCGTTGGTGAAATAGCCATCTTCTTGATTATAGCGGGCCCCGGCCAGGCGGAACCGGAGCCCTTCGGTTAGCGGGCCCGAGGCTGACGCCTCAAGGTTCGCCACCCCATAGTCGCCGACCGTCGCGCGCACCTCGCCGGACAGTGATCTGGTCGGGCGCTTGGAGATGGCGTTGATGGCGCCGCCGATGGAGTTGCGGCCATAGAGGGTGCCCTGGGGACCGCGGAGGATTTCAACCCGGTCCACAAAGAAGTCGCTGACGCCAGCCGAGGAGGTGGCGGCGTTGTAGACGCCATCGCTATAGGTCGCCACGCCTGGATCGCTGCCATTGGTGTTGGTCTGCCGACCTACGCCGCGGACGAACACGCGATCATCGGCCGCCGAGAAGCTGAGGCCGGGCGTGAAGTTCGTGAATTCCTGCAGGGAGTCGAGGCCGATCATCTGGCGCGTCTCGGCCGTGTACGCCGAAACCGCGACCGGCACGTCCTGAAGGCTTACACTTCGCTTTTCAGCGGTGACGATGATTTCCTCAACCGTCGGAGTTTCCGGCGTTTGCGCCCTTGCCGCGCCAGCGACCGCCAGAATGCCCGCGGACACCATGAGTGCGTTCTTGAAACCCATTATCGTCTCCTCACCCCTGCCGGTCATTCGCCGGTTTTTTGTTCGCGCCGCTCGGGCGGCCTCACGAGGGGCGCGCCGGTTCGGCGGAGCTGCGATCCCCCAAATGGACCGATGGCCAGCCCTTTGGTGACTGTAGAGCGGCCTATAATTCTATTGCAATAGATAAATCATTTTGATGTGATTTTACAAGCACGGTGCGTCCACCGTCCGCCATCAGCGTCTGGCGATGCGCCGGCATTGCTTGATGCGGCTGAAGAAGCGCTCGACGCGGTTGCGCTCCTTGTAGAGAGCCTTGTCGTAGGCGTGTTGGCGCTTGCGATGTCGCCTGGGCGGGACGACCGGGTCGCCGCCCTGGTCGATGATCTTCACATAGAGCCTGTCGGCGTCGTAGGCCTTGTCGGCCAGGGCGTTCTCGGCGGCCACGCCGTCGATCAGGTCACAGGCCGGAGCCATGTCGTTCTGCTGGCCCGGGCCCAGGATCAGACGGACTGGCAGGCCCAGGGCGTCTACGCAGGCATGGAGCTTGGTTCCGAAGCCACCGCGAGAGCGGCCAAGCGCCTGGGCGTCCGGCCCCCCTTTTTCGCCGCGCGCCGGCGGCCTGGGCATGGGCCCGGATGACGGTGGCGTTCAGCATCACCCACTCAAGATCGGGCTCGGCCGCGACCGGGTCGAACACCTGATCCAGCACGCCCATCTCGATCCAGCGATAGTAGCGCTTCTTGGCCCGCTCGAAGGGCCCAAAGCGCTCCGGCAGATCCTTCCACAGGCCGCCCGAGCGCACCATCCAAAGCAGGGCGTCGACAAATAGCCGCCCGTTGCTGCGCGGACCCCGCTTGCCCTTTCGGCCCCCGGCACGAACGGCTAGATCCGCTCCCACTGGTCGTCTCGAAGAACCTCGCCTTCCAAAACCGCCTCCAAAAAGCAGCTTTGAATCAGACCCGCCGATTCATGGGAATCCTAAATCGTCCCTACGACCTAGAACAGGGCTTCCTCGATCGCGCAGTGCAGACCCGCTCCATTGAGGGCCGCGATCAGATTGTGATGGCCGAAGGCGGCTGCGGGAGAGGCGAACCCTACCTTCGCCTGGCGGCCCTCAAGCAGCTGGCCAGTCGCCGTCGCGGCCAGGGCGCCGGTCTGCAGATAGGGCGAGGTGGCGTAGAGGGCGAGGTTCTTGCCGACCAGCCGCCCGCGGGCCCGGGCCGAGACGACGCAGCGATTGACGTCCTCGATCTCGCGCGGGGGAGTCATGGCGATCTGGCGGCCCCAGCTGTTGGTTAGCTCCTCGGCCTCCTGCGAGCTGAGCCCAGGGGCCAGGCTGGCGAACTCGCGCATCCGCTCCAGAATCCAGTCGACGAAGGGCGAGTTGGGGAAGGCCACGCAGACCCGCACGCTGCGCACCCGCGGATCGGCCTGGTACCAGATCGGCTCGCAGCCCCCGCCCCAGGGCAGTCCGCGCAGTATCTCGTGGGTATGGGGGGCCGAGACCTGGATGTACGAAGCCGCGGGCCAGGTCTCCATAACGTTGTGGGACAGGATGTACTGGGGCTGGGTGCACATGCGCAGGAAGGACAGGGTCGAGGCGACGGTCGGCAAGCCGTTGGGGGCGTAGACCAAGTCGAAGGAGTCGATCCCCGGGGTCTCCAGCAGGGTCTCGATGGCCAGCTGGCCCGCCGCCCACATGAAGGCGTTGGCGGGGCACAGCAGCCGGCCCTTGGCCCCGAAGTCCTTGCCGTAGCGATCGCGCAGGAAGATCACCCAGTCCTGCTCGCCGGTGGTGTCCAGGTAGTGACAGCCCTCGGCCAGGGCCGCCTGCACCACGGGCTCGCCGATCTGCATGAACGGTCCGGTGACATTGATCACCACGGAGCGCCCGCGGAACAGGGCGGCGAGCGCGCCGGCCTCGTGGGCAACGGCGCGGACCTCGTAGTCTGAGGCCTTGAGCCCGGGCACGCCGGCCATCTCCGCCTCCAGCCGTTCGCCGCTGCGTCCGGCGGCGACAAAGCGAATGCCGCTTCTGGCGAGGAATTCGGCGATCAGCTTGCCGGTGTAGCCGCTCGCGCCATAGACGACGACCTTGGGGTCTTCAGCCATTGGATCGCTCCTGATTGCTGTTAGGGGCCTGCCTCATGACGCGGCCCGAGTTTGCGGGATGTCCCTGGTCCAGACGATGCGCCCGGAGCCGGCCGCGAGATCGACGGCCAGGAAGCGCTCCTGGGGTTTTCCCGAGGCGGTCTTGGTGATCTGGGCCACCACCTGCAGCGCCACCGGCAGGCTGTTGGTCTCAAGATTGGCGCCGCACCAGTCCAGCACTGAGGCCGGATCGAAGGCCTGATCGTCGACCGGGACCACGGCGGCGACCACGTCCTTCTCGCCCGGGGCTCCCGAGGCGGCGGCGACGCCATAGACAAAGACGTCGGCGATCTGGGGATGCTCGGCCAGAACGGTCTCGACCCGGGCCGGGTCGATGAACTCGCCGTTGCGCCGGATCGCCCCGCCCTTGCGATAGTGGAAGAACAGCCAGCCGTTCTCGTCCACATGGCCGATATCGCCCATGTGCAGCCAGCCGCCAGCGACCTTGTCGCGCGAGGCCTCGTCGTTGTTGAGATAATCGACCCGCATCGGCCCCGCGTCGGCGCCCCGAAAACAGATCTCGCCGGCCTCGCCGGCCGCGCATTCGCGGCCCTGCTCGTCGAGAATGGCCAGGACCATGCCCGGCGGCGCCCGGCCCACCGAGCCCACCGGCCCCATCTCCGGAGGGTTGACGCACAGCCCGCCCTCGGCCGCACCGTAGAATTCATAGATCTGGACGCCGAAGCGCTGCTCGAACTGCCGCCAGATCGCAGCCGGCATCCCGGCTGAGATTACCAGCCGCAGCGTGGTGTCGGCATCGTCGGGCCGGCGCGGCTCGGCATAGAGGGCGGTGGTCATGCCGCCCAGCACCGTGAACACCGTGCAGCCATAGGCCCGGGCGATGTCCAGCAGGCGCGACTTGGTGAACCGGTCGCTGACCACCGCCCGCAGCCCGCCGTGGAGCGCTCCGGCCACGGTGATCATCTGGGCGTTGGCGTGGGTCAGGGACAGGCCGGTATAGGGCCGATCCTGCGGCCCCAGCCCGAACATCCCTGCCATGCGGCCGGCGTCGCCCATGCGGCGGAAGGGCGAGACGATGGCCTTGGGATCGCCGGTGGTGCCTGAAGTGAACAGCAACTGCTGAACCTGGTCTGGATCAGAGACCCGGCAGGCGATGTCGGGGCGCGACGAGGCCATCACCTCGGCCAGCGGCTCAACGCCGGACGGCAGGGCCCGCGGCTCGCCGGTCTGGAGCACCCAAATCCACTTCAGCGCCGGCAGCCGCTCGCGCACCGCCAGCAGCGCGTCCAGCGCATAGTCGCCGACTACCACGCCCTGGCAGGCGGTGAGGCGCAGCATGAAGGCCAGCCTGTCGTCCGCGGCCCGGGGATCGATCGGCACGAACACCGCCCCGGTGATCGAGGCGCCGACCATGGCCTCCACGAAGGCGGGGTGGTTGCGCATCATGATGGCGAAGCTGGCGCCGTCGACGCAGTCCCTGGACGCCAGAGCCGCCGCGATGCGGTTGCCGTGGCGCCATAGGTCGCCATAGGTGCGCACCTCGTCCGCCAGCCGCCCGTCCCGCGCGACCCGGACAAAGGTCAGCACGTCGAGATCCGGCTGCTGCTCGGCGCGCAGGGCGATCAGGTCGGCGAGGATCAGTTCATTGCGGGACATGGCCAGACCGCCTCAGCCTTCCCGGGTCAGGATCGAGACCACGATCGCCGCCACGTCGCCGCCCAGAGCGCCGCCGCCGTTCTCGGCCAGGGCCGTGCGGGCGCCGGCCACCTGGCGCGCGCCAGCCTCGCCGCGCAGCTGGGTGACCAGCTCATAGATCTGGCCGGCGCCCGATGCGCCGATGGGATGGCCCTTGCGCAGCAGCCCGCCCGACGGATTGACCGGCGTGCGCCCGCCCAAGGAGGTCACGCCGTCCTCGACCAGCCTTATGCCCTCGCCCGGTGCGGCTAGGCCCAGATGCTCGTAATAGACGAGCTCGGCAGGGGATGAGGCGTCGTGCAGTTCGACCACGTCCAGGTCGGCGGGGCCCAGGCCGGCGGTCTCATAGGCCAGCCGCGCGGCGTACTGCGGCACGGTCTCCTCGCCCTCTTCGACATAGTCCCAGCCGGAGGCCAGGACCGAGGACCGCACCCGGATCGCCCGGTCCATCAGGCCCAGTTGGCGAACCTTGGCTTCCGAGGCCAGCACCAGGGCCGCGGCGCCGTCGCCGATCGGCGAGCACATGGACAGGGTCAGGGGCGACGCCACCATCGGAGCGTCCAGCACCTGCTCGACGGTCAGGACATCGCGGAACTGAGCGTAGGGATTGAGCGCCCCGTGCTGCGAGTTCTTGGCCGAGATCATCGCGAAATGCCGCGCGGTGGAGCCGTAGCGCTCCATGTGCTGGCGGGCCATCTGGGCGTAGACGTCCATGAACAGCGAGCGCGGCCGGCCCCCTTCGGCGTCGCCGCCAGCGGCTTTCAGCCCGGCGATCAGCTGCGGCAGGTTCTCGACATCGACCGCCCCCATGAACACCGAGAAGGTCTTGGTCTTGTCCGGGTGGTAGAGCTTCTCGTAGCCGGCCGCCAGGACCGTGTCATAGGCACCCAGCCGCACCATCTCGGCGGCCTGCTGGAACGCGGTGGCCGAGGTGGCGCAGGCGTTCTCGACATTGACCACCGGGATGCGGCCGATGCCCATGCCGCGTAGCACCACCTGGCCGGGGATCAGCACCTGACCGGTGATCACCGCGCCCGCGGCGTTGCCCATATAGGCCGCCTGCAGCGCCTCGGGACCGAGGCCGGCGTCCTTCAGGGCGCCATTGATTGCTTCTGCGCCCAGGGATTTCAGCCCGCGATCAGCGTGCTTGCCGAACGCGGTCATCGCCGCGCCGATCACATAGACATTGTTACTCATGCAGATTCAGAGCCTCTCCGGATCGGCCAGAAGGCTGCCGCCTTTGATGGCCAGGAACTCGTTGCAGCCGTCCTCGATCATCGCCGCACGCGCGTCGCGCAGCAGCTTCTCGAGGGGATAGGCGCGGGTCACGCCGTTGCCGCCGAAGATCTGCAGCGCCTCGCTGGCCACCTCGAAGGCCAGCTGAGTGCCGGTGATCTTGGAGGAGATTGAGGCCTGCAGCGCCCTCAGGCCGGTCAGCTCGTTGAACCGGTAGACCCGGCGGGTCAGGGCGCGGGCCGCCTCGATGCGGCGCAGCATGTGGAACAGGCGGTAGCGGACATTCTGGTGGCGGATGATCGGCACGCCGCCCTGCTTGCGTTCGTGGGCGTAGGCTAGGGCGTATTCATAGGCCGCCCGCGCCACCCCGACGAAACAGGGGCCCATGCCGGCGTTGGCCTCGCACAGGATGTCATAGACCGCATCGGCGTATTGGTCGGGGCCGGCGGCGATCAGGCGGGCCGGAACCTCGACATTGTCGAAGAAGATCTCGCCCTGGGGCAGGGCCCTCTGGCCAAGCTTGTCCAGCGGCTTGCCGCGGGTGACGCCGGGCAGGTTCAGGGGCACATAGATATTGACCCCTTCCCGTCCCTGGCCGCGGTCGAAGGTGGTGAACAGGTTACAGAACTCGGCGGTGATCCCGTTGGAGACCCAGGCCGACTTCTGGCCGTTAAGCACCACCGTGTCGCCCTTCAGCGTGGCCACTAGGGACGGGCGCTCATCGACGCCGCCCGGGTATCCGGCATGGCGGTCCCAGTCGAGCATGTCCGAGCCGCCCACGGGTTCGGTGATGCCCCAGCAGCCGAGCATCGAGGTGGGGAAGGCCTCGACGAGGTCGGTGCGGCCCCAGCGCTTGGCCATCAGGTGGCCGAGACCGCCGGCGCCGATGGCGATGGCCAGGCCGGAATCGCCGCGACCCATCTCCTCGTAGAGCATCGCCTTGAGATCGACGAGATCGCCCGGCGACAGGTCCAGGGCGTCGGCCTGGTCGAAGCCCAGGTCACGATACTGCGCCAAGGTGGTCCAGTAGGCTGAGCCGGGCGCGGCCACCTCTTCGGGGGTCAGACGGTCGAGGGCGGCGCCGGCGGGGCGCATCACCTCTTCGGCGAACCGCCGGGCCAGGTCGACTACTTGGCGCTTGACCTCGCCCATCGGCTCCTCGAAGCCGGTCTGCGGCAGCTCCAGATAGGCCGGCCGCGCGGGCAGGCCCGGCGTGTGCGGGAAGAATGCTGGAGAGCCCTTGAGCGGAGCGTTCATGGCGCTGGCCTGTTCCTGATCGGTCGCGTGTTCCTCAGCGGTTTTCCGCTCTGCGGCGGAATTTCGCACCACCACCTTCTCGCTGATCACCCCTGTTTTGAATGACACCGTTCGCCATTAGCTTGACATTTCCCGCCAAACGGCGCGGCCTTGCGCCAGCGGCATCGTGGCAGGCTGGAGCGAGCAGGCATGCGCCTGGAGACGCTGGATCGGATCGGCTTTCCCAATCTAAGCATCCGCATCATGTGCTCGATGCTGGAGGAGCTGGGCCTAGACAGCGCCCCGGCGATCCGGGCGGCCGGGGTCGACCGGGCCCTGATCGACGACCCCAACGGCCGGATCAGCGGCCGCCAGGAGCTGGACTTCCAGCACGCCTATATCGGACTAACCGGCCACTCGCCCGAGGTCTGGTTTCGCACGGGCCTGCGCTACCGCATGCTGTGCTACGGCCCCTACGGCTTCGTGATGATGACCGCGCGCACCCTTCGCCGCTCGCTCGAGCTGTCCAGTCTTTTCGGCGACCTGCACTACTCCCTGATGAGCTACACCAATGTCGCAGCGCCGGGGGGCCTGATCGGCATCGGCATGGACCCCTCGCCGATCCCCGAGGCCCTGCGGGAATTTTCCATGTACCGGGCCCTGGGCTCGGTCACCACCATCCTGCACGACATCTGGCAGGGCCCCTTCCCGCTCACCCGCATCGAAGTGACCCTGCCTGAGCCAAAGGAACGCGCCCTGTTCGAGCGCGAACTACACGCGCCGGTGCGCTTTGGCGCCGAGCGCAGCGCCTGGCTGTGGCCCGAGGCCCTGCAGGACGTGGCCCTGCCCATGGGCAATTCGGTCTGCGAGGAGACCTATGAGCGCCAATGCGCCGAGATCATCACCCGCTGCCGCAGCGAGCACCCCTTGGTCCGCCGGTGCCTCGACGCCCTCGTGCGCAGCGCCGGGCGCTATCACAGCGCCCGACAGCTCGCCGAGTCCCTGTCGATGTCAGAGCGAACCCTGCAGCGCCAGCTAACCGAGCGCGGCCTATCCTACCGCACCCTGCTCGACCACGTCCGCTATCATCAGGCCCAGCAGCTGTTGCAGACCACCGAGATGAACCTCGAACAGGTCTCCGAGGCCCTGGGCTATTCTGAACTGGCCGCATTCACCCGTGCGTTCACCCGCTGGTCGGGCGAGAGTCCGTCATCCTTTCGAAGGCTCGCCGCATCCATCCACGGCCATCGCGCGCAGGACGAGCCGGTCTTGGCCAAGAGGCGCTGACACCTAAGAGTCCGTTTGGAAACTCATGGGTGAACGTTCCGACGTAGGAGGTTGCCGCCCATGGCGACGAGGATCATGGCCTCGGAGACGTCGATGCGGGCATCGTAGTCGCGGTCGAGACGCCGCCATCTTGTCATCCAGCCGAAGGTGCGCTCGACCACCCACCGGCGGGGCAGGACCTGGAAGCCCTTCTGGTCATCGGATCGCCGGATGACCTCGATGACGAAGTCGAGGTAGGCAGCCTTGTCCATCAGCCGACTCGCGCGGGGGTAGGCTTATGAGTCAGGCTCCTACAGTTGGATGCAACATCGCGCATGTTGTTGATGGTGCGCGTACGGCACAGGCGGGACGTGCAATAATGCGGCGTACGGCGATTGAAGGAGCGAACAATGGCGGTTGGCAACGAACAGGTGATTCGTGACTTCATCGCGGCGTGGTCGCGGCTGGACGTCGAAGAGCTGGTCCAGTTCTTCTGCGAGGATGGGATTTATCATAACATGCCGACAAAGCCGGTGGCCGGGCATGCCGCACTCCGCCAGTTCATCGCTGCCTTTCTGAAGGGCTGGCGCTCGACTGAATGGGATGTGCTGACCTTGATCGCTCAAGGCAACGTCGTGATCGCCGAGCGTCTGGACCGCACGATGGTGGGAGACAAGCCGGTCAATCTTCCCTGTTGCGGCGTATTTGAGATGCAGAATGGTCGCATCAAGATCTGGCGGGACTACTTTGACATGGGAACCTACGTGTCAGCCCTGAAGGTCTGATCGGGCGACGCGCCGCGACTGGGGCTGGCCACCACGCCTTTCCGCCGGTGATCTCAGAGTGCAGCGACCGACCGGTCACAAGGGCGCGGCGACATATGCGCAGTGGCCGCCTGGTCGAGATCAAGATGCCGACTCCGCTCGACCGCCTTCCTCATGGGTCCGGCCGTCCCGAATGTAATAGAGGCGCTTGAAGGTCGGGATGATCTTCTCGTCATGGGTGACGATGATGATCGCGGTCTGGTAGCGCGCCGCCATGTCATTCAGGATCTTGACCACCGCCAGGGCCCGTTCCCCGTCAAGCGGCGCTGTCGGCTCGTCGGCAAGGATCACGGGGGGACGGCTCACCAGCGCCCTGGCGATGGCGACACGCTGTTGTTCTCCCCCTGAAAGCTGCGATGGCATGGCCTTGGCGCGATGAACGACATCGAGCGCCGTCAGCAACTCCACCGCACGGGCGCGGGCCTTGGCGTTGGTCACGCCGGCGAGCATCGGCAGGAGGGCGACATTGTCGGTGACGTCGAGAAACGGGATCAGATAGGGCGACTGAAAAATGAAGCCGATCCGGTCGCGACGCAGCGCCCGAAGATCAGGAATCTTCCATGCGTTGTCGTAAATGGTCTGCTCACCGATGGTCATCCGCCCGGACGTTGGCTCGATCACCGCGCCCAGACATTTGAGCAGGGTGCTCTTGCCCGATCCCGACGGTCCAATGAGGCCGACGACCTCTCCGGGCGCGACATGCATGTCCACGCCCTGCAGCGCACGGACCGCTGTTTCGCCTTCCCCGTAGGTCTTGACGAGATTTTCGATGTGGATGCCGTCAGCCACCGATGGCCTCCGCCGGATCGATCCGAAGCGCGGCGCGGATGGCAAGCAGACTGGCGATCGCGCAGATCACCATGACCGCGATGAAGCCGCGCACGGAATCGCTGGACAGCAGCAGAACGTACTTGGGAAATATCGGGGCCCAGAAGGTGGCGGCGATCTTGCCGACGATAAAGCCGATCAGGCCGAGTCCAAGGGCCTGCTGCAGGATCATGAACGAAATGGTCCGGTTGCGTGTGCCGATCAGCTTCAGCACCGCGATTTCCCGGATTTTACCCATGGTCAGCGTGTAGATAATGAAGGCGACGATCGCCGCGCTGACGATGGAGAGGATGACGAGAAACATGCCGATCTGACGCGCGGATGTAGCGATCAGCTTGTCGATCAGAATCTCCTCCATCTCCGCCCGGGTGTAGACCGTGAGCCGTTGCCAGCGACGGATCGGCTCGGCCACCTGGTCAGGACTGAAACCCTCCTTGATCTGCACCAGAACGACATTCACGTAGGGATTACTGGTCTGGGAGGCGGTCACGGCGTCGATCATTCCGGGATTGCCGGGCGGATTGAGCGCTGGATTCCGCGCCGTGCGAGCCCGCTGACGGACGATCGCGTCACTGTCCTTGAGGAACTGGGCCTGCTGGGCGTCCTTCAGGGGGATGAACAGCATCGGGTCGCCGCCTGACGACACCATGCGGCTGGTCAGCCCCACGATCTTGTATCGGTTGCGCCGCACCTGCACGACGTCGCCCAGACGAAAGCCGGTCTTCACATCGGCGACCGCCTCGTAGTGGGCGCGCACGATCTGGCGCCCGGCAATAAGATGGGGTGGCTGGCCGGGTTCCCCCGGTGACGCGGCCTTGATGCCGACCACCATGACCCGAACGTCGCGTCCAGCGTGACCGATCTGCATTGTCAGGTAGGTGACATTGGCCGCCCGCGCGACTCCCGGCATGGCGCGGATTGATCGGTCGACATCGTCATTGATGCTCGACGGCTCGGCGTAGGGACCGAGCGTGTTTCTCTGCACCACCCAGAGGTCAGCGCCGCTGTTGTCCAGCATCGCCTGGGCGTCATCGACCATGCCGCGATAGACTCCGGCCATGGTCAGGGTGACGCCGATCAGTAGCCCCAGGCCGATGCCGGTGAAAACGAACTTCCCCCAACTATGGAGGATGTCGCGACCAGCAAGGCTGATCATTGTCCGCCGCCGGCGAGCTGGTCGACGACCCGGATGCGGGTGCGGGCGGTCAGACTGCGCTGACTATAGGCCACGACGCGTGCGCCCCGTTTCAGCCCGCCCGAGACTTGGACCGTCCCATTGAGATCCGTTGCCCCGGTCGTGACAGGCTGGAAGCGGAGCTTCCCGTTCTCAACGACCCATACGCCGGACTTGCCCTTGACCCGGTGAATGGCGGCATTTGGCACGGTGAGTGACCTCCTGGCCGGCGGGAGGGTCACCGTCACCTCCGCCAGTTCGCCAATGGGCGGAAGGTCCCGGGTCTCGAACCCGATTTTGGCCATCACTTCTTCGGTTACCGCGTCGGCCAGCGGCTCGGTGCGGATGACGCGCCCCGCCAGCGGGGCTCCGGCGCGCGACCGGAGCAATACCTGGGCGCGCAGTCCAGGTTGAAGGCCGGTCGATTGAAGCTGGTCGAAGCGCGTATTGATCCACAGGCTAGCGGGGTCGATGATTTCCACGACCGCTTGTCCGGCGACCACGGTGGTTCCAGGTTCCACCGCGCGGCGGACGACAAGTCCACTGGCCGGCGCGACGAGAAGCAGGTTGGCTTTTTGGCGGACGAGCGCCGCGCGTTCCGCGCCGGTGCGCCGACGGTCCTGTAAGGCCGCCGCGAGGTTGGCCTGAGCCGCCGCCGTCCCAGCTTCGGCCACTTGCAGTTCCTGACGCCGCACATCGACGGCCGCCCGCGTCACCCAGCCCCCCTTGAGAAGCTGTTCGGCTCGGCTGGCCTGCGTCCGGGCCAGCCGCGCTCGCGCCTGTGCGTCGGCAAGCTCTGCCTGCGCGGCGCGCTCAAGAGCAAAGGACCGCCCCTCCGCGCCCTCTTGCGCGACAATGCGTTCGTCGAGGTCGATCGCGTCGATTTCAGCGAGCGGCTGGCCCGTAACGACGTGATCGCCCACATCCACCAGCACCGCGCGCACGCGCCCCGCGGTGGTGGGACCGACACTTTGCGTGTAACGCGCTTCGACCGAGCCGATGCCAAAGAGCGACGGGGAGATCGCCTTTTCCTCCACCGTCGCCAAGGTGACCGGCACAGGCGCAAGCGGGCCTGAGCGCACCGCCACATAGGCGAACACTAGGATCAGCGGCGTCAGGACCGCGATCAACAGCCATGTCCGCCGATTACCTGGCAGGGAGAGCTTCATGGCCTTCCTCCGATACCCTTGAGGTAGATGCTGAACACCCGGCCGGCCATGGCCCGCATCGCCGCGAAATCCCCGGCCATCATGGCTTGCATCACCAGACCCTGGATCGTCCCGACAAACAGCGTCGCGGCGGCTTCGGTATCGAGATCGGCGGGCAGATCGCCATTGGCTCTGCAATGATCGAGAAGCTTCACCAAACGCGCTCGATACCCGTTGATCAGCGCCCGTGCGCTTCGCTTCGCGGCCGTATCGCCGGTGCGCTGCAGCTCCCCAAACAGGATGCGGGGGACGCCAGGGCGGGCCACGACGAAATCGACGTGCGCCAGAAACATCTGCTCAAGCGCGGACAAGGGCGACGAGCCTCTTGCCTCGGCTTGATCGAGTCGTCGGGTGAGTTGGTCGGCCGTCCAGACCATAACCGCGTCCCAGACCGCGTCCTTGGTCGGGAAATGGCGGAACAGCGCCCCTTGGGTCAGCTGCATATGTTCAGCGATCTGGCCTGTCGTGATTTCGGCGGGATTGCGTGTAGCGGCGAGGTCGACGACCGCTTCCACGGTCACTTCACGGCGTTGCGCAGCAGGGAGATTTTGGCGAGCCATGGTAACCATATAGACAAAAGATAGTGATCAGTCACTATCTTTCCGCGCCTTCCGTTCAGCAGGGTCGATAAGGCGTCAACGCGGGGGCGCCGGGGTGAAAGGGGGTGGCGCCCCCTGCCAAAGCCGCCGCCTGTTGCAGAAAAGACTCCGCAGGCGAGTTGTAGCGGCCCCCATTCCACCCTGACGCGAGAAGCCTCAAAAAGGCATTGGGACACTGAACAATTGCACACCTAGGGCGGGAGGTGGGGCAGAGTTCGCGCCAGACTGCCTCCACCTCGCCCAGTCAGTCGGGCCGCAACCAATCCTCGCCAGGGGGAGGCGTCACTTTGGCGACGGTCCAGAAAATTCGAGCTTCTGGTTGTTGGCAAATTCGATTGCCTGCGCACCCAGCTGGAGCAGATCGTTATCGCTCTTGGTGAGCTGAAGGGGCGTTAGCCGGCCCATTTTATTTAGATAGACATCGAGTAGCACTTGATCGCCAATCTTGCCCCCGCCGGCCCCAAACACCATGGATCGGCGCCTGCGATGGCGTTGTCGGCCGTCCGAGAAGTTTCCCTGCTAAATTCCCTGCCGGCCGGCCGACCGGTTACCGGAGAATCCGCGGAGAAGCCTTGTGGAGAAGGCGATCGGAGAATACTGGCGGAGAGAATGACTCTCCGATTCCTGGAGAATTCCCTGTTTATCGGGCCGGAACAGGGAATTTGGCACAGAGAAGGGCTGCTCTCACCTGCCAGCACCGCCATCCAGTCACGCGCTGAATCCCGTTTCCGGGACCTCCCCGAAATACCCCCGGCTTCACCGTCGCTTGCGGCGGATCGGAGACGCGAGTCGCGCCTCTTGTTGCCAACATGAGGGCGCTCCAGGCCCCTAACTCCCCGCCCGTATCCGCATGGCCATCGTCGGTGTGAAGCAAACGTCTTATTGGACTAGGGCCGCGGGCCGACATCCACAGCGACGGCCTTGTAAGGCTTTGTCGGCATCTTCGGGAGCGTCTCTTCGGCGGCGAATTGCGCCTCCAGCACGTAGGCGTTTGTCCCGACAACCGTGACGGCCACAGCGCCACCCGGATAGCCTTCGCTCAACGTCACCACCTCGCCGGAATTTCCGGACACAGTCACCCGCGACAACCTCCCCGGACCGCCGCTCTCCACCAGCAGCAGATCCTGCCCGAAACTGCGCATTCCGTCGGGCGCAAGGATGGGACGGCTCAAGGCGATCTCGGAGACGGGCCCCGCAGCGCCATCCGGCAGGATCGCAGCCGCGAAGAGTTTGTTCGTCGCGAGCGTATTGACGAACAGGCGATCCCCGAGGATCGCGATACCGTCGAGAATGCCGCCCTTGGGGCCGAATGCTCCGTTGCCGGACCACACCTCGAGCGCAGAAGCGCCCGCCCCCAAGCGAAGGATTTCCATGTTCTCGGTATCGGTGACGAACACCGCGCCGTCCGCGGCGATCGCGATGTCATTGCAGACGCCCCCCGGCGTCGGGAGCGGATAGCTCGCTTTGATCGCGCCCGAAGTGAGGTCGAAAGCGCGCAGGATCGAAGGCGTCGTCTGCGGTTCGCCCGCCGCCATGCGAACGGGTAGCACGCAGGCCCACAATGTATGTGTCTTGTCGTCCGCGAGCACCCCAAGGTAGCCCGGAGACGTCTCGCTCGGTGGCGCTATCCAGACTTCGGCCACAGCGCGTCCTGGCGATGCACGATAAATCGTGCGGCCGCCATAGCCGTCGATTCCATAGCTGCCGACGTAGACAGCGCCGTCACGTGACGACGTCAGGCTTTCAGTGAAGAGGCGGTCTCCGGGGATGGATATCTCGGCCGGGAGGCCGGATGACAGCACCGTGCCGCACCCCGCAAGGAGGGTAGCGCACAATCCGAAGATGCTAGTCCTGAAGATCACGCGCAAATCCTTCTAAGCAGCGGTTCCGGCGGTCGAAGGCCCGGCATTGGGCTCGCGAGCCAGCCAGGTGCGTCGCGCAGGACCTGAGACCCCATATCAGCCCGCTGACACCGTCAACCCGTTACCTCGAGGGAGGAAGGACAGACACCTAGGGTCAGACCGGCGGCCCTGGGTGGAGAAGGGTTGGCGCTAGCCTGCCCGGACCGCCATTGTTTCCAGATCGAGACAGCCCGTCGTCAGCTGACGGCGCCTACCGCTTCTCCAGGACGCCAGCGTGCGCTATGTCACCGGTGTCAAGGCGGTGACCCATGCGGCTTACTCGGCGGGCTTTCGGACTGGGCGTGGCCGTCGCGGCGGTCGCCGGGACCGCCGTGGCGCGCCCGTCCGATGCAGTGGTGCGGACCACCCACGGGCCCGTTCGCGGTCAGCGGACGGCGGGGCTCCTGACCTTCAAGGGCGTACGCTACGGCGCGGACACTGCCCCGCTTCGGTTCCAGCCGCCTGTCCCGCCCGCGCCCTGGACTGACGTCCGGGACGCGCTGGCGTTCGGTCCGGGATCGCCGCAGCGGGGTGATGAAGCCAACACCTCGGAAGACTGCCTGTTCCTGAATGTCTGGACGCCAGGCGCCGACACGGCCCACCGGCCGGTCATGGTCTACATCCATGGCGGCGCCTACAGCACCGGCTCGGGGTCGAGCCCCCTCTATGACGGGACCCGACTCGCGGCGCGTGGCGATGTCGTGGTGGTGACGCTGAACCACAGGCTCGGGCCGTTCGGCTATCTCTCGCTCGGCCGGCTCGGCGACCGGCGCTGGGCCGATTCCGGCAATGTCGGGCAGCTGGATTTGGTCCTCGCCCTGGAGTGGGTGCGGGACAACATCGCCGCCTTCGGAGGCGATCCCGGCAAGGTCACGCTGTTCGGCCAGTCCGGCGGCGGCGCCAAGATCGCCACCCTGATGGCCATGCCCGCAGCGAAGGGTCTGTTCCACAGGGCGGCGACCATGAGCGGACAGCAGGTCACCGCGTCCGGGCCCCTGCATGCCCAACAGCGGGCCGAGACCTTCCTGGCCGCGCTCGGACTGGATGCCGGTCGCAGCGGTGAACTCGCCACCCTGCCAGTCGCCCGGCTGGTCGAGGCGATGGCGGCCAAGGACCCCATTCTCCCGTCCGGCGCGCTCCATTTCGGGCCTGTCCTCGATGACCGCTCGCTGACCCGTCACCCCTTCTGGCCCGACGCCCCGGTCCAGTCGGCCGCAATCCCGATGATGATCGGCAACACCCACGACGAGACCCGCGCCTTTCTCGGCGGCGACCCGCGCAACCACGCCCTGACCTGGGACGAGCTTCCGGCGCGGCTGGCGCCCGAACTGCGCGTCGACATCAGTCCGGAGACCGTCATCGCGGAATACCGCCGGCTCTATCAGGCCTGGAGCGCCAGCGACGTGTTCTTTGCCGCCAGCACGGCCTCCAGGTCCTGGCGGGCGGCCGTCATCGAGGCGGAGGCCCGCGCGGCCCAGGGCGCGCCGGCCTTTGTCTACCAGCTGGACTGGAAGAGCCCGACGGACGGCGGCCGGTGGGGGGCGCCGCACATGCTCGATATCCCTCTGGTGTTCGACACGCTGGACGCCCCCGGCTCGATTACCGGAACCGCGCCCGACGCCCAGGCAGTGTCCGACGCGATGCAGGACGCCTTTATCGCCTTCGCCCGGACCGGCGACCCGGGCTGGCCGGGCTACACCCTTCCCCGGCGCCAGACGATGATCTTCGATGTCACGCCGCGCCTGGCCGACGATCCGCGCGGCGCCGAGCGCGTGCTGTTCGCGCGCGTGCCGTATATCCAGCCCGGAACTTAGCCGTCAGGTTCCCTTCGCCTTCGCGCCCGCGTCGAGCAGTTCCGGACGCTTCGGCGACATGTCGTCGAGGTTCCAGTCCGCGGGGTTGAACGGCCGGCTGGTGGGCTTTTCCACCGGATAGCCGTGCAGGTCGTCCTGGGAGTCGATGATGTTGCCCCGCCCCTCGGCGACATCGGAGATCAGCTGCACGTCGTTGGCGTCGCGGTCCCACGGGCGGGCGCCGGCGTTCTGCAGGACCCACTGCTGCACCTGGGTCGCGGGCAGCGCGACCAGCCCGGTCGGCCAGAACGGCGCCTTGTCCAGCAGGATGATCTTCGCCGGCGTGGTCGTGTAGCGGCCGAACATCGGCAGGGGGTTGCCCCACCGGTCGACCGCCGTGTTGTCGCGGCCGTAGTACTCGAGGTCGCCATAGCCCCCGATCATCAGGAAGGGCAGCCCTTCCGGCGTATCCTCGCCCGCCCGCAAGACGTTGCCGACGGCGACCATCTTGCCGACCTGCCAGGGGTTGGAACCCCACTCCTCGGCCATCAGGTTGTAGTGCACGGCGCGCTGGCCGGGATTGAAGATCAGGTTGTTGACGATCACCCCGTAGACGCCGCCCTTGAACAGCGGATTGCGCTCGTAGTTGTGGGCGTAGAGGTTCCCCCAGATCAGGATGCCCGTGACGTTGTCGTGGATCAGGCTTCCCTTGGAGTGCTCGATCTTCATGTGCACCGAGTAGCGCAGGCTCTCGGCGATGATGTTCTGGGAGAAGGTGATGTTGCGCGAGGTGCCCGCGCGCCACTCGTCCGGGGTATTGCCGACGAATCGCTTGCCTGACGCCGACAGGTTCTCGTCCGTGCCCCAGGTCAGGGTGCAGTGGTCGACGATGACGTTGTAGGCGATGCCCTGGGTGGAGATGGAGTCGAAGTCGTTGCCGCTCTTCTTCGCGAAGCCGGCGTCGCCGGGCCGGACGCGGATGTGCCGGATGACCACGTCGTGGGTGGTGATGTCGATGCCGCCGCGGATGAAGGTTACGCCGGGCGACGGAGCCGTCTGACCGGCGATCGTCAGGAATGGCTCTCGGATCGTCAACGTCTTGCCGCCCAGGTCGACCACGCCGCCGACTTCGAAGACGATGATGCGCGGGCCCTTCGTGTCGACCGCCTCGCGGAAGGAACCGGGGCCCTCGGCCGCGAGGGTGGTGACCCGCAGGATCTGCCCGCCCCGGCCGCCCGGCGTGGCCGCCGCCCAACCCTGCGCGCCGGAAAAGGCCAGCGGCGGGGCCGACGAGGCGGTTGGCGCCGGCGCGGACCGGCCGAGCGGCCAGGCCGCGAGCGCCGTGGTGGCGATGGCCAGGCTCACGCCAAGGCCGACAAGCATGGATCGGAACACCGGTTTCACTCCCTTGTCCGGACGCTATTCTGGATCTTCGCGCCGCGCGCCGTTGAAAATGACACCGGTTTCCTCTAGACACAATCGAGACCCTGAAACTGGGGCCAAACTGTTGGGGGGACAAGGGGCGTGACGTCAGGGGCAAGTGCATCCACGACGCCGGTCGCGCTGGCGACCGCGCCTGGCGAGATCGCCGCCGCCTTCGTTTCGGCGCGCCGCGCCGCCCTCGCCCTGCCCGGCTATCCCGGTGTGGTCCCCGCCACACTGGCCGAAGCCTACCTTGTTCAGGACGCCGCGCTGGCCCTCGTGCCCGACACCGTCGCCGGCTGGAAGGTGGGCAGAGTGCCCGCCGAACTGCAGGCCCGCCTCGGCGAAGAGCGCGTCGCCGGGCCGACGTTCACCGCCGCCCTGCGACGCCCGCACAAGGGTGAAACCGTCACCCTGTCCGTCATCCCGGGCGGGTTCGCGGCGGTTGAAGGCGAGTTCATCTACCGGTTGGCCGTCGATGCGCCGGCAGACAAGATCAGCTGGACCCCGGCAGAGGCGCTCGGCGTCGTAGCCGCCCTCCATGTCGGCGTCGAATTCGCGGGCAGCCCGCTGAAGACCATTAACGACCTGGGCTCGACCGTCGTCGCCTCCGACTTCGGCAACAACGCGGGCCTGATCGTCGGTCCCGAGATCCCCGGCTGGCGCGACCGCCCGGACACCAGCCTGACCTGCGAGAGTTTCATCGACGGCCGGTCCGTCGGCGTCGGCACGGCCGCGTCGGTGCCGGGCGGGCCCGCGCCGGCCCTGGCCTTCCTGCTCGGCCACTGCGCCTCGCGGGGCCTGCCGCTGAAGGCCGGCATGTACGTGACCACCGGAGCCGCCACCGGCATCCACGAGATTTCCGCGGGCCAGTCCGCCCGCATCAGCTTTGGTGAGTTCGGCGAGATTCTCTGTGCCGCAGAGATCGCAAGACCGGCCGCCCGTTAGGGAGACGACACCGTCATGGTGGAAGCCGCTACCGCGTCCGAGCCGCGGATGAGCCGCCGGCGCTGGGTCATCTGCGCCCTGCTGTTCACCGCCGTGGTGATCAACTACGTCGACCGCCAGATGCTCGGCGTGCTGAAGCCCGCCATGGGCAAGGAGCTCGGCTGGACCGAGCAGAACTACGCCGACATCGTCTTCTACTTCCAGGCTGCCTACGCGCTCAGCTACCTGGCCTTCGGCGCCATCGTCGACCGGGTCGGGGCCAAGATCGGCTATGGCGTGGCCTTCCTGCTCTGGCAGCTGGCCCACATCGCCCACGGTTTCGCGTCCGGACTGGGCTCGTTCTTCGCCGTGCGCGTGGCCCTGGGCATCGGCGAGGGCGGCAACTTCCCGGGCGGCATCAAGGCCGTCACGGACTGGTTCCCGAAGAAGGAACGGGCGCTGGCCACCGGCATCTTCAACGCCGGCTCCAATATCGGCGCCGTCGTCACGCCCATCATCGCCCCGGCGATCATGGCCCTGTGGGGCTGGCAGGCCGCCTTCATCACCACGGGCGTTGTCGGATTGCTGTGGCTGGTCGCCTGGGTGGTCGTCTACCGCAACCCGCGTGAAGACAAGCACGTCAACGCCGCCGAACTGGCCCACATCGAACAGGATCCGGCCGACACGGAAAAGAAGGTCGGCTGGCTGGTCGTGCTGGGCAAAAGGGAGACCTGGGCCTACGCGATCGGCAAGTTCCTGATCGATCCGGTCTGGTGGATGCTGCTGTTCTGGCTACCGGACTTCTTCAACAAGACCTTCCAGCTCAAGACCACCGACATCCTCTATATGACGGCGCTCGCGGTCGTGTACCTGATCTCCGACGTCGGAAGCGTCGGCGGCGGCTGGATGTCCTCGCGGTTCATGAAGATGGGCTGGAGCATCAACCGGGCGCGCAAGACGACCATGCTGGTCCTCGCCGTCAGCGCCCTGCCCTACCTGCTGGTCACGCACGTCCACCATCTGTGGGGCGCGATCCTGATCGTCGGCTGGCTGGCCGCCGTGCACCAGGCCTTCTCGGCGAACCTCTACACCCTGCCGGGCGACGTCTTCCCGCGGAAAGCCGTGGGCTCGGTGATCGGCATCGGCGGCATGGTGGGCGGCATCGGCGGGATGATCATGGCCAAGGGCGTCGGCAAGGCCCTGTCCACGACGCTGGGCTATCCGGCGATCTTCGCCGTCTGCGCCTTCATCTACCTGGCGGCCATCCTGGCGGTGCACCTGCTGAGCCCGAAGATGGAGCCGGTCGAGGTCTAGGGCGAAGGTCGCACCGTCAAAGAAGCTTGTCGCGGCTTGGCGTTACGCTCAGGCTCGCGCCTCGATCGGAGCGCCCATGCCGTCTGCCTTCACCGTGATCGCGGTCGTCATTTTCGGCCTCTTTTTCGTCGTGGCGCTGGTCACGGGACGCGTTCCGGTGACGCGCACCTTCTTCCGCCATCGCTACGCGGACCGGCGGGACAATCCGGTGCTCTACTGGGTCTACGTCTTCATGCTCGGCCTCATCACCCTCTATGGCGCGAGCGTGCTGGCCGAAGGGCAGTTGCCAGGCCTCGATCTGCCCTGGGTGCAGGGTTAGGCAGTCAGCGCGGTCCCTTCTCCCGAAGGACCCCGATCATCAAGCCGGAGACAGAGGACAGCTACGCGCCGCGAAGTCGTCGCGGGGCCTGCCGCCTACCGGATAACCCGAGCGCCCTTGCCCTTCATCACCGCCTCAACCTCGGCGGCGCGGACCATCGAGGTGTCGCCGGGGGTGGTCATGGCCAGGGCGCCGTGGGCCGCGCCGTATTCGACGGCGGCCTGGGGCCCCTTCCCTTCCAGGAAGCCGTAGGCCAGCCCGGACGCGAAGCCGTCGCCGCCGCCGACACGGTCATAGATCTCCAGATTCTCGCGCATCATCGACTGATAGAACTGGCCGCCGGCGTAGAGGATCGCCGACCAGTCGTTGACGCTGGCGGTCTTCGCATTGCGCAGGGTGGTAGCCGCCACCTTGAAGTTCGGGAACTGCTTCACGGCCGTCTCGATCATGGTCTTGAAGTTGGCCGGGTCGATCTCGCTGATGTGCTCGTCGAGGCCCTCGACCTCGAAGCCGAGGCAGGCGGTGAAGTCCTCCTCGTTGCCGATCATCACGTCGACGTACTTTGCGATCTCGCGGTTGACCTTCTGCGCGCCCGGCTTGCCGCCCTGACTCTTCCACAGGGAGGCCCGGTAGTTCAGGTCATAGCTGACGACCGTGCCGTACTTGCGGGCGACCTCGACCGCCTCGATCACGGCCTCGGCGGTGTTGCTGGCAAGGGCCGCGAAGATGCCGCCGGTGTGGAACCAGCGCACGCCTTCCTCGCCGAACAGCTTCTCCCAGTTCACCTCCCCGGGACGGATCTGCGAGGCGGCGGAGTGACCACGGTCGCTGCAGCCCAAGGCCGGGCGGACGCCGAAGCCCTTCTCGGTGAAGTTCAGGCCGACGCGGGTGTTGCGACCAAGTCCGTCGAACTCGCGCCAGACCACGTGGCTCATGTCCACGCCGCCCTGCATGATCAGGTCCTCGACCAGCCAGCCAAGGTCGTTGACCGGCAGGGCGGTGACGGCGGTGGCCCGCCTGCCCCAGCATTTGCGCATCGCGCGGGCGACATTGTACTCGCCTCCGCCTTCCCAGACGTTGAACTGGCGGGCGTTGCGAACACGGCCGAAGCCGGGGTCGAAGCGCAGCATCACCTCGCCGAAGGAGGCGCAGTCCCAGCGGGTCTCGCTGGCAGTGCGGATATTCAGAATGGTGTCGCTCAAGCGAGCTCTCTCCGGATTTTGGCGATGAGATCCACGGTCTTGCGCACGCGGGCTTCGATGCCCTTCCAGTCGCCCGCCTTGAGCAGGTCGTTGGTGATCAGCTTGCTGCCCATACCGGCCGCGACGATGCCGGCGCCGAACCATTCGCGCAGGGAGGCCTCGTCGGGGTCGACCCCTCCGGTCGGCATGATCTTGGACCAGGGCATCGGCCCCAGCACGTTCTTGACGAACGTCGGGCCGCCCACGCTCTCGCCGGGGAAGACCTTGACGATCTCGCTGCCCAGCTCCTGGGCGTAGCTTATCTCGGTCGCGCTGCCGCAGCCCGGCGAATAGGGGATCATGCGGCGGTTGCAGACGCGGGCGACCTCGGCGTTCAGGATCGGGCCGACGACGAACCGGGCGCCATTGGCGATGTAGAGGCCAGCGGTCGGCGCATCGACAATGCTGCCAACGCCCATGATCACGCCGGGGTCGGCCTTGGCGAAATGCCGGGTGACATCGAGGAAGGTGTGAGCCGCGAACTCACCGCGGTTGGTGAACTCGATGCAGCGAGCCCCGCCGTTGGCGCAGGCCTGGATGACGTTGACGCAGGTCTCGACGTCGGGGTGATAGAAGACGGGGATGACCCCCTGATCGATCATGGCGGCCAGAACGGCCATGCGGTCTTTGGTCATGCGGATCTCTCACGTCCTTGCGCCTGACCCAGCCATACGCCGGATGGTGGAAAAAAGAAGGGCGCCGGGGTGAGCCGGCGCCCAGTCGCGCAAGGAGGTTAAGCTAGAAGGTGTATTTGAGGCCGAAGTTAAACTGGCGGCCAGTGTGGTGGTAGACCGAGGTCGACTGGCGGTCCTGGTCGCCGACCCACTGCTGGTTGAACTCGTCAGTCAGGTTCAGGCCCTCGAAGGTGAGGCTGAGCTGGTCGCTGAACTTGTACGAGGCCGCGGCGTCGACGTTGAATGTCTCGAGCTTGCCCTCCTGGGAATTGGAGTTGCGACCCGGGATGTTCTGCAGGTAGCCGTCGCGGTAGGCCGCCGACACCCGGGCGCTGAAACGGTCATCCTCGTAGTAGAGGGTAGCGTTGAAGGCGGCTGGTGACAGGTTCACCAGATCGTCGGTGACAAACGTCGTGCAGGTGGTGTTCGAGCAGTAGTCGATCTCGGACTTCACCTGGGTGTAGTTGGCCTGGACCCCGAACCGGTCGAACGGCGCCGGCAGGAAGCTGAACGGCGCCTGGAAGGCGATTTCGAAGCCGGTCAGCGGTCCGCCATCGGTGTTCACGGCGCTGGTCAGCTGGAACACCTGCGTCGGCGAGCAGGCGCCGGTGCACAGGCCCGGGGCGAAGGCGACCGGATTGAGGGCCGTCAGCTCCTGATACTGCAGATCCTGGCGGATGATCTGGATGTAGCTGTTGATGTCCTTCTTGAAGAACGACACCGAGATCAGCGACTCCGGCGCGAAATACCATTCGAAGCTGAGGTCGTAGGTGTTGGCCAGGAACGGGTTGAGATCGACGTTGCCGATGCTGGCGGTGAAGTTCGGGCCGCTGGCGGCCAGGGACGTCGTCGGCACCAGGTAGTTGGTGCCCGCGAGGGTGTTGCCGATCTGGGGACGCGCCATCATCTTCGCGGCGCCGAAGCGGACCATGAAGGTGTCGGTCACTTCCAGCGCCAGGTTAAGCGACGGCAGGGTGTTCTCATACTTGTGGCTGCCCCAGACCTTGGTCCCGCCGCCGGTCGAGCTGTAGCCCTCGGCATAGAGGTTGGTCTCGACCTGCCGGAAGCCCACATTGCCGCGCAACGGCATGTCAAAGATGTCGGTCCGGAAGTCGGCCTGCAGGTAGTAGCCGCGGCTTTCTTCGCTGATGAAGCGGTTACCGCCGCGGGCGTTGCCGTTGGTGATCCCGGTCAGGGTAAAGTCGCCGCCGGCGACGCCGGTGTTGCAGTTGCAGTTGATGTTGAACAGCGCCGAGATGGCGTTCAGATCCGGCACCACCCACTGCGTGGCGTTGGCGCCCGGCTGGCCGAGGTTGCGGCCGAAGCCGGTCAGGACCGTGGAAATGTCGGCGATCGTCGTGCCCACCGGTAGCACCGGCACAATGGTCTCATCCGCACGGCGGTTCTCGAACGAGTCGGAGTCGAACTTCTTGTAGTTGACGCCGAACCTGAAGCTCAGGGAGTCGGTCGCCTCCAATTTGAAGTCGAGTTGCGCCGCGTCGTAGGAGGTCAGCACGCCATTGGGCCGCATGCGGATTTCCGACCGCGGCAAGGCGGCGGTCGCCGTGCCCAGACTTACATCCCGCCAGGACCAGTTGGCCGGATTGGCGACGTCGAAGCCGTAGTTGATCAGCGGCGTCGAGTTATGGCCGGTGAAGTCCCACGAGTAGCCCTGGGTGTTCTGGCGATCGAAGGTGACGGTGGTCTGGATCGGGTTCTGGAAGTCGGATTCCGAGGTGCCCAGGAAGGCCCGCATGCTGAACCGGTCACCGAAATCGTGTTCGAGGGTCAGGGTGTACTGGGTGAACTTGGTTTCCAGCTCGTCGTAGCGTTGCTCGCTGCGGACATCGACGTTGTTGAAGGTGCCGCGCGCCAGTTGGCCCGAGGCGTCGACGAAGGCGTCGACAACGCTGATCTGGGTCTTGCCGGCCGCCGCCGCGTTGCGGCTGAACGACAGGGACTCGAGGAAGTTCTCCTGACGGCTCGAGTTCAGATCCGAATAGAGGACGTCGAAGCTCACGGTTGTCGAGTCCGTCGGACGGTACTGGATCGCGCCGGTGAAACCGATGCGCTCCTGTTCGTGGACCAGACGGCCATAGCGCGGCAGGCGCGGAATGAAGACCGACGCCTGGTTGGCCGTGGTGTAGGCGGTGTTGTTCGACGCGGTGTTGGCTCCGCGCGGCACGCCCGTCGCGCAGTTGGCCGCGCTGCTGCCGGTTGACCCGCTGTTGGTCGGGTTCTGGGGCGCGAAGCCGAGCGGACTGCAGAAGCCCCCGTTGTCGGTGGCGCGCTCCCAGCGAACGGCGCTGAAACCCTCTTCGAGAAGGCTGCGCTCGCTGTAGGCGAGCGAGGCCAGCACGCCAACCTTGCCGTCGAAGAAGGTGTCGCTGATCAGCAGGGCCGCCCGGGGGTCCCATTCCTGCGACAGGTCGTTGTAGCCATATTGCAGGGATCCGCCGAGCTTGAAGCCGCTGTAGTCGAACGGGCGGCTGGTGCGCAGATCAACGGTCGCGCCGAGCGAGCCTTCCTCGACTTCCGCCGAGGCCGTCTTGCGGATCGTGACGCTGTTGAACAGCTCCGAGGCGAAGACATTGAAGTCGAACCCGCGGCCGCGGTTGGCGCCGCCGGAGCTGTCCGTGCCGCCGGTAGTGGCCTGGCCTTCCATGCCGTTGATGCGGGTGCGGGTGAAGTCGGGACCGAGGCCGCGGACCGTCAGGGTACGGCCCTCACCGGCGTCACGATCGATCGACACGCCCGGAATGCGCTGAATCGCCTCGACGAGGTTGGCGTCAGGGAAGTCAGCGATGTCTTCCGCCTTGATGGCGTCAATGATGGCTGTTTCCTGGCGCTTCGCCGACAGGGCGCTCGCGAGGCTTCCGCGGAAGCCGGTGACGACAACGGCCTCGACCTCTGTGTCGCCGCCCGCGGTCGCGGTTGGCGCGGCGGAGTCCTGAGCCGTGGCTGCGCCGGCTGCCGCCAGACTGATGGCGATGACCGCCAGTGACGCGCCAAGGCGCAGGCTCGCATGCCGCGAACGGATGATGGTCGACACGTTCAACTCCCTCCCCTACGGCGCGATTTCCCCGGAATCTGCGTCACCGGTATTTGTCATTCGCCTGTCCGGATCGTCGACCGCGCTCGTTGTCGTCGACCCATGTGACACCGGTGTCATTTCCAGACCTGATCCGTTTGACACCGGTATCATTGCGATGGATACCGTAAGAGCCACGTGGCTGACAAGCCATTCACGACACAGGATCGTCACTTTCTCGCCATGAGCGAACTTCTCCCCCAGGCGCCGCCCCTTTCCCATCGCAACGCGTTGCGTCTCAAGCCCATTGCGGCTGTCGCTACGTTGCTTGCCTGCGTCGTATCCATGAACGCGGCAGCGCGGACACCGCCCCCAATCGCCTTTCCCGGTGCGGAAGGTCACGGGCGGTTCTCGGTGGGAGGGCGTGGCGGGGCGGTCTTTCACGTCTACACGCTGGCCGATTCGGGCCCCGGCAGTCTGCGCGCCGCCGTGGAGGCCAAGGGGCCCCGCACGGTCATCTTCGACGTCGGCGGTACGATTGTGCTCCAGGCGCCGCTGAAGATCAGCCAGGCGAGCATCACGATCGCGGGCCAGACCGCGCCGGGCGACGGGATCACTCTGCGCGGCCAGCCCCTGGTGATCGCCGCCGACGATGTCGTTGTCCGCTACATTCGCGCCCGGCTCGGCGACGAAACCAGGGTCCAGGACGACGCCCTGTCGATCACCCGCGGCCGTCGGATCATGGTCGACCATGTTTCGGCCAGCTGGTCGATCGATGAGACCCTCTCGGCCGGAAGCCGCTACAATCCGCCCGAAGAAGGCATCTACGACCTCACGGTCCAGTGGTCGCTGATCGCCGAGTCCCTGAACACCTCGGTGCATCTCAAGGGCAAGCACGGCTACGGAAGTCTCATCCGCGGCGGCTACGGCGCCCGCTTCTCCTGGCACCACAACCTCTGGGCTGATCATCAGGCCCGGATGCCAAGACCGGGGAACTACAACAGCGCCGCGCTCGACTCCCAAGGACCGTTGTTCGAGTTCCGCAACAACGTCTTCTACAACTGGGGCGCCGGCCGCTCGGGCTACAACGCCGATACCGACAGCCGTTCCGGCTACGACTTCATCGCCAACTGGTACGAGGCCGGGCCCGACAGCGAAGGCGCCCTGGCCTTCTGCGAGGACGATCCTTTCGCCCGGGCGTTCTTCGCCGACAACGCCATGAACGGAGTGGTTCCGGCCGATCCCTGGAGTCTTGTCGGCTGCGCGCCGCCGGAAGGCTACCGCTCCCCTGTCCCGCTGGCCGACTCCGGGATCGTGACCGACACGGCGGCGGTCGCCTACGAGCGGGTGCTGGCCGGAGCCGGCGCGTCACGGGTGCGGGACGCGGTCGACCTTCGCATTGTCGCCGGCGTTCGCGACCGCTCCAGCCGTCTGATCAACAGCCAGACCGATGTCGGCGCCTGGCCGAACCTGAAGAGCGGCCCGGCCTGGGTCGACAGCGACGGCGATGGCATGCCGGATGCCTGGGAGCGCGCGCATGGGTTTGACCCGAAGGACGGGGCCGACGGCGCGAAGGATCGCGACGGGGATGGGTTCACGAACCTGGAGGATTGGCTGAGCGGGCTGGTCTAGGGGACATGTACCGCAGGTTCGTTTCCCCCAATCGAGCTTCCGGGCTAGAGGACACGTACGTTCGGTACGTGTCCCCACAACCTACCGCGCCAGCCAGCCGCCATCCACGGGAAGGGTCACGCCGTGGACGTAGTCGCTCGCCGCGCTCGCCAGGAACACCACCGCCCCACCGATGTCTCGGGGCTGGCCCCAGCGGGCGGCGGGAATGCGTTCGAGGATCGATCGGTTGCGATTCTCGTCGGCCCGCAGCGCCTCGGTATTGTTGGTGTCGAAGTAGCCCGGCGCGATGGCGTTGACGTTGATACCCTTCGCCGCCCACTCGTTGGCGAGGATCTTGGTCAGACCGGCCAGGCCGCTCTTGGACGCCGTGTAGCTGGGCACCCGGATGCCGCCCTGGAAACTGAGCAGGCTGGCGATGTTGATCACCTTGCCGCCGCCCTTCGCGAGCATGACCTTCGCCACGGCCTGGGTGAGAAAGAACACCGTTTTGAGGTTGGTGTTCATCACCGCGTCCCAGTCGTCCTCGGAAAAGTCGATCGAGTCCGCCCGGCGAATGATGCCGGCGTTGTTGACCAGGATGTCGATCCCGCCCTGCGCCGCAACGGCCTCCTGGACCACTCGCGCGACAGGTTCGGTCGAGCCGAAATCGGCCTGGATCGAGACGAACCGGCGGCCGAGAGCCTCGACGGCCTTCTGCGTCTCGACCGGCGCGGACCGTCCGGCGGCGGCGATGTCAGCGCCAGCCGCGGCCAGCGCGATCGCGATGCCCTGGCCGATGCCGGTGTTGGCGCCGGTGACCAGGGCTGTCTTGCCAGTGAGATCGAACGGGTGGGTCATTTCAGCTGGCAGATGTCGAGGACGTTCATGTCCGTGTAGTCGAGGTTCTCGCCGCCCATGGCCCAGATGAAGGCGTAGTTGGCGGTGCCCGAACCCATGTGGATCGACCAGGGCGGGCTGATCACGGCCTCCTCGTTGGCCACGACGATGTGACGCGCCGCGTCGGGCTCGCCCATGAAGTGGAACACCCGCTCGTCGGGTTTCAGGCCGAAATAGAAATAGATCTCGGACCGGCGGTCATGCAGGTGCGGCGGCATGGTGTTCCACACGCTGCCGGTCTTCAGGATGGTCAGGCCCAGCAGCAGCTGCGCCGACTGACAGACGCCCGGAATGACGTACTGGTAAATGGTCCGCTCGTTGGAGGTCTCCAGCGAGCCGCGCTCCAGCGGCGTAGCGTCGGCGATGGAAATCTTCTGAACCTTGCAGGCCACATGGGCCGGGGTCGAGGCGAGATAGTAGCGGGCTGGATTGGCTGGACTGACGCTCTCGAACACGACGCTTTTCACACCCATCGGCACATAGAGGCCGTCCTTGGGTCCGATATCATAGGCCACGCCGTCGACCGTCACCTTGCCCGCGCCCTCGCCGACGTTGATGAGGCCCAGCTCGCGCCGCTCGAGGAACGGATGACCAGCGGCCGAGGCCGGCTCGGTCTGGTCGGGCAGACTGATCGGACCCGTGGTCGGAGCCGCGCCGCCGATGACGAACCGCTCGTTGTGCGAATAGTTGAGCATCACCTCGCCCGCGACGAACAGGTCCTGCACGAGATACCGGTCGCGCAGCTGGTCGTTGTCGACGCACTCCATCATGTCGGGATGGGTGGCGTGATAGGTCTTGTTGAACATGTCGCGGCTCCGGATCGTCAGAGTTTGTAGGCCCGTTTGGGCAGGGTGTAGGCCAGATCGACGGCGACCTCGCGGGCGTCGTCGAGGGGAAGGCGGTGCTCGGCAACCAGCCGGGCGAGGAACGTACAGTCCACCCGCCGCGCCACATCGTGACGGGCCGGAATGGAAAGGAAAGCGCGGGTATCGTCGTTGAAGCCGACGGTATTGTAGAAGCCGGCCGTCTCTGTGGTCTGTTCACGGAAGCGGCGCATCCCCTCGGGGCTGTCGTGGAACCACCAGGCCGGCCCGAGCTTCAGGCAGGGATAATGCCCGGCCAGCGGGGCCAGCTCGCGGCTGTAGGCGGTCTCATCGAGCGTGAAGACGATCACCGACAGGCGCGGATCGTTGCCGAAGGCGTCGAGCAGGGGTTTGAGCGCCCGGACATAGTCGGTCGACGTCGGGATATCGGCGCCCTTGTCGCGGCCATAGCCCTCGAACAGCAGGCGGTTGTGATTGCGGAAACTGCCAGGGTGGATCTGCATCACCAGCCCATCGTCGAGGCTCATGCGGGCCATCTCGGTCAGCATCTGGGCGCGGAACAGTTCGGCCTGCGCGGGCGAGGCCTTGCCGGAGATGATGATGTTGAAAAGGGCCTCCGCCTCGACCTGCGTCAGATCGGCGGTGGCCGCCGTCGGATGGCCGTGGTCCGTCGAGGTTGCGCCCAGCGCGGCAAAGGCCGCCCGCCGGACGCGATGCGCCTGGAGGTATCCGGTCCAGCTGCAAACGTCCTGCCCGGTCAGGCCCGCGAAGCCCTCCAGGGCCCGTGAGAACTGCTCGTGCTCGGCGTCGATCACCGGGTCCGGGCGATAGGCGGTGACGACCCTGCCGGCCCAGCCGCTATCGCGGATGGCGCGATGGTGGACAAGGTCCTCCTGCGGGCCTTCGGTGGTCGCCAGCAGCTCGATGTTGAACCGCTCGAACAGCGCCCGCGGCCGGAAGGCGTCGGTCGACAGGGCCGCGCCGATGGCGTCGAAATGGGCGTCGGCGGTGTCGCTGGTCAGGCGCTCGGCGAAGCCGAACACCTCGGCGAAGACATGGTCGAGCCACATCGCCGAGGGCGTGCCGCGGAACAGATGCTGGTTGGCCGCGAAGATCCGCCAAGCCTCGCGCGGATCGGCGTCCGACGGCTCGCCATGCGCCGGCACCCCCAGCGCCTCGAGCGTCACGCCCTGGCTGTAGAGCATGCGGTAGAGATAGTGGTCCGGCCGCAGCAGCAGTTCGGCCGCGTTGCCGAACGCGTCGTTGGTGGCGAACCAGGCCGGGTCGGTGTGCCCATGCGGGCTCAGGATCGGCAGCCCCTTCACCTCGCCATAAAGCTCTCGCGCGATCCCTCGCACCGACGACTCGGCGGGAAACAGGCGGTCCTCGTGAAGGTGAAGCGGGGTGGACATGGAGGTTAGGTAACCGGTGTCATCACTTCGGGCAAGCCGACACGAAGGCGGCGGGAGAGTGTAGATGCGAGCGGGCTCACCTAAAGTATGATCACGTCACCGTCCGACACCGCGCGAAAGGGGCGTCCCTCGGATATGAGCCGAGCCACGACTTGCTCCGCCGCTGCGGCCTCGGGGTGATCCGACTGAAAGTGCGGGACGACGCTGAAATCCACGAGGCCAAGCCCATCCCAGAGCGTCTCCGCCTCGTATCCTTCCGCCGTCTGGTCCGGATCGTCCATCAACTCCAGGCCTCTCAGACTGGGACCAGCGACGACAGCGCCGGCGCTCCAGCCACCGTAGATCAGGTCCCCCTCGGCGAGCAGCTCGCGCACAAGCGCGTCGAAGCCTGAGCGCCGCATCGCCCGCCGAAGCAGAAAGACATTCCCGCCGTTCACCCAGACGAGATCGACGCCGGCGAGCGCCTCCCGCAGGAGATCGGGCGCGTCGAAACAGGTGCGAAGATCCAGATCGCGGGCGGCGAACCCCAGACTGCGGAATTCGCGGATCGGATCAAAGATGGAAGCAGCGTAGGCGATGCGATCCGCCGCCGGTATGAAATCGGCGGCGTTGGAGATCACCGCGACGCTTGCGCCGGGCTTCAGCGCGGCCTGCAGATCATCGAGCCGGTCACCCAGCCGGTAGGAGGATAGATAAAACTGCACGCGACCTCCTCTGCGTCGGCTGGACTCTACCCCTTCGGCCGGCTCGTCGACTCCCGCACCACCAGCGACGGCAGGCGGTCCGCCGGGTCGCGCTTGTCCGGTTCGGCCTGGCCGATCAGCTTTTCAGCGGCGAGCCGGCCAATCTCGCGGGTCGGCGCGCGCACCGTCGTCAGCGGCGGCCAGACGCGCGAGGCGATCTGAAAGTCGTCGAAGCCGATCACCGACAGGTCTTCGGGCGCCGACAGGCCGGCATGGCGGGCCGCGTGCAGCACGCCGGCGGCCATCTCGTCATTGCCGGCGAAGATGGCGGTCGGCCGGTTCGGCAGAGCCAGCAGCTTCGCCGCGCCCTCCAGGCCCGACTCGAAGGTATAGGCCCCATCCCCGACGCAAGCCGGATCGAGCGTCAGGCCGTGTTCGGCCAGGCCGTCCTCGAACCCGCCGCGCCGCTCGTGTGACGAGCGGAACGTCAGCGGCCCGCTGATGAAGCCGACCCGTTTGTGGCCCAGTTCGGCCAGATGTCGCCCGGCCAGCAGGCCGCCGTGGCGGTCCTGGGTGACGATCGAATGGTCCGGCCCGTCGACGGCCACCGAGGCGACCCGCACGAACTCGCAGCCCGTCTCGCGCAGCATCTCCGCCACGCCCTCGTCTTCGGAGACCGACGGGGTCAGGACCACGCCATAGAGCTTCTGCCGCTCGATGAAGCCGCGGATGTCGGTGACCAGGGTCGTGCTGCCCCGGTCGCAGGGGTGGACGACCAGCTCGAAGCCCGAGCCGCGCATGCCGTCCAGCAGGCCCAGCTGCATGTTCACGACGTACTGCGGATTGGGGTTGTCGTAGATCAGCCCGATCAGGAACGAGCGCCGGAACGCCAGGCCGCGCGCCTGCGGGTCTGGTGCGTAGCCGTATTTTGCGATCACCGCGTCGATCTTTTCGCGCGTTTCCGGCCGCACCGACGGCGAGCGATTGATGACCCGCGAGACGGTTTTCTTGGAGACGCCGGCCAGGCGGGCGATGTCATTGATCGTGGCCCGGCGCCGGCCGCCTTCGAGGGCGGCATCGTCCGAAGCTTTCGGCGTCCTGGGGCTCAAGGGAGGCTCCGCTGTGTCCTGCGCCCCTGTGATACCGCGCTGTCCCGCGAGGCGCCACCCGCTGGCGCAGGGACGTTGACACCGGTGTCCTCCCGGACCACTCCTCACCCATGGCTGACGACCCGACCACCGCGGCGCTGCATCGCGTCCATCCCGACGACGATGTCGCCACGGCCCTGCGCGACCTCGCGGCCGGTGAGACGGTGGGCGATCTGACGGTCCGCATGGCCGCGCCGCGCGGCCACAAGGTCGCGGTCCGCGCCGTCGCGGCGGGCCGGCCCGTGTGCAAGTATGGCTTTCCGATCGGGCTGGCGTCTCAGGCCATCGCGCCCGGCGACCACGTCCACAGCCACAACCTCGCCACCGGCCTGACCGGCGAGATCGCCTACCGCTTCGACGCCGCCGCCGCGCGACCGGCCCCGGTCGCTGACGACCGGACCTTCCAGGGCTATCGCCGCGCCGACGGCCGCGCCGGCACGCGCAACGAGATATGGATCCTCGTCACCGTGGGCTGCGTGGCCAACACGGCGCGACGGCTGGCGGAGATCGCCGGCAGGGACTTCGCCGGCCGGGTCGATGGCATCCATGCCTTCCCACATCCGTTCGGCTGTTCGCAGCTGGGCGACGACCTCTCAGCGACCCGGCGCATGCTGGCTTCGCTCGCCCAGCATCCGAACGCCGGCGGCGTGCTGATCCTCGGGCTGGGCTGCGAGTCGAACCAGCTGGACGCCCTGCTGGCCTACATCGGCGACCGCAGCCGCATTCGCGCCTTCACCACCCAGGGCGAAGGCGACGAGATCGAGGCCGGCCTGGCGGCGATCGCCGATCTCGTGGCTGTCGCCGAACAAGACCGCCGCGTGCCCTGCTCCGTGTCTGACCTGGTCGTCGGCCTGAAGTGCGGCGGCTCCGACGGCTTTTCCGGCCTGACCGCCAATCCGCTGGTGGGTTACATCGCCGACACGGTGGCGGACGCCGGGGGCACGCCGGTGCTGACCGAGATTCCTGAGATTTTCGGCGCCGAGCACTTGCTGCTGGCCCGCGCCGCCAGCCGCGAGGCCTTCGAGGGGGCGGCATCGCTGATCAATGGCTTCAAGCGGCACTTCCTCGACAACGGCCAGCCCGTCTCCGAGAATCCCTCGCCCGGCAACATCGCCGGCGGCATCACCACCCTTGAGGAAAAGTCCCTCGGCGCAGTGCAGAAGGCCGGCCACGCGGTGCTGACCCAGGCGTTGGCCTATGGCGAGCGCACGCGGGACCGGGGGCTGGCGCTGCTGGAGGCGCCCGGCAACGACGCCGTGTCCTCGACGGCGCTGGTGGCGGCGGGCGCGACCATCGTGCTGTTCACCACCGGCCGGGGAACGCCGCTGGGCTTTCCGGCCCCGACCCTTAAGATCGCCTCCAACAGCGCGCTCGCAGAGCGAAAGCCGCGCTGGATCGACTTTGACGCGGGCGTGGTGCTCCAGGGCGTCTCCATGACGGACGCCGGCGACGCGCTGATGGAGCTGGTGCTGGCGACCGCCTCGGGCCTGCCGACGAAGTCGGAAGAGAACAGCGAACGCGAGATCGCCCTTTGGAAGCGAGGCGTTACCCTGTGACCCGGCTGTCGATGACGGCCCTGCCGCAGCCCCTGGCCTACAACCGCGCGAGGACAACCATCGGCGTGGTGCATTTCGGCCCGGGCGCCTTCTTCCGTGCGCACCAGGCGGCCTATTTCGATGACCTGCTGGCGGTCGATCCGCGCTGGGCGATCTGCGCCGTAGCGCTGAAGACGCCGGGCGTGCGCGACGCGCTGGAGCCGCAGGGCGGCCTCTACACCCTGGTCGAGCTGGGCGAGACGACCCGCCTGCGCACGATCGGCGCGATCGGCGAACTGCTGGTCGCCAGCGAGGACGCCGCCCATGTCGCCCGGCGGCTGGCGGCGCCCGACACACGACTGGTGACCCTGACCGTGACCGAGAAGGGCTACTGCCTCACGGCAGACGGGTCGCTGGATCTCGATCATCCGGACATCCGCCACGATCTCTCGCGGCCGGAGCATCCGGTCAGCGTCATCGGCTGGCTCACCGAGGGGCTGGCGCAACGCCGGGCCGCCGGGCTGGGGCCGTTCGTGACGCTCAGCTGCGACAACCTCCCGGCCAATGGCCGCCGGCTGAAGGCGGCGGTGGTGCGGCTCGCGGCGGTGCGCGACGCCGACCTTGCGGCCTGGATCGCCGCCGGGGCGCGGTTCCCCTGTTCGATGGTCGACAGCATCACGCCCGCGACCGACGACGCCCTGCGCGCCCGGGTTCTTGCAGAGACGGATCTCGAGGACGCCTGGCCGATCCAGCGCGAGACCTTCACCCAGTGGGTGATCGAGGATGATCTGGGCCCCGACGCGCCCGACCTCGCCTCGGTCGGCGCGACCCTGACCGACGATGTCGAGGCCTGGGAAAGCGCCAAGCTGCGCCTGCTCAACGGCGCCCATTCCACGCTAGCCTATGTCGGCCTGCTACGGGGCCACCAGACCGTTCGCGACGCAATGGCCGACTCGCCGCTGGCCGCCTTCGTCCGGGCTATGATGCTGGAAGACGTCGCCTCGACCCTGCGCGCGCCGTCCGGACTCGACGTGCCGGCCTATGTCGAGGCGCTGCTGGCGCGGTTCCGCAACCCGACCATCGCCCATCACCTTTCCCAGATCGCCTGGGACGGCTCGCAGAAGCTGCCTATCCGCATTCTGTCGACCCTTGCCGACCGACTAGCGGCAGACGGTTCAATTGATCGGCTGGCCGTCCCCGTGGCGGCCTGGATGCGGTTCGTCGTCGCCCGCACAGCGACCGGCGAGCCCATCACCGACCCGATGGCGGACGTACTGCGATCAGCGGCCCTTGCCCGCCACGGCGACGAAGCCGATCCCGCACCCTTCCTGGCGCTGGAGGCGGTGTTCCCACCGACGCTGGCCGCCACTCCCGCATTCCGCGCCGCAGTCACCCAAGCCTGGATCAATTTGCCTGAAAGGCTGGGAACCTAGACGGACGAAACTCATGCCATTCGCTTGCCTTCCAATGGCGTGGCTTCGCGGAGGTCGGACCGGCGTCAGGACAGGAAGGCCTGCACCGCCGCCAGAAAAGCCGGGAAGTTCTCGCGGCGGATGTTGTGGCCGGCGCCGTCGATCTGAACCGCGGAAATGTTCGGGTTGATGGCCATCGCCTCCCGGGCGATCCCGGGTGTGACGATGCCGCCTCGCGCCGGCTCGCCGTGGATCAGCAGGGTCGATTCCGTGATGGGTCTGATCGCATCCTGCCAGGCCACGCGATAGTTCGGCATGGCGTCCGGATCGACCTGCCGCTTGCCGGCTGTCCAGGCGGGAAACTCGTCGTCATGCCAGTCGGGGGAGGTCTTCCGGCCCAGCGCGGTGATGTCGGCGTCAGACATGGCCTCGAAGGCTTCCACCTGCTCGCGGAACTTCCGCCGGCGGGTTGCAGCCGCCCCGGGATCGGCGACCGGCATGAATGGCGGATCCTCGAGAACCAGCTTCGACGCCTTGCCGGGCCAGGCTGCGGCGAAGTCGACGGTGGCCCGGGCGCCCAGGGAGTGGCCCATCACGATCGGCGACCGCAGTCCCAGACCATCGATCGCCTCGGCGATATCGCGGCCTGCGTAGTCCGGCGGCGCGCCGGCGATGCGCGAACTGCCGCCGTGCCCGCGCGCGTCCAGCATGATGATGTCGAACTCCGGCGCGAGCGCGGCCGCCAGCCGGTTCCAGCACAGGCCGTTGTCCGTCAGGCCGTGGGACAGCACCAGCGCGGGGCCGTCACCACCCGTACGATGGTAGGCCAGATGGCCGCCGGTGACCGGGATGAGGCCGTTGTCGATCACCATGCATACGCCTCCGGCGCTGGCCCACAGGCCGGGAAGATCGCGTCGATCGCCGCCAGCGCTTCGTCGTCGAGGCGGATGCCCGGAACATGCAGGACCGAGGTCAGCTGGTCGAGGCTGCGCGGCCCGATGATCGTCGCCGTCACGCCATCCTGATGCAGCAGCCAGGCCAGCGCCACGGCGCCGGGCTGTTCACCGAGCGCGCGACAGAGGTCATCAAAGCGCGACAGCTGTTCCGACCGGGCCGAAGCGGTCGCCCGGGCGTCAGCCGACTGGCGCCGCCCCCCGGCGTCCGGCGAGGGACCCGCCAGAAGACCGCCCGCGAGCGGGCTCCAGGGGATGAGACCGAGGCCGTATTCCAGACAAGCCGGGATCACCTCCAGCTCGGCCCGGCGTTCCAGGAGGTTGTAGAGGCCCTGTTCGGAGATCAGACCCAGTCGCCCTCGCGCGGCCGCCTTCTCGTTGGCCTGGGCGATCTTCCAGCCGGGGAAGTTGCTGGAGCCGACGTAGGTGATCTTGCCCTGGCTGATGAGCCTGTCGGTCGCCTGCCAGATCTCCTCCATCGGCGCCGTGCGATCGATGTGATGCAGCTGGTACAGGTCAATGTGATCGACCCCGAGCCGGCGCAGGCTTGCGTCGCACGCCATCTGGATGTGGCGTGCCGAAAGGCCGCGATCGTTGATGTCATCGGACATCGGCTCGTGGACCTTGGTGGCGAGCACGATCCGGTCTCGCCGGCCACGGTCCTCGGCGAACCATTTGCCCAGGAGGGTCTCCGTCGCGCCCACGCCCAGATGACCGCCATACTGGTCGGCGGTGTCGATGAAGTTGATCCCGTTGGCGACCGCCGCGCCGAGGATCGCGAAGCTCTCCTGTTCGGATGTACGCGGGCCGAAGTTCATCGTGCCGAGGCACAGTTCGCTCACCTGCAGCGCGGAACGGCCAAGTCGGCGGTACTTCATGGGATCTCTTCCGGACGTCGGGGTCAGGGCGCGCGCAGGGTCGGACCGGTGACCAGCGTTTCGCTCGAATCCGCGACACAGTAGCGGACCAGCCGCTGGGCGTGTTCGGAGAGGCGCCGGGCATCGCGATAGCTGATGCCGGGGACAATCGGCTCGCGGAACCAGGGCGCGTAGAACTCGAGGTTCGGGATGGCGCGGATGGCATTGGAGATGTTCGGCGTGCCGCCGTGCCAAGCGCGCACGTCCCGCACCATGATCGCGCCCGCGGGCGCCGGACACACAGTGCTCAGCCGCATCCATTCGGGCTCGGCGTCGAGGCCTGGGATCGGCGTGCGTGAATGCTGGGTGCCGGGAATCTGGCGGGTGGGACCGTTCAGGCGGGTGACCTCCTGGGGCAGGAAGTTCACGCAGACATAGGGACAGGGCAGATCGCGGATCGTGAGTTGGCCGCGCGGGTCATGAAAGGCGCTGAAGGGCGTGGTCCTGTTGCTCTGCCAGTCGCGGATATCGGAATGCAGCGGCTGGTACTCCACCGCGCCGGGCAGGCAGAAGTCCCCGCTCGCCGCGCGCAGCGAATAGTCGGGCGAGCCGAAGATCGCGCTGACCACCTCGGTCACCGCCGGAATATCGAGCAGCATCTGCCATTCGGGCCGGTGCAGCTGGCTACGGGTCAGGCTGGAGCCGCCGAACGAATAGCGATGCGATCCCCGGTTGCCGGCGCGGTCCTGGTCCAGCGCTAGGATGTCGGCGATGACCGCGTTGCAGCCCTGGGCAAGGACGTCGACCTGCTCGCTGTTGAGGACGTCGGCGATGACCACGAAACCGTCGCGCCGGAACAGTTCGACCGCGCGGGCGGTGTCGCCGGGCTTCAGGATGTCCAGCCCCTTGATGCCGTTGTTGGCCTCCAGATGCGCGAGCAGGGCGGCGACCTCGGGGGTATCCAGCGACCGGTCGGTCAGGGGTGTTGCGGTCGGGGTGTCATAGGTCATCTCGACCCTCCGTGGCGTACTGACCGCCGTCCGCGCGGAACGACGGGTTGGAAGCAAAGACCGTCGGATCAGCCGGGCCCCGGGCCTCGTCCGAGCGCCGCCGCGATCTCGGCATGGCGGGCGCGGCTGATGTTGTAGGACGCGAAGATCATCAGCGCCGCGACCGCGATGACCGCCGCGATGGGACCCCAGATCATCACGAGGCGAATCTGCATCTCGTGCGGCAGCACAGCGCCGACGGTGCGCCCGACGTCCTTGGGAAACTGGACGAGATCCAGCGCCATGCCCGCGACCATCACGCCCAGACCGGTCGCCGCCTTGTTGGCGAACCCGAGGCCGGCGAAGTAGAGCCCCTCGCGCCGGCGGCCGAACAGGTGCTCATGCTCGTCGGCGGCGTCGGCCATCATCGAGGGATAGGCGACAGAGACGAACCCGGTGCCGATCCCGGCGACGAACGAGTTGATCTGCATCGGCAGCAGCGCGGCGTCGCCGAGCGGCAGCCAGACGCCCGTGATCATGGCGCCCTGCAGCACCAGCCAGTTGGCGATCAGCAGACCGAACCCGACGACGACGACGACCTTCTTCTCCAGCACCTTCTGGAGCGCCGGTGCGGCGGTTACGCCCAGCAGAATGCCGACCAGATAGGCGTAGCCGATGAACTGGATCAGCTCGCTTTTCATACGCCAGACGAACACGAAGGCATGGTTGTTCAGGCTGGCGTTCAGCCCGAGGGCCGTGAACAGCACCACCGCCGAGATGAACAGCAGGCGGAACGAGCGGTTGGCGAAGATCTCCGCGACCTCCCCCGGCAGGCGTTTCCACATGGTCGAGGGCACCTGGTCCGGCTGCGGCAGGCTCGCGGCGTAGCGGCGCACGCCCAGACAGCAGAGCACCATGCAGACCAGCAGAAAGCCCGCCACCGACCAGCCGAAGCCGGGATAGCCCTCGGGCCGCTGCAGTCCGCCGTTGGCGAAGAACACCGAATAGCCGACGGCGGTGATGATCACCGCCGACACGATCCCGGCGAAGGCGCGGTACATGACGACGCTGGTGCGTTCGCCGTAGTCGGTCGCCATTTCGGCCCCGAGCGCGATGTAGGGAACATTGAACAGCGAAATGGCGCTGCGGGCGGCGACGGACATCACCGCCAGCCAGCCGAACAGGCCCATCTGCCCGAGGCCCGACGGCGGCGAGAACAGCAGCCCGATCGACACGGTGATCAGCGGCGCCGCGAGGATCATCAGCGGCAGGCGTCGCCCGAACCGCGATTTCAGGTTATCCGACCAGGACCCGACGATCGGATCGACCACCGCATCGAAGGCCAGGCTGACCGCCAGGGCGGCCCCGACGAGCGCGCCGGACAGGCCGAGGACGGCCGAATAGTAGAAGAAGATGAAACCGATGGCGGCGTCGAAGCCGCCATTCTGGGCGGCCTGTCCCAGACTGTAGGCGAGCTTCACGAGAACCGGCGGCTTTAGCGGCGACTCTGCGACTGGCGATGCAACGGTCGTCAAAACTACTTCCCCCATGGTCCGGGCGGATGTCTTCCGCCTCTTCGCGACTCGCCTGACGGCGAACACCGATCTTGCATCCTAACCCGCCGACCCCGCCGTGGAAGAAGAGACGCCGGGCCCCTGAGGGTCCCGGCGCCAGTCATGAGGTCGTCAGGGAGTTTGCCGGATTAGAAGGCCTTGGACACGATCAGGCCGAAGGTCCGCGGTTCGAGCAGACGCGCATTGCGGTACCGGCCGATCAGCGCGTCCTCGATGATGATGTTGGTGATGTTGTCGCCGTCCGTCACGTTCTTGACGAAGAAGCGCACCTCCGTCTGGGTCGTGTCGTTGCGGAACCGCGCCTGCAGGTCGATCACACCCCAGGAGTCGATGCGATCCGTGGGCGTGTTGTATTCGCGGGCGAAATAGGAGTCCTGCCAGACCGCGTCCACGCGCCAGGTGGACGTCCAGTCCCCCCAGATCGCGCCCGTCGTGTACTGGCCACCGAACTTGATCTTGGCCGGAGGGGAGTGAGGCAGCTCGTTGCCGGCGAGATTCACCTGAACCGTCGGGGTCGTCGCCGTCAGGCTCTGGGCCGGATTGGCGGCGTCCTCACTGAAGAAGGTCCCGATCTCGGTGTTGAGCGTCGAGAGGTTGGCGTCGAACAGCCAGTGGTCGTCCGGCGCATACACGAACTCCGCCTCGAAGCCGTAGATGGTGGCGTCGGCGTTACGGGTCACGACGCCGCCGTTGATACGCTGGCCGAGCTGCAGGCCCGAGTAGTCGTAGTAGAAGGCCGCGAAGTTGGCCTGCATCCGGCCACCGAGAAGGGTGTTCTTGGCGCCCAGTTCGTAGGCCGTGACCGTCTCGGGGCCGTAGGTCGGGACCGTTCCGCTGTTGTTCAGACCACCGCCCTTGTAGCCGGTGGCGACCGAGCCGTAGACCAGCGTGGTGTCGGTGAACGACAGGTCCGGCGTCCAGTCCAGCGCCGCCTTGTAGGTCATCTTGTTCCCGGAATACTCCGAGTAGGTCCAGGGCACGAGCCCGGTCAGAACGATCGAACGCGACTCGCCGGAGCGTTGCTCGTCCGTGTAGCGAGCCCCCAGGGTCAGGCGCAGCGTGTCCGACAGCGTGAAATAGGTCTCGCCAAACAGCGCCCAGGTTTCGTTCTTGCCGTTCCGCGACAGGGCGGACACGTGCCAGGTTTCAGCCGGCCGGCCATTTGCGCGCTGGAAATACTCGATCGCCGGGTGCCAGGTCTCGAACCCGCCCGAGCTGGTCCCCTTGAGGCCGAACACGCCGATCAGGAAGTTGAACCCGCCGTCGTAGTCGGAAGCCAGCCGCAGCTCGCCCGTCGTCGTGGTGCTGCGGGTCGTGAAGCTGTCGGTGGTGAGCAACCGGTCGGTGGTGACCACCGTATTGCGGTCCTTGTTGTAGGTGATCGGCGCGGTGAAGCGGAACGGCAGGTCGGCGTTGTCCCAGTCCGTGTTCTGCTCCGACGAGCCTTCGGAATAGGCCAGGACCGTCGAGAGCTTCACCGGCCCGAAGTCGTGGTCCAGGTTGAACGTCGCGAAGTCCTGGTCCAGCAGGTACCTGGGGTCCGTGTCGGCCTGGACCTTGCGCAGATCATGCGGGTTTGGCGCGCCGGCATAGATGTTTCCACCGACCGGGAACGGCGTGAAGAACCGGGCCAGGGTCTGCAGAATCGTCGTGCTGGCGGTTGGAGAATCGAAGCCCAGCTGCCGCGGATCGCACCCGAGCACGGGATGCGCCTTGCAGAGCCGCTTGCCCTCGCGGGCGCGGGTGCTGTCTTCGTCGTAGCGGCCGACGATCAGGGTGGCGTCGGTATTCTCGCCGAGATCGAAGGTCACGGTCCCGCGCAACGCCCATTGGTCGCGACCGTCAATGTCGTTCCCGGTGCCCAGGTTCTCGGTGTAGCCGTCGCGCTTGAGGCTGTAGCCCGCCAGACGCACCGCGACCCGATCTCCGAGCGGGATATCGACGGCGCCGCCGATGCGCACGTTGGAGAAGTTGCCCAGCTGGACGCTGAAGTCACCGCCGAAGTCGCTACCCGGACGCTTGGTGATCAGGTTGATCGCGCCGCCGGTCGTGTTCCGGCCGTAGAGCGTGCCCTGGGGGCCGCGCAGCACCTCGATGCGCGCCATGTCGAAGAATTCGTTCTGCGGAAGGTAGCCGATGGCGGCGCCGTTGACGAACGACTGCACGCCCAGGTCCGACGAACCGAGCGCGTTGGTGCCGATGCCCCGCAGCGTGAAACGGTCGTTGCCGGTCAGGACGGCGTTGGGAATCGAGAACTGGATGTCCGTCGCATCTTCGATCTGGGCCCGATCAAGCGTCGCTTCCGAAAAGGCGCTGACGGCCAGCGGCACATCCTGAAGGGCCTGCTCCCGCTTCTGCGCGGTCACGATGATCGCTTCGACCCCCGTCGCCGCGGGCGTAGCTTCGACAGCCGACGCGGCCGTCGGTCCGGCAATCACCGCCGCGCACAGAGCGGCCACCGAAGCGCCGGCCAGCATGGCCTTTGAACGCGATGTCCAGGTGTTCATTGGTTCCCTCCCCATTTTCGTTGAGCGCTGGTCACGCCCTCTATTATATTCTTCGTCAATAACACTAGCCACGCCGGCGCGAAGGCGTCAAGCTTTATTATTCATATCGTCAATAGTGATGTGCCTGATAACGGGCGCCTGGCCGGGAGCCTCGTTGGTCAACGCGGCCTTTGAATCGTTCCCTATTGACGGTAGATTGAACAACGCTCCGGGAGCCGCCTGCCTTGCTAACCAGCCTCGTGATCACGGCTTCGGACGGCTGTCCCCTGCATCTGATGCGGCGCGGGTCAGGCCCGGTGATCGTGCTCTGTCATGGGTTTCCGGACTACTGGCGCGGGTGGCAGGCGCAGATCGAGACCCTGTCGCGGCGCTTCACCGTGATCGCGCCCGACGGACGGGGCTGCAATCTGTCCGGGAAGCCTCGGGACCTCTCAGCCTATCGGCTGGAGCGGCTGGCCGCCGACATCGACGATATCCTGAACAGCCAGGCCGGCGACGGGCCCGCGCTGCTTGTGGGCCATGACTGGGGCGGCGCCGTGGCCTGGGCCTACGCCGCCGCGCGCCCGGGCCGACTCGCAGGCCTTTGCGTGCTCAGCGCGCCCCACCCTGCCGTCCTTGCGGCGGCGCTCCGGGACGACCCGGCTCAGAAACAGGCGTCGGCCTACATGCCACGCCTCCGGGCCGCAGGCGCCGAAGCGCATTTCGAGGCCGACGACTACCAGGCCCTCCGCGGCATGCTCGATCGCCTCAAGGAGCTCGGACTGTCCAACGCTGCTGATGAGGTGGCCTATATCGAAGCCATGTCGCGCCCGGGGGCCCTGACCGGCGCGCTGAACTGGTATCGCGCGAATCCCGTCGAGGACGGCGCGCCGACCGGCGCCGAGGGGCCCGTCACCTGCTCGGTCGAGTTGCTGTGGGGGGATCAGGATGACGCGCTCCTGCCGAGTCTGGCCGAGCGCCACCGCGTCCTCGCGCCGGACCTCCGAATCCGGATGTACGAAGGCGCAGGCCACTGGCTGCAGCGCGAGAGGGCCGAGGCCGTCAGCGAGGCGATCGCCGCCTTCGCCGACCGTGTCTTTACGGTCCGGCAGGCGGGTCATGGCCCAGGCTGAAGCCCAGCGACCAGCGCTTGGGGAACCCCCTGGCGACCCCATCTGGCGGCAATGGCCTGAGATACCCGGCCCGACCCGCGTCACCCTTGAGCGTCAGGTCGAGGAAGGCGACGATGAAGTGGGCGTTGATAGCGCGCAGGCGATCCTTGCGCCAGACAGGTTCCTCGAAGCCCTCGAAGGTCTCGAACGCGGCCCGCGCGGCAGGCGGCGCGTCGGCGCCGACAAGATTGTGGCGGGCGTTGGCGAAAACGAGGATGCGGCGGTCGGAGCCCGTCAGGCCGTCATAGATCGCCCGCACGCCATCGACATAGCCAGCGACATCGTCGTGGTCGCCGGCGATCACGAGGGTGGGTGTTCTGACATTCGCGAGACCGGCGGCGGTCCAGCTCCCGTTCCCGGCCTGGCCACCCCATGGGGCGATAAGCACGAGCGCTTTCAGACCGTCCGCCGGCAGGGCCCGGCCTTCGGTCTGTTCCGCGAGCAGCCCGCCGGGGATCCGGCGGTAGAAGGCGCCGGATGAATTGTAGCCCGCGCCGGCGGTGGCAAGGGCGCCAAACCCGCCCATCGAGTAGCCGATCAGGGCGATCCGGTCGGGATCATACGCACCGGCCAGCGCGAAGTCGGAGGCGCCGGCAAGGACGCGGAGGCGGGCGATGACGGCCTGCTGGTCACGGGCCCGGTTGGCCGCGACATGGGCGAAGGAAAGCGCGAAGCCGCCGGCGTCCCTGAACGGTGGATCGTCATGGTCGATCGCCGCAACGACGTATCCGCGCGACGCCAGGGTCTCCGCCAGATCCGCCGTGTAGGTCGCCCAGCCGCCGTAGCCGTGGGAAATCACCACCAGCGGGCCGGAGTGCTTCTCGGCCGCCGCACCCTCTCGCGCGCAGCCGGGAATCTCGAACGCGGCGTCGGCTTCTCCCGGACGCCGGACCCGTCCTTCGTATGATTTCCCGGCCCCAGTCCCGGCGACAGCCGGATACCAGACTGCAACCCTGAGCGTCCGGTCGGTCCTGGCGATCCGCCCGGTCATCTGGTTCGACGCCGGCAGGTCCGGCCGTTCAGCGACCACCACCGGGACAACCGTGACTCCGACCGGACTGGGACCGGACCGGGCCAACTCCGGCGCATCCACCGCCGCCTCGCACGCAATCACCGGCGTCGCGGCAGCGAGCAGGAGCGTCGCCAGAAGGGGCGACAGGAAGCCGTGCATGGGTGCGCCTCCAGCGAGCAATCGTCAAAAAAAGCCCCGGCGCGAGGCCGGGGCGAAGAGCCTTTGCGCAAGGCGGATCGAGGACAGGAGAAGGAGACCCCGGCTGGCGCCAGCGCTCCCGATCACGTCCGACAGGTTGCTAGCCCGGGCAGGCGTCGTCAACTATTATATTATTCGTCAATAGTGGAGCCGAGCCACGCGGCCAGCTGCTTGCCACCGCCGGTTATGATCTGGACGCACATTTCCTCGGCGGTCGGGATATCGACCTGCCCTTCGGCGACCAGCTTTCCGGCGCGGTCCGTCATCGCCATCAGCATCTGGACGGCGAGTGTCGCCATCTCACGGCTGAAGCCATACTCGCGGCGCGTCTCACGCACGAAGTAGCGAACGGTGCGCTCAAGACCCTCGGCGGAGGCGGCCTCCATCAACCGGGCCACGGAAGGGTCCGCCACAAGAGTCTGAATCAGGGCTCCCCGCTCGCTGGTGTGCTCAAGGTACACGCGCGTGGTCTGGCGAATGAGGTCCTCATAGGTCTTCGCCTCAAGCGCCCGCTCCATGCCCCGACTGTCGAGGTCGGCCTGTTCCCGGTGCAGCAGGGCGGCAAGCAGGACTTCGCGGCTCGGGAAGTAGTTATAGACGAGGGCCTTGCTGACCCCGCTTTCGCGCCCCAGCCGCTCCATGGACACGGCCGTCAATCCCTCGTCGAGGATGAGCCGGGCGGCGAAGTCGAGGATCTGCGACCGGCGGACTTCCGGCGCCAGGCGGGTGCGTTTGCGAGGTTCAGCGAGCGTCATTCAGATCATCCGGCGCGAGACCGCCATCATCCCTCAATGCGCGGCCGGCGCAACGCCCGGGCTGCACGACAATGTCACTCCGTGCAGGCGTGAGAGGCCGTTGCCGTGTCAACACTATTGACTGATTGTATAATAGCGAGATAGGTCGGCATCGCAAGCGAGGCCGGAATGATCAGAGGCGTCCATCAGATCGGAATTTCAGTCGCCGACCTCGACGGGTCGGTTCGTGGCTACAGGTCTGCCGCAGGGCTTGCTGAAGTCGCCCGCTGGAAGGATCCGGCGACCGGCGCGCAGTGCGCCCTGATGAAGGGCGTGAACGGCTATCTGGAACTAGGCTGCTATCCGGGATCGTCGGATCAAACCCCGGAGTACCCGCCGGTCAACCAAGCCGGGATTACCCACTTCTGTGTCCAGGGACGGTCGATTGACGACGTCATCCAGGGCCTCCAGGGCGACGGATTCTCGTTTCCCGACCCACCGGTCGATCTGAAAACGGGTTTCCTCTACGCCTATGGCCGATCCGGAGAAGGATCCGTTCTCGAAGCCGAGGGCGCGCCCTTCGCGCGCGCTCAACCGGCAAGCTGGATCGGGCATGTGGCCTACGCCACCCACGATCTGGAGCGGCTGGCCGGCTTCTACGGGAAACTGCTCGGGGCGCCTGTCCAGTACAGCCCCCGGCTCAGAAACAACGCCGACTATGACCGGGTGACGGGTCTGACGGACGTCGACGTCCTGGCGGCCTGGGTGCGCGGCGCGAACTTCGCGCTCGAGTTCTGGCAGTACCTCAACCCCGAGACCACCGCCCGCACCTCGGACCGTGCCCGGGAAGCGCCCGGCTACGCTCATGTCGGGTTTGAAGTGGAGGAGCTGGAAGCCGGCGTGGCCCAGGCGCTCGACCTCGGCGCCCGGCAAGTCGAGCCCGCGAGGCAGGTCGGCCCCTGGCGCGAAGCGCTGGTCCGTGACCCGGACGGCAATCTCATCAAGCTGATCGAATGGGGCGTCGAGGCGAACGGCTGCCGTCTCGCCGACCTTTCGGCGCCCGACATCCTGGCGGCGGTGGCCGCGGACTTCGATCTCCACCTCAAAGCCGCCGCGGACGCCAAGTCATGACTTCACCTGAGCGCAGGGTCGCCCTGGTCACCGGCGCCGCCCGCGGGATCGGACTGGCCACGGCCAACGCCCTGGCCCGTTCAGGCGTGGACATCGTGCTGGTTGATCTCCCGAGTTCACCGCTCGGCGAGGCCGCGACGCTCGTGTCCGCCCACGGCGGTCGGGCCGTCGTTCTTGAGGGAGACGTCTCGAGCGAACAGGATTGGGAAACGGCGATCGCCCGATGCCGCGAGGCATTTGGCCGGCTCGACATCCTGGTCAACAACGCCGGCGTTTCGGGGCCTATCGGGCCGCTGGTCGACTGCTCCGTCGAGGCGTTTGACCGAGTTCAGGCAGTCAACACCCGGGGCGTCTTCCTCGGCATGAAGCATGCCGCGGCCTCACTCATCGAGCGGCGCGGCGCCATTGTGAACGTATCGTCGATTTCCGGTCTCGGCGGCGGTCGGAACACGATCGCCTACACCGCCAGCAAGCATGCGGTCGTCGGCATGACGAAGCTGGCGGCGATGGAGTTCGCCGGCACGGGCGTGCGTGTGAACGCTGTCTGCCCGGCGCCGACAAGCACCGACATGACCCTGGCCCTCGCACGTCAAATGCGTCCTGACGACCCGGACAGCTTCCCGGAAGATTTCGCCAAGTTCATCCCGCTGGGCCGCTACGGCGAGCCCCCGGAAATCGCGGACGCCATCGTCTTTCTCGCCAGCGACGCGGCGAGCTTCATCACCGGGGTCGCGCTGCCAGTCGATGGCGGCGCCTGCGCCCGCTAGCCAAGGAGACACCTCATGGATCTGAAAATGCAGGGCATGCGCGCCCTTGTGACCGGCGGCACGCGCGGCATCGGTCTGGAGATCGTTCGCGGCCTCCTGCGCGAGGGATGCGCCGTCGCCACCTGCGCCCGTGGCGAAGACGGCCTGGCCAGGCTCCAGACGGAGGCGCGGGCCAGCGGCGGCGTGGTGATCGGGGACGCGCTCGACGTCCGCGACCACGCGGCCTTCTCCGCCTGGTTCGCAAAGGCCGTTGAAGGCCTTGGCGGCGTTGATGTCGTGGTCAGCAATGTCTCGACCCGCCCGACCACAGCCGGTGACGAGATGTGGCGTGAGACTTTCGAGACCGACCTGCTTCAGCACGTCCGGGTCGCTGAACTGGCCATGCCCTACCTGCTCGACAACGGCCGATCGTCCCTGACCTTCGTGTCGTCGATCGCCAGCGTCCTCACCCAGCTGCCGCCGGGCGAGGAAGCCTACGGGACCATGAAGGCGGCCCTGATCAACTATGCCGGCCAACTGGCAAACCGTCACGGCGGACGCGGCGTCCGGATCAATTGCGTATCCCCCGGCCCGATCTTCTTCGAGGGCGGCTTCTGGGACCAGGTCCGGATCCACCATCCGGCTCTGTTCGAGTCGGCCGCCGCACGGTCGGTGTTGAGCCGCCACGGCACGCCACAGGAAGTGGCCGACGCCGTCACCTTCCTCGCCAGTCCGCTCGCCAGCTACATCACCGGCGCGAACCTCCGGGTCGACGGCGGCATGGTCAAGACGGCGAACTTCTAGACTCCCTTCCCCTTCCCGAAAACACTGGAGGACCTGACCGCGCAGACGGGCTTTGGGGGTCGCGGCCTGAGCGCATAGCGTCGTCCTTGGCCGCCCGGCCGCCGGTCGACCTTGCGGCATAGTCCTGGTCCTGACGGCGCGCGCCTGAACGAAAGTTAACTTGCGGCCCAGGGCTGAAAGGCGTCCGAAATCCTCCCAGTCGCCCGCGACCTGGCGGGAACGATGGCGCGACACGCCTCGGCAGGGCGCGTCAGTTCGGGAGGGATGGGCCATGGACAAGTCTGCACTGTCGCGGCGGGCCTTCGCCGCCCAGGCCGCCGCGCTCGGCGCGGCGCTCGCGTTCGGATCGGGTCCAGCGCAGGCGACATCTGCGGCGCGAAACGAACGTCGCGACCTGTTTCCGCAGGGTGTCGCCTCGGGTGATCCCCGTCCGGACAGTGTGATCCTCTGGACGCGGCGGGCGCCGGACAGCGGCGTCGCCTCACACCGGTTGACCGTTGAAGTCGCAAGCGATCCGAAGTTTGGCAAGATGATCGCGCGGGGCGATGTCGCGGTCACCGCGGCGACGGACTGGACCTGTCGCTTCCTTGCGGCCGGGCTGAAGCCCGCGCGGGAATACTGGTACCGATTTGTCGACGAGGCGGGCAACACGAGCCGGGTCGGTCGAACCCTGACGGCGCCCGCGGACAACGATGATCGCGCGGTCAAGTTCGCCTTCGTCAGCTGTCAGGACGTCACCCAGGGGGCCATGAACGCCTACCGGCGCATGCTCCATGAGGACGCCCGCCGACCGCGTGACGAACAGCTGGGCTTCGTCCTGCACCTCGGCGACTTCATCTACGAACTGGTCTGGTATCCCGAGGAAAGACCGGGCGGCATGGAGCGGGGCCGACGCCTGCGCGGCAATGTGCGGTACCCGCACGGCGAGAAGGTCACCACCTTCCACATCCCCACGGATCTGGACGACTACCGCACGGCCTATCGCGGCTACCTCAGCGACCCTGATCTGCAGGACGCCCGGGCCCAATGGCCGTTCGTTCCGGTGTGGGACAACCACGAGTTCAACTGGCGATCCTACCAGAGCCAGCAGATCATCAACGGCGCAATCCGTCCGGCGCAGAAGCTCAAGGTCGCGGCGAGTCAGGCCTGGTACGAGTATCAGCCCGCGCGGGTCCTCAAGGCCGGCACCGGCGACGTCTTCGAGGCCCCGGTGGTCGAGAACAAGCCCGTCGAGGACTTCGATGCGCGGGGCGTCGGGCAGGAGCCGAACAACCTTGCCGCCATCAACGCGCTGAAGATCCAGCGGTCGTTCCGGTATGGCAAGAACGTCGACATGATCCTGACGGACAACCGGTCCTTCATCTCACCGGGTGGCGACTACAGCGGGCTTCCCGATATCAAGTTCCCGGCCATGCCCGACGCGATGCTCGAGATTCTCGACCAGGGCCAGGCCTATGACGGCGGCCATCCGCCGGCCACCATCCGCCTGGGCGAACTCGAGTTTCCCAATCCGAACAAGGACGCGCCGCCGGAGGCCTATCTTGGCCTCGAGCAGATGGCCTGGTTCAAGGACCGTCTGCGCACGGCAAAGGCGCCGTGGAAGATCTGGGGCCATTCGTTCGGCACGCTCACCGGACGCACTGATCCCCAGAACCTGCCACCAGCGTTCGCGGGCCTGTGGCCGGCCGGTGGGGGATATGGCGTGACCACAGGCGCCTATCGCCTTGAGCACAGCGAGATCTTCGACATGGTCCGCGCGGAAGGGATCACCGGCCTGACCATCCTGGCGGGCGACAGACATGCGTTCTGGGCCGGCTATCCCTCGAAGACGCTGCCGCCTCGCGCGTTCGATCCGGTCGGCGTCGAATTCGTGACCGGCTCGATTTCGGCCCAGACCCTGGGCGAGGTGCAGCAACTCACCATGCCGAAGGATCGCCCGCTGCGGCCCCTCAATATCCATGACAAGCCCGACGGCTCGATGGAGACCAGCTGGAACATGACCCTGCTGCATGGGGTGAAGTCTTCCTTCGTCCTGAAGGAGACCGGTGACCCCGCCCAGGCGCGCGCGGCGAGCAATCCGGAACTGGCGCCGCATCTCAAGTTCCTGGACTACGCCGGACACGGCTACACGACGGTGCGCGCGACGCCGCATGAGCTGGAGGCCGAATTCGTCTGCATTCCGATACCGCTGGAACGCAGTGAAACGGACGATGGCGGCCCGCTGCGCTATCGGGTGAGTCACCGCGTTTCGCTCTGGAAGCCGGGGGAATCCCCTCTGCTCAGGCAGGACATTCTCGAAGGCGATCCCGGTCTCTCCATCTGACGGAAAGTGCGCGGTCGAGCATTCCGGGACGCTATCTTGTGGCGCCTGAACGCGATCTTCGCCGCCGGAGCATCGTCGGTCTTCAGACGTCGCCTGCCCGCCTCGCGCCGAGAATTCGATTGATCCTGCCGCCGCGCCCGATCATCACCGCCGGCGTCATGATCGAAAGCCGTCCGTCCGTCCGCGTCGCCGCATTGTACCGGTTCTCGTCGTTCGACGACTGCGCGAGCCTGCGGGGCGGACTTCAGGGGGTCTGCGCCGCGCACGGGATCAAGGGCACTCTGCTGCTGGCGCCCGAGGGCGTGAACGGAACGATCGCTGGATCGCCGGAGGGACTCGAGGCGGTGCTTGCGCACATCCGCGCCCTGCCGGGCTGCGCCGACCTGTCGGTGAAACTGTCCTCGGCCGAGACGATGCCGTTCTACCGGATGAAGGTCCGCATAAAGCGCGAGATCGTCACCATGGGGCAGCCGGGCATCGATCCCCTGACCGACGCCGGGCACTATGTAGCGGCAGGCGACTGGAACGACCTGATCACAGACCCCGACACGGTCGTGATCGATACCCGCAATGACTACGAGGTGCGGATCGGCACCTTCGCCAACGCCGTGAATCCGGAGACGGCCAGTTTCCGCGAATTCCCCGACTGGTTCCGCGCCAATCGCGAGACGCTGCTGGCCGGCAAGACGGCGCCGAAGATCGCCATGTTCTGCACCGGCGGCATCCGCTGCGAGAAGTCCACCGCCTTCCTCAAGGCCGAGGGACTGGACGCGGTGTTTCATCTCGACGGCGGCATCCTGAAATACCTCGAAACCGTCCCCGAGCCGATGAGCCTCTGGCAGGGCGAATGCTTCGTGTTCGACCAGCGAGTCTCCGTCGGCCACGGCCTTGCGCCGGGAACCCATGTCCTGTGCCACGGCTGCCGCATGCCGGTGACGCCGGCCGAGCAGGCCTCGCCGCTCTTCGAGTCCGGCGTGAGCTGCCCTGCCTGTCATGACCACCGGGACGCCGGACAGAGGGCCGGCTATGCCGAGCGTCAACGCCAGGTCGCCCTGGCCACAGCGCGCGGGACCGAACACCTCGGCGTCGTCCCCGCCGCGAAGACTGACGCCGGGGATTGATTCCCCCGTGCTATAGCCGCGTCAAATGGGCCGCTCATGCCCGCCAGTGTTTCAGGGAAGCCCCGTTGACCGAACCGACGCTGATCATGGGCGCCGTCGCCTACGCCCCCAAGGTGGTCACCATCTGGGAGGGCTTCAAAGCCTGGTTCGGCCAGCAGGGCTTCGCCTTCGACTACGTCCTCTACTCAAACTACGAGGCGCAGGTGGAGGCGCAGTTCGACGGCACCCTGCACCTCGCGTGGAACTCGCCGCTGGCGTGGGTGCGGGCAGACCGGATCGCGCGCAGCCGGGGACAGTCGGTGCAGGCCGTGGCCATGCGCAACACCGACTGCAATCTGCGCTCAGTGATCGTCGTGCGGGATGACAGCCCGATCCAGTCCGAAGCCGACCTGCGCGGCCGGACCCTGGGCGTGGGCGCGATCGACTCGCCGCAGGCCACGCTCCTGCCGCTGCATCATCTGCGGCGGGCCGGGCTGGTCGGGGGAGAGGACTTCACCGTGCGCCGCTTCGACGTGCTGTCAGGCAAGCACGGCGACCATATTGGCGGAGAGCGCGACGCGGCGAAGGCCCTGATGGCCGGCGAGGTGGACGCCTGTTGCATGATCGACGGCAACCACCTGGGCTTCGGTCTCGACGGTACGCTGCCCTCGGGCGCGACACGGATCGTTGCCCGCACCGAGCCCTACGACCACTGCAACTTCACCACCAGCCCCGACGCGCCGCAGGCAGCCATCGACCGGTTCGTCGCGCTGCTGCTGGCGATGCAGTGGGACGATCCGCAGGTGCGACCTCTGCTGGAGCTGGAAGGCCTGAAGAAGTGGAAGCCGGGTCGCACCGAGTTCTATCCGGCCCTGGCCGAAGCCGTGGACGAGCAGGGCTTCTATGGCCCCGATGGAAGCATTCTCCGTGCCGACTATCGATATTGAAGGGCTCGGCCTGGACGACGGCGGCCTGCTGCTCGTCCGGCGCGCGCTGGCGGACCTGTCCGCCGGCGAGAGCCTGCGCGTGCGCGGGGGACCGCCCGGATGGGACCTGCACCTGACCGCCTGGTGCCGGCAGCAAGGTCATGACGTCGAAATCCATCGCCTGACGAGCGGCGATGTCGAGGCGGTGGTAACGCGCGGCCCCTGGGCCGAGGGCCGCTGGCGAAATGCCCTCGGGAGCGGTCATTCCCGGCTGGCTGACGATGAGCTGCCGGCCGAGGTCGCCGACGCGGCCTGGGGCCTGGCCGCGCGCGGCGCGACCGTGGAAGCGGGCGGGCCGTTGATCGGCTTCGGCCTGAGCCGCCGCGACGATCTCTGGGCCGCAACCGCCGGCGACCTCTACCGCCAGGCCGCCGCCGCCCAGTGGGACCCGCAGACGGCGATCGACTGGGACGCGCCGTTCGACCTGCCCCCCGCCATCGAGGCGGCGGTGGTTCAGGTCATGACCTATCTGGTCGAGAACGAGAACGCGGCATTGGTGGTCCCGGCCAGGCATCTGGGCCAGGTCCACCCGCACTTCCGCGAAGTGCAGCAGTTCCTGGCCCTGCAATGCGCCGACGAGGCCCGACACATCGAGGTCTTCACGCGGCGGCTCGGCCTGCGCGGGCATGAGCCGATGCTCTCCACGGCCGGCGGTCAGGCGTCGCTGAACACCCTCCTGCAGGCGCCGGACTTTTCGTCGGCGACCTTTCTGCTGTCGGTGCTCGGCGAGGGCAGCTTCATCACGCTGCTGAACTTCCTGCACGCCCATGCGCCGGACCCCGTGACGTCCCAGATCTGCCGCCTCGCCGCGCGGGACGAAGCCCGGCACGTGGCCTTCGCCATGGCCCATCTGGAGCACCGGCTGACTGCCCAGCCCGACTACCAGACCCGCCTTCAGAATGCGGTCGAGCAAAGGCACGAAGAGCTGGCGCCGACGGCCGGGCTGAACGAGGAGGTGTTCGACTCCCTGGTTCTGCTGGCCGCCGGCGATCTGACGCCCGCCGCCGTGGCGCGGGGCCATGCAGCTGTTCAGCAGCTCAAGCTCGACATGGCCGCCGGGCGAAAAGCGCGCCTGCTGCGGCTGGGCTTCGGCGTGGACGAGGCGCAACGCCTGGCCGACATGCACACGCGCAACTTCATGTAGGCGGGGCGGTCAGGGTTTGGCGGTCGCCGGCCAGTCCGCGAGTTCCGCCAGCACGTCGTCCGTGTCCTGACCGATCCGGGGCGGGTCGCGCAGGATGGCGGCGGGCGTTTTCGAGAACCGCAGGCCGGGCTTCATCGCCCGATAGGTCCCCTCCCCCGCCAACGTACGCTCCTCGAACAGGGTCTGGCTGAGCTGGGCGTCCTCGAAGATCATCGTCGGCGTATTGGCCCGCATGACCGGGATGGAATTGGCGGCGCCCAGCGCCATCCATTCGTCGGTCGTATGGCTGGCCGCCGCCTCGCCCATCATGGCGTAGTATTCGGCGACCTTTTCCCTGCCGCTGGTCTTCGACGTGAAGCGCTCGCTCTCGTAGGCGCCCGGCAGGCCGCCCAGTTCCATGAACTTCGCGGACTGGCCGGCATTCGCAGGCATGACCGTCAGATAGCCGTCCTTCGTCTTCATCGGCTTGCGATGGGGCGTGATGGCGGTGGTGAAGCCGAAGCTGCTGGTCGGCGGGATGAAGGTCTCGCCATAGAGATGTTCGGCCATGAGGAAGCCGGTGAAGGTCTCCAGCATCGGTACGGCCACATACTGGCCTTCGCCGGTCTGCTCCTTGTGACGCAGGGCCGCCAGGGTGGCGATCACGGCGAACAGGCCGCAGGTCTTGTCGGCCAGGAACGACGGCAGGGGCCGCAGCTCGGCCTCCGGGTCCACCAGTTGCCCGAGACCACAGGCGCCGCTGGCCGATTGGATCAGGTCGTCGAATGCCTGCAAACCGGCGTAGGGGCCCGCCTCGTCGTAGCCCATCGCCTCGACGTAGACGATGTCAGACTTGATGGCCGCGACCTGCTCGTAGGAAAAGCCCAGCCGGGCCACTGCGGCGGGGCGCATGTTGTGGATAAAGACGTCGCCGGTCGCGACCAGCTTCCGGAGCGTTTCGCGCCCCTCGTCCGTCTTCAGATCCAGGCTCACCGACCGCTTGTTGCGATTGAAGGCGACATAGCCGGGACCCATTTCCTTCGAGTTCGGAGCCTTGCCCGAATTGCGCTGGCGATCGCCTGAAGGCTCCTCGACCTTGATGACGTCCGCGCCCAGATCGCCCAGCGTCTGGGTGGCGTAGGGACCGAGCACGAACTGCGTCAGGTCGATGATCCGGACCCCCGCGAGCGGTCCGGGCCGGACGCCATCGGTCGAGGTCTTGTCAGTCATGGTGGGGTCCAATCGCTGCTGCTGGCCCGAGACTGGCGCCTCGGCCACCCCTCCCGCAATGCCCTTCGGAGGGCAAGACTTTCCGACGGCGACCCGGGTCTCTCCAAGAGCCACGGCTTTTCAACAGGCCTGACCGCCATCATGGACACCAGTCAAATCCCTCATATCAATGGCACCCCGAGAACGCCGGTGGCCATATCGCCGGAGAGCGAACGGAAGATCCGTCATCTCTACAAAAGCGATTTCCTGTTGTTTGAGGCCTTGAATGACTCGCGGGCGGCGAAGACCGGCGAATTGGTACCGCTCAAGGGGCGTTCACTTGCGTTCCTTGGGTCGATGGACCCGGAAGCCGACACCTCGCATTAGCTTGGGATGCCCGCGCGGCCGCCATCCAGTCATGACGGCCTGACAGAGCATCACCCGCCCGACCCGCCGACGTCGCGCTGGTCGATCAGCCTGCCCAGCAGGGGGCGGCGGTCGAGCGCCGTTTCGAAGGCGCATAAAGCCCTGAAGACATCGACGCCGATCTCATCGAACACGTCGGTGAGCACGGCGGCGGTCGCACGCTAGACGACCCCATGGGTCCGGGATGGCTGCCCGGACCTAAGGATGTTCCCTGTGCCCGCGCAGGCGCACCAGGCCATCGACCACCCTCATTCGGTCGGCGTTGCTCATCGTCTGGTCGACGTGCAGGCAGTGCAGCGCCGCCACGTGGACATCGACGGCGGGCCAGTCCCAGGCGCCCTTCTCGGCGCAATGATCAAGAAGGTCGCAGAAACTCGCACAGGCTTCCGGGAAACCCTGGCGCGGATCGCACACCGACGCATCGATAATCTGCATGACAAGTTTGTAGAGGCCATGAGGACCGTTGACGCCGCGGCCCGCCGCGGCCGGCCCGTAGTCCGCATCGATCTGGGCCAGCTTGGTCCGGATTGAAGCGTTGCACACCTCGGCCAGACTGCAGAGGGCGGCGTCGGCGCTCGCCAGCGCCTCGACGACCAGCTTGCCGCCGCCGTCGAACATCGCGGCCCGCAGGCGATTGCGGACCCGGAATCGCCTGACGACGGTCACAGGGCCACCTTGGTGGGTTTCATCATTGCGTTGATCTGGTCCTGTGACAGGTTCGGCATCGTCGCCTGGCCAACGTGGGCGGACAGGTCCTCGGCGCGCCGGCCGTCCATCCCCGCCGGTGGTCCTTCGCGCCGAAAGCGTCGGTCGGGGCCGGCATAGCTGTCCACCTCGATGAACATCCGGTCCTCCTTGGCGATCCAGTAGATCCGTTCCAGCACCGTCTTCGGGCGGATCGGCTTGGCGATCGTGTAGTTTGCGCCGCAGTCCCTGGCCTTGGTGACGTCCGTCTTTCGGGTGTGGGCCGTTATCAGGATGATCGGGACGAAGCGGTTCTGTTCCGGCGCCTCCCGGCGGATCCAGCTCGTCAGGGCGTAGCCGTCGATTTCGGGCATGTAGGCGTCGGTGATGACCAGGTCGAACTGGCCCTTCGACAGCTGGATGCGCGCTTCCTCGCCGGAGTTGCAGCGCACGACACTGCGCACGCCGAAACCGCTTACGACCTGGCCGAGGATGTCGAGAGACTGCGGGTTGTCGTCGACAAGCATGACGACAAGCTTTTCCAGGTTGATCCTGACGCTCGGCAACATGTTGGCGCGCGGGGTCATGACGGTCTCAAAAGAGGTCCAGATCGCCGGCCGCCTGGGCCTGCAGGGAGTCGACGCCCGCCAGATTGCTGGCCAGCGCATGGAGCCCCACCGAGGACAGCACCGCCGGGAGATCAATCATCACGTCGGGCGAAACCCGCGCCGCCGTCTTGCCGATAACGCAGGTCAGGTCGTGAAGCGTCTGGCTGAGCAGATCGAGTTGCTGGAGGCGATGATGGTCGCCAAGCACCGCCTCATCGCCATCAATCAGGTCGCCCACGTAGCGCTGACAGTCGTCGGACAGGACGGCGGCTGAACTGATCGCATTGCCGATCCTGATCAGGAGGTGACGCAGAAGCACGTTGTCGGGGCAGGCCATGGCAGACATCTCAGAACAGCTCCACATCGCCGGACAAGGCAGGTTGGGGTTGCCGCGAGACCGGCAGCTCCGATGGCAGGGACGACACCGCGCGTACCCGGGCCCGGCCGGATTCCGGCCAGAACTCCACGCGCCTGGCGGCCACGCCGCCAAGGCTTTCGCTGACGATCGGGATCGCCTCCACGCCGAGGAAGCGCCGTACAAAGCTGGCATTGCCGGCTCCTACGTCCGACAGGCCGTCGAACATGCGCGCGCCGCCGAACACCTTGGCCTGCAGCCGCGCGCGAGATGCGCCCATCTTCAGCAGGCTGTTGATCAGCAGTTCCATGGCGAACGCGCCGTAGCGCACCGCCTCGGAGTCCCCGCGCTCACCGGCATCGGCGAGCAGGAAGTGATTCATCCCGCCAAGACGCGCGACCGGGTCGTGGAGACAGGCGGACACGCAGGATCCGAGCACCGTGGTCAGCAGGACGTTCGGGTCGGCCGACACATGGCTTTCCCCCTGGATCACGTGAACCTTGGTGACCGGTCGCTCGAGGCCGACGATCATGTCAGGCTCCCGAACACTTCCTCGATCTTTTCCTTCAGCGTCGAGACGGTGAAGGGTTTGACGAGGTAGTTGTTGACGCCGAACTGGGCGGCCCGCCGCACGAGATCGTCGTCGGCCCGGCCGGTCAGCATGATGAAGGCGACCTGTCGTGTCGGCTCGTGCGACCGAAGCGCCCGCAACAGGCTGAGCCCGTCGAGCTTTGGCATGTTGAAGTCGGACACAACGAGGTGGACCGGGTGCTGGATGACGCTGCGCAGCGCGTCCTCCCCGTCGATGGCTTCTTCGATCTGCGTGAAGCCGATCTGCTGCAACCCGTTGCGAACCAGGGCGCGCATCGTCAGTTGATCATCGACGACCAGGGTCTTGATGGCGGCGGCGGCGGGCATGCTTCAGCCTCCTGCCCGACAAAGATCGAGGATGGACTCCGCGATGCGGTCGAGGCCGCACTGACGCTCGACGGCGCCAATCTCGAACGCGACACGGGGCATGCCGTAGACCACGCAGCTGTCGGCGTCCTGACCCAGGGTCCTCGCCCCGGCGGCGCGCATTTGCTTGAGCCCGTCCGCGCCATCGCGGCCCATGCCGGTCAGGATCACGCCCACCGATCGCGCGCCGGCCGTCGCGGCGACGGACCTGAACAGCGTATCCACGGACGGACGATGGCCATTGACCAGGTCGCCGGCGCGGAGACGGCATCGCAGCGTGTTCGAGCCTGTGACTTCGAGATGGGCGCTCCCGCCGGGGGCCAGCCAGATGCGGCCCGGTTCGATGGGCGCTCCGTCCCAGGCCTCAGCCACGCTCGCGTCGGTGCAACGGTCCAGGCGGGCGGCGAAGCCGGGGGTGAAGGTGGACGGCATGTGCTGGGTGATGACGGTCGGGGGGCAGTCCTTCGGGAAGGACGAAATGATCGTCAGGAGGGCCTCGACCCCACCGGTCGAGGACCCGATCGCCACCAGGTCGCCATTGGGGCGGTAGGATGCGGGGGCCGGCCGGGTCGCCCCCGGCTGGCCGATCGGCCGAACCCGTGCGCCAGCGGCCGCCCGCACGCGGGCCGCCAGCTCCCCGAGCGCGTCTCCGCCCTGGGCTGGGCCGGAAGGTTTGGCGATGCAGTCCACCGCGCCGAGCTCAAGCGCGCGAAGCGTGGCGTCGGCGCCCGCCAGGGTCAGCGTCGACAGCATGACAACCGGCATCGGCCGCAGCCGCATGACCTTCTCGAGGAACTCGAGTCCGTTCATGTTCGGCATCTCGATATCGAGGGTGATCACATCCGGATTCAGCGCCTTGATCGCGGCGCGCGCTTCATGCGGGTCAGCGGCGTAGCCGACGACCTCGATCCCGGGATCGCGCTTCAGCGTTGCGCCAATCAACCCGCGCATCGTGGCGGAGTCATCGACCACAAGGACCCGGACCCGGCTCACGCCAGCTCTCCCGGGGCCCGGTAGGTGGTCAGACCGTCGCTGGCCAGGGTCGACCCAGGATAGCCCGCCCGTTCCGAATGTCCGACATAGAGACGGCCGCCGGGGGCCAGCAGCGGCGCGAACCGGCTCCACATGCGCTCCTGCGTGGGCTCGTCGAAATAGATCACGACGTTGCGGCAGAAGATGACGTCAAACGGCCCCTTCATGGGCCAGGGCTCCATGAGGTTCAGGACCTTGGGCGTGACCAGACCACGCGCCGTGGTTTTGACCGCCCAGGCCCCGTCCGGGCGCCGGTCCAGCCAGCGATTGCGCAGGGCCGGTGGCACGCCCTCAATCAGGTCGTCGGCATAGACGGCCTCTCGCGCCGTGGCGATCACGTTGGGATCAATGTCGGTCGCCAGGATCCTGACGTCGAGCTTTGCGGCTTCGGGAATGACGTCCAGAACCGTCAGGGCGATCGTGTACGGCTCCTGGCCTGTCGAACAGCCGGCGGACCAGATCCGCAGCCGCCTGCCCGCCCTTACGGCGGACGCCAGCGGCTCAAGCACCTTTGACCTCAGATGGTCGAAATGGTGCGGTTCACGGAAGAACCGGGTCACGTTGGTGGTCAGGGCCGCCAGCATCGACTGGCGCTCTTCCAGCCCGCGGTCGCTGGCCACCAGCTCGCAGTAGGCGTCAAACGACGGCAGCCCTAACACGCGAAGGCGCTTGGCGAGGCGGGAATAGACCAGCGTCGCCTTGCTGTCGGGCAGCGTGATCCCCGCCATGCCGTAGAGCAGCGACGCCACGGTCCTGAAGTCCGTCCGCGTGAAGGGAAACTCGCCATTGACCAGAACGTCGGTGGTCTCGGCCCGGGCCAGCGCGCTCATGCCGCCATCACCTCGATATCGGGCATGATCCGATCGATGGCGATCTGGCTGATCATCCGCCCCTCGATCGACATCAGACCACGGACAAAGCTCCGTACACGGTCGCAGGCGACGTCCGGCGTCGGCTGGATCGCATCCCGGGAGACGCTCAGAATGTCCGAGACAGCGTCGACCAGCAGGCCGACCAGCCGCCCGTCCGCGTTGATGACGATGATCACGCTGCGAGCAGAGGGCTCGGTCGCGGGCAGTTCGAGGCGAACCGCAAGGTCCAGGATCGGCAGGACCGCCCCGCGCAGATTGATCACGCCCCGCATGTAGGGTGGTGTCTGCGGCAGGGGGGTGGCCGGCGCCCAGCCGCGGATCTCGCGGACTGCCATGATGTCGACGCAGAACTCCTGATCGCCGATGCGGAAGGAAATCAGCTCGATCTGGTCGTGGCTCACCTGGGTGACGAGGTCAGTCATGGGGTCATTCCGCAGCGATGAGGGATGAATCGACGAGGCGGCTCGCATCACGCCTGCGCATGGACACCACGGCGTCCACGTCGAGGATCAGGGCGACACGGCCATCGCCGAGGATGGTGGCGGCGGCGATGCCGGGCACCTGGCGATAGTTGGATTCAAGACTCTTGATCACGACCTGCCGCTGACCCTGGATCGCGTCGGCGACGAGGGCGGCGCGCGCGCCGTCCTCGGTCTCGATCAGCAGGACCACCCTTTCACTGGGCGGGGGCGCGATAGTGCGGAACCCGAGCACACAGCCGATATCCAGCAGCGGAACATGCTCGTCCCGGACGGCCAGGACCATGCCGGTCGGCCCGAGCGGCCGAACCTCGTCGGGCCTCGGCCTGAGGCTCTCGACGATCGCCGTGAGCGGCACCACGAGGGTGTGGCCGGCAACGTCCACGACCATGCCGTCGAGGACGGCCAGCGTCAGCGGCAGGCTCAACGTGAAGGTGGACCCCTCACCCGGCCGGGACACGATCGAGATGCGACCACCGAGGGCCTGGATGCTCCGACGGACAACGTCCATGCCCACGCCACGGCCGGACACGTCCGACACCGCCGCGGCGGTCGAGAAGCCCGGCAGGAAGATCAGGTTGTCGATTTCCTCGTCCGTCAACTGGGCGTCGGCGGCCACCAGTTCCTTCTCGATCGCGATCGCGAGGACGCGCTTGCGGTTGATGCCGGCGCCGTCGTCACTGACCTCGATGACGATCCGCCCGCCACGGTGCAGCGCCGCCAGCCTGACGTGACCTTCGACGGGCTTTCCGGCGGCAACCCGCGCCTCCGGCGTTTCGAGACCGTGATCGATGGCGTTGCGGATCATGTGGGTGATCGGGTCGGCGAGACGCTCGATCACCGTCTTGTCCACCTCGGTGTTTTCGCCGTCGGTTGTCAGGCGCACCTGCTTTCCGGTCATCAACGCCGTTTCGCGCACGAGGCGCGGCATCCGCTGGAACACGGACTTCACCGGCTGGGCCCGGATGGCCATCACGCTTTCCTGGATTTCCCGGGTCAGCTGCTCAAGGTCATCGAGTCCGACCGACACGGCGCTGGACGGCGGCAGTCCGGATTCGGACACCCGTTGGGCCAGCATGGCCTGGTTGATGACAAGCTCACCGACCAGATCGATGAGGCGGTCAATGCGCTCCGGGTCGACGCGGATCGTCGCCGCCGGGGCAAACCCCTGAGCCTCCGCGCGCTCCGGCTGGGGCGCGTTGACCGGCCTGGCAGGCGGAGCCGGGGAAGGCGTGGACGCCGGGACCTGGACAAGGGGCGCATCCGGGAGGTCCAGCGCAACGGCGGGCATGACGACAAAGGCCGCAGGGGCAGGCGCCCCGGACTCAACAACCGGCTCCGCCTGGACCGACGCGATCAGGGCGGCGAAATCGAAGGCGGGCGCCACCGGCGCTTCCCCCGGCGCAACCGTGAGGTCGCAATCGCTGTCGACGAAGTCGAAGACATCACGGATCGCGGCCTCACCCTGGCTCGTTGTCAGGGTGATCTTCCAGGTCAGGTAGGCCTCGTCCGGGTCGAGATCTTCCAGGCCCGGGATGGCCGAGTCATCCAGCGTCGTTTCCACCGGACCCAGCCGCTCGAGCTCCCGGATCAACAGCGCCGGCTCATTGGCGTTCACGAACAGCGCACGGCGGGGCGTGAAGGAGATGGACCAGAGCCCAGTCGCTGGCGGCGAGAATTCGATGTCGATCAGCGGACCCGCGAGCGGGCGGAAACCAAAATCCGGTTCCGGAAGCACCGGCGTTGGCGCGCGGGCTTCCACGCCTCCCGAGATCAGCTGGTCAAGCTCGGCGGCCATGTCGAGCGTTCGGGGATCATCGCCCTCGCCACCGCCGCCCCGCGCACCTTCGACCAGATCGGCCAGAATGTCGGCGGCGCGCAGAAGGGCCGCCACCAGTGTCGGCGTGACGGCCATCCTCGACGACCGCACGGCGTCCATCAGTGTCTCGAATACGTGCGCGAAGCGGACCAGCCCTTCGAACCCGAAGGCGCCGGCGCCGCCCTTGATCGAATGCACGGCGCGGAACACCGCGTTGACCGTGTCATCGTCGGCGATGCCGCCCTGCAGGGCCAGCAGACCGCTCTCCAGGTCCGCGAGGAGTTCCTCGCATTCCTGGAAGAAGGTCGCCTTGATGGCTTCCATTTCGTCCACGTCGGATCCCCTAGGCGGCTACGCGGCGGATGGCGTTGACGAGCTTTTCCGGACTGAACGGCTTGACGATCCAGCCCGTCGCACCCGCCTCGCGCGCCCGCATCTTCTTTTCGGGATCGCTTTCCGTGGTCAGGACGAGGATCGGCGTGCCCTTCCAGGCCGCATCCGACCGGACCGCCTCGATGAAGCCGAAGCCGTCGAGATTGGGCATGTTGATATCGGTGATGATGATGTCGGGCGTCTCGCCCGCCAGCACCTGCAGTCCATCGACGCCGTCGATGGCCTCGATGACCCGATAGCCGGCGGTGACGAGCGCCAGCCGCAGCATGTCCCGCATGGTCCGGGAGTCGTCGACCGTGAGAACGGTTTGGGTCATCAGCTTTCGGTTCCCGTGACAGCGCCCGTCGCGAAGGTCGCCCCGAGCAGCCGCAGCCCCTGCGCGAGCGCCGGTGAAGGCTCAACGAGGTCGAAGCTGCAGGCGTCGTCAGCCCAGGTGCGCGCGCCGGCGAGCAGGACCTGAAGTCCCAGCGCGCCAAAACGCGTCACGCCGGAGCCGTCGAGCACCACCGGTGTCCCCCGGACGTCGAGCAGCGAGTTGCGGAGCGACGCGGCGGACGTCCCGTCGAGTTGTTGTGGAAGTGCGATGCAGGCCGGGTTCATCAGAACTCCTCCCAGCCTTCAGCGTCGGTCTTCAGGGCGTTCGCGCCGCTGGTCCGGGGCTTGAGGAAGGCATTGAGCCGCTCTCGCGCCGCCAGCACCGCCGGCTTTGCCGCTGGCGCGGACTGAGGTGACCGGGACACGGGGGTTGGCCGCGCGATCGGAGCGGACTGCCGACCCGAGCCGCCACCGATCGTGAACTGGTCAAGCAGACGGGCCAGCTCGGCGGTCTCGGACTTGAGCGAATGCGTCGCCGCCGTGCTCTCCTCGACCATGGCGGCGTTCTGCTGCGTCACCTGATCCATCTGATTGACGGCGGTATTGACCTCGTTGAGGCCGGTGGCCTGTTCCGCCGAGGACGCGGCGATCTCGGACACCAGGGCGTCAATCTCGCCGACCCGTTCAACGATCCGTCGCAGCGCGTCGCCGGTCTCGCCGACCAGCTTCACGCCTTCGCCGACCTGACTCGAGCTTGCGGAGATCAGCGCCTTGATCTCCTTGGCGGCCTCCGCTGACCGCTGCGCCAGGGCGCGCACTTCGGACGCAACCACCGCAAAGCCTCGTCCCGCGTCGCCGGCCCGGGCGGCCTCGACCCCGGCGTTCAGGGCCAGGAGGTTGGTCTGGAAGGCGATCTCGTCGATCACGCCGATGATCTGGGCGATCTGGTTGGAGGACTTCTCGATCTGCCCCATGGCCGACACAGCCTCGCGGACGACCGACCCCGAGTGCTCGGCTTCCCCGCGGGCGGTCGTCACCAGTTCCGAGGCCTGGCGCGCGCCGGAGGCGGCCTTCTTGACGGTGGCGGTCAGCTCATCCAGCGCCGCGGCCGTTTCCTCAAGGCTGGCCGCCTGTTGCTCCGTGCGCCGCGAGAGATCGTCCGACGCCAGCGCGATCTCATCGGTGCCCGTTCGAATGCCGTCGGTGGCGGCCGCCACGGCGCGCAGCGTTTCCTGCAGCGTATCAATGGCGCCGTTGTAGTCGTCCTTGAGCTTCTGGAAGTTCGGCGCAACGTCCGCGTCGAGCCGCGAGACCAGATCGCCGTCCGAGAGCACCGCCAGCGCCCGGCCGAGCGCTTCGACAATCTGGGCCTGCTGCGCCTCCGCGGCGAGCCGGATTGTCTCTTCTTCCTGTCGCTTCGCCTCGATCGTCTCGATGTAGATCGAGATGGCGAAATCCATATCCAGCAGCACCGCCTTCATGAAGCTGGCGACCTGCTGGCCCGCCTCTTCCGCGGTCGTCTGTTTTCCGAACGCGAAGCTCTTCGGCCAAGCCTGCTTTATGATGGCCTTGGTCAGATGTTCCGTCAGCAGCGCGTAGCCGCCGATATACCAGCGTGGCTCAAGGCCGATCCGCGCGTGGACCTGGCCGATGGCGCGTACCCCGCGCACATAGGAGTCCCCGTAGTCGGCGGACGCGATGAGATCCCAATGCTGGGACTGGCGGTCAGCCGCCGACGACATGTGGCTGTCGCTGGAGAAGAACTTCCGGGGTTCGGGGAAATTCCGCATCTGATTGTAGAAGGCATCGAGCGCCGGCCTGATCTCTCGCTGGATCAGCGGACGAAGAGACCGCAGCGTCTCCCGCGCCGGCCCGTCCAGTCTGGAGAAGTTCAGCCTCTCATTGAGCGCGTAGTCGTCTGCCATTGGAATCCCCGATCGAAAGCTGGCGCGGGCCATTGCCTTGCAGGAAGCGATTGACGGGCTCGTTGAGCGGATCGGCCAAAGGGCTTCACCGCCGTTCGAGGGGCCGGATTTCGCTCCAGTCGAGTCCTTCTGCGCGGGGGTAGCGCAACCAAGGGTTACCGCAGGTCACACCTTGCGCTTAGTGCACCCAATCCGGGTTTATAATAATGAGATTGAATGACCGACACTGCGGAACCATGTCCGACCCTGATGACCTTGGAAGAACAGAATTTCCCTCAGAAACGCGTTTATTTCATATGTCGCGTCCGGGCCAATACATTGACCGGTGCGACATCTTGGCAGCACAAGGCGCCATCTCGGGAAAACTATTGTTTACAGGGGTTGCCTTACTCAGGAGCCGAGCGCCTGAATGGCCCTCGGCACGCTCCCGACCGGACTCACGCGGCACGCCGGCATGACTTCAGGGGCCGCAGCGATCTATCTGAGCGTGTGCATCCGGAACCAGACCGTCCGGTGGACCTGACGCCGTATGGAAGCGGACGGTGAGCAGGGTCTTTCTGGACGCTGCGCGTGCCGGGGTTCAGCGGCCGGAGAGCTCGTTGACCCGATCGACGAACTTCATCGACTGCGCGAAATGCCGCGTCGAGATCGCTCTGGCCCTGGCGCTGGAGAGAACGCGGGCGGGGACGATGACCCCTCCCTTGGCCCCTGCCTTTTCGCAGAGCCCGTCTTCAACCATCTGGTTCACGTAGCGGCGTGTGGTTTCGTAGGGCGTGCCCAGACTCTTCGACAGGGCATAGACGCTGACGGGCTGTCGCATGTCGTCCGTCGGAATCTCGTCGATGGAGGCAAAGGCATGGGTATTGCCATCCATGCGCCGGATAATCTCGGTGTTGGCGTAGACGATCGTGACCAGCAGTACGCCCTTCACGATATCGCCGTCGGTCATTTCGCTGAGCAGCTTCACCAACTGAAGGAAATAGCCTTCCGAGGCGCGCACGACGGAATTGACGGCCGACACCGGTGGCGACAGGTGGCTGACCTTGGTCTGATTCAACATGCGCTCGAAGCACCACGGGCTGGTTCGGACGCGAAAAGTCAGGCCCGTCAGAAACCATGACGCGAGGCCGGCCTGGCCGACATTGATTTTTATCAATCTAATCAGTCATTTCTTGGCCCAAATCGGTTGCCCCTCGCTTTGAGGGCAATAGACCCGGGCTGAGCGCGCGGCGCGGCGCCTCTATGTGAACGACCCTCCTGCCGCGCCGGTCCCGCCGTTCCTAACGTGAAGGGGCGACTTGATGACGTTGCGTCCGGCGCGGCCTGTGTGGGCGTGGGCGCGCTGCGCCTCGCCCCGGGCATCGCCGTTGGCGGACGTCTCGAAGACGTCGTCTGCCGAGATCAGCCGAGGGTCCGCAGATGCGCCAGGCTAGCCTCGACGCTCGGCCAACCGGGGGCCGGCGGGAAGTCGTGCTCGACGAAATAGTGCTCGGCACCGGCGGCGTCCGCCGCCTGGATCAGAGCCGCGAAATCGAAGGTCCCTGATCCGACATCGGCCATCCCGCCATCGGGCGCCATGTCCTTGAGGTGGATGAGTTTCACCCGTCCGGACATCTTCTCGATGAAGGCCTTGGGGTCTTCGCCACCCTTCTTCAGCCAGTAGACGTCGAGTTCGAAGTCGACAAAGTCAGGATCGGTCTCGCTCACCAGACGGTCGAAGGGCCGGACGCCATCGGTCGCCTCAAACTCGAAATCATGGTGGTGGTAGGCGACGCGCAGCCCCTCCTCCCGCGCCCGCCTGGCGAAGACGCCCAGGGTCGAAATGACCAACATCCAGTCGCGCTGGTCAGGCATCACGAACGGCATCACCAGATAGCGGCAGCCCAGCGTCCGGGCCATGGCCAACACGGCGTCCGGTTGCTCCGCCATGTCGGCCAGGCCCACATGGGCCGAGGGACAGTCCAGCCCGATGGCCTTCATGTGCGCCGCGTAACCGGCGAAATCGGACGTCAGCGGCGCGGCGAATTCCACCGCGTCGTAGCCGGTCTCGCGAATGCGCGAGAGCGTACCGAGAGGATCGGCCGCGAACGGCTTGCGCAGGGTGTAGAGCTGAAGACCGATGGGTCGCATGGGGCTCACAGGCCTCCCTGTTCGAGAAGATCAGCCGCGTGGTTGGCCGCGCGCGCGGTCAGCGCCATGTAGGTCAGTGACGGGTTCATCGAGGCGCTGGAGGCCATCACGGCGCCGTCGGAGCAGAACAGGTTGGCCGCCTCATGCGCCTGCCCCCAGCCATTGAACACCGAGGTCGCCGGATCGCGGCCCATGCGCGCCGTACCCATCTCGTGGATGCGGTCGCCGGGGGGCGTCAGCTCTTCGCTGGCCGCTTCCCAGTCGGTGATGTCGCTGCAGCCGGCGGCCGCCAGCATCTCCGCCGCATCGCGCGCCGCCGCTCGCATCATGGCGTATTCATTGGACCCGTGCGTCGCGCCGATGATCGGCACCGGAACGCCCCAGCTGTCCCGTCGCGTGGTCGACAGGGTCACCCGGTTCTCGGGATCGGGCAGGACCTCGCCGAACGGCAGGAGCGAAAAGCGCCAGCCCCGGTGGCCCTCGTCCTCGTCACCGATGCCGACACCCTGAACGGCGCCCTCGGTGTTGCGTGAGCGGACCGCGCCCCCCTGCATGCCGAAGCCCCGCAGGTAGGGCTTGTCCGCCTCGGTGACGTTGGCGTAGCGCGGGATGTAGATGCCGGTCGGCCGATCGTTCTGGAACGGCACGTCGCCGAAGCCGGGGATGCTGCCGACGATCGGCTTGGTGCTGACATGGTCCATCAGGTTGCGGCCGACCTGGTCGCTGCCGTTGGCCAGGCCGCGTGGGAAGGCCTCGGACTTCGAGTTCAGCAGCAGGGCGGCGGTGTTGATCGCCGAGGCGTTGAGGAAGACGATCCGCGCCTCGAAGATCTCGCCGGTCTTGTCGAGCCGGTTGATCGTCCGCACGCCGGTGACGCGGCCGGTGGCGGGGTCATGGATCACGCTCTCGACGACCCGGTCGGTGAGGACCGTCAGATTGCCGGTCTTGAGCGCCGCCGGCAGGGTGGCCGCCTGGCTCGAGAAGTAGGCGCCGAACGGGCAGCCGTGGTGGCACTTCACATGCTGTTCGCAGCGCTTGCGGCCGACGTCCATCTGGGCCTTGGCGATACGGCTGAGATTGGCAGTCCGGCCCATGATCATCCGGCGCGTGGGGTAGTCCGCCTCGATCCGCGCCTTGGCGGCCAGCTCGACGTCGTTGAACGGAAACGGCGGCAGGAAGTCGCCGTCCGGCAGCTGTTCCAGGCCGTCGTAATCGCCGCTGATCCCGGCGAAGGCCTCGACATGATCGTACCAGGGCTCGAGGTCCTCGTAGCGGATCGGCCAGTCGACGCCGTGTCCGTCCTGCAGGTTGGACAGGAAGTCCTGCGGCGCCCAGCGATAGGACTGCCGCCCCCAGGTCAGCGACCGTCCGCCCAGCTGATAGCCGCGGATCCATCGATAGGGCTTGCCGGGAACGGTCTCGTAGGGGTGGTCGTGATCGCTGGCCCAGAGGGCCTTGTTGGAGTTGAACAAGGCGTAGGAGACCCCGACGTGATAGGGATAGTGCAGGTTCCGCTCGGCCTCGGGGATCTGGTCGTCCCGGCGGCGGAGCTTGAGCGCCAGATCGTGACTCTGATCCGGCCCGTTGGTGACCTCGGGCCCGCGCTCGAGCATCAGCACCTTCAGGCCGCGCTCGCAGAGCTCCTTGGCCGCCCAGCCGCCGCTGATGCCCGAGCCGACAACGATGGCGTCGAACATCACGCCGCTCCCTTTGCTTGTAACGATGGGTCGAACTGGTCGAGCGCCGCCTTGAGCGCCGGGACAGGCTCGCCGCGGGGCACGAACTCATGCCCTACCCAGTGCGGGTAATCCAGATGCCGCAGCAGCCCGGCGATGGCCGGCCAGTTGATTTCCTGCCGGTCGTCGAGGTCGCGTCTGCCCGGAGCGCCGGCCGTGTGAACATGGCCGATCAGGTCGATGTTGGCGCGGATCGTCCGCATCAGGTCGCCCTCCATCAGCTGCATGTGATAGCCGTCGTAGAGCAGCCGCAGGGCAGGCGAACCCACGCCGCGAACCACCTCGGCCCCGAAGGCCGTGCGGTCGCACTGGTGGCCGGGATGATCGACCTTGCTGTTGAGCAGCTCCATCAGCAGACGGACGCCCGCCGCTTCGGCATGGGCCACGACGGGGGCCAGACCCTCGATACAGGCCGCGATCGCGGGCGCGTCGGCGCCGTCGCCGATGCGGTTGCCGGAGAAGACGATCACCGCTTCGCAACCGCCGGCCGCCGCCGTGTCGATGTTGCGGCGGACCTCATCGGCCAGAGCGGCATGAAGGGTCGGGTCGTTGAACCCGCGCTCCAGCGTGTGGCCGGTCAGAGTGACGATGGACAGGCCCGCGTCCTGCGCGACCGGCCAGAGCGGCTCCGGCAGCATCTCCACGCCCTTGGCGCCGGCCGCCGCGGCTTCGCGCAGCAGCGTCGCCGGATCGACCTCGCGGCCGGCCGTGAAGGACCACCAGGCGAAACTCTGCCGCATCATGCACGCGCCTCATGGAGGGACATCCAGCGACCGTCCGCGGCGGCGCTGCGCACCGAAGCCTCGATGAATCGCACCCCGTCGACTCCGGCCGCAACGCCGGGCAGGTCAGTTGCGGGCGTAGGCCTGCCGGCCTTGTGTGCCGACACCAGATCCGCCGCGTCGGCGTAGATCCGGGCGAAACCTTCCAGGTAACCTTCAGGGTGTCCGGCCGGGATGCGCGTGGCCGCCTGCGCCGCCGCCGACAGGCCGGGTCCACCCCGCCGCAGGATCCGGGGCGGCTCGCCGAGCGGCGTGTAGCGGAGGATGTCCGGGTCCTCCTGCGACCATTCCAGCCCGCCCGTCTCTCCATAAAGCCGCAGCCGCAGGCCGTTGGCCGCCCCGACCGCCACCTGGCTGGCCCAGAGTTGTCCCCGCGCGCCGCCTGCCCAACGCAGACGAAGCTGCACATCGTCGTCGAGCAGCCGCCCTTCGACGAACCGCGAGGTCTCGGCGCTGACCTGATCAGCGGCCTCGCCCAGCACGAAGGTCGCCAGGTGGTAGGCATGGGTCGCGATGTCGCCCAGCGCGCCGCCTGGACCAGCCTGCGCCGGGTCGCCCCGCCAGTCGGCCTGTTTGTTGCCGGGCAACGCCGTGGCCAGCCAGTCCTGCGCGTACTCGGCCTGGACCACCCGGATCGCCCCCAGCGTTCCCGCCGCCACCATGGCCCGCATCTGCCGGACCATGGCGTAGCCACTGTAGTTGTGGGTGAGCACGAACGGCGTCCCGGTCCGGGCCACCGCCTCGACCAGATCCAGGGCGTCGGCGAGACCGGTCGTCAGCGGCTTGTCACAGATTACGGCGATGCCTGCGTCGAGAAAGGCCTTTGCCGGAGCGTGGTGTAAATGGTTCGGCGTCACGATGGCCACCGCATCAATCCGGTCTGGCCGGGCGGCCTCGGCCTGCGCCATCGCCCGCCAGTCGCCATAGCAGCGGTCGTCATCCAGCCCGAGCGTCCGACCGAAGGCCTGCGAGCGTCCTGCGTTGCTGCTGAAGGCCCCGGCGACCAGGGTCCAGCGGTCGTCCAGCCGCGCGGCCATACGGTGCACGCCGCCAATGAAGGCGCCCTCGCCGCCCCCGATCATACCCAGAGACAGGCGCATGCTAGCGATCAAGGCCCAGCAGTCTGCGGTTGGCCGCCGCGTCCACGTCGGTGGCCAGGAAGTCGTCGAAGCTCTTGCCCGTCACCTGGATGATGTGGTCGCGGATGAAGGTCGCGCCTTCGCGCGCCCCCTGGATGGGGTCCTTGAGCGCACACTCCCACTCAAGCACCGCCCAGCCCTGGTAGCCGTACTGGGCGAACTTGGAAAAGATGGCCTTGAAGTCGATCTGGCCGTCGCCGAGCGAGCGGAACCGACCGGCCCGCTCCTTCCACGGCGCATAGCCGCTGTAGACCCCCTGCCGCCCGGTCGGCCGGAACTCGGCGTCCTTGACGTGAAACATCCGGATCCGCTCGTGGTAGAGGTCGATGTACTCGAGATAGTCGAGCTGCTGCAGCAGGAAGTGGCTGGGATCGTAGAGCAGGCAGGCGCGGGGATGGTGATCCACCCGGTCCCAGAACATCTCCACGGTCGTGCCGTCGAACAAATCCTCGCTGGGATGGATCTCGTAGCAGAGGTCGACGCCGACCTCGTCGAAGGCGTCGAGAATCGGTCGCCAGCGCCGGGCCAGTTCGTCGAAGGCTTCCTCGATCAGCCCGGCCGGGCGCTGCGGATAGGGATAGAGATAGGGCCAGGCCAGCGAGCCAGAGAAGGTGACGTGGGCAGGCAGACCCATCCGCCGCGAAGCCTTGGCGCCGAGCAGCACCTGTTCGACCGCCCATTCCTGACGCGCCTTCGGGTTGCCGCGTACCCGGGCCGGCGCGGAACCGTCGAACATCTCGTCATAGGCCGGGTGCACCGCGACCATCTGGCCCTGGGTGTGGGTCGACAGCTCTGAGACCTCGAGTCCCGCCGCCGCCAGAACGCCCTTCACCTCGTCGCAGTAGGTATCGCTCTCGGCCGCCAGCTTCAGATCAAACAGCCGCCGGTCCCAGGTCGGGATCTGCACGCCCTTGTAGCCGAGATCGCCGGCCCAGCGCGCGATGGCCTCCAGACTGTTGAAGGGTGGCTCGTCGCCAGCGAACTGCGCCAGAAAAATAGCCGGGCCCTTCATGCATCCTCCCTCGATGGGCGGCCTGCACCGGACCGCTCCGAAACTGTTCGTCCGAGACTAGCATGCGCCGGGCCTTTGGCGAGGTGGGGTCCGGCTTTTGCCCACGAGGTCGCCGATCTAGAACGTGGACCTGAGGGTCAGCTCCACGGTCACCGGACGTTGTGGCGTCTGTTGCGGCGCGAGTCGCAAGGTGAAGGGATTGCCATAGGCAAAGGTGTCTCCGCGACTGTTCGCGGGATTGGTCACCGCCAGGGTCGCCGTCCAGCGGTCCGTGACAAGGCTGCCGGCGACGCGGCCGTCGACATAGTCGCCCATCGTCCGCGATGTCGCCGCGTCAAAGGTCAGCGCAGACTTGCCCACATAGGCGAGGCGGCCATCGAGCGCGAATAGCCGGTTTCGCGACAAGGACCAGGCGTAGTGCGCCGAGACGCCGCCGGTCAGGTCGGGCACCGCCGCCAGCGCCAGGTCGCCATGGGCGGAAAACGCGGCGTTGGCCTGCTCCAGTTCCGGCGCGTTGAGCAGCAGATTGCCCGTCAGCACCAGCGCGCCCGCGCGATAGACGCCTTCGACCTCAACCCCGCGGTTGATCCCGTCCCCGATATTGGCCGTGAACGGCAGGCCGTTGGGCAGCAACTGGTCGCTCTGGATGTTCTGCCAGAACGCTTCGAAGGCCGCCATGCGCAGCTGCAGGCGACCGTCGAGCAGCCGGATGCGGCCGCCGGACTCAAGGCTGATGAGTTCGTCGCCCTGGTAGCGGCGACGGGGCTGGGCGCCGCCGGCGGTCCCGAACGTCTGGCCCGGTGCGCCGGTGGTGTTCAGCCCCCCCACCCGGTAGCCCTCGGCTACCTCGATGTAGAGCAGCGTGGTCGGCGACCTATGCCAGGCCAGCAGCACCTTCGGCGCGAACCCGCTCCGACCGTCAGTCCCGTCATAGGTCGACCCAGTCCCCGCCAGAGGCGCCTCGATCTGGCTGGATACGGTTTCGGACACGCTGAACAACCGCCCTCCGAGGGTCAGCGTCAGCCGGTCAGCGACCGGAAACGTCGCCTCCCCGAACAGCGCCGCTTCTTCGAGACGGTCGTGGCGGTCCTCGCTGAACCCGACCAGCGATCCGGGTCCCGGTCGCTCCAGGGTCAAGCCGATGTCCTGCCGGGTGTGGGCATAGAACAGACCGACCAGCCAGGTGGTCCTCGCGTCGTCGGGCGACATCAGGGTCGCTTCCGTGATGAGGCTGCTGATGTCGTTGGCGTCGTCGAACGCGGCCGGGCCGGCCGGCATCGCGACCGGCGGCGCGGCGGTGGCGTCGTAGCGACTGTCCAGCGTGTGCTCGACGAAGGCCGTCGACCAGCGCAGCCGCGCCCAGCCGAGGTCGCCGGTCAGACCCAGGTTGGCCTCGGCGAAGTCGTTGTCATGCGGCTCGCGCAGACTGTTGCGGCGGGTGTAGGGCGCCTCCGTCTTCAGGCTGTACTGGGTGTCCGCGGAGTCGATCGCCTGACCAATCAGGCCTGCCGTCAGCGTCCAGCGGTCTCCGATCGCCAGCGACGCGGCCAGTCGACCGCCGAAGCGGGTCGTCCGGTTGACGTTGGTCAGTCCCAGACCCGCATCGTCAATGTAGCCGCCGGTCTGCTCCCGCCAGCCCACCGCGCGGACGGCGGCGCGGCCGTCGAACAGGGGCAGGTTGATCATGCCTTCCAGCGTGCCGGACGGGTCGCCGCCAACGGTCGCCGCGAGGCTCGCCCCGACCCATCCGTAGAACCCGGTCGTGTCGGGTTTGGCCGTGACCAGATGCAGCACGCCGCCGAGCGACCCGGCTCCGTATAGCGCGCCCTGCGGACCGCGCAGCACCACCACCTGATCCATGTCGGTCAGACGCAGATCGGGGTCGGGCGCGTTGTAGGTGATGCGCACGTCGTCGACATAGATGCCGACCATCGACTGGGTGCGGCCGGTCAGGGGGCCGTCCGACAGGCCGCGCAGCAGGATCTTGTTCCGCCCCGGCCCGAGGTTGGTGACAGTCATGGACGGCGTCAGCCGGGCGATGTCGGCGGCGTCCCCGACTCCCTGGCCGGACAGGGTCTCCGCGCCCAGCGCCGTGACGGGATAGGCCAGCCGGTCAACAGCGACCGGCCGACGCGTGGCGACCACGACGACCGCTTCCAGATCTGTCGAGATTGAGGTCGGTGGCGCCGCCGGCGGGCCGGGCGGCCGGTCGGGCCGTGCGTGAGGCAACGGCATGACCTCGACCGCCCGGGCGTCGAGGAACCGGAACCCGCAGCCGCTGCCCGCGAGAATTCGCGTCAGGCCGTCCCTGAGGCTGTAGCGGCCGACCAGTGCGCGCCCGTTTTGCCGGCAGGCGGCGATGTCACGGGTGCTGATCGAGATGTCCGCCTGGACCGCGAAATCGACCAGTTCGGCGCCCAGGCTCCCGGCCGGAATATTGAAGACAGGCGTCGGCGAAGCAGCCTTGGCCGCGCCGACGCTCGCCAGGGCCACGATCAGGCCAAGAAGGGGCGCCCAGCGAGGGCGGAAGGCGTCAGGCAAGTCCGGCGTCTCGCGGTTCAGCGCAGGAGAACAGCCTCTCCCCTACGCTCGACAGTGAGCGAAAGGTAGTCCGCCAGCCGGCGAACGACTTGATCCTGATCATCAAGGGTCAGGACGCCGGAAAACCGCTTGCGGCCGGCCACGTCCGAAACCTCGATCCGCGCGCCGTAGCGTCGGTTAAGATCGGCGACGATTTCCGAGAGGCGCTGGTCCTCGCAGATCAGCCGGCCTTCGGTCCAGGCGAAGGCGACCGCAGGGTTCACCCGGGCCTGGCGGGAGGTCGCCGCGCCGACACGATGGGTGAGCTGGTCGCCGACCGTCAGGCGGGCGACCGGCGCGGCGCCCAGGTCCGGCTGACGCACTTCGACCACGCCCCGCCGCACGGTGACCACCACCTGATCGTCGAGGTGGCGGATGTTGAACTCGGTGCCGACGACCTTGACCTGCTGGTCGCCGACCGAGATCAGGAACGGCTTCTCCGCATCGTGGGCGACGTCAAAGCTCGCCTCCGCGGTGGCCATCTTCACCCGTCGCGCGCGCCAGCCGATGCGGGCGGTCAGCTCGGAGTCGGCCCCAAGGTGGATGTAGGTGCCGTCGGAGAGGGTGATCTCACGAGTCTGGCCGGGGTTCGTTCTGTAGATTTCAGGCGTGCCCAACGAGGCTTGCCAGACCACGGGACCGGCCAGAAGGACGAGACAAGCGGCGATCAGCGCGCCCCAGACCGGGCGGGACGGCAGGAAGGACGGGCGCGGCCGGAACGGAATGACCACGCCGGCCGCGTCCTTGAGGCCATGGACGATGGCCTGGGCGTCCTCCTCGATTGACGCGGTCAGCCGTTCGACGGCCTCGAACATCACCAGACGCTCGTCGGACTCGTCGAGCCAGTCGGCCAGCGCGGACCAGTCGGCCTCCGTCGCCGCATCGGACTGGACGCGCACAAGCCAGGCGAGCGCTTCCTCGCGCAGGGCCGGGTCGTCGGGCGGGATGGACTGACCGCTCATCGCGGAGGGTGACTCCTGTAAGACCCGCTGGGGGGTTCTGCCCAAATGACGCCACAAACCGCCAGGCGCCTCCAATATTTCTTTTCGGGGCCGCTGCGGCTCATCGTCCAACCTTCGCGAGAATGCGCTTCAGGCTGGCCATGATGTGCTTCTCCACGCTCGATCGGGAGATGCCCATCGCCTTGGCGGTCTCGGCGTGCGTGAGCCCCTCCAGCTTGTGCAGACGGAAGGCCTCCTTCACCTGCGGCGGCAGGTCGCTGACCGTCGCGATGATCTGGTCGAGGCGCTGGCGGGCGGCGAGCGCCTCGTCCGCGGGCGGGGCCTGGGCGATGTCCTCGCCACTGGCGGTGACGGTCTCGCTGTCGCGCCAGTCGGCGTCGCGGCGAGCCGATCGCGACTGCTGCTTGATGCGATCGAGCATCAGGTTGGTGCCAAGCCGGTAGAGGTAGGCGGCCGGATTGCCGATGTCCTCCGATGGCAGGCCGGCAATCTTCACATAGATGTCCTGGACCAGATCCTCGGCGGCGGCTTCCGAGCGCAAGCGGATGCGGAAATAGCGCACCAGCTCGACGCGGCGCGCCAGATAGACGGCGATCAGGGGATGGCTGTCGCTGTCGTCCAAGGCGGGACGAGACCTCCCGCGGCCGGATTGCCGCCTAGCCCTTCAGTGATCAGGGCGCGACCCGATTTCCCTCATGCCGACCGCCCGCGCAATCGCCAATGTCGATTCCTGTGAGGGGCTTCTCCGACGACGTCGTCATTCCGGACAGAGGGTGTCTGGGCGCGATGCAAGAACGGAGACGAGCCTTGCTGGAAGTGATGATGGTCGATGACGGCGCCGTCCGGGGAAGTCTTCGGTTCGACGCCGATCGCGTTCGCCGGTTCACGGCCGTGGAGCCGGGCCGGATCAGCATTCACCACAGCGGCCGCCCCGACCGCCTGCGGGTGGAAGCCTACCTGGAAGCGGCCTACGCAAAGGCCTTCGACGGCCACATCCGCAGCCACTTCCCGACCCTGATCAGCGTGCAGGACAACGACGGCGTGATCCACGCCGCCGCCGGCTTCCGCTTCGCCGCCGACGCACCGCTGTATCTCGAGCACTATCTGGATGGCCCGGTGGAGGTCGCCGTCGCCGCAAGCCTCGACGATCGCCCTCGGCGCAACCAGATCGCCGAGATCGGCAATCTGGCGTCCGAAAGCCCCGGCGCCTCGCTGTTCCTGTTCCTTGCCCTCGCCGCCCATCTCGACCGGCAGGGCTGCACCCACGCGGTGGCGACCGCCACGAAGCAACTCCGCCGCAGCTTCGCCCGCGTCGGCTTCGCCACAAAGGGCCTCACCCGCGCGCAGCCGGAGCGCCTGCCGGATGGCGGCGCGGACTGGGGCGCCTACTACGCCCGCGACCCGGAAGTGCTGGTCGGCGCGATCGCACCCGCCCTGCCCGCGCTCGCCAGCCTGCTGCTCGCCGATCCGATTCTCGACACCGACGTCACCCCCCGCCTGCATCCGGCCCTGCCGGGGAGCGTGGTCCAGTGAGCCGCGTTCTGGACGCCCTGGCGCGCCACGCCGCCGCCTCGCCTGCCGCCATCGCGCTGAGCGACGCGGATCAGGCTTTCACCTACGCCGAACTGGCGCAGGCCGTTGAAGCGACCGCCCTGCAACTGGCGCGGCTCGTCGCGCGGACACGTCCCGGCGCGCCTGTCGCGATCATCCTGGACAACAGCCCGGCCTGGGTCGTGCTCGATCTGGCGCTCGTCAGTCTGGGCGTGCCGAGCCTCCCCATCCCCGCTTTCTTCACCCTGGACCAGCGCAATCACGTGCTGGCGGACGCCGGCGCCGCCCTGCTCATTGCACAGGGGGAAGATGACGCCTCGATCGAGGCGGCCGGTCTTCGACTGGGCGTCAGACTGCTGGCCCCGACCACGGCTGTCCTGCCAGCCGGGACGGCGAAGATCACCTATACCTCCGGGTCGACCGGCCGGCCCAAAGGCGTCTGCCTGTCGCAGGACCAGATGGAGGCGGTCTCCGCCTCGCTGGTCGAGGTGATCGGCGCGGACTACGCCGGCAAGCACCTGCCGCTGCTGCCGCTGTCGATCCTGCTCGAGAATGTCGCCGGCCTCTACACGACCCTTCTTGCCGGCGGTCGCTATCACGTTCTGCCCGCCGCAGACCTCGGCCTGGACAATCCGTTCCGGCCGGACCTCGCCAAACTCGCGGCCGCCATCGCCGGCGAGAAGGCCACCAGCCTGATCCTCGTGCCCGAGCTTCTGCGGGCGCTGTTGATGGTCATGTCATTCGCCGGCGCGCGGTTCCCGGACCTGAGTCTGGTCGCCGTGGGCGGCGCCAAGGTCTCACCCAGGCTGCTCGACCAGGCCGCCTCGCTCGGCCTGCCGGTCTACGAAGGTTACGGCCTGAGTGAATGCGCCTCGGTGGTCGCGTTGAACACGCCCGGCGCCCATCGCGCAGGCACGGTCGGCAAACCACTGCCGCACCTGAAGGTGACCCTGTCGGCTGATGGCGAGATCCTTGTCGGCCCCCGTCCGTTCCTTGGCTACGCTGGCGGAGCGCTCAATGCGGGCGTGGTCGCCACCGGCGACATCGGCGCTCAGGACGCGGACGGCTTCCTGTCCATCGCCGGTCGGCGCGGCAATACGATCATCAACGCCTACGGCCGCAACATCGCGCCCGAATGGGTCGAGAGCGAGCTGCTGGCCCAGCCCGAGATTCGCCAGGCCATCGTCTTCGGCGAAGCCCAGCCGGAACTCGGCGCCCTGATCGTGCCCCTGATGCCCGACCTCGACGCGGCGACCCTCGCCCGCGCCGTCGAGCGGGCCAACGCCAACCTGCCGGCCTACGCGCGGATCGCCCGCTGGATGGTCCGGCCGCCGTTCGACTCCGACGCCGGGGAACTGACCGGCAACGGCCGTCCGCGCCGGGCCGCGATCCTCGCCAACCATCGCCCCTTCATCGAAGCCACCGAACAGGAGACCCGGCCGTGACCTTCTTCCAGCGACTGATCACCGAAACCGCCCCCGGCCAGCAGACCCTGGCCTCCGTGCCGCAGATCCAGGACGGCCTGACCGGCGCGATCTCGCTTGAGACCTACATCGCCTATCTGACCGAGGCCTATCACCACGTGAAGCACACCGTGCCGCTGATGCAGGCGGCCAAGGCCGGACTGGACGACGCCCACCAGCGCTTCCGCGACGCCCTCGACGAGTACATCGCAGAGGAGACGGGCCATGAGGAATGGATCCTCAACGACATCCGCAACTGCGGCGGCGATCCGGAGGCTGTCCGCAACGGCACGCCGCGCCCCGCGACCCAGGCGATGGTCGACTACGCCTACGACTACATCCGCCGGGTCAATCCGATGGGCTTCTTCGGCATGGTGCTGGTGCTCGAGGGGACCAGCGTCCGGCTGGCGACCCAGGGCGCCGAGGCGGTGGCCAAGAACCTGGGCCTCGGTCCGCAGTGCTTCAGCTATCTGACCTCGCACGGCGCCCTCGATCAGGACCACCTTGTCTTCTTCCAGAACCTGATGGGCGAGGTCGACGACCCCGCCGACCAGGCCGCGATCATCGAAGTCGCCGGCGGTGTGTTCAACCTGTTCGCGGGCGTGTTCGCCGCCATCCCCCACAATCGCGAGGCCGCTCATGTCGTTTAAGGACAAGGACATCCTGATCACCGGCGGCTCCGGCGGCCTGGGCGCGCTGATCTGCCGTCAGCTGGCCGCCGAGGGGGCGCGGGTCACGGTGCTGGACCGGATCGACTCCGATGTCGCCGGCCAGACCTTGAAGCACGACCTCGGTTCAGCGGCCGGTCTCGAGGCGGCGGCGGCAGACATCGGCCGGCGTCACTGGGACATTCTCATCAACCTCGCCGGCATCCAGCATTTCGGACCGTTCGAACGGCAGTCCCCGGAGCATCTGGTGACCAGCTACATGGTCAACCTGGTCGCGCCGGTCCGGCTGACCCAGGCTGTCCTGCCGGGCATGAAGGCCCGGGGTCAGGGCCAGATCGTCAACATCGGTTCCATCTTCGGCTCGATCAACTTCGCCCATTTCGTCAGCTATTCCAGCGCCAAGGCCGGCCTGCGCGGCTTCAGCCAGGCCCTGCGTCGCGAGCTCTCGGGGACCGGCGTCGACGTGACCTACGTCGCGCCGCGCGCGGTCCGCACGCCGCTCAACACCCCGGCGGTCATGGAGTTCGCGAAACTCACGCACATGAACATGGACGAGCCCAGGACGATCGCCCGCCGCATCGTCGCGGCGGTCCGCGACCGGCGCCGGGACGTCTACTTCGGCTTCCCAGAAAGCCTGTTCGTTCGCATCAACGCCCTGCTGCCGGGCCTCGTTGACCGCGCCCTGTCCGCCAACGACCGCAAGGCCGTGGCGATGTTCGCCCGCTGACCCCAAGGACACGCCCATGAAACTCGCCCCCCTCCTGATGGCCCTGACGCTCGGCCTGACCGCCGCCGCACCCGCGTTCGCGCGCGACGCCGCTTTCGACGCCCGCATCGACGGCCTCGCCCACGCCTGGGATCACGCCAACTTCGAGGTCCGGGACAAGCCGGCCCAGGCCGCGGCGGCGGCGAGGGTGGCGGCCCAGGCCGACGCCCTGGCCCACCAGTTTCCGGCGCGCGCCGAACCCCTCGTCTGGGAAGCCATCGCTCTGGCCACAGAGGCCGGCGCCAAGGGCGGCCTGGGCGGTCTGGCCCTTGCCAAGGAAGCCAGGGCGCTGCTTGAACGGGCGGAACACATCAATCCCGCCGCGCTCGGGGACGGCTCGGTCTATTCCAGCCTGGGCTCTCTCTATGCCCAGGTGCCGGGCTTCCCTGTCGGCTTCGGCGATCCGGCCAAGGCCCGCGCCTATCTGTTGAAGGGCCTCGCGGCCAATCCGAACGGCATCGACACCAACTTCTTCTATGCCGACTACCTGGTCCGGCAGGGCCAGTATGCGGGCGCCGTGAAAGCGCTTGAAAAGTCGATCGCCGCGCCGGCCCGTCCCGGTCGGGAGGTCGCGGATCGCGGTCGCCGGGCGGAGGCTCAGGCGCTCCTGGCCAGGGCCCGCCAGAAGCTCGCCGGCGGCTGAGACCGTCGCGGCGGTCGGCGCAGCGTAAAAAGCGCAACATCACCATCCCCCCGAATCAGGGATAGCGTTTTCTATGATTACGGTTGAATCGGTTTGCCTCCCTGCCACGTCGCTTTACGGGTGGAGGGGGGACAGGCGAGATACGACACACGATGTCAGTGGAGCGACTCAACAGCGGGGATCGGACGTCAGCGTCGGGACGGCGATCAGCTGTGCGTACCCTGCTGATCGGCGCCGTCGCGTTGGCCTCCTCCATCCTGATCGCCGCGGCCCCCGGCGTCAGCCATTCAGGTGATCCCGAGAGCCTGCCGCTGGCGGGTGGCGTGCCGACCCAGTCGGACCCGCTGCGCAGCTTCAATCGCCGCAACTTCAGACTTAACGCCGCGCTGGACCGGATTCTGATCGGACCGGTCGCCCGGGGATATCGGCGGATCGTGCCGGGCCCTCTGCGGCGCGGCCTGGGCAACGCGGTGGCCAATCTCCGGGAGCCCGCGACGGTGGTCAACGCCGTGCTGCAGGGCCGTCCCAAGGTCGCGACCCGGGCGACGGGGCGCTTCCTGGCCAATTCAACGGTCGGACTGCTGGGCCTGTTTGACGTCGCCGGAAAGAGCGGCCTCGAGCGGCAGCCGGCCGACTTCGGTCAGACCTTGGGGCGCTATGGCGTGGGGTCGGGCCCCTACCTTTATCTGCCTGTCATCGGCCCGACGACGGTCCGCGACGGGGTGGGTTCCATCGTGTCCCTGCTCGGCGACCCGGTCAGCCATGCCACCGGCGGACCCGCCACGGACTTCGCCGTCGGCCGGGGCGCCGTGCGCGCGATCAACGCCCGCGCCGACAATGACGAGACGCTCAGGACCGTGATGGAGGAGTCGACCGACCCTTACGCGACGGTCCGGTCAAGCTATCTCCAGAACCGCGAGGCCATGGTCCGCGAAGCCACCGGCGCGGAGGAGGCCTTGCCCGAGTTCGAGTCTTCCGAGCCTGAGTCGGAACCCGCACCCGGACCACCGCCAGAACCAGCGCCCGCCAAACCATGACCTTTCCCGACCTGAACCGGCGCGCTGCGATCGCCGCCCTTGCCGCTGGCCTGTTCGCGCCGGCCGTCGCAAGCGCCCGTGTGGCCCGCGACGCCGCGGCCGAAGCCTTTGTCCAGACGGAAGGCCAGAAGGTCCTCTCCGTCGTGACCAATCGGTCCCTGACTCCCGCCGCACGGGACGCGGCTTTCCGCCAGATGATCGAACAGCTGGCCGACTTCCAGCGCATCACCGGCTTCGTTCTGGGACGATATGCCCGGATCGCCACGCCGGCGCAGCGTCAGCGCTTCAACACCGTGTTCAAGGGTTACGCCCAGCGGCTGTTCCAGACCCATCTGGCTGCGTTCAAGGGCAATCAGTTGCAGGTGACCGGTTCAGTCGTGCGCGGCCCGGGCGACACGGTCGTCAACACCATCGTCAGCGGCGACCCAAAGTCCGGCCCGCTCCCCGTCGCCTGGCGCATCCTCGGCGGACCGGGAACCTACAAGGCGGTCGATGTCCAGACGCGTGGCGTGTGGCTGGCGATCACGCTGCAGCAGGACTTCGTTTCGACCATCGACAACGCCGGCGGGAACGTGGACGCCCTGATCGCACAGCTCGAAGCCGATGGCGCCCGCCGCTGATGACCCGCTCGCCGAGGAGACCCTGACCGATGCGTGAGAACTGGGCCGAGACGGTCGTTGGCGCACTTGTCCTGATCGGGGCCGGGCTCTTCCTGGGCTATCTGATGCTGACCGGCGACGTCGGCGGGCAGACGGGCGGCTATGCGGTCAAGGCCCGGTTCGGCCAGGTCGGCGGCCTCAAGGAAGGCGACGATGTTCGGGTGGCCGGGGTGCGCGTGGGTCAGGTCGACCGGCTGTCGCTGGACGCGAAAACCTATTTCGCGACGACGCAGCTGACCATCGACGCCGGCGTCGCCCTGCCGACGGACTCGACGGCGAAGATCACCAGCGACGGCCTGCTGGGCGGGGCGCATGTGTCGATCGAGCCGGGCGCCGCCGAGGACATGCTCAAGCCCGGTGGCGAGATCCAGAACACCCAGGGGGCGGTCGACCTGTTCGGCCTGATCGGCCAGGTGATCAAGCCAGCGCCTCCCGCGCCCGCGGATCCGCAGTAACGTGGCGGTCGCCGCGCGCCTGACCCTGCTGTCGCCGGTGACGGCCGTGGGCCATCTGGTCCTGGCCGTGACGCGACTGGTCGGCGCGGTGACGCTGTTCGCGCTGCGCGGGCTCGCCGCCTGCGTCTCGCTGCCCTGGTACGGGGGGCAACTCCTGCGCCAGTGCGTGGCCATCGGCTTCATGTCGCTGCCGGTGATCGGACTGACGGCCGTCTTCACCGGCGCGGCGCTGGCCCTCAACATCTTCACCGGCGGGGGCCGGTTCAACGCCGAACAGATCGTGCCGCAGATCGTCGCCCTGGGGATCACCCGGGAGCTGGCGCCCGTGCTGGCCGCCCTGATGCTGGCCGGCCGCGTCGCCGCGACCATCGCCGCCGAGATCGGCGCCATGCGGGCGACCGAGCAACTGGACGCCATGCGGACCCTCTCGACCGACCCGTTCCGCTACCTCGTCGCCCCTCGCCTGCTGGCCGGAGTTCTGACCCTCCCGCTTCTGACCGGCGTGGCGGACATCATCGGCATCGCCGGCGGCTGGCTGGTTTCGGTCCTGACACTGGACTTCAACCCGTCGATCTATGCGCGCGCGACGGTCGACTTCGTCGAGGCGTGGGATGTCGAATCCGGCCTGATCAAGGCCGCCGTGTTCGGCTTCATCGTGACGCTGATGGGCTGCTACCACGGCTATCGCGCGACCGGCGGCGCCCGTGGCGTGGGCCGGGCAGCCACCCAGGCCATGGTCTGGTCCGGCGTGCTGATCTTCGCGACCGACTACGCCCTCACAACGCTGTTCACGCGCTGATGGCCGGGCCGACGCCGATCCTCGAGTGGCGCGCGGTCAGCAAGCGCTTTGGCGGCAAGGCCGTTCTGGACGGGCTCGACCTGGCCGTCGACGCCGGTCGATCGCTGGTGATCATCGGCGGGTCAGGCCAGGGCAAGTCCGTGACGCTGAAGCTGGCGCTGGGCCTGATGCGGCCGGACGCGGGTCAGGTGCACTTTGAAGGCAAGCGGCTGCCGGGAGGCCTGGGTCGCCAGCAGCAGAAGCTCTACCGCAACGCCGGCGTCCTGTTTCAGGGCGCGGCCCTGTTTGACAGCCTGACGGTCTGGGAAAATGTTGCGTTTCGCCTGATCAATGCCGACGGCCGGGGCCGCAAGGCCGCGCGCAGGGCCGCGCTCGAAGCGCTGGACCAGGTGCGGCTCGAGTCCGCGGTCGCCGACCTCTATCCCTCGGAGCTGTCTGGCGGGATGCAGAAGCGGGTTGGTCTGGCGCGCGCTATCGTCGGGCGCCCGAAGATCCTGTTCTTCGACGAACCCACCACCGGTCTTGACCCTATGACGGCCGAGACCATCAATCTGCTGATCGTCGACCAGGTAAAGCGGCTGGGCTGCACGGCCCTGTCGATCACCCACGATCTGGTCTCGGCCCGGATCATCGCCGATGAAATCGCCATGCTCGATCAGGGCAAGGTGGTCTGGCGCGGCTCCGCGTCCGAACTGGACAAGTCACCGCACAAGTCGGTGCAACGGTTCGTCCGAAGCAGCGTGAGCCGACCGACGAACCGTTGACGCGGCAGACCGTCTAGAGGGGCCAGTGGAACCAGCCCTTGCGGCGGGCTTGCTGCCCTTCGACGTACCGGTCGATCACCGAGGTCAGCACGCTGATCGGCACACCGCCGGTGCCGACCACCGCGTCGTTGAAGTCGCGGATGTCGAACTTCGGGCCCAGCGCCGTCTTCGCCGTTTCACGCAGGCGCACGATTTCCGTGTGACCGACCTTGTAGCCGCAGGCCTGGCCGGGACTGGCGCAATAGCGATCGACTTCGCTTGTGATGGCGCCGGTTGAACGACCCGTGGCGCCCGTCATCCAGGTGATGGCCTGGGCGCGACTCCAGCGTTTGTGATGCAGCCCGGTGTCGACCACCAGCCGTGCGGCCCGGAAGCGCTGCGCCTGCAGATAGCCCAGGCGACCCATCGGATCGTCCGCATACATGCCGACTTCGTCAGCCATCTGTTCAGCATAGAGCGCCCAGCCCTCGACGAAGGCGTTGAAGCCCATCAGCGCCGCGATCGACGGAACCCGGTCCCCACGCTCGGCCAGGAAGGCGCCCTGCCAGGCGTGGCCCGGAATCGCCTCGTGCATGGTCAGGCTGCACAGGGTGTAGCGCGGCCAGTTCCCCGTATCCTGCAGGTTCACATAGTAGATCGCCGGCCGCGACCCATCGAGGGAGGCGAAGTTCATGTAGCCGAGCGCCGCGCCGGCCTCGATCTCCTTCGGCACCGGGCGAACCTCGACCTCGGCCTTGAGGCCCAGTTTCGACAGCTTCGCCATCATCGGCCGGATCGCGGCGATGCGGCCGTTCAGGTAGGCGATCAGCTCGGCCTTGCCGGCTTCGGTATTGGGATAGAGGAACCGCGGATCGCGGGTCAGGGCGCCCATGCGCTCCCCGACCGTGCCCTGGGTGAAGCCCTGCGCCTGGAGCACCGCATCCATCTGGGCGTCGATGGCCGCGCCCTGGTCGAGGCCCATCTGGTGGATGTCGTCGGCGGTGCGTTCGGTCGTTGTGCCCTGACGCAGCGCCCAGGCGTAATAGGCTTCTCCGTCCGGAAGACGCCAGACGCCCCCGTCGGGACTTGCGCCGGCCTGCAGGGCCGCGAGCGCCGCGATCTGGCGGTCGAGCGCCGGATAGATGCTGGTCTGCACGATGGCGGTCGCCGACTTCGCGTAGTCGCCGGCAATGCCCTTGGCCGCGGTCCGTTCGACCAGCGATCCGACCAGACGCGTATCGCCGGCGGCGACCGCGCGCATGCCCCGGAGCTGGCCGAGCGCGTTGCCGAGGATGAAGTCGGGCGGCGATATGCCGGCGGCTGCGTCGGCCTGGATGCGGCCGGTTTCCTCGTCGATGACGGTCGCAAGGGCTTCCAGGCGCGAGACATAGGCGTCGGCGTCGGCCTTCACGGCGATCAGGTGTTGGGAGTTGAGGAACTCCGGCGTGTTCAGGGCCGCGCCATTCTGCTGACTGACGATATAGGGATTGGCGTAGTCGAGGCCGTAGCTGAACTGTCCGCCCTGGATACCCATCCCCTGGGAATAGTCGACGGTGTCAAAGATGGTCACGTCCGAGGGCGTCAGCGAGGCGCGATCGATCGCCCGCAGGCGCTTGCGGCGGCCCTCATAGGCGGCGACCTGCGCCCCGCGGTCGGCGGCGGACGCGCCGCTGAGCTTGCTCTTCAGGCCCGCGTTGGCGCCGTTGTCGAGGCCGAGCGACGTCGCCGTCTCGGGCGAGTCGACCAGCATCTCCTGCACGAAGGTATCGAGCAGGGCCGCCAGTTGAGGGTTGGCGACCGGGCCGGCGGAAGCCGCCCAGGTCAGGTCGGGCGCGGAGACGGCGGCGCCGGCGGCGGCGGCTCTCAGCAGGAGTTGGCGACGATCGACGGCCATGGCGGATACTCGCTAAGACGAGGGAAAGGCGGGGACCTTATCCCGCCCGCAGCCGCGCGCAAGCCGCCCGCTCTGGCTCTAGTCCGTCACCGTGTAGCCGGTCACCCGTCCGGCGGAGACCGTCAGCCGCTGACGCGCCTCGCCGACGCCGAACGCCCCGGCGTCGACATCCCAGCAGCCCGCCGAGACCTGGAACTGGTAGCTGCGGCCCGACGGGATCGAGACGCCGTCCGGCAGGCGGTTCAGCCCGTAGCTGGCGGCGCTGCAGGCCGAAATGGCGACGACGCCGATGGGGTGGCTGGTTCGGTTGATCACGGCGATCGCGCCGACCGGCTCGCCGGGTCGGATCAACGGGCCGCCGGTGATCAGGCTGGCGCAGCCGGTGAGCAGTCCGGCGAACGTGACGACCGCGGCCGCGCGAAAGATGGTGTGCATCAGGGAGCCCTCCTCTGGTCGACCGATTGTCGATCGATCCTGGGGCCCGGACATCCTCCGAAAGAGGGGAAAATCAGTCCGCCAGAACCCGGACTTCCGCCACGCCGTCGATCAGTCGGCCAACACGCCGCGAGGCCGCGAACCCGGCGGCCGTCACATGGCGGAGCACCGCATCGGCCTGATCCGGCGCCACCGCGATCAGCAGGCCGCCGCTCGTCTGGGGATCACAGAGGATGTCCCGGCGCCAGTCGGCGAAGCCGTCCGGCAGGCGCACGGCCTCGCCATAGCTGGCCCAGTTGCGCGTCGAGGCGCCGGTGCGGATGCCGCCGCTGGCGAGGGCCTCGACGCCGGTCAGCAGGGCCGGCGCATCCGCATCGACCTCCGCCGTCAGACCGGCGCCCCGGCACATCTCCAGGAGATGCCCGAGCAGGCCGAAGCCGGTCACGTCGGTCACCGCGTGCACGCCCGGCACATCGCCGAGACCCGCGCCGACGGTGTTCAACTGCGTCGTCGAGGCGATCATCGCCGCGTAGCCGCCCTCCGGCATCTTCTCCTGCTTGAAGGCCGCGCTGAGAATGCCGACCCCCAGCGCCTTGGTCAGGATCAGCACATCGCCGGCCCGCGCGCCGCGATTGGTCAGGACCTTGTCCGGATGGACTAGGCCCAGCGCCACGAGACCGTAGATCGGCTCGACGCTGTCGATCGAATGACCGCCGGCGATCGGCACGCCCGCAGCCGCGCAGACCGAGGCGCCGCCGGCGAGGATCTGCTGGATCGTCTCGACCGGCAGCCGGTCGACCGGCATGCCGACAAGCGCCAGGGCGAAGATCGGCGTCGCCCCCATGGCGTAGACGTCGGACAGGGCGTTGGTCGCGGCGATGCGGCCGAAATCGAATGGGTCGTCGACAACCGGCATGAAGAAGTCCGTCGTGGCCACCAGCGCCTGCTGGTCATTCAGCCGCCAGACCGCCGCGTCGTCCGAGGTCTCGGTTCCGACCATCAGGTCGGGGAACACCGCCGCTGCCGGGGTTTTGGCGAGAATCTCGCGCAGGACGGCCGGCGCCAGTTTGCAGCCGCAGCCGCCGCCGTGGGCCAGGGAGGTCAGTCGCACGGGGTCGGACACGGGATAGCTCCTTGAGGATCGTCGCTTCATATTGAACGACGGGCGCGAAGTCCCCTACAGCGTAGGGGAGACAGGCCGGAACAGGACCTTCATGTCGCGCATCCAGCTGCTGCAGACCGCCGACTCGACCGCGCTTGCGCGCTTCGAGACGATCATCGACGTCCGCAGCCCCGGCGAGTTCGCGCTCGACCATCTGCCTGGCGCCATCAACCTTCCGGTCCTGAATGACGCCGAGCGGGCCGAGGTCGGTACGATCTACGTCCAGGAGTCGCGGCTGAAGGCCAACCGCATCGGCGCGGCTCACGTCGCCCGCAACATCGCCCGCTATCTGGAAAACGAACTGGCGGACCGGCCGCAGTCTTTTGCGCCGCTGGTCTACTGCTGGCGGGGCGGTTCGCGGTCGGACTCGATGGCGACCATCCTCGCGAAGGTCGGCTGGCGGACCAGCCTGCTGCAGGGCGGCTACAAGACCTACCGTCGGCATGTTCAGGCGAGGCTTTATGACGAGGCGTGGTCTCTGAATCTGGTGCTGCTCGATGGCGACACCGGCACCGGCAAGACGGAGATTCTCACCGCCCTGGCAGCGCGCGGCGTGCAGACCCTCGACCTGGAAGGCGTGGCCGGCCATCGCGGCTCGCTGTTCGGCGGGCTCCCCGGCAAGCCGCAGCCCAACCAGAAGGGCTTCGAGTCGAACCTGCTGCAGGCCATGGAGGCGCTCGATCCGACGCGCCTGACCGTCGTCGAGGCTGAGTCGAGCCGCATCGGCGACCTGATGGTCCCGCCGGCTCTGTGGGCGCGGATGCTGGCGGCGCCGCGCATCGAGGTGGCCGCCCCGCGCGACGAACGGGCCCGCTATCTGGTGCGGGCCTACAGCGACATTGTCGCCAATCACGACCTGATCGAAGCCGTGCTGGCTCGCCTGCCCGTGCATCCCAGCCAGAAGCGGCTGGAGGGCTGGCGCGCGCTGCTCGCGGCCGGCGACTACGCGGCCCTGGCCGAGGCGCTGATGGAACTGCACTACGACCCCGCCTACCAGCGCGGCCGCCGCAAGGACGGTCGCGAGGCGACGGCGGTCATCGCGCTGGAGAGCCTGGACGGACCGGGCCTGAACCGGGCGGCGGACGAGATCGTCCGGCGGGTCCAGGCCCTGCCCTCGCAGCCCTAGAGCAGATCCCCGCCGCAGGCGCCGGCGGTGGTGCCGGTGGCCTGGAACGCCTTGATGATGTTGCGGCCGGTGGTCCAGCGGTGGACCTCGTCCGGGCCGTCGACCAGTCGCTGGCTGCGGATGTGGGTGTACCAGCGGGCCAGCGGCGTGTCGGTCGAATAGCCGAGGGCGCCATGGAGCTGGATCGCCGTGTCGACCACCCGATGGACCATGTTGGCCAGATAGACCTTGGCGATGCCGTTCTCCTGGCGCAGGTCCAGGCCCTTTTCCGCCTTGTAGGCGATGTGCAGCAGCATCAGCCGGGCGATGTAGATGTCCTGCGCGCAGTCGGCGAGCATGAACTGGACGCCCTGGCGCTCGCTGAGCTTCTTGCCGAAGGTCTCGCGGCTGGTGACGTGGGCCACCGCCAGATCGAGCGCCCGCTGGGCCATCGAGACGTTGTGCATGCCGTGGCGCAGGCGGCCATAGGCCAGGCGATGCTGGCCCATATTGAAGCCGTTGCCCTCGCCGCCGAGCAGGTTCTCGGCCGGCACGACCAGATCCTTGATCTCGATCTCGGAGTGGCCGCCGCCTAGCACATGGGAGAGCGGACCCTCGGCGGCCATGGTGCCGATGTCGCGCACGATGCGGTAGCCGGGGTTGGGCAGCTCGACGATGAAGGTCGAGAACTGCTGGTGCCGCGGGGCGTCCGGATCGGTCTTGGCCATCACCAGGGCGATGTCGGCGACGCTGGCCGCCGACGAGAACCACTTCTCGCCGTTGAGGATGTAGTTCTCGTTGCCGTCCTTGACCGCGCGCGTCTGCATGCCCGTGGCGTCGGCGCCGGCGGCCTTCTCGGTCATCGAGTAGCAGATGCGCTTCTCGCCATTCAGCAGCGGTTTGAGGAACTTTTCCTTCTGGTACTCGGTGCCGTGCGCCAGCAGCGTCATCATGGTCGCGTCGTCAGGACCTTGGGTGTTCATCGACAGGGCGCCCAGATAGCTCTCGCCGAGCTCCATCTGCACCAGGGCGTTGGCCAGCGGGCCGAGGCCCATGCCGCCGTGTTCCTTGGGGATGAACGGGCACCACAGGCCCTGGGCCCGGGCCTTGGTCCGCAGCTCGCCGAGGATGGTCTTGTAGTCGCCCCCCGCCAGCAGGGCTTTTTCAGCCGGCCTGCACTCGTCGTTGACCCACTGGCGGACCTTCTCGCGGATGGCCTTGGCCTCCGGCGGAATTTCGAAGTCGATGGACATTCCTGCTCTCCCTGACGGTTCTGATTTTTGTTGGCTTAAGCGTAGGACGCGGCGCCGAAGTTGCCCAGAGCGTCACCCGCGCCGTCGCCGCAGCCCGAGCCGCCGTCGACCGGCAGGATGGCGCCGTTGATGTAGCGGGCGGCGTCGGAACTCAGGAACAGGGCGGCGTCGCCGATCTCGTCCTTGGTCCCGTAGCGGCGCAGCGGCACGCGGGCCTTCACCCGGGCCTCGGCTTCCGGTGTGGTCGCGAGGCGGGCCATGCCCTCGGTGTCGGCGATGGGGCCGGGCGAGATCGCGTTGACCCGCACGCCGGCGGGACCCCACTCGAGCGCCAGGCACTGGGTCAGCATGTTGATGCCGGCCTTGGCGGCGCAGACATGGGCCTGGAACATCGAGGCGCGCGTGGCCTGGCCGGCCGTGATCGAGATCAGCGAGGCGCCCGGCTTGCGCAGGAACGCGAACGAGGCCCGCAGCACGTTGAAGGTGCCGATCAGGTCGATGTCGACGACCGTCTTGAAGCCGTTGGCCGACATTCCCAGCGCCGGAGCGACGAAGTTGCCCGCCGCGCCGGAGATGACGGTGTCGATGTCGCCCCACTTGTCGTGGGTGGCTTTCAGCGCGGCCTCGACAGCCGCGTAGTCGCGCACGTCGGCGGCGATGCCGATAGCCCGGCCGCCGTTGATCTCGCCGATCTCGGCCGCGGCGATGGCGATCTTCTCGGGACTGCGGCTGATCAGGGCGACATTGGCCCCTTCGGCGGCGAAGCAGCGGGCGATGCCCAGATTGATGCCGCTCGATCCGCCCGCGACGAACAGAGTCTTGCCAGCCTGACTCGTACCCATGTGTCTTCTCCCTTGGTTGCCCCGATGATGGAGGGGCGCCCTATGGGAAGACAAGCGCGAGGGCCGCGAGACTGTTGGACGGGCCGAATCCGCCCTTCCGGGGCCCGAGCGTCCCGGCGAAGGCCGGGACCCAGCCGCGGGGCGCGGTCTCGCCGATCAGATCACCGAACGGGCCCCCAGACCTCCAGCTGGTCGATGCGCTCCACGCGGCGTGTCGTGCGCAGCGTGACCAGATCGCCGAGACCCGTTTCCCACAGCAGCGCATTTAATGCAGCGTTGTCGGCATGGGCGTCGGCCGCGTCTTGGACCTTCTGCAGCAGCCACAGGCGGTAGGGCATGACGCCGACGGCGATCTCGACGCCGCGCCAGTCGAATGCCGCCCGGCCGATGACCCGCTCGCTGGTCCGCGCCAGGCCGCTGGTCCCGGCCTCCAGGTCCGGCCGCTCGGCCAGCCAGCCGTTGCTGAAGTCCACATAGGCGTGGACCTCGGGCAGGTAGTCCTGTGCGATGAACCGCAGCAGCGCCTTCAGGGTGTCGGGCACGCCATCGTCGGCGAACAGCTCCGGCGCCGGATAGCCGTACTCGCCGGAATCGAGGTCGGCGGCGTTCATCCGCTCGACCCAGCGCCAGACGCGGTGCGCCTTTCGCTTCATCAGATCCGCCGGGTACGGGTCACGGCCCAGGTGGGCATAGAGCGGCGCGATCAGGCCGTAGTCGCCGATCGTCGGCCGGCCGCCGAGCAGGTAGGGCGAATGCGCCAGATGGGCGTCGAACAGGGCGAGGAACGCCTCGTATGACGCCTCGACCAGCGGGATCGACGCCTCCGACACGCCGAAACTGCCCATCGCCTTGCGCATGCGCTGGGCCGCGAACTGGAACACCGCCGCGCCTTCGGAGGGATCGGCGCCCGGCGTGGCCAGGCCGGCGGCGAAGTCGAGGCCGACGAACGGCTGGTTCACGGCGTCGAAGTTCCAGCGGTAGTGCATCGCCGGCCGCAGCAGGCCCTCGCCGCCGAACAGCTCGAAGATCTGGCCGATCAGGCGATGGCGCGGTGTGGTCGGAAACGTCGGCCAGCGCGCCAGACCGTCGGCCTCGAGCCGTTCGATGATCGCAGAGCCGTCCTGCAGCAGCTCGCCATCGGCCGCTTCCAGCACCGGAATGATCCAGCGGCCGATCTTCGGCACGATCTCCTCGCGGAAGCGCGGTTCACCGGCGGCGCGGTTCTCGAACGGCACGCCATTCTTGATCAGCCAGGACCGCGCCTTGGCCGTGTAGAGCGACCCGGGCGTGCCGTAGAGTTTGAAGGTCATCGCCGAAGCTCCCCGCGAAATGTCGCAACTATCTGCATGCACCATGTCAATTGATCAAGCACGCGACACCCTTGGCTGACCAAGCGTCACGGAGTCATTGTACCGCCAACGAAAAGGGAGCGAGCCATGTCCAGCGACACCTACACCATGACCATCGGCGGCAAGGGCGTCGCCGGCGCCGGCCAGTTCGACGTGCTGAACCCGGCCAACGAACAGGTCATCGGCCAGGCGCCGGACTGTTCGCGCGAGCAACTGGATGAGGCGGTCGCTGCCGCCCGCGCCGCCTTCCCCGCCTGGCGCGCCACGCCGATCGCCAAACGCCGCGAGGCCCTGCTGGCCATCGCCGGGGTGCTGGGCGGCAACGTCGAGGAGCTCAAGCGCCTGCTGACCGCCGAACAGGGCAAGCCGCACGCCGACGCCATGGGCGACATCCTCGGCGGCGCCTACTGGTGCCAGGCGACCTCCAGCCTCGACCTGCCGGTCACGGTGGTCGAGGACAGCGGCGAGCGCCGCGGCGAGACCCGCCACGTCCCGATCGGCGTCGTCGGCGCCATCGCCCCGTGGAACTTCCCGATCATCCTGGCCATGTTCAAGGTCGCCCCGGCTCTGCTGGCCGGCAACACGGTTATCCTCAAGCCTTCGCCCTTCACGCCGCTGACCACCCTGCGCATCGGCGAGCTGTTGCGTGGCGTCCTGCCGGACGGCGTGCTGAACATTGTCACCGGCGGCGACGACCTCGGCCCCTGGATCACCAGCCATCCGGGCATCGACAAGGTCAGCTTCACCGGCTCGACCCAGACCGGCCGCAAGGTCATGCAGTCGGCCGCCGCGACGCTGAAGCGCATCACGCTGGAACTGGGCGGGAATGACGCGGCCATCGTCATGCCCGACGTCGACGTCGAGAAGGTCGCCGAGCAGCTGTTCTGGGCCGCCTTCAGGAATACCGGCCAGATCTGCATCGCGACCAAGCGCATGTACGTCCACAAGGACATCTATGAGCCCCTCAAGGACGCCCTCGTCGCCTACGCGAAGACCGTGAAGATGGGCGACGGCGCCGACCAGGGCACCCAGATGGGCCCGATCCAGAACAAGCTGCAGTACCAGCGCGTGCTGGACCTGATCGAGGACGCCAGGGCCAACGGCTACAAGTTCCTGATCGGCGGCGAAAAATCGGATGCCCCCGGCTACTTCGTGCCGGTGACGATCATCGACAACCCGCCGGAGAACTCGCGCATCGTCCAGGAAGAGCAGTTCGGCCCGGTCCTGCCGCTACTGAAGTGGGACGACCTGGACGATGTGGTCGGCAAGGCCAACGCCACCGAATACGGCCTCGGCGGCTCGATCTGGTCTTCGGACGAGGACAAGGCGCTGGAACTGGCCGAGCGTCTGGCCACCGGCACCGTCTGGATCAACGAGAGCCAGCATCTCTCGCCGCTGGCGGCCTTCGGCGGTCAGAAGCAGTCCGGTCTCGGGGTCGAGGGCGCACTCGAAGGCCTGCTCGAATACACCAACACCCAGACGGTGTTCCTGAAGAAGGCCGCCGCCTGATGAGCGATCTGGTCCTGCGCGAGGATCGCGGTCACGCCGCGATCCTGACCCTGAACCGGCCTGACAAGCTCAACTCGCTCAACGTGCCGGTGTTCGAGGCGCTGGAGGGCCATGTCGCGGCGCTGGAAGACGATCCCGGCAGCGCGTCGGTGGTCGTTATTCGCGGCGCGGGCCGGTGCTTCTCGGCGGGACACGACCTCGGCGACATCGCCGTCGGCGAGAAGCTGCCCCGGCCCAACTACCAGTCCCATGTCATCGAGCGGCTGGCCAATCTGCCAATGCCGGTGATCAGCGCCGTCCACGGCCACTGCTACACCGGCGCGCTGGAACTGGCTCTGGCGGGCGACATCATTCTGGCCGCCGAGAGCGCCAAGTTCGCCGACACCCACGCCCGCTGGGCCCTCACCCCGGTCTGGGGCCTCAGCCAGCGCCTGCCGCGCAGGGTCGGGACCTACAAGGCGCGGGAGATGATGTTCACCTGCCGCACCTATTCCGGCCGCGAGGCCGAGGCCATGGGCCTGGCCAATGCCTGCGTGCCTGACGACGGCTTCGAGGCTGCCATCGACGCCTGGGTCGCCGAGATCGCCGCGAACTCGCCGTTCAGCCATGCGGCCAACAAGCGGCTGGTCACGCACACGGACGGCCTGCCGATCGCGTCCGGCCTGGCCCACGAGGTTTATCACGGCGAGGGCGTCGGCCCGGACATGCGCGACCGCATCGCCGCCTTCGCGGCGCGGGCGAAGAAGTAGATCAGCCCCTCTTCGGCCTGGTCGTCTTCGGCTTGTTCTTCTTCGACACATTGAGCGCCACCGCCGCGCGGATCAGCGCCTTGAACGCGGTCGCGTCGAGGGTTTCGCCCTCGTGGATGTCAATGGCCCGGCGGAGATTGCCCTCAAGGCTGGCGTTGAACAGATCGGTCGGGTCGGCCAGTGACGCGCCCTTGGCGAAGGTGAGCTTGACGGCGGCCTTGTAGGTTTCGCCGGTGGTCAGGATTCCGTCGTGCTCCCACACCGGCACCCGGCCCCATTTGATCGTCTCGACCACTTCCGGGTCGGCTTCGTGGATCAGGACCCGAACATTGGCGAGCGCCGCGCCGCGCCAGTCGCCGAGGGCCGCGATCTTGGCGTCGATCTGCTCGGACGCGGGCGTCTCGTCGGGCTGGATGAGGTCGCTCTTCTTCACGGAGATGTCCTTCACATGGCGCTCGGCTCGACGCGTCCGGTCGGGCGCGGCATGATTATCACATGGATGGGTTTCTGCGGTTCTCCGGCGCCGTTCGACGTGATCCCCGGGTCGAGGCCTGGTTCCTCGGCATGACCGATCCCCTGCGGCTGATGGCGCGGCCGTGGTTCGAGCGCATGCGGGACTGTGGCCCCGACGTCGGCAAAATGCTCAACGACGGCTGCCCGGTGGCCTGTGTCGAGGACGCGCCGTTCGGCTACGTCAACGCCTTCAAGGCGCACGTGAACGTCGGCTTCTTCCATGGCGCCGACCTGCCCGACCCCGGCGGCCTGCTCGAAGGTTCGGGGAAGCGCATGCGCCATGTGAAGCTCCGCCCGGGCGTGCCGCTGGACGAACCGGCGCTCACGGCGCTCATAGAGGCCGCCTACGCGGATATCCTGCGGCGGCTATCGGCCGGATAGACGCCTCCATGAGGCACGCCACGATCCGGACCCCGGCCTTCGCCGGGGACACGGATCGGGAGTCGACAGGCCGGACGCTAGAACTTGTGTCCGAGCCGCAGGCCAATCGTCCGGGGCTGGTTGGGCACGGAGTAGACCGCACCGCCGCAGACCGTTTCCGGGCACTGGCTGTAGCGCGTCAGGTCGGCCCGCTCGTCGGACAGGTTCTGGACGAAGAACTCGGCCGTCCAGGCGTCGCCTTCGAGGCCCGCCGTCACGTCGAACGAGCTCCAGCCGTCCTGCTTGCCGAGGATGCCGCGCTGAAGGATCCGAAGATCCGCCCAGCTGCTGCTCTGGGTGACCATCGAGCCCTGAAGGTGGGCGTCGAGCGCGCCGATGGTCCACTCATAGCGCACCGTCAGGTTGGCCTTGAATTTCGGCGTGACCGGCAGCTGCGTGCCGTCCGGCGCTTCGGGGCCGGTCGGGAATCCGGGCGACCCGACCGGGCAGACCGTGATCGGGTGGCCGCTGGCGTCGGTCTTGCCGCAGTCATTGGCGCTCAGCTTGGCGTCGGTCAGGGCCAGACCGCCTGTGAACGTCAGCCCTTCGGTCGCCCGCCACACCACGTCTGATTCAAAGCCGAGAATTTCCGCCTGGGCGGCGTTGCGGATCTCGGTCAGGCCGTTGGAGCCGATCACCGAGAACTGGAAGTCCTCCCAGCGCTCGAGATAGAAGGCGCCGTTCCAGCGCACCGAGCGGTTGAACCACATCGTCTTCCAGCCCAGCTCGTAGTTGGTCAGGAAGTCGGAAATGTAGGGCGGCAGCGTGCCCTTGCGGTTGATGCCGCCGGGCCGGTAGCCCGTCGACCAGGTGCCGTAGACCATCGCGTCGTCGTTGACGTTCCAGGTCACGTTGAGCTTGTGGGTCGTCCCGGTTTCCTCGGTCGACTTGATCAGGTTGGTGCAGGGGCCGTGGCCGGTGACCGGTGTCGGCAGGAAGCACTGGGACTCGCCGGTGGAGCCGCTGTAGCCGCCGCTGTAGCCGAAGAAGCCCTTCAGGCCGTTCTCCGCCTGGAAGTAGCGAAGGCCGGCGTTCACCGTCCAGCCCGGCGCGAAGTCCCAGGAGACCTCGCCGAAGATGGCCTGGTCCTTGTCGGTGCGGAACTGCTCGGTCAGCCAGATCGTGTCCGGCCAGCCGGTCACCGAAATGGCGGGGTCGATGCCGTCGATCTTGTAGCGCTGCTCGATGCCGTGGGTCTGCGTCTGGAAAAAGATGCCGCCGACGGCGCGCACGGGCAGGTCGCCTGGCGTCGAGAGCCGCAGTTCGTGGCTTTCCTTGGTGTAGCGGTCCTGGGCCTGGATGTACTGGGTCGGATCGACCGGGTTTCCGAGGCTGTCGACCCAGTAGGCGCCGTAGCCGAACAGGGTGTCGTAGAAGAACGAGTAGTCGGAGTAGTCCGACTGGGAATCCACGGCCCGCCGCATGTAGGCGCCGGCGTAGACCAGGTCGAGGTTGCCGATCTTGCCCTCGACGGTCAGCGAGGCCTGGTACCACTTGTCCTTCGAGCTTTCCGGACGGTAGCGCGAGATCTGCAGATCGCCCTGGGCGGGGTTGTAGGAGAAGTTGCCGCCGGCGACTTCCCGTTGGCCCATCAGGGTCGGCGTGACGGTCCAGGTGTCGTTCAGGTCGATCTTCAGCGCCATCCGGCCGCCGACGGTGGTGACGTCGTTGTAGTTGTCTTCGGCGAAGGCGTTGTTGTTGATCGTGCCGCCCCAGGTCGGATAGGTCCGGGTGTTGGCGACGTTGTCGATATAGCCGGCGTCGTGCTGGTACCAGCCGACCACCCGCAGGGCGGCATTGTCCGACACCGGCAGGTTCACGTAGCCCTCGACGCCGTAGCCCATGTCGCCTTCGGCGACGCTGTTGACCTCGGTGTCGATCGCCGCGCTGAAATCGTTCAGGTCGGGCTTCTTGGTGATCAGACGGATCGTGCCGGCCTGCGAGCTGGCGCCGTAAAGCGTGCCCTGCGGCCCCGCGAGGGCCTCGACCCGCTCCATGTCGTAGACGTGGACGTCGAGCGCGCCCTGGATCGTCGTGATCGGCTGCTCGTCGAGATAGATGCCGACGCTGGGCAGCGAGCCGGAGTGGTTGCCGTCGCCGCCGCTGGCGACGCCGCGCATGTAGACGCTGGAGAAGCCGGGCGCGGTGCTCTGGAAAGACACGCTGGGCAGGAACTTCACATAGTCATTGAAGTCCGAGATCACGAGGGCTTCGAGCTTCTCGCTGCCGATCGCCTGGATGCTGACCGGCACGTCCTGCAGGTCTTCCGAGCGCTTCTGGGCCGTGACGACCACTTCGCCGACGGTGGTGTCCTGGGCGAACGCCGCCGAGATCCCAGTCAGCATCGAGCTGGCCAGCAGCACCGAGGTCAGCACCGTCGCCCTGCGCCCCGACATCCCGAACTTCATGGTCATGGACAACCCTCCCCGTCACAGACTCGCCACAAAGACAGGCTGCCGACCCCCTGACTGTCAAGCGACCCGGTTTGAAAAGCGGTGAGGGACGCCCTGATGCAGCTTTGTGTGGCGCTATTGCCTCACGGAGAGCACTCAGATTGGGGAGTCCCAGGACTGCAACGTCGGCCCCAGCGCAGCCTTCAATGGGCCCAGCCACGGCTCGTAGGCGCGCCACTGATCGACGCCGTCGGTGAAGATGGGTCGACGGACCTGTTCGGAACTGGCCGTCCGGACGGCGCGATCGTTCTCGTAGAACTTCAGGCATCCCGGCTCGAACGGCAGACCGCAGTAGTCCAGCAGGCGCCGGACTTCGGCCTCCGGATCGGCGATCAACCGCTCGTAGATCACCCGGTGAACCGCGCCCGGCATGGCCTCGTCCCAATGGGCCATGAGGTCGATGTAGTCGGCGTAGTACCGGCCGAGTTCGGTCAGATCGTAAGAGAAGGTCTGCCCGCGGGCGAAGTGCTGCTTGAAGGCTGAAAAGCAGCAGCCCAGCGGGTGGCGGCGCGCGTCGATGATCTTCGCCCGCGGCAGGATCAGGCGGATCAGCCCGACGTGGGCGAAATTGTTCGGCATCTTGTCGATGAAGAAGGGCCGGCCGAGCTTCCGCTGGATCCGAGTACGATCAAGGTATTCCTCTCCGAGCGCGCGGCAGGCGTCGGCGTCCAGCGTCTCCAGCACCTCGGGATAGGCCGATGGACGGTCCTTCTTGTGTCGGCCGCCCAAGCGGCGGGCGATGGAGATGATGTCGGGCAGCTCCATGGTGCCCTCGACCGCCGAATGGCTGGAGAGAATCTGCTCGATCAGGGTCGACCCGGATCGCGGAAGCCCGACGATGAAGACAGGATCGGGCGCTTCGCAGCCCCAGCCGGCCCTGGCCTCAAAGAAGGTCCGGGTCAGGGTCGCCTTCGACCGCGCGACATGGGCGCTGGTCTCTTCCGCGTCGTATTCGATCCCGGCCCGCCGCAGAGCCGCGCCGTCGCGATAGAAGCCGAACGACCGCTCGTACTGGCCACTGTCCTCCAGCGCCTTGCCGAGCGCGAACTGCAGATGGAAGCGGTCCTCGTCCGACAGATCGGTCCTGGCGAGCTGGGCTTCAATGACGGTGATATCGTCGTCGTTGAAGCGCACGGTCTTGAGATTGGCCAGGCTCCACCAGGCGTCGCCCAGCTGCGGCGTCAGGGCGATGGCGCGGCGGTAGGCGGCGATGCTGTCGGCCTGACGCCCCACCGTCTTCAACGAGTGGCCGTAGCTCATCCAGGCCTTCGGCTGGTCCGGATAGGCCTTCAGCAGGTCGTCGTAGAGCGCGATCGCGCCCTCGTAGTCGCCGACCCGGCCGAGCGTCGCCGCTTTCAGATTGCGATAGCCGGGGTGGCCGGGATTGCGTCCCAGCAGCCAGTCCAGCTCGGCGAGCGCCTCCTCGGACCGGTTCAGGCGGTAGAGGATGGTGGCGTGGTTGTGCCGCGCCTCTGCGAAGCCGGGGGCCAGCTCGACGCAGCGGGACAGCAGGGTCTCCGCATCCTCCAGGCGTCCCAGCCGCGCTGCGACCTCGCCCAGCATGCGGATCGCGGCCGCGTTGGTGGGGTGGCGCGACAGGTAGGGCTTGAGCAGGCGCTCGGCGACCGCCAGCCGATTGTCGCACAGGGCGACGGCCGCCTCGAGCAGCTCGGGGTCGGAGGTCGAAGCCCGGATCTGCTGGGCCCTGGCCTTCTCGGCGCCGGCCTCGTCTCCGGCGAGCAGCAACTGGTCGGCCAGCGCGCCCCAGGCGACGGTGAGTTTCGGGTCCAGGGCCACGGCCCGGCTCAGGGCGACGACCGCCGGCCGCGCCAGGCCAAGGTCCGCCAGCGCCAGTCCGGCTTCCTGATGCACCGGCGGCCAGCTGGGCTGAGTGCGAATGACCGGTTCAAGCACGGACAGCGTCGCTTCGGCCCGCCCCTGACGCCGCAGAGCCGCGCCCAGAATCAACAGGGCCTCGGGGTGCTCCGGCACGGCGCGCAGGATCTCGACCGCCTGCGCCTCGGCCAGCGCGGGGTCCTGGGTCAGCAGTTGCGCGGCGTGGGCTAGCGCCGTGCCGAGCGTGCCGGTGGTGGGGGCGGTGTCCTGCGTCATCGGCCGTCAGACCTGCACAGGTTGGCACCGTCTGTCGACTCGATCTTGCTGCCCGAAAAACAGGCGCCGCCCGACGAACGGTCGAGCGGGCAGAGAGCGGCTTGCGCTTTCCGGGCCGCGCCCGGACAGTCGGCGCATGGCTCTCGCCGCCGTCCTTCCGTTTCCGGCCCAGCCGAAGTCCGCGCCCGCCGCGCCACAGCGGGCGGCGGGACGTGGCCGGCTGACCGTGCGCCGTGAGGACGGCCGGACACGCCTGGTCGAACTGTTCCAGGAGGGCTCCGCCAAGCTGCGCCTGCCGACCGTGCGCGACGACGCGCTACAGGCGGTGATGATCAATTCCGGCGGCGGCATGACCGGCGGCGACCGGTTCAGCTGGGACGTCGACGTCGGCGCCGCCGCGTCCGCCATCCTGACCACCCAGGCCTGCGAGAAGGTCTATCGCGCGGAGGACGGACACGCCGGAGTCGCCGCGCGATTGACGGTCGGGGCCGGCGCACGGCTCGACTGGCTGCCGCAGGAAACAATCCTGTTCGAGCGCTCGGCGCTGCACCGAACCATCGAGGCCGACGTCGCCGCCGACGGCCGCCTGCTGCTGGCCGAGTCGGTCGTGCTCGGCCGCCGGGCGATGGGCGAGACGGTGACGCGAACGGACTTCCATGACCGCTGGCGGATCCGCCGGGACGGCCGCCTGCTGTTCGCCGACGACCTGCGTCTGGCCGGCGACATCCTGGCCCTGACCCGCTCCGGCCCACTGCTGGCCGGCGCCGGCGCCTTCGCCACCCTGCTGCTGGTCGCGCCGGACGCGGCCGGGCCGCTCGACGCCGTGCGCGCTGCGATCGGCCCGCTCGGCGGGGCCAGCGCCTTCGACGGAAGGCTGGTCTGCCGCATCGCCGCGCCGGACGGCCTGGCCCTGCGCCGCGTCCTGCTGCCCGCTCTCGCCGCCCTCAGCGGCGGCCGCCCCGCTCCCAGCGTCTGGACCCTCTGATGAATTTGACTCCGCGCGAGAAGGACAAGCTGCTGATCGCCATGGCCGCGGTGGTCGCCCGCCGGCGGCTGGAGCGTGGGGTAAAGCTCAACCATCCCGAGGCCATCGCCCTGATCACCGACTTCGTGGTCGAGGGCGCCCGCGACGGCCGCTCGGTGGCCGAGTTGATGGAGGCCGGGGCCCACGTCGTTCGCCGCGACCAGGTGATGGAGGGCATCGCCGAGATGATCCACGACATCCAGGTCGAGGCCACCTTTCCCGACGGGACCAAGCTGGTCACCGTTCACCACCCGATCCGTTGAGGTTCGCCATGCGCAAATTGTCCCTGTCCGCCCTGATCCTCGCGGCCACGCTGGCCGCCTCGCCGGCGCTGGCCCATCCCGGCCACGAGGCGGCGTCGTTCGCATCGGGCCTGGCCCATCCCTTCAGCGGCCTCGACCACATGCTGGCGATGATCGCCGTCGGCCTGTGGGCATCGCAGCGCGGCGGAAATGCGCTCTGGGCCTGGCCCACCGCGTTCGTCGCGGCGATGCTCGCGGGCTATGGACTGGGTGTCGTAGTCCCGGGCGCGCCACTGATCGAGCCGTTGATCATGGCGTCGGTGGTGGTGCTGGGCGTCGTCACGGCGGCCAATGCCCGGGTTCCCGTTGCAGCGGGTTTGGCGCTAATCGCGGCCTTCGGCCTGGCGCACGGCTACGCCCATGGGTCGGAAGCGCCGGCGGGCGGCCTCCAGGTCGCCTTCCCGCTGGCTTTCGCCCTGTCGACTCTCGCTCTCCACCTGTCCGGGCTTGGACTGGGCGCGGCCGTCAGGACCATCAGACGTCCGGCCCTGATCCGCATGATGGGCGCCGGAACGGCCATCGGCGGCCTGCTTCTGGCGGTGGCCGGATGATCCCCGGCGAGGTCATCACCGCGCCCGGCGAGATCGAGCTCAACGCGGGCGCGCCGAAGGTCACGCTGGAGGTGGCCAACACCGGTGACCGCCCGATACAGGTCGGCAGCCACTACCACTTCTTCGAGACCAACCCGGCGCTCGCCTTCGACCGTGAAGCGGCCCGGGGTCAGAGGCTGGACATCGCGGCCGGCACGGCAGTGCGTTTCGAGCCCGGCCAGACCCGCGAGGTCACGCTCGTGCCGCTGCTCGGCGCCCGCAAGATCTACGGCTTTCGCCAGGCCGTGATGGGAGACCTCTGATGGCCCGCATCAGCCGCGCCCTCTATGCCGACATGTTCGGCCCGACCACCGGCGACCGGGTGCGGCTGGCCGACACCGAGCTGTTCGTCGAGGTGGAAAAGGACTTCACCACCTACGGTGAGGAGGTGAAGTTCGGCGGCGGCAAGGTGATCCGCGACGGCATGGGCCAGAGCCAGGCGACGCGGGCGCAGGGCGCGGTCGACACGGTCATCACAAACGTCCTGATCATCGACCACTGGGGGATCGTGAAGGCCGACATCGGCCTGCGTGACGGCCGCATCGCCGCCATCGGCAAGGCCGGCAATCCCGACACCCAGCCGGGCGTGACCATCATCGTCGGCCCGGGCACAGAAGCCATCGCCGGCGAGGGCAAGATCCTCACCGCCGGCGGCATGGACGCACACATCCACTTCATCTGCCCTCAGCAGATCGAGGAGGCGCTGATGAGCGGCGTCACCACGATGCTGGGCGGCGGAACCGGTCCCGCGACCGGCACCAACGCCACCACCTGCACCCCCGGCCCCTGGCATCTGGAGCGGATGATCCAGGCCGCCGATGGCTTTCCGATGAACCTCGCCTTCGCCGGCAAAGGCAACGCCTCCCTGCCCGGCGCGCTGGAGGAGCAGATCCTCGCCGGCGCCTGCGCGCTGAAACTGCACGAGGACTGGGGCACCACGCCGGCGGCGATCGACTGCTGCCTGTCGGTGGCCGACGCTTACGATGTGCAGGTGATGATCCACACCGACACGCTCAATGAGTCCGGCTTCGTCGAGGACACCATCGGCGCCTTCCGGGGGCGGACGATCCACGCCTTCCACACCGAGGGCGCCGGCGGCGGCCATGCGCCGGACATCATCAAGGTCTGCGGCCTGTCGAACGTGATCCCGTCCTCGACCAATCCGACGCGGCCCTACACGGTCAACACCATCGCCGAGCATCTCGACATGCTGATGGTCTGCCACCACCTCGATCCGTCGATCCCCGAGGACATCGCCTTCGCCGAAAGCCGCATCCGCAAGGAGACCATCGCGGCCGAAGACATCCTGCACGACATCGGGGCCTTCTCGATCATCAGCAGCGACAGCCAGGCCATGGGCCGGGTCGGCGAGGTGCTGATCCGCACCTGGCAGACCGCGGACAAGATGAAGCGCCAGCGCGGACCGCTGCCCGGCGACGGCGCGGCCGACAACAACCGGGTCAAGCGCTACATCGCCAAGTACACGATCAATCCGGCCATCGCCCAGGGTCTCAGCCGCCACATCGGCAGCGTCGAGGTCGGCAAGCGGGCCGACCTGGTGCTGTGGGACCCGGCCTTCTTCGGCGTGAAGCCGGCGCTGGTCTTGCTGGGCGGGACCATCGCCGCCGCCCCGATGGGTGATCCCAACGCGTCGATCCCGACCCCGCAGCCGGTGCACTACCGGCCGATGTTCGCGGCCTTCGGCAAGGCCACGGCGCGCTCGTCCGTGACGTTTGTCTCGCAGGCGGCGGTCGACAACGGCCTGCGCGGCCGTATCGGCGTCGACAAGGAACTGCTGGCGGTCGAGAACACCCGCGGCGGCCTCTCGAAGGCCTCGATGATCCACAACAGCGCCCTGCCGCACATCGAGGTCGATCCGGAGACCTACGAGGTCCGCGCCGACGGCGAGCTGCTCACCTGTGAACCGGCCGAGGTCCTGCCGATGGCCCAACGGTATTTCCTGTTCTGACCATGCTCAAAGTCACCGAGATCCTGCCTGCCGGAACCTGGGCCGGCCCCGCCGCCGACCACGTCACGCTCGACCAGGACGGCCGTCACCGTCGGCGCATCGTGCTGAATGGCGATCACGGCCTGCAATGCCTGCTCGACCTCCCGGAAGCGGTGCAATTGCGCGACGGCGATGGTCTGGCGCTGGAGGATGGCCGCATCATCGAGGTGCTGGCAGCGCCGGAGGCGTTGCTGGAGGTGACCGGCAAGGGGCCGGAGCACCTCCTGCAGCTGGCCTGGCATCTGGGCAACCGGCATCTGGCGACCCAGATCAGCGGCGACAAGCTGCTGATCCGCCATGACCACGTGATCGCCCACATGCTTGAGCACCTCGGCGCGACCGTGAGACGGGTCATCCTGCCGTTCGATCCTGAAGGCGGGGCTTATGGCGGGGCGCATCAGGCGCACGATCATGGCGATCACGGGCATGACCACGATCATGGTCATCACCACCACCATGACTGACAACGCCGCCCTGTTGCGCCTGCTGACCTGGCTGTCGCCGGCGTTTCCGGTCGGCATGTTCGGCTGGTCGCACGGGCTGGAGCAGGCGATCGCCGACGGCGCGGTGCGGGACGGCGCGACGCTGGTCGACTGGATCAGCGGGCTGGTGACGGACGGCTCGGGCTGGACCGACGCAGTGCTGTTCGCCGAGGCCCACGCGGCCGCGGACGATGCGGAACGACTGGCCGAGGTCGCCGATCTGGCGCGGGCGCTCGCGCCTTCGGCCGAGCGACTCGCCGAGACGATGGGTCAGGGCAGTGCTTTCCTGAAAGCCGCCCGCGCCTGGCCGGACCACAGCCCCCCGCTCGACGAAGCGCCGTGGCCCGTCGCCGTCGGCGCGGCCTGTGGCCTGGCAGAAATTCCGCTGACCGATGCGCTGGTCGCGACGTTGCACGCGTTCGCCGGCAATCTCGTCTCGGTCGCACTTCGGCTTGTGCCGCTCGGCCAGACCGAGGGTGTTCGCACCCTCGCCGCCGTGGAAGCCGTCGTGCTCGAGACGGCTGCCCGTGCGGCCCGCTCGACCTTGGACGATCTCGGCTCGGCGGCGCTGATGTCCGACATCGCCGCCATGCGGCACGAGACCCTTCAGCCGAGGTTGTTTCTGTCGTGATCCTGGTCGCCGCCGCCCTTTGCCTTATCCTGCTGCTGATCGCCGCCCTGCACCTGGCATGGGGTCTGGGCCTGCCCTGGCCGGGCGCCACCGAGACCGAGCGCGTGGCGACCGTCATCGGCTTGCGCGGTCAAACCCGCATGCCGGGAGTCCTGCCCAGCCTCGCGGTGACCATCGCCCTCTGCATCGTCGTGGCGATGATCGGCTGGAACGCGGTGACGGCGTCGCCGCTCGCGCGGATCGGACTGTTGGCGGCGGCGGCCGTGTTCCTTGTTCGGGGCGTGGCGCCCTGGCTTCACGCCTGGCGCCGTCTCACGCCGCAACAGCCGTTCGCGCGGCTGGACCGGCTTTTCTACGGCCCGCTGTGCCTCGTGCTGGGCGTCGGACTCGTCCTCATCGTTCTGGGAATCCCGTCATGAACAGCAAGCACGGCCCCCTGCGTGTCGGCATCGGCGGTCCGGTCGGCTCGGGCAAGACCACCCTGACCGAGAAGCTGTGCAAGGCCATGCGCGATCGCTGGAGCGTCGCGGTGGTGACCAACGACATCTACACCCGGGAAGACGCCCTGATCCTCGCCCGGCTGCAGGCCCTGCCGGAGGACCGGATCCTCGGCGTCGAGACCGGCGGCTGCCCGCACACGGCGATCCGCGAGGATGCTTCGATCAACCTGGCCGCCATCGCGACCATGAACGCCCGCTTTCCCGACCTCGACGTGATCTTCATCGAGAGCGGCGGCGACAACCTGGCGGCCACCTTCTCGCCGGACCTCGCCGACCTGACCCTCTATGTCGTCAGCGTCTGCCAGGGCGAGAAGATCCCCCGCAAGGGCGGCCCCGCGATCACCCGCTCCGACCTGCTGATCATCAACAAGACCGACCTGGCCCCCTACGTCGGCGCCGATCTGGCGGTCATGGAATCCGATGCGCGAGCCCAGCGCGGCGACCGCCCGTTCGTGATGACGGACCTCTCACGGCTCAAGGGCCTCGACGAGGTCATCGCCTTCATAGCCCGGCAGGGCGGTCTGGCCGTCGCCACCTGACTTCATGACCAAGCTTTAAGCTGTCACCGGGCGCGCGGCGGTCTATGGAACCCGCGCCTTTCAGGAGCTCACCATGAAACTCTTCGCCGCCCTCGCCGTCGCCGCCGCCCTCGGCGCCGCCGCCCCCGCTCTCGCCGCCACGCCGACCGAGGCTGAAGCGACGCTGCGTTCGACCATCACCGCCATCCAGTCGGGCGCGCCGAACTACGACGCCATGGTCCCGGAACTGGCCGCTGCTGTGAAGCAGAACACCTCCGCGCCGGCCCAGCTGGCCGCGCTCGGCCCGGTGACCGCCGTGACGGCGACCAGCCAGGCGGACCCCTACGCCTACGACGTGACCTTCCAGAACGGCGTGACCCTGCACTGGACCCTGTCGATCAACGCCGACGGCAAGATCCAGGGCCTGATGGTCAACTAGGCGGTCGGGGACACGTTCCGAAGGGCACGCGTCCCCTTCTCCTGCCTGCCTGTTTCCACCCCCCCGTCATCCTCGGGCTTGTCCCGAGGACCCATGAACACCGTGGGGGTCGGGCGTCTCCGCCATCGCCGCCCTCACGATCCGGGTCCGTGCGCATGGATCCTCGGGACAAGCCCGAGGATGACGGAGCGGGGTTCGTCAGCCCCCGGCCAACCTCCCCTTCAGCCGAAGGCGGCTGACCCCGCCATCCGGATAGATGTTCAGCCGCACGAACCGGATCGGGGCGTGCGGCCGGATCGCGTCGGTGAAGACGTGGATGTGGTCAGCTTGCAGCTTCGTCTCAGGCAGCAGGACCGGCCACAACTGGGCTTCCTCGACAATGCTCGACATCAAGCCCGGCACCTCTCCTGTCGCCTGGATCGAACAGCGGTCCGGGTAGTTGCCCTTGAAGTGGGCCGTATCGACGATGATCTCCTCGATCACCCCGGCATGGCCGAGTTCGAGGATCGCCCAGTCGTGGCCCGGTTCGCGCCGGCGGCGGGTCTCCCAGCCGTCGCCCATGTCCCGGCCCCGCCCCGGCGCGGTCAGGTTCTCGACCCGGCCGAAATGCTCATCGTTGGCGATGAGGCCCCGGCCGCCATTCTCCATGGCCAGCAGGTCGAGCACCGTATCCGGCGCGACCTTGCTCCAGTCCTTGTGGATCCTCCCGTAGACCCGCAGCCGCGCCACGCCGCCGTCCGGGAAGATGCTCAGCCGCACGTGGGTCCAGACCCCACCGGCCTGCGCCTTCACCCAGCGCCGGTCGTTGCCGTTCAGGTCCATCACCGGGACCAGGGTCGTCCAGAAGGCGTCGTCGGCCGGGATCGCCGCGTCCGACACGCAGCCCTCGATCGACGCCTTCGGCGGGTAGTTGCCGGTGAAGTTGCGGGTGTCGATCTCGAAGCCGGCGATCTCGCCCGGCGCGCCCAGCTTCACGATCGCCCAGTCGTGGCCGGGGATCCGCTTGCGGCGGCTTTCCCAGCCGTCCATCCACTTGCCGTTGTCGTCGTACTTGCCGGGGATGAACACCGGCTCGGCCGGGTCGATCAGCCGGGCCTTGTCGGCGAAGAAGTCGTCGGTGGCGTAGACGACCTCGCCGCCCAGCCGCGGCTGCGCCAGGTCGATCAGGCCGATGAAGGGGTTACTCAAGACGCGTCCTCGAACAGCTCGGCCAGCCGGAAGGCGGCGATACGGTGGATCTGGCGCAGGGCCTCGGCGAACTCGGTCTCGGGATCATGGCCGAGCCGGGCCTCGAAGGCGTCCAGGATATCGCGCCGGCTCATCCCCTTCACCGCGACGATGAAGGGAAAGCCGAAACGGGCGTTGTAGGCGGCGTTGAGCCGCTGGAAGTCGGCGAACTCCTCGGCCGTGCACTGGTCGAGACCGGCGCCGGACTGCTCGCGCACCGAGGCGTCGGCCATGCGCGCGCGACTGGCCAGCTGCGGGTGGGCGCGGATCAGGGCCAGCTTCTGCTCGTGCGAGGCAGAGTCGACGACGGCTGCCATCGCGCCGGCCATCGCCTGGACCGAGCGCAGCGCGCCGGCGCCGGGCCAGACAGCCTCGGCGACCCAAGGGCTGTCCTCGTAGATTGCCCCGTAGCGCTGGATGAATCCTTCCCTACCCGACATGCGGATGCCGCTTTCGCCAGTGTCGGGCGATCTCGATGCGCCGGGCGAACCAGACGTCCTGGTGCGACAGCGCGTGTTTCAGGAACCGCTCCAGCCCGGCCAGCTTGCCCGGCCGCCCGGCCAGTCGGCAGTGCAGGCCGATCGACAGCATGCGCGGCCGCTCCTCGCCCTCGGCGTAGAGCACATCGAACGCGTCGCGCAGGTAGCTGAAGAACTGGTCGCCGGTGTTCAGCCCCGTGCCGGAGAAGCGCATGTCGTTGGCTTCCAGCGTGTAGGGCACGATCAGATGAGGGGTGGCCGTCTGGGTCGACCAGAACGGCAGGTCGTCGGAATAGTCATCGGCGTCGTAGAGGAAGCCGCCCTCCTCGGCGACGAGCCGCCGCGTGTTGGGGCTGGTCCGGCCGGTGTACCAGCCCAGCGGACGCTCGCCGGTCAGGCGGGTATGGATCTCGATGGCCCGGGCCATGTGCTCGCGCTCCACCGCCTCGGGCACGGACTGGTAGTTGATCCAGCGGTAGCCGTGGCTGGCGATCTCGTGGCCGGCCTGAAGGAAGGCTTCCACCGCCACCGGATTGCGCGCCATCGCCGACGCCACGCCGAACACCGTCAGCGGCACGTCGTATCGGTCGAACAGCCGCAGCAACCGCCAGACCCCGGCGCGGGAGCCGTACTCGTAGATCGACTCCATGCTCATATTGCGGTCGCCCTCGACGGGCCCCGGAAAGATCATGTCCGACAGGAAGGTCTCGGCCCCGGCGTCGCCGTGCAGCACGCTGTTCTCACCGCCCTCCTCGTAGTTCAGCACGATCTGCACGGCGATGCGCGCGCCGCCCGGCCAGTCCGCATGCGGAGGATGGGGGCCGTAGCCGATCAGGTCTCTGGGATAGCTGTCGCTCATGGGACGGACATTGCAGGCCCGTGAGACGCCCATCGTCAAGGTTAGTAGCCGTTTAAGGGGCGAGGATGGTTGCATTCGGTCCGTTCGAGGGAGAATCTGACCGGCTCACCCGCCCTCCGCGGGCGCTGGAGCGCTGATGACCGGTCTGACCACGCACGTTCTGGACACCACCCATGGCCGTCCGGCCGTCGGCGTGGCGCTGCGGCTGCTGCGGGACGGCCAGGTGCTGGTCGCCGCGACCACCAACGCGGACGGCCGATGCGACGCCCCGCTGCTGACCGGCGAGACGATCAGGGCCGGTGCCTATCGTCTGGAGTTCGAGGTCGGGGCCTATTTCCGCGCGGCGGGCCTGGCCCTGCCCGACCCGGCCTTCCTCGAAACCGTGGTCATCGACTTCGGCGTCGCCGACACGGCCGCCCACTACCACGTGCCGCTGCTGGTCAGCCCGTTCGGCTACTCGACCTACCGGGGGAGCTGAGGGTGCGCGACGTCGTCCGCTTCGTGCTCGACGGCAAGGTCCGCGAGCTTTGCGGCGTAGATCCTACGACCACGGTGCTGAACCTGCTGCGCTACGACCTGCGCCGGACCGGGACCAAGGAGGGTTGCGCCGAGGGCGACTGCGGCGCCTGCACCGTAGCGGTGGGCGAGCTGGACGGCGACCGGGTGAAATGGCGGGCGGTCAACGCCTGCATCCTGTTCGCGCCAATGCTCGACGGAAAGGCGCTGAAGACGGTCGAGAGCCTCGGCGGCGATCACCCGGTGCAGGCGGCGCTGGTCGAGCATCACGGCTCGCAGTGCGGCTTCTGCACCCCGGGCTTCGTCATGTCGCTGTGGGCGCGCGGCCGCGAGGACAGCCCGCCGCCGGTGGCCGACAGCATCGCCGGAAATCTCTGCCGCTGCACGGGCTACGGGCCGATCCTGGCCGCCGGCGAGGCTGCCGGAACCCGGGCGGAAGACGACCCCGTCGCGGCGCTCCAGGCGCTGTCGCGCGAAGAGCCCCTGTCGCTGAGCCACGATGGACGCCGGTGGTTCGCGCCGAAATCGCTCGACGATCTCGCCGGTCTGGTCGAGGCTCATCCGGACGCCGTGGTGCTGGCCGGCGCCACCGACGTCGGCCTGTGGGTGACCAAGCAGCATCGCGATCTGAAGACCATCATCTCGATCAACGCCGTCGCCGAACTCAAGACCATCGCCGGGACGCCCGGGGGCGTCCGCATCGGCGCCGGCGTCCGCTACAGCGATGCGCTGGCGACTCTGGCCGGCCTGCACCCCTCGCTCGGCGAGATGGTCCGCCGGCTGGGCTCGGTGCAGGTGCGCAACAGCGGCACGATCGGCGGAAACATCGCCAACGGCTCGCCGATCGGCGACATGCCCCCTGCCCTGATCGCCCTCGGCGCCACGCTGGTGTTGCGCAAGTGCGCCGTGACTCGCGAACTGCCGCTGGAGGCGTACTTCCTCGACTACGGCAAGCAGGACCGCCAACCCGGCGAGTTCGTGGAGGCCGTGGTCGTACCGCACCCCGACCCGGCCACCCTCTACCGCGTGTTCAAGCTGTCCAAGCGCTTCGACCAGGACATCTCCGCCGTCTGTGGCGGCTTCGCCTTGACCATAAAAGACGGCGTCGTCGAAAACGCCCGCGTCGCCTTGGGCGGGATGGCCGCGACGCCGAAACGCGCCGCCGCCTGCGAGACCGCGCTCCTTGGCCAGCCCTGGACCGAAGCGAGCATCGAGGCCGCCGCCGCCGCGCTGGCGAACGACTTCCAGCCGATCGACGACATGCGCGCCTCGGCCGCCTATCGCCTGACGGCCGCGCAAAACCTGCTGCGCCGGCTGTTCGCGGAATCACAGGGCGAGGCCGTCAGCCTGCTGGACGCGGAGCCGATTCATGGCTGACCACGGCGTCGTTCACACCTCCGTCCGCCACGACAGCGCCGAACGTCACGTCGCCGGCCGGGCCCTGTATATCGACGACATCCCGGAACCGCGCGACCTGCTGCATGTGGTCCTGGGCATGAGCCAGCGCGCCCACGCCCGCGTTGTCTCGCTCGACCTCAGCGCCGTGCGCGCCGCCCCGAGCGTGATCGATGTGGTCTGCGCGAAGGACATCCCGGGGACCAACGATGTCAGCCCGGTCGCCGGCGATGATCCGCTCTTCGCGGACGGGCTCGTCCAGTACGTGGGCCAGTCGCTGTTCGCCGTGGCCGCCGTCACCCGCGACCAGGCGCTCGCCGCTTCGAAGCTGGCGAAGGTTGTCTACGAGGACCTGCTGACGGTCCTGACCATAGCGGAGGCCCGCGCCGTCGGCAGCGTCATCGAACCCGCCCAGACCATGCGCCTCGGCGACGCCGCCGGCGCCATGGCCGCCGCACCGCACATCCTGAAAGGTCGGCTGGCCATCGGCGGCCAGGACCATTTCTACCTCGAAGGCCAGATCGCCCTGGCCACCCCGCGCGAGGACGGCGACTTCCACGTCTGGTCCTCGACCCAGCATCCCACCGAAGTGCAGCACAACGTCGCCAAGGTGCTCGGCCTGCGGGACCACGCCGTCACCGTCGAGATCCGCCGCATGGGCGGCGGCTTCGGCGGCAAGGAGAGTCAGCCGGCCCTGTTCGCGGCGGCGGCCGCGCTGATCGCCGTCCGCACCGGCCGCCCGGCCAAGGTCCGCGTCGACCGCGACGACGACATGGTCATGACCGGCAAGCGCCACGACTTCGAGACGAGCTGGTCGGTCGGCTTCGACGACAGCGGCAGGCTCGCCGGCGCGGCGTTCGACCTGGCCAGCCGCTGCGGCTACTCGGCCGACCTGTCGATGGCCATCAACGACCGGGCGATGTTCCACTCCGACAACGCCTACGCCCTGCAGACCGCCGAGATCGTCTCGCACCGTTTCCGCACCCACACGGTGTCGAACACCGCGTTCCGCGGCTTCGGCGGGCCGCAGGGGATGATGGCCGTCGAGCGGGCGATGGACGCCATGGCCCTGCATCTGGGCAAGGACCCGCTCGATGTGCGCAAGGCCAACCTCTATGGCGTGACCGGCGACCAGACACCCTACGGCCAGACCGTCGAGAACAGCCCGGCCCTCGCCCTGATCGAACAGCTTGAGGCCAGCAGCGACTACCGCGCCCGCCGCGCTGCCATCCTCGAGTGGAACGCCGGGAACCGCTGGCTCAAGCGCGGCATCGCCCTGACGCCGGTCAAGTTCGGCATCAGCTTCACCGCCACTCACCTCAACCAGGCCGGGGCGCTGGTGCACGTCTACAGCGACGGCAGCGTCATGCTGAACCACGGCGGCACGGAGATGGGCCAGGGCCTCTATGTGAAGGTCGCCCAGGTGGTCGCCGATGTGTTCGGCATCGATCTCGACCGGGTGAAAATCACCGCCACGACCACAGACAAGGTGCCCAACACCTCCGCCACGGCCGCCTCGTCCGGCTCCGACCTCAACGGCATGGCGGCGCTCGATGCGGCGGTGCAGATCCGCGACCGGCTGGTCGAGGTGGCGGCGAAGGCGCTGGGCGTCGCCGAGGCCCAGGTGAGGTTCGCGGACAACGCCGTCCACGGCGGCGACCGGAGCCTGACCTTCGCCGAGCTGGCGAAGAAGGCCTGGTTCAACCGCATCTCGCTGTCGGCCGCCGGCTACTACCGCACGCCGAAGATCCACTACGACCGCGCCAGGCATCACGGCCGGCCGTTCCTCTACTACGCCTGGGGCGCGGCGGTGTCGGAGGTGATCATCGACACCCTGACCGGCGAGAACCGCTGCCTGCGCACCGACATCGTGCATGACTGCGGCAGGTCGCTGAACCCGGCCATCGATCTGGGCCAGATCGAGGGCGGCTTCGTCCAGGGCATGGGCTGGCTGACCACCGAGGAGCTCGTCTTCGACAGCAAGGGCGTGCTGAAGACCCATGCCCCGTCGACCTACAAGATCCCGACGGCGTCGGACCGGCCGGGCGTCCTCAACATCGACTTCTGGCAGGAGCCGAACGCGGAGCCGACGATCCACCGGTCGAAGGCCGTGGGCGAACCGCCGCTGATGCTGGCCATCTCGGTGTTCTCGGCCCTGACACAGGCGGTGGCGGCGGCGGGTGACTACCGCGTCATGCCTGATCTGGACGCCCCGGCGACGCCCGAGCGCATCCTGATGGCCGTGGGCGACGTCCGCCGCCGGGCGGGCCTCGCATGAGCTGGGCCGCGCGAGCCCTGACCGCCGTGAAGCGCGGCGAGGCCCTGGCCATGGTCACCGTCGTGGCCGCCGAGGGCTCTACCCCGCGCGAGACCGGGGCGCGGATGCTCGTCGGCGAACAGGGCCAGAGCGGCACCATCGGCGGCGGCGCGCTGGAGTTTCGGGCGACCGACCAGGCGCGGCGGATGCTGGCGTCCGAGCGACACTGGGCTTTGCAGGACTACCCGCTGGGCCCGTTCCTGCAGCAGTGCTGCGGCGGCCATGTGCGGCTGCTGCTGGAACGGCTCGATGGCGGCAGCGCGGACTGGCTCGGCGAAGCGGCGCGGCTGGAGACGGCGGGAGAGCGGTATCAGCTGGAGGCCAGCGTGCGCGGCGACCATCTCCACCGCTCTATCATCCCCGCGGAGCGGGGAGGATTGGCGAAGGTGGATCAATGGCCCGGCTCCCTGATCCGCCTTATAGGGTCCGACGGCCAACCCCTGCCCGGCCGCCGGCCGAAGCTCGGCGACGGCGACGCGCTGATCGAAACCGTCGACGCCCGCCGCGCGCGCCTGCTGATGTTCGGCGCCGGCCATGTCGGCCAGGCCATCGCCCGGGTTTTCGCGCCGCTGCCCTTCAGCCTCGACTGGCATGACAGTCGCGACGAGGCCGCCGCGCCGGGCGTCGCCGTCCACGACGAGGCCCGCCTCGTTCAGATCGCCGGCGATATCGCCGGGGACGACTTCGTCCTGATCCTGACCCACAACCACGACCTGGACTACCAGTTGACGCGGGCCGCCCTGACCGCCGGGACCTTCCGCTACTGCGGCCTGATCGGCTCCGACACCAAGCGCGCCCGCTTCCTGCGCCGCCTGCGCGAGGACGGCGTGCCGGAAGACGCCATCGCGCGCCTGACCAGCCCGATCGGCCTGCCGGGCCTCAAGAGCAAGGCGCCCGAAGTGATCGCAGTGGCCGTGGCCGCCCAACTCCTGCAGATGATCGAGACGCCATGATCGCGGACCTCCTCGCCTGGCTGAACCTCGGAATTCGCTGGCTGCACGTCATCGCCGGCATCGCCTGGATCGGCTCGTCCTTCTATTTCATGTGGCTGGACGCCCGGCTGAAGGCCGACGCGACCACGCCCAAGGGCGTGCAGGGAGACCTGTGGGCCGTCCACGGCGGCGGCTTCTATCACAAGCGCAAATACCTCTCCGTCCCGCCGGACATGCCGGAAGACCTGCACTGGTTCAAATGGGAGGCCTACACCACCTGGCTCAGCGGCTTCGCCTTGTTGGGCGTGATCTACTATCTCGGCGCGCCGACCTACCTGATCGATCCGTCGAAGGCGGCGCTCGCGCCCTGGCAGGCGGTGGCGATCGGTCTCGGCTTTCTGGGCGGCGGCTGGATTCTCTACGACGGCCTGTGCCGGTCCCCCCTGGGCCAGAAGCTGCGGCTGTTCGGAGTGGTCTGGTTCATAATCCTGACGGCCGCCGCCTGGGCCCTGAGCCACATCTTCAGCAACCGCGGCGCCTTCATCCATCTGGGCGCGATGATCGGCACGGTCATGGTGGCCAACGTCTTCCTGGTGATCATCCCCAACCAGCGGAAGATCGTCGCGGCCATGCTGGCCGGCGAGCCGGTCGATCCGGCGCTCGGCAAGCGCGGCAAGATGCGCTCGGTGCACAACAACTACATGACCCTGCCGGTGCTGTTCCTGATGGTCAGCAACCACTATCCGATGGTCATCGACCATCCACTGAACTGGCTGCTGGTCGCCGGCATCGGCCTCAGCGGCCTGACCATCCGCCACTTCTTCAATCGCCGGAACGCCGGATTCAGCGAGCCGATGATCCTCGCGGGCGGAGCGATGATCTTCCTGATGGTGATGTTACTGGCCCTGGCGACAAAGCCGAAGGCCGCGGCGGTCGCCGGAGTCGTGCCGTTCAGCGAGGTGCAGGCGACGATCCAGAAGCACTGTATCGGCTGTCACTCGGCCCATCCGACCAATCCGGGATTTGCAACGGCTCCGAACGGCGTCGCCTACGACACGCCCGAGGAAATCCGCCGCTACGCCCCGCGCATCTATGAGCGCGCAGTCGCCACCGACAGCATGCCGCTCGGCAACATGACCGGCATGACGCAAGCCGAACGCGACCGGCTGGGCGCATGGATCAGGGCGGAGACCAGGTGATGCGGCGGGTCACACCGAGACCTCTGACGCCGGAGGCCTTCGCGCCCTATGGCGACGTGATCTCGGCCCGCGACGGCGTCGAGCAGTATCCGATCAACTACGGCGCCACGACGCGGTTCAACGACCTGGCGGTGATCGACACGGCCGTCGACGGCGGCCGGACGATCGTCAGCCTGTTCCGCTCCAGGCCGCTGGAGCCGCCGGTGCTGAAGATCATGGAGCGCCACCCGTTGGGCAGCCAGGCCTTCATGCCGCTGAACGGCAGACCCTACCTGGTGGCGGTGGCGCTGGCGGGCGATCTGGACCCGGCCAGGATCGAGGTGTTTCTGGCGTCCGGCGACCAGGGTGTGAACTACGCCGCCGGAACCTGGCACCACTACTCACTGGCGCTGGAGACCGAGAGCGACTTCCTCGTCATCGACCGCGCGGGGCCGGGGGAGAACCTGGATGAGGTGGAGTTGAGCGAGGGGGACTGGATTGAGGTGGTGATCCCCTGAGCCCGTCATCCTGGGCCTTGTGCCCAGGACCCCTCTGAAAGTGCTCCGAACCCGTCAAGCTGGAGAGCAGCGCCTGCGGCTGCGCGAGGGGTCCTCGCCACAAGGGCGAGGATGACGGGTCTGGTTGGGCCCGCCCCTACAGTCGCTCGTACGCGCTCAGCGTCAAAAACTCCGCGAACTCGTCCTGCAGGCAGAGCTCGCGCATCAGCTCAGCGGCCTCGGACCATCGACCAGACGCCCAGCGCTCCTCGCCGACCTCGGCGCGGACCACGGCCAGTTCCTCGACGAAGATCGTCTCGAACAGCTCGGCCGTCATCGGCGTCCCGTCATCGAGCGTCACGCCGTTCCTGATCCACTGCCAGATCGACGCCCGGCTGATCTCGGCCGTGGCCGCATCCTCCATCAGGCCGTAGATCGCCACCGCGCCTGAGCCGCCGAGCCAGGCCTCGATGTACTGGACCGCGACCCGCTGGTTGTGGCGCAGGCCGACCTCGGTGAACGGACCCGGCGGAGGGGCCAGCAGGTCGGCCTCGGTGACGGGCGCGTCATTGGCGCGGCTGACCTCGAGCTGGTTGGTACGCCCCGGCGCGAAGGCGGCGCCATAGACCGCGTTGACCACATCCGACAGGCCAGGGTGGGCGATCCAGGACCCGTCATGGCCGTTGGCCGCCTCGCGCGCCTTGTCGGCGCGCACGCGCTCCAGCACCTGGGCGTTCTCCTCCGGATCCTTGCGCGGGATGAAGGCGCTCATGCCGCCCATGGCCAGCGCCCCGCGGCGATGGCAGGTCCGGATCAGCAGGCGCGAGTAGGCGTCGAGGAACGGCTTGTCCATGCTGACCGAGGTGCGGTCCGGCAGCAGCCGGTCGCCATGCCGGCGCAGGGTCTTGATGTAGCTGAAGATGTAGTCCCAGCGGCCGCAGTTCAGCGCCGCCGCGTGGTCCTTCAGTTCGAACAGGATCTCGTCCATCTCGAAGACCGCCGGCAGGGTCTCGATCAGCATGGTCGCCTTGATCGTGCCGACGGGCACGCCGTGCCGCTCCTGCGCGAAGACGAACACGTCGTTCCACCAGCGCGCTTCCTCGCGGTGCTCCAGCTTGGGCACATAGAGGTAGGGGCCGCTGCCGATAGCCTTCAGCGCCGCATGGTTGTGGTGGAAATAGAGGCCGAAATCCACCAGCGCCCCGGGGACCTTCTTCCCGTTGCGCAGGATGTGCTTCTCGTCGAGATGCAGCCCGCGCACCCGGGCGACCAGGGTCGCGAGCTTCGGACCGAGGGCATAGTGCTTGCCGCTGGCCGGATCATCGAACGTCAGCGTCCGGGCGATCGCCTCACGCAGGGCCCGCTGGCCGCCGACGACATTGGCCCAGGTCGGCGACAGGGCGTCCTCGAAGTCGGCCATGAACAGCTTCACGTCACTGTTCAGGGCGTTGATGACCATCTTCGGCTCGGCCGGGCCGGTGATCTCGACGCGCCGGTCAAGCAGGTCGGCCGGCAGGGCGCCGACGGTCCAGTCGCCCTCGCGGATCGTCGCCGTCTCGGGCCGGAAGCCGGGCAGGCCGCCGGCGTCGATCCTGGCCTGCCAGACCTTGCGGTCGGCCAGCAGGGCGTCACGCCGCGCCGCGAACCGGTCGACCAGCTCGCCCAGAAAGGCCAGGGCCTCGTCGGTGAGGATCTCGCGATCCGCCTCGGTCAGCGTCTCGGTGAAGGTGAAGCCCGCGGCCATGTCTCGCTCCTGTATGGCCGACGGTGATAGACCCCGGGGGACAGGGGCGACAAGGCGCTAGCCTTTCCCCTCCGCCGCCAGCACCGCCCGCAGCTCGGCCTTGGCGATCTTTTCCAGGGTCGAGCGCGGAAGTTCCGGCACCAGTCGCACCTCATGCGGCCGCTTGAAGCTGGCGAGCGTCGCCATGCAAGCGTCGAGCACCCTGCCCGGCAACCCCAGGTCCGCCGCGTCCACCGGAATCACGAACGCCACCGGGACCTCGTCGAGCATCGGGTGCCGCCGGCCGACAACCGCGCACTCCTTCACGCCGGCGACACTCGCCACGACGCGCTCGATTTCCGACGCGGCGACGTTCTCGCCGCCGACCTTGAGCATGTCCTTGCTGCGGTCGGCGAAATACAGGAAGCCGTCCTCCCCGAGCCGAACGCGGTCGCCGGTGATGAAAAGGCCGTCTGCCGTGTAGGCCTTCGCGGTCGCCTCCGGGTCATTGGCGTATTCCAGAAACAGTGACACCCCGGGCTGCCCGCCGACCAGCAGGTCGCCGGTCTGGCCCGGCTTCACCGGCTGACCATCCTCATCAAGCACATGGATGCGGTAGCCCGGCGAAGGCCGCCCCATCGACATCGGGGCGTCCGGTAGATGCGGATGACCCACCGTGCCCTGGGTCATGGTCTCGGTCATACCCCACCAGCCGATGGTCTTGACCCCGAACAGGGCGTCGGTCGGCGGCTCGCAGATGCCGTTGCCCCAGAAGCGATAGCTGTGCCGCTCAGGCTTCGGCTGTTCGGCGATGGCCTTGAGACAGAAGGGCACCATCGAGGCCCAGGTGCAGCCGTGCTTCAGCGACACCGTCCAGAACCGCGAGGCGGAGAACTTCGGCTGAAGCACGATGGTCGAACCGGCCCAGAGGGCGGCCGCCACCGAATAGACCTGCGCGTTGGTGTGGAACATCGGCAGGAAGACCAGATGCACGTCCTCCGGCCGCAGATCCTCGTGCAGGGCGCACATCTTCGCGCCCCAGAGGAAGTTGGCGTGGGTCCACAGCACCGCCTTGGGCCGGGCCGTGGTGCCGGAGGTGTACTGGATGCCGAAGTGCGCCATCGGGTCGTGCGGCCGCTCGGTCAGGGTCGCCGGATCCCCTGACAGGGCGGAGAAGGGTTCGAACCCGGAGACGTCGGCCGCCGCGGGCGCGCCGTTGTCGGTGTCGGTCACCACCAGCCAGCCGAGACCGGGCGCGGCGTCGCGCACGAGATGGGCGAAGCACGGCTGGGTGACGCCGCCGACCGCGCCGCTGTGGCTGGCGAAATAGGTGATCTCGTCCGCGCTCGACTTGGCGTTGGTCGTCACCGCCACGGCGCCGGCATAGGCGCAGCCGAGCCAGGCGATGACCGACTCCGGACAGTTGTCGAGGTGCACCAGCACCCGGTCCGCGGGCTTCACGCCCCGCGCCTGCAGCCCGGCGGCGAACCGGCGGATCGCCTCGGCCAGCTGCGCATAGGACCAGGTACGCCCCTCGCCCTCGAAAGGCTCCCAGATCAGCGCCGGATGTTCGCCGCGCCGAGTCGCCTGGGCGTCGATCAGGCTCCGGATGTCCTGCCCGGCGAAAGGGTTGATCGGCGTGGGCGTCGTCATCGGCGTTTCCCCTTGTGGCGTCAGGCCGTCTGCGCGGTCTCGCTGACCGGAGCCCATGCCCGATCTCCGATTGGCTTGCAATTCTGACTGATTAGTTCAATAGTGACCAAATAGTCAAATATGGACCCGCGCGATGATCGCCGACGCCATCGACATCAAACCGGACCGACGCCGCGCCAGAACGCGGGCGGCGCTGCTGCAGGCCGGCGAGAGCCTGTTTTCCGCCCAGTCCGTCGACGCCGTCAGCATCGACGACATCGTCGCCGCCGCCGACGTGGCCAAGGGCAGCTTCTACAACCACTTCGCCGACAAGGACGCGCTGGCGCGGGAGATCGCGCGACAGGTGCGCGCCGAGGTCGAGGCCGAGGTCGACCGGGTCAACGACGGCCTGACCGATCCCGCCCGCCGCATGGCCCGCGCCCAGACAGTCGTCGTGCGGTTCGCCCTTCAGAACCCCGCGCGGTCCCGCGCGATGATGCGGCTGTTCGCGGGCGCGACCCTGCCGGACGCCCCGCTGAACCGGGGGCTGCGCGCCGACATCGAGACCGGCCTGACCTCCGGCGCCTTCCGTGGACTGACGCTTGAGACGGGCGTCCTGATGGCCATGGGCATGGCCATGATCGCCATCACCCGGGTGCTCGAACCGCGCGGCCAGACCCCGGCGGCCGACCTCTGCCGCGACCTGAACTTCGGCCTGCTGCGCGGCCTGGGCGTCGCCGAAGACCTCGCCCGCGCCCTCAGCGACGCCGCTGCCGCCGACATTTTCACGGAGACCCGATCATGAGCCTGATCCGTATCGAGGACATCGCCTACGTCCGCTTCAGCGCGCCGGACCTGACCGAGATGCAGGCCTTCCTCGAACAGTTCGGGCTCGAGGTCGCCATGGCCGACGAGACGCGCCTGTTCATGCGCGGGCAGGGCGGCGCGCCCTTCCTGCATGCCACCGAGCGCGGCGATGCCGGGTTCGCAGCCATTGGTTTCCGGGCCGCGAGCCTCGACGATCTGCGGACGCTGGCCACCGCCGAGGGCGTGGCGATCGAGCCTCTGGACGCGCCCGGCGGCGGGTCCGTCGTGCGCCTCCGCGACCCGGACGGCCATCAGGTCGAGGTCGTCGCCGGCCAGACTTGGACCGACCCCGCGACCTTCGCGCCCCGCCCGCCGTGGAACAACATCGAGGCGCGTCCTCGTCTGCGCACCGTGAAGCGGACCGGCGAGGGCCCCGCCAACGTCATCCGGCTCGGCCACGCGGTGCTCGGTGTGTCGGATTTCCGGGCGTCCGAGGCCTGGTACAAGGCCCGGTTCGGCTTCCTGACCTCCGACGAGATCGCCGTCGCGCCGGAGTTCTCCATCGGCGCCTTCCTGCGCTGCGACCGGGGCGACACGCCGACGGACCACCACACCCTGTTCCTTCTCCAGGCGCCGACCGGCCCGGGATTCAACCACGCCGCCTTCGAGGTGCGCGACCTGGACGATCTGATGGCCGGCCACACGCACCTCAAGGCCGGCGCCCGCACCCCGGCCTGGGGCGTGGGTCGCCATATCCTCGGCAGCCAGGTGTTCGACTACTGGCGCGATCCCTGGGGCCACATCCTCGAACACTGGACCGACGGCGACCTGTTCACCGCCGCCGACGCCCCGAACACCGCCACCCTTCAGGACCTTCTCGGCGTGCAGTGGGGCCAGCCCTCGCCGCCGGACTTCGGCTAGGAACGACAGACATGAAACTCGCCACCTTCACCGCCGACGGCGCGCCGGAACTGGGCGTCGTCACCGGCGACCGCATCGTGCCGCTGAACCGCGCCGCGCCTGGGTTGCCGGCCGACATGATCGGCCTGATCAAGGCCTGGCCGAGCGTTGGGGCCGAGGTCCGCGCCATTGCAGCGGCCGGAACCGGCGCCCTGGCGCTGGACAGCGTCCGCCTGCTGGCGCCGATCCCCCGGCCCGGGAAGATCTGGGCGATCGGCCTCAACTACGCCGACCACATCGCCGAGAGCGGCGTCGAGACCCCGCCCAACCAGGTCTGGTTCACCAAGGCCGGCACGGCGGTGACCGGGCCGTACGACCCGGTGCAGGTCCCCACCCCCGCCTGCGACTACGAAGTCGAGATGGTCGCGGTAATCGGCGTCGGCGGCCGCAACATCAGCAAGGCGAACGCTGCCGCCGCGGTGTTCGGCTGGTGCGTCGGCAACGACGTCACCGAACGGATGTGGCAGCACCGCACGCCGCAGTGGTCGCTGGGCAAGTCGTTCGACACCCACGCCCCGTTCGGCCCCTGGATCACCACCGCTGACGAGATCGCCGACCCGCACACGCTCGGACTGCGCTGCCTGATCAACGGCGAAACGCGGCAGAACTCGAACACGAAGAACCTGGTGTTCGACGTCTGGGCGCAGATCGAGCACCTGTCGACGGCCATGACGCTGGAGCCCGGCGACGTGATCTTCACCGGAACGCCCGGCGGCGTCGGCGCGGCGATGAACCCCCGTCAGTTCCTCAAGGCCGGCGACGTGATGCGCTGCGAGGTCGATGGCCTGGGCGCCATCGAAGCGGTCTGCGAGGCGGTCTGATGACTTACGACTGCGACGTCCTGGTCGCCGGCATGGGTCCTGTCGGCGCGGCGCTCTGCGCCCTGCTGGCCCGGCAGGGCGTGACGGCCATCGCCGTCGAGAAGGACACCGGCGTCTATCCCCTGCCCCGCGCCGCCCATTTCGATCACGAGATCATGCGGCTGTTCCAGAAGCTCGGCATCGCCGAGGAGATGCAGGCGGCCTCGCAGCCGGCGGCGGCCTACGAGTTCCGCAACGCCGCCGGCGAGATCCTCATGCGCTACGACCAGCGTCTGGACAGCCCGTCCGGCTGGGCGCCCGGCTACATGTTCCATCAGCCGAGCCTCGAGCATGCCTTGCGGCGGCTGGCGACAGGGTCGCCGCTGATCGACGCCCGGCTTGGGCACAGCCTCACCAGCTTCACCCAGGACGCCGATGGTGTGACCGCCTCTGTCGACGGACCAGACGGCAGGACCGGAATCCGGGCCCGCTGGATGGTGGCCTGTGACGGCGCCAAGAGCCCGGTCCGCGACGCCCTCGGCATCGGCCAGAGCGACTACGGTTTCGACGAGCCCTGGCTGGTCATCGACGCGGTGGTCAGCGACGTCTCGCGACTGCCCCAGGCCAACCTGCAGATCTGTGACCCGGCCCGGCCGACCACCTGCCTGGTGATGAGCCAGGGCCGGCACCGCTGGGAGTTCATGCTGCTGCCCGGTGAGCAGCCCGAGGGCCTGCTCGACGACGCCGTTATCCGCGACCTGCTGAAGCCCTGGAACTGCGAGGATGTCGTCGAGATCGAGCGCAAGGCGGTCTACCGCTTCCACGGCCGGGTCGCCGACCGCTGGCGGGAAGGCCGCGTGCTATTGGCCGGTGACGCCGCCCACCAGACCCCGCCCTTCGCGGGACAGGGCCTGTGTTCGGGTCTTCGCGACGTCGACAATCTGGCCTGGAAGCTGGCGGCGGTGATCCGGCGCGGCGCGGATCCGGACCTGCTCGACAGCTACCAGACCGAGCGCGAGCCACAGGTGCGCAGCGTCATCGAACTGGCCATCGCCATGGGCCGGGTGGTCTGCATCAGCGACCCGCAGGCCGCCGCCATGCGCGACGCCGGCATGCTGGCCCAACGCGCCGCAGGCCATGCCCCGCCGCCGATCGCGCCGCTGCGGCTCGGTCCCGGCGTGATGCTGGACGGCGTGGGCGGGGAGTATTTTCCCCAGCCCTGGGCGGGCGATGTGCGTCTGGATGACCTGCTCGGCGAGGGGCCGTGGCTGATCGACCGCGCGTCGCTGGCAGACAGCCCGCTAGCGCCATTCGCGGACCAACTGACGGCATGGTTCGGGAGTCGCGACGCTGAGGCGGTTCTGGTGCGGCCGGACCGGTATGTGTTCGGGACGGGATCAGCGGCGGCGCTGACCACCGCGTGGGCCCAACGGGTAGGCTAACCCTACCCTCGTCATCCTGGGCCTTGTGCCCAGGATCCCTCTCGACGCGTCCCGAACGCGTCCGGCTGGGGAGCTGTTTGTGCGGCTGCGCGAGGGGTCCTCGCCACAAGGGCGAGGATGACGTTCGGTATTTGCGCCTCGGCTCTCCGCCCTCACAAAACCCGGCACGCCTCTTCAAAGTCCAGCCGCGGCGAACGTGGATGCAGGTGTTCATCCGTCCCGTGCCCGATGTTGCAGATGAAGTTCGCTTCCCAGGTCGTGCCGGCGAAGAACTCGGCGTTCACCCCGTCCAGCTTCACGCCCGACATCGGCCCGCAATCCAGGCCCAGCGACCGCGCGGCAATCATCAGATAGGCCGCCTGCAGCGAGCCGTTGCGGAAGGCGGTCTCCTTGACCAGCGCCTCGTTGGAGGTGAACCAGTCCTTCGCGTTCGGACTGTGCGGCGCGAGGTAGGGCAGCCGCTCATGGAAGGCCATGTCGTAGGCCAGGATCACATTGACCGGCGCGGCAAGGGTCTTGGCCCGGTTGCCGGACGACATGTGCGGGGCCAGCCGCGCCTTGGCCGCATCACTGGTCAGGAACACGAACCGTCCGGGACAGCAGTTCGACGAGGTCGGACCCCATTTGGCGGTGTCGTAGATCTCGCGGATCAGCGCCTCGCTGATCGTCTCCGGCGTCCAGCCGTTGCGCGTCCGGGCCGTGCGGAAAATCTGGTCAAGGCTGGCGTCTGGCAGGCGATCGGACATGGAACGGAAACTCCGGCTCGGGATGGGTTGGCGCCACGCCAGCGTATGCCATGTTACCGCCCCGACAACGCAAGGGCCCGCTTCGGCATGCCAACGCCCGACGACATCATCATGCTCCCGGCCCGGCCCGAACCGATCCCGGTTTCGGTGTCGCAGACGGCGGTGATCGTCATCGACATGCAAAACGCCTACGCCTCGCCGGGGGGCTATCTGGATCTGGCCGGATTCGACATCTCGGGCGCGGATCGCGTGATCCGGAACACGAAGGGCGTGCTCGAGGTAGCCCGCGCCGCCGGCATGCCGGTGATCTATTTCCAGAACGGCTGGGACGCCGACTATGTCGAGGCCGGCGGGCCGGGCTCGCCCAACTTCCACAAGTCCAACGCCCTGAAGACCATGCGCCAGCGGCCGGAGCTGCAGGGCACCCTGCTGGCCAAGGGGACCTGGGACTATGAACTGGTCGATGCGTTGAAGCCCCAGCCGGGCGACATCGTCCTGCACAAGACCCGCTACAGCGGCTTCTTCAATTCGCAGCTCGACAGCACCCTTCGCTCGCGCGGCATCCGCAACATCGTCGTGGTCGGCATCGCCACCAATGTCTGCGTCGAGTCGACCCTCCGGGACGGCTTCTTCCTCGAATACTTCGGCATCGTGCTGGAGGACGCCACCCATCAGGCCGGGCCCGAGTTCGTGCAGCAGGCGGCCATCTACAACATCGAGAAATTCTTCGGCTGGGTGTCCAGCGTCGCCGACTTCAAGGGCGCGTTCGGCCAGGTCGCGCCGAAAGACTGATCAGGAGTTCCACCATGCCCAAGACCGTCATCACCCCGCCGGGGACCCAGACGCCTATCGCGCCCTTCTCGCCCGGTACGCTCGCCGACGGCGTGGTCTACGTCTCCGGCACGCTCGCCTTCGACAAGGACAACAACGTCGCCTGCGTCGGTGACGCCGAGGGCCAGACGCGCATCGTTCTGGAGACCATCAAGTCGGTCATCGAGACCGCCGGCGGGACCATGGACGACGTGACCATGAACCACATCTTCCTCAAGGACTGGGCCGACTACGCCGCGCTCAACAAGGTCTATGCGGAGTACTTCCCCGGCGACAAACCGGCCCGGTTCTGCATCGTCTGCGGCCTGGTGCGGCCCGACTTCCTGGTTGAAATCGCCTCGATCGCCCACATCGGCAAGGCGTAGAGCCTTGCCCCGGTCCGGGACCGCCGACGGCCTGTACTACGAGCTCCACGATGCGGGGCCGGACGACATGCGCGAGGTGGTGGTCCTGTCGGCGGGCCTCGGCGGCTCGGCGGCCTTCTGGGCGCCGCAGATGGCGGCCCTGAGCGAGCGGTTCAGGGTTTTGCTCTACGACCATCGCGGCACGGCCCGCAGCGTCCGCACCCTGCACGACGACCACAGCGTCGCTCGTATGGCCGGTGATATCGTCGCTGTGCTGGACGAGGCCGGGCTGGCGAAGGCGCATGTCGTCGGCCACGCGGCCGGCGGCAACGCGGGCCTGGCGCTGGCGCTGAACCATCCGGACCGGCTCGACCGGCTGGTCGTGGTCAACGGCTGGGCCGCGCCGGACGCGCATGTGGCCCGCTGCTTCCGCACACGGATCAGCCTGCTCAACGACAGCGGCCCCGAGGCCTATGTCCACGCTCAGCCGCTGTTCCTCTATCCGGCCAACTGGATCAGCGCGAACCACGACCGGCTGACGCTTGAAGAGCCGCACCACGTCGCCGGTTTCCCGAACCATGAGGTCATGCTGGCCCGCATCCAGGCGCTGCTCGACTTCGACATCGACGCCCGGTTGCCGGAGATCCCCCATCCGGTGCTGGTCAGCGCCAGCGCTGACGACATGCTGGTGCCGGTCAGCTGTTCGGAGCGCCTGGCCGCCCGCCTGCCCAACGCCACGCTCGACATCGTCCCCTGGGGCGGACACGGCTTCACCGTGACCGCGCCGGACGCGTTCAACGCCTCGCTCGTCGCCTTCCTCGGCGGCGAAACGCACTAGCCCAAGGAATACCCATGGAAATCGGCGTCTTCATCCCGATCGGCAACAACGGCTGGCTCATCTCCGAGACCTCGCCGCAGTACATGCCGTCCTTCGAGCTCAACAAGACGATCACCCAGGCGGCGGACCGCTACGGCTTCGACTTCGCCCTGTCGATGATCAAGCTGCGCGGTTTTGGGGGGAAGACGCAGTTCTGGGAGCACAACCTCGAGAGCTTCACCCTGATGGCGGGCCTCGCCGCCGTCACCGAGCGGATCAAGATCTTCGCCACCGCCGCGACCCTGACCCTGCCGCCGGCGATTGTCGCCCGGATGGCGGCGACCATCGACTCGATCGCGCCGGGCCGCTTCGGCATCAACCTGGTCACCGGCTGGGCCGAGGCCGAGTACAGCCAGATGGGCCTGTGGCCGGGCGACAGCCACTACACCAAGCGATACGACTACCTGGCCGAATACGCCCGGATCCTGCGCGACCTGTTCGACACAGGGGTGTCGAACTTCAAGGGCGACTATTTCCAGATGACCGACTGCCGGGTCAGTCCCAAGGCGACGGACACGAAGATCATCTGCGCCGGCTCCTCGACCGAGGGCCTGGCCTTCACGGCCCAGTACGCCGACTACAGCTTCGCGCTCGGCAAGGGCACCAACACGCCGACTGCCTTCGCCGACGTGAACGAGCGCCTTCGGGCGGCGAAGGAGAAGACCGGCCGGGACGTCAGCGCCTACATCCTGTTCATGATCATCGCCGACGAGACCGACGAGGCCGCCATGGCCAAGTGGGAGCTCTACCGCGACGGCGTCGACAAGGAGGCCGTGGCCTGGCTGGTCGGCCAGGCGGCGGGCAACACTTCCGAGGACACCAACACCAAACAACTGGCGGCCGAGAAGGCGGCGGTGAACCTCAACATGGGCACGCTGGTGGGGTCGTATGAGTCCATTGCCCGGATGCTGGACGAGGTGGCGACCGTGCCCGACACGGCCGGCGTGCTGCTGACCTTCGACGACTTCGTCCAGGGGGTGGAGAACTTCGGCACGAAGATCCAGCCGCTGATGAAATGCCGGGCGGGGGTGGTGGTGGCCTGATGCTCCCCATCGGGGGAGCTGTCAGGCCGCAGGCCTGACTGAGGGGGTCGGCTCAGATTTCGAGTGACCCCCTCCGGCCCTCCGGGCCACCTCCCCCGATGGGGAGGATCATTTCTTCAGCCCGATCGCCCTGAGCCGCTCGTCGAGGAACTCCCCCGCCGACACCGGCTCGAACCTGGCGCCGTCGCCGACACAGCTCTCCAGCACGGCCAGAGACGTCTCCAGCGTCGGGTGCATGAAGAACGGCATCGAATAGCGGCTCACGTTCGGCCCGGTCGGGTTGACCACCCGGTGGGTCGTCGCCGGGATCACGCCGTTGGTCATGCGCGCCAGCATGTCGCCGCTGTCGACGATCAGGTTGGTCGGTTCGGTGACCACCGGCAGCCAGGTCCCGTCGCGGTCGAGCAGCTCCAGCCCCGCGCCCTTGGCGGCGACCATGATGGTCATGAAGTTGATGTCCTCATGGGCCGCCGAGCGGACCGCGTTCGGATTGGCGTCGGCAGCCAGCGGCGGATAGTGCAGCACCCGCAGCAACGAGGTGCCGTAGCGGACCTTGTCGTCGAAGAAGTCGCCCTTCAGCCCCAGCTTCGGCGCCAGCGCCCGCAGCAGGATCACGCCCGTCTCGTTGAGCGCGCTGAACAGGCTCTGGAATGCGGGCTGCACGCCCGGCGCTTCGGCCGGCCAGACGTTGGGTTCGAGATCGGACCCGGCTTCCGGCGAGGGATCGTGGCCGACCTGCCAGAACTCCTTCAGGTCCGGATGGCCGCTGTCCTTGGCGTGCTCGACGCCGAACGGCGTGTAGCCGCGCATGCCCTTGGCGTACTGCGTCTTGGTCGCCTCATCGAGGGCGAACAGCCCCTCCGCCTCGGCGTAAGCGCGCTGCAGCAACTCGACCGGCACGCCGTGATCCTTGAGCACGAAGAAGCCGTAGTCCTGCAGGCCGCGCATCATCGCGTCGGAGAAAGCCTGTCGCTGGGCGGCGTCGCCCTCGGTGAAGGCTTTCAGGCTGAGTTCGGGAACGGATCGGGTCATGGGCGAATGATTAGACCCATCATGAGAGCGGGCAAAGTGTGCGTGGTTCGAGACGCTCGGCTGATGCCTCACTCCTCACCATGACGAGCGCCTTTGAAGGCCAACCCTCTGCGTCATCCTGAGGAGCGAGGCTCAAGCGAGCGTCTCGAAGGACGCACCGGGCGTCAGCCCGCCAGCATCCCCTCCACCTCCACCCGCGTCGGCAGGGACGACTGCGCGCCCGCCCGCGTGGCCGTGAGCGCCCCCGCCGCGCAGGCGAAGGCGAGCGCCTCGCGCTGGCCCATGCCTTCGAGCAGCGCGACCGTCAACGCGCCGACGAAGGTATCCCCCGCCCCGGTCGTGTCGACCACCGAGACCTCCGGTGGCTCGGCCGTGGCCAGCCGCGACCCGTCGCGGAACAGGCCGGCGCCGCGAGAGCCCCAGGTCACCGCGACCACGCCCGGCAGGCCATGCAGCCGCTTGCCGTAGACCTCGGACTCGCCCTGGTTGACGACGATCAGATCGGCCCGCTGCAACACGCTGTCGGGCACATCGAGCGCCGGGGCGAGGTTGACGCAAACAAAGCCGGTGGTCCGCGCCACGGCCGCCGCGACGGTCTCCGCCGGCAGCTCCATCTGGCAGATCAGCGCGCCGTCGATGACCGCCGGCAACAGGTCGGGCGTGAAGGCCGCGTTGGCCCCGGGCGCGACGATGATCTGGTTCTCGCCCTCGGCGTCCACGCCGATCAGGGCCACGCCGGTGGGCGCCGCCGGATCGACCGCGACGCCCGACAGGTCCACGCCGCCGGCCTTCAACAGCGCCAGCGCCTGGTCGGCCATGGCGTCGGCGCCGACGCGGCCGACCATCCGCACCTCGGCCCCCAATCGCCGGGCGGCCAGCGCCTGGTTGGCGCCCTTGCCACCCGGATGGGTCGCCAGGGTTGCGCCGGTGACCGTCTCGCCGGGCGCCGGCAGGGTCGCGGCGCTCGCCACGAAGTCGAGGTTGATCGAGCCGACGACGGTGATCAGCGGCGCGCTCATCGGGCCAGCAACTCCAGGATCACGGCGAACACCGCCTCATGGTCGACCTCGGTCACCCACCGGCAGGTCGCGGCGGCCGGATCGGCGAGGCGGAACTCGACGGCCGTGTGGCCCATGGTCAGCTCGGACTGCGTTTCGACCTGCAGATCGACCGGCACGGCCGTGAAGTGTTGCGGGGCCAACAGATAGAAGATGGTGCAGGGGTCATGCTGCGGCGGGCTGTCGCCGCCGACGTGGGTCTGTTCGGTCCAGACGGCGAAGTCGAACAGCTGCGCCACCGCCTTCGCGGCGGGCGTATCGATGCCCTTGACCGCCGCCACCCGTGCCGGGGTCGCCCGCACCTGATGGGTGGCGTCGAGACCCAGAACCACGGTCTTCACGCCCGAGCGGAACACGACGTCGGCGGCGTGCGGGTCGGCATAGATGTTGTACTCGGCCGAGGCGGTGATGTTGCCGCCTTCACGCCGCGCGCCGCCCATCACCACCACCGGCCCCAGCCGCGCGGCCAGCGCCGGTTCGCGCTGCAGGGCCAGCGCCAGATTGGTCATCGGCCCGGTGACGGCCATGGAGACGCTGCCCGCCGGTCGGCTCATGACGATGTCGATGATCGCTCCGGCCGCGTCGCCCGGCGCCACCGGCGCGTCAGGCTCGAACACCGGCAGGGTCCCCAGACCGGACTCGCCATGGAAGTGGCTGGCGATGATCGGCGGCCGGACCAGCGGAGCGCTGGCTCCGACGTAGACAGGCACGTTCTCCCGCCCGGCGATCTGGCGGATGATCCGCGCGTTGCGGGCCGTCAGCTCGGCGGCGACGTTGCCGGCCACCGTGGTGATGGCCAGCAGCTCCAGCGCTTCGGGCGCGGCGAACGCGAGCAGCAGGGCGACTGCGTCGTCCACGCCGGGGTCGCAGTCGATGATCAGGGGTGTCTTGGTCACGGGTCTTTTTCGGCGGTGCGCGAGTGGGTGGCAAGGGCGGGGACATGTACCGAAGGTACGTGTCCCCAGTTAGAGCTGATCCAGCGGCACGGCTGTCAGCCCCTGCTCGGCCGAGGCCTTCGCCTGGGCCGCCTTGGCGCTGATGAAGCCCGGCCGCGCCTGCATCCGCATCCAGTAGGCCGCCACGGCCGGCGGGAATTTGTCTTCCAGTCCCAGCGATTGGGCCAGCAACAGGGCGTAACTGACCGAGATGTCGCCGCCCGTGAACCGGCCCGCCGCGACGAATTCGTTCTGGCTGACGATGGCCTCCAGCCCCCTTAGCCGGGCGAGGAACCACTTGGCGTAGTCCTCCGCCACCTGGGGCTGGCGGCGCTCCTTCGGCTCGAGCCGCGTGTAGCGCAGCACCAGAGTCTGCGGGAACGTCAGGGTCGCCTCGCCGAAATGCAGCGCGTTGAGCCAGGCGCCGAAGCCCGGCTCGTCGGGCTCGACCGCCAACCCGCTGCCCGCGCCGTATCTGCGGCTCAGGTACTCCACGATCGCCGCCGACTCGGTCATCCGCGTCTCGCCGTCGACCAGCAGCGGGATGGTGCCCAGCGGGTTCTCCTGCAGGTATTCCTACTTCAGGAACCGGGGCGGGAACGGCAGCATGCGCAGGTCATAGGCGAGTCCCAGCTCCTCCAGCGCCCACAGCGGCCGGAACGAGCGCGCATCGGCGCAGTGGTAGAGGGTGATCATGGGGCGGGGTCCCGATTCTGACGCTGAAGCGTAGGACATCCTGCGTCCTTCGACACGGCCCTTCGGGCCTGCTCAGGATGACGTGCATTGCTCCACGTCATGGTGAGCAGCGCCGAAGGCGCGTGTCGAACCACGCATTGTGCCGGCGACCACTCCGGGCAATGCTCCGGCGAAACAGGTCGGGGGAGACGACGATGCGCAAGTGGGGGCTGTTCGCGGCGGGGGTGCTGCTGATCCTGGCCGGGTCGTGGCTGGCGAGCGCGGTGCAGACGTCGGGTGGCGTGACCGTCACCGACGTGCGGTTCCCGGGGGCCGGCGGCGTGACCATGAGCGGCCTGCTCTACACGCCGAAAAACGCCACGGCCGAACACCCTGCGCCCGGCGTCCTCGCCGTGCACGGCTACATCAACAGCCGCGAAACCCAGAGCGCCTTCGCCATCGAGTTCGCCCGCCGCGGCTACGTCGTGCTGGCCATGGACCAGACCGGTCACGGCTACAGCGGCGGGGCGGCCTTCTCCAACGGCTTCGGCGGTCCCGACGGGCTGAAATACCTGCGCGGCCTGCCCAACGTCGACAAGGCCAACATCGGCCTGGAAGGCCACAGCATGGGCGGCTGGACGGTGCTGGCCGCCGCCGCCGCCATGCCGGACGCCTACAAGGCCGTGGTGCTCGAGGGCTCGTCCACCGGCGCCCCGTTCGCCGCCGAGGGCACGCCGGCCTGGCCGCGCAATCTGGGGCTGGTCTACAGCCGCTACGACGAATTCTCGAAGATCATGTGGGGCGTCTCCCGGGCGCAGGACGTGACCGGCAGCGCCAAGCTCAAGACCGTCTTCGGCACGACGGCCGACGTCGTCCCTGATCGGGTCTACGGCTCGATCGCCGCGGGTACGGCGCGTCGGCTGTCGACACCGGTGACCACGCATCCCGGCGACCACATCTCGCCTGCCGCCGTCGGCGACGCGCTCGACTGGTTCAGCAAGACCCTGGTCGGCGGCACGCCAAGGCCGGCAGGCGACCATATCTGGATCTGGAAGGAGATCGGCACGGGCGCGGCCTTCATCGGCTTCGTCGTGCTGCTGCTGGGGACGTTCAATGGCCTCCTCAGCCTGCCGGTCTTCGCAGGCCTGCGCGGCGCGCCGACCGCCGCCGTCGAGCAGCGGAACGGCCGCTGGTGGGGCGGCCTCGCGACCACGGCGCTGCTGCCGATCCTGACCTTCTTCCCGGCTTTCATCGCCGTGACGGTGCTGCTCAAGCCCTCGCACCTGCTGCCGCAGAGCATCACCAACCAGGTGGTCGTATGGGCGCTGGTCAACGCCGCGCTGACTCTGGTCATCGGCTGGTTCGGCCGCAAGCGTCCGATGGCGAGCAGCGTCGATCGCTGGGCTCCGGCGGTGCTGATCGCCCTGTCCACGTCAGCTGTCGGCTACCTGTCGCTGGTCGCCGCCGACGCCCTGTTCAAGGTCGACTTCCGCTTCTGGGTCGTGGCGCTGAAGCCGTTCAGCCCGGCCCAGGCCGTGATCGCCCTCATCTACGTCCTGCCCTTCAGCGTCTTCTTCCTCGTCGCCACCCGGGCCCTGCACGGCCGCCTGTCGGTGGCCGGCGACAGCGCGGCCAAACAGTATGCGGCCGCCATCGCCGCCATGGCGTCCGGCTTCCTGCTGCTGCTGGCGGTCGACTACGGCCTGTTCTTCCTCACCGGCCGCCTGCCGACCGATTTCGACCCACTGAGCACCGTCGTGGCGATCCAGTTCCTGCCGCTGATGGCCGTGGTCGCCCTGATCTCGACCTTCACCTGGCGCCGGACGGGGAGCCATGTCCCCGGCGCGCTGATCTGCGGGTTGTTCGTGACCTGGTACGTCGTGGCCGGGACGGCGACGCAGGTGGTGTAGCGAATACCGATAGGGCTGCCGTTAGTTCATCGATGAATCTGGCAGTACATCGGGGAGGTCTGCCAGAAGTCGGGAACATGCCCGCTCCACCAAGGGACGAGCCCAAGCCTGAGCCTGATCATGCTTTCGATCTTCGGCTTCCCGAACGTCCGGGTGCCAAAAAGTTCTGCGGTCACCCGTAGGTATTGCGTCTGTCTCACTGGAAACGACAAGGAACGTATCAAACGTTTCATGGAATGACTCGGGCAGGTCGTGGCGGAAAGCATCCAACGCAACAGCGGTTTCCACCGGAAGCGCTTCGCCACGCATGAACGCCTCGGCAATTCGTCGCACTTCGGACCAAAGCCAAACCTGGTCGTCTTGCATGATGCCCCCGCCTAAGCCGCCGGATCCACCGTCACCCGGCGCATGTGCCGGCGCTGGCCGGGGTAGTCGTTGAGCGCGTAGTGCCAGACAGAGCGGTTGTCCCAGAAAGCCACCGTGCCCGGACGCCAGCGCAGGCGGCAGGTGAAGGCCTCCTTGCGGCTGTGCTCGAACAGATAGTCGAGCAGAGGCTTCGACTCCCGTCGGCTCCAGCCCTCGATGTTCATCGTGAAGGCCGGATTGACGTACAGCGCCTTGCGGCCCGTCTCGGGATGGACCTTGACCATCGGATGGCTGAAGCGGCCGGCCATGCCCTCGGCGTCAGAGATCTTCATCGATTCCCGCTTCTGGGCCGAAGGGCCGGTCGGGGCGTATTCGCGCTCGGCCGAATGGATCGCGTTCAGCCCTTCCAGCGTCGCCTGCAGCCCCGGCGACAGGGCCTCGAACGCGGCCGCCTGGCTGGCGAACAGGGTGTCGCCGCCCCAGTCCGGCAACGCCACGGCGTAGAGGATCGAGCCGATTGCCGGGGTCTCGAGGAAGCTCATGTCCGAGTGCCAGCCGCCGCCGAAATTTATCCGGTCGGTCGGCTCCTTGATGATTTCCATCACCTCGGGATGGTCAGCCATGCCGGACACGTAGGGATGGATATTGAGCGGCCCGAACCGGCGGCCGAAGGCCAGCTGCTGCTCCGGCGTCAGCGACTGGTCGCGGAAGAAGATCACCTGGTGCTCGACCAGCGCCTGGCGGATGGCGGCGATGGTCGCGTCATCCAGCGCGGCGGACAGGTCGACCTCGCCGATTTCCGCGCCGAGCGCCCCGGCGACCTTCTGAACCGTGATCCCGCCCATGGAGAGGCTCCCTTGTTTGTCGCCCGTATGATCGCCGCCTAGGGCCAGACAATCAACGCGCTCATGCTCTCCGCTCGCGGCGATAGTAGGCGCGAACTAGCCCCGCTTCACCGTCCGGAACCCGACATGGCTCGTCCCCGTATCCGGCGGCCCTGGCTGTCGCGCCGACGGGCGGTAGCGGTAGCAGAAGTTGTCGGCGCAGAGGAACGAGCCGCCCTTGATCAGGTGCGTGCGGCCGTTCGGCGTCGGGGCCTCGTAGAAGTCCTTCGTCCATTCCCAGACGTTGCCGGTCATGTCGTAGAGGCCGTAGGCGCTGGCCGGATAGCAGCCGACCGGCGCCGTGCGGGCCTTGTAGCCGTCGTCGCCGGTGTCGACCGCCGGGAACACGCCCTGCCAGCTGTTGGCGCGCGGCTGTCCGGCGACCGGCCTGTCATTGCCCCACTCGTAGCGCGCGCCATCGAGCCCGGCGCGGGCGGCGAACTCCCATTCGGCCTCGGTCGGCAGGTCGCGGCCTGCCCAGCGGGCATAGGCCAGGGCGTCGTCGTACGCGATCTGGACCACGGGATGCCGCTCGCGGCCCGTCAGGTCGTTGCCCGGCCCCTCCGGGTGCTTCCAGTTGGCCCCGTCGATGATCCGCCACCAGCCGGAGGGATCGCCCGTGCCCAGACCCTTGGCGCCGACGAACACCAGCGAGGAGGGCTTCAGCTTGCTCGCCGGCACCCCCGGATAGAGTTTCGGATCCGGCTGCCGTTCGGCCAGGGTGACGTAGCCGGTGGCCTTCACGAACGCCGCGAACTGCGCGTTGGTCACCTCTGTGCGGTCGATCGAGAACGGTGCGACCGTCACCTGGACCGGCGGTCCCTCATCATTGTGTTCCGGCATCGCGCCCATCGTGAACGTCCCGCCCTTCAGCGCCACCTCGCCGGCCGGCACGGGAACCGGGCAGGCGCGCGTCGGCGTCGCCAGTTGCGGGACCTTCGGTCCGCAGGCCGTCAGGCCCAGCGCCAGGACCAGCGCGAGCCGTCTCATGCGCGGTCGCGGGTCAGGGCGCCGGCCGTCCGGCGCATCACGGCCCGGGCCCCGGCGATATCGGCGCCCTGGTCGGTGCGCAGCCGCCGCCAGGCTTCAAAGCTCAGCGCCAGGTCCAGCGCCTGGACCAGTTCGGCATCAGCCTGGATCGCGGCGGGCAGGACGGCCAGCAGGGTGTCGCGCTGACCCCGAACCAGTCGAAGCCGGCCGTCGCGAAGCGCCGCCGACCGGGTGCGCGGACTGTCGGCGGCGATCTGCAGCGGGAGGATCATCTCGAAGGCTTCCGCGCGCCGATCGATCAGGATGTTGATCGCCTCGCGCCAGTCGGCGGCCTCGATCGGGCCTTCCAGCAGACCGCCCAGCCGCCCGATCATCACCGCCTGGATGCCGCGATAGAGGCCGTCCATATCCTCGAACAGGCGGAACACCGTGCGCAGGCCGACGCCGGCCCGCGCCGCCACGGCCTCGGCCGGCGGCATGGTCAGTCCTTCCGAAATCAGGGCGATCATCGCCTCGACGATCCGCAGTCGGCTGGCCTCGGACCGAAGCCGGCGACCGTCGACCACAGGTTCGGCGACGGGCGGGGGTTTGGTCGGGGCGGTCATGCGATCAGGCCTATCATCACCGGCGCATCCTGCAAGGGATCAGGCCTTGCGGCCGCGTCGTCCGAACTCCCAGAGCACGGCAACGGTCAGCACGATCGCCGCGCCGACGATGCCCTTGGCGCCCGGATAGCCGGCCCCGACCGACTTGGACACGAAGGCGATATAGAGCGCGATCAGCGCCCGCAGGAGTTCGATCGCCAGCAACGGGCGGGCGAAGGTGCGATAGCGCGCCACCACCAGCAGGTCGATGAGCCCGCTCCCGATCTGGCCGGAGCCGACCATCGCCAGCAGGAAGACGATGATCTTCCCGCCCTGAGCCAGGTCGAAATGGGCGATCACGCCCGCCCCGCTGTCCGGCAGGAAGGCGTGTATCGCTCCGCGCCCCAGATTGATCAGACCCAGGACGGTCAGCAGTCCAAGGGTGATCCGCGACGGAGCCCGGGCGTCTCCCATCACGCACCGGCCTCGGAACATTGAATCAGCAGCTGGCCGGCCAGACCGGCCTTGCGGTGGCGGCCGATCTCCTGGACCTCCGGCGAGGTGGCGATCTCCACGAAGGCCGCGCGGCTCGGATATTCCATGATCGCCACGGCGTCCCACAGCTCGCCGACCTCGCCGATGACCAGCGCGTCGACCTTGCTGGAGAAGCGCAGCTTGCCGCCCTTCGACAGCACCAGCGGCGCCATCACCCGGCCGTAGCGGTCGTAGGCTTCGCGCCCGGTCATCTCCGGCTCGCCCGGCTCGTCGTACTGCGCCTTGTCGCGGAACTTGAGCAGGTTGAGCATCACGATCGGACGGTCACCACCGAGTCCGAGCAGGGCCTGAAGTTGTTCGCCCTTCGGCAGAACGGCGTTTTCCACGTTCATCAGCGTGTCTCCGAAATGAAGCTGTCGATCAGGGCGGCGATCTCCGCGGGCCGGTCTTCCTGCAGGAAGTGGCCGCCGCCTTCGATGATGGTGTGTTTCTGGCCCTTGGCGCCGGGGACCCGCTGCTGGAACGGGATGTCACCGCCTTTGGAGACGGGGTCGCCGTCGCTGAACGCTGTCAGGAACGGCTTGTCGAAGGCTTCCAGCACCAGCCAGGCGGCCTTGTTCTCGGCCACCGAGGGATGTTCGGGCGTCACGGGCACGAAGGTGGGGAAGATCCGCGCACCGGACTTGTAGGTCTCGTCGGGATAGGGCGCGTCATAGGCCGCGACCTCCTCGGGGCTCAGGTCGCGCAGGGAACCCATGTTGACGATCATGCCCGCGGGGAAGACCGGCATGGTCTGGCTCATGGTCAGCCAGGCCTTGAAGCCGTCGCTCATGCCCGAGCCGGTCGGCATCCCGGTATTGGCCACGATCACCCGCGCGAACCGTTCCGGGAAGGCGGCGACCAGACGCAGGCCGATGAGGCCGCCCCAGTCCTGGCAGAACAGGGTGATGTCCTTGAGGTCCATCGCCAGCAGCCAGGCGCTCATCCACGCGACATGCTTCTCGTAGCTGTAGTCGGTCTTCTCGGCCGGCTTGTCGGAGCGACCGAAGCCGGCCAGGTCCGGCGCGACCACCCGATGCTTGCCCTTCAGCGGCGCGATGATGCCCCGGTACAGATAGGACCAGGACGGCTCGCCGTGCATCAGCAGAACCGGCGACGCGTCGCGAGGGCCCTCGTCGACACAGGCGATGCGCAGGTCGACGCCCGAGGCGTCCCGGATCGTCTCGTAGTGCGGCGCGTAGGGAAAGTCCGGCAGGTTGCTGAAACGGTCGTCAGGGGTTCGCAGAACCTGCATCGTCGATCTCTTCGCGGGATTTGAAGCCGGTTGACCGGCCGGGAAACTAATGGCACAAACTATGCCAATATAATTCGGGCAGGCAAGCCGGAATTAGGGGGGCGACATGAAACGCGTATTCACCGGACTGCTGGTGGTGCTGGTTCTGCTGGCGGCGGGCGCTTATGCCGTGCGCGGCAAGATCGCCGTCCGGATCATGGAGCGGCGCCTGGCGTCGGCCATGGCCAATCCCGTCATTCCGTCCTTGGCGGACGGCCTGCACGTCGCCATCTGCGGCGCCGGCGGCCCCTTCCCCGACCATGATCGGGGCGGCCCCTGCACGGCTGTGATCGCCGGCAAGCGCCTGTTCATCGTCGACACCGGCGAGGCGGCCGGCCGCACGCTCGGCCGCATGGGTCTGTTCGGCACGGACTCGGTGGTCCTGCTGACCCACTTCCATTCCGACCATATCGACGGTCTGGGCAACGTGGCGCTGCAGCGCTGGGGCGGCGGCAATCTGACCACGCCCCTGCAACTCTATGGTCCTCCGGGCGTCGAGCGCGTCGCCGCCGGCTTCAACGAGGCTTACGCCCTCGACGCAAGCTACCGCACGGCCCACCACGGCCCGGTTGTGATGCCGCCGTCGGGCGCCGGCATCCAGCCCCACGCCTTCACAATCCCGGAAGGCCAGGACTCGGTCGTCGTGCTTGAGGCGGACGGCGTGAAGATCACCGCCTTCCGGGTCAACCACGGCCCGGTCGAGCCAGCCGTCGGCTATCGCTTCGACTACAAGGGCCGCAGCGTCGTCATCAGTGGCGACACCGCCCCCTCGCCGGTGCTGGCGAAATACGCGAAGGGCGTCGACCTGCTGGTCCACGAAGCCCTGTCGCCGGCCATGGTCAACCTGATCCGCGAAGCCTCGCTCAAGGCCGGCGCCACAAACCGCGCGCAGATCATGCAGGACATCCAGAACTACCACACGACGCCGCAGGCGGCGGCGGCCATCGCCCGCGACGACAAGGTCGGCGCCCTGCTGCTCAATCACATCGTGCCGCCGCTGCCGCTGAAGGCGCTTGAGGTCCCGTTCCTCGGCGACGCCCGCAAGGTCTTTACCGGCCCGCTGTGGATCGCCCGCGACGGCGACCTGATCGACCTGCCCGCCGGCGACAAGACCATCACCCGCACAAGCCTGCTTCACTAGACTGGGGGAACGACCATGAACCGCAAGCTCATCTGGACCCTCGGGTCCGTCGCCGTCGTTCTCGTGGCGGCCGTCGTCGCGTTCCAGCACTTCTGGATCTACATCCCCGGCGTGGTCGGACGGATCAAGAACCCGATCCAGCCCTACCATGAGGTCATCTGGGGCGCAGGTTCGGCGCCGGCGCTCGCGCCCGGCGCGACACGGCCCCCCAATGTCATCGTCATCGTCGCCGACGATCTCGGCATCAACGATCTCGACTCGACGGGCCAGGGTGTCGCGGGCGGCGCGGTGCCGACCCCGAACATCGACTCGATCGCCCGCGACGGCGTGAAGTTCACCAACGGCTACGCCGGCAACGCCACCTGCTCGCCCTCACGCGCTGCGATGATGACCGGTCGCTACCCGATCCGCTTCGGCTTCGAGTTCACCTCCGTGCCCGTGGCCTTCGCCCGCAACATCCAGCGCCTGGGCGGCCATGGGCCGGTCAAGCCGATCTTCTACGAGGACCGCGTCGCCGCGATGCCGCCGGTCGAAGACCTGGGCGTCCCCGCCAGCGAAGTGACCCTCGCCGAGACGATGAAATCGGCCGGCTACCGCACGCTGCATATCGGCAAGTGGCACCTGGGCGAAGCCAAGGGCCTGCGGCCCGAGGACCAGGGCTTTGACGACACGCTCGGATTCTACGCCGGCGGCGGCATGTACATGGAAGCCAACGACCCGAACGTCGTGAACTCGAAGCAGGACTTCGATCCGATCGACAAGTTCCTGTGGGCCAACCTGCCGTTCTCGGTGCGCTTCGACGGCAGCAAGCCGTTCCATCCCGACCGCTACATTACCGACTATTTCGGCGACCAGGCGGTCCGCGCCATCGACGCCAACAAGGACCGGCCGTTCTTCATGTACCTGGCCTTCAATGCGCCGCACACGCCGCTGCAGGCGCTCAAGTCAGACTATGACGCCCTGCCGCAGATCAAGGACCACCGCCTGCGCGTCTATGCGGCGATGATCCGCGCACTGGACCGGAACGTCGGCAAGGTGCTCGCTGAGGTCGACGCTCAGGGCCTGCGCGACAACACCATCATCATCTTCACCAGCGACAACGGCGGGGCCAACTACATCGGCCTGCCGGACATCAACAAACCCTACCGCGGCTTCAAGGCGACCTTCTTCGAGGGCGGCGTCCGGGTGCCGATGTTCATGCGCTGGCCGGGCCAGATTCCGGCGGGCTCGACGACGCCGGCGCGGGCGATGCACTTCGACATCTTCGCCACGGCGGCTGCCGCCGCTCATGCCCCTCCGGCCAAGCCGGGCGTGCTCGACGGCGTCGACCTCGTGGCCCTGTCGCGCGGGCAGGTCCCGGACCGGCCGCTGTTCTTCCGCTCGGGCCACTATCGCTCGGTGATCAACGGCGACTGGAAGATGCAGTGGTCCGAACGGCCCAAGAAGATCTGGCTGTTCAACATCAAGACCGACCCGACCGAACAGAACAACGTCGCGGCGGCCAACCCGGCCGTGGTGGCCCAGCTGACGGCGCTGCTCGACGCCCAGGACCGCCGCGCCGCCAGGCCGATCTGGCCGGCCCTGATCGAGGGCCCGATCTGGATCGACAAGCCGGTCGACGGCAAGCCGATGCCCAAGGGCGCCGAATATGTGATGTGGGCTAACTGATCCGCAGCTGATGCAGGGCGATCCCGGCGGCGACCGCGACATTCAGCGAGTCGAAGCCGGGCGCCATCGGGATCGAGACCGTCCGGCAGCGGGCCAGGGTGGCGTCAGGCAGCCCTGGCCCTTCCGCGCCCAGCAGCAGGGCGGGGCGTGCCAGCGGCGGCAGGTCTGACAGGGCTGTCTGTCCAGCGGGACTGAGCGCCACCGGTGTGAAGCCGCGCTGCTCCAGCAAACCGATCAGGTCCTCGCCCTCGCCCAGCCGCGCATAGGGAACCCGCAGTACGCCGCCGACCGACACACGGATGGCCTTGCGATAAAGCGGGTCACAGCAGGTCGGATCGAGCAGCACTGCGTCGACCCCGAACCCGGCGGCGTTGCGGAACAACCCGCCCATGTTGTCGTGGTTGGAGATGCCGACCAGAACCAGCACCAGCGCCTTGTCCGGCAGGCCGGCCAGCAGCGCGTCGGCCGCGACCGGCGCGGCGCGCTCGGCCAGCGCCAGGATGCCCCGGTGCAGTTCGAACCCGACGATCCCGTCCAGCACGGGCTGGCTGGCCAGATAGACCGGCACGTCGTCGGCCATGGTCTCGAGGATCGGACGCAACTTCTCCAGTCGCTTGGCCGCGATCAGCACGGACAACGGCCGGTGGCGGTCCTGCCCAGCGAGGACCCGCAGCACCGTCTCGCCCTCGGCGATGAACCGCCCCTGCCGCCCGACCAGATCCCGCTCGCGGATGTCGCGATAGGCCTCGAGCCGGGTGTCGGCGGGATCGTCGATGGGGATGTAGACAGGCATGTGCCGTCAGAAGCTCTTGGGCATCCCCAGTACATGCGTCCCCACATGGCTGAGGATCAGGTTCGTGCTGATCGGGGCCACCTGGTAGAGCCGCGTCTCGCGGAACTTGCGCTCGATGTCGTACTCCTCGGCGAACCCGAAGCCGCCGTGGGTCTGAATGCAGGTGTCGGCGGCGGCCCAGCTGGCCTCGCTGGCCAGCATCTTCGCCATGTTGGCCTCGGTGCCACAAGGCTGGCCGGCATCGAACAGGGCCGCGGCGTGATCCACGGCGAGGGCGGCGGCCGACAGCTGAACGTAGTTGCGCGCGATCGGGAACTGCACCCCCTGGTTCTCGCCGATGGCCCGACCAAACACGGAGCGCTCCTTCGCATAGGCGCTTGACCGGTCGATGAAGAACCGGCCGTCACCGATACACTCGGCGGCGATCAGGATGCGCTCGGCGTTCATGCCGTCGAGGATGTAGCGGAAGCCCTTGCCCTCCTCGCCGACGAGATTCTCGACCGGCACCTCGAGGTTGTCGAAGAACAGCTCGGTGGTGGCGTGGTTGAGCATGGTGCGGATCGGCCGGATGGTCAGGCCGTTGCCCACGGCCTTGCGCATATCGACCAGCAGCACGCTCATGCCGTCGGCGGGCCGGGCGGCGTCCTCGCGGGCCGTGGTGCGGCAGAGCAGGACCATCAGGTCGCTATGCTCGGCCCGGGAGATCCAGATCTTCTGGCCGTTGACGATGTATTTGTCGCCCTCGCGACGGGCGAAGGTCGAGATACGGGTGGTGTCGGTGCCGGCGGTGGGCTCGGTGACACCGAAGGCCTGCAGCCGGATCTCGCCGCTGGCGATCTTCGGCAGATACTCGGCCTTCTGCGCGGCGCTGCCGTGCTTGAGCACCGTGCCCATGGTGTACATCTGGGCGTGACAGGCGCCGCCGTTGCAGCCGGACCGATGGATCTCCTCCAGCACCGCCGTCGCCGCCGACAGTCCGAGGCCCGAGCCGCCGTATTCTTCCGGGATCAGGACCGACAGGAAGCCGGCTTCGGTCAGGGTCTTCACGAATTCGGTCGGATAGGTCCGCTCGCGATCCAGCGCGCGCCAGTACTCGCCAGGAAAGCCCGCGCAGAGCTTGCGGACGGCGTCTCGGATTTCGGGATGGGATGGCTCGCTCATGGCCGCGAGCTAACGGGCGGACGTAGCGGGAGGCAAGAGCGGAAAGGATGCTCCCCAGCGGGGGAGCTGTCAGGCGTAGCCTGACTGAGGGGGTCCACTCAGATTTCGGCCGTCGTTCCGGGTGACCCCCTCCGTCTCGGCTTTGCCGAGCCACCTCCCCCGATGGGGAGGATTTATGCCACCGCCTTCAGCGCCTCGCCCAGCTCATCCACCATCTCGGGCGTCGTCGCCCAGCTGCACATGAAGCGCACCGTGCCGTCGATGAAGCGGTAGACGAACCAGCCGGTCGCCGCGAGCCGGTCCAGCGTCGGCTGGTCCATCTCGACAAAGATGCCGTTGGCCTCGACCGGGTGGACGATCGGGAACGGCATCAGCGCCGCCAGCCGCTGCGCCATGGCGTTGGCGTGAGCGGCGCGGGTCTGCCAGGCGCCGGTCTCCAGCAGGCCGGTCCACGGCGCCGCGAGGAACCGGCCCTTGGACACCAGTTGACCCGCATGTTTCAGCCGCGCGTCGAACCGGCGGGCGAGGCCCTTGTTGAGCAGGACGATGGCCTCTGTCGGGGTCGAGCCGGCCTTGGTGCCGCCCATGATCAGGATATCGACGCCCAGCTTCGGGATGGCTTTCAGGTCGAACCCGGCCGCCACGGCGTTGGCCAGCCGCGCGCCGTCGAGGTGCACGCCATAGCCCCTGGCCTTCACCGGATCGATCAGAGCCTTGAAGCTCTCGACCGAACAGACCGTGCCGTATTCGGTGGTGTTGGTCAGCGACAGCGCCGCCGCCGGCTGGCGGTAGGACACCTCCGGCTGCGCGAGCGCCTCGGCCAGCGCCGCCGGATCGATGCGACCGCTGGCGCCCGGCAGGCCGATCAGCCCCACGCCAGCGCCGAAGTAGCCCGGCGCGCCGGTCTCGTCGGTCAGGATGTGGGCATGTTCATGGGCCAGCACCGCCTCGTGCGGCTGCGCCAGCGCGGCGCAGGACAGGGCATTGGCGGCCGTGCCCGAAGCGACGAACCGGATGTCGGCGTCAGCGTCGAGGGCGGCCCGGATCAGGTCGGCCGCGCGAGCGCTGACGTGGTCGGTCCCATAGCCGGAGGCGACGCCGGCGTTGGCCACGACCAGGGCGTCGATCACCTCGGGCATGGCCCCGGCGACGTTGTCGGAGGCGAAGTCATAACGGGCCATGGCGATTACTTCCGCGGGGCCGGCCTGGATTGCGAGAAAGACCGCGCGGCGGCCAGCGCCTCGCCCGCCTTGCCGCCGGTCGCACCTGGCCCCTGCCCGGCGCGGGCGGCGCCGCCCTGCTTGGCGGCCAGAATGGCCTTCATCTTCTCGGCGGGGGTCTGGGGGGCTTCGGTCATGAGGGTGGCTATAGCACAGACCACGCCACGCGCCCCTCAGCCCTTGGCGACCGCCTCGGCGACTATCCGGTCCTCGCCCTGATAATGCACCCGCAGGCGAACGCCCCTGTCTGCCGCGTCCCGCTCGAAGGTCGCGACGCCTTCGAAGAACGGCGTATAGAAACGGTTGTCGTCCTCGGGAAGCAGACCGGCAGTGAATCGACCGGCCATGGACAGGATCAGTCCGGTCTCGCCCTGGCTGACCGTCAGCACCACGCCGCTGGCCAGCCGGTAGTCTCCGACCAGCCCGGTCAGACGTTCGGCCGGAATCGCCGAGACCCGATGGCGCATTGGCAAGTCCCACGGCTGGCCAAGAGTGATCGCGGTCAGATCGCGCTCGATCGCCGTGAACCGCGCGAAATCCAGGTTGCTCAGCACGATGACGGTCACACCCGAGTCCGGATACCAGGCCACGCGCGAAACGTAGCCCGGCAGGATACCGTTGTGGCTGACCTGCGGTTGACCAAAGCCCTGGCCGATCTGCCAGCCGAAGCCGTAGCGGCCGGGACCTTCCGGCCGGAACGCTTCGTCACCTGCCGTGGTCCGGATGGTCGTCAGCATCGCCTGGAGGTCGCGGGCGGTGGCGAACAGCGCTGCATCGCCATGGTCGCCGCCAAGATCGAGCGCCGGGATATCCGCGCGCATCATCGCGTCCAAAGACAGGCCGGCGGCGATATCGGCGCTGCTGTGCCCCGGTCCGTCAGCGATCGGCAGGGCGAGGTCCTTCGCGCCGCCCAATCCCGCCCGCGCCATGCCTGCCGGCCGCAGCACCGCGTCGCGGATGTAGTCGGCGTAGGGTCGCCCGGACGCCCGGCTGATCACCGCCGCGAGAAGAATGTAGCCGGTGTTGCTGTAGGCGAAGTCGCTGCCGGCCGGAAAGTCGAGTGGCCGGTCGCGAGCGTCGGCGATGATCCTGGCGGCGCTGTCCGGCGCGCTCATGAAGGCCAGATAAGCGGTCGAGCCCAGCGCCAGCCGCGCTTCATAGTCCGGCACACCGGACGTGTGGTGGACCAGCATGGCGAGAGTCACCGGCTTCCAGGCGTCCGGACAGGGGTTGACGAACCGGCAGACGGAGTCGTCGAGGGAGAGCTTGCCGGCGTCGCGGAGACGCAGGATGGCCAGCGCCGTGACGGCCTTGGTCAGGGACGCGACGGGATAGCGGGTGGCTGCCGTCGCCGGAATACGCGCGCCGACATCGGCGTAGCCGTAGCCCTCCTCCAACAGTACCGCGTCGCCCTTCACCACCATCACCGTGCCGCTGAACTGACCCAGCGCCGCGCGGGCGGTCATGTAGCGGTCGAGATCGGACGCGGTGTCGGCCGCTGCGGGCTGTCCTACGGCCAGCATGAACAGCAGTGTCAGCAGGGCCAGTCGCATTTTCGTCCTCCCCGGATCCTGACGCCGGAGACAATCGCCCCATTGCGGCGGAAGGACGGCCTTGACCGGGCGAGAGTCCGGCCGCAACCAGAGGCAAGCCGGGGGATCCATAATGACCGACAAAGCCGCCACGCGGCGCGTGCTCACCGCCAGCCTCGTCGGTACGGCGGTGGAGTTCTACGACTTCTACATCTACGCGACGGCCGCCTCCTTGGTGTTCCCGGCGCTGTTCTTCCCGACCAGTTCGCCGACGGCGCAGCTGATGAGCTCGTACGCAACCTTCGCCATCGCCTTCATCGCCCGGCCGGTCGGGGCGGTCTTCTTCGGCCACTTCGGCGACCGCATCGGGCGCAAGTCGACCCTGGTCGCCTCGCTGCTGCTGATGGGCGGCTCGACCACGGCGATCGCCTTCCTGCCGGGCTATGCCCTCGCCGGGTGGATCGCGCCGCTGCTGCTCTGCATCCTGCGCTTCGGTCAGGGCTTCGGCCTCGGCGGCGAATGGGGCGGCGCGGCCCTTCTGGCGGTGGAGAACGCCCCGCCGGGCTGGAAGGCCCGCTTCGGCATGTTCCCGCAGCTCGGCGCCCCGGTCGGCTTCCTCTGCGCCAACGGTCTGTTCCTGATCCTCGGGCTGATCCTGTCGCCCGACCAGTTCCTCGGCTGGGGCTGGCGCATCCCGTTCCTGCTCAGCGCGGTGCTGGTGGCCATCGGCCTGTGGGTGCGGCTGAGCCTGACCGAGACGCCCGCCTTCAAGGCCGCGCTGGAGGAGGCCCCGCCGCCGTCCGTACCGCTGGGCGAAGTGATGCGGACCAACTGGCGCGAGGTGCTCGGCGGCACCTTCGGCGTCGTGGCCTGCTTCTGCATCTACTACATCTCGACCGCCTTCGCGCTCGGCTACGGCACCAAGACGCTGGGCTACAGCCGCGAGGCCTTCCTCGGGGTGCAGCTGGTGGCGATCCTGTTCATGGCCGGCGGCATCATCTGGGCCGGCTACTGGTCGGACGCCGCCAACCCGCGCCGGGTGCTGATGATCGGCTGCGTGCTGGCGGTGCTGGCCGGCTTCGGCCTCGCGCCCATGCTGGGATCAGGATCGCTGCTGCTGGTTGGCGTGTTCCTGTCGCTGGCGATGATCCTGATGGGCCTGGTCTACGGCCCGCTCGGCGCCTGGCTGCCCGGCCTGTTCCCGGCCCGGGTGCGCTACACGGGGGCCAGCGTGGCCTTCAATGTCGGCGGCATCATCGGCGGCGGCATGACCCCGCTGATCGCCCAGGACCTGGCCAACAAGGGCGGCCTCGCGCCCGTGGGTCTCTACCTCAGCGCCGCCTGCGCGCTGAGCCTGGTGGCGCTGGTGCTGCTGAAGCCGAAGGCGGAATAGCGAGGGGACACGTACCTTCGGTACATGTCCCCATCAGACCTCCCGCGCCCATTCCCGCACATCCGTCACGAACAAATCCGGCTCTTCCATCGCGGCGAAGTGGCCGCCGCTGGCCATGTCGGTCCAGCGGGTGATGTTGTAGGCGCGGTCAGCCCAGCTGCGCGGCGGGGCCTTGTACAGCGGCTCGCCGGGGAAGTTGGCGAAGGCGGTCGGGGTCTCGCAGCGCTGGCCCTCCATGGCCGCGATGCCGCCCTCTTCCATCAGGCCACGGTAGTACCATGTGCCGGTCGTGAAGCTGCCGGTCATCACATAGATCATGACGTTGGTCAGCAGCTGGTCGCGCGTGTAGGCGCCGATCAGCGGCTTGGTCCGCAGGTCCGACCAGTCATGGAACCGCTCGAGGATCCAGGCCGCCTGCCCGACCGGATTGCCGGCGCCGAGCCAGGCCAGCGACTGGGGCTTTGACGCCTGCAGGCCGAAATAGGCGCCGAGCATCTGCATCATCATCTGGCTGTGCTGCAGCCAGGCGATCTCCTCCGGCGACTGCGGCCCGCCCTTGGGCCGGAAGCCGATCATGTTGAGATGGATCGCCTTCGCATGGGCGCCGTGATCAAAGCCGATCCAGGACGTCACCAGACCGCCCCAGTCGCCGCCCTGGGCCAGATACTGGTCGTAGCCGAGCACCTGGGTCATCAGGGTGTTGAACATCCGCGCCGTGGCCCGCTGGCCAATGGGCCGGGTCGGTTTGGACGAGAAGCCGAAGCCGGGAAGGCTCGGAACCACGACGTCGAACGCGTCCTCGGCCTTGCCGCCGTGCCGGCTCGGGAAGGCCAGCTTGTCAATGCTCGCCCAGAATTCGTAGTGGCTGCCCGGCCAGCCGTGGGTCAGCAGCAGCGGCCGCTTGCCGCCCGCCTCGCCGACCACATGGACGAAGTGCAGGTCGAAATCCTCGACCCGCGCGGTGAACTGCGGAAACCGGTTCAGCTCGGAGACCGCCGCCTTCCAGTCGTAGTGGTCGGCCCAGTACGCACAGGTCTCTTCGAGGAAGGCCGCCTCACACCCGTACAGCCAGCCGTCGTCAACCGCCGGCGCCGGCGGCCAGGGATAGTGCCGCACCTGATCCAACACCCGGCGGACGTCGGTTTCGGACCAGTCGACGGTGAAGGGTTTGGGCTGGGTCATGATGGTCTCCGTGCGTCCTTCGAGACGCGATCCTGAGGGATCGCTCCTCAGGATGACGTGCAGGGGTGAGCTTCAAAGGTGCTCGTCATGGTGAGGAGCGAGGCCCCGGCCGAGCGTCTCGAACCACGCACGCGTTACGCAGCGACCGTCAAGCGTCCGGCCGCAATCCCCGCAGGATCGCCTCGAAGGCCTGGCGGCGCAGGGCCGAGGGGTCGATCTCCGGCGACAGCTTTCCCGCCATCTGCAGCACCAGCCCGCCGTGCAGCGCCGCCCAGAGCATATGGGCGATCATCATCGGATCGCCGCGTGCCTCGCCGGACGCCACCAGCGCTTCTGCGTGCCGCGCCATCATGGTCCGCGCCCGGGCCGAGGCCTCGACCAGCTCGGGGTATTCGGACTCGTTCGGCTGCGCGAAATCGAACATCAGCCGGTAGGCGTCCGGATTGCCGAGCGCGAACCGAACATAGGCGCGCCCCGTGGCCTCCGACTGCTGGCGCGGATCGGACAGGCCTGCGGTCGCGTCCTCAAGCGCGGTAGCGAATCGGTCAAAGCCGCTGGCGCGCACGGCCGCCAGAATCGCGTCCTTGTCCTTGAAATAGCGATAGGGGGTCATGGGACTGACGCCCAGCTCGGCCGCCAGCTGGCGCATCGTCACCCCGTCCGGCCCCCGCTCGCCGAACAGCCGCTCCGCCGCGGCGATCAGGCGCTCGCGGAAGTCGGCGACGTCAGTATCTGACAGCAGTCGGGGCATGGAGGGTTGGACTCAGACGGTCAGGCAGATTTACAGTGTACGCTCAACATCATGCAAGGACACGGGACATGACCGCGCAAGCCTGGGACTTTCTCGTCGGCAAGACTGATCTGCACCAGACCCGCGTGGACGCCGCCCCGCTTGGCCCGCTGGCCGATGGTGACATCCGGCTGAAGGTCGAGTCCTTCGCCCTGACGGCCAACAACATCACCTACGCCGTGTTCGGCGAGCGCATGGGCTACTGGAAGTTCTACCCGGCGCCGGAAGGCTGGGGCCGGGTGCCGGTCTGGGGCTATGCCGTGGTCGAGGAGAGCCGCCACCCGGAGTTCGCCGTCGGCCAGCGATTCTTCGGCTATGTGCCGATGTCGACCCACATGACCGCGACGCCGCGCAAGACGGCCGGCGGCTTCTTCGAGACCGCGCCCTGGCGGTCGGAACTGGCTCCACCCTACAATTCGTATCGCGCCGTAGACGGGATCGAGGCGCATGAAGACCAGCAGTCCCTGCTTTTCCCGCTGTTCATGACCTCGTTCGTCATCGACGACATGCTCGACGACAACGCCATGTTCGGCGCGAGGTCGGTGGTTCTGTCGAGCGCGTCGAGCAAGACGGCCATCGGCCTGGCTTACCTGCTGCACAAGCGGGGCACGGTTCAGGTCATCGGCCTGACCTCGCCTGGCAACGTCGCCTTCACCGAGAGCCTGGGCTGCTACGATCAGGTGATCCCGTACGCCGGCCTCGGCGGAGCCGCGGTCGAGGGGCCGGTCGTCTATGTCGACTTCGCGGGCAACGCCGGTGTCCGCGCGGCGGTCCACCACCGGTTCGGCGAGGACCTGGTCTACGATTGTGTCGTGGGCAGCACACACTGGGACGCCGATCCGGCCACCTTCGCCGACCTGCCCGGCGCGAAGCCGGCCTTCTTCTTCGCCCCCGACCAGATCACCAAGCGCCGCCAGGACTGGGGTCCGGGCGGTCTGGAGAAGCGCTTCGGCCAGGCCTGGCCCCTGTTCGTCGAGCACGCCGCAAGCTGGATGCATGTCGAGCGCCGCACCGGGCCGGACCCGGTGACGAAGACCTACATCGAGGTGCTCGACGCCACCGCTTCGCCGGACCAGGGCTTCATCTGCACGCCCTGATCAGCCGGTCCCCTCTTCGGCCATCATCTCGCGGGTGATGCGGTATTCGCCGTCGAGGAATCTGACGATCTCCCGCGCGCCCGGGTGGTCGAAGGCGGCAAACCGGGCGCGCAACGAGGCGATCGTATCCGGCTCCATCCTGTCGAGGCCGGTCTGCTGGAGCACCAGCAGGCGGCCCTGAACCATGGCGCCGAGTGCGTCGCCCAGTACGGCGGCGGCGGCCTGCGCCGTGGCCGCGCCGTACTGATAGGCCTCGCCCAGCCGATAGCTGTCCGACAGGCTGAGCAGCGGGATGCGCGACAGCACAGGCTGCAGGGCGGGATTGACCGCATGGCCGGAGAGGTGCGCGCCGATCGCGCCCGGGCGGCCCGTCATGGCGCGCAGGTGCAGGAAGTTGGACATCCGCGGGCCGTCGTTGACCGGGTAGTTGTCCCACAGGATCGGCTTGCGCCCCAGTTGCCCTTCAACCCGCGCCAGATGCCCCGGGCTGTACTCGGCCGAGCAGACCTCCTCGCCGGTCCAGAACACGCCGATGGCCGGATCGAGCGCCGCACCGAAATCTTCCAGATAACCCGCAGGCCGTTCGCCGAAGAACCGGTCCAGCACCGGATCGTCGGTGTAGTAGGTGGGGCAGACGATGACCCGGCTGGCCCGGGTGCGCGCCGCGATCCAGTGCAGGATCTCGACCTGGGTCTTGGCCAGATCCGGCAGATCGCCGCGCATGTCATCGAACAGGATGCCCAGGTCATCGACGCCGATCTGGTCCAGCCAGGCCAGTTTGCGGGCCAGGTCCGCCTTCGCGACGTCTCCGAAGTCGCGATAGAGCTCGTATGGGCTCAGCCCCACCCCGAATCGCACGCCTTGCGACCGGCAATGGGCGGCGAAGGCGGTCAGCGCTGCGGTTTCCGCCGCCGGGTGCTCCTCGCGCCAGCGCTTTCGCAGGAAGGCGTCGGCCTTGGGCGCGTACATGTAGAAGCGATAGCCGTGCGGGGCGAGGAAAGAGACCTGCTCGGCCCGTTCCGTCCACGACCAGGGTCGACCGTAGTAGCCCTCGATGACGCCCAGATCCGTGCCCATTCCGTCTCCCCGCTGATAGCCGCCATCGGGCCCTGAGAAACGGCGCTTGCCAAGTCCGGAGATCGGTCGCATAAATTTACGACGTAAATAACAATGAGACGCCGGGAGGCCGAAATGGACCGTGACGTGCGCGTGAACCCGTATCTGGCGGGGGCTTTCGCCCCCCTGCGATCGGAGGATGATTTCGAGCTGACCGTCGAGGGCGAGATTCCCGCCGGCCTGCGCGGCGCCCTCTATCGCATCGGCCCCAACCCGCAGTTCGAACCGCGCGACCCCAACCACCACTGGTTCGCCGGCGACGGCATGGTGCACGGCTTCTGGGTCGCGGATGGCAAGGTCCATTACCGCAACCGCTATGTCCGCACGCCCAAGTGGGAAGCCGAGAACAAGGCCGGCAAGTCGCTGTTCGGCACCTTCGGCAACCCGATGACCACCGACCCCGAGGTGTTCGGCAAGGTCGACTCCGGCGTCGCCAACACCAACATCATCTGGCATGGCGGCCGCCTGATGGCGCTCGAGGAAGGGCACCAGCCGTTCGGCCTCGATCCGGACTCGCTGGAGCCGCGCGGCTACCAGGCCTTCGGCGGCAAGGTGACGGCCCACCCGAAGGAAGACCCGGTGACGAAGGACCTGGTGTTCTTCGGCTACGCCGACGCCCCGATGCCCTTCTCGCCGAACGTCAGCTACGGCGTCATGGGCGCTGACGGCGTGCTCAAGCGCCGCGACACGTTCCAGGCGCCCTACTGCTCAATGATCCATGACTTCATGGTCACGGGCAGCCACGTCCTGTTCCCGATCCTGCCGCTCAGCGGCAGCATGGAGCGGGCGATGAAGGGCCTGCCGCCGTTCGCCTGGGAGCCTGAAAAGCCTGCCCTGGTCGGCGTCATGGCCCGTGACGCGGCGGTCGACAGCATCCGCTGGTTCCAGACCGACGCCTGCTACGTGTTCCACGTCATGAACGCTTGGGACGAGGACGGGAAAATCGTCGCCGACGTCATGAAGTACGCGGTCGCGCCGCTGTTCCCGCTGGCCGACGGCAGCCGCGGCCAGCAGGCCGGGGCCTATCTCGTGCGCTGGACCTTCGACCTGAACAGTGACTCGGACGCCATCAAGGAAGAGCAGCTCGACGACCTGGCCGGCGAGTTCCCGCGCTACGACGAGCGGTTCACCTTCAAGGCCAACCGTCACGGCTGGTTCTCCAGCCAGACAGCCAAGCCCGGCGACATCCGCACCAATGGCCTGAGCCACATCGACCTGACCACCCGCAAGCGGACCGACTGGGTCAGCGGCGCGGGCGATGCCATTTCCGAGCCGGTCTTCGTGCCCCGCTCACCCGACGCGCCGGAAGGCGACGGCTGGATTGTCGCGGTGCAGTTCCTGGCCAGCGAGGCCCGCAGCGACTTCGTGGTGTTCGACGCCCAGGCGATGGACAAGGGCCCGATCGCCCGCGCCAACGTCTCGCGCCGCGTGCCGCTGGGCTTCCACGGCAACTGGGTCGACGGGCGCTAAAATCCTCCCCATTAGGGGAGGGGGACCACGCGAAGCGTGGTGGAGGGGGTCCGCCCGGATCGCGGGTGACCCCCTCAGTCAGTCCTGCGGGCTGACAGCTCCCCCAGAGGGGGAGCATCCACGCTGCCTACCCCTTCCGGCCGATCGCGCTGGCCGCGCTCAGCAGTTCCACCGGCAGCGCCACGACGATCGTCGAGTTGTGCTCCACGCCGATCTCGGTGAGCGTCTGCAGGCGGCGGATTTCCAGCGCCGCCGGCGAGCCGGCGATGATGTTGGCGGCGTTGAGCAGGCTCATGGCCGCCGCCTCCTCGCCCTCGGCCTTGATCAGCCGGGCCTTGGCCTCGCGAGAGGCCTCCGCCTCGCGGGCGATGGCGCGCTGCATCTGTTCGGGGATGTCGAGGTCGCGCATCTCGGCGGCCTCGACCTCGACGCCCCACTTCACGGCGGCCCGGCGGACCAGTTCCATCAGCTTGGCGTTGACGTCCATGCGGTTGCGCAGAAGATCGTCCAGCAGGTGCTGGCCGATGCTGTCGCGCAGCGCCGTTTCGGCCGCCTGACGCACCGCGTGGTCCCGCTGAAGCACGGCGTTCACCGCCAGGGTCGGGTCGGCGATCTTGTACCAGAGCACCGCGTTGACCCGCACGGCGACGCCGTCCTTGGTCACGGTCTCCTGGGTGTCGAGCGAGAAGGTCACGGTGCGAAGGTCGACAACGACGGCCCGCTCGACCAGCGGAATGAGGAAGAACAGCCCCGGCCCGCGCGCGCCGGTCAGCCGTCCGAGCCGGTACACGACGGCCCGCTGGTATTCCTGGTTGATACGAATGGAAAGGATGGCGAGAAGCCCGACCAGCACGATCAGGCTGATGAAAATGGCCACGATGGACCTGCTTTCTCCGCCCGCAGTTGGGCGGAGCGGCGGTCTACGCCCGGCGATGCTGCGCTGCAACAACAACCGGAGAACGCGGGTCACGGACCTGATCAATCCGGCGTGATATTTGCCCCGAAACCGTATCGACGGCCTGCGCCCCGCATGACAGGCTCCGGCAGAATACCACCGGGAGAGACGTCATGCGGTACTGGCTGTTGGCGGGCGCGGCGGCGCTGGCGATCGCGGGCACGGCGGCGGCGCAGGAGCGCAAGCTCTCGATCACCGTCTACAACTCCAACCTCGCCCTGGTGGAGGACACGCGGACCGAGACCCTGACGGCCGGCCGTCAGACCATCGAGTTCAAGGACGTCTCGCCGCAGATCCGGCCCGAGACCGTCGCCCTGTCAGGCGCGGGCATCGGCATTGTCGAGCAGAACTTCGACTACGATCTGCTGTCGCCCGACACGCTGATGGAAAAGGCCGTTGGTCAGCAGATCCACATCGTGCGGACGAATCCGGCGACGGGCGCGCAGACCAACGAACTGGCCACGGTGTTGGCGGTCAACAACGGCGTGGTGCTGCAGATCGGCGACCGCATCGAGGTATTGCGCGACGACGGCATTCCGACCCGGGTGATCTTCGACCGGGTGCCGCCGAACCTGCGCGCACGGCCGACCCTGTCGGTGACCGTCGACGCCGCCGGCGCCGGCCCGCGCGTGACGCGGCTCAGCTACCTGACCACCGGCCTCAGCTGGAAAGCCGACTATGTCGCGCTGTTCGACGAAAAGGCCGGCAAGCTGGACCTGCAGGGCTGGATCACCCTGACCAACACCTCCGGGGCCGCCTTCGAGAACGCCGATGTCCAGCTGGTCGCCGGCAACATCAACCTGGTCCGCAGCGAGCAGGAGTTCTGGCAGCAACAGCAATGGGCGCGCCAGTCCCGCGGCCAGCGGCAGGCCGGCGTCGAGGCCGGCGCCCAGGGCGGCGTCGCCGACTACTACCTTTACCCGCTGGCCGAGCGGACCACCGTCGCCCAGAACCAGACCAAGCAGGTCGGCTTCCTCGATGTCGCGGGCGTGGCGGCGGTCAAGAAGTACCAGTACCGCGCCGGCGGCTTCCAGAGTCTGGACGAGCCTGAAAGCGCCGATGTGGTGCTGCAGTTCGCCAACTCCAGCGGCGGCGGGCTGGGCGCCCAGCTGCCGGCCGGGATCATCCGCGTCTATATGCGCGACGCCAACGGCGATCCGAAATTCATCGGCGAGAACCACATCGATCACACGCCGCGTGGCTCGGAGCTGTCGGTCAAGACCGGCGAGGCCTTCGACGTCACCGTCCAGCCGACGCTGGTGAAGATGGAAAAGGTCTCCACCTGGCGGTCGCGCTACGCGATGAGCTACGTCGTCCGCAACGCCCGGTCCGAGCCGGCCACGGTGCAGGTGGTCCAGCCGGGCCTCTGGCGCGACGGCAAGGTCGTCACCGAGAGCGCGCCCAGCAAGCGTCTGAACGCCTCGACCCTGGCCTGGGACGTGGTCGTGCCGGCGGGTGGCGAGACCACCCTGACCTTCACCGTCGAGACCGGCTGGTAGGGCCATGCTCCTCCCCGCGCGGACATGGGCTGCGGCGCTGGTGCTGGCGCTCGGACTGGCGGGTTCCGGCTACGCCCAGACCGTGTCCGAACGCCCCAACACGGTGGCGGTGACCATCTATCGCGACGGCCCGGTCAACACGGCTGACTTCGACACCAGCGGCGACGATCTGAACGGCCTCGCCCTGATCACCGAGACCCGCGTGGTCGACGTCCCCGCAGGAACCAGCCGGATCAGCTTCCGCGGCGTGGCCGAGGGCATCGTGCCCCAGACGGCGGCCATCGAGGGCCTGCCCGGCGTCATGCTGGAGCGGAACCAGGACTACGACCTGCTCAGCCCCGGATCGCTGATCGCCAAGTCGATCGGCAAGACGGTTCGGCTGGTGCGCACAAATCCGGGCACGGGGGTGACGACCGAGGAGACGGCCGTGATCCGCTCTGGCCCGGATGGCGTGATGCTCGACTTCGGCGGCCGGCTGGAGGCGCTGCGCTGCAGCGGACTGCCCGAACGGCTGGTGTTCGATGAGATTCCGGGCGGTCTCAGCGATCGTCCGACCCTGTCGGTGCTTGTCAGGTCGCCGACGGCCGGCCGCTACAAGGTGCGGCTGACCTACCTGGCGGTCGGGCTGAACTGGTCGGCGGACTACGTCGCCCGCATCCGGCCGGACGGGAAGACGCTGGACCTGACCGGCTGGATCACCCTGGCCAACAGCAGCGCCACCAGCTTCGCCAACGCCCCGACCGAAGTGGTCGCCGGTACGCTGCAACGTGAAAACGACACCGCGCCGACCCTGATCGAGGCGATCAATCTCGCGGCCCGCTGCTGGCCGTTGCCGAGCTACTGGAACCGCGGAGCGCTGCGGGGCGGTATCGTCGCCGACATGGCGCCGCCTCCCCCACCGCCGCCCGCGCCGATGATGATGGCGGCGCCGGCGATGGACGAGATCGTCGTCACCGGTTCGCGGATCGCCGTGCAGACCGAGTTGGGCGACTACAAGCTCTACACCCTGCCCGATCCGACCACCGTCGCCGCGCACCAGACCAAGCAGGTGCTGATGCTCGAACAGGCGGCTGTGCCGTTTGAGCGGGTCTATGTGTTCGACGTCCAGGATGGTCATCAGGACGGCGAAGTCTATGCGCCAAAGGCGGTGCTGCGACTGACCAACACCCTGGCGCGTGGGCTCGGCAAACCGTTACCCGGCGGGGCAGTCTCCGTCATGGAACCGGGGCCGCGCGACGGTCTGATCCTGGCCGGCGAGAAGCGGATGAAGGACATCGCCGTGGGCCTGCCGGTCGAGATCGAACTGGGCGGGGCGATGGACATCAGCGTCCGGTCGACCAACCTGAGCGACCGGCGCGTCGGCAGAAAGCGTCGCGTCGAGGTCGAGACGGCCATCGTCAACGACAAGTCCGTTCCGGTCACCCTCGAGGTGCGCGAGGCGCGCAGCTACGGGCCGGGATTCAGGGTCGTCCGGGAATCGCTCCGCCACCACAGCGATCGCGGCGACGAGGTCTGGACCGTCCGGCTGGCGCCGGGCGAGCGGACGGTGCTGACCTACACCGTGCAGGTCGACCTCGACTGATCGTCAGATCAGCTTGCCGTGGCAATGCTTGAACTTGCGGCCCGAGCCGCAGGGGCAGTCCGCGTTGCGGCTGGTGCGTTCCCAGCCGGCCGGCAGGGCCGAGAACGGCAGCGCCGCGCGCTCGTCGCCCGTCAGGTCCGCGCCGGCGCCGGCCAGTGACTGGGCCCGTTCGTTCTGGCCGGTCAGCGGGTCCATATGGACCTCCTGGAAGCGCAGGGGCTCATGCTCGGGTTCCGGCTCGGCGAACTGGAATTCGACCGTCATCAGCCAGCGCGTCACGTTCGTGCGCAGGTCAATCAGCAGCTTCTCGAACAGCGAGAAGGCCTCGGTCTTGTACTCGTTCAGCGGGTCGCGCTGGCCGTAGCCGCGCAGGCCGATGACGTTGCGCAGGTGGTCCAGGTGGACCAGGTGCTCGCGCCACTGCATGTCGATCATCTGCAGCAGGAAGTTCTTCTCGAACCCGCGCATCTGGCCGGCGGAGACCAGCTCCTCGCGCTCCTTCGCACGGGCATTGGCGGCTTCGTCGAGGCGATCGCGGATTTCCTCGTTGGCGATGCCTTCCTCGGCCGCCCACTCGCGCAGCGGCAGCTCAAGGCCCAGCGTGGTGCGGACGCGCTCGTCCAGATCGTCCAGGTCCCATTGCTCGGCGTAGGCCTTCGGCGGCAGATCGCGGGCGACCATGTCGTCGATGACGTCCTGGCGCATCTGGGCGACGATTTCCGACAGGTCGGTCGCTTCCATGAACTCCTGGCGCTGCTCGAACACGGCCTTGCGCTGGTCGTTCACGACGTCGTCGTACTTCAGCAGGTTCTTGCGGATTTCGTAGTTGCGCTGCTCGACCCGCTTCTGGGCGGTGGCGATGGCCTTGTTCAGCCACTTGTGGGTGATCGCCTCGCCGTCCTGGACGCCGAACGAGCGCATGATGGCGTCCAGCCGGTCGCCGGCGAAGATGCGCAGCAGATCGTCCTCGCAGCAGAGGAAGAACTTCGACTTGCCGGGGTCGCCCTGACGGCCCGTCCGGCCGCGGAGCTGGTTGTCGATACGGCGGCTTTCGTGGCGTTCCGTGCCCAGCACGTAGAGGCCGCCGGCGGCCAGCGCCTTGTTCTTGGCTTCGGAGATTTCGGCCTCGAAACGGTGCTTCTCTTCGACCTCGGCTTCGTGGTCGACGGCCAGGCCCAGACCGAGCTGGTCCTGGCGCCACTTGGCCATGTGCATCTCGACGTTGCCGCCGAGCTGGATGTCCGTGCCGCGGCCGGCCATGTTGGTGGCGATGGTCACGGCGCCCGGGAAGCCCGCGTCGGCGACGATATAGGCTTCCTGTTCGTGGTAGCGGGCGTTCAGCACGTTGTGCGGGATGCCCTTGACCGTCTTGCCGTCCATTTCGAACGTGTGCTTCGACAGCAGTTCCGAAAGCTGCTCGGACTTCTCGATCGACACCGTGCCGACCAGGATCGGCTGGCCGCGGCGGTGGCAATCCTCGATCTGGGCGAGGATGGCGCGGTTCTTCTCGTCGGCGGTGCGGTAGACCTCGTCGTCCTCGTCGATCCGCTTGACCGCGCGGTTGGTCGGGATCTCGGTGACATCCATCTTGTAGATGTCGAGGAATTCCTGGGCCTCGGTCGCGGCCGTGCCGGTCATGCCCGACAGCTTCTTGTAGAGGCGGAAATAGTTCTGGATCGTCACCGAGGCCAGGGTCTGGTTCTCGGGCTGGATCTCGGCGCCTTCCTTGGCCTCGATGGCCTGGTGCAGACCCTCGGACAGGCGGCGGCCGGTCATCATGCGGCCGGTGAATTCGTCGATCAGGATCACTTCGCCGGCCTTGACGATGTAATCCTTGTCCTTGGTGTAGAGCACGTTGGCCCGCAGGGCCTGGTTGATGTGGTGCACGACCGAGATGTTGACCGGGTCGTAGAGGCCAGCGGAATCCTCGGCCAGCTGGCCGCTCTCCTGCAGGATTTCCTCGACGCGTTCCGAGCCGTGCTCGGTCAGCAGAACCTGCTTCTGCTTCTCGTCGTGCTCGTAGATGCCCTCTTCCTTGATGAGCGCCTTCACGACGATGTCCATCGCCCGATAGAACTCGGACCGGTCTTCGGTCGGGCCGGAGATGATCAGCGGCGTGCGGGCTTCGTCGATCAGGATCGAGTCCACTTCGTCGACGATGACGAAGTTGTGGCCGCGCTGGACCATCTCGCCCGCGTCATAGACCAGGTTGTCGCGCAGGTAGTCGAAGCCGAACTCGTTGTTCGTGCCGTAGGTGATGTCGCTGCGGTAGGCTTCCTGACGCTGCATCTGGCTCAGGCCGTTGACGATCACGCCGACGGTCAGGCCCAGGTAGCGATAGACCTGACCCATCCACTCGGCGTCGCGCCGGGCCAGGTAGTCGTTGACCGTGATGACGTGGACGCCCTTGCCTTCCAGGGCGTTCAGGTAGGTCGGCAGGGTCGCGACCAGGGTCTTGCCTTCGCCGGTGCGCATTTCGGCGATGCCGCCTTTGTGCAGCACCATGCCGCCGACCATCTGCACATCGTAGTGCCGCTGGCCGAGCGTGCGCTTGGAAGCCTCACGGACCACCGCGAACGCTTCACTCATCAGGTCATCGAGCGTGGCGCCGGCGGCCAGTCGGGCCTTGAACTCGTCGGTCTTGGCGCGCAGCTGGTCTTCCGACAGGGCGGCATACTCGGGCTCAAGGGCGTTGATCTTGTCGACCCGCCCCATGAACTGCTTGACCTTACGGTCGTTGGAAGAGCCGAAGATGTTTTTGGCGAAGCCGAGCATGCGTAGGGAGATCCGGTGAAACTGGCGTGCGCAGCGGCGGTTGGCTGTTCGTGCAAGTCCTTTCGGACGCACGGATTTCCGCCCGTTTAAGCGCGGGGGAGACTTAAGCAGCGGGTCCCCCAGTGTCAACGCGGCGGCCCCTCGCGGGTGAGTGATGGGGCCTGTGAGCCACAGGCGGGCGAGCTGCATTTCCCTCCGCCTGAAACCGCGCTAGGACCGGGGGCTGAGGCTCGCGTGGAGAACTGTCCGCCATGAAGACCGCAAAGACCGGCGCCTGGGGCGTGATCATCGCGCTGTCAGTAGCGCTGACGCTGAGCGCCTGCGGGCGGCAGGAGGGCAACGAGAAGCCCCCGCAAGCCGGAGACGTCGCGGTCGCGCGCATCGACGGCAAGACGGTCTGGTCGTCCGACGTCAAGCGCGAGGCCGTGGCCCAGGGCCTGATCAGCGAGGGCGAGCCCCTCGACACCTCGTCCGACCTGTTCCGCCGCGTGATGGATGAGGTCGTCGACCAGAAGCTGCTGGCCGCCGAAGCGCTGAAGCGCAAGCTTGACCGCGACCCCGTCGCCCAGCGCCGCCTGGCCGCCGCCCGCGAACGAATCCTCGGCGACATGCTGGTGGAGAGCGTGGTCGAGAAGGCCGTGACGCCATCAGCCATTCGCGAGCTCTACCAGGAGCAGCTGCGGCTCTCGAAGGAGAGCGACGAGATCAAGGCCCGCCAGATCGTTGTCGCCAGCCAGGTCGAGGCCGAGCAGATCAAGAAGCTGCTGGCCGCCGGCGCCTCGTTCGAGGCGCTGGCCATGGAGCGCTCCTCCGACACCGCCACCCGGTTCAGCGGTGGCGACATCGGCGGCTATTTCACGCTCGACGTGATGCCCGAGCCCTATGTCGCGGCGCTGAAAGACGCCAAACCCGGCGACCTGATCGGCCCGTTCGCGGTCGAAGGCGGCTGGGCCCTGGTCAAGGTCGAGGAGAAGCGCCAGGAAGCTCCGATCACCTTCGAGGCCGCCCGCCCGCAGATCGTCCGCTTCCTGACCTACGACAAGGTCCGCGACCTGCTCGAGAAGCTGCGCGCCACGGCCAAGGTCCAGGTGCTGCTCGGCAAGGCGCAGGACGTGCCCGGCGCGCCGCGCGAGCCGGCCTCCGCGCCGCCTGCCCCGGCGGTCACGCCGCTGCCCGAAACCGCGACGCCGTCGACGGCGGGGACAGCGACGACGCCCGCGGCGCCGCCGCCCGCGACGACGCCCGCCCCGAAAGCCGCCAAACCCGCCACACCCGCGACCCCGGCAAAGAAATGACGACGCCTCCCACGAAGCCGAAACCGGACGCCGGGAAACTGACTCCGGCTCGCGCCCTCGAAGCCGCCGCCAAGCCCGTCGAGGTCGTCGGCCACGCCATGCAGCACGCGCTCGACCCGCTGACCTCGGCGATCAAGCGCGCGACCGCCAAACGCCCGGAGAAGGCCGCCGAACCGGAACCCGCCGCCGCGCCGGGCAAGCCCGGTCTGGCGATCTCACCGCTGGCCGTGCCGTTTCCGAAGATGCCGCCGGTCGGGGGAGTCCAGATCGGTATCGGCCGGGCCGGCTTCTACAAGCACGAACGGCCCGACCTGCTGGTCATGCGATTCGCCAAGGGCACCAGCTGCGCCGGCGTGTTTACCCGCCACGGCGTCGGCTCGGCTCCGGTCGACTGGTGCAAGAAGCAGCTGGAAAGCTCCGGCGGCGAAGGCGTCCAGGCGCTGGTCGTCAACGCCGGCTGCGCCAACAGCTTCACCGGAAAGCCGGGCGCGGACGCGGTCCGCCGGGTAGCCGGGGCCATCGCCAAGCGGTTCGACTGCCGCCAGCGCGATGTGGTGATGGCCTCCACGGGCGTCATCGGCGTGCTGCTGGACGACGGCAAGATCACCAGCAAGCTGCCGGATATCGACCACCGCATGGCCGACGACGCCTGGGCCGAAGCCGCCGGGGCGATCATGACCACCGACACCTTCGCCAAGGGCTCCACCCGGACGGCGAAGATCGACGGCAGGACGGTGCGGATCAACGGCATCGCCAAGGGCTCGGGCATGATCGCGCCGGACATGGCGACCATGCTGGCCTTCGTCGCCACCGACGCGGCCATCGCGCCCAAGGCGCTGCAGACCCTGGTCAGCCTGTACACCCGCTCGACATTCAACGCCGTGACGGTCGACGGGGATCGCTCGACCAACGACACCCTGCTGCTGTTCGCCACTGGCGCCTCGGGCGCCCCGCGCATCAGCCGGGCCGGCGATCACCGCCTGGCCGACTTCCGCGAGAAGCTGGAAGCCGTCCTGCTCGACCTGGCCCTGCAGCTGGTGCGCGACGGCGAAGGCGCGACCAAGTTCGTCAAGATCAACGTGACCGGCGCCGAGAGCGCCGCCAGCGCCCGCAAGATCGCCCGCACCATCGCCGAGAGCCCACTGGTCAAGACCGCCTTCGCCGGCGAGGACGCCAACTGGGGCCGCATCGTCATGGCCGTCGGCCGCGCCGACGAGCCGGTCAACCGCGACCGGATGAAGGTCATGTTCGGCAAGCTGGTCGCCGCCCAGGACGGTCTGGTCTCACCGACCTACTCCGAGGCGAAGATGAGCGCCTACATGAAGAAGCCGGAGCTGGAGGTCAGCGTCGACGTCGGCGTCGGACGGGGCTCCGCGAGCATGTGGACCTGCGACCTGACCAAGCAGTACGTGGCGATCAACGGGGATTACCGGAGTTAGCCATTCCCCGTTTCGCACAAGGCGGCACTTCCGCTAGGCTCGAATCGATCCTGGGGAGGACGTCAGACGATGGGTTGGCTTGCGCGGGTCGTGCGATGGGCGCTGGTCACCTTTTTCGGGTGGCAGGGCTGGACGGTCGAAGGCACGGCGCCGATGCCGCGCAAGTTCGTGATCATCGCGGCGCCCCACACCAGCAACTGGGATTTCGTCTACTTCCTCGGGGCCGCCGACGGGCTGAACCTGAACCTCAGCTTCATGGGCAAGGCGTCGCTGTTCCGCTGGCCGTTCGCGAAAATGATGACCGATCTGGGCGGCATCCCGGTCGACCGAACGCAGGCGAAGGACATGGTCGGCACGATGGTCGCCGAGTTCGCCAGGCGGGACGAGTTCATGCTGACGATCGCGCCCGAGGGCACGCGCGGCAAGGCGCGGCAGTGGAAGTCCGGTTTCTATCACATCGCGGTCGGCGCCGGCGTGCCGCTGGTCTGCGGGATGATGGATTATCGCCGCAAGGTCGTCGGCCTGGGCCCCGCCTTCATGCCCACGGGCGACTATGAGGCCGACATGGTCGAGCTGGCGAAGTTCTACCGGGCCTGCACGCCGAAATATCCGGAGATGGCGACGACCTTCTAGCGCACCGCCGCGTGCACGGCCTTGAGGGTCGCCAGCAGACTCGCCGCGCCGTCGAGCGGCAGGCAGCTGAGCGGATCGCAGAGCGCCTTGTCAGGGTCGGGGTGGAACTCGAGGAACACGCCGTCCGCGCCGGCGGCCACGGCTGATTTCGCGATCACCGACACGCCGTCGCGACGGCCGCCGGTCGAGGCGCCGCCGGTGCGCGGGTCGGCGCCGGGCAGCTGCACGGCATGGGTCGCGTCGATGGTCACCGGAACGCCCAGCTTCTTCATCTCGCCGATGCCCAGCATGTCGACGATCAGGTTGTTGTATCCGAAGCTGTTGCCCCGTTCGCAGAGCACGGTCATCTCCGCCCCGCCGGTCGCTTCCTTGACCTTGTCGAGGATGTTCTTGCAGTCCCAGGGCGCGAGGAACTGGCCCTTCTTGACGTGCAGCAGCCCGCCGGCGGCCTTGGTCGCGCGGGCGGCGGCGACCACCAGGTCGGTCTGGCGGCAGAGGAAGGCCGGGATCTGCACCAGGTCGGCCACCGCGGCGACCGGCTCGCACTCCTCGACGGTATGGATGTCGGTGGCGATCGGCACATCGACCTTCGCCTTGACCTCGGCGAGGATCGCCAGGCCCTTCTCCAGACCCGGCCCGCGATAGCTCTTCAGAGAGGAGCGGTTGGCCTTGTCGTAGCTCGCCTTGAACACATAGGGCAGGCCCAGGCCGGCGCAGATCGCCTTCAGCGTCCGCGCCGTGGTCAGGGCCAGCTCGAGGTCCTCTATGACGTTGATGCCGGCGATGACGACCAGCGGCTGGTCGTCGCCGATCGAAAGGTTCCAGCGGTCGAGGGTCAGCGTGGCCATCGCGGGGCTCCTGTCAGAGGGATCGGGGCTGAATAGCAGAGGATGACGCCCTGTCTCTCCCCTGATCGGCTGGCGTGGCGATTGTGGGGCTGGTAGGGCGGTGGTGATGAGCGCAGAAGCCCCCGCCAAATCCATCCTGCTGGTCGCCGCCGCGGCCCTGATCGACGTCGATGGCCGGGTGCTGATCTGCAAGCGGCCGCAGGGCAAGCAGCTGGCGGGGCTGTGGGAATTTCCGGGCGGCAAGGTCGAGGCCGGTGAAACGCCGGAGGTCTGCCTGATCCGTGAGCTGAAGGAAGAGCTGGGGATCAACGTGACGGAGGCCTGCCTGGCCCCGTTCGTGTTTGCATCACACGGTTACGATTCATTTCACCTGCTCATGCCACTCTACCTGTGCAGGCGCTGGGACGGGTTTGTCACCGCGCTGGAGCATGAGGCGCTGGCGTGGGTGAAACCCGACAAGCTGACGGACTACCCGATGCCGCCCGCGGACGCGCCGCTGGTGGCCTGGCTGCGCGATCTCATCTGAACCGCTTCTGGCGCGACGAGTCCGGCGCCACGGCCATTGAATACGGCCTCATCGCCTCGCTGGTGTTCCTGGTGATCGTCACCTCCGTCACCGTCTTCGGCAACAAGACCAGCGCCAAGATGCAGTACGTCAGCGACGCGATCGCCGCGGCGATCCACTAAGGCAACACCCCCGCTCATCCCGGCGAAGGCCGGGACCTAGATCAAAGAGCGCTTCGGTCAGCCGGACGACAATGAGTCCTGTCATCTGGATCCCGGCCTTCGCCGGGACGAGCGGTCTAGGGTCGCCCCGCCCTGTCCCCGGTCTTGATCTCCACCGTCCCCAGCGCATCGGCCAGCCGCATCTTCGCCGAGCCCGGCTTCAGCGGCTTCTGCTGGCTTTCGTGCGGCGCCCAGCCGGTCAGGGTCAGTATCTCGAAGGTCGCGGTCACCTTCCCGTCCGGACCACTGAAGCGCTGCCCGTAGAGCTCCATCGCCCGCAACAGGATGCGCCGCGTCAGCGGGCGCCGCGGCCGGTCGCGCAGGACATTGGTCTCGCCCATCGCCCGCAGGTCACGCAGCAACGCCAGCGGACTGGCGTATCGCACCGTCACGCTGTCGACGTCCGCCACCGGCAGGGCGAACCCGGCTCGCTGCAGGAGCGCGGCGGCGTCGAAGGCGTCCGCGAAGGGCGAGATGCGCAGGCCGACGCCGCCGCTGATCTCAGCCTCGGCTTCCAGCAGGCATTGCCGGAGCTCGGTCAGGGTCGCGCCGCCGAGCATGGCGCCGATGAACAGGCCATCGGGTCTCAGAGACCGTCGAATCTGGATCAGGGATCCGACCAGATCGTTGGTCCAGTGCAGCGCGAGGGTCGAGACGGCCAGGTCCAGGCTCTCCGGCGCGAAGGCCGACAGCTCCTCGTCCATCACCAGCCGCGGCCCGGCGCGGTCCTTCAGCATGGTTTCGGACAGGTCGGTCTCGATCAGCAGGTCGATCTTGGCCACCGCGTCGCTCCCGGCCAGCGCCGCCCGGAAGGCTCCCTGCCGTGCGCCCAGGTCGACGGCCAGCGGAAACCGACGCATGATCACCTCAAGTCGCGCCACCGCATCCTGCGCCGCCCGTTGCTTGAGAAAGTCGGCGGTGGCGTAGCCGGGCGCGGCGCGATCAAGGCGGCGCCGGTGCAGGGCGCGATCGAACAGGATGGGAGGGCTGGCGGTCATGCGCGCGGAAGATGGCCTGTCGCGACCGCTTTTGAAACCGGGACCGCGCATCATCGGCGCGGGACGGGCGCTGCTCGACCTCCTCCTGCCGCCGCTGGATGTGACCGGAGCCCCGGCCATGACCGGCGGCCTGCCCGCCGAGCGCTGGGGTCTCATCGCGTTTCTCGAGGATCCGGTCTGCGACGGTTGCGGCGCGCCGTGGGAGTTTGACCCGGGCCCGGGCGTGCGCTGCGCGGCGTGCACGGCGCGGCCGCGCGCCTTCGACCGGGCGCGGGCCGCCTGCCTGTACGACGAACACAGTCGCGATCTGATCCTGAAGCTCAAGCACGCGGACCGCTCGGACCTCGCGCCCGTGCTGGCCCGCTGGCTGCTGCGCGCGGCGCGGCCGCTGATCGATACGGCCGACGTTGTCGTGCCCGTGCCCCTGCATCGCTGGCGACTGCTGTCGCGTCGCTACAACCAGATGGCCGAGGTGGCGCGTCCGCTGGGCGCCATGGCCGGCCTGCCGGTGGCCCCCGACGCCCTCGTCCGGGTCCGCCGCACGGAAAGTCAGGGCGGCAAGTCGGCCAGTGGACGCCGACGCAATATGGCGGGCGCCTTCTCCGTCCCGGCCGCGCGTCGCAGCCGGATCGACGGCCGGCGCGTTCTGCTGGTCGACGATGTGCTGACCACCGGCGCCACGGCCCACGCCTGTGCACGAGCCCTGAAGGCGGCGGGGGCGGCCGCCGTCGACCTCGCCGTCATCGCCAAGGTGCGCGCCGGCGCGGACACCACTATATGAACCCCAAACCCTGTGAGCGTTGAGAGACCATGGCCCACGTCACCATCTACACCCGCCCCTTCTGCGGCTACTGCGCCCGCGCCCTCAGCGTGCTCGGCGAAAAAGGCGCGGATTTCACCGAGGTCGAAGCCGGCATGGACCCGGCCCTGCGCAAGGAGATGATGGATCGCTCCGGCGGCCGCGCGACCTTCCCGCAGATCTTCATCGGCGATGAGCACATCGGCGGCTGCGACGACATGCTGGCCCTCGACCGGGACGGCAAGCTGGACGCCCTGCTCACCGCATGACCCTGCGTGTCGGCCTGATCCAGACCCGCACCCCGGCCAGCCACGCGGCCGCGTTGACGCATGTCGTACCTCTGGTGCGCGAGGCGGCGGCGCAGGGCGCGACCTTCATCCTGACACCCGAGGGGACCAACATCCTCGACCGGAACCGGGACAGGCTGCTGCCGCAGCTGACCCTGCTGGCCGACGACCCGGTCGTGAACGGACTTCGCGCCCTGGCCGCCGAACTTGGCGTCTGGATCGACGTCGGCTCGGCCCTGGTCAAACGCGAAGACGGCAAGGCCGCCAACCGCCAGGTTCTGATCAATCCGAAGGGCGAGATCACCGCGACCTACGACAAGCTGCACATGTTTGACGTCGACCTGCCGACCGGCGAGACGGCGCGCGAGTCGGCCACCTATGAGCCTGGTGACCGGGCCGTCGTGGCCGACATCGACGGCGCTCGCCTCGGCCTGACCATCTGCTACGACATGCGTTTTCCGGCCGTTTATCGCGCGCTGGCCACCGCCGGCGCCACGGTGATGACCATCCCCGCCGCCTTTACCCGCCCGACCGGCGAGGCCCACTGGGAAGTCCTGCTGCGCGCGCGCGCCATCGAGACCGGCAGCTTCGTGCTGGCGGCGGCCCAGGGCGGCTTCCACGAAGACGGCCGCGGCACCTGGGGCCGCTCAACCATCGTCGCGCCCTGGGGCGAGGTGATCGGCAAGCTGGATCACGACGAGCCCGGCGTGCTGATCGCCGATCTGGACCTGTCGGAAGCCGACAAGGCCCGCGCCGCGATCCCCGCCCTGGCCAACGCCCGCGCGTTCACCGGGCCCCAGGTCCAGCAATGATCAAGTACGCCCTCGCCTGCGAGTACGGCCACGACTTCGAAGGCTGGTTCGGGGCCTCCGCCGACTTCGACGACCAGGCCGCGCGGGGGCTGCTCGAATGCCCCGTCTGCGCAAGCAAGGCTGTGCGCAAGCAGATCATGGCCCCCGCCGTGGCCGGGACAAAGGCACAGAAGAGCGGTGCCGAACTGCTGCCCCAGGCGCGCCAGATGATGATGGAGGCCATCGGCAAGGTGCGCGCGCATGTCGAAGAAAACTTCGACTACGTCGGCGACACATTCGCCCGTGAAGCGCGCGCCATTCACGAGGGCAAGTCGGAGGAGCGCGGCATCTATGGCGAAGCCACGCCGACCGAGGTCAAGGCGCTGGTCGAGGACGGCGTGCCGGTGGCCGCGCTGCCGCCCGCCCCGCCCAAAAAGTCGGACGTGAATTAAATGCGGCGTCGTATGCGATGAGCGAGATGATGCTGGTATTCGAGCAGGTCGACGCCCTGACCGCTCAGCTGCGCCGCCTGAACCGCCCGGCCGTCGACATGCTTCAGCCCGGCATCGCCCCCTATGACGTTGAGGACGCCGTGGCCCTGGCCGGCCGCGCGCCGGAGGATCTGGTCGCGATGTACGGCCGCCACGACGGCGTGGACCTGCCGGTCGGCCGCACGCTCGGCGACGGCCATGTGATCCCCGGCCACTACTGGATGCCGGTCGCCGAGGCGCTCGACCACTACAGAGGTTTCGCCGCTTCGGCCGATCTGTGGCCCGCCAGCTGGTTCCCGATCCTGACCGACGGTGGCGGCGGCTATCTGGCCGTGATCTGCGACGCGGAGTCGGACGACTACGGCTGTGTCGTCGAGTTTCTGCCCGGCGAGGACGAGCACGAGATCGTCTTCGACAGCGTCTCGATGATGCTGGCCACGGCCGTACGCTGTTTCGAACAGGGCGCCTGGCGGCTCAAGGGCGGGTTCCTGGACGAGGACTACGACCTGTCGGACCAGATCGCCGATCAACTGAACAGCGAGCGGCGCATGGTGTCAGCGGCGGACTATCGGTGAGGCAGTGAGTGCGTGCGTCCTTCAAGACGCGATCCTGAGGGATCGCTCCTCAGGATGACGGGCAGGGTGGCTTGCACTTTCCTTCGTCATGGTGAGGAGCGAGCTTCAAGCGACCCCGGACTGGATCCGGGGCTCGAACCACGCACACTATCCCGCCCGATCCAGCCGCCACCGCCACACCGGCCCGTCGTCCGGGTCATCCAGAGCTTGGATGAACCGCAGCCCCAGCCGCTGCAGGATCGTCGTCGAGGCGCTGTCCACGGGCAGCGTATGGGCCAGCACGTGTTCCACGCGCGGGTCTGCCAGCGCATGGTCGACCATCCCTCGCGCCGCCTCGGTCGCCAGGCCGCGCAGGCGGTAGCCCGGCGCGATCTCGTAGCCGATCTCGACCTGCCCATGTTCGGGCGCGCCCTTGAAGCCGCCGAGGCCGATGAGGGTGTTGTCGGCCTCATGGATGATGAAGTGCATCCACCACTGGGCCAGCGCCGGGTCATCCGCCAACCGGTCCCGAGTGCGGTCGATGGCGTCCATCGCGTCCGCGCCGGCCCAGTCCGGCGCAACGGCGACGCCAAGAGTCTCCGCCAGCACCGCGTCGCCGAGGCCGACAGCCAGCAGGTCGCTGTAGAGCGCCGGTTCGAGCCGCAGGCGGGTCGTGCGGATGGTCATTTCGCCGGACGGGCCACGGTCATCATGTAGTTGACCTCGGCGTCCGATGACCGGACCCACTTGCCCAGCAAGGGATTGTAGGACACGCCGAACGGCCCCTCGATGTCGAACGGGTGGCCTTCGAGGAACGAGCGCAGTTCTGCCGGAGTCAGGAACTGCTTCCAGTCGTGGGTGCCCGCCGGCACCCAGCGCAGAACATACTCGGCGCCGATCTTGGCCAGGGCCAGCGCCTTCAACGTGCGGTTCAGGGTCGCGACGATCATGATCCCGCCCGGCGCCAGCAGCTTCGCCGTCGTACGCAGGAATTCGCCAGGGTCGGCGACGTGTTCGATCACTTCCATGTTCAAGATCACATCGAACGGCCCGGCCTTCTCGGCGAGCAGCTGTTCAGCGGTCGAGGCGCGGTAGGCGATGTCGAGGCCCTGTTCGGCGGCGTGGGTCGACGCCGTGCCAATGTTTCGCTCCGAGGCATCGACGCCGGTGACGGTGAAGCCCAGCCGGCTCATCGGCTCGCTCAGCAGACCGCCGCCGCAGCCGATGTCGAGCAGTCTCAGCCCCTCGAACGGCCGCCGCAGGCAGCCATCGCGGCCGAACCGGGCCAGCACCTGTTCACGGATGAACCCCAGCCGGATTGGATTGAACTTGTGCAGCGGCGCGAACTTGCCGCGCGGATCCCACCATTCGGCGGCGATGCGGGAAAAGCGTTCGACGTCTTCGGGGTCGACGCTGGTGCGGAGTTCTGCGGAGGCGATGGCCATACCCCCTATCTAGAGCGCCGGCGATCAACCGTCGACCGGATGCGTACCGGGGTGATCTGGCGCATTGCGGCGCCGCGAAAGCCTCGCTAGAAGGCGACCTCTTGCGCGGACGCGATGTTCCAAACGCCGCTTCGGCAAGAAAAAACCGCCAAACGAGGGGGCGAGCGGCCTGACGTGTCACGGCTGGTGATGAAATTCGGCGGCACCTCGGTGGCCGACCTTGAACGGATCCGTCGCGTGGGACGGCTGGTCGCGGCTGAGGTCGCCACCGGCAAGCAGGTCGCCGTGGTCGTTTCAGCGATGGCCGGCAAGACCAATGAGCTGGTCGCCTGGACCGACGGCGCCGGCGCGGCCGCCCAGGGCCTGCCCGCCAGCGACGACGAGTACGACATGGTCGTCGCCAGCGGCGAACAGGTGACGGCCGGCCTGCTGGCCATGACCCTGCGCAACATGGGCCTGAACGCCAGATCCTGGCTGGGCTGGCAGATCCCGATCCTGACCGACGAGGCCCATGGCCGCGCGCGGATCGATGAAATCCCGCCGGAAAGGCTGGCCGCCGCGATGGACGCCGGCGAGATCGCCGTGATCGCCGGCTTCCAGGGCGTGACCCGCGACGGGCGCATCGCCACGCTGGGTCGGGGCGGCTCGGACACCAGCGCGGTGGCCATCGCCGCGGCGCTGGGCGGCGCCTGCGACATCTACACCGACGTGGACGGCGTCTACACGACCGACCCGCGTATCGAGAGCAAGGCCCGCAAGCTGGCGCGTATCTCCTATGAGGAGATGCTCGAAATGGCGTCGCTTGGAGCCAAGGTATTGCAGACCCGGTCCGTCGAACTGGCCATGTCGCAGCACGTCCCGCTGCGCGTGCTGTCCAGCTTCGTCGAGCCGGGCCAAGAGTCCGGCCATACTTCCGAAGGGAAGGGCACCATCGTCTGCGACGAGGAGGAGATCGTGGAAAAGCGCATCGTGAGCGGCGTGGCCTACAGCCGCGACGAGGCCAAGATCAGCCTGTTCGGCCTGCCGGACACGCCCGGCGTCTCCTCGAAGATCTTCGGCCGGCTGGCCGACGCGAACGTCAACGTCGACATGATCGTCCAGAGTCACGCCCGCAGCGAGGGCGCGGCCAACATGGAGTTCACCGTCGGCAAGCGCGACGCGGGGCGGACGGTCGATATCCTGCGGTCCAGCCAGCAGGACATCGGCTTCGAGGACGTTCAGCTCAACGAGGACGTGGCCAAGGTCTCGGTCATCGGCGTGGGCATGCGCAGCCATGCCGGCGTGGCCAAGACGATGTTCACGGCCCTCGCCGAAAAGGGTGTGAATATCCAGGTGATCTCGACCAGCGAGATCAAGATCAGTGTGCTGATCGACGAGGCCTATACCGAGCTGGCCGTGCGCGCCCTGCACGCGGCCTACGGTCTGGACCAGCTCTAGAGCCCCGTCGGCGCGGGCTCGCGCCATCGATCAGCCTGATTTTGGGGCAATTTGGCCAACGGTCGCCGGTCATCCGGTGATTGTCGTCAGTTGACGACTATTGCGGGGGCGGCGTCACTGTTCCCCAGCGGAAATCTGCTATAGGCGCCGCTCAGGACGGGAGAACACATCAGGCCAATGGTCGCGTCGAGCTTCGCCATTCGGGGACCACGCAGTCTGCTGAAGCAGATTCGCGAAGCCATGGCTGGCGACAGCCCCGCTCAGGCCAAGCTCGACATGGTCGTGCGGATCATCGCCGCATCGATGGTCGCCGAGGTCTGCTCGATCTATCTGCGCCGCGCCGGCGGCGAGCTGGAACTGTTCGCCACGGAAGGTCTCTCCAGCGATGCCGTGCACGTCACCCGGCTGAAGTCCGGCGAAGGCCTGGTCGGCGAAATCGTCCGCCTGGGTCGCCCGCTGAATCTCAGCGATGCGCCGAACCATCCCGCCTTCGCCTACCGCCCGGAAACCGGCGAAGATCCCTACCACTCGTTCCTCGGCGTGCCCCTGTTGCGCGGCGGCCGGCCGATCGGCGTTCTGGTCGTCCAGAACCGCACCGAGCGCAGTTACGGCGAGGAAGAGGTCGAGGATCTGCAGATCATCGCCATGGTGCTGGCAGAGATGGTCGGCGCGGGCGAGCTGCTGAGCAATGAGGCCCTCAAGGACGTCGAGATCGCGCCGCACAAGCCCGAGCGGCTCAAGGGCGCGAAATTCTCCGACGGCCTGGCCTACGGCACCGTGGTCCTGCACGATCACCCGGTGGCGCCCGAGCAGCTGCTGTCTGAGGACGCCACGGCCGAGGAAGCGCGGCTCACCGCCGCCATCGGCGCCCTGCAGACGCAGATCGACGACATGCTCGAGGGCCACCACGGACTGGTCGGAGCGCCCTACGAGGTGCTCGAGACCTACCGCATGTTCGCCCATGATCGGGGATGGAACCGGTCCCTGCAGGAAGCCGTGCGCTCGGGTCTGACCGCCGAGGCCGCCGTCGAGCGTGTGCGCAGCGAACACCGCGCCCGGCTTGGTCAGGCGCGCGATCCCTATCTGCGCGAACGGCTGCACGATCTGGAGGATCTCAACGACCGCCTGCTGCGCCACCTGACCGGAGACGGTCACATCTCGCGGGAACTGCCCGACGACGCCATTCTGGTGGCGCGTAATCTTGGCCCCGCGGACCTGCTCGAATACGACCGCACGCGGCTCAAGGGCCTGCTGCTGGAGGAAGGCTCGACCGCCAGCCATGCCGCCATCGTCGCCCGGGCGCTGGACATCCCCTGCGTCGGCCGTCTGGCCGGCCTCCGCGACAAGGTTTCCCAAGGCGACGCGGTGATCGTCGACGCCGAGACCGGCGAGGCCTTCCTCCGGCCCCGCCCGGACGTTGTGAAGGCGCTCAACAGCCGGCTCGAGGTCCGTGCGCAGCGCAAGGCCCAGTTCGCCCGTCTGCGCGACACGCCGGCCTTCACCAAGGACGGCTCCAAGGTCACCCTGCTGATGAACGCGGGCCTGGCCGTCGACCTCGACATCCTCGGCGAGACCGGCGCCGAAGGCATCGGTCTGTTCCGCACCGAATTCCAGTTCATGGTCGCCGAGGACATGCCCCGCCTGGACGCCCAGCGGACGCTCTACGAAAAGGTCCTGGACGCCGCGGGCGGCATGCCGGTGACGTTCCGAACCCTCGACCTCGGGGGCGACAAGCTGCTGCCCTACATGGAACTGGAGCGGGAAGAGAACCCCGCCCTGGGCTGGCGCGCGGTGCGCATGGGCCTCGACCGCCCGGCCCTGCTCCGCCTGCAACTTCGGGCGCTGATCTGGGCCGCCCATGGTCGGCCGCTGCGCATCATGTTCCCGCTGGTGGCCAGCGTGGACGAGTTCCGCGCCGCCCGCGCCTTCGTCGACGCCGAGCTGACCTGGGCCCAGCGCCGCGGCCGCCCCGCCCCTTCGCGGCTGGACGTCGGCGCCATGATCGAGGCGCCGTCCCTGCTCTGGCATCTGGACGCCCTGCTGCCGATGACCGACTTCGTCTCGGTCGGCACCAACGACCTGATGCAGTACCTGTTCGCTGCGGATCGGGGGAACCCGCGCGTGGCCGATCGCTATGATCCGCTGTCGCCGCCCGCGCTGCGCGCGCTCAAACAGATCCAGGACGCCTGTGCCGAAACGGGAACGCCGGTCTCGGTCTGCGGCGAAATGGCCGGTCGGCCGCTCGAGGCGTTCGCACTCGTGGCCCTCGGTTTCGACCGTCTCTCCATGCCCCCCGCGGGCATCGGCCCGGTCAAGCAGATGGTGCTTTCCCTTGACCGGGAAGCTGCTCGCCGCGGAGTGGAGACACTGATCCGGGGGACCTCGGGTTCGGTGCGCAACGAGATCGAGACGCTGGCCCGGAAATTGTATGTCGCTGTCTGACGGTTAACGACCAGCGACGGATTAGCGCATTGAATTTCGAGCGTTATTTTGATATTCACAACCCTGCATTAACCGTTCCCTCCGTAGGGGAACAAAAGTGCGCCGCGCTCCCGCGTGGCGCGAGTATGTGGGGGCGTCGGTAGCCATGCCGCTCGATTCTGGCGGGGTTACGCAACTGTTTCGTTCAGGGGATATGGATTCGGCTGACCACTATGGTCCGACCGAGGAGCCTTCGCTGTTCTATGGACCCGACATCGGCGCGGCGCTGAAGGCGGCCCGCGAATTCCGCGGCCTGTCGCTGCAGGACGTGTCGGACGCCACCCGGATCCGCCGCACCTATCTGGCCGCCGTCGAGGACATGCGGCTCGAGGAGCTGCCCTCGCGGCCGTTCACGCTGGGCTACATCAAGGCCTACGCCAAACACCTCGATCTGGACCCTGAAGACGCGGTGAGCCGCTTCAAGGAGTCCTCGCCCGATCCGGATGAGCCCCTTCGCGCGCCCGTCGGCGTCCGTCGCGAGCGCGATCCGCGCATGGGCATGATCATCGCCAGCGGCGTCCTGATCGTCGCCGCGATCGTGCTGTGGAACATCGCCCAGCGCGCCATCAGTGAAGACGCCCCGCCGCCGCCGACGGCTCCGGAAAGCGTCGCCAGCGCGCTGCCGACCGGTCCGTCCGGCACAGTGCCGCTCGGCGCGCCCCTGCCCGCGCCGGTCGAGGCCTCGACCCCTGAGGTCTACAAGACGCCCGGCCTCGAAGCCGCCGCGGCCGCTGAAGGGTCTGCTGACGCCGCCGCCGCCGCCCAGAAGATCCGCAAGGACGCCGAGGCCGCCGCCGCAGCAACTGCAGGACCCGTTGTTTCGCCCGGGACGCCGTTCGTCGCCAAGGGCCCGGTTCACGGCGCCGACGCGAACGCCTCGACGGTCACCCTTCAGGCCCGCAAGGCCACGACCCTGATCGTGCGCGGCGCGGACGGGTCGGTCTATTTCGCCCGCTCGCTGTCGGCCGGCGAGGCCTATCGCGCGCCCAACATCAAGGGCGTAGCCGTCGAGGTGGGCGACCCGGCGGCGATGGATGTCTTCGTCGCGGGCAAACTGCGCGGCGTCATGCCGGCCCCGACCGCGACGGTCTCGTCCCTGGCGGGGTAACGAAGATTTCGTGACGGGCTTGGGAAACGCGGCGCGCGGGCTTACCTTGGGCGTCTCATGAGCCACGACGATCACACACACGTCCGCCCCTGGCGCCACATCGAGCGCCGCAAGTCCCGCCAGATCCATGTCGGATCGGTGCCGGTGGGCGGCGACGCGCCGATCACCGTCCAGTCGATGACCAACACGCTGACCGCCGACGCGGCGGCGACCATCGACCAGGTCCGCCAGCTGGAGGAGGCCGGCGCCGACATCGTGCGGGTCTCCTGCCCTGACGTGGAATCGACGGCGGCCCTGTCGGCGATCGTGAAGGCCTCGAAGGTCCCGATCGTCGCGGACATTCACTTCCACTACAAACGCGGCATCGAGGCCGCGAAGGCGGGCGCCGCCTGCCTGCGTATCAATCCCGGCAACATCGGCAGCCCGGACCGTGTCCGGGACGTCATCCAGGCCGCCCGCGACCACGGCTGTTCCATGCGTATCGGCGTCAACGCCGGATCGCTGGAGCGCGACCTGCTGGAAAAGTACGGCGAGCCCTGCCCGGACGCGATGGTCGAGAGCGCGCTGAGCCACGCCCGCATCCTGCAGGATCACGACTTCCACGAGTTCAAGATCAGCGTGAAGGCCTCGGACATCTTCATGACCGTTGCCGCCTATCAGCAGCTGTCGGAAGCCATCGACTGCCCGCTGCATCTGGGGATCACCGAAGCCGGCGCCCTGCGCACGGGCACGGTCAAGTCGGCCATCGGCATGGGCAACCTGCTGTGGGCCGGCATCGGCGACACCATCCGCGTCAGCCTGGCCGCCGATCCGGTCGAGGAGATCAAGGTCGGTTTCGACCTGCTCAAGTCGCTGGGACTGCGCCACCGCGGGGTCAACATCATCGCCTGCCCGTCGTGCGCGCGGCAGGGCTTCAACGTCATCAAGACGGTGGAAGCCCTGGAAGCGCGCCTCGCGCACATCTCCACCCCGCTGTCGCTCTCGATCATCGGCTGCGTGGTCAACGGCCCCGGCGAGGCGCTGATGACGGACCTCGGCTTCACCGGCGGCGGCAAGGGTTCTGGCATGGTCTACATGGCGGGCCGACCGGACCACAAGATGGACAACGACCACATGGTCGACCACATCGTTGAACTGGTTGAAGCCCGCGCCGCCCAGATCGACGCCCAGACAGCGGCCGACTGCCAGGCCGCCGAATAGGCGCCGCGACGGTTCGTCGCGCCCTCAATTCCGCAAAATGGGTAAGTTTGTCGTTTGATTTACAAGCACTTGCACCAAGATGCCCCCGCTTCGGTTACTCTCTGGTCACCGAGTCGAAGCGGGAGAACTCAAAGTGCCGAACCGGACGGAAAAGCGACGCGATCGACTGGCCCTGCGAGCGACGACCGGCTTCATGCTGAACTCCGTGGATCTCATGTCCCGGATCGTGGGCGGAGACATTCTGCGGGGCGTGATCTTCACGGCGATCGTTGACGCCAACGTCCGCCATATCCGGCCCGGCGACGTTGTGGGTCAGACCTATTCCGAGGCGTCCGATCAGGTTCCGGATGATCTGCGTCGCCCGATCAGCGTCCACGCGCTCGCTCTCGAGCTGGACATCCCCTACGAAACAACCCGCCGGCATGTGAACGCGCTGATCGCACAGGGCTTCTGTCTGCGCGGCGAGACCGGCATTCTCGTTCCGGCATCGGTCCTGGCGCGGGACCAGATCTCGATGGCCCTTCGCCGCAATTTTGAGAATCTGCGTCGGCTGGTCAACGAGCTGCGCGAAGGCGGAGTCGAGTTCGCGGTCTGACGAAGCAACGCCCCCCGGCCTCGAAAAAGGCCAGGGGGCGCTCGTCGGCGGCCATATCGGGGGGGCAGGCGGCCGCCGGCGATCTGAGCGGCGCTGTCGTTGCACCGAAAGTCATGACCTCGGCTGGGCCCGCGTCTTCGCTTGCCTTCAGCCGGGCGTGATCCATGTAGTGGCGTATGACACCCGCCTCGCCTGTCCACGCCATGGCGAACGAAATGCGCGGAGCCAATGCCGGGTTCGGCAGAGGCTTCGCGCACCCGGGTGCGCGGTCAGGCAGATTTCCCCCTTGTCTCGCCCTGCCTGAAGCGGAAGATAGAGGTTCGTCCGCGCTCGACGATCACTCTATTACTCAATATGGGTATAAAGACTGTCCGCGGAGGCCTCGCCATGACGACTGAGGACGACATGCGCGACGCAGCGGCGGCCGACGACGTCGCCATCGCGGCCCGTCTGGCAGGAGAGTTCTTTGTCCGCGGCGTGGAGATCGTCGCCCGGGCGCACGGCGGCGATCTGCTGCGCGGCATCATCTTTACCGCCATCGCCGTCGCCAACGGCGAGTCCACGCCCGTCGGCGGCGGGGGACAGCCCCGCCCCGTCAGCGTGATGTCGATCGCCCACTCGATAGGCGTGCCCTACGAAACCACTCGCCGGTACGTGAACATGCTGGTCGCCGAAGGCCTCTGCCTCCGGGAGGGCCGTCGCGGCGTGATGATCGCCGAAAAGGCCCTCCGCGCCCCGGAAATGGTTGCGGCCTACAGGGAAACCTTCGCCAGCATCAATCGGCTGGCGACGGCCCTCAAGCGCATCAACTACTCCCCGGTCTAGTCGAAGACGATGACCGAGCGGGCGAGCTCGCCGCGCTTCAGCTCGTCGAACGCCTCGTTGACCTGCTCCAGCTTGATCCGCTGACCGATCATCTCGTCCAGCTTCAGCTTGCCGGACATGTAGAAGTCCACAAGGCGCGGCATGTCGACCGGGAAGCGGTTGGAGCCCATCAGCGAGCCCTGGATGCGCTTCTCACCCAGGAAATCGGCGCCGTGCAGCTCGATCATCGTGCCGACGGGGATCATGCCGATGACGTTGCAGGTCCCGCCGCGGGCCAGCATCTTGAAGGCCTGTTCGGTGGTCTTCTTCAGGCCGATGGCCTCGAAGCTGTGGTCGACCCCGCCCTTGGTCAGCTCCATGACCGCCTTGACCGGATCGTCCTGGCTGGCGTCGATCACGTCGGTCGCGCCGAAGTGCTTGGCCAGGTTCAGCTTGGAGGCGTGCATGTCGATGGCGATGATCCGGCCGGCGCCGGCGATGGCCGCGCCGTTGACGGCTGCAAGGCCGACGCCGCCGCAGCCGATGACCGCAACGGTCTCGCCGGCCCGGACGCTTGAGGTCTGAACCACCGCGCCAACGCCTGTGGTCACCGAACAGCCGATCAGGGCAGCGCGGTCGAACGGCATATCCTTGCGGATGGCGACGCAGGCGTGCTCGTGGATCAGCATCTGCTCGGCGAACGACGACAGGTTCAGAAACTGGTTCAGGCCGTTGCCGAGGCGCGGCTCGTCGTCCTTGGCGCGACGCACGTCGCCGCTGACGCACCGGGCCATGTGGCCGGTCACGCAGTGATTGCAATGGCCGCAGAAGGCCGACAGGCAGGTGATCACATGATCGCCCGGCTTCACGGTGCGCACTTCGCTGCCGACCGCCTCGACGATGCCCGCGCTCTCGTGGCCCAGAACGGCCGGAAGCGGGTGGGGATAGGAGCCCTCGACGAAATGCAGGTCAGAGTGACAGACGCCCGCGGCCTTGGTGCGGATCAGCACCTCATGCGGGCCGGGCTTGTTGATCGTCACGTTTTCGATCTGAAGCGGCTTGCCCACTTCACGCAGCACTGCGGCCTTCATCGACGTCTCTCCCCTTGGACTGGTTGGCGCGACGTTATCGCCGTTCACCCTGTGAGCGAAAGGCCTGCCCGAACGGAAACCCGCAAGAATCTCGACGGATCGTGGGTGGTGGGATACCGATGTTTCGAGACAACGGGAGTCCGGCCATGACCAAATCCATCGACATCTCCAGACGCGGACTGGTGGGACTGGGTCTGTCGGCGGCCGCGATGGCCGGTCCCGCCCTGGCCCAGGTCGCCAATCCCGCCCTGACCGCCGGCTTCAAGGGCGTCGACTGCGGCAAGGGCGTCACGGCCTACAAGGGCGTCGCCTACGCCAGGCCGCCGGTCGGGCCCCTGCGTTTCGCCCCGCCGGTCCGCCTGCCGACCCCGACCGGCCGCCACGACTGGACGAAATTCGGCCCGCCGGCGATCCAGAACCCCTCGCCTTCGTCAGCCAACCCCACGTCCGAACTCGGCAAGGCGCTTCAGACCATCTTCCCGACGGCCTCGGAAGTCGCGGCTCAGAGCGAGGACTGCCTCTACCTCAACATCTGGACAACGGCGAAACAGCCCGAGACCGGCCGACCGGTGATGGTCTGGCTGCATGGCGGCGGCTTCGCCTACGGCTCGGGCGCCTGGCCGATCTATGACGGCACGAACCTGGCGACCCAGGACGTCGTCGTCGTCACGCTCAATCATCGTCTGAACGTGTTCGGCTACGCGGACCTCGACAGCGTCCGTGGATCAGGCAACGCGGGCATGCTCGACATTGTCGCGGCCCTCGAGTGGGTGCGGGACAACATCTATCTGTTCGGCGGAGATCCCTGCAACGTCACCATCTTCGGCGAGTCCGGCGGCGGCGCGAAGGTCAGCTACCTGCTGTCCATGCCCAAGGCGCAGGGCCTGTTCCACCGCGCGATCATCGAGAGCGGTCCGGGCGTGAAGGCCGTCCCGAAAGACCGCGCCGGCGCCCTGGTGAAAACCCTGTACGCGGAACTGGGCATCGACCCTGGCGACGTGGTCGCCCTGCGCGACGTGCCCGCCGAACGGCTGGTGGCCGCCGCCGCCGCGGCGGAGGCGAAACAGCCCGGCGCCGGCTTCGACCGCAGCGGGTTCTCACCGGTGGCTGACGGCGACATCCTGCCGATCAACCCCTGGGACCCGGCGGCGCCCGCCACGGCCCAGAACATTCCGGTGATGATCGGCATCAACAAGGACGAGATGACCCTGTTCATGGCCTCCGCGCCCTGGTTCGGGAAACTCGACAATGCCGGGCTCGAGAAGATGGCCGGCGCGATCTACGGCCCGAAGGCCCCGTTGGTGCTGGCCGCGCTGCGCAAGGACTTTCCGAACGACTCGCCGACCTACCTCGCCTGCCATCTGACCACCTACGGACGCATGTTCGCGGGCTCGGTGACCATCGCCGAACGGAAGGCCGCCCAGGGCGGCGCCAAGGCCTACATGTACCTGCTGGAGTGGGAGACGCCGGTCGGCCCGTTCCGCAGCCCTCACACGCTGGAAATCCCGCTGGCGTTCGACAACGTCGAGACCGCCCGGGTGCTTGTCGGCGAAGGCCCTGCCCCGCAGGTGCTGGCCAAGCAGATGAGCGCCGCCTGGGTCGCGTTCGCGCGCACCGGCAATCCCAATACCCCGGTCCTGCCCTACTGGCCGGCCTACGACGCCGCCAAACGGCAGGTAATGCTGTTCAACCTCAAGAGCCACGTGGTCAGCGACCCCTACGCCGCGACCCGCAAGGCGGTGACGGGGGAGGCGTGACGGGCTAGAGGGCTGCGCATGACCAGCCGCGCCCTCTTCGTCACCCGCCTGCACGAGGCCAGCCTCGCTGCGGACAAGGGCTTTGCCGCCCTCAACGCCGACCTGGAGGACGCCTGCCGCATGCTGGCGGCCGAGGACCATGCAGGTCGCGCCTGGTGCAAGGCCAACGCCTACCCCGGCTATACGTCCTACGCGTCACTGGACGACCTGCCGACGCGGGTGACGGCCTTTGGCGATCTGAAGAAGCGCCTCGACAAGCAGGCCGCCCTCTTCGCCGCCGACGTGGCCTTCGACCTCAAGGGCCGCCGGCTGGTCATGGACAGCCTCTGGGTCAACATCCTCAAGCCGGGCGGGACGCACACCAGCCACATCCACCCGCACAGCGTGATCAGCGGCACCTACTACGTCGCCACGCCGCCGGGAGCGTCCGCCCTGAAGCTGGAGGACCCACGCCTGCCGATGATGATGGCGGCGCCGGGGCGCATGAAGGAAGCGCCGGAGGATCTGCAGACTTTCGTCTACGTCACTCCGGCGCCCGGGACGGTGCTGCTGTGGGAGAGCTGGCTGCGGCACGAGGTGCCGGCCAACGGCGCGAAGAGCGACCGTATCTCCGTCAGTTTCAACTACGCCTGGCGCTGACGCCAGGCGCGCTGGTCAGTAGCCTTCGCGCTTCTTGCGTTCGCGCGCGGCCAGCCGCTGGGCGAGACCCAGGAACGCCAGCCCCATCCACGGGAAGACCGCGAGGGTCTGGGCCCGCTGGATCAGGCCGGAATTGGCCGGGGTCATGACGTTGAAGTGGCCCCAGTTCATCATGATGCCCAGCGCCGCGATGCCGCCGAGAAAGCTGAGGATCAGCAGGGTCTTCACGCCGGACATGTCGCTGCGGTCGGAAAGACCGAGGAACATCAGCAGCGGCGCGGCCAGCAGGGCCAGGCCGATGTTGTGCGCGTGATGCAGGGCGTCCGGCAGCGGATGCAGACCGGCCATGATCAGCGCCGCGCCCCCGAGGGCGATGGCGATGAACGCCAGGACCGGAAGGATGAGGCCCGACCCCAGTCGACGCATGCCGAGCAGGGCGCCCAGTCCGCCGAGGATCGCCAGCCCGCCCGTCGCCATCAGTCCGTAGTTGAACATCTGATGTTGCGGCGAGGCGGCCGTGCCCAGATCGCTGATCGGTGTGGTCATGTGGTTCAAGCCCGGCCAGGCCAGGCTCGCGGCGATCAGCACGCCGTAGTAAACGATGGGGGTGAGGGCCCCGATACGCAGCAGCAATGAGGCGAGCATCTAGGCTTCCCCCTTTTCTTGTTTTTCCCAGAAAGGACGCTCGCAGGCGGCCGGGCCCGCGTCAACGCGATGCGCGCCGTGGGTGAACCGCAGGTAACAAACCTGGATCAACGCCGGTTCAGGAAGACCGGCGTTATCTGTCTCCATGAGGGATCGGTCCCTCGTTGGGAGGCTATGATGAACAAGGTTTCGCTAGGGATTGCGGGGGTGGGCGCGGCCCTCCTCGTGTCCGCCGCGCCGGCCATCGCCAGCGCCGCGGAAATCAACTGTCCGGCGTCACAGGTGCGCCGGGAAATCACCACGCCGTTGCCCGGCGACTGGTGGGACACGCCGATCGTCAATTCCCTGACCAGCACGGCGGTGGTCAACATCGGCGGCACGCCGGCGCTCCAGTGCCGGTACGGCGCGGCGGGCAGCATCCAGCGCAACGCCCCGGCCGACATGGTCTGCACCGCGCATGCGGGCGGCTTCAGCTGTCACCCGATGGGACCCCCTCCCCCGCCGCCGACGCCGCCGACCTACTCGACCGGCCCGGTCGAACTGCCGCAGACCTATCTGGTCGATTTCGACAACGGCGCGGTCACCAGCGGCGGCGGCGCGGACCTCTGGTTCCAGGCGGCCACTCCGGCCATGATGTTCCTCACTCCACGCAACGGCGCGAAGATGGCTGTGGGAGATCTCAGCAACCGCGGCTTCGAGGGCTGCGTCACCGAGAGCTTCAGCACTGCGCGCGTGCCGATTCTGGCCGTTCCCGTCGGCAGCTATGTCTGCATGAAGACGAGCGCCGGCCGTATCAGCCAGTTCCGGGTCAACGGGATCAATCCCGGTTACCCGAAGACGCTGCAGCTCGGCTACACCACCTGGGGCTACTAGCCCCGGCGAGCGCCCCTTCCGGCGACGGAAGGGGCGTTGGCGTCAGGCTTCCACTTCCCGCGCGCCCAGCAGCCGCAGCACGCGCGGCCAGACCTGGAAGAAGGACGACAGGAAGCCGACCACGGTCGCCACGGCCTGGAACGCGGTCCAGATCGTGTCGATCAACGGGTTGGCGAACATCAGACTGGCCAGCTTGAACAGGATCTGGCTGATCTGGATGCGGAACTGGGCGTAGACCTCGGAATACTCGATCGAGACATGGCCGATCCAGGCCGCCGCGATCGCGCCGAGGACGGGCCCCCAGAGGAGCGGCAGGAACAGCAGCAACGCCAGCACGAACACGACGAGCCGGGTCGCGACCGTCTCGCGCCCGGCCGTCAGGGTCAGGACCAGGACGGCCAGCACCGCAAGGGTGAGCCCGGCGAACCCGACGGGCAGGACGAGGTCGGCCACTTCGACAAGCCGCATGTGCGCCAGCGCCGCGCCAGCGAGGATCGCGATCAGCGAGACGACGAAACTGATCAGCCAGGCCGCGCCATACTGGCCGAGCCGCGTTCGGATAAGCGCGCTGTTGAACATGGGTGCCCCCTACATGGCCGCGGCGGCATAGGCGACACCGCCGTCGACCGCGATGGTGATGCCGACGCAATAGTCCCCGGCGCGGGAGGCCAGGTAGATCGCCGCGCCCTGCATGTCCTCGTCCGTGCCGATGCGGCGCGACGGAATGCGGGCCGCGACGGCCTCGGCCTGGTCGCGCGCCACGGTGTTCATCTCCGAGGCGAAGGCCCCGGGCGCGATGGCCGTGACGACGATGTTGTCCTCGATCAGCCGCCCGGCCATGCGCCGCGTCAGGTGGATCATCCCCGACTTGCTGGCCTGGTAGCTGTAGGTCTCCTGCGGATTGGGGCGGATGCCGTCGATCGAGGCGATGTTGATCACCTTGGCCGGCCGCTCATGCGTGGCGGAAGCCCGCAGCGCCGGCGCCAGGGCCTGGGTCAGGAAGAAGGGCGACTTGAGGTTCAGGTTCATCACCTTGTCCCAGCCGGCCTCCGGAAACTGATCGAACTCGGCCAGCCAGGCGGCGCCGGCGTTGTTGACCAGGATGTCGAGGCTGGTCTCGTACTTACCGTAGGCCTGGGCCAGCAGATTGCAGCCCTCGACCGTCGAGACGTCCTGCGGCAGCGAGATGCACACCCCGCCGCCGGCCGACAGCTCGGCCGCCGTGGCGTCGCAGGCGCCGGCCTTGCGCGAGGAGATGTAGACGCGCGCGCCGGCGGCGATGAAGCCGGCCGCGATCATCTTGCCGATGCCGCGCGATCCGCCGGTGACGAGAGCCGTGCGGCCCTTGAGGGAGAAGAGGTCGGTGCTCATGGATCTGTCCTGGATTGAAGGAGGCGCTACCAGCGCCGCTTGCCGGTGACCGTCTCGAAGAACAGGCGGAAGTCGCCCATCAGGCTCCAGAGCGGGTATTTGAAGGTCGCGGGGGTGTTCTTCTCGAACACGAAATGGCCGACCCAGGCGAAGCCGTAGCCGACCAGCGGCATGGCCGCGAACCACCAGCGATTGCCGGTCACGAGCGCCATCCCGAAAGCCGCGATGACGAGCCCCGTCCCCACCACATGGATTCGCCGGCAGGTCCGGTTCGAATGCTCGTGGATATAGAACGGGTAGAAGGCCTCGAAGCTGGGATAGCGGCCACCGTCTGGCTGAACTGGGGCGGGATCGATCTGGCTCATGGCCGGAAAGGTGCGGCAGGGGCGCGGCGCTGGCAAGCCGCTGTTCACCACGCTTGCCGACGGCCCGTTAGGCGCGCCGTGCGATAGCGGATCCCGACATCACGGGAATTCCGCCCATGCAGGCCCTGCCCATCGCCGCCGCCGGTCTGCTCGACGCGGCCAACCGCTTCGACGCCAGCGCCCGCCGCACGGCCGCCGCGCCGCTCGACGATCTGGTCAAGGAAACGGTCGAACGCATCGAGGCCAGGACCGCCTTCAAGGCCAACGCCGCCGTCATCCGCACGGCCGACCAGATGACCGGCGCGCTGCTGGACATGCTGGCCTAGGGCTGCCGTTCCAGTTCCTCACCCAGCGTGACGAGCATAGCCTCGGTCCCTTCGATGCGCCCCGAGACATTGCCGTCGAGGTAGACACCCTGCTCGGTGAACACCAGTCGGGTCCCCTTGCCTTCCGGCCGGAACTCCGCCGTCGACAGGGACGAGGATAGCGGCGCCCCGCCAAGGGTCATGGCGTAGGCGAAGATCAGTCGCTCGTTCGGCGCCACGTCGAGATAGGTGCTGTCGTTGGTGATGATTACGTCGGCCCCCGGCGGCGAAAAGCGGCTGGACTCGGTCTTGCCGACCCCCAGCTCTCCGCCGCTGTGTTCGTGCAGGGTCCATTCGTCCGCCTTGAAGAACCAGCGCATGCGCGCCTCGCGGTCGGTGAAGGCATGGAACACGCGGGCCGGCGCGGCGTCGTAGACGCGCTCGAGACAGAAGGTGGCGTGGGTCAGGGCGGAGGGCATGGCGCGGTCCTTCAGACTTCGTCGGCCGGCTTGGTGGCGGCCAGATACTCGCCCAGCCGGTCGAGCTGATGTCCGACGGCGACCCGCCGGGCGTTAATCCATTGCTCGGCCTGGGTGAGCACGGTCGTATCGAGCGTGCAGGTGCGCACCCGCCCGACCTTGAGACTCTGCACCAGGCCTGCGGCCTCGAGCACGGCCACGTGTTGGCCGACCGCCGCCAGGGACATCGGCAGGGGCTCCGCCAGCTGGCTGACCGACGCCGGCCCGAGCGTCAGTCGCTCGAGCATCTGTCGTCGCGCGGGATCAGCCAGCGCCTGAAACACGGCGTCGAGCGGCGGCGGAACGGAGGCTTTATGCTGAAGCATACGCTTTAGTATCTCGGAGAGATCCTGCGGACAAGCGAAAACTCAAGCTAACGCTTTAGTGATGATCCGGGCTGTCCGCGATCGAGCGCAGGTCAAAATCTGTATCGCCCCGTCCCGCGCCGGTGCCCTTCCTCGAATCCACCACTTTGAGTAGGCTGGGCGTTCACGATTCAACATCCCCTTTCAAACACCGGGATCTCAGCTTCATGTCCATAACCCGCACCGCCCTCGCCGAATGGGCGCTGGCGCCCGTTGTCGCCTTGTCGCTGCTGGCCGCGCCGGCGCAGGCCCGTGAGGCCGAGGTGCGTCAGCTGAGGCCGGACGTCTATGTCCTGATCGGCATCGACGGCAACGTCCTCATCCTGCCCGACGCCCAGGGCGCCCTGATCGTCGACGATCAGCGGTCGCGGGCCCACAACGAGACCGTCGCCGCTGTCGCCAAGGTATCGCCGGCCCCGGTCCGGTACGTCATCGACACCCACTGGCACCTGGACCACGCCGGCGACAACGCCGCCTTCGCCAAGTCGGGCGCGGTGATCATCGCCCAGCGCGAGGTCCGCACCCGACTGAGCAGCGACCAGTTCATGGTCGCCTACAACAGCAGGATCCCCGCCCAGCCCCCGATGGCCTGGCCGACGCTTGTCTATGACGACACGCTCGAACTGCACATCGGCTCCGAAACCGTTCTGCTGCGCCACACCCCGGCCGCCCATACGGACGGCGACACGATCGTCAAGCTGGTCAAGGCCAACGTCATCCACATGGGCGACGTCTATTTCAACGGACTGTTTCCGTTCATAGACACCAGCAGCGGCGGCGGCGTCATGGGCGTGGTCGCGGCGGTCGACGCGACCCTGGCGATGGCCGATGACGCGACCATCATCGTGCCGGCCCATGGCGAGATGGCAAAGAAGGCCGACCTGCAGGCCTACCGCGACATGCTGGTCGACATCACCGCGAAGGTGCGCAAGGGCATCAGGGCCCACAAGACGCTGGCCGAGATCCAGGCCGGCAAGCCGACTGCGGCCTACCCGCTCGAAGGCGAGGCCGACCGGCTCGTAGAGTCGATCTACGAAGGACTGACGAAGAAGGGCTGACGGAACGGCGGTCGGCGACAGGCGTTGCTCAGGCACAGGCGCGATCGCGCCCTCCCGGAGAGACCCGCATGGCCTACCGTCAAGGATCCCTGGTGCTGACCGCGCCGTCGATGCCGCTTTTCGCGGTCTCGCTCGCGCTGGCCATCGCCGCGGCCGTCGCCCACTACGGCAACGTCGGCATCCCGTTCGTCAGCGCCCATGTCATCGACACGCTCGTACTGGCCTTCGGCGTCCTGACCGCGGGCGTGCTGATGCGCGGGGCGTAGCCAGGAATCAGCAAAAAGGGCGGCCCGTGAGAGCCGCCCTTGTCTGTCTTGCCTAGCTGTCGAGGAACGACCTGAGCTTCCGCGACCGGCTCGGGTGCTTGAGCTTGCGCAGGGCCTTGGCCTCGATCTGCCGGATGCGTTCGCGGGTGACCGAGAACTGCTGGCCGACTTCTTCCAGGGTGTGGTCGGTGTTCATGCCGATGCCGAAGCGCATGCGCAGGACGCGTTCCTCGCGCGGCGTCAGCGACGCCAGCACGCGGGTGGTGGTCTCGCGCAGGTTCGACTGGATGGCCGCGTCGATCGGCAGGATGGCGTTCTTGTCCTCGATGAAGTCGCCGAGATGGCTGTCTTCCTCATCGCCGATCGGCGTTTCGAGGCTGATCGGCTCCTTGGCGATCTTCAGGACCTTCCGGACCTTCTCCAGCGGCATGGCCAGCTTTTCGGACAGCTCTTCCGGGGTCGGCTCGCGGCCGATCTCGTGCAGCATCTGACGGCTGGTGCGGACGATCTTGTTGATCGTCTCGATCATGTGCACCGGGATGCGGATGGTCCGCGCCTGGTCGGCGATCGAGCGGGTGATCGCCTGACGGATCCACCAGGTGGCATAGGTCGAGAACTTGTAGCCGCGGCGGTACTCGAACTTGTCGACCGCCTTCATCAGACCGATGTTGCCTTCCTGGATCAGGTCGAGGAACTGCAGGCCGCGGTTGGTGTACTTCTTGGCGATGGAGATCACGAGGCGCAGGTTGGCCTCGACCATTTCCTTCTTGGCCTGACGGGCCTCGCGTTCGCCCTTCTGCACGGTCTGGACGATGCGGCGATAGTCGTCGATCGGCACGCCGGTCTCGGTGGCCAGCGCCGCGACTTCCTGACGGATATCGCGGATCGAGCTGTCGTCGTTCTCGCTGAACTTGGTCCAGCGCACGCCCAGCGCCTTGACCTTCTCTGACCAGTTCGGGTCGAGCTCGGCGCCGAAATAAGCCTTGAGGAACTCGGCGCGGCTGATGCCGTAGCTGTCGGCCAGACGCAGCAGGCGGCCTTCCAGCGCGATCAGGCGACGGTTGATCGCGTAGAGCTGATCGACCAGGGCCTCGATACGATTGTTGTTCAGCTTGAGGGTCTTCAGGCGGGTGACGATGGCGCCGGAGGCGGCCTCGTAGGCCTTGCGGTCCTCATCCTTCAGGTCGCCGCCCTTGAGCCGGCGCTCGACCAGCTTTTCCTGCAGGCGACGGAAGGCGTCGAATTCGGCGGCGATGGCGTCGAGGGTCTCCATGACGCTTTCGCGCAACTCGCCTTCCATGGCGCTGACGGTCGGGCCGGCGCCGTCATCGAAGTCGTCGTCGTCGTCCTCGCCTTCAGGCTTTTCCTCGCCGTCGACGGTTTCCTTGGGCTCGGCCGGCTCGGCGTCCTCGGTCGGCACGATCACCGGCGCGGCCGGGAACATCACGCCGTAGGTGCCTTCCAGGTCGATCACTTCACGCAGCAGGATCCGGCCGGTGCCGAGCTCCTCGCGCCAGACCATGATGGCTTCGAACGTCAGGGCGCTTTCGCACAGGCCGCGGATCATCGTGTCGCGGCCGGCCTCGATACGCTTGGCGATGGCGATTTCGCCCTCGCGCGACAGCAGTTCGACGCTGCCCATCTCGCGCAGATACATGCGCACGGGGTCGTCGGTGCGGTCGTAGGTCGACTTGGTCTCGGCCTCGGTGACGATGGCCGTTTCTTCGCGGTTGGCGACCTCGCCGCCTTCGCCGTCGGCCGCGTCTTCTTCCGCCTCGACAACGTTGACGCCCATCTCGGACAGCATGGCCAGGGTGTCTTCAATGGCCTCGGAGGTGACTTCCTCGCTCGGCAACACCTTGTTCAGCTCGTCCATCGTGACGTAGCCGCGGGCCTTGGCCTGTTTGATGAATTTCTTGACCCCGGCATCGGTGAGGTCGAGGAGCGGGCCGTCCTTCTCGGGGGCCTCGGGGGCGTCGGACTGGTCGGTGGCGGTCGTGCTCATGGCGATCTCCGGCGGGCCGCCCCCGGTCTGGGCGGGACGCCAAGTGAAACAGGCGTGGGACGCGGCAAAGCGTCTCAGGGGATAGGTTCACCGTCCGTCCACAGGGTTCCCGAGCGCACGGATCGCTTGAGAGTGTCCCGTTCGGCTTTCAGTCGCTCCAGCGCCGCCATGTCTGAACGGCCCCCAAGGTTACCCTTGGCGGACGTAATGGCAGCCTCGAGCGCAGCCAATCGGTTCAGAACCTCAAAAGCGTACGTCCACTGGGACCTGGCGGTGGCGAGGGTGACATCCTGTTTCAGGAAGGGCGCGCCTGCTTGAGCAGCGGCCCGGTCGATGTCAGTCAGCAGCCCGGCAAATCCACGATCCCGCAGATGGCGGTTGAGCGCCCCGGAGTCAAGGTGGTCAGCCTCCAGACGAAGACGAATGATTTCAGCGGCCAGCGCCGACAGCGCCGGATCGCCGAACCCGGCCTTCTCGAATGTCTCCAGATGATCGTCCAGCCGGTGGGGGTCCTCCAGCACCGCCTTGGCCAGGGCCGCGGCCAGCGGATCCAGCGCCGTGGACAGCCGTTTGGCCGCCGCCTTGCCCTCCGGTGTAGGGAACGCGGACTCGAAAACCATGCCCGGCTTGCCACCCGGCTTCCATGGGCGGTTCGGCGTGAACGGCGCCCGCGCGCCCTGCTGCGGCTTCTGGAACAGCAGATCGAACCGGCCGAGCAGGTCATCGCGATAGGCCTGGGCCAGGTCCTTGTCGGCGATGGTGTTGGCCTTCTCGCGCAGCCGCGCCTTGAGCCCGGCCTTGCGTTCGGGACTGTCGAGCGGCTCCTGGTCGCGCTCGCGGGTGAACAGGGCGTCGGCGAAGGGCGTGGTCTGGGCCAGCTGGGCGCGCAGGGCGGCCGGTCCCTGTTCGCGCAGCACGTCGTCGGGGTCCTTGCCGCCGGTGACGATGGCGAAGCGGAAGCTCTTGCCCGGCTTGAGCAGCGGCAGGGCCCGGTCGATCGCCCGGCTGGCGGCGCGCCGTCCGGCCCCGTCGCCGTCGAAGCACAGCGTCGGCTCGGGATGCAGGCGCCAGAGCACCTCCATCTGCTCCTCGGTCAGGGCCGTGCCCATCGGCGCCATGGCGGCGATCCCGGCGCGCTGGCAGGCGATCACATCCATGTAGCCCTCGACCACCACCAGGGCCGCGTCCGCGCCATCGGCCGACGGCGGGCCCGCGTGCAGGATCTTGCGCGCCTCGGGCAGACCGTACAGCAGCCGCCCCTTGGAAAAGACGCTGGTCTCGGGGCCGTTCAGGTATTTGGCGCGCGCCTCCGGATCCATCGCCCGGCCGCCGAACGAGACGATCCGGCCGCGCTGGTCGGCGATCGGGAAGATGATCCGGTCGCGGAAGCGGTCGCAAGGGGCGCCGCCGTCCTCCGGCGCGATGAGCAGACCCGCCTCGACGAGTTCGGCCGGCCGTGCACCCTTGGCGATCAGATAGTCCTTCAACGCCGTACGACCCGACGGCGCGAAGCCCAGCCGGAAGCGGGCCCACTCCTGTTCCGGAAGCCCGCGGCGGATCAGCGTCTCGCGCGCCGCCTTGCCCGACGGCCGTCGCAGTTCGCCCTCGAACCAGACGGCGGCCATCTCAAGCCATTCGGTCAGACCCTGGCGCTGCTTTTCCTGCTCGGCCGCCCGAGGGTCCGGCGCGGGCATCTGCAGCCCGGCCTCCCCGGCCAGCCGCTCGACGGCCTCGACGAAGCTGAGCCGCTCGGTCTCCTGCAGAAAGCTGATCAGGTCGCCATGCTTGCCGGAGGAGAAGTCGTGGAAGAAGCCCTTGTCGTCGTTGACGAAGAAGCTGGGCGAACGCTCCTTGGTGAACGGCGACAGGCCGACGTACTCGCGGCCCTGACGCTTCAGCTTCACGGTCTTGCCGATCACGTCCGACAGGCGGAGGCGCGACTTGATCTCTTCGAGGAAGCGGTCGTCGAAACGCATTCGGGCAGCATATCGCGGAAGACGCCGCTCGGCGCTAGTCGCCCATGGATTCCTTCTCCCGGACGGAGAAGGAGGGGCCCGCCCGCGAGCTTGCGAGCAGGGTGGGAGGTTGAGGGCTTACGGTCTGAGCAGGCTAGACCACGCCGTAACCCCTCACCCTCCCGCCGCTCCGCGTCGGGCCCCTCCCTCTCCCGTCAGGGAGAGGGGAGAACATGCCCGAGCTTCTCCGGATTGCGCATGATGTAGATCGCCGCGATGCGCTCGCCGGTTTCATCGGGCTGGAAGGCGATGATGGTCGGGCCCACCGGATCTCTGAGAATCATCCCAGGAAGCCCGTTGATCCGCGCCGGCCGGGCGTCGCCGGCCAGCGGGATCGTCCCCCGGCTGGCCAGACCCCGCAGGAGCAGCAGAACGTCCTCCCGCCCGATCATCGGTCGCAGGGCCGCCGGGCGTTTTCCGCCGGCGTCGGAGATCAGCACCGCGTCCTCGGCCAGCAGGCGCGACAGGGCCTGCGCATCGTTGGCGGCCGAGGCGGCGAGAAAGGCGGCGGCCAGGCGCTCGGCCTGTTCGCGGGGCACGCTGAAGCGAGGACGGGCGTCGCGGATGTGCGTCCGGGCCCGGCTGGCCAACTGGCGCACCGCGGCCTCGCCCTTGCCAAGCGCGGCGGCCACGGCGGCATAGTCCTGGTCGAAAACGTCGTGCAGCAGGAACACCGCCCGCTCCAGCGGCGACAGCCGTTCCAGCGCCAGCAGGAAGGCCACCGACACGTCCTCGGCCCGTTCCAGCGGATCATCCGCGATCTCCTCGATCAGCGGCTCAGGCAGCCAGGGGCCGACATAGGTCTCGCGGCGCGCGCGGGCGGACTTCAGGCGATCAAGGCACAGGCGGGTCACGGTCTGGACCAGCCAGGCCTGGGGATTGTCGGCGCTCGCCCCGGCCCGGTCCCAGCGCAGCCAGGCGTCCTGGACCATGTCCTCGGCCTCGCTCACCGACCCGAGCATGCGGTAGGCCAGCCGCTTCAGGCGGGGCCGCTCCTGCTCGAAAAGGGCGACAGCGTCGGTCAAGCGGCGAGCAGCTCCGGCCGGTGGAACGGCGCCGGCTCGCCGGCCACGATCACGCGGGAACAGGTCTTGCCGTGGCCGAGTCCGTATTTCAGCGCGGGATACATCCGCGCGGTGGTCAGGGCGAGGCTGAGGGCCACCACGGCCTTCTGGCCCCAGCGCCGGACAATCTCGGCGCGGACCTCCTCGGAGTCGGCCAGGTTCCGGTCCAGTACCGCCTGGGCGAAGTCGTAGCCGAGGGCCGCCGTCTCGCCCATGGCCGCGCGGTCGCCGGCGAGGATGGCCCGCAGGATGTCCGGCTTCACGCCGCTGGCGGTGGCGATGTCGACGCTGATCTGCGTGCAGGGGCCGCAATCCTCGGCCAGGGTCCCGACGATCGCTGCCGCCGCCATGGCCGCCGCCGGGGCGTCCTTGCTGTGTCCGAGCGTCGGCACGAAGCTGAAGCGGAAGAAGGTCCCGGTCCCGGCATCGAGCAAGTCATGCATGTAGGCGGCGTCGTAGCCCCACTGCTTCTCGACCTTGCGGATCTGGGCGCGGAAGAAGGCCTTCAGCATGGTCAGGCTCCTGTTCCGGAAGGACGCGAGCGCCAGGCGATCCAGGCGGTCAGCAGGGCCGGCAGGAAAACGCCGGGAAAGTCGCGGGCGAAGTCGCTGAGCGGACTGGCGCCACAGGCCCCGTCGCCAATGTGGATGGCGGCGTGCAGCAGCTGGAACGCCGCCGCGCAGACCAGCGCCGGCCAGCCCTCAGCCGGCCGCCAGGCGAACCAGCCCAGTCCCAGCGTCACGACCAGATAGGCCATGCCGATGTCGCGGATGAAGTGCGGGTTATAGGCGCCGGTGGCGGTCACCCCCGGCACGGCGTCGTACCAGGCCAGCGGCGCGGCCAGCATGAAGAGGCCATTGCCGCCGAGCAGCACCGCCAGCGCGATCGCGATCCATCGGTTCATGGGAAAACTCCGTGTTCCCTTGCCAGACGAGGAACCCGCTCCCGCTGTGACATGCGACCCGGAAAATACAGGCCTGTATCTCAGACCGGCGCGGCCTCGCTGTAGCCGGCGTAGCTGTCCTTCAGCGTGGCGTGATTGAGCAGCATCTCGGCCACCTGTCGCTGGCCCGTGGCGTCGAAGATGCGGCTGCGGACCCAGTAGGACTCGGTGCGGCGGCTGTCGGCCAGGGCGGCGATCTCGCGGCGGATCAGATAGGTCTCGCCGACGAACAGCGGCCCGTCGATCATGCGGATTTCCTGGTCCGCGAACAGGCCGACGGCGGGCCCCTTCACCGGGAACTTCGCGGCGTGGCTGGAGTATTCCGCCAGCACGCTGACCATCTCCAGCGGGATGATCGCCCGGCCCCAGGGCGAGGCGTTGGCGTCGCTGTACCAGGGCGAGTTTTCGGTGATCCGCGCCAGCTTCTCGTTGAGCGAAAACGGATAGAGGGCGCCCATGTTCTGGTCGGGGGCCATCGTGACCAGTTCGTCGACCGCGCCGGCCATGCCGACCTTCAGGTCTTCGAGGATCAGCAGCTTGCCGGTCGGGCGAAGCGCGGCCATGCGTGCTTCGAGCAGGGTCTGGCCGTGATCGGGGCCGAGGCTGGCGGAAGCCTCCAGCACCGGCGTGCCGTCGGCCTTTTCCGCCCGGACCAGCGTGCGCGTGGCGCCCTCGGGCGGGATCTCGACGATGGCCCGGAGCTCTTCGCCCTCGACGACCATGTTCTGGTAGTGAGCCGACAGGCAGCCGCGCTCGAACCAGGCGTTGCCCCAGATCTTCGCCAGCAGCGGCGGGAACAGGCTGAAGTGGGTCGGCCCCTCGATCGGCCCGGCGCGGAAGCCGAGCTTCTCGGCCATGGCGTCGTCATGGATCGAGCTGTGGCCGCCGTACTCCTGGTCCTGCAACATCTGGCGCGGCGCGCGCAGCGGTCCCACGAGAGTCAGGGGCGTATCGAAGCTCATGGCGCATCTCCCGGGCCGTTGCGGAGCGACTTTGACCGCTGGGGCCCCCGACCCGTCAAGCGCTCGCCGGCGAACAAGGGTCGTTGACGCGCCGGGCGAACTGCGAACCACTTCGGTCATGACAGAGACAGCTTCCGCCGCTCGCCGTATCGGACCGCTGCTGGCGACGGTGCTGGTCGCGGGCAACATGATCGGCTCGGGGGTGTTTCTGCTGCCGGCGACACTGGCGGCGATCGGCTCTTCCACCATCATCGGCTGGATCATCGGATCGGCGGGGGCGGCGCTGCTCGCAGGCGTCTTCGCCCTTCTGGCGATCCTCAAGCCGACGCCGGACGGCCTGGTCGACTATCCCGCCCAGGGCCTGCATCCCTTCTTCGGCTTCGCCAACTGGCTGCTCTACTGGCTGGCCAACTGGGCCGGCGTGCCAGCCATCGCCCTGGCGATCACCGGTTATCTCTCGTTCTTCATCCCGGCGCTGAAGGAGCCTCTGGCCGGCGTGTGGGCCACGATCGGCTTCATCTGGCTGATGACCCTGGCCAACATCATCGGCGCGAAGACCGTCACGCGCCTGGGCGGGATGACCCTGCTGATCGGCCTGGCGCCGATCGTCGTGGCGACCGTGCTCGGACTGCTGGCCTTCGACGCGGACACCTTCGCGGCGGGCTGGAACGTCACCGGCAAACCCCTGCCCCAGGCCGTGAGCGTCTCGCTCGCGCCCATCTTCTGGGCCTTCCTCGGACTGGAAAGCGCCAGCATGGCCGCCGCCGTGGTCCGGGATCCGGAGCGGAACATTCCGCTGGCCGCGCTCGGCGGCGTCGGCCTGGCGGCGGCGGTCTACATGGCGGCCTCCGTGGCCCTCATGGGCGCCATCCCCGCGGCGACGCTGGCCCGGTCGTCGGCGCCGTTCGCCGACGCCATCGCAACCCTGGCCGGCCCGACGGCCGCCGCCATCATCGCCATCTGCGCCATGCTCAAGGCTGCCGGAACGCTGGGCGGCTGGATCCTGGTGACCGCCGAAGCCACCCGAAGCGGCGCGGCGGCCGGATTCCTGCCGCGGGCCCTGTCCAGTCCGGACCCGGCCCGCGCGCCCGTCCGCGATCTCCTTCTGACCGGCCTGCTGATGTCGGCGGTAATCGCCTCGAGCATGTCGCCGACGCTCGGCAAGCAGTTCGCCGTGCTGATCAACATCGCGGTCAATCTGTCGATGGCGATGTACGCGCTGTGCGCCCTGGCCCTGTTGACCTTCGCCGGTCGGATCGAGGCCCCCGGAAGGCGGCTGGCTGCCCGCGCCCTGGCGATCGCCGGCGCGGCTTTCTCCGTCTGGGTCGTCGCCGCGTCAGACCCGTCGATGCTGGCGCCGAGCCTTTGGGCCCTCGCCGCGACCCTGCCGCTTTACGGGACGGTGTTGCTGCTGAGGCGGGCAAAGCGCTGAAGAGTGCTCCCCGCTTGCCGGGGAGCTGTCGCGCGGAGCGTGACTGAGGGGGCAGAACTGCCGTCTCCGGCGCAGCCCCCTCCACCACGCTGCGCGTGGTCCCCCTCCCCGGCTTCGCGGGGAGGATCGAAGCTACTCTACCAGCTCCAGTCCTTCGCGCTGGCGCGACATCCCCCGTCCGGCCAGCCCTTCCAGCCACGCCCGCGCACGACTCGGCCGGTGGCGAGCGCCGTCGGCTCGCCCTCCTTCAGCGCCACGCCGCCGTTGACCAGCACCCACCGCATGCCGGTGGCGAACTGGCGCGGCGTCTCGTAGGTGGCCGTATCGCCCACCGTGGCCGGGTCGAAGATCACCACGTCGGCGAAGTTCCCGGCCTTGAGCATGCCGCGGTCATGCAGACCCAGATTGTGCGCCGGCAGCGCCGACAGGCGCCGCACGGCGTCCTGAAGCGTCAGGGACCGCTCCACACGCACATATTTGCCCAGCAGCCGCGCAACGTTGCCGTAGGCGCGCGGGTGCGTGCTCGACTGCAGGAACACGCCCTCCGGCGCGAGCGCGCCGGCGTCGGAGCCGAAGCTCATCCACGGCAAGGCCGTTTCCTTGCGGACGTTTTCCTCGCTCATCAGGAAATAGACCACCTGCACCCGGCTGCCGTCCTCGATGACGAGGTCGATGGCCGCGTCCTCGGGGCTGACGCCGCGCATCTTCGCCACCTCGGCCAGGGTCTTGCCGGTCAGCGGCTTGAGCTTCGGGTTGCGGAAGCCGACCAGCAGCGTCCCCTCAGGTCCGGCGAAACGGTAGAGGTTTTCGAACGCCGGGCTGTCGACCCGCATCTCGGCGATGACCTCCTTGCGCGTCGCCGGATCCTTCAGCCGCTTGATCCAGGCCTCACGCCCGCCCGCCTGGACCCAGGTCGGCATCGCCGCGTCGAGGCCGGTCGAACCGGCCGTGTAGGTGTACATGTCTGCGGTAATGCGCAGGCCGCTGGCTCTCGCCGCCTCGATCTTCGCGATGGCGGCGTCCAGCTTGGCCCAGTTCTGCTTCCCGGCCGCCTTCAGGTGATAGATTTCCGCCGGCGCGCCCGAGCGCCGCGAGATCTCGATCAACTCGTCGATCGCCTCCAGCAGCCGGTTCCCCTCGCTGCGCATATGACTGATGTACATCCCGCCGCAGCGGCCGGCCTCGGTCGCAAGGCCAACTAGTTCATCGGTGTCGGCATAGCTGCCCGGCGCGTAGATCAGCGACGAGCCGACGCCGAGCGCGCCCTCCTCCATGGCCTGGACCACCAGCGCCCGCATCCGCGCAAGTTCGGCCGGGCTGGGGTCGACGTCCTCCTCGCCGAGGATGTTGGTGCGAACGGTCTCAGCGCCGACGAACGAGGCGACATTCTGGGCGATGCCCAGCGTTTCGAGATGGGTCAGGTAGCCGTCGAGGGTCGACCAGGTGATCTGGAACTTGATGTCGCCCTGCCGCGCCAGCTCCTGCTTGCGCATCTTCTCGGACCACGGGCCCATCGACGAGCCCTCGCCCATCACCTCGAGCGTCACACCCTGCTTCAGGTCGGACAGGCCGCGGCCGTCGGCCAGCAGGCTCTCGGTCGCCCAGCTGAGCATGTTGATGAAGCCAGGCGCGACGGCGAGCCCGGTGGCGTTGATCTCGGTGAGGCGCGGGCCCTTGAGCTTCCGGCCGACGGCGACAATGCGATCGCCCCGGATGGCCACGTCGCCGACGAACGGCGCCGCGCCCGAGCCGTCGTAGACCGTGCCGTTGCGGATGACGATATCGAACGGCTGGCCCTTCTGCGCCCAGGGCATGGCCGGCAGCGCGGCGGTGGACGCGGAGGACCAGGAGAGAAGGCAGGCCGAGAGAACCGTGACCAGAAACGCGCGCGCCATTCCCATACTCCGCTCATCCCCGCGAAGGCGGGGACCCAGGTTTTTTCAGGGACGGCCTCAAGTGTCGCAGAAGGTCCCACGTCTATCTTGCACGCAGAGCAGCCAGTTCAAAAACGCCTGGGTCCCCGCCTTCGCGGGGATGAGCGGATTTGGCGGGCGTTCGGGACAGACACCTTTGGGTGTCTGTCCCTATGACAGTCCATCCACCCAGGCCGGCAGGTCCGAGATCGAGGCCAGTTCCACGTACCGCGAATGATCAGCCGGCGCCGACGCGGCCTCATGCGCCCAGACCAGCGGGTAGGGAATCAGCGCGCCCCAGCAGCCGGCCTCCAGCGCGGGGATGACGTCGGACCGCACCGAATTGCCGGCCATCACGGCCTGCTCCGGCCCCGTGCCATGGCGGGCGAACACCCGGCGATAGGTGTCGGCGTCCTTCTCGCTGACGATCTCGACGGCCGCGAACAGGTCTCCGAGGCCAGACGCGGCCAGCTTCTGCTCCTGGTGCAGCAGGTCGCCCTTGGTGATCAGCACCAGGCGATAGCGCTCCGACAGCTGCGCTAACGCATGGTCGACGCCCGGCAGGGGTTCGACCGGCTCGGTCAGCATCTCGCGCCCGGCGGCGAGAATCTCTCGGATTACCGACGTCTCGACGGCGCCGTCGGTCAGCTCCATGGCCGTCTCGATCATCGACAGGGTGAAGCCCTTCACCCCGTAGCCGTAGAGCCGCAGGTTGCGCTTTTCCGTCTCGGCCAGCCGCGCCTCGAGCGTCGCCTCGTCGCAGTGGGGGGCGAGCAGATCGGTGAACCGCTTGTGCGTCAGGCGGAAAAGCGTCTCGTTGTGCCAGAGGGTGTCATCGGCATCGAGGCCGACCGTGGTGATGGTCATGGGGGCGTTCTAGCTTCCTTCTCCCGGGGGGAGAAGGTTCAGTGCGGCTTCACCACCCGCTCCATACTGCCCGGATACTTCGCCAGCAGGGTCGCCGGGCGCGGCGGGCGGACGACGAGGTCGCCGCCGCAGTTGGGGCAACGGCCTTCGAATTTCTCCCCCGCGCAATCGGCGCAGAAGGTGCATTCGAAGGAGCAGATGCGCGCATCGCCGCCATTGGCCGCCAGGTCGCGGTCGCAGCACTCACAGTTGGGGCGCATCTGCAGCATCAGAGGTCTCCTACGGCGCGGCGGGCGCGGCCGGGACGGGCGGCGCGAGGGTGACGATGAGCGCCCTGGCCGCCGTCTTGACCGCGGCGTCGCCGCCCATGCTTTCGGCGGCGTTGGCCACCACCAGAACACCGTTCTCGCTGCCCGGAAACAGGCAGATGAAGGCGAACCAGTTTCCGTCGGACCCGCCATGGGTCAGCACCGGGCCCTGGCGGCCGGCGATGGCCGGCGGAACGCCCCAGCCGAGCGCGTCGATCGTGTCTCCCTGTGGCGTGTGGAGGAGCTTGTAGGTTTCGGCCTTGAGCAGCTTGCCGCGCCCGCGCTCGCCTTCCAGCTGGTCGACTGCGAACCGGCCCCAGTCCGCCAGAGACAGGCGCAGGCCGCCCGCCGGCGTGATGATCTGCGGATTGGCCTCGGCCGTCGTCGACACGCGCCCGTCGAGGTGGCCGAAGGGCTCACCGGCGCCGGGCGCCTGGCTGTAGTCGGCGGACGTCATGCCCAGCGGCCGGAACACCTCGTCCCGCATCAGCTGTTCGAACGGCTTGCCCATGACGCGCTCGGCGATGACCCCGGCGAGGATCAGGCCGGTGTTGGAGTAGCTCGACTCGCCGCGGGCCGGCCCCACCGGCGCCTCGGTCAGCGCCCGCGTGACATAGGCGAGGCGCTGCGCCGGCAACGGCCGGGTGTCGGCGTAGAAGGTGGTGAAGAAGGCCATGTCGCCGGTGTTTTCCGGCAGGCCGGCGCGGTGCGACAGCAGCTCGAGCAGGGTCACGTCGCGATATTCCGGCCGCATGGTCCCGGCGAGCTCAGGCAGCATCTTCGCCAGCGGCGTGTCCCAGCGCAGCTTGCCGCGCTCGACCAGCCGGCCAATCAGGGTCGCGGTCAGGGCCTTGGCGTCGGAGCCGATGTTCCAGCGATCGGACAGCGCCACCAGCGCCGGTTCGCCGATCCGGCGCACGCCGCGCACGGCCTGGCCGACGACCTTGCCGTCGCGAATGACGAGGATGCCCACGGCCGGCACGGTCTTGCCCTCCATCGCCTGGGCGAGGGTCTCGGGCAGGGAAACTTCCTGGGCCCGGGCCGGCGCGGCGACAAGGGCGATCAGGCAGAACAGGGCGGCAAGACGGGTCATGGACAGGCCTCTCGTTGACGCGAACCTCCTTATGTATGTCTCACAAATGGGACAAGTGAAGCATTTTTCATGATGCTCGCCGGAGCGCGACGTGGGAGAGCCGCGTTAGGATTTGACCCGACCGGCCCGACTCACTACCAACGCGCCCGTTTGACCCGCCGCCAGGAACCCCGATCATGACGCAGACCCTTCTTCCCGGCGTCACCGGCGTCCTGGCGCTGGCTGACGGCACGGTCCTGCAGGGGGTCGGCGTCGGTGCGGTCGGCGATGCGGTCGGCGAGGTCTGCTTCAACACTGCCATGACCGGCTACCAGGAGATCCTGACGGACCCCTCCTACATGGCCCAGATCGTCTCCTTCACCTTTCCGCACATGGGCAACGTCGGGACCAACGTCGAAGACCTGGAACAGATCAGCGGCGGCAGCGAGACGGCCGCGCGCGGCGCCATCTTCCGCGACGTCCCGACCGACCCGGCCAACTGGCGCGCCGACAGCGATCTGGCCGGCTGGATGACCCGCCGCGGCGTCATCGGCCTGGCCGGCGTCGACACTCGCGCCCTGACCCGGACGATCCGCGAAAAGGGCATGCCGCATGCGGTCATCGCCCACAGCCCCGACGGCCAGTTCGATCTGGATGCCCTGGTCGCCAAGGCCCGCGCCTGGTCCGGTCTCGAAGGCCTCGACCTGGCCAAGGACGCCACCACCCGCCAGACCTTCGTCTGGGACGAGGGCCTGTGGGACTGGCCGGAAGGCTACGCCAGGCCGGATGCGCCGAAATATGAGGTCGTGGTTCTCGACTACGGCGTGAAGCGCAACATCCTGCGGGCGCTGAGCTCGATCGGGGCCCGCGCCACGGTGGTTCCGGCGAACACCCCGGCCGAGGACATCCTGGCCCGGAAGCCGGATGGCGTCCTGCTGTCCAACGGCCCGGGCGACCCGGCCGCGACCGGCGAATACGCCGTCCCCGAAATCCGCAAGCTGGTCGAGAGCGGCACGCCGGTGTTCGGCATCTGCCTCGGCCACCAGATGCTGGCCCTGGCGCTCGGCGCGAAGACGGTGAAGATGGAACAGGGCCACCACGGGGCCAACCACCCGGTGAAGGACCTGACGACCGGCAAGGTCGAGATCGTCTCGATGAACCACGGCTTCACCGTAGACCGCGACACCCTGCCGGCGCCGGTCACCGAGACCCATGTGTCGCTGTTCGACGGCACCAACGCCGGCCTGGCTCTGACCGACCGGCCGGTGTTCAGCGTCCAGCACCACCCCGAAGCCTCGCCCGGCCCGACGGACAGTCTCTATCTGTTCGAGCGGTTCGCGGGATTGATGGACAAAGCCAGGGCGTAAGGCGCGGCGACACGTACCCCTTGGGTACGTGTGTTCCCTAACCCCTGTTCAGCTCGATTGGGGGACACGTACCTGCGGTACATGTCCCCGCCCTACTCCCTACTGATGCCCTGCCACCAGCTGGACCGTGAACGGGCCCGCGGTCCAGGTCTCGCCGACGGCATGCGCCGCGACCGGGGTGCAGATCGGGTTCGGATATCCCGGAGGGGCATCGCTGGTGAAGGTCAGGCAGACCTGACTGCCCTTGACCGCCCAGGTGCCGGCCAGCTGCTGTTCGCCCTGGACGCCGGTGAAGCTGTGGTCGGCCTCGTAGTAGATCTTCGAGGACTGGCCGCTGCCGTCGGTGGTGATCGTGGTGTTGCCGAACCGCGAGGCCAGGACCTCATCGCCGGCGAAGGCCGCCGTGGCCGACAGGGCGAGCGCCGCGACGGCGCCGAGCAGGATACGCATGGAAACCTCCCTTTGTTTTCTTGTTGGAGGCGAGTCGTAGTCCCGCCGGGGAGGGATGGTCAATTCCTGCGCCAGTCGTCCCCCGCAGGGGGAGGAAGGCTCAGCCCTTCACCCACTGGAACACCTCGTCCAGCGGCTTGCCGAACACCTCGGCGATGCGGAAGGCCGCTTCAAGCGTCGGCGAGTATTTCCCGGCCTCGATGGCGGCGATCGTCTGACGGGTGACGCCGATCTTCTGGCCCAGCTCCGCCTGGGACATCTCCCCGGCGAGGAAGCGCAGGGTGCGGATCTGGTTGGTGATCGCGCCCTCAGCCATTCCAGCCCCGCCGATAGCTTACCGCCGCGACGATGCAGCGGATGATTTCGGCCAGCACGATAGCGAACAGGCCGGCGTTGACGATGGTCCAGCCCGCGAACCAGACCGGCATGATGGCGACCGCCACGAGCGTGCCCGCCATCAGCACATAGTAGGCGACGGTGGTCGATCGGCGCGTGATCGCACGGTCCCGCTCGTCGGCCGGCTCACGAACATCCTCCGGCGTCTTGATCCGGAACCAGAGGTAGCCGACGCCGAGGATCAGCAACCGCGCGACGGAAACCGCCGCGAACAGGGTCAGCAGAAGCAGGCTGGGCGTCACCACGGTCTGGACCGGGGCCATCGCCGCAACCACGAAATAGGGGCCGTAGGCGATGAGCATCGCCGCCAGCGCCAGCAGGTTGGATTTCTCACGATACGGCATGGCCGCTCCTTTCGTGTTCAACAATTTGAACGTGATGTAAAACAAACATAACATTGAGTCAACTGCATCGAACGTTGATGCTCAAGTTGACGACGAGCGCCTGAGGTGTTGGAGGCTTGTTTCCCGCTGTCATCCCGGACGGTCCGCAGGGCCGATCCGGGACCCGGACAGGATCCCATTCAGGGTGCATGAAGCAGAATCTGGGTCCCGGCTCGGAGTTTACCCTCGGGCGCGCTCCGCGCGACCCGGGGGGGCTGCGCCCTGCGGCCGGGATGACAGTGGCAAAGCGGGTTGCACCAGCCTGAGTCCGTCTCTAAACCGGCCCCTTAACCAGCAGTTTGAACGGGGCCGGGCGCGCAGATCTGCGCGACCGCCCTTGTGCGCGAGACGAGCATGCCCAAGCGGACCGACATCTCTTCGATCCTGATCATCGGCGCAGGGCCGATCGTCATCGGCCAGGCCTGCGAGTTCGACTATTCCGGCGTCCAGGCCTGCAAGGCGCTGCGGGCCGAGGGCTACCGCATCATCCTGGTCAATTCGAACCCGGCCACGATCATGACCGACCCGGACGTGGCGGACGCGACCTACATCGAGCCGATCACGCCGGAGATCGTCGCCAAGATCATCGCCAAGGAGCGTCCGGACGCCCTGCTGCCGACCATGGGCGGCCAGACGGCGCTGAACACGGCGCTGGCGCTGGAGGCCAACGGCACGCTGGCGAAGTACGGCGTCGAGATGATCGGGGCCAAGGCCGACGTCATCGACAAGGCCGAGGACCGCCAGAAATTCCGCGACGCCATGGACAAGCTGGGCCTTGAGAGCCCCAAGTCCAAGGCCGCGCACAACATGGACGAGGCCCGTGAGGGTCTGGCCTTCGTCGGCCTCCCGGCGATCATCCGGCCCAGCTTCACCCTCGCCGGCACCGGCGGCGGCATCGCCTACAACCTCGAGGAATTCGAGGAGATCGTGCTGCGCGGGCTGGACCTGTCGCCGACCACCGAGGTGCTCATCGAGGAGAGCGTGCTCGGCTGGAAGGAGTACGAGATGGAGGTGGTCCGCGACACGGCGGACAACTGCATCATCGTCTGCTCGATCGAGAACATCGACCCGATGGGCGTGCACACCGGCGACTCGATCACCGTCGCCCCGGCCCTGACGCTGACCGACAAGGAATACCAGCGCATGCGGACCGGCTCGATCGCCGTGCTGCGCGAGATCGGCGTCGAGACCGGCGGCAGCAACGTCCAGTGGGCGATCAACCCGGCCGACGGCCGGATGGTCGTCATCGAGATGAACCCGCGCGTCTCGCGCTCCTCGGCCCTGGCGTCCAAGGCCACCGGCTTCCCGATCGCCAAGGTCGCCGCCCGTCTGGCCGTCGGCTACACCCTCGATGAACTGGCCAACGACATTACCGGCGGCGCCATGCCGGCCTCGTTCGAGCCGAGCATCGACTACGTCGTCACCAAGATCCCCCGCTTCGCCTTCGAGAAATACCCGGGCGCCGAGCCCTACCTGACCACCTCGATGAAGTCGGTCGGCGAGGTCATGGCCATCGGCCGCACCTTCTCCGAAAGCCTGCAGAAGGCCCTGCGCGGTCTCGAAACCGGCCTGTCGGGCCTCGACGAGATCGACATTCCTGGCACGGCCGATCCGGACACCGCCCACGCCGCCGTGCTGCGCGCGCTGGGCACGCCCACCCCCGACCGCCTGCTTGTGATCGCACAGGCCTTCCGTCACGGCCTGACGGTCGAGGAAATCAACGGCGCCTGCTCCTACGAGCCCTGGTTCCTGCGCCAGATCGCCGAGATCGTGCGGCAGGAAGGCAAGGTCCGCGCCTCCGGCCTGCCGGCCGCAGACGGCCTGCGCAAGCTCAAGGCCATGGGCTTCTCCGACGCCCGCCTCGCCAAGCTGACCGCCCTGACCGAGATGGAGGTCCGCGCCCGCCGCCACGCGATGAACATCCGCCCGGTGTTCAAGCGCATCGACACCTGCGCCGGCGAGTTCGCCGCGACCACGCCCTACATGTACTCGACCTACGAGACCGGCGCGCTGGGCCAGATCCCCGACTGCGAGTCCGAACCGTCGAACCGCAAGAAGGCGATCATCCTCGGCGGCGGTCCCAACCGCATCGGCCAGGGCATCGAGTTCGACTACTGCTGCTGTCACGCGGCCTTCGCGCTGGACCAGATCGGCATCGAGTCGATCATGGTCAACTGCAACCCCGAGACCGTCTCGACCGACTACGACACCTCCGACCGCCTGTACTTCGAGCCGCTGACGGCCGAGGACGTGCTGGAACTGATCCACGTCGAGCAGAAGAACGGCACGCTGGCCGGCGTGATCGTGCAGTTCGGCGGCCAGACGCCGCTGAAGCTGGCCCACCCGCTGGAACAGGCCGGCGTGCCGATCCTCGGCACCAGCCCCGACGCCATCGATCTGGCCGAGGACCGCGAGCGCTTCCAGCAGCTGCTGCACAAGCTGGACATCGCCCAGCCGGTCAACGCTCTGGCCCGTAGCGCCGAGGAGTGCTTCACCGCCGCCCACGAGGTCGGCTACCCGATCGTCATCCGACCCTCCTACGTGCTGGGCGGCCGGGGCATGGAGATCATCCGCGACGACGCCCAGCTGGAGCGCTACGTGCGCACCGCGGTCGAGGTCAGCGGCGACGCCCCGATCCTGATCGACCAGTACCTGAGCCGCGCCACCGAGGTGGACATCGACGCCCTGTGCGACGGCACGGACGTGTTCGTCGCCGGCGTGCTGGAACACATCGAGGAAGCCGGCGTGCACTCGGGTGACAGCGCCTGTTCCATGCCGCCCTTCTCCCTGCGCGAAGACATCATCGCCGAGCTCAAGCGCCAGACCGTCGAGATGGCCCTGGCGCTGAACGTCCGTGGACTGATGAACGTCCAGTTCGCCATCGAGGAGCCGCACTCGGCCACGCCGCGCATCTTCGTGCTGGAGGTCAATCCGCGCGCCAGCCGCACGGTGCCGTTCGTGGCCAAGACCATCGGCGCGCCGGTCGCCGCCATCGCCGCCAAGATCATGGCCGGCGAGACCCTGGCCAGCTTCGGCCTGGTCGACAAACCCTACGACCACATCGCGGTGAAGGAGGCGGTCTTCCCGTTCGCCCGCTTCCCCGGCGTGGATACGGTGCTGGGCCCGGAAATGCGCTCGACCGGCGAGGTCATGGGCCTGGACTGGAAGCGTGACGGCGAAGCCGACATGGCCCCGGCCTTCGCCCGCGCCTTCGCCAAGAGCCAGCTGGGCGGCGGCGTCGAGCTGCCGACCGGCGGCGCGGCCTTCGTCTCGGTCAAGGACAGCGACAAGCCCTGGATCATCGAGCCGGTGAAGCTGCTGCAGGCGGCCGGCTTCAAGGTGCTGACCACGGCCGGCACCGGCGAGTGGCTGCGCTCGCAGGGCATCGAGACGACCCCGGTCCGCAAGGTGCTGGAAGGCCGCCCTCACATTGTCGATGCGATGAAGAACGGCGAGGTCCAGCTGGTGTTCAACACCACCGAGGGCAAGCAGTCGCTGTCGGACAGCTTCGAGCTGCGCCGCACGGCCCTGATGATGAAGATCCCCTACTACACCACCAGCGCCGGCGCCCTCGCCGCCGCCCAGGCCATCACCAGCGCCCCGCTGGCGGCGTTGGAAGTCCGGGCGCTGCAGAGCTACTGAGTTTTCGGCAAATCCTCCCCGCTTCGCGGGGAGGGGGACCATGCGGAGCATGGTGGAGGGGCAGCGCCGTAGGGGGCCGGATCGACCGAAATTCAGGAGGGGACCGCCAGCGTTCGCGCCGCCCCTCCACCGCCTCCGGCGGTCCCCCTCCCCAGCAAGCTGGGGAGGACTATGCTAGGGTCGCCCGAGGAGAGCCCCGCCATGCCAACACCCGCCCGCGTCGCCGCCTTTGTCGCCATGGTCGAGGCCGGCGACTATGTCGAGGCCATCGAGACCTTCTACGCCGAGGACGCCACGGCGCAGGAGAACCTCGGCCGCACCCTCACGGGCCGCCCGGCGCTGGTCGAGAACGAGCGCGCCGCCCTGACCCGCAACATCATCGTCACCCGCAAGGGGTCGGTGGTCCTCGTCGACGGCGACCGCGTGGCCATTCGCTGGGTGTTCGAGATGACCGACGGCCCCGGAACCACCCGCGTCCTCGACGAGATCGCCTGGCAGCGCTGGGACGGCGACCGGATCGTCGAGGAACGCTTCTACTACGACCCGGCCCAGCTGCGCTGAGCGTTACAGCGCCGTCGCCTCGAAAGTCAGTACGCTGTCGGACGACCGCACGCCACGCGCGCGGTTGTACCCGCCGATGACCCGCACCTCGCCAAAGCCGCTGTGCGCCAGCGCCAGTTCGAACTCGGTCCGGCCCCAGGCCCGCTGGATCATCGGATCGATCTGGGTCTCGACCAGTCGATGGTCGCGCCAGCGCTCATAGCGGTAGCGCGTCTCGTACGTCTGCCGTAGCCAGTCGGTCCCCGTGCCGACACCCTCGCAGGTCAGCAGGTCGCCGTCCGGCGTCATCCAGCTGCGCCGGTCCTGGATCGGCCGGCTGAGCATCGACAGCGGCTGCAGATCGATCATCAGCAGGCCGCCAGGCTCCAGCGCCGCGTGAAACCGCCTGAGCACCGCGAGCGCGACAGCGACGTCGCCGATCAGGGTGAAGGAACCGACCGGCAGGATAATCGCGGCGAACGGGTGGTCGTAGTGGAAGTCCTCGAACCCCTGCAGCGACAGGTCCGCCGCCACGCCGGCCGCGTCGCAACGCGCGCTCGCCCGGGCCAGCATCTCCGGACTGGTGTCGAAGCCGCTCATCGCGTGTCCGGCCTGGGCCAGGGGGATGATGGTCCGGCCGGAGCCGCAGGCGGGTTCCAGGATCGGGCCCGTCACGCCGGTCAGCCGCTCGAGATAGAAGGCCGTGTCAGGCAAGGCGCCGAACGGCTTGTCGATGTCGTAGATGTCCGCGGCGATGGAGCCGTAGAGATTGGTGGTCTGGGAAGACATGAAGGATCTTTCGCATCCCGTTCGCGCGCTCTGGCGCGAACGGACGATGAAGGGATCGCCCCGGCATGCTCGCCGGTGCGGGACGTCATGCCGGCGGATATCCGCGGCGCATATGTCGCCTAGGCCTTCATGCCGATCACTCTAGGCGGGCCGGAAACGCGGTCAAGACGCCACGGCCTGTCAGGTTATCTGGCTGGACAGGCAGCCGGCGCGCACTAGCCTCCAGGGCTCAATCGGGGTCCTGCTATGCTCACCGTCCACCATCTGAACAACTCTCGCAGCCAGCGCGTGCTGTGGCTGCTCGAAGAGCTGGGACTGCCGTACGAGATCAGGCACTACCAGCGGGACGCGAAGACCATGCTGGCGCCGCCGGAGCTGAAGGCTGTGCATCCGCTGGGCAAGTCACCGGTGATCACCGACGGGCCGGCGACGCTGGCCGAGACCGGAGCCATCGTCGAAACCATCGTCGACGCGTACGGCGGCGGCCGGCTGAAGCCGCCAGCCGGCAGCGAGGACCGGCTGCGCTGGCTCTACTGGCTGCACTACGCCGAGGGCTCGGCCATGCCGCCGCTGCTGATGAAGCTGGTGTTCACAGCCCTGCCCCAGCGCGCGCCGGGTCTGATCCGCGGCATCGTGAAGGGGATCTCCAACCAGGCGCTCAAGAGCTTCGTCGACCCACAACTGAAGGATCACTTCGACTATTGGGAGGCCGAGCTCGGCAAGTCCGAGTGGTTCGCCGGCAAGGACTTCAGCGCCGCCGACATCATGATGAGCTTCCCCGTCGAGGCCGCCGCAGACCGCGCGGGCGCGCTGACCGGCCGACCGAAGCTGAAGGCCTTCCTCGAAAAGATCCACGCCCGCCCGGCCTACAAGGCCGCGCTGGAAAAGGGCGGCCCCTACGCCTACGCCTGAGCCGGCTCAGCCCTGGGTCGCGCGCTCGCCGTGTTCGGCCAGATCAAGGCCGTCCTCGATATCGAACTCGCTGGCGCGCAATCCGACCAGCCGTTTCGTGAGCGCCAGCAGGCCCCACGAGGCGGCCGCCGACCAGACGACGACGACGACAACGCCGAGCAGCTGCACGCCCGCCTGGGCCGCCATGCCGTGGGCGGCGGGATAGCCCGCGCCGCCGAGCGCCGGGCTGGCCAGCACCGCGACCAGCAGCACGCCGAGAATGCCGCCCACGCCATGGACCGCGAACACATCCAGCGAGTCGTCGATCAGCAGCCGTTCCTTCACGAGGCCGACGCAGAAGAAGCAGACCACGCTGCCCGCCGCGCCGAGGGCGAGCGCGCTGGCCGGGCTGATGAAGCCGGACGCCGGCGTGACGGTGGCCAGGCCCGCGACAACGCCGGTCACCGCGCCGATCATGCTCGGTCGGCCGAAGCGGATCCATTCCAGCGCCCCCCAGACGAGGCCGGCCATACAGGCCGAGAGGTGGGTGGCGGCGATGGCCATGCCGGCATCCGCGCTCGCGGCCAGCGCGCTGCCGCCATTGAAGCCGTACCAGCCGACCCACAACAGCCCCGCGCCGATCATGGTCATGCCGGGATTGTGCGGCGGGATCGCCGACTTCGGAAAGCCGTCGCGGGGTCCGACCAGTCGGGCGAAGACCAGCGCCGAGGCGCCGGCCGTGGCGTGCACGACCAACCCGCCCGCGTAGTCCATGACACCCAGCTTCGCCAGCCAGCCGCCGCCCCAGATCCAGTGGGCCACGGGGGCGTAGACGACCAGCAGCCACAGGCCCGAGAACAGCAGCACCGCCTGGAACCGCGCCCGCTCGACCACCGCGCCCACGATCAGCGCCGGCGTGATCACCGCAAAGGTGGTCTGGAACATGAAGAACACCGGCTCGGGCAGGGCGCCGACGAGGCTGGTGCGCGGGGACACGCCAAGGAAGGCCTTCGACAGGTCGCCGACCAGGGCGCCGGTCCCCGAGAAGGCGAGGCTGTAGCCGAGGACGAACCACAACACCGAGCCCAGGCAGGCGATGGCTACGCACTGCATCATCACCGACAGAACGTTCTTCTGGCGAACCAGGCCGCCGTAGAACAGCGCCAGGCCAGGCAGGGTCATCAGCAATACCAGCGCCGAGGCCGACAGCACCCAGGCCGTCGCCGCCGCGTCGGCGGTTCCGGTCGCGCGCGCCTCGGCGAAGCCCGGCGCCATCAAAGCGCACGCCCCGAGCGCCAGCGCCGCGATCCGGCGATGCCGTATGTTGAGCATGATTGTTTCCCCGTCCCGGGACCCTTCGGTCCTCTTGCTGCGGCATCCCTAGCAGAGGGTCCGGTCCGCACAAGATGTGTGGCCCGAAACGCGCCGGGGTCGACGGATTGTCGTGGACTTGGCGCGCGGCGCTGGTCACCTTATCGGCGATAACAAGAAAGCCACGGGAGGCAGGAATGACGGGTCGGGTCGCGGGCAAGGTCGTGCTGGTGACGGGCGGGGCGAGCGGCATCGGCCGCGGCTGCGCGGAACTTCTGGCCAGCGAGGGCGCCACCGTCGTGGTCACGGACGTGCAGGACGCGCTCGGCGCGGAGGTGGTCGCAGGCATCGGCGGCAAGGCCGTCTACCTGCATCATGACGTCACCGATGAGGAGGCCTGGATCGGCGTCGTGGCCGAGGTCCGCAAACGCCTTGGTCGGCTTGACGTACTGGTCAACAACGCCGGCATCGGCATGGGCGGTCCGGTCACCGAGTTCAGCCTCGCCGACTGGCGCAAGCAGCAGGCGGTCAATGTCGAGGGCGTGTTCCTCGGCGTTAAGCACAGCCTGCCGCTGATGCGCGAGAGCGGCGGCGGCAGTATCATCAACATGTCCTCCGTCGCCGGCCTGAAGGGTTCGGCCAACATGTCGAGCTACTGCGCCACCAAGGGCGCGGTGCGGCTGTTCACCAAGTCCATCGCCATGGAATGCGCTGCCGCCCAGGATGGCGTGCGGGTCAACTCGGTGCACCCCGGCATCATCGACACCCCGATCTGGGACGGCATCACCTCGACCATCGGCGGCGAGATCGGCAACGCCGGGCCCGCCCGCGCCGTATCCGTCGATGATATCGCCGCCCTCGCCGCGCCGATGGGCGTGAAGGGCTTCCCGGCCGATATCGCGGCGGGCGTGCTCTATCTGGCGTCAGATGAGTCCCGCTACGTGACCGGGACCGAGCTGGTCATCGACGGCGGCATGATCACGCGCTAAAGCCCGGCCCGTTACGGGGCCGGGGGCGCATGAAGTACAGGGCGGATGTCGACGGGCTGCGAGCGATCGCGGTGCTGGCGGTGGTCGGATTCCACGCGGGCGTCCCCTGGCTGACCGGCGGCTTCGCCGGCGTCGACGTATTCTTCGTCATCTCCGGTTTCCTGATCGGCGGGGTCGTGGCCGAGCGTCAGACTCACGGCGACTTCTCGCTGGCGTGGTTCTGGGAGCGACGCATCCGCCGCATCTTCCCGTCGCTCATGGCCATGCTGGTGGTGACCACAGCCATCGCCTGGTGGCTGCTGATGCCGCGCGACCTGCTGGCCTACGTCCGCTCGATGGCCGCGGCGCTGGTCTCGCTGTCGAATGTCTTTTTCTGGAAGACCAGCGACTACTTCGGCGGCGAAGACCTGATCAGACCCTTGCTGCACACCTGGTCGCTGGGCGTCGAGGAGCAGTTCTACTTCGTCTTCCCGGTCCTGATGGTTGTGCTCGCCCGGTTCGTCCCGACGCGGGGCCGGATCGTGCTGGGGGGACTCGGGCTCCTGTCGTTTGGTTTCGCCGTCTGGCAGACCGGCGCGCACCAGGACGCCGCTTTCTACCTGCCCTTCTCGCGCGCCTGGGAGCTTCTGGCGGGCGTGCTGCTGGCCATGTGGCGGCCGACGCTACGGCCGGGTCCGCTCCAGCATGGCATGGGTCTGACTGGCCTCGCCATGATCTTGCTGGCCTGCACCGTCTTCACCAAGGACACCCACTGGCCCGGCGCCGCGGCCCTGTTGCCGGTGCTGGGCGCTGTACTGGTCATCGGCGCGAACGGCGGGATCGTCAGTCGTCTGCTCGCGCTCAAGCCGATGGTCTGGGTCGGGCTGCTGTCCTACTCGCTCTACCTCTGGCACTGGCCGCTGCTGACCTTCCAGCGCTACCTGCTGCCCGGCGCCTGGCCGGCGGCGATCGCGGTCCTGCTGTCGCTCGGCATGGCGGCCCTTTCGCTGCGCTACGTCGAGCGGCCATTCCGCAACAGCGCCTTCCTGACTCGCCGCCAGGTCTTCGCGGCCGGCGGCGGCGCGATCCTCCTCCTGGCCGCCGTCTGCGGCCTGATCATCCTCGGCAAGGGCGTGCCGCAGCGGTTCGACCAGCGCTCGCTGGCCATGGCGGAATCCCGGCTGGAACGGTCGCGCGGCAGCTATCGCGACGGCACATGCTTCATCTCCTACCACTACGACGCCAAGGACTACCGCAAGGACCTCTGTGACGCGCCAGACCCGAAGAAGCCCGACTGGCTGCTCGTCGGCGACAGCCACGCCGCCCACCTCTGGTCCGGCCTGAAAGCCGCCAACCCCGACATCAACGTCATGCAGGTCACGTCATCGGGCTGCGAGATCACCCTGACCAAGGACCCGGTCGAGCGCGACGTCTGCGACCGCATGTCGAAGCTGGTCTACGGCGACCTGCTGATCCACAACCGGCCGGACGGCGTGCTGCTGGCCGGCCGCTGGTGGGCCAAGGACCTGCCACGGCTGTCCGAGACGCTCGACTGGTTCAAGGCTCACGACATCCCGGTGATCCTTGTCGGGCCGATTCCCCAGTACTCGGACGACCTCACGCGCGTGCTGATCCTGTCCTGGCGGTTCCACGATCCCGACCTGCCGCGCAAGCGCATGCTGGACTGGCCGGAGGGCGTCGACCGCGACCTGCGCAAACTCGCGACAGAGAAAGGCGTGCCCTACATCTCGCTGTTCGATCTGCTCTGCGACAAGGGGACCTGCGTGACGCTGGTCAACCCGAACACGCCGCTGCAATGGGACTACGGCCACATGACGCCCGAAGGCTCGCGCTTCGTCGCCGGTCGCCTGCGCGACCAGGGCCTGTTCCCGTTGAAGCGCTAGAGGTCGAGCGCCAGAACCCTGTCCTGGTAGTCGTTGGCGCCGACGTGGAACAGACGCGTCCCGACCTGCCGGAAGCCGGTCTTGTCATAGAAGGCGTTGGCCCGGTCGTTGCGGCTGTAGACCGCCAGCAGCAGCCGCCGCTTGCCGGCCGCACGGGCGGTGTCGATCGCTGTCTGCATCAGCCGCCGTCCGAGACCCTGGCCGTGAAAGCGGTGCAGGGCGTAGATCCGGGTCAGCTCCATGTCCTCCGGCCCCGTTTCGACCGGCAGGTCCGGATCACCCATCAGCAGAAACCCGACTGGCGTTTCACCCGGATCGAGCGTCGCCAGAAACAGCCGCTTCATCGGATCGGCGAGCAGCCGGGCGTAGGCTTCAGGCGCATGCGTCGTGCGGCAATGGTGGACGATGTCCGCCCCGTCGACGATCCCGGCATAGGTCTCGACAAAGGTCGCGGCCGCCACGACCGACAGGCGGTGGGTGTCTTCAGCCGTGCAGGGTCGAATGATGATCTCGCTCATGTGGCGCTTCTAGCTCGCCAGAAGCAGCGCCGCACCCGCCGCGATGGCCAGGGTTCCGGCAATCCGTCCGGCGCTCAACCGCTCCTTCAGGACAAGGACGGCGACGGCGACGCCAAACAGGATCGACGTCTCGCGCAGCGCGGCCAGCCGGGGCGTATCGCCCAGCCGGTAGGCCCACAGCGCCAGGCCGTAGGTCACGATGCTCAGCGCGCCCGCGATCAGGCCCGGCTTCCATTCCTCGCGCGCCGACAGCAGGAAACGCGGACCCCGCCAGAGGGCGAACAGGAGGCCGATGCCGCCGCCGAGCGCCAGATAGACCCAGACGATGTAACTGAGGGCGCCCGGCGCGGCGCGCACGCCCTGGGCGTCGATCACCGTGTACAGGGCGATGGTCACGCCGGTCGCCACCGCCCAGCCGAGGCCCCGGCGGTCGACCTGCCGGCCCAGTCCGACCGCCATGACGCCGCAGGACACGACGCCGATGCCGGCCGCGACCATCAGCGTGATCGGCTCGGAGAACAGGCTTACGGACACCACGGCCGCAAGCACGGGAGCAACGCCGCGTGAGATCGGATAGGCCACGGACATATCGGCCCGCTCGAACGCCTTGATCAAGCAGACCAGGTAGACCAGATGCGTCGCCCAGCTGCCGGCCAGCCAGCCCCAGGCGCCGTGTGGCAGCGGCACGAAGAAGGCCGCTGGAAGCACGATCAACGCCGAAAAGCCGTCGATCAGCGCCCGGCTGGACATCTTGTCCTTGCCGGACTTGAGGATGGCGTTGACCACCGCGTGCGTCGCGCCCGAGGCGATCATCATCAGCGCGGCGGTCTGGGCGGCGGTCATCGGCCTGTCCTGACAGCCTTACCCGGCGGCGCGCAACTCCCGCCTGAACGGTTAACCACAACGCTCATCCCGGGGGTGAAGCCCGGTGCGTCGACCGCCGACCGGACCTAGCGTCAGCCTGAAGGGATTTCGCCATGGTCTCGATGGTCATCTGGGTCGCGTCACTGTTTTCGGTGCTGCTGTTCCTGGGCAGCGTCTGGCTCACGCGGGCCAGCTACTGGCGCACGGCGGCGGCGCTGATGGGCGGGCTGGTCGCGGCGGCGCTGCGGTTCGGCGTCGACACGGCCGCCTTCCAGTTCGACTGGTGGAGTTTCGGCGACACCCCCTACGCCCCGGTCGTGACCTATCTGCCGGTGATGTTCTGGTTCGGCGGTGGTCTGGGACTCGTCGGCTGGCGGATGATCCGCAACTGGGGCGCCGCCGGCGAGATGGGCTTCTTCGCCGGCTTCGTCGGCCTGGGGCTCGGCCGCGACCTTCTTCTGACGCTGGGCTCGGGCGCCCTCACCTTTGGCGACGGCCCCTGGACCATCGCCATCGCCGCCGGCTCCTGGATGGTCATGGCGGTGCTTGTGCAGCTGTCGATGCAACTGCTCGTCGGCCCGATCGACGCCGACGACCTGGCGCCGGAGCGGATCCCGCAGATCGAGGGAGATCCCGACGCGGTCTGGTCCTGACCTCCGCGGCGATCCCGGCCGGTCGGGCAGAATCGAACCGTCGGCGGCATCTGTCCTTTTCGGGTATCGGGCCCTGCGTTGACCTCGAACGCTCGGCCTTTTCCCGGCTATTCCGTCCGTGAACCCCGTCGTCGGGCCTCGAATACAGGGCTCTGCTCCACGGAATCTAGCCAAAGCCTTCCCGCGAAGGCCCGCCGCTTCCGCTGCATCGCAGCATCGGGCTTGTAATTCCGGACCCGCCGGACTAGTCTTGCCGCCCCCGGACGTCTGCGCCCGCGGCCGGATATCAACACCTCCCCAGGGCGAACCCGAGCTAATCTCCGAATGGAAAAAGTGCCGATGACCGCCGGGGGATATACATCCCTCGACGAAGAACTGAAGCGTTTGAAGACGCTGGAGCGGCCGAGTGTGATCGCGGCCATCTCCGAGGCGCGCGCACATGGCGACCTCAGTGAGAACGCCGAGTACCACGCGGCCAAGGAACGTCAGGGCTGGATCGAAGGCCGCATCGCCGAGATCGAGGACAAGATCGCGCGCGCGCAGATCATCGACGTCTCGCGCCTGTCGGGCACCCAGGTGAAGTTCGGCGCCACGGTCACCGTCGTCGACGAGGACACCGAGGACGAGGGCCGCTACCAGATCGTCGGCGAACACGAAGCCGACGTGAAGCAGGGGCGCATCTCGCTGTCCTCGCCGCTGTCGCGCGCGATGATCGGCAAGGAAGTGGGCGAAGTCGTCGAGGTGAACACCCCGGGCGGCGTCAAGGCCTATGAAATCCTGAAGGTGGAGTGGGTGGCCTAGCGCCATCTTTCCACCGTCATCGTCGGGCCTGTCCGGGTTCGACGATGACGGACATTGGGCGCCCGTGACCAGGAAACCTTCAATACCGCCGATCGTGATCTGGGCCGTGTCCGACGGGCGCGCCGGCATCGAGGCCCAGGCCGTCGGTCTGGCCGAAGCTGTCGCGCGCCAGCGCAAGGCGAAGGTCGTCGTCAAGCGCATCGGCTGGAAGGGTCGCCTCGGACGCCTGCCGTGGTGGCTGACCCTGCTTCCCCGCCGCTGGATGACCCCGGAGAGCGACTTCGACGCGCCCTGGCCGGATCTGGTCGTGGCCGCGGGTCGCGCCACCCTGCCCCTGTCGATCCGCCTGCGAAAATGGACCGGCGGCAAGACCTTCGTGGTCCAGATCCAGGATCCCCGGGCGCCGGCCGGTCTGTTCGATCTGGTCGTGCCGCCCAATCATGACCGGCTGAAGGGCGACAACATCGTCTCGATCATCGGCGCGCCGCATCGGGTGACGGCGAAGAAGCTGGCCGACGAATACGCGCGCTTCGCCGCGGCGATCGACCCCCTGCCGCATCCGCGCGCGGCGGTGCTGATCGGCGGCAGATCCAAGGCCTTCGACCTGTCGCCGGAACGGGCGGCGCAGATCGCCCAGCAGATCCAGCTGCCGCTCGAACAGGACGGCGGCTCGCTGCTGATGACCTTCTCGCGCCGCACGCCGCCCCAGGCGCGAGCCCTGCTGACCGCGCGCCTGAAGCACCTGCCCGGGATCATCTGGGAGGGCGAAGGCGACAACCCCTACTTCGCCTTCCTCGCCGGGGCCGACTATGTGCTGGTCACCGAGGACTCGGCCAACATGGCGACCGAGGCCGCCGGCACCGGCAAGCCGGTGTTCATCCTCAAGATGGACGGCCAGAGCCTGAAGTTCCGGCTGTTCCACGAGGAACTGGAAAGCCACGGCGCCGCCCGTCCCTTCGGCGGAGCCTTCCACAGCTGGAGCTACGAGCCCCTGGCCGAGACCGACCGCGCCGCGAAGGAAATCCTCGCGCGGATGGACGCGAAGCGCGACGCGACCTAGCGTCGGCGTCGATGATCCTCGCTATCCTCCAGGCCCGCATGAGCTCCACCCGCCTCCCGGGCAAGGTGCTGATGCCGCTGGCCGGCGCTCCGATGATCGTGCGGCAGATTGAGCGCGTCGCCCGCGCGCGCCGGATCGACAAGCTGGTCGTGGCCACAAGCCTCAGCCCCGGCGACGATGTCATTGAAAAGGTCGTCCGCAAGGAGGGCATCGCCGTCCACCGCGGTTCGCTCGAGGATGTGCTGGCCCGTTTCGTTGGCGCCCTGGAGGAGCATGGCCCGGCCGACCATGTCGTGCGCCTGACCGCCGACTGCCCGCTGGCCGATCCCTTCGTCATCGACGAGACGATCGAAACCCTGCTCGAGACCGGCGCCGACTACGCCAGCAACACGCCGCCCCACCGCACCTTTCCCAAGGGCCTCGACGTCGAGGTGATGAAGGCGGACATCCTGCGCCGGGCCGCGCTGGCGGCTGCCACGCCGGAGGAGCACGAGCACGTCACCTGGGGCATCTGGAACAATCCGGATCAGTACCGGCTGGCCTTCCATTCGCAGCCGGTCGACGAGGGCGAGGTGCGCTGGACCGTCGACCGGCCGGACGACTACGCCTTCATGGCCGCCGTCTACGACGCGCTCTACAAGACCGACCGCGCCTTCACCTCCGACGCCGTCCGCAAATTCATCCACGGACGGCCGGATCTCGCCGACCTTGGCGGAGACCGTCGCGTATGACCGCTCCGACCGTCACCCTGCGCGACCTGACGCCTGAAGACAGCGATCGCCTCCTCACCTGGCGCAACAGCGAGGCGGTGCGGTCGTACATGTACACCGACCACCTGATCAGCGCCGAGGAGCATGCCCGCTGGTTCGCCGGCATCCCGGGCGATGACCGGCGGCGCTACTGGATCATCGAGGCCGATGGCAAGCCGGTGGGCCTGGCCAACCTCTACGACATCGACCGCCGCCACGGCCGCTGCGCATGGGCCTACTACCTTGCCGATCCGTCGGTGCGGGGCCTGGGTCTCGGCAGCTTCGTCGAGTTCTGGATGATCGAGCAGGTCTTCGGGCCCGAAGGCCTGACCAAGCTGTGGTGCGAGGTGCTGGCCGGCAACGAAGCTGTCTGGAGACTGCACGAGAAGCACGGTTTCGTGCAGGAGGCCCGCTTCCGCCGCCATATCGTCAAGGACGGTGCAGGGGTGGATGTGCTGGGGCTGGGCCTGCTGGCCGAGGATTGGACGGAGCGGCGCGGCGAGATGGCGGCGCGGCTGGCGGAGAAGGGGTTTGTTCTGCCCTCTTGAATCCCGTCATGGCCCGACTTGTTCGGGCCATCCAAGCGCAATGAGTTTTGCGGAAGGTCCCGCGCCCACCCGCCGGACCACCGTATTCTTGGGTGGCCCGAACAAGTCGGGCCATGACGGTGTTTTCAAGTGCGGATTTCGAGCACGAGAGTCAGCAGCGCCGCCGCCGCCCGCTCCGCCCCCAGACCGTCGCACAGCTTCGCCGACGTCGCCGACAGGCCGGCCCTCAGCCGATCATCCCGCACGAGCTGTGAAACGGCATCCGACACCCGCGCTTCCAGCCCGGGCCACCGCGCATCCAGCGCGACGGTGACCCCGGCCGCGTCCAGCCGCATCGCCATATCACGCTGGTTGTCGGCGAGGATCAGCGTCACGGTCGGCAGGCCGAGGCAGGCCCGCTCCCAGACGCTCGATCCGCCCGCGCCGACGCAGAGATCCGCGCGGGTGATCAGCCCGGCCATATCATGCGTGTCGACGTGCAGGACAACGCGTCCCTCCGCCGCCAGCGCCTCAAGCGCCGGCAGGCTCGGCGCGCCGGCGCCGACGACCACGTCCATCGCCAGCCCGCTGTCGGCCAGCGCCGCCGCGACCCGGGCGGTGATCCCGGCGACATCGGTCAGGCCGAGGGACACCAGGCACCGTCGGGCCGGCTCGCCGCGCCGCGCCAGCGACGCTTCGCGCGCCGCCACGAATGCGGGCCGCACCAGGGCATACTCGGGGCCCGCCAACACCACGGGCGCGCTGTAGTCCGCCGCCGCGCGGCCGAACGAGGGATCCAGCACCAGGTCGGCGTCATGTGACCTGACCAGATCGTCGATCACCGCCAGACGGCCAGCCCGGCCGCGCCAGGCAACTTCCGTCGCGGGGGCCATGCGGTAGGAATCCAGGACGACCAGGTCGGCGGGAGCATCCTGTCCCACCAAGGGCATGTCCGGGGCATAGCGGGCGAGGATGTCGGCGGCCTCCGGCGTGCGGACGAAGGCGCACGCGGCGCCGCTCGCCGTCAGCGCTCCAGCCAGGGTCAGACAGCGCATGACGTGCCCGCCGCCCACATTGGGGCCGGCGTCACAGACGAACAGGATGCGGGGCGCGCTCATGAGAGACCGGACGGTTTGAGTCGGCGCACCTTAAGCCAAATCGGCGCGCCTCTGGCGAACGTCAGCTTTGGGGGCCATATAGTTCTCAAAGCGAACGCACTCGGGGGGCGAGCATGACCATCCAGAAGAAATCCGTCGTCGTCACCGGCGTCTCCACCGGCATCGGCTGGGGCGCGACCAAAGTGCTGGTGAAGAACGGCTTCCACGTCTTCGGCAGCGTCCGCAAGGCGGCCGACGGCGAGCGGCTCAAGGCCGATTTCGGCGACGCCTTCACGCCCCTGCTGTTCGACGTCACGGACGAGGTCGCCGTCCGCGCGGGCGCGCGCCAGGTCGAGGCGGCGCTGGCTGGCAGGACCCTGGCGGGTCTGGTCAACAACGCCGGCATCGCCGTGGCCGGCCCCCTGCTGCACCTGCCGGTCGAGGAATTCCGCAAGCAGATGGAGGTCAATGTCACCGGCATCGTCACGGTGACCCAGGCCTTCGCGCCCCTGCTCGGCGCCGAGAGCCCGGCGCGCAAGGATCCGGGCAGGATCGTCAACATCTCCTCGGTCGCCGGCCGCACCGGCAATCCGTTCATGGCTCCCTATTCGGCGTCGAAGTTCGCCGTCGAGGGCCTGTCCGAAGCCCTGCGCCGCGAACTGCTGCCGTTCGGCGTCGACGTGATCGTCGTCGCGCCCGGCGCGGTCGCCACGCCGATCTGGAGCAAGGCCGAGGACCTCGACATCACGGCCTACGCCAATACCGTCTATGCGGCGCCCCTCGCGCGCCTGCAGGCCTACATGCTCGGCCTCGGCGCCAAGGGCCTGGCGCCCGAAAAGCTTGGCCAAGTGATCCACAAGGCGCTCACCACGGCAAACCCGAAGGTCCGCTACACCGTCTCGCCCGATCCGTTCCAGGTGTTCATGTCGGAGAAGGTCCTGTCCAAGCGCGGCCTGGACCGGATCGTTGGCAAGCGGCTCGGGCTGCTGGCGTAGTAGCATTGAGAAGATGCTCCCCATCGGGGGAGCTGTCAGGCCGCAGGCCTGACTGAGGGGGTCGGCTCAGATTTCGGGTGACCCCCTCCGGCCCTTCGGGCCACCTCCCCCGAAGGGGAGGATTTAGGCGATCATGTCCCAGTCGAGCGGCTCACCGAAACTGAGGTCGCGGCTGGCCGAGCGGCCCAGCACCCGGTCCAGCTCCGCCGGCGGCAAGCCATTGCCGGGCCGCACCGACCGGACATTGGCCTTCGTCAGCACCTCGCCCGCCTTCACCGGGGCGGTGACATACAGGGACCGGCGGAACTGACGGTTCCCCGCCTCGGAGCCCAGGACGTCGTAGTGGGCCTTTCCCAGCGCCGCCCAGGCGTCGCGACAGTCGCGGACGAGGGCCGTGAACTCGGCCGGCTCGAGGCTGAAGGCCGCATCGGGTCCGCCGTCGGACCTGGCCAGGGTGAAATGCTTCTCGATCACACAGGCGCCGAGCGCCACGGCCGCCACCGCTGTCGCCGTGCCCGGCGTGTGGTCCGACAGGCCGACCGGCACGTCGAGCCGGGCAGCCATGTCGGGAATGGTCCGCACGTTGGCGTCCTCGAAGGTCGCCGGATAGCTGGACACGCAGTGGAGCATCAGCACACCGCTTGCCCCGCCTCCAAGCGCCGCGTCGCGGGCCGCCTCCATCTCGGCCAGGTTGGCCATGCCGGTGGAGATGATCAGCGGCTTTCCCTGCGCCGCTGCGTAGCGGATCAGCGGCAGGTCGACCGCCTCGAAGCTCGCGATCTTGTAGGCGGGCGCATTGAGCCCGGCGAGCAGGTCGACCGCCGTCTCGTCGAACGGGCTGGAAAACAGGGTCACGCCGCGCTCGGCCGCCCGCGCGAACAATGCCGCGTGCCATTCGTAGGGGGTCTGGGCTTCCTGATAGAGGTCGTGCAACGTCCGGCCGTCCCACAGGCCGCCGTGAATGACGAACTCTGGCCGGTCGACGTCGAGGGTGATGGTGTCGGCGGTGTAGGTCTGGATCTTGATCGCGTCGCAGCCTGTCGCGGCCGCTGCATCGATCATCGTCAGGGCACGCTCGAGGCTGCCATTGTGGTTCCCCGACAGCTCGCAGATGACGTAGGGCGGATGGCCGGGACCGATCTTGCGGCCGGCGATCTCGATGTCGGAGGTGGCGGACATGGCGGGGCTCGAAGCGGATGAGTCGGCTTCATCCTAGACCGGTTCGCGGACTTCAGTCCCCGCCGCCGTCTCCGCCCCCATCGCCACCACTGTCGCCGCCATGGTCATGCGACACGCCGTCGCCATGTTCGCGGCCATGACTCCCGCCGTCGCCGGACCAGCCCTCGGCGCCCGAGCCTGATCCCTCGCCCTTGCGCCGGGTGGAGCTGGCGGACAGGGCCACGCCAAACACCACGCCTAGCGCGACGCCCAGGGCGACATTATGGAGCGCGACACCGAGCCCGGCGCCGATGGCGACGCCGGCTCCGATGCCGATGGCAACCCGGCGGCCATTCATGTCCCGGGCTTGCCGCGACCGAACAACAGGAAGACCAGCGCCACCACGAGCCCTACGCCCACGCCGCCGCCGATGCCCCAGACAAGCCCGTGATGCCGCGTCAGCACCGCCGCCGCGATCGCCGCGCTCACCGTCACGGCTGCAATCCGGTAATTCATTCTCTCCTCCCCCGAGGGTCCGCCATCGCGGAACAGAGGAATCATCCCTAAATTACGGCCCATGTCCACAAACACGCCCCGCAGCACTCGCTGCCTGATCATCGGTTCCGGCCCCGCCGGCTGGACCGCCGCCATCTATGCCGCCCGAGCGCTGCTCAAGCCCGTCGTCATCCAGGGCATCCAGCCCGGCGGCCAGCTGACCATCACAACTGACGTCGAGAACTATCCCGGCTTCGCCGACGTCATCCAGGGCCCCTGGCTGATGGACCAGATGCAGGCCCAGGCCGCGCACGTCGGCGCCGAGATCATCAGCGACATCGTGCTGGAGGCCGACCTCTCGCAGCGCCCGTTCCGGATCAGGACCGACAGTGGCCAGGACTGGCTGGCGGAGACGGTGATCATCGCCACGGGCGCCCAGGCCAAATGGCTGGGCCTGGACAGCGAGGCGAAATTCCAGGGTTTCGGCGTCTCCGCCTGCGCCACCTGCGACGGCTTCTTCTATCGCGGCAAGGAGGTCATCGTGGTCGGCGGCGGCAACACGGCCGTGGAAGAGGCGCTGTTCCTGACCAGCTTCGCCAGCAAGGTCACGGTGGTCCACCGCAAGGACGAGTTCCGCGCCGAGAAGATCCTGCAGGAGCGGCTGTTCGCCAATCCGAAGATCGAGGTCATCTGGGACCACGCCATCGACGAGATCCAGGGCGAGACCGACCCGATGGGCGTCACCGGCGCGCGGCTGAAGAACGTCAAGACCGGCGAGACCCGCCAGGTCAGCGCCGATGGCGTGTTCATCGCCATCGGCCACGCCCCGTCGTCGGAGCTGTTCAGGGACCAGCTGGAGACGCACGCGGGCGGCTATCTGTCGGTCAGGCCGGGCACGGCCTCGACCGCCATTCCCGGCGTCTATGCGGCAGGCGACGTGACCGACGACATCTACCGCCAGGCCGTCACCGCCGCCGGCATGGGCTGCATGGCCGCGCTGGAAGCGGTGCGTTTCCTCGCCGAGCAGGACCACGAAGCGGCTCACCACCCGATCAGCCACGGCGAGGCCGCCAAGATCGGCGCATGGTGATCCGCCCGGCCGACGCCGGGGATCACGACGCCATCCGCGCGGTCGTCACGGCCGCCTTCGGACAACCGGACGAGGCCGCGCTCGTCGACGCCCTGCGCGCCGATGGCGACGCCCTTGTCGAGCTGGTGGCGGTCGAGGACGAGGCTGTCGTCGGCCATGTCCTGTTCAGCCCGCTGGCGACCGATACCGGCGCCCGGTTCGCAGCCCTGGCGCCGCTGTCGGTCCATCCTGACCGCCAGAAGGATGGCCTCGGCACGATGCTGATGCAGGTCGGCCACGAACTCTGCCGCGCCGCGGGCGTCGAGGCGGCGGTCGTGGTGGGACACCCGGCCTACTACCCCCGTGTAGGCTATTCGGCGGAGGTGGCGAGGACGATCAGGGCGCCGTTCAACGGCCCATCGTTCATGGCGCTGGCGCTCAAGCCGGATGCGCTGGATGGACCTGTCGCGGTGACCTACGCGAAGGCCTTCGGATTGGGCCGAGACTGACCTAGGGCTCCCGCCGCGTCGCGATCGGCAGGTCGCCGGCCTTGGGATCGGACGCCCCCGTCGGCGGAGCGGTCGCAACAGGCCCGTCCGCGTTTTCCATCGCCTTGAGACGCGCATTGATGTCCGCGATTTCCTGGGCGGTCGGCGGTCGGCGGGCCGGCTGCAGGGCTCCGACGACGCGGACCTGTTCCTCGCCGGCCGAGCCGGGAACCAGGATCGTGTAGGTGCGGCTTTCACCCGCGACGTCGAGGGTGACGGACCGGGTCGTGGGGGCGATCCGGGCGCCGTCGCCCAGCAGCTGGCCGCCCTCGGTCCGGGCGTCAAAGCCCTGCAGAATGTCGGCCGACAGATTGGCCTCGCCGCCCGCGTACCGCGCCGAGAAGGCACGGGGCAGCCCGGCGGGACCCGTCCAGCGGTAGAAGATGTGCCGGCCGATCTGGGTGATCTTGTACAGCGTCGGGGCCCAGTAGGGGGCCACATAGTCCGCGTGATAGTGGGTCGCGGTGCCGACGGCGGTCATGACGTAGCCGTTCAGCGCCCGCCGGGCGACGCCGCGCGCCCTCTCCCACAACACAGGGTTCGGAATGCGCGCGAGTGAGCCGTCGCAGGTGAAGCTGAACTGGCAACCGGTCGCCCGCAGGGAGCCTTCGTAGACGACGCCGCAGACCGACTTGGGGTAGCCCGCATGGCGCAACCGGTTGAGCACGGTCTGTGCCACCGCCGCCATGCCTTCGACGGGCTCGACGGCCGCCTCGTAGTAGATCGCCTGGGTCAGGCACTCCTCGGCCCTCGCCCGGTCCTCGGCTGAGGCGTTCAGCACGAACGGACGGGCCGGTGGCGTCGGGCCGGCTCCAAACGGCTTGAGGGCATTGATCAGCAGGGCGTCGCCGGTTCCGAGCTCAAGCGCGCCCAGCGTCGGGATGCGGGTCAGGTCATAGCTGGTCCAGCCGACGACACGCCCCCAGGTGTCCCGCGTCCGCACCGGGTCATGCCGCTTCGCGAGCGCCAGCATGGCCGGATCCATGTCGGCGGTCAGGCGCGCGAGCGCATCATTGGACAGCCCTCGCGCCACCGCGACCACGCCGCCCATGCGGCCTGTTCCCGCCGCGACCCGATAGTCGGTGACACAGGCAGACAGGCTGATGGCCGCCATCAGGACCAGCAAACGCCGGGACATATGACGCAAGTCCGCGATCAAGCGATCCTCTGAAACCTTGGCTGGGCGGCGAAGCGGGTCGCACCACCTCAAGCGCAGACTAGTGAAGGGCGTTCCGCATCGTGGCAAGACGGCGTCGCGTTGACGGGCCGCCGGCGGGTTCGCGCGCCGGGTCGCGTTTACGGTTGCGTCCTTCCCCTGACGGGTCTATAGAACCTCCATCACTTTTGCTCAGACATAGCATAAGTGGTTCGCGCCGGGGCGGAACAGTCCGCTCGCGGCGTTTTACAGGCCCCTGAAATGCTCACATTGAGCATAAGGAGGATTGAGATGGCTGACGGGTTCGCACCGCTCGACTTCACTCCAGAGGTTGAGGCCGCCACGGCGTCCGCATGGGAAAAGGTCAAGGACCGGGTCACGCCGTTCGAATGGCGCGTCCACGCCCCGCTCATCGCCCGCATCAACCGGCTCAAGCGCGAGAAGAACGCGGTCATCCTGGCCCACAACTACATGACGCCCGAAATCTTCCATGGCGTCGGCGACTATGTCGGCGACAGCCTGGGTCTGGCCCGCGAGGCGGCCCGGTCGGACGCGAAGATCATCGTCCAGGCCGGGGTGCACTTCATGGCCGAGACCAGCAAGGTGCTCTGCCCGGACAAGATGGTGCTGATTCCCGACCTGCGCGCCGGATGCAGCCTTGCCAGTTCGATCACCGGTGCGGACGTGCGGTTGATCAAGCAGCGCTACCCCGGCCTGCCGGTCGTCACCTATGTGAACACGACGGCCGAGGTGAAGGCCGAGACCGACATCTGCTGCACCAGCGCCAACGCGGTCCAGGTGGTCGAGTGGGCCGCGAAGGAATGGGGCGTCGACCGGGTGATCCTGATCCCCGACGAGTACCTCGCCCGCAACGTCGCAGCCCAGACCGACGTGAAGATCATCGCCTGGCAGGGCCGCTGCGAGGTGCACGAGCGCTTCAACGCCCAGGACGTGGCCGACATGCGCGCGGCCTACCCCGGCGCCGAGATCCTCGCCCACCCGGAATGCCCGGAGGAAGTCATCGCCGCCGCCGACTTCGCCGGCTCGACGGCCGCGATGAACGACTACGTCGTGACGCGGAAGCCCAGGCAGGTGGTGCTGATCACGGAATGCTCCATGGCGAGCAACGTCCAGGCCGACGCCCCCGACACCCAGTTCATCGGGCCCTGCAACATGTGTCCGCACATGAAGCAGATCAGCCTGCTGAACATTCTCGAGGCGCTGGAGAAGGAACAGTTCGAGGTCACGGTCGACCCGGCGCTGGCTGTCCGCGCGCGCCTGGCCGTGCAGCGGATGATCGACCTGCCCCCGCCGGCTCAGCCCGCGCGTTACGACCTCGTCAAGGCGCGCCATCACGTGGCTGTGGAGTTGATCTGATGATGACCATCCATCACCTCCCTCCCCTTCATGGGGAGGGTGGCCGGGCGAAGCCCGGACGGGTGGGGAAGCCTGTCGCCACCCCGAAGCCATCCAACACGGCCCTGCACTTCCCCACCCTGACCGCTTCGCGGTCTGTCCCTCCCCATGAAGGGGAGGGAGATCGATGATCGCCATCCGCAAACTCGGCCTCGCCTACGGGGTCAAGGCGACTCCGCCGGAGGTCAGCAAACCCTGGAGCAGCCTGCTGCCCCTGAATGCCCGCAATGTGGTGGAAGAACTGATCCGCCATGGCTGCAGCCTGCAGGACGCCTTCGACGCGATGGTCGTGGCCGATCCAGCCCGAGCCGCATTGGAACTGAGATGACCGAGCGCATCCATCACGACGGCGTGCTGGTGATCGGCGCGGGCCTGGCCGGCCTGACCGCCGCCATGGCCGCCGCGCCGCGCAAGGCGCTGGTGCTGTCGCCGACGCCGCTGAACCAGGGCTGTTCCTCGGCCTGGGCCCAGGGCGGCATGGCCGCGGCGCTGGGTGAGGACGACGCCCCCGCCCTGCACGCCGCCGACACCCTGGCCGCCGGCGCCGGACTCTGCGACCCGGAGATGGTCGATATCCTGACCCGCGAAGGACCGGACGCCGTCCGCCACCTGGCGCAGCTCGGCGCGCCGTTCGACCGCACGGCCGACGGTCACTTCGCCCAAAGCCTTGAGGCCGCCCATAGCCGGGCCCGGGTCGCCCGGGTGAAAGGTGATCAGGCCGGCGCCGAAATCATGCGCGCCATGACCGTGGCCGCCTACGTCTCTCCTCTGATCAGCACCCGCGCCGGCGTCCGCGCCCGACTGCTGCTGCAGGACGCGACCGGCCGGGTGCGCGGCGTGCTGGCCGAACACAAGGGCCGGCTGCTGGCGATCACCGCGGACGCGGTGGTTCTGGCGACCGGCGGCATCGGCGGCCTCTACGCCGTCACCACCACCCCCGCCGAGTTGAAAGGCGAGGGCCTTGGTCTCGCCGCCCTGGCCGGGGCGGTCATCGCCGACCCCGAGTTCGTCCAGTTTCACCCGACGGCCATCGACATCGGGCGTGACCCCGCCCCGCTGGCCACCGAAGCCCTGCGCGGCGAGGGGGCGAGGTTGCTCAACGCCCGGGGCGAAGCCTTCATGATCCGCTACGACCCGGCCGCCGAACTGGCGCCGCGCGACGTCGTGGCCCGCGCTATCCATGCCGAGATCGTCGCCGGGCGTGGCGCCTTCCTCGACGCCCGTACGGCCGTCGGCAGCCACTTCCCCGACGAGTTCCCGGGCGTGTTCGCCGCCTGCGTCAGCGCAGGCATCGACCCGCGCCACCAGGTCATCCCGGTCGCGCCGGCCTGCCACTACCACATGGGCGGCGTGGTCACGGACGCGACCGGCGCCACGACCCTCGCCGGTCTTTACGCCGCCGGGGAATGCGCCTCGACCGGCGTCCACGGCGCCAATCGCCTGGCCTCGAACTCGCTGCTGGAAGCGGCCGTTTTCGGCGCCCGCGCCGGCGCGGCGGCCCGCGATCTCGACGCGCCGGGCGGCCGCGTCATCGTCGGCGAGGCCCTGCCGGATCTGCCCGCCCCGGCCCTGGCCGAGCTACGCCGCGCGATGACTCACGACGCCGGCGTTGTCCGCGACGGTGAAGGCCTGACCCGGCTGGTTGGAACGATTGAGGTCATGAAGGCCCGCCACGGCGAAGGTCCGATCCTGGCTGCCGCCGGTCTCGTCGCCGAGGCCGCGCTTGCCCGCCGGGAGAGCCGCGGCGCCCACTATCGCACGGACTATCCCCTGTCCGCCGAGCCCCCCACCCGCACCTACCTGACCCACCCGGGCCAGCAGGCCCTCAAGGTCGCCGCGGAATGATCTCGACGGCCTCAGGCCGCCTGCAGGCGCCGTCGCGTTTTCAGGTACGCCGCCAGCCGCAGCAGCAGCGCCAGACCGATCAGCGTTACCGCCGGAATCGCCAGCCACGGCTTCTCGCCGAGCCGGCCGACGTAGCTGCGGGTGAAGATGAACAGCACCACCCAGCCGCCGGTGGCGTGCAGGCCCTTCCAGACCTTTGGCCCCAACAGTCTGACCGACAGATCGTTGGAAGTCGTCGCCATCAGGGCGATCAGCACATAGGCAAAGCCGCCGCCGTAGATCTGCAGCTTTGCATTCTCGTGTCCGAAGACGAACGCCGCCAGCAGGATGAAGCCCAGGTGCACCCCGTGGTTCGCGGCGAAGGCCAGGCCGACGGCCCGACGGCGGCGCAACAACGCTGTCCGCCAACCGCCTGGCCAGAGGATCGCCAGGGACGAGGCAGACCAGGCGGCGATGAACCAGGGAAACGACCAGCGCGCCGTCAGCCGCGTGCCGGCGCCCGCCCCGTCCGCGCTCCATCCGCCCTGCAGGGCCATGGCGGTCACGCCGATAGCCAGGGCGACAAGGGCGGAAAGCCCGACGATCTTCCAGGTAGCGAGGCGCATTGGCGTGGTCTCCGGACCCTGTCATACTGGCGGTATGATGCAACATACTGATGGTATGATGTCAACCACGGCGCCGCTGACCAACCGCGAAAGACTGATCGCCCAGGGTCGCCGGCTGTTCACGCAGAAGGGATTCTCGGAAGTTTCGGTCGACGAGATCGCCGCCGCCGCCGGCCTGACCAAGGGCGCCGTCTACTACCAGTTCAAGGACAAGACCGACCTGTTCCGGGCGGCCTGCGAAGCCATGCTCATCGAGGTTGGTCAGGCCGTCGATCAGGCCACCATGGGCGTCACCGAGCACGCCGTGGACGAGATCGTCACCGGCGGCGACAAGTGGCTGGACGTCTATGAGTCCGCCGAAATGCGCCAGATGCTGCTGATCGACGGGCCGGCCGTGCTCGGCGTCGAACAGTGGATGGCGATGCAGGAGCCGGTCGGCATCGGCCTCATCGCCCATGCCCTGGGCCATCTCGTTGAAGCCGACCTGCTCGAGGCGGACGCCGTTCCCGCCGTGGCCCACATGCTGTTTGGCGCGTTCGTTCAGGGCGCCCTGCGAATCGCCGTGTCGGCCGATCCGGACCGCACCAGCCGCGAAGTCCGCCACGCCACCCGCCTCCTGACCCAGGGCCTGATGAAAGGGACCTCCGCTTGATCGCCCCCCTCCCCGACCTGCTGATCGATCCCGTCGTCCGCGCGGCCCTCGCCGAGGACCTCGGCCGGGCGGGCGACATAACCGCCCTGGCCTGCATCGACCCTGACGCCCGCCTGGAGGCGACCTTCGGCGCCCGCAAGGCCGGGACCATCGCGGGCCTCGCCTGCGCGCGGCTGGCGATCCTGGCGATGGACCCCGAGGCGAAGTTCAGGACCAGGGTCAGCGACGGCGATCAGGTCGCGGCCGGAACGGTGCTGGCCAAGGTCTCGGCCAACGCCCGCGCGCTTCTGTCGGCCGAGCGCACGGCGCTGAACCTGCTCGGCCGGCTCAGCGGCGTGGCGACCCTGACCCGCGCCTATGTCGACGCCGTCGCCGGCACGACCGCCCGCATCACCGACACCCGCAAGACCACGCCCGGCCTGCGCGCCCTGGAGAAGTACGCCGTCCGCTGCGGCGGGGCGCTGAACCACCGCTTCGGCCTGGATGACGCGATCCTGATCAAGGACAACCACGTCGCGGCCTGCGGCGGGGTCGGCGAGGCCATCCGCCGCGCCCGCGCCTTCGCCGGCCATCTGGTGAAGGTGGAATGCGAGGTCGACAGCCTTGCCCAGCTGGTCGAGGCGCTGGACGCCGGCCCAGACGTGGTGATGCTCGACAACTTCAGCCTGAAGAACCTGCGCATCGCCGTCGGCATGACCGCCGGCCGCGTCGTGCTGGAAGCCTCCGGCGGCGTGACCCTCGACACCGTCCGCGACATCGCCGAAACCGGCGTGGATGTCATCAGCGTCGGAGCCCTGACCCATTCGGCGAGTGTGCTGGACATCGGCCTGGACGCGGCCTGATCCCATGCACATCGACCTCACAGGCAAGACCGTGCTCGTCACCGGAGCCAGCCGCGGCATCGGCGCAGCGATCGCGACGGGTCTGGCGGGCTCGGGCGCAACAGTGGCCGTGCACTGTTCCGCCTCGCCCGATGAGGCGGACCAGGTCGCCGCCGCCTGCGGACACAACGCCCGCACCTTTGCCGCCGACCTCGCGGACCCCGCCGCCTGCCAGCGCATGTGGGCCGAGGTCGTCGCCCACTACGGCCGCATCGACGTGCTGGTGAACAACGCCGGCGTCGCCACCGCCGTCGATGACCCGTCGATCGAGCGCTGGCTGGAAATCTGGAACCGCACGCTCGATGTGAACCTGCGCGCCGCCGCCCTGCTTTGCCGGCTGGCGACGGACCACTTCGCGGCCAGCGGCGGGGGGCGGATCATCAACATCAGCTCGCGGGCGGCGTTCCGGGGCGACCAGCCGGACTACATCGCCTACGCCGCTTCAAAGGGCGGCATGGTCGCTCTGACCCGCTCTATCGCCCGGGGCTTCGGCAAGCAGGGGATCGTGGCCTTCAATGTCGCGCCGGGATTCACCCGCACGGCCATGGCCCAGGATTTTATCGACCAGTATGGCGAGGACTACGCCACCAGCGACATCGCCCTGAGCCGCCTTACGGAGCCGAAGGACATCGCGCCGACAGTGGTGTTCCTCGCCAGCGGCCTCGCCGACCACGCGACGGGCGCGACGATCGACATCAACGCCGGATCATACGTCCACTAGGCGGCGGCTTCCACCGCGCGGGACGCCCGTCGCTTCGCCAGCCAGGTTTGCACCGGCTCATCGACGAAGCGGTGAAACAGCGCCGCCACGATCATCGCGGCCGGCAGCGACAGAGCCCAAAGGCCCCAGTGAAGCGCAGACGGCAGCGTCACGTTTCGCGCCAGGGTCTCCAGCGCGCCGAACCACAGCAGCCCGGTCAGGGCATGGGTGACGAACAGGGCGAACGACAGCTTCGCCCCCTGCTCAACCAGCGCCGACGGGCGGCGCACCGGAAGGCGTCCAAGCCCCCAGACGATCACCACGATGCAGACGAGGCTGGCCAGATCAACCCGGCCGGCGACCTGCAGCATGACGAAGGCGACAAAGGCGAGTCCCGCCAGCACCCGGGCCATCGCCACCGACGGCGCGCCCAGCTCGACCATGCGGGCGATGCAGACGCCCAGCAGGAACAGCGGCGCGGCGCGCACCACGCCCAGGCTGAAGTCCAGGTCGTAGAGGGTGTGGTGGAACACGGCCTGGCAGATGAGGTCCGCGCCCATCATGCCCGTCAGACCCAGCGCCAGCAGCGCGGCCGGACTGGTCAGGCGGCTGACCCAGCGCCAGATCAGCGGGAAGGCGGCGTAACAGACGAGCAGCGCCGACAGCGACCAGCTCGGGTGGTTCCAGCCGCCGCCGCCGGCGACGCCCCAGGCCTGAACCATGAAGGCCTGCATCAGCAGGGCGACCGGCGTGAAGTTGGCCGGATGAACGGGTTGGTCGCCGGCCATCTCGGCCAGAAGCACGATGAGGCCCATCACCGCCAGCACGATCAACTGCGCCGGCCACAGCCGGGTCAGGCGCTTCCTTACGAAGCCGACCAGGTTCACGCGGCCCGACAGGACCTGGTGGCCATAGGCGCGCCCCAGCACAAAGCCCGACAGGATCAGGAAGAAGTCCGTCGCCAGATAACCCCGCCCGAAAACCGGGTGCAGGTCCGCGAGCACGACAGGCGCCTCTGCGCCGTAGTGGTACAGCACGATCAGCAGCGCCGCGGCGAAGCGCAGCGCGTCCAGCGCGCCACCGCGACCGGACTCCCCGGATCGGGCTACTGAATGGGACAACTCTCGCGTCAAAAGGGAAAACTCCGGGGTCTCCCAAGGGGTATTGCAACAGGCGGGCCGCTGCCCATCTGTATCCAACTTGGTTACTTAAGGATTCACCCATGACCGCGCGCATGCCGGTGCTCTTTCTTGGCCATGGCTCGCCGATGAACGCCATCGAGGACAACGCGTGGCGGCGCGGCTGGGCGGCGGTGGCCAGCCAGATGCCAGAGCCGAAGGCGATCCTCTGCGTGTCCGCCCACTGGGAGACACGCGGCGCGGCGGCCGTTTCCGCCTCTGAACACCCCTCGACCATTCACGATTTCGGCGGCTTCCCGCAGGCCCTGTTCGACGTCCGGTATCCGGCGCCCGGCGATCCCGCCCTGGCCGCGCGCGTCGGCGACCTGCTGGCGCCCGACCCCGTCGTCCAGCACCCGAACCGCGGCCTCGACCACGGCGCCTGGAGCGTGCTGCTGCCGATGTATCCGGACGCCAACGTTCCGATCGTCCAGCTGAGCCTCGACCGCGCCCGACCGAACGCCTGGCACTACGACGCGGGCCGGCGGCTGGCCGCCCTGCGCGACGAAGGAGTGTTGATCGTCGCCAGCGGCGACATCGTCCACAATCTGCGCGACGTCGACTTCCGCACCGGCGCCACCCCGCCCTGGGCGCCCCGTTTCAACGACGCCGCCAAGACCCTGATCGAAACCGGCGACCACGGGCCGCTGATCGACTGGGAAGCGCTCGGCCCCGACGCCGCCGCCTCGATCAACAGCGCCGAACACTACCTGCCGCTGCTCTACGCCCTGGGCGCGGCCGAGGCCGGGGAGCGGGCGAGTTTCTTCAACGACGACGTCTTCGCCGGCATCTCGATGACCAGTGTGCGGTGGGGCTAGATCAGGCGTGACGCCGCACACGTCCAGAAGCAACGCCTTCCTGTCCGACCTGTAATGTTAAACCTAATTCACTACACATCGCGCTGATCCGCGATCTATTGACCCCGGAAATACAGCAACGATCCCGGGGGCGGGCTTCAGGGCCCGGAAGATATCCACATGAGCGGCATTGAACTCTACGCGCCCCGCGGGCCGCGGCATCGGCGCACCTGGACGGTCGCGGCGATCGTCCTGACGGTCGTCTTCCTGATCGCCGGTCAGCTGCTGTCGATCTTCGGCATCGAACGGCCGCTGGGCTATCACTCGGCGGATCTGGACACGCAGTGGCGGCCGGCGGCCCTCATGCTGGCGGGGTTCGGCTTCACCGCCCTGCTCGTCCTGGCCTGGGCGCGGCTGTTCGAGCGAAGGCCGCCGGCGACGCTCGGCCTCAACGGCAAAGCCGTCGCGCGGTATGTCCGAGGCCTGCTCGCCGGCTTCAGCTGCCTGGCCGCCGTGGTCGGCCTGGCCTGGGCGTTCGGCGCCTACCGCATTGAGGGGCCGGGCGTCTGGGCGGCGCCGACGCTGGCCCTGTTCATCCCGATCCTCTGCCTGTTCGCCGGCTACATGATCCAGGGCGCGACCGAAGAGATCATGTTCCGCGGCTGGATTCTGCAGCTGGTCGCCTCGCGCCACGGTCTGGTGATCGGCGTGTTGCTGAACGCCGTGGTATTCGCGGCCTTGCACGCCGGCAATGTCGCCCCCTCGAAGGCCTTGGCCCTCGGTCTGGTCAACATCATCCTGTTCGCCGTGTTGCTCAGCCTCTACGCCATCCGCGAGGGCTCGCTCTGGGGCGTCTGCGCCTGGCACACGGCCTGGAACACGCTGCTGGGCGTCGGTTTCGGCCTGGACGTGAGCGGCACCCGCGTCGCCGTCCAGAGCCTGGTCGTCGACCTGGCGCCGGCGCCCGGCGCCCCCTGGTGGCTGACCGGCGGGACCTTCGGGCCCGAGGCCAGCGTCGCAACGACGGCCGTGCTGCTCACCGGATGCCTCGCCTTTCTGGCGCGGCGACGCGCCACGCCCGTCGCCGCCTGAGCCCCGCAGCCCTGGCTCAGAGCTTCGCCGCCGCCTCTTGCGCCGCGGCGAGCCGCACCGGCATGGCCGCCTTGTTGAAGCCCATGATCAGCTCCAGCACCTCGGGCGGCGCGGTTTCCGGCCGGCCGGCGTTGAACGGCGGCGCCGGCGCATACTCCAGCGCCAGTTGCAGGCCCTGGGCGAAGGTGTCGCCGGCGATCTCGGCGGCCAGGGTCAGGGCGAAGTCGATGCCGGCGGTCACGCCGCCGCCGGTGACATAGCGGCCGTCGCGCACCACTCGCGCCGGGTCCGGGATCGCCCCGAACAGCGCCAGCTGGTCGCGCCAGCCCCAGTGGCAGGCCGCGCGGCGGCCCTTCAGCAGCCCCGCCGCCGCCAGGATCAGCGAGCCTGTGCAGACCGAGGTCACCCAGGTCGCGTCCTCCGCCAGCCGGCGGATCTGGGCCATGAAGGGCTCGTTGAGCATGGCGTCAGCCGTGCCGAGCCCGCCAGGAATGCACAGCAGGTCGCAGCCCTCGATGTCCTCGAACCGCGTCAGGCCCGCGAAGGTCAGGCCGTCCGCCTCCATCTCGCCGCCGTCGAGGCTGGCGACGGTGGTCACCGCCCCGGGCAGGCGCGACAGGAACTGATGAGGCCCGGTGAAGTCGAGATGGGTGACTCCGGGATACAGGGCGAAGACAATGCGCAGGGAATCGGTGGTCATGAGAACGGCTCCGGTTGACGAGGCCATCCTGCCGGACCTAGCGTCTGGCTGAAATGACAATATTCCCTCATTTTCCGCCATGCGCACGATAGGCGTCCTCGTCTTTCCCGATTTCCAGCTGCTGGACGCGGCCGGACCGATCGGCGCGTTCGAGATCGCCGGCCGCTATGTGCCCGGCGCCTACGACATCCGGATCCTGTCCCGGGACGGCGGACGCGTGGCCAGCTCCTCGGGCGTTACGCTCGACAGCCTCCCGTTCGCCGGGGCCGGCCGGCTGGATACGCTCCTGGTTTCTGGCGGCGAAGGTACGCGCGGCCCCTCGATCGACGCGACGACCCTCGACTATGTGCGAGCGGCCCACCGCACCGCGCGACGCACGGCCAGCGTCTGCTCCGGCGCCTATGTGCTGGCCCAGGCCGGGCTGCTGAACGGCAAACGGGCCACGACCCACTGGAACCGCAGCAAGGATTTCGCGCGGCGCTATCCGAAGGTGCTGCTGGAGCCGGACCGCATCTGGATCCGCGACGGCGCCATCTGGACCAGCGCCGGCATCACCGCGGGCATCGACCTGGCCCTGGCCCTGATCGCCGAGGACCTTGGCGAGGACATCGCGCGCAAGACGGCCCAGCAGCTGGTCGTCTATCACCGCCGGCCCGGCGGCCAGTCGCAGTTCTCGGCCCTGCTGGAGCTGGAGGCCGGCGGCCGGTTCGACAGCCTGATGGCCTGGGCGCGCGAGAACCTGCGCAACCCCCTGACCGTCGAGGAACTGGCCGCCCGCGCCGGCATGAGCGAGCGCAACTTCGCCCGGTCCTTCAGCGCTGCGACCGGCTTCACCCCGGCCAAGGCCATCGAACGCCTGCGCGTCGAAGCCGCCCGCACCCTGCTCGACTCCCAACCCCTTCAGGTCGAGGACGTGGCGCTGGAGACGGGTTTCGGCGACCAGGAACGCATGCGCCGGGCGTTCATCCGGGCATTCGGTCAACCGCCGCAGGCGCTGAGACGGGCGCGGGCGGCGTAGGCGGGGACATGTGCCGCAGGCACGTGGCCCCAGATCTCGAAGCGGCGGCCTGGCGTGTCCGCAACGGGTGGTTGGCGGACGTCCGACGATCTGAAAACTTTGTTCTATGAAGGAAGACCTTGCGTCTATGCTTTGCCCCACGCCAAGGGCGGGGGCCTAGAATGATGCAAGCGACGGGACGGATCATGCTTGGGGCGCTAGCAGTCGCGGTCTGCCTTGGCGCTGTGGCGTTGGCTCCCTCCGCTCAGGCGGCTGCGTGCACAAACCTAATGGTTCCCCAAGAGCTGTCCACACGAGGGGTCGTGGGTATACGTTCCGCCAATGAGAAGGAGGCTCACCCCTGCGCTCCGGGCACCGTTGTCGTCTACGTCCTCGCCAGTGGCGAGCTGATCTACCAAACAGTCACTGCCAGCCAAGTTGGGCCGAGTACTTCAAAGGTATCAGGATCAATTCCGGTGCCTCGCCCACACGACCTGGACAGTCCTGGTTTGCCGCCGCCGAGAGTCGCAGCCGCGGAGCGCGCCACGATCGAAAGCTGGAAGGTGGCTCTCGCCTCTCCTTCCGCTCAGCCGACCGTGAATATCACCCTCGGCCTATGGGGCGCAGCTTTCTTTCAGCCCAAGGGATGCCCTAAGCAGACTGCCGCCAACGATACAGTATTCGTGAATATCGACTACAAACAGCAGCGACTGAAAGTCCCGCCCGGTTGGCCTGGCGTCCTCAACTATAAGGGCCCCTCTGATGCCTGCATTCCCCTTGGTGTAGGCCGCATTAACTTTGTCGATGGCCGAACTTGGACTGGTGAGGTACGGCCCTTCCTCGAACCGAGATGGGATTTTCGCCTCGCTGCACCTGTTGGGCTGGGGGAGATGACCTACACAGACGGCCATAGTGAAATCGCTGTGATGCGGGTCGAGCGTGGTTTCAGCCCAAACATCGGAATGGACGCGATCAGTGCGGGCGGTAGCGATTGGCTCGAAGAGTTGATGACCTATCGCATGGTGATCGACAGGATCATCGCCACCAAGGCGCCGGGCGGCGAATATGTAGCTCCCGACCCGCTAGTTGAAGCGGCGCGAGTCGCAAAGCAGCGCGCCGAGGCCGCTCAACAACGCGCGCAATTTGTCGCAGCGAATGCTGCCAAAGCTCAGGCAAATGCCGCATTTTGGAGCGACTTGGGCCAGATCGCCCAAGTCGGCGTCATGGCGAGCCGCCAGGCAATTGACCAGATGGCTGCTGATGACGCCAATAACGCCGCGTTGGTCGCGCGTCAGAACGCCCAGATGGCTGCGGCTCAGGAGGCCGCGCGGCAGCAGCAATTGACCTCCGCCGCCCGCGCCGCCGCGCCGCCTGAACGCCTCTCGAGCAGCGACCCAGCAATCCAGCGGGACTACGACAAGGGCGCCTCGTTCGTGCCGCCGAGCGACGAGGGCGACCAGATCCAACAACGGCAGCAACAGCTCGCGGCCCAAGCGCAGCTACGCGCGGCTCAGGCCGCCGAACAGCGCCGTCAGCAAGAGGCTCAGGCCAAGGCGCAGGAGGACCAGATGCGCTACGAGCTGATGGCCGACAACTCTTACGGCGACTACAGCAGCGCTGGGCTCTCCAACTACGACATGAAGGGGACTCGCTCTCCGGGCAGCGGCAGCCTGACTCGCAACCTCAGCCACATCGGCGGCTGCCGGGCGACAAGTTTCACGGCTGAGTGGAGCCTGAGCAACAACATGGGCGGCGGCCAAGTCTCTGGCAACTGGCGCTGGACGGGCGAGGCAGGGTGCACGCCGCCGGCTTTCACCACGCTGTGGATCGAGGTGTCATTGGGCGGAGCGCACGGCTGGGTCGCCACCACGCCCACCGTTCCGATGGCGGGGGCGAGCAGCTTCAATGTACAGGGCATCCCCGACTGGAACCGCATGTTTTGCGGTTTCAACGGCGCCCGCACTACCAGTTGCCTCAGCGCCGATGACGCCAAGCGTCTGTGGCTAAACGGTTCGGTCACCGACGTGGCGTTGGGTTGGTGAACCCGCTCGATTCAGACGATTTGTGAATCCGTTAGGGGTCGAAAATCGCCCCGGCGGAGTCCCTGGCGAGCAAGAGATCGAAGGCGGGGTGTCGGCGGAGGTCGGGGACATGCACTTCAGTGCGTGTCCCCATCAGCTTCCGCGAGGATGAGCGGGAAGAAAGAGGGGGCGGGGGGGGGACCCCCACCGCTCTCAGTAATCCGGCCCACCCGGGAACATCTGCATGTACGGCTGCGCCTCCGCGATCACCCGCTGGAACGACGGCCGGGTCTCCAGGCGGTCGTAGTATGCCTGCAGCGCCGGGCGGTCGCCCCAGGGGTGGCAGCGCTGGGCGTAGAACAGCGACGGACTGGCGCTGACATCGGCCAGGGAATACGCCTCGCCGGCCGCCCAGGTCCGGCCGTCGGACAGCGTCGCCTCCAGCCAGCTGTAGGCCTTGTCGAGCAGGGTCCGCGCCTCGGCCACGCCGAACGGGTCCTTGGCGCCCTCGGGACGGATCACCTCGAACACCAGCCGGCCCTGGGGCGTCATCACATAGTTGTCGAAGAACCGGTCCATGAAACGCGCCGTCAGCGCGGCAGCGGGATCCGTCGGGATCAGCCCGGCGCCCGGATAATGGCGGTCCAGGTATTCGATGATGATGCTGGACTCGACGACCGTCTCGTTCCGCGCCTCGTCACGCAGCAACGGCATCTTGCCGATCGGCCAGCGCTGCATGAACTCGACGATCGGCCCCTCGGCGGCGCCGAACTCCAGCATCTCGAACGTGAACGGCGTCCCGGCCTCGTAGAGCGGGATCAGCACCTTCCAGCAATAGGACGACAGCGGATGGGCGAACAGGCGGAGGGACATGGGCGGCTCGCGATAATACTGAAGCTCGGACTTTAGTGTTGTGAACCCGAACGGTCAACCGCGACCCGCCGGCTCAGGATCCAAAAGATATCCGCTCATCCCGGCGAAGGCCGGGACCCAGGTCTTTTCGTGAACACCCGGACTGCGGCCAGCAAAAAACGCCTGGGTCCCGGCCTTCGCCGGGATGAACGGTTGAGAGAGGGCTGGCCCGACGCCGGAAGCGCGTGCCTAATCCCCAATCCCTGCTCCCTAGCCCCTCAGAGCCATGCCCCTCCCCGCCATCTACGCCGCCCACCGCGTCACCCCCGCCAGGACCTTCCACGACCTCAAGGTCGGCGATCGTTACCCCCTGCCCTCCCGCACACTCGGAGACGGTAACTTCGCGGCCTTCCAGGCGGTCAGTCTCGACAACCATCCGATCCACTACGACGCCGAATACTGTCAGGCGCTCGGGCATCCGGGTCCCCTGGCGCACGGCCTGCAGGTGCTGTGCTTCACCGCCGCCGGCGCCGGGCTGTTCCCGCACGAAATCGGCGACGCCCTGCTGGGCATGATCGAGGTTCACGCGAAGGTCTTGAAGAGCGCCTATCCGGGCGACACCCTCTATCCGGCCCTCGAGATCACCGAACTGACGCCGCAGCGGACAACCGGGATCGTCCGGATGAAGGCCACCGTGACCAACCAGAAGGGCGACCTCGTTCTGGACGGCGAACACGTCTATCTGTTGAAACTCTGACGTCTCCTCCCGCGACCGGGACCGCCATGACCGATCCGCAGCCCCGTCCCCGCAAGCCCAGCCTGCTCGGGCGCCTCGGCCCCGGCCTGATCACCGGCGCGGCGGATGATGACCCCGGCGGCGTGGCGACCCATTCCCAGGCCGGCGCGGCCTTCGGTTTCAACATGCTCTGGAGCGTGGTGCTGGCCTACCCGCTGCTGGCGGCGATCCAGTCGATCGTGGCGCGCATCGGCCGGGTCACGGGTCACGGGCTGGCGGCCAACGTAAAGCGCGTCTTCCCGGCCTGGCTGCTGGCCATCCTCGTGCTGTCGCTGCTGGTGGCCAACACCATCAACATCGCCGCCGACATCGCGGCCATGGGCGAAGCCGCGGCCCTGGTGGTCCCCGGCGTCCACAAGTTCGCGTTCGCGATGATCTTCGGCATCGGCTGCGTGCTGCTCGAGGTGTTCATGAGCTACAAGCGCTACGTCAGGGTGCTGAAGTGGCTCACCCTGTCGCTGCTGGCCTACGCCGGCGTGGTGTTCACGGTGAAGATCCCCTGGGCCGAGGTGGCCCTGCGCTCCTTCGTGCCGGACATCAGCTTCACGCCGGCCTTCCTGACCATGGTCGTCGCCGTCTTCGGCACGACCATCAGTCCCTACATGTTCTTCTGGCAGAGCTCGCAGGAGGTCGAGGACCTGGGCGTCGATCCCGAGAAGCGCTCGCTGCTGCACACGCCGGAACTGGCCGAGGGCGAGCTGCGCCGCATCCGGTTCGACACCTGGACCGGCATGGCGATGTGCAGCCTGATCGCCTTCTTCATCGTTCTGACCACCTCGGTGACCCTGCACGCCAACGGCGTCACCGACATCTCCAGCGCGGCGCAGGCGGCCCAGGCCCTGCGGCCGATCGCCGGCGAACTGGCCTTCTGGCTGTTCAGCCTGGGGATCATCGGCACCGGCCTGCTGGCCGTGCCGGTGCTGGCCGGATCGGCGGCCTACGCCATCTCCGAGGCCTTCGGCTGGCCCATGGGCCTTGACCGGAAGCTCGGCCAGGCGCCGGGCTTCTACGGCATCATCGCGGCGGCGACGATCGGCGGGATCGCCCTGACCTTCGCTGACGTCAACCCGATCAAGGCTTTGTTCTGGAGCGCCGTCCTCAATGGACTGGTCGCGGTGCCGATCATGGTCGTGGCCATGGTGCTCGCCTCGCGCAAATCGGTGATGGGACCGTTCGTCATCGGCCGGACGCTGAAGATCCTCGGCTGGCTGGCCACGGCCGTGATGGCCGTCGCCGGCGTGGGCATGTTCCTCGCTTGACCGCCCTCGGGGCAACGCGATTGTCTGGGCGGAACGAACAGGGAGACCGACCATGGGCGCCGACGGCCGCAAGAGCATCTTCATCACCGGCGCCGCGAGCGGCATCGGCCTTGCCACGGCAAAACGCTTCGCCGCCGAGGGCTGGTTCGTCGGCCTGGCCGACATCGACGCCACGGGCCTGAAGCTGGCCCAGGCCGCGCTCGGCGCCGGCAACTGCAGCACCCACAGGCTCGACGTCCGCGACCGCGCCGCCTGGAAGAAGGAAATCGCGGCCTTCGGCAAGGCCACGGACGGGCGGCTGGACGTACTGCTCAACAACGCCGGCATCGCCAACTACGGCTACTTCGAGGACCAGACCGACGACGAGATCGACCGGCAGATCGACATTAACATCAAGGGCGTCTCCAACGGCGCCCGCGCGGGCCTGCCGCTGCTCATCGGCACGCCGGGCTCGACCCTGATCAACGTGGCGTCCTGCGCCGGCCTGTTCGGCGCGCCGAAGATGGCCATGTACTGCGCCACCAAGTTCGCGGTGCGCGGCCTGTCGGAGGCGCTGGACATCGAATTCAGCCGTCACGGCGTGGCGGTGAAATGCATCATGCCCTGGTTCGTCGACACCCCGATCCTGCAGGCGGGATCACAGGGATCGAACGAGAACATCGCCGACGCCATCCGCGCCGGCGGCTCCGAGGTCTACACCGTCGAGGAAGCCGCCGACGTGATCTGGCGCTCGCTCCAGAGCAAGGAGGTGCACTCGATCGTCGGCAAGGCCGGCCGGCAGCTGCGCTTCGCCACCCGTTTCATGCCGGGCTCGCTCAGGAAGCGGATGAAGGCGTCGCTGCAGGCTTAGACGTCGTATCGGCCACGGGCTCGCGGTGCGGCGCGGACGCCGGTTCCGCCGGCTTGCCCGCAGGGCCGCCGAGAGCCCGGTCGCTCGCGGCGACGTCCAGCGTCGTCTGGGCGGTGGCGGCGATGAACACCGCGTCCGTCGACGGCGCAGGCGAGGCGTAGGGCACGGGCTCGCCCGGCATGCCGAGGCTGGCGTAGATCGGACGATCGCCCAGCTCCGGACCCGAGCGCGCGGGGGCGCGGTCGAACGCGCCCGGCGCGCCGCCGCGTCCGCCGAAGCGGTAGAAGATGTGCAGCCCGACCTGGCCGACGCGGACCAGATGCGGACCCCAGCCCGGCGAGACGTTGATCGTGTGGAAATGGGTCGCGTTGCCGACCTCGTTCATCACGCCGCCTGACAGGGCGCGAGCGGCCACACGCTCGGCGCGGGCCCAGGCGCCGGGCTCGCGACGCTTTCGCATCGAGCCGTCGCAGGCGAAGCTGAACTGGCAGATGCCGCCGGTCGAAGCGCCCTGGAAGACCACGCCGCAGACAGACTTCGGAAAAGCCGGATGCCGCGCGCGGTTCAGGACCACCTGGGCCACGGCCGCCTGGCCGTCCGGGGTCTCGCCACGGGCTTCATAGTAGACGGCCTGGGTCAGGCATTCGAGATCGCGCGAGTCTTCCAGCGCGCCATTGAGGCGGAAGGGCTCGGCGGCGGGATTGAACGGGCCGCCGAAGCTGGCGCGGAGCAGCAGGCCTTCCGTCGACGGACGCTGGGCCGGGGCCCGGCGCTCAAGCCGCGCGGCGAACAGGGCCGCCTGACGGTCGCGCTGGGCGCCGCCGGCGCTGGTGAACGGGTCGTGGCGTTCGGCGACGGCGAGAGCGGCGGGATCCATCCCGTCCACCATCCGTTCAAGAGACGCGTCGGAATAGCTGCCCGACGCGACGTCGGCGATTTCAGAGACGCGGTGGTGCTGGTCGGCGGCCTGGGCCATGCCGCCAAAGAGGTACGCGCCGCCGATGATCGCGCCGCAGGCCGAGCCCACGAGGGTTCCAGTCAAAGCGACGCTCATCAGCGCGCGCACGGGTGCGCGCGTCTGGAATTGGAATGACAAGAATTTCGTGTCCTGTGCGACGAGGGCGGATTGCCCCCCGACAATCACCCCGAAAGGCGCCAACGCGGCCTGACAGGGTGTGGATTCGACCGGTTCACGAAATGGCCGAAATCCGACTTGTGGCGGGCCTTATGACCCAATCGGCCACGATTCGCAAGAGGTTGTTGCACTGCAGCATAAATCGCCTGGCAGGTGATCACGGGACTCGCCAAGGTTCTGTTGGGATTCAACAGGTTGTGCAGAGTCTAATCCGGTCGTGCGTCGCCGCGAATTCTCGCCTCGCGGGAGGCGTGGAACCGCCAGTGCCTGAGCCCGTTGAGCGGGAACGGGCCCGACACACGGGCAAACCCGAAAGGCTGCTCACATGCGTATCCGCACGACTCTGTCGCTGACCGTCATCGCCCTCGCCGGCGCGGGCCTCGCCGCCTGCGGTCACAACATGGAACAGCGCGCCGCGAGCGGCGCCATCGCAGGCGCGGTTGTCGCTGGCCCTCCGGGCGCAGTCGTCGGCGCCGCCGCCGGGGCGGTGGTCAACGAAGTCAAAAAACCGAACCACTAGTCACCGTTGCCATCCGGGCGATCCGGAGTCACCTTCTCTCCCCAGGAGTATTCTCTTGGGGAGAAGACGATGAAACGCACCCTGTATCTGCTGTCCGCCGCGGCCCTGCTGGCCGGTCCCGCCACCGCCACCGATCTGCTCTACCCGGGTGGCACGCTCCTGACCGAGCGCGTTGCGGGCAAGCCGTACTGGGCGCTTCAGGCCAATTGCGCCGGCATCTACGGCGCTGCGAGCGCTTTCCGCGCCGAGCACGGAGATGAGCAGGGCGCCGCCGACGCCAAGGCGCGCGGCGTGGCCTTCTTCAAGTCAGCGGTCGACCGGGTCATGCAGGATCGCGGCATCGGCCGGCCGGAAGCCGTCGATGCGCTTAGTCCCGCCGTCGTGAAGGGCCGTGGCGAGGCCATGACCATGCTCCAGACGGACGGAGACGGACCGGCCTCCGAATGGAACTACGCGCGCAGCGCCTGCCTCGATGTTCAGGACGCCTACGCCGCGCGCTAGTCTGCCGCCAACAACGCTTGACCCTGAGGGCCCAACGGGCCTGACTGCTCCCTGAAGGTCGCCTTCGGGGAGTAGCATGCGTTTTCGTTCAGTTCTGGTCGCCCTGTCCGCTTTGACGGCCCTTGGCGCCGCCTCCCCCGCATCCCCGCAGTCGATCGGCCGGCAGATGGATCTCCTGCGGCTCGAGGAGCAGGCGCGGACCGTGGTCGGTGGGCTGGTCGAAAGCGACTTCAAGACCTGCGAAGCCCGGCTGCCGCTCCTCAGGACGATCATGGGCGACGCCCGGTTCGACCGCATGCCGACCGAGATACGCCGTCCCTTCCTGTTCGCCGTGATCCTCTGCAGCGAGATCAAGGACCGGAAGCTGGGCCTGGAGGCCGCCCGGCGGCTGGAACCCATGGCCACGGAGCCCGCGGAAATCGGCGCGGTCCAGACGATCCAGATCTCCGACGCCATCGAACGCGACGCCATGGTCGACGCCACCCGGCGGTTCCTCAAGCTGATGGACGTCCAGCCGGACGCGGTGGCCATCTGGCGTCCCGGCATGGTCGGCGCCTTCACCGACTATCTCGATGACGATCCCGACCTGGCCCTGACCGCGCTTCGGCGGATCACCGGGTTCGCCTGGAAGAATCCGGACAGCCAGCGAGCGGCGAAGAACGAGTGGGCGTTGGCCTATGGCTGGCAGCTGGGCGATCGCGGCCAGTTGGCCGAAGCAGCGGCGGCCGTGGCCGTGGCGGACGACCCCCGGGTGCTGATGTATGTCGCCGCCGACCGCCGGTTCCTGAAGAGCTGGGACAATCCCGGACGCTTCGACTGGACCGCGCTGGAGGAAGCCCGGCTCGCCCGGGCCCGCGCCGCCATGGACGACACCCCTGAAAAGCTGGCCCCGGTGCATGACGCCCTGTCATCCCTGCGGGCGCTCGGCCGCTACGATGAAGCCATACAGATCGGCCAGGCCTTCCGCGCCAGGCTGCAGGATGGAGAGGCTTTCGAAGACCTCGAGGAACAGGGCGACCGGGTCCTCGTCGACCTCGCCGACAGCCTGCTCGACACCGGCGATGTGAAGGAGGCTGAGGCCGTCTTCACCGAAGCCATCGGCCCGGACGACGGCGACGACCGGTCGACCGACGCCCGGATGGCCTGGGCGGGACGTCTGCTCGATCTGGCCCGGCCGCGCGATGTGCTCAAGGTGCTTGCGGGCCTGGACCTCGACTATGTCACGCCCTACGGCGAGGCCTGGGTCGACGCCCAGAAGACCTGCGCCCAGAACGACATCGACCCCAGGGCCGCCGAACCCCTGCTGGAGTCCCTGCGCAAGCGCCGCGACGAGAACCCGGGCGCGTTGAGCGAAGCGCTGATCTGCACGAACCGCCTGGACGAGGCCGCTGCCCTGCTGATCTGGCGCCTGCAAAGCCCGGAACACCGCAGCGGCGCGCTGGACCCGTTCTGGAGCGCCCGGCCCCCGCCCGTCGTCACGCCCTGGCTGGCCGAGTTCAACCGCCGCCGGCTGTCACTGCAGACCCGTCCGGACGTCATGGCCGCTCTTGCGAAGGTCGGCCGCCCGGTCACCACCCCGCTCGGCGGCGACTACTGGGGCGGGTTCTAGGATCCTCCCCGTTGGGGGAGGTGTATCGCCGAAGGCGAGAGGGAGGGGGTCCGCTCCGGTCCCGGGAGACCCCCTCAGTCATCCCTTCGGGCTGACAGCTCCCCCGCCGGGGAAGCATCCCTACACAAACACCTCGTCGAACAGGTCGATCATCGCGGCCCACGATCGGCGGTCGCTGGGTTCATGATAGTCGAAGCCCGGGCGGCCCAGCCGTCCGACCTCCGGGTTGGTGAAGCTGTGCCCCGCGCGGCCATAGACGTGCATCCGCCAGTCGACGCCCGCCGCCGTCATCTCCTCTTCGAAGGCCGTGCGCTGGGCGACGGGGATGATCGGATCCTCGGCGCCGATGGCGGCCAGGATCACACCCTTGATGTTGGCCGCGTCCTGCGGGCGGGCTGTCCCGAGACCCGAGTGGAAACCGATGGCCGCCTTCAGGTCCGCCCCGCTGCGTGCCAGTTCCAGGGCCGTGGTGCCCCCGAAGCAGTAACCGATGGCCGCCAGCTTGCCGGCATCCGTTTCGGGCTGACTCCTCAGCACCTCCAGCGCCGCCGTCGCCCGGGCGCGGATGCCGGTGGAATCGGCCATCCAGGCGCCGATCTGCGCCATCGCCTGGGTGAAGTCGGCGACCGGCTTGCCATCGCCATAGTAGTCCATGGCGAAGGCGACATAGCCGAGCCCGGCCAGCCGCTTGGCGATGTCCCGCGCATGATCGCCGATCCCGCCACCTTCGTGACAGACCAGCACGCCGGGCCGCGGCCCGGACCGCGCGTCATCCACCGCCAGCGTCCCGACCATCCGCGCGCCGTCAGCGTGGTATTCGATGTCCTGGATCTTCATGTCCGCTCCCTGATCTCGTCAGGAAGGATACAGCGTCGCGTCCTTGTGACGGTAGCCCGCGCCGCCAGGGCGCAGGCAGAGGTCGATGTCCGGGTAGTCGACCCATTCGGTCGCGTCGTTGCTGGGGTTGCCGACCTGCAGGATGACCGCGTCGGTGTCGGTCCGGTTCTGCAGATGATGGCCATCGGCCACGCCCGCCTTCCAGGCGGCGCAGTCGCCGGCCTGCAGCACGGTCTCCCCGTCGTTCTCGACCAGCACCACCTCGCCGGACACGATCCAGACGAACTCGTCCTCATCCAGGTGCCAGTGGCGCTGGCTCGACCACTGTCCGGCGGGCAGGGTCAGGAGATTGACCCCCACCAGGGTCAGGCCGGCGGCCTGGGCCAGCTCGATCCACGACCGCTTCTTGCAGGGCTCGTTCATTGGGGCGGGATAGCGCGATCCGCCACGGCGGGGCGCGGTCGAGAGGTCGATCTTGGGCATGGGGCGACTCCGGTTTGGCGCGATCCTAGCCGAACCGGTCGCCCGGAAAACCGCCGACGCCCACCCTGCTGACAACAGGGTGTCACCAGATCGACTGCAAGGCCCGCCCGTGTAGTCTGTCGTCATGCCCGGTCAGCCCCTCCACCTGCGCATCACCCTCGTCGCCCCGCTCGCCGGAGTGATGTACTCGCTGCAGAGGGACGAAATGCCCGTCGACCAGATCCTGTCTGACGGCGACGACCTGTCCCTCGACGTTACGGTCAGCTTCGTCGAGGACGGCAAGGGCGTGCGCTATCTCGGCCCGTTCGTGAAGAACCAGGGCGGCCGGCGGTTCGTCTATTTCCGCGTCGGAACCAGCGCCGGCCAGCACGACTCGCCCTGGACCCGACGCGGCAAGGTCTGGTTCGAGGATCTGCCCGACGCCCTGGCGCGCGAGGCCGCCGCGACCGGCCGACGCCTGGAGGCGCGCTTCCCCGGAATCGCCCGCGACGGCGGCCCCTCCTGCGCCACTGTCCGACCGATCGACGGCTGGCGGGAAATCGCCTCATGAGCAAAATGTAATCTGCCGACCCGCCAGTTCCTCTTTCCTCGCAGGTCAACCTGCGGGAGGGTTCGCGATTGCGGCGCGGCGGCGCCTGGTGGGGATCGTTTCATGCACATCCGGATCAAGGCCGTTCTGGCCGCGCTGGTCGCTGTGGTCATCGGCGGAGGCTGGAGCCTGGCCGGGGCGCGGGAGCCCGTGCAGCCGCTGCCCTCGCTCGCCGAGCCGTCGCTGTCGCCGGATGGGCAGACCATCGCCTTCGCCTCGGGCGGCGATATCTGGTCGGTCCCGGCCGCCGGCGGCGTCGCCCGCCTGCTGGTCACGGACCCGGCCACGGAGTCACGCCCGCTCTGGTCGCCGGACGGCAAGACGCTGGCCTTTGTCTCGACCCGCGGCGGCGTGGCCAACATCTATCTCATGGCCCTCGCCACCGGCGTGGTCACGCGCCTGACTTACGCCGACAATAGCGAGGCGCTCGACGGCTGGTCACGGGACAGCCAGTGGATCTACTTCAGCTCGGGCGTGAACGACGTTCAGCGCCAGAGCGACATCTTCCGGGTGCGCGCCTCGGGCGGCGTGCCGCTCGAAGTCAGCAGCGAGCGCTACCTCAACGAATTCCAGAGCGCGCCCTCGCCGGACGGCCAGTCGATCGCCCTGATGGCCAAGGGCAACAGCAACGGTCAGTGGTGGCGCCACGGCAGCAGCCACATCGACCAGTCCGAGCTGTGGCTGAAGCCGATCGCGGCCGGCGCGCCATACCGCCAGCTGCTGCCGTCCGGCGCGCGGCACGCCTGGCCGATGTGGCGGCCCGACGGCGCCGCCCTCTGGTACATGAGCGACGAGGGCGGGAACGAGAACCTCTGGCGTCTGCCGCTGGGCGGCAAGCCCGAACAGGTCACCCGGTTCACCGACGGTCGCCTGCTCTGGCCGACCATTGGCTATGACGGCAAGACCATCGTCTTCGAGCGCGGCTTCTCGATCTGGTCGTTCGACACGGCGACCGGCAAGGCCCGCCAGGTGCCGATCACCCTGCAGGGCGCCCCCGCCGCCGCGGGCGAGAGCCGCCTCAACCTGAGCAGCTTCGACAGCATGGTCCTGTCGCCGGACGGCAAGAAGATCGCCGTCATCGGTCACGGCGAGCTGTTCGCCACGACCGCAAAGGACGGCGGCCCTGCCCAGCGCGTGACCCGGACAGCCAGCCTTGAGCGGGACCCGATGTGGTCGCCGGATTCAAAGCAGCTGATCTACGCCTCCGAGCGTGGCCTGAGCGCCAACATCTATGCCTGGGACTTCGCCACGGCGACGGAGCGGCCCCTGACCACCGGCAATGACCGCAGCACCGTTCCGGTCTGGTCGCCGGACGGCAAGATGGTCGCCTATGTCCGTTCGGGCCACGAGCTGCACGTCATCACCCTGGCCGACAACGGGACTGTGGCGAAGGACGCGACCCTCTGGACGGGTCCTCTGGACAACTTCGAGGACGGCGCGCCGGTCTGGTCGCCCGACAGCCGCTGGATCGCCTTCGTGGTCACCGACCGCAAGGCCTTCGGCAACCTGCACGTCATTCCCGCCGCCGGCGGCGAGGCCCGCCAGATCAGCTTCCTCGCCAACGGCCAGACCGGCGGCAAGATCGTCTGGTCGCCGGACGGCAAGTACATCGTCACCGACACGGGCCAGCGCAGCGAGGACGCCAAGCTGCTGCGCATCGACCTGCTGCCCAACACGCCCAAGTACCGCGAGGACGCCTTCCGCGAGCTGTTCAGGCCGACGACCTCGCCCGACACGCCCTCCCCGGCGCCCGAAGCGCCCGGGGCGGACGAGGCGACGCCGCCTGCGACGCCCGCCGCCGCTGACGCCGCCAAACCCGGCAAGCCCGGCGCGGCCCCGGCCAGGCCGTCGAAGAAGCCCCCGCCGGTGAAGATCGTCTTCGAGGGCATCCGCGAACGCGCCTCCTTCATCCCGGTCGGCATGGACTCCGGCGACCCGTCGATCAGCCCGGACGGCAAGACCCTGCTGTTCGCCGCCCGCTCGGCCGGCGTGCTCAACTACTACACCTGGAACCTCGACGAGCTGGCCAAGGAGCCGCCCGTGGCCGTCCAGCTGACCTCGACCCGCAAGGGCAAGAACTCGGGCGTGTTCACGCCGGACTCGAAGTCGGTCTTCTACCTCGAGGGCGGGACGGTCTACTCGACGCCGGTCGAGGCGCCCAAGCCCAAGGCCCTGGCCATCAACGCCGAAATGGACATCGACTTCGACGCCGAGAAGATGGTCGTGTTCGACGAGGCCTGGGGCGTGCTGGACCGGGGCTTCTACGATGCGAAGTTCCACGGCAAGGACTGGAAGGCCCTGCGCGCGGCCTGGCTGCCCTACATCGCCGGAGCCCGCACGGGCGACGAGCTGCGCCGCGACATCAACCTGATGATCGGCGAGCTGAACGCCTCCCACAGCGGCATCCGCGGGCCGGACGCCGGACCGCCTCCCGGCCGCATCGGCGACCTCGGGCTGCGCTACGACCGCGAGGCCTATGAAGTCGGCAAGGGCCTGGTCATCCGCGAGGTCATCGCGCTCGGCCCCGCCGCCATCGAAGGCACGATCCGGACCGGCGAGACGCTGGTCGCGGTGAATGGCGACAGGCTCACCCCCGGCGTCAGCCTAGACCGCCTCCTGCGCGGCCAGGCCGGCAAGCGGGTGGTGCTGACCATCGGCGCGGCGGGCGATCCGGCGAAGACCCGCGAGGCCGTGGTCCGCCCCGTCTCGCCGGGCGTCGCCAGCGGCCTGCTCTATCGCCAGTGGGTCAACGACCGCCGCGCCTATGTCGAACGCATCAGCGGCGGCAAGCTCGGCTACGTCCACATCGCCGACATGGGCGACGCCTCGCTGGCCCAGCTGTACATCGACCTCGACGCCCAGAACCAGGGCCGCGAGGGCGTGGTCATCGACGTGCGCAACAACAACGGCGGCTACATCAACGGCTACGCGCTCGACGTCTTCACCCGCCGCAACTACCTGCTGATGACCGCCCGCGACCGCTTCCCGGTGCCCAGCCGCCAGAACCTCGGCCAGCGGGCGCTCGGCCTGCCGACCGTGCTGGTGACCAACGAGTCGTCGCTGTCCGACGCCGAGGACTTCACCGAGGGCTACCGCGCGCTCGGCCTCGGCAAGGTGGTCGGCAAGCCGACGGCCGGCTGGATCATCTTCACCGGCAGCCGCGACCTGATCGACGGCTCCAGCGTCCGCCTGCCGTTCATCCGCGTCGAAGATCTGCGCGGCCAGAACATGGAGGGCAATCCGAGGCCGGTGGACGTCGACGTCGACCGCCCCCTCGGCGAGACGGGCGCCGGGAGGGATGCCCAGCTCGATGCGGCGGTGAAGGTGTTGCTCTCTCACTGATCCTCCCCTCGGAGAGGGGAGGGGGACCAGCCGGAGGCTGGTGGAGGGGGCAGCGCGAGAGTCTCCGAAGGGGCCGGAATTCAGGAGGGGACCGCCCCCGCTGGCGCCGGCCCCTCCACCATGCTCCGCATGGTCCCCCTCCCCGCTACGCGGAGAGGAACGAGCCTATGGCCATCCTGCTGCCACACCCCTGTCAGCAGCCGCCTCTAGCCTTCCCGCGCCCCACGCCCTACCTTCCTGTTCATGGCCCGTTCCCCCGAGATCCAGGCAGGCGTCGCCGACGTCTCCGCCGCCTTCGTCCATGACCTGGCCAATGCCGAAGCCCTGCCGATGTGGGCCCCGCACCGGCCGCAGCGGCCGGCCAAGTCCGAGGGCGGCATCCCGTTCCGGCTGGTCAGCGACTACAGCCCCGCCGGCGACCAGCCGACCGCCATCCGCGACCTCGTCGCCGGCATCAAGGAGCGCGAGCACGACCAGGTGCTGCTCGGCGTCACCGGCTCGGGCAAGACCTTCACCATGGCCAGCATCATCGCCGAGACCCAGCGTCCGGCCCTGATCCTCGCCCCGAACAAGACCCTCGCGGCCCAGCTCTACAGCGAGTTCAAGAGCTACTTCCCGGACAACGCGGTCGAGTATTTCGTCAGCTACTACGACTACTACCAGCCGGAAGCCTACGTGCCGCGCACGGACACCTTCATCGAGAAGGACTCCAGCCGCAACGAGCAGATCGACCGCATGCGCCACAGCGCCACACGCGCGGTGCTGGAGCGCGACGACGTGATCATCGTCGCCTCGGTCAGCTGCATCTACGGCATCGGCTCGGTCGAGACCTACACGGCCATGACCTTCGAGCTGGCGGTCGGCCAGAAGATCGACGACCGCCAGCTGGTCGCCGACCTGGTTGCCCAGCAGTACAAGCGCAACGACGCGGCCTTCGAGCGCGGCACGTTCCGCAAGCGCGGCGACACGATCGAGATCTTCCCCGCCCACTACGAGGACCGCGCCTGGCGCGTCGGCCTGTTCGGCGACGAGATCGAGACGATCCAGGAGTTCGACCCGCTGACCGGCCGCAAGACCGCCGACCTGCCGTCGGTGAAGATCTACGCCAACAGCCACTACGTCACGCCGCGCCCGACGCTCAACCAGGCCATCACCCACATCAAGGCCGAGCTGAAGGAGCGCCTCGACTGGATGGTCGCCAACGGCAAGCTGCTGGAGGCCCAGCGCCTCGAACAGCGCACCCGCTTCGACATCGAGATGATCGAGACCACCGGCAGCTGCGCCGGCATCGAGAACTACAGCCGCTACCTGACCGGCCGCCGCCCGGGCGAGCCGCCGCCGACCTTCTTCGAATACATCCCCGACAACGCCCTCCTCTTCTGCGACGAGAGCCACCAGACGGTGCCGCAGATCGGGGCCATGTACCGCGGCGATTACCGCCGCAAATGGACCCTGGCCGAGTACGGCTTCCGCCTGCCCAGCGCGCTCGACAACCGCCCGCTCAAGTTCGAGGAGTGGGAGGCCATGCGGCCGCAGACGGTCCACGTCAGCGCCACCCCCGGTCCGTGGGAGATGGACAAGGCCGGCGGCGTGTTCGCCGAGCAGGTCATCCGCCCGACCGGCCTGATCGACCCGCCGGTCGAGGTCCGCCCGGTGACGAAGGACAACGCCAGCCAGGTCGACGACGTCATCGCCGAGGCTCGCGAGATGGCCGCTCGCGGCTACCGCACCCTGGTCACGGTCCTCACCAAGAAGATGGCCGAGGACCTCACCGAATACATGCACGAGCAGGGCCTGCGCGTGCGCTACATGCACAGCGACGTCGACACCCTCGAGCGCATCGAGATCATCCGCGACCTGCGCCTGGGCGCCTTCGACATCCTCATCGGCATCAACCTGCTGCGCGAGGGCCTCGACATCCCCGAGTGCGGCCTGGTGGCCATCCTCGACGCCGACAAGGAGGGCTTCCTCCGCTCGGAAACCAGCCTGATCCAGACCATCGGCCGCGCCGCCCGCAACGTCGACGGCAAGGTGATCCTCTACGCCGACCGCATCACCGGCAGCATGGAGCGGGCCATGGGCGAGACCCGGCGCCGGAGAGACAAGCAGCACGCCTGGAACCTCGAACAGGGCATCACCCCCGAGAGCGTCAAGAGCCGCATCAAGGAGATCCTCGCCTCGCCGTATGAGCGCGGCGACCGCGTGAACATCGACGTCGGCGTGGCCGAGGACGCGCGGCCGTTCCTGGGCAGCAACTTCCAGGCGACGCTACGCGACCTCGAAACAAGGATGCGCGAAGCCGCCGGCAACCTCGAGTTCGAGACCGCCGCGAGACTGCGCGACGAGATCAAGCGCCTGAAGATGATGGACCTCGAATTCGCCAACGACCTGATGACCGGCGAAGGCGAGACAGCGGACAAGGCCGCGCCGATGCGCGAGCGGAAGGCGGCGCGGGCGGAGGCTCAGGAGCGGTTTCGGAAGGGGCGGTTGTAGGGGGGCTGAAGCACCACCAATACAGGAGCCTTGCGCAATTTAATCGGGAACGCCAATCTAGCCTCGACCATCAGCAGGACTGGATTCCATGGCCGTCCCAACAAGTCTTGCCCTGAAAATACTCGGCACCGCCTTGGTAAGAGGCGTTTCTCTGGTTTTGCCGAAAATTCTGCGCCTCAGAAAGATTGACGGCCAACTCCGGCAAATCGAACAAAAGAGTGCCTTAGTTCAAACTGCCCTTGCCGACTTCGAAATTGTGATTGGTAGTTACCACGGATCACTTTCCGAACAATTACACGCGTTTCTAACAGAATTGCCGAAAACTGGCATCGCGGATTCTATGGTTGAATCCGCAATGATCGGTCAATCGTCACCAACCACTGAACGGCTATTCAATGAACTGCACAACCGCTTTTTCATATCGTCGGAGAAAGACTATAAGCCTCTGTATTTATCTCTAATAAATAGTTTCAAAATCACCATCCGCGAACTCTCCAAAGACAAGGTCATTTATGAACTAATAGGTATTATTCATAAGAGCATTGGAGAAAAATTAGATCGAATTGAGCAAAGTCTCGTTGTCTCGTCCGATTGCGTGGAACGGACATATGATAGCCTAGCGCCGTCACTACATCGCATTGCGAAGGCTCTTCAACAATCATTCCGTATGGTTCGAGTCGAAACTACAAAAGGTGCCCGCAATGTCGATATCACGGACATATATATAGCACCCCGACTGCTTCTAAGATCATATATGAATACCAATGCATCAAACCCTCATTCCACCACAGATCGCTTGGTAAAGCTCTTTGCGCCTTCCGTTCAACGCGGCGCATACAATTCGAAACTTTCGCATCTATCCCCAATTGATGGCGCCACTCTTGAGTTATCGACCTTTTCATTTAGCGAAATAAGGCACAGCCTGCGCCGGATCGTAGTTCTCGGTGACCCTGGAGGCGGCAAGAGCACCCTCTGCCAGCGCACATGCTACGATCTGGCAAAGAACGCCGCGCTCGCCCTTCAATATGGGGACCGCCGAGAAATACCGCCTGAAGAACAAAAGATTCCAGTACGCGTCATTTTGAGACTTTTTGAGAAAGCACGCATAACAGAACCGCAACTCGATATATTTACATACATATGTCGCGACATAAAAAATATTGCAAATTTAGAATATACGGAAATAAAACCTTGCTTGGAGTATCTTTTCTCAACTGGCCGAGCCCTATTTGCTTTTGATGGCTTAGATGAAATATTGGAAACTTCTCGGCGTCGAGATTTTGTAGACCTAGTTCACGCCTTCTCCAATATGTTTCCACTATGTCCAGTTCTCGTCACGTCGCGAGTTGTGGGGTACGATTCCGCCTCGCTCAACGATGACTTTGAGCAATTGGTGCTCGAAAAATTCGACGAATCTGAAGTTCGAGAATACACAGTAAAGTTCATGCAAGTGGTGGGGGAGCGTGAACTCGCTGTCGCGAAATCTGAAGGCGATCGTTTCATACAACAAACACGTCTGAACGCGGAGGATTTGCGGACGAACCCGCTGATGTTGGGTCTTATGGCATGGCTGTTTCTATCGCGGGGCGACGTCCCATCAAATAGGCCGGAAATCTATCGTGACTGCGCTATCCTCATGTTCGAAAGATGGGATCAAGACCGTGGTATTCACGCGGATATCCCCAAGGGCTTCGACCGACTACAATTGTTCAGCGCACTTGCCGCTCAAATCTATGTGGACCCAAGTCTAAGAGCTGGTGTCGAGACGAAGTGGCTTGAGATGGCCGTTCGGGAGCACTTCATTCCCCTCTACGAAAATCCGGCAAAGGCGGCGGCGGCCGCAAAATCTTTGGTCAAATTTCTCGTGGGCCGAGCATGGGTAATGACAGAGGTCGGCGAAAATGTTTTCGCGTTTACACACCAAACATTCCTAGAGTATTTCTTTTCGAAAAGCATAGACGATCGCTTAGACACAACAAGAGACGTGATTAATGAGCTAAAGCCGAGAATTTTAAAGAAAGAATGGGATGTTGTATCTCATCTGGCCATTCAGATGAAGACATATAGAAACAACAGAAGGCAGGAAGAGACGGCGGCGGCCTTGCTGGATATTGTGGCGCGTGCCAGGAGTATAAAAGGACGTGAGGCGGCGATTTCATTCTTGGCTCGGGCATTAGAATATACGTCGCCCACCGAAGCCTGCGTGAAGCGCATTCTGGAGGAAATTTATCAGAATTGCCTGTCCGATGATTCTGGACAGTTGTCATTTATCATACTCGAACTGGCCAGGCGGAGCGCGCGATCTCGTTCTGAGTTTGTCGACCGACTGCTAATTGATTTTCTTGTCCGCGATGTAAAAGGATCGAATTCTGAACACGCGCTTAGAGCTGCGCGGCAAATAGGCTATTTTGAAACTTCGCCACAAATGCAACGACGCGTCCGACCAGTTGCTCCGGCGCTTTCGCAAGACATTCGTTATCCAGCAATGAGGGACCTTGCAGTATTTATCGCCTCAAAGGCGTCGGTGGACGACGACTACGCTAGAATGGCATGGTCTTGGTACGGATTGGCGAGTTTGGATGCGATGCAGCGGGGCGGAGTTGAAATTTATGCGTCGACTGCGATTACGGATGGAATATGGACTATCGACGGCATAGCTAGCATGTGCTTAGCGGCGTCTGATCTTTATTCTACAAATTTTGACAATCCGCTGCTTACGATGAATGCCGCTAGAGATGCGCTCGGAGCGGTTGGACGATTCCTCGCGTCTTCAGAGCAGTCGACCTACAACCGTCCAACTCGCCTGGGCTTACAAATTCCCGCATTTGTCTGGGGTACTGTGGTCGAAAGCCTCTCAAGCGACCCATATGCAATGTTGGCAACACTAGTTTCTCTAAACTCCCAACGTGGCTCTCATTTGGAATCAGGTATTCGAACTGAAGACGAAGTTGCATCGATGTCGAAGATGAAGATTGAAATCAAGAAGTGGGCCGACGACGGCGGGCGCGGCATCGCCAGTGTAGGTTATTTGGATGGCATCGCGACAAATGCGACCGCCCTGATAGATGGCACCTTAGAGCGCTTGAAGCGTCTTCGGAATCGAGTGGCCGCCTAAGGGGTCCCAACGGATCGCCACCACCCCCTTCATCTCAAGCCGATACGATCGCCGGGCGGGCAAGTTTCGTCGCGGAGTCGGCGGATAGCCGCCGCATGCGGCGCGAAGGTCGCGCCGCCGCTCCTCAACTCAAGGGCGCTGTGCGTCGCGGAGCGACAGGCCCGCAGGGCCTGCGTCGGCGGACCAACCTGGACCGTCCGGCACGCTGGCCTGCATGAGATCAAGGGCGATCCCCCTTCCCCCTCGATGGGGGAAGGGTCGGGGATGGGGGTGCGTCCGCGCTCGGGCGCCGAAGGGCGCTTAGGGCTCGGCGCCGTCACGGTCAACCTCACAAGCCGGGGCTACACCCCCAACCCTGCCCTTCCCCCATGGAGAGGGAAGGGTTCAGTCCCTCTTCCCCTTCAGCAGCGCCACGATGGCCATCGCGTGCCCGTGCCCCAAGGCGAAGTCGTCCTTGAGCCACTGGACGATCTGGCCGGCCTTGACGCCGGGGCGCAGGCCGGCGGCGTCGGCGAAGCCCTTGTCGGCGGCCATGGCGCGGAAGTCGGCGGGGGTCTTGCCGGTCTTCGCCTGGATGTTGTCGAGGTAGGCCTGAAAGCTCATGCCGGCATCATCGCCGGGCGGGGCAGCAAGGCAAGCCTTCCTCTCCCGCGAGGGAGAGGGGGACCCTGCGGAGCAGGGTGGAGAGGGAAGCGCCGCTGGTGGATGGTCGAAACGCCGACGATCCGGACGTCCCTGCCGATCCCACCGCCTCCCTCTCCACCAGCCTCCGGCTGGTCCCCCTCTCCCTCGCGGGAGAGGAACGCCGCGCCTAGATTCAATCCGTCCGCGCCCAACCCGCTGAAATCCCACACTTCCGTCCGGCCTTTCCGACCGCAAAGAACAATCTTCCCATCACCCCCTCACACCGCCCCCATACTCTCCCCATCCCGCTGCACGGGGAGGGCGCTGAGGCCAGGCGATCCGATGCGGCGGCGGGGTGGAGTTCGAGCGGGTAGCTCTGACGGCGTCAGTCGTTCAGGTCCCGTCCAGGCCGGCGTTGGAGCAGGGCGGGGCGGGCTAGCGGAACGGCCTTTGGCCGAACGAGCGGCAGGTGAGCGGGGGTTACGCTCGCGGTCCGGGGACGGCTTCGCCGCCGCCCGCCCGCCGGAGGCTTCTGCCGGCTAAGCGTCAAGAGCGCTGCCTTCCGGCGGCTCCCGGATAACGGACTTCGTGGCGCGCGACGGTCTCGGCCTTCTTTGCACCCCTCTCATCCGGTTGAGACCGGAGCGCGCCGCGCCCTCCCCACCCTCGCTGGAACCAGCGAGCTCGCGAACCCGCGCCACGATCATTCCTCCCCGCGAAGCGGGGAGGGGGACCGCCGGAGGCGGTGGAGGGGCGGCTCCGGCCGCGCCGGAAAGACCGGAATTCAGGATGGGGCCGCCGGCGATCGCGCCGCCCCCTCCACCAGCCTTCGGCTGGTCCCCCTCCCCTCTGACGAGGGGAGGATTTCCGGTCTACTCCACCACCACCGCGGTCCCGTAGGCCAGCACCTCGGTGATGCCTTCCATGATCTCGTTGGCGTCGTAGCGCATGCCGATGATGGCGTTGGCGCCCATCGCCTGCGCGTGTTCGACGAGGTGGTCATAGGCCTCGGCGCGGGCCGTCTCGGCCAGGTTGACGTAGATCGACAGCTTGCCGCCGAAGATCGCCTGGATGCCGCCGCCGAGGTTGCCGATGACGCTGCGCGAGCGGACCGTGATGCCGCGCACCAGGCCGATATGGCGGACGACGGCGTGGCCGGGGATGTCGTTGGTGGTCGAGACGAGCATGGGAGGGCTCCTGGGTGGCGGCCGGCAATGGCGCGGTCAAAGGGAGTAGGGTGTAGGTCGCAGGGCGTAGCAAGCCGGCGCCGACGCGACCGACCCCCACCTACTCCCTACTCCCTACTCCCTACTCCCTACTCCCTACTCCCTACTCCCTACTCCCATGAAACCTTCGTCATCCGCCCCGGTTGCGATTGACTCGCACCGCGACCATACCCCACCTTCGAAACCGGCTCGCGGCGTCAGATCGCGGTCGCTTCGGGAGGAGACTGCATGACGGATGACGCGCGCCCGGCCGCCGCGGCCGGTGGCCACGTCGCTGGCCTGGGGCCCCGCCCCCGGGTCGGACTCGGGACCCGGATGCTCTACGGCTTCGGCTCGATCGCCTACGGCATCAAGGACAACGGCTTCCGCGTCTTCCTGCTGCTGTTCTACAACCAGGTCATCGGTCTGGAAGCCGGCAAGGTGGCGCTGGCGATCATGGTCGCCATGCTGATCGACTGCCTGATCGACCCGATCATCGGCCATATCTCCGACAACTGGCGCGGCCGCTGGGGCCGGCGACACCCGTTCATGTACGCCTCGGCCCTGCCGGTGGCGCTGTCCTTCCTGCTGCTGTGGAACCCGCCGGCCTGGAGCCACGACGCGCTGTTCTGGTACCTCGTCGCGGTGGCGGTGCTGATCCGCACCTTCATCACCCTCTACGAGATCCCCTCCTCGGCCATGTCGGCCGAGCTGACCACCGACTACACCGAGCGGTCGGCGATCCTCGGCTGGCGATTCTTCTTCGGCTGGTGGGGCGGGCTGGCGCTGACGGTGGTGATGTTCTTCGTGTTCCTGCGGCCGACGCCGGAGTATCCGATCGGCCAGCTGAACCGCGACGGCTACGCCCACTACGGTTACCTCGCCGCGGCGCTGATGTTCATCTCGATCCTCGTCTCGGCGGCGGGCACGCACCGCTTCATCCCCTGGCTGCCGCAGCCGAAGCCCGACCGCGGCCTGACGCTGGGCCAGACGGTCCGGGAGGTCGGCAAGACCCTCGCCATCCGGCCGTTCATCGCCATCACCGGCGTCGGCCTGCTGGCGGCCATCGCCCAGGGCGTCAGCTTCTCGCTGGCCTTCTACTTCTCGACCTACTTCTGGGGGCTGAACTCAGCCTGGACGGGCTTCCTGGTGATGGACAGCTTCATCTCCTCGTCGATCGCCCTGGTCGCGGCGCCGATGCTGACCAAACGCTCGGGCAAGAAGGTCGGCGGCGCGATCCTGCTGGCGGCCTCGGTGCTGGTCGGCTTCATCCCGATGATGCTGCGGCTGATCGGCGTGTTCCCCGACAACGGCGAGATGATCGCCGGCACGGCCATCCCGGCGATCGTGCCCTGGCTGTTCCTCGACGGCGTGGTGCGCGGCATCCTCGGCATCACCGCCGCGATCCTGATCACCGCCATGCTGGCCGACGTGGTCGAGTACAGCGAACAGCGCACCGGTCGCCGTAACGAGGGCCTGTTTTTCGCCTTCACCAGCCTGGTGCAGAAGGCGGTGTCGGGCGTCGGCGTGATGGTCGCCGGGGTCATCCTGACGCTGGTCAGCTTCCCGCGAGGGGTCAAGCCGGCCGACGTCGACCCGGAGGTGATCCGCAACCTGGCGCTGGTCTACATGCCGACGCTGGCGCTGCTGTACGGCGGCGCCCTGGCGGCGATGACGGCCTACAACATCACCCGCGCCGGCCACGAGGCGACGGTGGCCGAACTGGCCGCCCGCGCCGAAGCCGCGGAGGCCGCTACCCCGCCACTTCCGTAAGCGCGGCGTACACCAGCGTCCGCAGCTCACGCCGCACCGGGTACGCCGACGACGGCAGCAGCTGGGTCAGGAACACCACGGCCAGGTCCTCGACCGGATCGACCCAGAAGAAAGTGCTGGCCGCGCCGCCCCAGAAGAACTCGCCCTTGCTGCCGGCGATCATGGTCGCGGCGGGATCGATGGTCACGCCGAAGCCGAGGCCGAAGCCGACCCCGGCGTAGGTCGCCTCGCTGAACAGCGACTTCGACATCTGGGTCAGGTCCTTGCCGCCCGGCAGGTGGTTGGAGGCCATCAGCTGGACGGTCTTGGGGCCCAGCAGCCGGACTCCGTCCAGCTCGCCGCCGTTCAGCAACATGCGGGCGAACCGCATGTAGTCGTCGGCCGTGCTGACCAGCCCGCCGCCGCCGGAATGGAAGCCGGTCTCGGTCAGGTAGGGGCTCTTGGCCGGATCGTCCTGCAGCGCCGGCGCGCCGGGCTTGACCGTCTTCGACCCCAGCACCCCCGCCGCGTAGCAGGCCGTCAGCCGGTGGGCCTTGTCGGCCGGCACGGTGAAGCTGGTGTCGGTCATGCCCAGCGGACCGAAGATCCGCTCCTGCAGGAACCGCTCGAACGGCACGCCACTGATCTGGCCGACGAGGTAGCCCAGCACGTCGGTGCTGACCGAGTAGTTCCAGGCGTCGCCCGGCGAGAACTGCAGCGGGATCGTCGCCAGCTTGGCGATGAACTCGTCGAGGGTCCCGAACCGCAGGTCCTCGGCCACCTTCAGCTTGCGGTAGGCGGCGTCGATGTTGCCCTGCATCTGGAAGCCGTAGGTCAGGCCGCTGGTGTGGCGCAGCAGGTCGATGATCATCATCGGCCGGCTCGGCGGGGTGGTCGCCCAGCCCGCGTCGGTGCCCGCGGCGAACACGCCGAGATTGGCCCACTCCGGAATGTATCTGGCCACCGGCTCGTCGAGCGCGACCAGTCCTTCCTCGACCAGCATCATGAAGGCGACCGAGGTCACCGGCTTGGTCATCGAATAGATGCGGAACAGCGAGTCGGCCTTCAGCGGCGTCCCTCGCTCACGGTCGGCCAGACCCAGCGTCGTGTCATAGGCCAGCTTGCCGCGTCGCCAGACCTGCACCTGCGCGCAGGGCAGCTTGCCCGTATCGATGTAGCGCTCGGCCAGGAAGGGCGCGATCCGCGCCAGGCGTTCCGATGAGAAGCCAAGGCTTTCGGGTTTGGTCACGTCGCTCTCCTGCATTGGGCCCGACTCCCATATCGAACCGTCGGTATGCCGCAACCCAAACTTTACCTAACTGCCGCAGGGTGAACCCGCATTGGGGAACATCCATGGCCGGACCGACGAGGGCGAACGCCCCATCCGAGCTCGATATCGAAGCCGCGCGCTGGTTCTTCGAGAACTCGGTCGACATCTTTGTGCTGATCCGCGGCGGCGCCATTTCGCGGATCAATCCCGCCTGGACCGAACTGTCCGGCTGGTCGGTCGACGACACCGTGGGCCGGCCGATCGAGGACTTCATCCATCCCGGCGACGAAGAGATCGTCCAGGGCCTGGTCAATGACCTGATCGCCGACGGCCAGGGCCGGGCGGAGCACCGGCTGGTGCGCAAGGACGGTGACGTTCTCTGGGTTCGCTCACGGGTCAAGCGCGGCGCAGGCGACGCCACGATCGTCGTGCTGGAAGATGTCACCGCCGAACACCAGAGGGTGGCGGAGAGCGCCGATGCCGCCCGGACCAATGACCTGCTGCGCGAGGCCGCCGGGATTTTCGTCTGGCGCTTCGATCCGGAGACAGGGCTCTATGACATCGACACCGATCTCTCCAAGGCCGGCGCGCCCGGGGCTTCGGGCAGCAGGACCATCACAGCCGACGAAATGACCTCGGAAATCCACCCCGACGACCAGGCGCGGGTCGGCGAGGCCTTCTTTCATACGCTGGCCACGGGCGAGCCGCGGGTCGTGGAGTATCGTCACTTCCGCGCCGAGGACGGCGGCTGGGCGAGGCTGAGAGCCGCCTGGCGCGGCCTGCGCCGCCGCAAGTCCGGACGCTGGGACGTGCTTGGCCTGACCCAGGACGTCAGCGAAGTCGCCGAGGCGCGCGACGCCGCTCTCGGCGCCGCCGAGATCAAGGCCCAGTTTCTCGCCAACATGAGCCACGAGATCCGCACCCCGATGAACGGCGTGCTGGGGGTCCTTCACCTGCTCCGGAACGAGAACCTGTCCGTGGACGGGCGTCAGTTGCTGGAAGAGGCCCTCGGTTGTGGCCAGATGCTGGCCGAGCTGCTCAACGACGTGATCGATTTCTCGAAGATCGAGGCCGGTCGGCTGGAGCTTTCTCCCCAGCCCGTCGATCCAGCTGCTCTGCTGGACAGCGTCGCGGGCCTCCTGCGCCCGCAGGCATCAGGCCGAGGCCTCTGGCTGAACACCCATGTCGAGCCGGGACTCGGCTGGGCCATGGTCGATCCCGTCAGACTGCGACAGGTGCTGTTCAACCTGATCGGCAACGCCGTGAAGTTCACCCTGGTCGGGGGCGTCGACGCCCGCTTGAGCCGCGTGGAGCACGATGGCGAGAGCCGCCTGCGAATCGAGATCACCGACACGGGCGTGGGCATCGCGCCGGAGGCCCAGAGCGACCTCTTCCAGCGCTTCCATCAGGCTGACGGCTCCACGACCCGGCGCTTCGGCGGCTCCGGCCTGGGGCTGGCGATCAGCCGTCGACTGGCGGAGCTGATGGGTGGCGAGATCAGCTTCGAGAGTCGCCTGGGCGAGGGCTCGAGGTTCTGGATCGACATCGACGCACCGGCCGTCGACCCGAGCGCCACGAATGCTCCCGAGGCGGTAGACCTGCTCGATGGCCTGAGGGTGCTCGTCGTTGAGGACAACCCGACCAACCGCCTGATCGCCACGCGCATGCTGGAACAGCTGGGGGCGACTGTGGAAACGGCGGACGACGGTCGACTTGGCGTCGAGGCCGCCAGCCGGTCCGCTTTCGACATCATCTTCATGGACATCCAGATGCCGGTCATGGACGGCATGGAGGCGACCCGCGCCATCCGGGCCTTGCCGGATCCGATCCGGTCCACGCCGATCCTCGCCATGACCGCGAACGCCATGTCCCACCAGGCGGAGTCCTATCTGGCCGCCGGGATGAACGGCATCATCGCCAAGCCGCTGTCACCTTCAGCCCTGATCGCCCGGATCATCGCGCTCATGACGGACCCCGAGCAGGTCGCCGCGGCCTGACCCGCGAGAAATCGTGGCCGACACCCGTCGGGCCCGGAACAGCCTTTCCCCGGTCATACCGGATATTCTAGGCTGCGATCCAACAAGGAAGCCTCGAGGGAGCACCCATGGCCTGGCCCGTCAGATCCATTGCCGACTGCCATGCCATCCTGACCGCGCCCGGATCCCGCTTCGAGATCGAAGAGGTGATGATCGACGGCGTCCTGACCAGAACCTGGAAAAACTGTCCGGCCACGCTGCGGGATCTCGTGGCCAACGGCCGCGCCTTCGCCGGGCGTGACTTCCTCGTCTATGACGACGACCGGGCAAGCTTCGAGAGCTTCCACCGGGCGGTCGCTGCGTTGGCGGTGCAGCTTGCTTCAGACGGCGTCCGCAAAGGTGACCGCGTCGCCTTGGTGATGCGCAACCTGCCCGAATGGCCGGTCGCCTTCTTCGCGGCCGTGAGCCTCGGCGCCATCGTCACACCGCTGAACGCCTGGTGGACCGGCGCCGAGTTGCAGTACGGCCTCGCCGACTCCGGCGCGAAGATCGCCATCGTAGACACCGAACGCCTGGACCGGATTCTCGAGCACCTGCCCGACTGTCCCGACATCGAGACGCTCTATGTCTGTCGCCACGAAGGTCCGTTCAGCGATTCGCGCGTGCGGCGGCTCGAGTCGGTGATCGGCCCGGTGGGCGCCTGGGAAAGCCTGCCGGACCAGCCGCTGCCGACGACACCCATCGCCGCCGACGATCCGGCGACAATCTTCTACACCTCCGGCACGACCGGGAAGCCGAAGGGCGCGCTGGGCACCCACCGGACCATGACCACAAATGTCATGACCACCGGCGCGCAGCTGGCGAGGGCCTTTCTGCGCCGGGGCGAGACACCGGCGGCGCCGGACCCCGACGCTCCGCAACGGGTTACCTTGCTGGTCGTGCCGATGTTTCACGTCACCGGCTGTTCGGCGACCCTTTGCGGAGCCCTGAACAACGGCGGGCGGCTGGTATTGATGCGCAAGTGGGACGCGCTGGAAGGCATGCATCTGATCGAACGCGAGCGGGTCACCGCCACGGGCGGCGTGCCGACCATCGCCTGGCAACTGATCGAGCATCCTGAGCGGCGCCGGTTCGACCTGTCGACGATCGAAAGCATCTCCTATGGCGGCGCGCCATCGGCGCCGGAACTGGTTCGGCGGATCAAGGAGGTCTGGCCCAGGGCGTCCGCCGGCAACGGTTGGGGGATGACCGAGACCAGCGCCACCTTCACCAGCAACAGCGCCGAGGACTACGTGAACCGGCCCGACAGCTGCGGCGTCGCCCCGGCCGTCGGGGAGATGAAGATCATGTCCGTCGAGGGTGATCGAGAACTTCCCGTCGGAGAGGTCGGAGAGTTGTGGTGCAAGGGCCCGATGGTCCTGCGCTGCTACTGGAACCGGCCCGAGGCGACAGCGGAGACGTTTGTCGACGGCTGGGTGAGGACGGGCGACCTGGCGCGTCTGGATGAAGAAGGCTTCTGCTTCATCATCGACCGCGCCAAGGACATGCTTATCCGTGGCGGCGAGAACATCTACTGCATCGAGGTCGAGAACGTTCTCTACGACCACCCGGCAGTCATGGACGCGGCCCTGGTCGGCATCCCGCACAAGACGCTTGGCGAGGAACCGGGTGCGGTGGTGACGCTGAAGCCCGGCGCCACGGCGACCGAAGCCGAACTGCAGGCCTTCGTGCGTGAGCGGCTGGCCGCGTTCAAGGCGCCGGTTCGCGTGGCCTTCTGGCGTGAGACCTTGCCACGAAATGCCAACGGCAAGATCATGAAGTCCGAACTCAAGAGCGTCTTCGCTGGAGGTCCGGTCGCGTGACCTTGCAGGCCGACATGCCGGTCGCCGCCGCCACGGTGCGCTACGCGGCCAAGAAGGAAGCGATCCTGGCGGCCGCCACCGGCATCCTGAACCGGAGGGGCGTCAAGGGCATGACCCTGGCGGACGTCGCCGCGGATGTCGGGCTGATCACGACGTCGGTCACCTACTACTTCCGCCGCAAGGAGGACCTCGCGGCGGCCTGTTTCATCCGCGGGATCGACACCTTCAACGATTTGGCGGTCGAAGCCGCGTTGGCGACCGGAGCGCGGGCAAGGCTGGCCCGGTTCCTTGAGCTGTTTTTCGACCTCACGCGGAGAATCCGCACCAGAGAGGCCTCGCCGATCGTCGCGTTCAGCGAGATGCGGGCGCTGAAGGAGCCTCTGCGGACCCAGGTCTCGGACGCCTTCAACGACCTGTTCCGCAATATCCGGGGCGTGTTCGACGATCCCGAGTTTACCGACATGGACCGCCGGGAGGCGACGGCGCGGACCCACCTTCTGCTTGAGCAGGCCTTCTGGACCGTGACGTGGCTGCCCCGCTACGACATCGAAGACTATCCCCGCATCAAGGACCGGATGTTCGACATCCTGTCCGGTGGCCTGGCGGTGGGCGCGCGGGCCTGGGCTCCGCCGCCGCTGCCTGAACCGGAAAGAGCCGACACGCCGGCCCCCGACGCCGCGCAGGAAACGTTCCTGATCGCCGCGACCCGACTGATCAATCGCAAGGGCTATCGCGGGGCGTCTGTCGACGACATCTCGGCTGAACTGAATGTCACCAAGGGCAGCTTCTATCATCACCACGACGCCAAGGATGATCTGGTGGCGGCCTGCTTCGAGCGGACCTTTGCGCTCATGCGCGGCGTCCAGGTGGCGGCGCGCGGGCTCAAGGCCGACCAGTGGACGCGCCTGGCGGCCGTCAGCACCGCGCTCGTCGAGTATCAGCTCTCCGAGAGCGGCCCCCTGCTCCGCGCGTCGGCGATGACGGCGCTGCCGGAGGACCTGAGGTTCGAGACCGTTGAACGGTACAACCGCGTGTCGGACCGGTTCGCGGGCATGATCTCGGACGGCATCGCGGAGGGCTCGATCCGGCCCGTGGACCCGCTGATCGCCGCGCACATGCTGAGCTCCATGATCAACGCTGCCGCATCACTCGGACTGTGGATTCCGGGCCTGGAGCGCGAGGAAGCCGCGGCCCTGTTCGCGCGGCCACTGCTGCTGGGTGTCTTCACCCGCTAGCCCTGACCCTCAGGCAAAAAGAAAGGGGCGGCCGAAGCCGCCCCTGAAGGGAATCCCCGTTTCCGGGAAGAACTAGAATTTTTTCGTCAGGCTGATCTTCCAGGTACGGCCAAGGCCGCTGGCCGTGAACGGGTCGTAGTTCAGGTCCAGACGGGCGAAGGGCGGATCCTTGTCGAACAGGTTGTCGATCGAGGCGGCGAACGTCGTGTCCCAGGGCAGGAAGACCCGGTAGGTCAGGTCGGTCGTGACGAAGGCGTCGATCTGCTTGCCGTTGGGCTGGCTGACGCCAACGCCGGAGGTGTCCTTGTACGGCAGCGCGGTCGTCGAGCACGGCGCGACAAGCGTCGTACAGAACGGCGTGATCCGCTGATCGGTGTAGCCATCGATATACCGCACCGTCAGACGCAGGTTGTGCGGGCCGGTGTTGTATTCGAAGTACACGTTGCCCTTGATCTGGGGCAGCGGGTAGGCGGTGGTCTGGTAGTTGAGCAGCCCGACCGCGTCGAAGGCCGGGGCGACGGAGACACCGGCGACTTCAGTGGCTTCCGTCAGGTACTCGATCACGTAGGTGGCCGTGCCGCCAACGGTCAGGCTTCCCCCTAGGAAGTCATCGAAGGTGTAGTCCGCGATGACGTCGATACCGGAGGTCTTCACGCCGGCCCCGTTCACGGTCTCGGTCCGCAGGCGGGTAATGCCCGCCGAGGCCGTGGCCGCCGGGGTCGCGGTGAGGTTTCTGGCCGCGCAGGTCATCGTCGCGCCCGTGAACGTGAAGCGATCATAGAGCGCGCTGCAGTTCAGCTGGGCCGCACCGGTGATCCCGTTGCTGAACAGCGTCGCGACCATGCCGGCGACCGGATCGGTCGTGATCGGATCCTGGAAGTCGAAGTTCCAGTAGTCGACCGTGGCCTTGAAGTTGCCGACTTCGAAGATGCCGCCGACGCTGTAGGTGGTCGCGGTTTCCGGAGACAGGCTCGGGTTGCCGTAGATATCGACCGCGCGGAAGGTGCCGTTGATTGACTGCAGCGAGGTGATAAAGTCGTTGTTCAGCGAGACAGGCGGCGGCGCCCGGAAGGTGGTGCCGACCGAGCCGCGCAGGGCGAAGTTGTCGGTAACCTGCCAGCGCACCGAGAGCTTCGGATCGAAGGTCGTGCCCACATCGCCGTCGTAGCTTTCGTAGCGAGCCGCGACGGTGGCGTTGAAGTTGTCGGTGAACGGCAGCACGACTTCGGCGAAGGCCGATTTCACTTCCTGCTTCAGGTCGGCGTTGTTGCCAACGCCCAGGAAGGCGAACGGACCCTGACCCTGGCCGGTGGCGCAGGTCATGGCGCCGTTGATCGGCGTATCAAGGCAGGGATTGTTGCGACGGTTGGAGAAGGCGTTGTAGTCGGCCTCGAAGGTCGACCGGCGATACTGCATGCCGAACGCCCACTTGGATTCACCGCCCGCCAGTTCCCAGCCGAGGTTGCCGCTGAACACGGCTTCGGCGACGAGAAGGCCGCTGACCTGGTTGGTTTCGAGCTTCTGGAAGAACCACCGGGTCAGCGCCGCGCTGTTGGCGAGGGCCGGATTGAAGGTGGCGCCGCCGTCTCCGGTGATGGCGTTGCGCGGGATCGACGACGAGAAGGGGTTGGCCCACTCGCAGGTCGAACCGGCGTTGCCCGCCACGATGCCGTTACAGTTGGCGCCGCCGAGGCCGCGCAGGGCGAGCTCGTAACGGTTGACCACGGTATCGTAGCCGGTGCGGTTGCCTTTTTCCTCGCCGTAGGAGAGCGAGAAGTCCCAGGTGATCCCGCTGTCGAATTCCCCGCTCAGATCAGCGGCGAGGCGGTAGGCCTCGAAGCTACGCGACCCTTCCGAGGCGCCGTAGTTGAACATCGGGTTGCCGCCCATGGCGTAAGGGCGGTTGGCGACCATCAGGGCGCCGGCCGCGAGGGCCGCCGTCGGGATGGCGGTCGCGGCTCCGGTCACCAGCGAGTAGCCGGGGATCGTGCCGGGGTGCGCGGCGACATAGGCCATCAGGCCCGGGTTGGTGCCGGGAACATAGTAGCGGCCCGGGACCGGCGACGTGGCGGAGGTCGGGATCGCCAGCAGCGCGTAGGACGGCGACGTCTTCCAGTGCGGGACATCGGTGTTGGCGTAGAGCCCCTCGATGTGCAGCTTGGTCGTGGCGCTCAGGTCAAGGTTGAATTCGCCGTAGAGCTGGTAGCGATCTTCCTGTTCGACCAGGTTGTCGTACTGGTTGTACTGCCAGTAGCAAACCGGGGTCGCGCCGCTGAAGCCGGAGAAGCCGCCGAGCGGGGTGCACTGGTCGTCGCGGAACGCCGTGGTGGTCGCGCCCAGCGGGATGACCGTGGACGGGTTGCCCGCCGCCGACCAGCCGCCTTCAGGGTTCGAGAGATAGGGCAGGCTCGCCCAGTCCCGATCCTTGATGCCCAGTTCCGAGCGGTGCTGCCAGCCGGCGCTGAGCAGCAGGTTGGAGTTGTCGCCCTGCCAGCCGTAGACGGCGCTGACGGTGTAGTCGCCGTCCGAAGCCTCGATGCCCTTGTAGCTCGCGCTGACCTCGAGGCCCTCGAAGTTGGTGCGGGTGATGAAGTTCACCACGCCGGCGATGGCGTCAGAGCCGTAGGTGGCCGCGGCGCCGTCCTTCAGGACTTCGACCCGACCGATGGCGGCCGAGGGAATGATGTTGGTGTCGACCGCGCCGGCGCCGGCGAGGGCGAACGGGTTGATCGGCAGACGACGGCCGTTCAACAGCACCAGGGTCCGCGTCGGGCCGAGACCCCGCAGGTTGACCGAGCCCGAGCCTTCCGAGCCCTGGGCGCGGGCGTCGAACTGGTTGGTGTCGCCGAGAACGCCGTTCGAGACCGACAGGCCCTTCAGCAGTTCGACCGTGGTCGGCGAGCCCTGTTTGGCGAGTTCTTCGGCGCCGATGACATCCACCGGCAGCGCCGCGTCTTCAGGCGTGCCCGCGATCAGCGAGCCGGTGACGACAATGGCTTCGACTTCCGTCGGTTGCGCGGCCTGCGCCGAGGCGGACGAAGCCGCTCCCAGTGACAAGGCCATGGCGAGGACAGAGCCCCCGGCCAGGTATCCAAGTTTCCGCATTTAACCCTCCCTGTATTCTCCCGTGTCGTCCCGTCTTGTTTGTTTCGAATGACGGTTACGACGTTGTCGCCAGCGCTATGGGCCTCCTGAAAGGACCCCCAGCGCATGCGTTTTCATCTCCGGCGGCGATCCCGCCTGGCGATTTCTGTGAAGCCGAGTGGAGAATGAGCCGCCCCCGCGCGCGGAAACCGCACGTCCTGCAGACCCGATCCTGGTGCGCAACCGGTGCGTCAACCAGCCCCCTCAAGGTTCAAGGCGCTGACCGGATCCTCTGGCGCGATATCAGGACGCGAACCAGACTGCTCCGTCAGCCAACATGTTTCGATGATGCGGTATGATCTGCCCGTAGGTCAACCGAACTCGCGTAACACCGTCCAACTATTACTGTCGGGCATTTCCGGGTTTTCCCCGTCAGGACAGGGGCGCGGCCTGACCTCGCGACGGTTCGCCGCAGTCGCGGGCCGCCCGGTTCAGTAGAGGGAGGAGGCGCCGGCGTCCGACGCCCCGACCGATCGTCGGAAGATGTCGAACAGCTCGCGCCCGTAGCCCTCGCCGCCGGCGGGCGTGAGCGCGGGCGTCCGGCCGCCGAGATCCGCCTCGATCTCCAGCACGCCCGCGGCGCAGTCCAGGCGGATCATGTCGCCGTCCCGCACACGCGCCAACGGACCACCCGCGGCGGCTTCGGGCGTCAGGTGGATGGCGGCGGGAACCTTGCCCGAGGCGCCGGACATGCGTCCGTCCGTCACCAGCGCCACGCTATAGCCCCGGTCCTGAAGGACCGACAGGACGGGCGAGAGCCCGTGCAGTTCCGGCATGCCGTTGGCGCGCGGCCCCTGGAAGCGGACAACCGCGACGAGGTCCCGGTCCAGGTCCCCGCGCCGGAACGCCGCCTGCAGGGCCTCCTGGGTTTCAAACACCACGGCCGGGGCCCGGATCGTCCGATGTGACGGCGCGACGGCGGAAACCTTGATCACGGCGCGCCCCAGCCCGCCGGCCAGCTGCCGGATGCCGCCTTCGCGTTCGAACGGATCCGCCGCCGGGCGCAGGATCTCACGATCGAGGCTCTCGCGGGCCCCATCCCGCCAGACCAGCCTGTCGCCCTCGAGATGCGGCTCCTGCTGATAGTGATGCAGTCCCGGCCCGGCGACCGTCAGGACATCGTCATGGACGAGTCCGGCGCCAAGCAGCTCCCGCACCACGAAGGCCATGCCACCGGCTGCGTGGAACTGGTTCACGTCCGCCGAACCGTTGGGATAGACCCGCGCCATAAGGGGCGTCGCCTGCGACAGGTCGTCGAAGTCCTCGAGGGTCAGCAGGATTCCGGCCGCCCGGGCCACGGCCACCAGATGCAGGACGTGGTTGGTCGACCCGCCCGTCGCCATCAGGCCGACCAGGCCGTTGACCACCGCCTTCTCATTCACGACATGACCGGCCGGGGTCCAGTCCGCCGATCGGGGTCCGATGGCCGCGCACCGTCTGGCCGCCGCGGCCACCAGCGCATCGCGCAGCGGCGTGTCCGGGTGGATGAAGGCTGAGCCCGGCAGGTGCAGGCCCATCATCTCCATCAGCATCTGGTTGGAATTGGCCGTTCCGTAGAAGGTGCAGGTGCCGGGGCCATGATAGCTGGCTTGCTCGGCGGCCAGCAGCTGGTCGCGGCTGGCCTTACCCTCGGCGAACAGGGCGCGGACCTTGGCCTTCTCCGCGTTGGGCAGGCCCGAGCTCATCGGCCCCGCCGGGACGAAGATCGCCGGCAGATGGCCGAAGCTGAGCGCCCCGATGGCGAGACCGGGCACGATCTTGTCGCAAACCCCCAGGTACAGCGCGCCGTCGAAGGCGTCATGGCTGAGCGCGATGCCCGTGGCCATGGCGATCACATCGCGGCTGAACAGGCTGAGCTCCATGCCCGGCCGCCCCTGGGTGACGCCGTCACACATGGCGGGCACGCCGCCGGCGAACTGGGCGGTGGCGCCGACCTCGCGGGCCGCCGCCTTGATCAGGGCCGGATAGCGCTCCAGCGGCTGATGCGCGCTGAGCATGTCATTGTAGGCCGAGACGATGCCGAGATTGGGCGCGTTCGGATCGAGCGCCTTCAACCGGTCACCCGGCTCGGACGCGGCGAAGGCGTGGGCCCAGTTGGCGCAGCTGAGCTTGGCGCGGCCGGGGTTGTCGTCGCGGGCGGCGTTGATGCGGGCAAGATAGGCGGCGCGGGTTTCCGCGCTGCGCGCGATGATGCGATCCGTGACGGCCTGAACAACGGGATGCATCGGCGTCTCCTTCAGCACTACGGCGACCAGATCACGCGCACGGGCATGCCCTCGGCCGCCCTGAACAACGCGTGGATCGGCAGGTCGTCCCGATCCTCGATGATCCGCCGCTTCGCCTCTCCCCTGACCAGCACGACGGTCAGATAGGCCTGCCGGAGGGCGTAGAGCGTCAGGCTCAGCCGTTCCATCTTCGGAGCGGGGTTCCCGGCCGGCACGGCGATCACCAGACTGCCGCCGAACGGATCGAGGCCGTCCTCCAGCGACGGATTGCCGGGAAACAGCGAGGCGACGTGGCCGTCCTCACCCATGCCCAGCAGGACCACATCAGCCGGGAACAACTCTTCCAGCGCCACTTCAGCCGCTTCAGCCGCGTCCTCCGCCGTCGCCGCTTCGGACCAAAGCGGCACGAACCGCGCCGCCGCCGCCTCGCCGACCATCAGCCGCTCGCGCAGCTGGCGCTCATTGGACTCGGGCGACGTCGGCGGTACCCAGCGCTCGTCGGACAGGGTCACGCTGACCTGCTCCCATGGTATGGGGAGGGTCGAGAGCAGATCGTACACCGGTCCCGGCGAGGACCCGCCCGTGCCGACGAACACCGCACGGTCGCTTTCGGAGAGCCCGGCATGCAGCCAGTCCGCGATCGCCTCGGCGGCGGCGAGGGCGGCGTCTTCGGCCGACTCGTGGACCTCGATCTCCGGCCGGCTATTCATTCCACGACCGACCTGACCGTTCGATCAGGGCGAAGGCGCCGCCCGGGCCCCAGGAGCCTGCCGGATAGGGCCGGGGCGTCATGCCGGCCTCGGCCCAGGCGTCCGCCACGCCGTCGACGAACCGCCAGGCCGCCTCGACCTCGTCATTGCGCACGAACAGGGTCTGGTCGCCGCGCATGGCGTCGAGCAGCAGCCGCTCGTAGGCGATGCGCCGCCGGCCGCCCTCCTCGCCCAGCGCCCGGGCGAGGCTCAGCGACAACGGCAACGGCTGCAACCGCATGGCCTCCTGGGTCAGGCCCGGCCGCTTGTTCATGATGGTCAGCGAGATGTCCTCGTCCGGCTGGAGCTCGATGACCAGCCGGTTGGCGACCAGATCGCCGGCCCCTGCTCCGCCAAAGATCGAATGCGGCACCGGCTTGAACTGGATGACAATCTGGGTGCAGCGCTCGGCCATACGCTTGCCCGTGCGCAGGAAGAACGGCACCCCGGCCCAGCGCCAGTTGTCGATCCAGGCGGTCAGGGCGACGAAGGTCTCGGTAGAGGACGGTCGCCCAACTTCGCTCTCATAGCTTTTCACGGCCTGGCCATCGACGACGCCGTCGCCGTACTGGCCGCGCACGCTGTCGCTGGTCGCCGACGCCCGGGTGAACGGGCGAAGCGAGCGCAGCACCTTGACCTTCTCGTTGCGCACGGCGTCCGGCTCAAGGTCCGACGGGGGCTCCATGGCCACCAGGCAGAGCAGCTGCAGCATGTGGTTCTGCAGCATGTCGCGGATGGCGCCGTAGTCGTCGTAATAGGGCCAGCGGTCGCCGACGCCATGCGTTTCGGCCACGGTGATCTGCACATGGTCGATCGTCCGGCTGGTCCACAGCGGCTCGAACAGGGTGTTGGCGAAGCGCAGGGCGATCAGGTTCTGGACCGTCTCCTTGCCCAGATAGTGGTCGATGCGGAAGACGCGGTTCTCGGGCACGGCCTCGGCGAGGACCGCGTTGATCGCCTGCGAACTCTTCAGGTCCCGGCCGATGGGCTTTTCCAGCACCAGCCGGGTCCTGTCGCCGGTCAGTCCGGCGGCCTTGAGGGCCAGGGTGACCGGCGCGAACAGGCTGGGCGACAGGGCGTAGAAGAACACCAGATCGCCATGCGCGCCGATGCGGTCGGCCAGCACCTTCGCGCCCTCGCTGTTGGACGCGTCGGTCGAGCAGTAGTCCAGCCGGGCCGACATCCGGGCCCAGCTGTCGTCCTCCAGAATGTCTCGAGCCACGAGATCGGCGCGAACCTCGGCGCGATAGCTGTCGGCGTCGCCGGCTCCCCGGCCGACCGCGATGATCCGCAGGCCTTTGGGCAAAAGGCTGTCGAGCTCCAGGTGATAGAGCGACGGCAACAGCATCCGCATCGCCAGATCACCCGCGCCGCCGAGAAGGACCAGAACGGGGGCAGGTGCGGGCATGACGGCTCCTTAGCGGGCGAGGTCCTGTCTTAGCGGGGGTGAGACGCTACGTCAGCGCTTGCGAGCCGGAAGAGTTCAAGTTTCGGCCGACCTGACTGACGCCGAGCCAGCAATGCGCCTCGCGGACCACGCAGGGAGCTCCGCGGGGAGGCTAGCCAACGTCCAGCGTCAGCCCGGCAAACGCGGATCGGTAGAATCGCCAGTTGTCTTCGCCCAGACCGAGGAGGAGCCCCCTCGCATCGTGGCCGACGCCGGCGAGCTCCCGGTACTCGTGCGGCACCTCAAGTTCGTCAAGGTGGACATGGAACGCCCGATTGTCCGCGATGGTAAAATCCCCGCTTCCCACCACCTGTCGCATGAGAAGGCCCGCCCTTATCGTCGGAGCCATATCCGCGGCGATGGCCCACGGGCTCTGCCTCTGAAAGATCGCGATATCGTCGCCAAAAACCGTGCTCAGGATCCTTTGCCGGAGGGCCGGATTGGCGGCTGCTCGAGGGCCGTCGAAGTCCGGATCGAGCGGCCCTGCCGCCAACATTGAAATGGAGGCGAACAGATCGACATGGCGAAAGCCGATCCGCGCCGCGCCATAACCGCCCATGCTGAACCCTTCGAGAATTCGGGCGTCCCGCGAAGGGATCGTGCTGCGCGTTGCATCGATGTGAGGAACAAGATCCTGGACCAGGAACGACTCCACGGGCGCGAGACCGTCGGCGGAATCGGTCCACATGCCTTCGGGCAGGCCGTTCGGGAACACGACGATCACGGGAGGGATATGTCCCTGCCGGATCGCTGTTTCGAACAGGTCCGCGATGACGGGAATGCCGCGCTCGCCGCCGCCGGTTCCATGCAGCCAATAAAGGGTCGGATAACGCCGGCCCGAGTTCGCTGCGTAGTCGGGCGGGAGGTAGATGTGGAAGCTGACTCTCGCCCCGACGGTCGGGCTCATCAGGGTCTCGTAGCTAACCCCCGGCGCTGACACGGGCGGAGTCACCCACCCGCCCCGTCGGGACAGCGGCCCCACCTCAGCTGCCTTGGCGGGGGCCGTCAAAGCAAACGAAACGGCGGCGCTTGCGGAGAGCGAGAGAAAAAGGCGCCGCGTCGCGGGTCGGGAGCACGGCTTCCAGGCGTGGCTTCTGACGGACGATGGCGCCTTCACCGCGAGGGCGGTCGTTCGGTCGCCGGGTCGTCGGCTGATGCGCCGCCACGATCTCGTGATCATTTCGATTCCACGCACTGAAGACCGGCGACACTCGGGTTCCGACAGAAGATTTTATCATCGTCGCGCGACGGCCGACCAGAGGATTGCCCACATTCAGCCGGCGGGGCAGTCGCGGCCGCTCGACGTTCCTTCCCGTGAGCGGTCCGCGCCCCGGCAAAGAAAAAGCCCCCCGGTGTTTCCACCGGAGGGCCTGATCTGTGGTCAGCGATGTCGCTGATCGTGGAGTGACTACTCGACGATTTTCGCGACGACGCCGGCGCCGACGGTGCGGCCGCCTTCACGGATGGCGAAGCGCAGGCCCGCATCCATGGCGATCGGGGTGATCAGCTCGACGTCCAGCTCGGCGTTGTCGCCCGGCATGATCATTTCCACGCCTTCGCGCAGCTTGATGATCCCGGTCACGTCCGTCGTGCGGAAGTAGAACTGCGGGCGGTAGTTGGTGAAGAACGGCGTGTGACGGCCACCTTCGTCCTTGGTGAGGATGTAGGCCTCGGCCGTGAACTTGGTGTGCGGCGTGATCGAGCCGGGCTTGCAGAGAACCTGGCCGCGCTCGACGTCTTCACGCTTGGTGCCGCGCAGCAGCACGCCCACGTTGTCGCCCGCCTGGCCCTGGTCCAGCAGCTTGCGGAACATTTCCACGCCCGTGCAGACCGTCTTCTGAACCGGACGGATGCCGACGATCTCGACTTCCTCGCCGACCTTGACGATGCCCTTTTCGATACGGCCCGTGACCACGGTGCCGCGGCCCGAGATCGAGAACACGTCTTCCACCGGCATCAGGAACGGCAGGTCAACCGGACGCTCCGGCTGCGGGATGTAGGCGTCGACCGTTTCCATCAGCGCCAGGATCGACTTCTCGCCGATCTCCGGGTTCACGCCGTCGGTCGCGGCCTTGGCCGAACCCGCCGTGATCGGAATGTCGTCGCCCGGGAACTGGTAGGACGACAGAAGTTCACGAACTTCCATCTCGACCAGCTCGAGCAGCTCGGCGTCGTCCACCAGGTCGACCTTGTTCAGGTAAACCACCAGCGCCGGAACGCCGACCTGACGGGCCAGCAGGATGTGCTCGCGCGTCTGCGGCATCGGGCCGTCAGCGGCCGACACCACCAGGATCGCGCCGTCCATCTGCGCCGCGCCCGTGATCATGTTCTTCACATAGTCAGCGTGGCCAGGGCAGTCGACGTGCGCGTAGTGACGGTTCGCCGTCTCGTATTCCACGTGCGCCGTGTTGATCGTGATGCCGCGCGCCTTCTCTTCCGGCGCCGCGTCGATATCCGCATACGCCATCGCCTTCGCGCCACCGGCCTTCGCCAGCGTCATCGTGATCGCCGCCGTCAGCGTCGTCTTGCCGTGGTCGACGTGCCCGATCGTGCCGATGTTGCAGTGCGGCTTGTTACGTTCGAACTTTTCCTTGGCCATTTTCTTAGCTCCTGGTCCCCCAATCGGGGTCCTTACGTTTGGGGGGTTGGCCAACCGGTTTCAGAATGAAACCGGTCGGTCTCTTGTTAGGCTTTTTCCCGAGGGAAAAAGCTACGCGTACTTCTTGATCACTTCGTCGGCGACGTGTTGCGGCACCGGCTCGTAGTGGTCGTACTGCATGGTGAACTGGGCGCGTCCCTGGGACATGCCGCGCAGGTTGCCGATGTAGCCGAACATGTTGGCCAGCGGCACGAACGCGGTCACGACCTGCGCGTTGCCGCGCTGATCGGTGCCCTGGATCTGGCCGCGACGGCTGTTCAGGTCGCCGATGACGTCGCCGAGGTATTCGTCGGGGACGAGCACTTCGACCTTCATGATCGGCTCGAGCAGCTTGGGCGCGCCCTTTTCCTTCAGTTCGCGGAAGGCGGCGCGGGCCGCGATTTCGAACGCCAGCACGCTGGAGTCGACGTCGTGGTACTTGCCGTCCGTCAGGGTCGCCTTGAAGTCGATCAGCGGGAAGCCGGCCAGAAGACCGTTGTCCTTGATGCTCTCGAGGCCCTTTTCCACGCCCGGAATGAATTCCTTGGGGATGGCGCCGCCAACGATCTTCGACTCGAACACGAAGCCCGAAGCCGGTTCGCCCGGCTCGAAGGTGATCATGACGCGGGCGAACTGGCCCGTACCACCGGTCTGCTTCTTGTGCGTGTAGTCGATGTCGACCTTGCGGCCGAGGCTTTCACGATAGGCCACCTGCGGCGCGCCGATGTTCGCGTCGACCTTGTAGGTGCGGCGAAGGATGTCGACCTTGATGTCGAGGTGCAGCTCGCCCATGCCCTTCATGATCGTCTGGCCCGACTCCTGGTCGGTGAAGACGGTGAAGGACGGGTCTTCGGCGACCATCTTGCCGAGCGCGACGCCCAGCTTTTCCTGGTCGGCCTTGGACTTCGGCTCGATGGCGATCTCGATGACGGGTTCCGGGAACGTCATGCGCTCCAGAATGACCGGCGACTTGATCGGGTCGCACAGGGTGTCGCCCGTGCGGGTGTCCTTCAGGCCGGCCAGCGCGATGATGTCGCCGGCGTAGGCCTCCTTGATGTCTTCGCGGTTGTTCGAGTGCATGAGCAGCATGCGGCCGACCCGCTCGCGCTTGTCACGCGAGGAGTTCAGCAGGCCCATGCCCGTCTCGATCTTGCCCGAGTAGACGCGGCAGAAGGTCAGTGAGCCGACGAAGGGGTCGTCCATGATCTTGAACGCGAGCACCGACAGGGGCTCTTCGTCCGAGGCCTTGCGCACGGTCGGCTCGTCGGTCTTGAAGTCGATGCCCGGGGTCGGCGGGATGTCCACCGGCGAGGGCAGGTAGTCCACGACCGCGTCGAGCAGGGGCTGGACGCCCTTGTTCTTGAACGCCGAGCCGCAGAGGATCGGATAGAAGGCGCCCGAGAGCACGGCCTTGCGGATGCACTTCTTCAGCACCTCTTCGGACGGCTGGTCGCCGCCGAGGTAGGCTTCCATCGCCTCGTCATCGAGTTCGACGGCGTTTTCCACCAAGTAGTGACGGGCTTCTTCAGCCTTGGCCACCATGTCGGCGGGGATCTCTTCGTCGTGGTAGTTGGCGCCCAGGCCTTCGCTGTCCCAGACAACGGCCTTCATGCGGATCAGGTCGACCAGGCCCTTGAGCGAGGCTTCCGAACCGATCGGCAGCTGGATCGGCACGGCCTTGACGCCGAGGCGGTCGCGGATCGTGGCCAGGCACATCTCGAAGTCGGCGCCGGTCTTGTCCATCTTGTTGACGAACACGATGCGCGGCACGTCGTAGCGGTCAGCCTGACGCCAGACCGTTTCGGTCTGCGGCTCAACGCCCTGGTTGCCATCGAGCACGGCGACGCAGCCGTCGAGCACGCGCAGCGAACGTTCAACCTCGATGGTGAAGTCGACGTGCCCTGGGGTGTCGATGATGTTCAGGCGCTTGCCATTCCACATGGCGGTCGTCGCGGCCGACGTGATGGTGATGCCGCGCTCCTGCTCCTGTTCCATCCAGTCCATGGTCGCGGCGCCGTCGTGGACTTCGCCGATCTTATGGGACTTGCCGGTGTAGTAGAGGATGCGTTCCGTCGTCGTCGTCTTGCCCGCGTCGATGTGGGCCATGATGCCGAAGTTACGGTAGTCTTCGATCGGAGTTGTGCGGGGCATATCGGTCTGCCTGTCGGCCTATAAAACTGAGCGCGGGCGGTTTTGGAGAACCGCCCGCGCCCTGGAAGGTGTCGGGCTGGGTCTTACCAGCGGTAGTGCGAGAAGGCCCGGTTGGCTTCGGCCATCTTGTGCGTGTCTTCACGCTTCTTCACCGCGGTGCCGCGGTTGTTCGAAGCATCAAGCAGCTCGGCGGCCAGCTTTTCGGTCATGGTGTTCTCGCCACGCTTGCGCGCGGCGGTCACCAGCCAACGGATGGCCAGGGCGCGGCGGCGGTCCGGACGGACTTCCACGGGCACCTGATAGGTGGCGCCGCCGACCCGGCGGGACCGGACTTCGATGGCGGGAGCCACGTTGTCGAGGGCCGAGTGGAAGGTTTCCAGGGGGCCCTGGTCCTTGCGCTTGGCTTCAAGGATGTCGAAGGCGCCGTAGATGATGTTCTCGGCGACGGCCTTTTTGCCTTCGTACATGACGTAGTTCATGAATTTCGTGACGATCAGGTCCCCGAACTTGGGATCGGGCAGAACCTGACGCTTCTCTGCGCGGCGGCGGCGGGACATGCTTGCTCTTCCTTACTTCGGACGCTTCGCGCCGTACTTCGAACGGCGTTGGCGACGGTCCTTGACGCCTTGCGTGTCGAGCACGCCGCGCAGGATGTGATAACGGACGCCGGGAAGGTCCTTCACGCGGCCGCCGCGGATGAGCACCACCGAGTGCTCCTGCAGATTGTGGCCTTCGCCCGGGATATAGCACACGGCTTCGATGCCGGTGGTCAGACGGACCTTGGCGACCTTACGCAGAGCCGAGTTCGGCTTCTTCGGGGTCGTCGTGTAGACGCGCGTGCAGACGCCGCGACGCTGGGGACAGCCCTTGAGGGCCGGCACCTTGTTCCGCGTGGGCTTCGGCTGGCGAGGCTTGCGGATGAGCTGATTGACTGTAGGCATTCGTTCTTTTCGTGCTCGTGGAGACGTGTGCCTTTCGGCCGAAGCGTCTCAGGGTCCTTGTTGATCTTCCGGCTCTTGCGGCGGCCCTTTTCGAACGCGAAAACTCGCCGGCACGCGCTCTCATGCGTTCCGGCGGGCCTGACGGTCCTTGGCGGGACATCCGCTGATCGGGACAGACCCTGATGGACCGGCCCCGAAAGAGGGGCGCTAAATACTGGCGAAGGGCCGTCAGGTCAAGGCTTTGGAAAGGGTTGTGACGAGCGGCGTGACCGGCGGGCGATGATCCGCGAATTGGCGGGCGCGACTCGCGCCGGTTTAGCGCTCTCGTCCCAGGATGGCCCCACGCCAGCCACGGTTTCGCCGCCGCGATCGAAAACCCTGCCGCGCGAAAGAGGGGGCATGGCGCAGACATCCGGCAAGAGGCGCGGTCGAGCCCGCGAGGTCGCCGTCGTGGCGGCCTCCGGGCTGGCGCACATCGTGGCGCTGGCGCTGCTGGGGTTGTCGACGCCCGACCTGCACACGGCCCCTCGGGACAACGCCCCCGTCGTGCCGCTGGAGATCTGGACCCTGCCTCCGATTCCCGGCGCGCGGCCCGTGAGGGCCCGCGTCGCGCCGGCCCCTCCAAGGCTACACCGGACGCCGTTGCCGTCCCTGACGAGCCGCGTCACACCCCTGCACCTCCGGCCCGCCCGGGAGACGTCCCTGCCCGCGGAAAGGCCGACGCCGGGCGCGGCGTCGGCGCCGCTCGCCGGGGTTTCCGGCGATCTGCGCGGCGTCCTGCGCCGATCACCCGTGGGCTGCGCCAATCGTGACGCTGTCGGCCTGACCCTGCGCGAGCGTGAGCGCTGCGACGAGAGCTTCGCCAGGGGCCGGGAGAACGATGCGGTGATCGCCGCGCCGATGGAGCCCGGCAAACGCGCGGCCTGGGACGCCGCCGCGGCCAGGAAAGAGCGTATCCGCAAGCGCAAGGAGGCCCCGCCGCCGCAGGGCGTCAATCCGACAGACAACGCCGGCGGCACGCGAACCAACGGTCTGGGCATCCTCGGCTACTGAGGCCGCCGTCCGAGGTCCGGCAAACGAAGACGGCCCGGGATCGCTCCCGGGCCGTCTCGTATTGCTTCAGAAACCCTGACGCCGTCAGGCGTCGGTGGTTTCCACGTCGAGCGCGATCTCGACCGGCAGCGGCTCCATCGTCTCTTCGCGGGAGGCCGAAAGGGCCTCGTCGCGCTTGGTGGCGATGCGTTGCAGGCCGCGCAGGTAGGAACCCGTGCCCGCCGGGATAAGCCGGCCGACGATGACGTTTTCCTTCAGGCCTTCGAGCGTATCGACCTTGCCGTGGACCGAGGCGTCGGTGAGGACGCGGGTGGTCTCCTGGAACGACGCCGCCGAGATGAAGCTGCGGGTTTGCAGCGACGCCTTGGTGATGCCGAGCAGGACGGGCTGGACTAGGGCCGGACGGCCGCCGCGGGCTTGCGCCTTGGTGTTCTCGATATCCAGATCCGGCTTGTCGAGGTGGTCGCCACGGATCAGGCCCGTGTCGCCCGGCTCGAGGATTTCGACCTTCTGCAGCATCTGCCGGACAATCACCTCGATGTGCTTGTCGTTGATCGGCACGCCCTGCAGTCGATAGACCTCCTGGATCTCGTCGACGAGGAAGTTGGCCAGCGCCTCGACGCCCAGGATGCGCAGGATGTCGTGCGGATCCGGGTTGCCGTCGATGATGTACTCGCCGCGCAGAATCACGTCGCCGTCGTGGACGGTGATGTGCTTGCCCTTCGGGATCAGGAACTCGACCGCGTCACCACCATCTTCCGGGGTGATCTTGATGCGGCGCTTGTTCTTGTAGTCGCGACCGAATTCGACGCGACCGTCCATCTCGGCGATGACCGCGCAGTCCTTCGGACGGCGGGCTTCGAAGAGTTCGGCGACGCGCGGCAGACCGCCGGTGATGTCCCGGGTCTTGGCGCCTTCGGTCGGCATACGGGCGATGACCTCGCCCGGCTTGACCTCGTCGCCGTCGCCGACGGACAGAACCGCGCCGACCGGCAGGAGGTAACGGGCTTCACCGCCGTTCGACAGACGCTTGTAGGCGCCGTCGGCGTCGATCACGGCCAGGGCCGGACGCAGGTCCGAACCGCGGGTCGAGGTCCGCCAGTCGGTGATCACGCGGTTGGCGATACCGGTCGCCTCGTCGGTTTCCTCGCGGACGGAGAAGCCGTCCACCAGGTCCTCGGCGCGGATCTTGCCGGCCACTTCGGTGATGATCGGGGCGGTGTAGGGGTCCCACTCGGCGAGACGATCGCCGCGCTTGACCTTGTCGCCGTCCTTGACCTTCAGGCGCGCGCCGTAGGGCGGCTTGTAGGCTTCGCGATCCTTGCCATCGACCTGGACGGTGATGGTGGTGTTGCGGCTCATGACGATGAACTCGCCATTCGACGCCTTCACCGTCGGACCGACGATGCGGGCCGTACCGACGTTGCTGCTTTCGAAGAACGACTGCTCGGCGACCTGGGCCGCGCCGCCGATGTGGAACGTCCGCATCGTCAGCTGGGTGCCCGGCTCGCCGATCGACTGGGCGGCGATGACGCCCACGGCTTCACCGATGTTCACCGGCGTGCCGCGCGCGAGGTCGCGGCCGTAGCAGGCGCCGCAGACGCCCGTGCCGGCTTCGCAGGTCAGGACCGAACGGACCTTCACGCTCTGGACGCCGGCCTTGTCGATGACGTCGGCAAGGTCTTCGACCAGATAGGTGTCGGCCGGGATCAGCACTTCGCCCGACGTCGGATCCTTGATGTCCTCGGCCGAGAAGCGGCCCAGGACCCGCAGACCCAGCGAGACCAGCACGTCGCCGCCTTCAACCACGGCCTTCAGGGTGATGCCCCGGGTGGTGCCGCAGTCTTCCTCGGTGATGATGCTGTCCTGCGCCACGTCGACGAGACGACGGGTCAGGTAACCGGAGTTGGCGGTCTTCAGCGCGGTGTCGGCGAGGCCCTTGCGGGCGCCGTGGGTGGAGTTGAAGTACTCCTGAACGGTCAGGCCTTCCTTGAAGTTCGAGACGATCGGGGTCTCGATGATCTCGCCGGACGGCTTGGCCATCAGGCCGCGCATCCCGCCGAGCTGCTTCATCTGGGCCTGCGAACCACGAGCGCCGGAGTGGGCCATCATGTAGATGGCATTGATCTCCTTCTCGCGGCCGTCGTCGCCGATCTTCTTGGTCGAGATCTCCAGCATCATCTCGTCGGCGATCCGGTCCGTGGCCTTGGACCAGGCGTCAACGACCTTGTTGTACTTCTCACCCTTGGTGATCAGACCATCGGCGTACTGCTGCTCGTATTCCTCGACCAGCTTGCGGGTCTCGGCGACGATCGGCGTCTTGCGTTCCGGAATGACGATGTCGTCCTTGCCGAAGGAAATGCCGGCCTTGGCCGCTTCCTTGAAGCCCAGGCCCATCATCTGGTCTGCGAAGATGACCGTCGCCTTCTGACCGCAGTGGCGGTAGACGATGTCGATCAGATTGCCGATTTCCTTCTTGGTCAGCGCCTTTTCGATCAGGCGGTGGCCGACCTGCGGGTGGTGCGGCAGCAGCGAGGCGATCTTCATCCGGCCCGGGGTCGTGTCGATGACCTTGCGGACCAGAACGCCGTCGGCGTTCATCTCGGTGAAGCGGGCCTTGATCTTGGCGTGCAGGGTCACGACCCCGGCTTCCATCGCAGCCTCGATTTCACCCAGATCGGCGAACATCTTGCCTTCGCCCGGCTCCTTGTCGCGCGCGCCGGAGAGGTAATAGAGGCCCAGGACGATGTCCTGCGACGGCACGATGATCGGGCGGCCGTTGGCGGGGCTGAGGATGTTGTTGGTCGACATCATCAGCACGCGCGCTTCCAGCTGGGCCTCAAGGCTCAGCGGGACGTGCACGGCCATCTGGTCACCGTCGAAGTCTGCGTTGAAGGCGGCGCAGACCAGCGGGTGAAGCTGGATGGCCTTGCCTTCGATCAGCTTGGGTTCGAACGCCTGGATGCCCAGACGGTGAAGCGTCGGAGCGCGGTTCAGCATCACCGGGTGTTCCCGGATCACTTCTTCCAGCACGTCCCAGACGGCCGGCTGTTCACGCTCGACCATCCGCTTGGACTGCTTGACGGTGCCCGACAGGCCCTTGGCGTCCAGGCGCGCGTAGATGAACGGCTTGAACAGCTCGAGAGCCATCTTCTTGGGCAGGCCGCACTCGTGCAGCTTCAGGTCGGGACCGACCACGATGACCGAACGGCCCGAGTAGTCGACGCGCTTGCCGAGCAGGTTCTGGCGGAACCGGCCCTGCTTGCCCTTCAGCATGTCGGCGAGGGACTTCAGCGGGCGCTTGTTGGCGCCGGTGATGACCCGGCCGCGACGGCCGTTGTCGAACAGGGCGTCGACGGACTCCTGCAGCATCCGCTTTTCGTTACGGATGATGATGTCCGGCGCGCGCAGCTCGATCAGGCGCTTGAGGCGGTTGTTGCGGTTGATGACCCGGCGATAGAGATCGTTCAGGTCGGACGTGGCGAAGCGGCCGCCGTCCAGCGGCACCAGCGGGCGCAGCTCGGGCGGAATGACCGGGACCACCGTGAGAATCATCCATTCCGGCTTGTTGCCGGACTCGATGAAGGCCTCGATGATCTTCAAGCGCTTGGAATACTTCTTCTGCTTGATCTCGGAAGGCGTGCCCGCGAGCTCTTCGCGAAGACGGTCCGCTTCCTTGGGAAGGTCGATCGCCTTCAGCAGGCCGAAGATGGCCTCGGCGCCGATCTCGGCGGTGAAGCTGTCGTCGCCGAACTCTTCCGAGTACCGCATGTACTCATCTTCCGACAGCAACTGGTGCTGCTTCAGCGGGGTCAGGCCCGGCTCGGTGATGATGTAGTGCTCGAAGTAGAGGACGCGTTCGATGTCCTTCAGCGGCATGTCGAGCATCATGGCGATGCGCGAGGGCAGCGACTTCAGGAACCAGATGTGGGCGACCGGGGAGGCCAGCTCGATGTGGCCCATCCGCTCGCGCCGGACGCGGGCGAGCGTGACTTCAACGCCGCACTTTTCGCAGATGATGCCCTTGTACTTCATCCGCTTGTACTTGCCGCACAGGCACTCGTAGTCCTTGGTCGGACCAAAGATGCGCGCGCAGAACAGGCCGTCACGTTCCGGCTTGAACGTGCGGTAGTTGATGGTTTCCGGCTTCTTGATCTCGCCGAACGACCACGAACGGATCTTCTCGGGCGAGGCCAGGGCGATACGGATGCGGTCGAAGGTCGGAGCGGCCTGGACCGGATTGAAGATGTTCAGGACTTCCTGGTTCATCTTTTTTCCTTCTGCGGGATCCCCCGCGAAAATTTCAGAGCAAGACGGGCGGTCACCCCTCCCCTGGCCGGGGAGGGGGTCTTGATCGTCAGCTGTTTTCGAGTTCGACGTTCAGGCCGAGGGAGCGCATTTCCTTGACCAGCACGTTGAAGCTTTCCGGGATACCGGCTTCGAAGGTGTCGTCGCCGCGCACGATGGACTCGTAGACCTTCGTACGGCCGGCCACGTCGTCCGACTTCACCGTCAGCATTTCCTGCAGGGTGTAGGCGGCGCCGTAGGCTTCCAGCGCCCACACTTCCATTTCCCCGAAGCGCTGACCGCCGAACTGCGCCTTGCCGCCCAGCGGTTGCTGGGTGACGAGCGAGTAGGGGCCGATCGAACGGGCGTGGATCTTGTCGTCCACCAGGTGGTGCAGTTTCAGCATGTAGATGTAGCCGACCGTGACCGGGCGACGGAACTGTTCGCCGGTCTGGCCGTCGAACAGGACCGACTGACCCGAGCGGTGCAGACCGGCGGACGCGAGGAGGTCCTCGATGTCCGGGATGTGCGCGCCGTCGAAGACCGGAGTCGCGAAGGGCACGCCCTTGCTGAGGTTCTTCGCCAGCTCGATCAGCTCGAGTTCGTCGTCCGGAAGTTCTTCGTCCGGACCGTAGATCTCGCGCAGACGATCCTGGAGGGCCTTCTTCTGCCCGCCATTCTGCCAGGCTTCCAGCAGGTTCGCGATCTGCTTGCCCAGACCCGCCGCGGCCCAGCCGAGGTGGGTTTCGAAGATCTGACCGACGTTCATGCGCGACGGCACGCCCAGCGGGTTCAGCACGACGTCGACGGCGGTGCCGTCTTCCAGGTGCGGCATGTCCTCGATCGGCAGGATCTTGGAGATAACGCCCTTGTTGCCGTGACGGCCGGCCATCTTGTCGCCCGGCTGAAGCTTGCGCTTCACGGCGACGAAGACCTTGACCATCTTCATCACGCCCGGAGGCAGTTCGTCGCCACGCTGCAGCTTGTCGACCTTGTCCTCGAAACGACGGTCGAGGCGCTTGCGGGCTTCGTCGAACTGGCGGCGCAGGGCCTCCAGTTCGCCCATGGCCTTCTCGTCGTCGAGGGCGATCTGCCACCACAGGCCCGGCGCGATCTCTTCGAGCTTGTCGGCCGAGACTTCGCCGCGACCCAGGCCCTTGGGACCGGAGACGGCGACCTTGCCGACGATCAGCTCGCGCAGACGCGCGGTCATGTTGCGGTTCAGGATGGCGAACTCGTCGTCGCGGTCCTTGCCCAGGCGTTCGATTTCAGCCCGCTCGATGGCGAGCGCACGTTCGTCCTTGTCGACGCCATGCCGGTTGAACACCCGCACTTCGACGACCGTGCCGGCGACGCCCGGGGGCAGACGCAGGGAGGTGTCGCGGACGTCCGAAGCCTTCTCGCCGAAGATGGCGCGCAGCAGCTTCTCTTCCGGGGTCATCGGGCTTTCGCCCTTGGGCGTGACCTTGCCGACCAGGATGTCGCCCGGCAGGACCTCGGCGCCGATCGCCACGATGCCCGCTTCGTCGAGGTTGCGCAGGGCTTCCTCGCCGACGTTGGGGATGTCGCGGGTGATTTCTTCCGGACCCAGCTTGGTGTCGCGGGCCATGACCTCGAATTCCTCGAGATGGATCGAGGTGAAGACGTCATCGCGCACGATGCGCTCGGAGATCAGGATCGAGTCCTCGAAGTTGTAGCCGTTCCACGGCATGAACGCGACGAGGGCGTTGCGGCCCAGGGCGAGTTCGCCGAGATCGGTCGAGGGACCGTCGGCGACGATGTCGCCGGCGTTGATCCGGTCACCCACGCGGACCAGCGGGCGCTGGTTGATGCAGGTGTTCTGGTTGGAGCGCTGGAACTTCGACAGGCGGTAGATGTCGACGCCCGACTTGGTGGGGTCGGTCTCTTCCGTGGCGCGGATGACGATACGCGTACCGTCGATCTGCTCGACCACGCCCTTGCGGCGAGCGATCACGACAGCGCCGGAGTCCCGGGCCACCACGTCTTCCATGCCGGTGCCGACGAGCGGCGCGTCCGACTGGATCAGCGGAACGGCCTGACGCTGCATGTTCGAGCCCATGAGGGCGCGGTTGGCGTCATCGTTTTCCAGGAACGGGATCAGGGCGGCGGCGACCGAGACGACCTGCTTGGGCGAAACGTCCATCAGGTCGACCTGCTCGCGCTGGAGCAGACCGGGTTCGCCGTTCACACGTCCGGGAACCAGGTCATCGGCGATCATGCCGTTTTCCATCCGGATGTTGGCCTGGGCGATGACGTGCTTCGCCTCTTCCATGGCCGACATGTAGACGACCTCGGCCTGGGGCTTGCCGTCGGTCACGCGGCGGTACGGGCTTTCGATGAAGCCGTACTTGTTCACCCGCGCGTGGGTGGCCAGCGAGTTGATCAGACCGATGTTCGGGCCTTCAGGCGTTTCGATCGGGCAGATCCGGCCGTAGTGGGTCGGGTGCACGTCGCGGACTTCGAAGCCGGCGCGTTCGCGCGTCAGACCGCCCGGGCCAAGCGCCGAGAGGCGGCGCTTGTGGGTGATTTCCGACAGCGGGTTCGTCTGGTCCATGAACTGCGACAGCTGCGAGGAGCCGAAGAATTCGCGGACCGCCGCGGCGGCCGGCTTGGCGTTGATCAGGTCGTGCGGCATCACGGTGTCGATGTCGACGGACGACATGCGTTCCTTGATGGCGCGTTCCATGCGCAGCAGACCGACGCGGTACTGGTTCTCCAGCAGCTCGCCGACCGAACGGACCCGGCGGTTGCCGAGGTTGTCGATGTCGTCGATTTCGCCGCGGCCGTCGCGCAGGCCCACGAGGACCTTCAGGACTTCCAGCACGTCTTCCTTGCGCAGGACGCGGACGTCGTCGCCGACATCCTGTTCCAGACGCATGTTCATTTTCACGCGACCGACCGAGCTGAGGTCGTAGCGCTCCTGGTCGAAGAACAGCGACTTGAACATCGCTTCGGCGGCTTCGACCGTCGGCGGCTCACCCGGGCGCATGACGCGGTAGATGTCGAACAGCGCGTCCTCGCGGATGGCGTTCTTGTCGACCCGCAGGGTGTTGCGCATGTAGGCGCCGACCGTGACGTGGTCGATGTCGAGCACGTCGATGGTGGTGAAGCCCTTCTCTTCGAGGACCTCGATGATCGCCGCGTCGAGCTCGTCGCCGGCTTCGGCGTAGATCTCGCCCGTTTCCGGGTTCACTTCATCGCGGGCCAGGTAGCGACCGACCAGCGCGTCGGGCGACAGCAGCAGGGTCTTCAGGCCGCTGTCCGCCAGCTTCTTGGCGGCGCGGGCGCTGATCTTGGCGCCGGCGGCGGCCACTTCTTCACCCGTGTCGGCGTCGATCAGGGCGAATTCCGGCTTCACGCCGCGCCAGCGCTCGGGCTTGTACGGGGTGGCCCAGCCGCCCGGCTTGCCCTTCTTCTCTTCGCGCTTTTCGAACGGCACGACGTCGTAGAAGGTCGTCAGGATTTCTTCGCCGTCCATGCCCAGACCGTACAGGAAGGTCGTGGCCGGCAGCTTGCGGCGGCGGTCGATGCGGACATAGACGATGTCCTTGGCGTCGAACTCGAAGTCCAGCCAGGAGCCGCGGTAGGGAATGACGCGGGCGGCGAACAGCAGCTTGCCCGAGCTGTGGGTCTTGCCCTTGTCGTGGTCGAAGAACACGCCGGGCGACCGGTGCATCTGCGAGACGATCACGCGCTCGGTGCCGTTGACGATGAACGTGCCCTTGTCCGTCATGAGCGGGATATCGCCCATGTAGACGTCCTGCTCCTTGATATCCTTGACGGAGCGGGCGCCGGTCTCTTCTTCCGTCTCGAACACGATGAGGCGGAGCTTGACCTTCAGCGGCGCGGCATAGGTCATGTCGCGCTGAATGCACTCTTCAACGTCGTACTTCGGCTCCTCGAATTCGTACGAGACGTATTCGAGCACCGCGCGCTCATTGAAGTCCTTGATCGGGAAGACGGACTTGAAGACCGCCTCGATCCCCTCGTCACGACGTTCGCCGCTGCGCACTTCGCGCTGCAGGAACTGTTCGTAGGAGGAGCGCTGAACCTCGATCAGGTTCGGCATCTGCACAGCTTCGGGGATACGGCCGAAAGACTTCCGGATCCGCTTCTTGCCGGTGAAGGATTGCGCCATGTTTTTCCCTGCGTGCGCGGCGGGACTCCGCGCGTAAAGTGTCTTGTCGCGTCCACCCTCGGCTCTCCCGGCATAACCGGGAGCGGACACAAGACGATGCTCCTGGCGTTACAGGAGCGCCCCTTCGCACCGGTCGGAGGGCTATGACCGGGCCATCGGGCTACGCGCGCGAAAAATCGCTTCTCAGTTGAACGGTTTTTCCGCGAGGGAGCGGATATAGGGGAAAGCCGGACGGAAGGGAAGGCCCGTCTTCAGACTTTTGTAAGGGGAGCGGCGCGCGCCCTCAGGTCTTGCGCAGCGCCTTGACCGCCAGCGAGCCGGCGAAGCCGATCAGGCAGACGAAGAAGGCGGCCTTGGCCGCGAAGCCGGCCACATCGACCACAAAGCCGAGAATGCCGGCGATGATCATGACAACGAGAAAGACGCCTGCGAGCTTGAGCATGACCGGGAAACGCCGGTCGGCGAGTTTGGGTTCCAACGCCCTTGCGACACAACCAGACGACGGCTCAAATGCGGCCAACCTTCCCCATGAGTTGTTTGCCGTGATCAGACGCACCCTTTCCGCTCTCGCCATCGCGAGCCTGGCCGCCATTCCCGCCTTCGCGCAGCAGAGTCCCGGCCCGCAGCCGGCCGCGATGCCCGCGGAAATCCCGGCGGCCAAGGACACGCCCTACCCCGGCACGCTCAAGCTGGCGGTCGACGCCACCGACCTGGACCGCCGCATCTTCCGGGTGACGGAGACCATCCCGGTCGCCAAAGCCGGGCCGATGGTCCTGCTCTATCCCGAATGGCTGCCGGGCGCCCACGCGCCGCGCGGACAGCTGGAGAAAGTCGCCGGCCTTCAGATCACGGCGAACGGCCAGCCCGTGCGCTGGGTCCGCGACCCCGTCGAGGTCTACGCCCTGCATGTCGACGTCCCGGAAGGCGCAAAATCGCTGGAACTGGAGTTCCAGTTCCTGTCGGCGACCGCCGCCGACCAGGGTCGGGTCGTGGTGTCCCAGGAGATGCTGAACCTGCAATGGAACTCCACGGCCTTCTATCCGGCCGGCTGGTTCACCCGGCAGATCCCGGTCGACGCCAGCGTGACCCTGCCGACGGGGTGGAAATTCGGCACGGCGCTCGAAGTCGCGAGCCAGGCCGGCGACACAACCACCTTCAGGACGGTCAGCTTCGAAACGCTCGTCGACTCACCGATGATGGCCGGGCGCTACTATCGCCAGTTCGATCTCGATCCCGGCGGCCGGTCACCGGTGCGGCTGAACGTGGTCGCCGACCGCCCTGACCTCCTTGAGGCCAGCGACGAGCAGATCCAGAAATACCGCAACATGGTCGTTCAGTCAGACCGGCTGTTCGGGGCCCGGCATTTTGACCACTACGATGTCCTGCTGGCGCTTACGGACCGCATCGGCGGGATCGGCCTGGAGCACCATCGCTCGACCGAGGTCGGCTCACCGCCGGAGCTCTTCACCGACTGGGACCGGCTGGCCTCGCGGCGGAACACCATTCCCCACGAATACAGCCACAGCTGGGTCGGCAAGTTCCGGCGCGGCGCGGACCTTTGGACGCCCGACTACTCCACGCCGATGCGCGACAGCCTGCTGTGGGTCTACGAAGGCCAGGATCAGTACTGGGGCTACGTCCTGGCTGCCCGCGCCGGCATCGTCAGCCGCCAGGAGACCCTCGACGCCATCGCCCTGACCGCCGCCACCTACGACTACCGGGTCGGACGGCAATGGCGACCGGTCGAGGACACGACCAATGACCCGGTCATCTCGGCCCGCAAGCCGAAGGGCTGGCTCAGCTGGCAGCGCAACGAGGACTACTATTCCGAAGGCCAGCTGATCTGGCTCGACGCCGACACCCTGATCCGTGAGCGAACGGGCGGAAAGAAGTCGCTCGACGACTTCGCCAAGGCGTTCTTCGGCATCGACGACGGATCCTGGACGCCGGTCACCTACACCTTCGAGGACGTCGTCGCCGCGCTCAACGCGGTGACGCCCTATGACTGGGCCGGCTTCCTGAAGACGCGACTGGAGGGCTTCGGCCCGGCGCCACTGGATGGTCTGGCCCGCGGCGGCTACCGTCTGGTCTGGAAGGACAAGCCCAGCGCCTACGGCAAGGCAGCCGAGACCGCCGCCAAGACGACCGACCTGACCTGGTCGGTAGGCCTGACGCTGAACGCCACCGGTGCGATCACAGCCGTCCAGTGGGATGGACCGGCCTTCAAGGCCGGCCTGATCGTCGGCGCCCAGCTCGTCGCCGTGAACGGTGAGACCTGGAGCGGCGAGCGGCTCAAGCGGATCATTACTGCGGCGAAAGACGGGGCGACGCCCATCGAGCTGATCGTCAAGACCGGAGAGCAGTACCGGGTCGTGCGCCTCGCCTGGACGGGCGGACTGCGTTACCCGCAACTGGAGCGGATCGAAGGAACGCCCGACCGGCTGGGCGACATCCTCGCGCCACGGAAGAAGTAGCGCCCAACGAAAACGGGCCCGGGGGTTTCCCCCCGGGCCCGTTCACTATTCTCGTCATCCTCGGGCTTGTCCCGAGGATCCATGCACACCGGGGTGGGCATGGACCCCCGGAACCAGTCCGGGGGTAGTCCGCGGGCGCGCTAGGGCGCGCGCCCTGCGAACTACTTGATGGTGACGGACGCGCCGGCTTCGGTCAGCTTCTTGGCGACTTCTTCGGCGTTTTGCTTCGAGACGTTTTCGACGACGTTCTGCGGAGCGCCTTCGACCAGGTCCTTGGCTTCCTTCAGGCCGAGGTCCGGACGGACGCCGCGGACTTCCTTGATCACGTTGATCTTCTTGTCGCCACCGGCGGTCAGAACAACGGTGAACTCGGTTTGCTCTTCAGCGGCTTCAACCGGAGCAGCAGCGGCCGGACCAGCGGCGGCCACGGCGACCGGAGCGGCGGCGGAGACGCCCCACTTTTCTTCCAGCAGCTTGGCCAGGTCAGCGGCTTCAAGCACGGTCAGGGAGGACAGATCCTCAACGATCTTATCAAGCTTCGACATGTGTCAGTTTCCTTGGGGTTCAGAGATAGGCGGAGATGACCGGATTCAGGCCGCTTCCTTGGCTGCGTAAGCGCCAATGACGCGGGCGAGCTGGGACGCCGGAGCCTGGATAACGCCCGCCACCTTGGTGGCCGGAGCTTGCAGGACGCCGATAATCTTGGCTCGCAGCTGGTCGAGGGACGGCAGGGTGGCCAGCGCCTTGATGGCGTTCTGGTCGAGCACGTCCGAACCCATGAGGCCGCCGACGACAGTGAACTTGTCATTGTCCTTGGCGTACTGGGTCACGACCTTGGCGGCGGAAACAGGATCCGGCGCATAGGCGATGGCGACAGGGCCGGTGAAGAGGGCGTCGCCCGCTTCGCCGACCGAACCGGCCAGGGCCTTCTGGGCCAGGGTGTTTTTCACCACCTTGATCTGCGCGCCCTCCTTGCGGAGGCGAAGGCGCAGGTCGGTCATTTCCGCAACGGTGAGACCCATGTAGTGGGTCACGACCACGGCGCCGGCATCGGCGAAAACGCCCTTGAGCGTCTCGATCGATTCCGCTTTTTGTGCGCGGTTCATTGCGGTCTCCTGGATCAACGACGCCCGGACCATCCGGACGCCGGTAAGCGTGCAACCCGCACGCGGGATCGCTCCCGAAGGCGGGTTACGGTAGGCCTGTCCCAAGGAAGTTCAGCCGAAGCGCTCCGCGCCATTGGGGCGGAGTCTTGCAAGCGTCTCTATCCCCGCCTCCCTGCGCTGAAGGGGGGCTCCCCTTCGGTTACGACGATGGTGACCCCATCGCCGCGCAGTTCTCGGACAGGTCGCTTCCGGGCGAGCCCGGATGCGGAAGTGGGCGCGTATAGAGGAAGGCGGGCGGAAACTCAAGCCGGGAGCCAATCCGGAAGAGAGCCGTTTGCGTACACCGTTCAAACCATCCGCCAGGAAGACCAGATGTCCAGAGCCCTGCCCCGCTTCGCTATCGCCCTGGCCGCCGCGCTCTCCGCCTGCTCCGGTGCATCCGGCCAGGCCGTCGTTCCGCAACCGGCCAAGCCGGTCGAGCTCGGCCTCTATCTGGGCAAATGGTACGAACTGGCCCGGTACGACATGGTCTTCGAGCGCGGCTGCGAGGGCGTTACGGCGGAATACGCCCTGAAGCCTGACGGCATGGTTCGAGTCCTGAACACCTGCCGCAAGGGCGCGCCGAACGGCCCGATAAAGACGGCCGAGGGCAAGGCCCGGGTCGTTCCGGACAGCGCCGGCGCCAAGCTCAAGGTGTCGTTCTTCGGGCCGTTCTACGCCGACTACTGGGTGCTGGACCGGGCGGACGACTACAGTTGGGCCATCGTCGGCGAACCGACGCGGAAGTATCTCTGGATTCTCAGCCGCGACGCCACGCCCGGCGCCGAAGCGACGGCCGCGCTCGTCGCGCGCACCGCCGCCCTCGGCTATGACACCGGCAAGCTTCACATGACGCAGCAGCCGCCCGCGCCTTAAACTGCTGGAATCCGGACAGATTTTCGCCCTGCTGTGGAACTATCCACAGGTTGTCCCCATTTAGGGATCAGGATCGCGAAGCCGATCAGACTTCCGGACGCGGGCGCGCCGAACGCTGGCCCCGCCGCCGTTGAAAGCTGCCCCATGAAGATGGCTCCCTCCCCGGGCCTCACCGCCTCCTGGACCGGCCTCGACGTCCGCCGCCTGCGCGCCTTCGCGCCGGAACCGGTCCAGACGCCGCGCGGCCGCCACGCCCAGCTGCTGACCATCGCCGCCGCGCGACGGCTGCGCTCCGTCGAACGCAACGGCCTCGGCCGAACGGAAGACGCCGTCTACTGGAAGGCCGTGGCGCCGAGCGCGGTGTTCAAGGCCGCCGAACTGCGCGCCGACGACACCTTTCCGCCCCTGCCCGCCTGAGCTCCGAACGCAGAACGGGCGGGCCCTCGCGAGCCCGCCCGTCCCTTGTCTTGCGACAGGTCTGACCCTTACGGGTTGACCGAAGCCGTATCGACCTTCACGCCCGGACCCATGGTCGAGGAGAGCGAGATCTTCTTGATGTAGGTGCCCTTGGCGCCCGACGGCTTGGCCTTGGACAGCGCGTCCACGAGGGCCTTGACGTTGGCGAGCAGGGCTTCGTCGGTGAACGAGGCCTTGCCGATGCCGGCGTGGACGATGCCCGCCTTCTCGACGCGGAACTCGATGGCGCCGCCCTTGGCGTCCTTGACGGCCTGACCGACGTTCGGCGTGACCGTGCCGACGCGCGGGTTGGGCATCAGGCCGCGCGGGCCCAGCACCTTACCCAGACGGCCGACGAGGGCCATCATGTCGGGGGTCGCGATGACGCGGTCAAAGTCCATGAAGCCGCCCTGGATACGCTCGACCAGGTCTTCGGCGCCAACGACGTCCGCACCGGCGGCGAGGGCTTCAGCGGCCTTGGCGTCCTTGGCGATGACGGCGACGCGGACGTCACGGCCGGTGCCCGAAGGCAGGCCGACAACGCCACGGACCTGCTGGTCGGCGTGACGCGGGTCGACACCCAGGTTGACCGAGATCTCGATCGACTCGTCGAACTTGGCCGTGGCGTTGGCCTTGACCAGTTTCACGGCGTCCTCGACCGAGTGGATCGTGTCACGATCGCCGGTCCAGGCTTGAATGCGCTTTGCTTGCTTCGGCATGTGCTTAGGCCTCCACGATCTGCAGGCCCATCGAACGGGCGGAGCCCTCGATGATGCGGGCGGCGGCCTCAACGTCATTGGCGTTGAGGTCCTTCATCTTGCCTTCGGCGATCTCGCGCAGCTGCGTGCGGGTGATCGTGCCGGCGGACTCACGGCCCGGCTTGGTCGAGCCGGACTTGAGGCCCAGGGCCAGCTTGATGAAGTGGGTCGCGGGCGGGGTCTTGGTGATGAAGGTGAACGACTTGTCCTGATAGACGGTGATGACCGTCGGCAGGGGGGTGCCCTTCACTTCCTTTTCGGTGCGTGCGTTGAACTCCTTGCAGAAGCCCATGATGTTCACGCCGCGCTGGCCGAGCGCCGGCCCGATGGGCGGCGAAGGCGTGGCGGACCCGGCGGCCACCTGCAACTTGATGTAGCCCAAGATCTTCTTGGCCATCTCTGTCTCCGTTAAGCGACGCTAGTCAAAGCGCCTATGCGGCCGTGGTGCGGGCAGACCCCTCCCACGGATTTGAACCCGGGCCGAGACCCGGGAAGCGGCGGCGTGTAGCAGGTGAAGATGCATGGAGCAACCTCACCCCCCGTCCGTCATCCTCGCCCTTGTGGCGAGGATCCCTCCCTGAGCCGCACGTGCGGCGATCCAGCCTGATGCTGTCGGGAGGTGGATAGAGGGGTCCTCGGGACAAGCCCGAGGATGACGATTGTAGATAGGATCAGCTGATCTTTTCGACCTGGCTGTATTCCAGCTCGACCGGCGTGGCGCGGCCGAAGATCGACACGGCGACGTGCAGGCGGGCGCGGTCTTCGTCGACCTGTTCCACGGTGCCGTTGAAGCTGGCGAAGGGACCGTCGGTGACGCGGACCTGCTCGCCGATCTCGAAGCTGATCGTGGGCTTCGGCCGCTCGACGCCTTCCTCGATCGCGCCGACGATGCGCTGGACTTCCTTTTCGGAGACCGGCATCGGTTTGGCCGCGCTGCCCAGGAAGCCGGTGACCTTCGGCGTGTTCTTGACCAGGTGATAGGCTTCGTCGGTCAGGTCCATTTTCACCAGCACGTAGCCGGGGAAAAACTTGCGCTCGGAATTGACCTTCCGGCCGCGGCGGACTTCCACCACGTCTTCGGTCGGCACGAGGATTTCCGAGAAGCAGTCTTCCAGACCCTGGTTCTTGGCCTGGTCACGGATGTGCTCCGCCACCTTCTTCTCGAAGTTCGAGTAGGCGTGGACGATGTACCACTTGTGGTGCGGATTGGACGGGGCCTTAACAACGGCCTCGGCGGTCTGGCTGGTCATGGCGTTATCCCGCGTTCGCGAGTTTGAGGAGCATCGCGACGCCGGCGCTGAGCAGCCAGTCCACCACGAAGAAGAACAGGGCCGCGATCACGACCATGATGAAGACCATCACCGAGGTGATCCAGGTCTCCTTGCGGCTCGTCCAGGTGATCTTGCGCGCTTCGGCGCGGACCTCACGGAAGAACAGGGCCGGATTGAACGGCTTTTTCGGCGCGGCGGGCGCGGCCGCGGGGGCGTGTCCAGCAGGCGCGGCGACGACAGCGGCGGCCTTTGCGGCGCGCTGTTTCATCGCGGCGAGATTGCCCGTTTTCTTTGCCATTGGACGGGTTGAAACTCTTTCAACTGGCCGAAGCGCGACCATCGCGCTCCGTATATGGGGTGGCAGGAGTGGAGGGATTCGAACCCCCGGCCCTCGGTTTTGGAGACCGATGCTCTACCAGCTGAGCTACACTCCTCCAGCAACGCCAAGAACGCCCGAGGGAATCCCCTGAGGCGCGCCCGGCCGACCGGAAGCCGCGCGATGTAGCAGCAGGCGCCTTTCGGGGCAAGCGGAGCAAAGCCCCTCGAAGCGCGTTTCCGATGTTGAACCGGAGGCCGACATGTCTGAGCCCAGAGCCAAGAACCTCGAAGTCGAGAACGAGAACCTCCGCAACCCCTCCGACGACGGCGCGCCGAGGCCCGCCACCGAGCCGGCCGGCTCGGCGGAGTCGGTGCGCACCCCGAAGACAGAGACCGACCCGGGGTCCGGCGAACAGACCTGACAGCGAGCCTGACTCCCGTCCGAGACTTCCTCACGTTGACATCGCCTCGTGCGGCATCACATGGAGAGCGCGGCGGCCCTTCGCGGGTCTTCAGGGAATCCCAGTGTGATGACGACGGCCGAAGCCCAGGCGGCGCCCGTGAAGGCGAGCCCCTTCTTTGAAGAGACGGTGCTGTGGGTGAAGCACTGGACGGATCGCCTGTTCAGCTTCGCGATCACCCGGCCGGAGAGCTTCCGTTTCCGTTCCGGCGAGTTCGTGATGATCGGCCTGCCCGGTGAAGACGGCGGCAAGCCCGTGTTGCGCGCCTATTCGATCGCCAGCCCGGCCTGGTCCGACACGCTCGAATTCCTGTCGATCAAGGTCCAGGACGGCCCCCTCACCTCCCGCCTCCAGCACATCCAGCCGGGCGACATCGTCCTGATGGGCAAGAAGCCGACCGGCACGCTGGTGCTGGATGCGGTCAAGGGCGGCAAACGGCTGTTCCTGTTCGGCACCGGCACCGGCCTGGCGCCGTGGCTGTCGGTGGCCCGGGATCCGGACGCCTTCTCGCGCTTCGAGAAGGTCTACGTCTGCCACGGCGTGCGCCAGGTGAATGAACTGGCCTACCGCGACCTTTTCACCCGCGAAATCCACGACGATCCGCTGGTCGGTGACGAAGCGAAGGCGCAGCTGATCTACTATCCAACCGTGACCCGCGAGCCGTTCGAGCATCAGGGCCGGTTCCCGGACCTGATCAACTCCGGCCAGTTCTTCCGAGACCTGGGCCTCGACGAGGACCGCTTCAATCCGGCCGAAGACCGGGTGATGCTCTGCGGCAGCATGGACTTCATCAAGGACATGGCCGCCGTCATGGAAAGCCAGGGCATGACCGAGGGGTCGAACGCCGAGCCGGGCGACTTCGTGCTCGAACGGGCCTTTGTCGGCTAATCCCATCCGCGGCCCCCGCAACCTGAGCGTCGAGGACGCCCGGGCGCGGATGCTCGCCCGTGTCGTCGCGCTTGAGGCGGAAGCCGTCGACCTTGGCGATGCGGATGGCCGGGTGCTGGCCGAAGCCATCGCCGCCATCCGGGACCAGCCGCCGTTCGACGCCTCGGCCATGGACGGCTGGGCGGTCAAGCGCGCCGATTTTAGACACGAGACACGCCTGGCGATCGTCGGCGAGAGCGCGGCGGGTCGCGGGTATGACCCCATCATGCGGACTGGTCAGGCCGTACGCATCTTCACCGGCGCCCCGGTTCCCGCCGGCGCTGACCTGGTGATCATCCAGGAGAACGCCCAACACGAAGGCGATCTCGTGCGCCTCGGTCCGGCCGGCGAGGGCGGGACCAATATCCGGCCGCGCGGCGGCGACTTCCGGGCCGGCGCGACCCTGCTCGACGCGGGCGTCAGGCTCGATCCCTGGCGGCTGTCGCTGGCCGCAGCCGCCGGACGCGCCGAGGTCCAGGTAGCGCGAAGGCCGCGCATCGCCGTGCTGGCGACCGGCGAGGAACTGGCCGCCCCCGGCGGCGACGCAGGGCCATTTCAGATCTATGAGTCCGGCGGCGCGGGCCTGCTGCCGATGATCCGCCGTTGGGGCGGGCTATCCACCCGCCTCGCGCCGGCCGGCGACACGCTGGAAGCCATTGTCGCCGCTGTGCGGGACATCAACGCCGAGGTGATTGTCACCGTGGGCGGCGCCTCGGTTGGCGACTACGACCTGGTCAAGCCGGCGATGGCCACCCTGGGCCTCGAACTCGACGTCGAGTCGGTCAATGTCCGTCCGGGCAAGCCGACCTGGTTTGGACGCCTGGGTGACGGCCGGCTTGTTCTTGGCCTGCCCGGCAACCCGGCCTCGGCCTTCGTCTGCGCGGAACTGTTCCTCAAGCCCCTCATCCTGGCGATGCAGGGCGACGTCAGGCCGCACCGGATGGAAACCGCGCGGCTGGCCGTCGACCAACCCGCCAACGGCCCGCGCGAGCACTGGATGCGCGCCCGCATCGGTCCGGACGGCCTGACGCCCTTCCCGGACCAGGACTCCTCACTGGTGACGGTGTTTGCGGCGGCGGACGCGCTCGTGCGCCGACTGCCGGCCGCGCCGGCCGCGGCTGCCGGGGAAATCGTCGATATCCTGAGACTTGATCGGGCCTGACGCCGCGGCTTAGGCCGATGTTCACAAACCCGTGGTTGATTGTCGCATCATGGCGGCGACTTCCTTCACAGCGGACGGGCTACGGCTGGATGGTTACATCCAGCACTACCGCGGCATGGCGTTCCTGCGCTTCGCCGTGGCGCTGGGACTCACCGGGCTGCTGGCGACGGTGGCCCAGCCGGCGTTCTCGATCGGCTTCGGCCTGCTGCACCTGTCGCTTTACGGCTGCCTGGCCTGGGCGGTCGAGGTGGCGGCGCGCAAGGACGATCCGCGCGAGGCGTTGCGGGACCTGACCCTGCGCACAGGCATGATCGTGTTCCTGATCTCGCTGCACGCCTGCTGGATGGCGATGGAAATCCGCGGCGCGGCGGCCAATGGCGTGGTCCGCACCGAGTCCGGCCTGCTGATCATCGGCGTGCTGATGTTCACGGCCCTGCAGGTGCATATGAGCCGGCTGGGCTATATCGCCGCCATCGTTCCCTCCATCGGATCCATGCTGTGGATCGGCATCGACCAGAAGCAGCAGATGCCCAGCGGCCATTTCGGCGCGGCAGTCCTGGTGTTCGTTATCAGCGTCGTCGCCGCCAGCTGGCGCCAGCAGGCTACGGACCGAACACTGTGGAAGGCGCGCCTTGCGCTCGAGGAAAAGAACGCCGACCTCACCCGCCTCGTCGAAGAGGCCGAGGCGGCCCGCCGCCAGGCGGAGGCCGCCAGCCGGGCCAAGTCGGACTTCCTGGCCATGACCAGCCACGAAATTCGCACGCCGCTGAATGCGGTGCTCGGCCTCACCGAGGCCCTTCACCGGACCGAGTTGACGGTCGCCCAGAAGGAAATGGCGGCAGGCGTTCTGGATGCCGGGGCCCTGCTCAAGCGTTTGCTGGACGCAGTCCTCGACATCACGCGTATCGAAGCCGGCAAGATGTCGGTCGAGACGGCGCCGGTTGACCTGAGGCGGCTGGCCACAACGGTGGTGCGGATCTGGACCCCACGGGCGACCGAACGCGGCGTCACGCTGGCCCTGGACATGGACGGTCTGCCCAGCCTCTGCGGCCTGATGGCGGACGGGGCCAAGATCGAGCAGGCGCTGGTCAATCTGCTGTCCAACGCGGTGAAATTCAGCCCGCGCGGCGGGACGGTGACGATCCGCATGGCCGCCGCCGAAACGGGGGGCCAACTGGCCGTCGGCGTCGAGGTTCTGGACCAGGGCAATGGCGTCCCTGTCGAAGACAGGACGCGCATCTTCGAGACGTTTGAACAGACCCGGGAGGGCCGCGCGATGGGCGGCGCGGGTCTTGGCCTGGCCATCTGCGTCGGCAACCTGACGCTGATGGGCGGCACGATCGCGGTTGGCGACGCGCCCGGCGGCGGGGCGGCCTTCCGCTTCGATTTCACCGCCCCCGCGGCCGATGTCAGCGCGGAGGTCACGGCCGATCACAGCGTCCCGGTGCTGGACGAGGGCCGTCCGTTGCGCGTGCTGGCAGCCGAGGACAACGCCGCCAACCGCCATGTCCTGCGGGTGCTGCTGGAGCCGCTGGCCGTCAGCCTGACCCTGGTCGAGAATGGTCGCGAGGCCGTGGAGGCCATGGCGACGGAAGCGTTCGACATCGTCCTGATGGACGCCAACATGCCGGTTATGGATGGCCTGGACGCCCTGCGTGCGATCCGCGCGGCGGGCGGTCCGGCTGCGGCGACACCGATCTGGATGCTGACCGCCAACGTCTTCGAAGAGGACGTGGCCCGTTACCGCAACGCCGGCGCCGATGGCGTCGTGCGCAAACCTATCGATCTGGCCGAGCTGTTCGCCGCCCTGTCCGACGCCTCGGCGAGGGCCGCCGGAGACGCCGTCGCCGCCTGAGCCGGTGGTTCAGTGAAAGTCCCGGCTGCGGACCAGCCTTGAGCGCACGGTCTCGCCCGGGCGGGGTTGCTGTCCCTCCTCGCGCATCGTGGCCAGCTTCGGCGTCAGGTCGGTGAACCGTTCGGCGACGATGTGGATCACCTGACCCTCCTTGCCGGCGTCCTCGTCCCGCTGGATCCGGCCGTGGATGACAAGAAAGGCGGATGTCATCACCAGCCGGCGGTTGGCGCTGAACACATCCTTCCAGACCACCGCATTGGCCGGGCCCGTCTCGTCCTCCATCGTGACGAAGACGATGCCCTTGGCCGTACCCGGCCGCTGACGGATCAGCACCAGCCCGCCGACCGACACCCGCCGTCCGGTCTTCATCTTCGGCAGGTCGGCGGCGCGAACGCAGCCCATCTCGTCCAGCAGGGGCCGGAAGAAGGCGCAGGGATGGGCCTTCAGCGACAGGCCGGCGGTGCGGTAGTCCTCGGCCACATGCTGCGGCAGACTCATCACCGGCAGGGCGGCGGCGGCCTCGAATAGCGGCAGGCCCGACAGCAGCGAGCCGTCCCGGTCAGCCGCCGCCTCTGTCCCCTCGCCCTTGACCGCCCACAGCGCGGCCCGCCGGTCCATGCCCATCGACCGGAAGGCGTCGGCCTCGGCCAGCAGCTCCAGCGACCGCCGCGACAGCCGCGCCGTCCGGGCAAGGTCGGCCAGGGTGCGGGCTCCGGCGTCCCGCGCGGCGACCAGCCGCTGGATCTCGGCGCCCTGAAGTCCCTTCACCTGTCGCATCCCAAGTCGCACGGCCTTCAGCCGGGCCGAAGGGTCGGACGCCGGCTCGAGCGTGCAGTCCCAGTCGCTGTGCAGCACATCGACCGCCCGCACCTCGACGCCGTGCTCGCGGGCGTCCCGCACCAGCTGGGCCGGCTGGTAGAAGCCCATCGGCTGGGAGTTTAGGATCGCCGCGCAGAAGGCATCCGGATACCAGCACTTCATCCAGGCCGAGGCGTAGACCAGCAGGGCGAAACTGATCGCGTGGCTTTCGGGGAATCCGTAGTGGCCGAAGCCCTTGATCTGCTCGAAGCAGCGGGCGGCGAAGTCGCCGTCGTAGCCGCGTCGGACCATGCCGCCGATGAACCGGTCCTCGTGATCGGCCAGATTGCCGAGGTTGCGGAAGGTCGCCATCGCCCGCCGCAGCAGGTTGGCCTCGTCGTCGGTGAACTTGGCCGCCTCGATGGCGAGACGCATGGCCTGTTCCTGGAACAGTGGCACGCCGAAGGTCTTTTCGAGCACGGCCTTCAACTCGTCCGGGGGGCCGAACTCAGGCGCGGGCGCGGGGTAGGTCACCGGCTCCTGACCGCTGCGCCGCTTGAGATAGGGATGGACCATGTCGCCCTGGATCGGCCCAGGCCGTACGATCGCCACCTGGATGACCAGATCGTAGAACCGTCGCGGCTTGAGCCTCGGCAGCATCGACATCTGGGCCCGGCTCTCGACCTGGAAGGTCCCGACGGAGTCGGCGCGGCAAAGCATGTCGTAGACCTTCGGGCACTCCTGAGGGATGTGGGCGATGTCGGTGAACAGCTCGCCGTGCTCGCGCTCCAGCGCCTCGCCATGGTGCAGGTTGAGCAGGTCGAAGCCGCGTTTGAGACAGCTCAGCATGCCCAGCGCCAGAATATCGACCTTCATCAGCTCCAGCGCGTCGATGTCGTCCTTGTCCCACTGGATGAAGGTGCGGTCCTTCATCGCCGCGTTGCCGATCGGCACCGTCTCGTCCAGCCGCCGCTTGGTCAGCACGAAGCCGCCGACGTGTTGCGACAGGTGCCGGGGAAAGGTCAGAAGCTCGGCCGCCAGGGTAGTGGCGCGGACGATCCCGGGGTTCTCCGGGTCCAGGCCCACCTGCCGGATGTGGTCCTGGGCGATGCCGTCGCCCCAGCTGCCCCAGACGGTGCCGGCGAGGGCCGCGGTGATATCCTCGGTCAGGCCCAGCACCTTGCCGACGTCGCGGATCGCGCTGCGCGGCCGGTAGTGGATCACCGTGGCGCAGATCGCCGCCTTGTGCCGGCCATAACGCCTGTAGATGTACTGCATCACCTCCTCGCGTCGCTCGTGCTCGAAGTCGACGTCGATGTCCGGCGGATCCCCCCGCTCCTTCGACAGGAAGCGGGCGAACAGCAGGTCCTGGTCCTTCTTGGTCGGGTCGACGGCGGTCACCCCGAGGCAGAAACAGACCACCGAATTGGCGGCCGAGCCGCGGCCCTGGCACAGGATCGGCTCGGGCCGGGCGCGGGCCCACTGGACGATGTCGTGCACGGTGAGGAAGTAGTTGGGATACTTCAGCTCGGCGATCAGCGTCAGTTCCTTGTTCAGCAAGGCCGTGACCTTGTCCGGCACGCCCTCCGGATAGCGCCAGCGGGCGCCGTTCCAGGCGAGATCGGTCAGATGCTCCATGGCCGTCTTGCCGGGCGGCACCGGTTCGTCGGGATACTCCTCACGCAGCTCGCCAAGGTCGAAGGCGATGCGGTCGGCGATCTCCCCCGACCGCTCCACCGCCCCCGGCCAGCGGGCGAACAGCCGGGCCATCTCGGCCGGCGACTTCACATGCCGCTCGGCGTTGGCCTCCAGCCGGTAACCCGCCTGCTCGAGCGTGCAGCCCTCGCGGATGCAGCTCAGCACGTCCTGCAGCGGCCGGCGCTCGGCGGCGTGGTAGAGCACGTCCCCGGTGGCGACCATCGGCGCGCCGATCCGCCCGGCCAGCCCGGCCAGGTGATGAAGCCGCTTGGCGTCCTGGGCGCCGAACAGCCGCGACGCCGCCAGCCAGACCCGCCCTTTCAGCGCCCCCGCCAGACCGGCCGCGCGGGTCTCGAACGTCGCGTCCAGCCGCGCCGGCGGGACGATCAGACACAGCTGGCCCTCGGCCTGGTCGAGAAAGTCGTCCAGCAACAGGTCGCAGTCACCCTTTTCCGCGCCGCTCTGGCCGATGGTCAGCAGCCGGGTCAGACGGGCGTAGGCCTCGCGATCGGACGGGTAGCAGAGCAGGCTGGGCGTGCCGTCCATGAAGTCGAGCCGGCAGCCGGTCAAGCTCCGCACCCCCAGCTCGCGCGCCGCCGCCCAGGCCCGCACCACCCCGACCAGGCTGTTGCGGTCGGTGATCCCGACCGCCTCCACGCCCAGCGCCTGGGCCGTCACCACCAGCTCGGCCGGATGCGAGGCTCCGCGCAGGAAGCTGTAGTTGGTGGTGGCCTGGAGTTCGACATAGCGGCTCACGCGAACACCCCGTGCAGCCACCAGCGCACGGTGATCTCGGGATCGCCGTAGAGCCCCGCGCGGAAGATCCAGTAGCGGCCGCCGACCTCGTCCTCGACGCGGTAGTAGTCGCGGATCAGGCCTGTGCGGACGTCGTCGATCGGCTTGCGCCACCATTCCTCGGCGATGCGTTCGGGCCCCTCGGCCAGGCGCACGCGATGACGGCGGCCCCGCCAGGTGAAAGTCGCCGGCGGAGCGTCGGGCAGCTCGGCCACGGCGGTGATCGCTTCTGGCCGGGCCAGCAGGCGAATAGGTCGCGGCCGGTCGGGACCCCAGCCGGCGACGGCGGCCGGGCTCATCGGCGCGGCGGACCGCACGGCCCGTTCGGGCACATGGCTCTCGAACACCTCGGCCCGCCAGACCTGGTCCTCGCCCAGCCGGTTGACCAGCCGGTCGACCAGCGCCGCCAGCCCCTCCTCCGCCATGGCCGCGCGGCTGTTGTCGAGCTGGCCCTGCGCCGCGGAGATGAGCTCCACCCCGCCCGCCGAGAGGGTCACCACCTCGATGCCGAAGCCGGGATCGATGGCCTCCAGCTTCGGCGCGAACAGCCGCGTCAGGGCGCCGGGGTCGCGGCCGAGGGTCGACAGCCCGACCCGCACGGGGAAGGCCTTGCCGTCCAGCCGGTGGAAGGTCAGCTCGAACCGCCGTCCGCCCCGGCCCTCGGCGGTCAGCCGCTCGCACAGCCGCGTGGCGATGTCGCCGGTCGCGCGGACCAGATCGTCCAGCACGCTGATCGGTTCGGCGAAGGCCAGGCGGTCGAACCAGGGGCTGGGCGGCCGGCGATAGGTCAGCGCCTCCTCGGCCCGGCCCAGGGCCTGGTCCAGCCGGCGCACCACCAGCGGTCCGAAACGCCGGGTCAGCTGGGCCCGGGGGAGGTCCAGCAGGCGCGCCACGCGGGTCAGGCCCAGCCGGGGCAGCTGCGCCGTCGCCGCCGCGTCCAGCCGCAGCGCCGCGACCGGCAAAGGGGCGAGAACGGGCGCCTGACCGTTCGGGGGGATGACCATGGCCGGCGCTTCGCCATACCGCGCCAGGGCCCAGGCAGCGCCGAGCGTGTCGGCGACCGCGCCGCGCGACGGGATGCCGTTGGCCGCCAGCCGCGTCAGCAGGTCCTCGAGCATCGCCGCCTCGCCGTCCCACAGGTGGGAGACGCCGGTGATGTCGAGCACCAGCCCGTCGGACCCGTCGGCCGCCACGGCCGGGGAGAAGCGCACGCACCAGTCGCCCAGCGCCGTCAGGGCCGCCGCGTCGCCCTCAGGATCGGCGTCGGCGGTGACCAGCTCCGGAACCAGGGCCGCGGCGTCGGCGGCCTTCTGTCCCGCGTACAGGCCCAGTGCCCGCGCCCCGGCGTCGAGGGCATGCAGCCGGCGCGTGCCACGTTCAGTGATGAGCAGGGCCAAAGGAAAGCCCTCCCCCTCGATGGGGGAGGGTTGGGTGGGGGTGTGGCCAGGTCGGCGCGGTGAAGGGCTCGGCGAGGCGCCGACGACTCCCGAGCCCGAACCGGTAACCCCGGCGCCCGCACCCCCATCCCTGCCCTTCCCCCATTGAGGGGGAAGGGTTCCAGGGTCACGCCCGGAGCCGGCCGCGTTCCTGCGGTTCCACACCGTCACCGGCCAGTCCGGCAGCCACAGCGAGAGGATGCGAGCCATGGTCAGCCTCCTGCCGCCATTCAAAGGTCCATTCACCGGGGCGGCCGCCCCGGCAGCGTTCAAGCGCCGCGGTCCAGCGCGGCGGGCCGAGGCCCGGTTCCCCCGCCGGCGGATCGCTGGCCGCGACCCCGACCCGCCAGCGCGTCGCCGCCGCCGAACCGCTCACACCCTTGCGGGACGCGCCGCCGAACGGCCGCCGCTGGATCACGAAACCGGTCGCCCCGTGCTTCTCGCAGGCCAGCTGCAGCCGGCGGCCGGCGGTCAGGTCGACGTCCTCGATCTCGGCGGCCACGGCGGCCACCCCGGCCGAGCCGAGCGCGTCCTCCAGGGCCATCAGGGCCGCGGTGTCGTCGCGCACCCGCACCTGGATCAGCCGCCGGGCCGGAAAGCCCAGCGTCTCCAGCCCGGGGGCGTAGAGGTCGTCCCGACGCAGGATCCAGACCACCGCCCCGCGCGCCGCCAGCGGCAGGGCCAGCAGGGCGGCGAAGCCGGCGGTGGCGGCCCCCGTCTCCACATCCATCCCGTCACCGGTCACCTCGTGCCATCGGCCGAGCGGCAGTCCGCCGCCCGGCAGACAGTCGTCGACGCGGGGATCGCCGAACGGCAGAACGGTGGATGGAGTCCGAGTCCCCGCTTCCAGAGCGGCGACCTGGCCCTTCACGGCCGCGAGGCGGGCGAGCCGCGACGCCGGCATGACTGTTCTCCAATGTTCTACTTTTGTTCTCGCGCTGCGGGCTTGGAGAGTCAAGCCGGGACGCTATGCTGCGTTCAAACGGCCGTATGAGCCGACGGAGGTTTCCCCTTGAGCTTCAAGCGCGTGCTGATCGCCAACCGCGGCGAGATCGCCATCCGCATCGCCCGGGCGGCGGCGGAGCTGGGCATCGTCAGCGTCGCGATCCACGCCCAGGACGACGCCACCTCGCTGCACGTCCGCGCCGCCGACGAGGCCGTGGCCCTGAAGGGCTCGGGCGTGAAGGCCTATCTCGATATCGACGGCGTCATCGCCGCGGCGAAGACGGCGAAGTGCGACGCCATCCACCCCGGCTACGGCTTCCTGTCGGAAAACGCCGCCTTCGCCCGCGCCTGCGCCGCCGCGAAGATCACCTTCATCGGCCCGGCGCCCGACGCGCTGGAGCTGTTCGGCGACAAGGCGAAAGCCCGGGCTCTGGCGGCCAAGGCCAAGGTTCCGGTGCTGGCCGGCACGGGACCGATCGATCTCGCCGGCGCGAAGGCCTTCTTCAGGAAGAATGGCCCGATGATGCTCAAGGCCGTGGCCGGCGGCGGCGGTCGCGGCATGCGCATCGTCCAGACCGAGGCGGAGATCGAGTTCGCCCTGGCCGCCTGCTCGCGCGAGGCGCTGGCGGCGTTCGGCGACGGCGCGGTCTATGCCGAATGGCTGGTCGCCGACGCGCGGCACATCGAGGTGCAGATCGTGGCCGACGGACGAGCCGTGCTGGCTGTCGGCGACCGCGACTGCTCGATCCAGCGCCGCAACCAGAAGCTCGTCGAGAGCGCCCCGGCGATCCTGCCGGAACCCCTGCGCAAGGCGCTGCACGAGGCCGCCGAACGGCTGTGCGCGGCCACCAAATACCGCACCCTGGCCACCGTCGAGTTCCTCGTCGACAGCAAGGGCGGCTTCGCCTTCATCGAGACCAACGCCCGGCTGCAGGTCGAGCACACGGTCACCGAGGAGGTCACGGGCCTGGACCTGGTCCGCGTCCAGTTCGAACTGGCGGCGGGCAGGACGCTTGTCCAGCTGGGCCTGACCGAAGCGCCGAAGCCGCGCGGCTTCGCGGTGCAGGCGCGGGTCAATCTGGAAACCCTGACCGCCGACGGCGCCACCCTGCCCGGCGGCGGGCGGCTGGCCACCTACGAGCCGCCGAGCGGCCCGGGCGTGCGCGTCGACGGCTACGGCTACGCCGGCTACGTCACCAGCCCGGCCTACGACAGCCTGCTGGCCAAGGTCATCGGCCGGGGCGACACCATGGCGTCCGCCTGCGCCCGCACCGCCCGGGCGCTGGGCGAGTTCCGGCTGGACGGCGTGGAGACCAGCGCCCCGCTCCTGCGCGCCGTCCTGGCCGAGCCGGCCGTGACCGGCGGCCAGGCGACCACCCGCTTCCTTGAAGCGCACCTGCCCGACCTGCTGGCGAAGCTGCCGAAGACAGAGACCGCGACCATCGAGACTGTCGCCCCGGTCATCGAAAAGGACTTCGAAAGCCTCGATGGCGCCTTCAGCGTCGCCGCGCCGCTGCTGGCGACAGTCGGGCACATCGAGGTGGCCGAGGGCGACCTCGTCGCGCCGGGCCAGACCGTGGCCATCCTCGAAGCCATGAAGATGGAGCATGTCGTCGCCGCGCCGGAGGGCGGCCGCGTCGTGCGCATCGCCGCAGCGAAGGGCGAAACCCTGCTCAAGGGCCAGCCGATCCTGTTCCTCGAACCGGCCGACGTCGTCGCCGACGCGCAGGCCGAGGCGGCCCAGATCGATCCCGACCATATCCGGCCGGACCTGCAGGCTGTCATCGACCGGCACGCCTTCACCCTCGACGAGAACCGGCCGGAGGCCGTGGCCAAACGCCGCCGCACCGGCCACCGCACGGCGCGGGAGAACCTCGACGACCTGCTCGATCCCGGCAGCTTCATCGAATACGGCGCGCTGACCATCGCCGCCCAGCGTCGCCGCCGCACGCTGGAAGACCTGATCAAGGCCACGCCGGCCGACGGTCTGATCGCCGGCATCGGCGCGATCAACGGCCACCTGTTCACGCCCGAAAAGGCGCGGGTCGCGGCGCTGAGCTACGACTTCACCGTCCTGGCGGGCACCCAGGGCAACATGAACCACAAGAAGACCGACCGGCTGCTGCACATCGTCGGCGAGCAGAAGCTGCCGGTGGTCTGGTACGCCGAGGGTGGCGGCGGCCGGCCGGGCGACACCGATGGCACGGGTGTGGCGGGACTGGACGTGACCACCTTCGGCAAGTTCGCCGAGTTGTCCGGCGAAGTGCCCAAGATCGCCATCGTCGCCGGCCGCTGCTTCGCCGGCAACGCGGCCATCGCGGGTCTCAGCGAGATCATCATCGCCACCAAGGACTCCAACCTCGGCATGGGCGGTCCGGCCATGATCGAGGGCGGGGGTCTGGGCGTCTTCAAGCCCGAGGACATCGGCCCGAGCGACGTGCAGTGGGCCAACGGGGTGATCGACATCCTGGCCGACGACGAGGCCCACGCCACGGCCCTGGCCAAGCAGGCCATGTCGACGTTCCAGGGCAAGGTCGCTGACTGGACCGCCGCCGACCAGCGCGACCTGCGCCGCGCGATCCCCGAGAACCGGCTGCGGGTCTACGACATCCGGCCGCTGATCGAGACCCTCGCCGACGACGGCAGCTTCCTCGAACTGCGGCGTGGCTTCGCGGCCGGGATGATCACCGGCTTCATCCGCGTCGAGGGTCGGCCGATGGGGCTGATCGCCAACGACCCGCGCCATCTGGGCGGGGCCATCGACTGCGACGGGGCGGAGAAGTGCGCCCGTTTCCTGCAGCTCTGCGACGCCTTCGACCTGCCGGTGCTGAGCCTGTGCGACACCCCGGGGTTCATGGTCGGCCCCGACAGCGAGGCGGCCGGCGCCGTGCGCCGCGTCAGCCGCCAGTTCATCGCCGGGGCCAAGCTCGGCACGCCGCTGATGTGCATCGTGCTGCGCAAGGGCTACGGCCTCGGCGCCCAGGCGATGGCGGGCGGCGGCTTCCACGCGCCGGTGTTCATCGCCAGCTGGCCGACCGGCGAGTTCGGCGGCATGGGTCTCGAGGGGGCCGTCAAGCTCGGCTACAGCAAGGAGCTGGCCGCCGAGACCGATCCCGAGAAGAACAAGGCCCTGTACGACCAGCTGGTCGGCCGGCTCTACGCCGCCGGCAAGGCGACCAGCATGGCCGCGGCGCTGGAGATCGACGCCGTCATCGACCCGGCCGAAACCCGCCGCTGGATCATCCGCGGCCTCGACAGCTGCCCGCCGCGCCGGCGCCCGGCGCGGGGCTGGGTGGATGCGTGGTAGCTACCTCTCACCCCGTCATCGTCGGACTTGTTCCGACGACCCAAGCGCATCGTGGCGGCCAGGCGGTCTCGGTCGCACCGCCGCGCGTCGTCTCCATCGACCGAGTGCATGGGTCGTCGGAACAAGTCCGACGATGACGGCGTATGGGGTGGCGAGGCTATCCCCTAAGCCACTTTCGGCCTGACGCGCGCCAGCACGAACCGCACCACCAGATAGGTGAACAGGCCGGCCGGGCCGAACATGAAGGTCAGGCCGAGGATCGGCAGCAACAGCCAGTGCGGCACGCCGGCCTTCGGCGCGTCCTCGACCTCCCAGGTCCCGACCCACAGGTCGAAACACAGGTAGTGGATCCAGCCCGGCAACATGGCCGCCGGTGTCGACAACAGGATCATCACCGCCGCAAGCGAGCCGAAGCCGCCGCCCTCCGGCCCACCCGAGGCGGTGAGGCCGCGATAGATCAGGATGACGTAGGCCAGCGCCAGAATGGCCGCGATCACGCGCGCGGCGGCGACCAGCTTGTCCCGCCGCAGGGGCGCGAGCGCGAGCGCCAGCCAGCCCGCCATCGCCAGGCCGCTCATCAGCGAGAAGATTTGTTCGAGATCCATGATGCTCCCTCCCCGGGGTCGTTTCGGGGAGAGGCTACGCTACCTTTGGCGACCTGCAAGGCCGCTGAAAGGTAGCGCCCTAGGCGATGATGTCCGGGGTCAGCTGGTTTTCCAGCTTGGTGATCTGGTCGCGCAGGATCAGCTTCTGCTTCTTCAGCCGGGCGATCTGGAGCTGGTCGGGCAGCGGCTTGTCGAGCAGGGCTTCCACGGCGGCGTCGAGGTCCTGGTGCCGCTGGCGCAATTCCATCAGCCGGCCGCGCACCTCCATGTTGGGCATGGCGTACAGCCCATCGTCGTCATTCATGGTCGGCGCGCTCCCTCACGAAGGGAAAATACAGCCGCCGCGCCTGTCACGCCAGAGCCCGCGCGAGGCGGTCGAGCGGTTCGGCCGGCGCCTGACCGCACCAGGCCATGGCGGCCCGGGTCAGGGCGCCTTTCGGGTCAGCCTCGGCGGCCGGGCCGGCGAAGCCCTCAAGGGTGTCCATCAGCGTGCGCTCGGCGCGCAACTCGGCGGCCTTCACGTCCTCGCGCAGCCCCTCGCGCGGCGCATCGGCGAACGGCGGCCGATGGCCCTTCAGGGCGCGACGAACATTGCGCAACGGCCAGAGGACGGTCTCGTCCCACAGCACCGTGGTCTGGACCCCGTTGGCGAGAGTCTCACGATCCGGATTGGCCCAGACGGCCCACAGCAGCAGGGCGGTGTTGAAGCCGTGCTCGTCCTGCAGGGCAAGGCAGGCCTCCGGCACGCCGGGTCGATCATAGGCGGCCAGCGCCCAGTCCCAGAAGCTCACGCGCCCTCCACGATCGGATCAAGGTCCTCGCCCCAACGCCGCACGGCTTTCCAGTCGAGACCGAACAGGTCGAGCGCACGGCCCACAGACTGGTCGACCATCTCGGCGATGGATTGCGGCTTGGCGTAAAAGGCCGGCAGCGGCGGGGCGATCGTCGCGCCCATCTCGGCCAGCCGGACCATGGTGCGCAGGTGGCCCAGGTGGAACGGCGTCTCGCGGACCATCAGCACCAGCGGCCGGCGCTCCTTGAGCGTCACGTCGGCGGCCCGGGTCAGCAGGTTGGAGGTCACGCCGGTGGCTATCTCGCTCATGGTCCGCACCGAACAGGGGGCGACCAGCATGCCGAGGGCGCGGAACGAGCCGGATGCGATGGCGGCGCCGATGTCGCCGACCTTGTGCACCACGTCCGCCATGGCGTTCACCTCGGCGACCGAGCGTTCCGTTTCGTCCGCCAGCGTGAGGACAGCCGCCTTGGACAGAATCAGGTGGCTCTCGACGCCGAGGTCGCGGCAGGCATCGAGCGCCCGCAGCCCATAGACCACGCCGGAGGCCCCGGAGATGCCGATCACAAGTTTCTGTCGCGCGGTTTCAGCCATGACGCCTCATCTCTACGCGCGCCCGGGAACGCGGGAAAGACCGCAAAGCCTTCCGTACCAAGCGCAACCGTTTGTGATCTGACTTGCGCCCGGGACGGGTGTTCACTCGTCAGGCCCTAACAGAGGAGGCGACGAATGGCGTTGGACGCCCGCATTCGCGAACTCGGTAACCGTCACCAGACGCTTGAACGGTTGATTCAGGACGAAACCAGCAGGCCGGCCAAGGACGACATCCGCCTGAAGGAACTCAAGCGACAGAAACTGCGCCTGAAGGAAGAGATCGAAAGCCTTCGGATGCGGGTTCACTGATCATCCTGAGATCCTCCCCATCGGGGGAGGCGGATCGCCGTCAGGCGAGACGGAGGGGGTCCGCTCAAGTTTCGGGTGACCCCCTCAGTCCGCTTCGCGGACAGCTCCCCCGATGGGGGAGCATCTCGCCCTAGTCCTCGTCGTCCATGTCGTCGACGTCGTCGGCGAACACGGTCTTGAGGTTGACGTGGCTGGCGGCCTCTTCGTCGGTTTCGACCTCAGGCTCATCCTCCACGACCGATTCCGAAGCCGGACGAAGGGTCGCGCCATCGGGAGCGACGATGCCCTTGCGGGCGTCGTCCTTGGTCTTCTTGTCGGCGGCCTTGCGGACCAGCGCGTCCAGGTCGATCTGGGTGGTCAGGCCAAGCGTGACCGGATCCACCGCCTTGATGTTGGCGCTGTTCCAGTGAGCGCGCGTACGCACCGACTCGATGGTCGACTTGGTCGTGCCGAGAAGGCGGGCGATCTGGGCGTCGGTCACTTCCGGGTGGTGGGTGACGAACCACTTGATGGCGTCCGGACGGTCCTGGCGGCGCGACACGGGCGTGTAGCGCGGGGCCTTCTTGACCGGCTTCAGCAGCTCGGCGTGGCGGCTCTTCTGGGCGACCATGCGGTACTTCGGGTCGGCCCCGGCCTTGTCGAGTTCTTCGCGGTTCAGCTGGCCGTTGGCGATCGGGTCGGCGCCGCGGATATCGCGCGCAACTTCGCCGTCGGCGATGCCGCGGACTTCCAGGCGGTGCAGACCGCAGAAGTCGGCGATCTGTTCAAAGGTCAGCGAGGTGTTGTCCACGAGCCAGACGGCGGTCGCCTTCGGCATCAGGATTTGGTCGGACATGTCGTGCTCCAGAAACGACGGCGCCCGGCCTTTCGGCCGGGCGGGGTGTTGCAGAGACCATATAGAGACGTTCCCGGACAAAGGAAACGGCGTTCCGTTGTCGCGGGTATTTCAGGCCGTCAGAACGACCTTCCCGACATGCGCGCCGGCCTCCAGGTGCGCATGGGCCTTCGCCGCCTCGGCCAACGGGAAGGTGGCGTCGATCGGGATATTGATCTTGCCCGCCTCGATCCACGGCCAGACGATCCGCTCGACCTCGGCCGCCAGGCGGGCCTTCTCGTCCGCCGGGCGGGGCCGCAGGGTCGAGCCGGTCAGGACCGCCCGCTTCTGCATGATGGCCATGATCGGGACCTCGAGCATCCCGCCGCCGAGCGAGGCGATGTAGACGATTCGGCCGCCGGTCTTCAGCGCCTGCAGGTTCTTCGCGAAATACGATCCGCCGACCATGTCGAGCACGACGTCGACGCCGCCCTCGGCCGTGGCGACCTCGGCGAAGTCCTGGGTGGTGGTGTCGACGGCGACGTCAGCGCCCAGCGCCAGCGCCTGGGCGGCCTTGTCGGCCCCGCGGCCGGTGGCGATGACCTTCGCGCCCGCTGCCTTGGCCATCTGGATGGCGGTCACGCCGATGCCGGACGTGCCGCCGTGGACCATGAAGGTCTCCCCGGCCTTCAGGTCCCCGTGCTCGAACACATTGGCGAAGACCGTGAACACCGTCTCGGGCAGGCCGGCGGCGCGGACAAAGTCAAAGCCCGCCGGGATCGGCAGGGCGTGGCGGGCGTCGACCACCGCATATTCGGCATAGCCGCCGCCGCCCAGCAAGGCGGCGACCCGGTCACCCGCCTTCCAGCGGCCTGCGCCCTCGACCACCTCGCCGGCGACCTCAAGGCCCAGCGTGGCCGGCGCGCCAGGAGGCGGCGGATAGAAGCCCATGCGCTGGAGCAGATCGGGACGGTTCACGCCGGCGGCCCTGACCCGGATCAGGATTTCACCGTCCTTCGGGACAGGACGGGGCGTTGCTTCTGCCTTGAGCGCTTCCGCCGGTCCCTTGCCGCCCTCGACGGCGACGGCGGTCATGCTGGTCTCGGCCATGGTCCTGCTCCCGGGCTTGTGTGTTATCGTCAGCGCGCGTCTGATATCGTGAAAGACGTCGGAAGCGATAGGGAGGCCCCGGCGATGAGCGACGAACCAGCCGAACCGCGCGGGCACAGGGGCGAGGCGTTGTCGCTCGCGCTGCGCGAGGACCTCGAACTCTACAGTGTGGATGACCTCGAGGAGCGGGTGGGCCTGCTGCGGGCCGAAATCGCGCGAACCGAGGCCCAGATTGAAAAGAAGCGGGCCAGCAAGTCCGCCGCCGATGCGTTTTTCAAGTTCTGAGGGCGGATGACCGGGGCTTGGCACGCCGGTTGCAGCCGTCCAGACAATGCGGGAAAGTGATCCCGCGCGTTTCTTGTGAGGGGCGATCTTGTCCATGAATGAACTCGGCGCGCCCGCAACGGCGCCGTGGCGGGCGAATGTGATCGCTGACTTCGCCCGCTCGGAGCTGTTTGACCGCACGTTTCTCGAGGGCATGGACCTGGTCGAGGAGACCGCGGCCTATCTCGATGGCGGTGGCCGCCAGGACTCCAAACTGTTGTCCCGCAACGCCGCGCTGTCCTACGCCTCCGAGAGCATGCGCCTGACCACCCGGCTGATGCGCGTCGCGTCCTGGCTGCTGGTCCAGCGCGCCGTCCGCGAGGGCGACATGGCCCCCGAGGCCGCCTGCGAAAGCCGCTATCGTCTCGACGCCGAGGACACCTCGGTCAGCGAAGCCGAAGCCCTGCATGATTTGCCGCTCGGGCTGCTGGAATTGCTCGACCGGTCAGCCCGCCTGTACGATCGCGTCCGCCATCTGGACCGCCGCATGTATGTCGAGGCCTCCACCGAGACCACGCCGCACCCGGTGCTGTCGCAGATGGACCGCCTGCGGGATGCGTTCGGGGGGGCGGCGCTCTGATTGCGTCCTTCGAGACGCGGACCTGAGGGTCCGCTCCTCAGGATGACGAACACCTCTGCCCGTCATGGTGAGGAGCGAGCTCCGAGCGAGCGTCTCGAACCACGCACTACGATCACAACAGCAAAAAGGCCGGCAGGGTTTCCCCAGCCGGCCTTTTCGAATCTCGTTGGCTGACGCCGACGCCTACTTCTTCGCGGTGAAGCCGGCGAACTTGGCGTTGAAGCGCGACACGCGGCCGCCGCGGTCCAGCAGGTGGGCGTTGCCGCCGGTCCAGGCCGGGTGCGTCGAGGGGTCGATGTCCAGGTTCAGGGTCGCGCCTTCTTTCCCGTAGGTCGAGCGCGTCTGGTACGTCGTGCCGTTCGTCATCACCACGGTGATGAAGTGATAGTCGGGATGGGTGTCTTGTTTCATCGGGCGGTCCAACCGACTTAAGAGGAATGTTGATCTGGCGGCCGAAAGTTCGGGCCACCGAAGAGGCGCGGCTATACAGAAGGGCCGCGACGAAGGCAAGGGGCCGAGCATGACTGACACCAACGCGGCGGACGCCGTGGCCGACGGACGGCCCAGCGCGGGCGCCGCCCTGGCCCAGAGTCTGACCGAGGAAGCGGCGCGCCGGCCCAAGAGCCGCGACGTTAAAAACCTCGTCCATCTGCTGCCCTTCATTACCGCGCACTGGCGTCACGCGGCGGCGGCCGGGTTCTTCCTGCTGTTCTCGACCGGAGCCACGCTGAGCATCACCCAGGCCCTCCGGCTGGTGGTCGACAAAGGCTTTCTGTCGGCGGACAACCTCAACCGCTATTTCGGACTGGCGGCGCTGGTCGTTCTGGTGCTGGCCTTCGCTACCGCGGCGCGGTTCTATTTCATCACTGTGCTGGGCGAGCGGGTCGTCGCCGACCTGCGCAAGGCGCTCTATCGCCACGTCCTGACCCTTGATCCGTCGTACTTCCTCAAGACCCGGACAGGCGAGGTTCTGTCCCGCATGACCACGGACGTGACGATCATCGAGAACCTCGTCGGCTCCGCGGCCTCGATCGCCCTGCGCAACTTCCTCAGCCTGATCGGCGCGACGATCATGCTGGCGATTGTCTCGCCCAAGCTGACACTCTGGGTCATGATCATGGCGCCGCTGCTGATCGCGCCGATGTTCCTGTTCGGCCGTCGGGTGCGAACCCTGTCGACCAAAACGCAGGATCGCTTCGCCCAGGCCGTGGGCTTCGCCGGCGAGAGCCTCGACGCGCTCGACACCGTGCAGGCATTTGGCCGTGAAACGATGGCTGACAAACGGTTCGGCGACGCGGTCGAAACCGCCTTCCGCACCTCGCTGAAGCGGGTCATGGCCCGTTCACTGATGACGCTGGTGGTGATCGGCCTGATCTTCGGCGGCATTGGCCTGCTGCTCTGGACGGCGGCCCATGCGGTGGTCAATCACACGATGACCCCGGGCCAGCTGATCCAGTTCCTTGCCCTGTCGGTATTCGCCGGCGCATCGGTCGGCGCCCTGGGCGAAGTCTGGGGCGTGGTGCAGCAGGCAGCGGGCGCAATGCAGCGGATCTTCGAACTGCTGGCGTCGAGGACGCTGATCGCCGCCCCGGTCCACCCGACCGCCCTGCCCGTCCCGGCACGCGGCGAGATCACCTTTGAAGGCGTGACCTTCGCCTACCCCGGCCGCCCCGACCTGCCCGCCCTGCGCGGCTTCGACCTCAGCGTGAAACCCGGTGAGACCGTCGCCCTGGTCGGCCCCTCGGGCGCCGGCAAGAGCACCGTCCTGCGCCTGCTGCTGCGCTTCTATGACCCGCAGGCCGGCGGTATCCTGCTCGATGGCGTCGACCTGAAGGACGCCGATCCCGCCGAGGTCCGCGCCCGCATGGCGCTGGTGTCGCAGGACGCGTCGCTGTTCTCCGGCTCGGCGCTCGACAACATCCGCTTCGGCCGCGAGGACGCGACGCTGGAGGAGGTTCACGCAGCCGCCCGGGCCGCTGAAGCCGACGGCTTCATCCGAGCCCTGCCGGAGGGCTACGACACGCCCGTCGGCGAACGGGCCAAGACCCTCTCCGGGGGTCAGAAGCAGCGGCTGGCCATCGCCCGCTCGCTGGTCCGCAACAGCCCCATCCTGCTGCTCGACGAGGCCACCAGCGCCCTGGACGCCGAGAACGAGCGACTGGTCCAGAAGGCCCTCGAAGGCGCCATGGGCGACCGCACCACCCTGGTCATCGCCCACCGGCTGGCCACCGTCCTGCGCGCCGACCGCATCGTCGTGATGGACGAGGGTCGCGTCGTCGAGGAAGGCGCCCACAGCCAGCTCAGCAAGGCCGGCGGCCTCTACGCCAAACTGGCCCAGCTGCAGTTCGGGGTGGAGGCGGCTTAGGGGCTCGCCGGGCAATCAGGGCGCGGTCCGCCCAAGGAGTCGCGATGGAAGCCGTCTCCAACACCATCGACGCCGCCGCCGCCTGGCTCGGTGACCGCTCCTTCGCCGACTGGAAGGCGGAGTTCGACGCACGCGGCTTCGTCATCATCGAGAACGTGCTGACGCCGACGCAGGTCGAGGCCCTCCGCTCCGCCCTCGCCCCTTATATCGAAGGGGGCAAATCCGGCCGGAATGACTTCGAGGGGTTCAGGACCAACCGCGTCTACGCCATGCTGGCCAAGTCGCCGGTGTTCGCCGATCTGGCCATCCACCCGCTGGCGCTGGCCTTCGCCGAGGCGGAATTGGGTCCGACCTGCCTGTTGTCGGCCTGTCTGGCGATCAACCTGCAACCCGGCGAGACGGTTCAGCCGTGGCACTTTGACGACGCGGGCGGGCCCCGGCCGCGCAAGGCCTACGGTGTCAGCTGCTTCTGGGCCATCGACGACACAACCGAACTGAACGGCGCCACCGAGGTCATTCCGGGCAGTCACCTCTGGGGTGAGGTGGCCATCGACGGCGCCATCGGCCCGGGCAGCTTCACCGACCCGACCCTGCGCGACGGCAAGGGCGATCCAGGCGCCCGGTCCGACTCGGTCAAGCTGGTCATGCCGGCCGGATCCCTCGCTATCGCCAAGGGCACGCTGGTGCATCGCGGCGGCGCCAACCGGTCGGACCGGCCCCGGCTGATCATCACCCCGCAGTACTGCGCCGGCTGGGTTCGACAGCTGGAGAACATGGTCCTGGCCGTCCCGCCGGAGATCGCGACGACCCTGCCCGAGCGGGCGCGTGAACTGCTCGGCTATTCGATCCATCCGCCCTTCATGGGCTACGTCGACGGGGTGCATCCACGCCGGGTGTTGCCGCCGTCGCGGTAGCGGACCGAACCGCGGCCCCGCCCGCTACGGCAGCAGTTCATTCGGCAGTGTCGGGCCCGAAATAACCCACTGCATCGCCTTCCAGCGACGATCCTGATCCGGACCGGCGCGTTCGACGAAGGCGCGGACCATGTCCATGCCGAGGCCGTAGTTGATCACATAGCTGCGGTACTGTTCGGCGAAGGCCACCGTCTGGGCGGCCCGCTTGGCCGAGACCAGGCCGTAGCGCTGGGTCAGTTCGATCGCCTGGTCCTTCGTGATCCTGCCGGACAGGTAGTCGCTGGCGATCGTGAAGCGGGCGCCGGCCAGGGCCTTCTGGGCTTCGAGCATGGCGTCGTAGCGCGCCGCATCCTTCGGATCGAGGCCGGCGAGCGGATACAGGGTTCCGACCTCGAAGGCCCGTTTCTCGTCACCCGGGAAGGCCAGTTCGATGCCGTAGTTGGCGCTGCCTTCGGCGATCAGCGACTCCGGCGAAAACAGCGGATAGACGGTGAACTCGACCCAGCCCTTGCCTTTGCTCAGCCGGTCCTCGAGCAGCATGTTCAGCACATGGTGGCCCGGGTAGCCCTCGTGGCAGCCCAGATCGACCGCGCGACTCAGGCGCACCGGCAGGTCGGTGTTCACCTGGATCAGACTGGTCGCATTGCCCTTGTACCAGTTGTAGCCGGACCAGGACTTGCCGGTGACGAACTCCAGCGTGAACTGCTCTGTCGCCGGCAGGGCAATATGGGCCATGGTCCGCCGACGGCACTCGGCGATCGCCGCGTCCATGACGGGCTTCAGCCTGTCGGCCGGGATGATGAAGCGGTCGTTGAAGGCGTCGACCCGCTGCCACAGCGGCCCGTCGCCGGGGACCAGCGCCTCGATCTGCTTCAGCGCCGGATCATAGGCCGACAGAGGCTTGAGCACGGGTCGCACCCCGAACAGGCCCTCCGCCTCGTCCTCGAAGCTCAGCTTCTCCCCCTGCATCATGCGCAGGCGGGTGCGCGCGGCGGTGAGCTGGGCCTGCAGGAAGGCCACGCGGCGGCGATCCTCGTCCGTCAGGTCCGTCGATCCCTTCGACGAGGCAAAGCCCAGGGCGAAACTGAGCTCATCAACCGCCTTCGCGAGCGCCGGCAGATCGCGCTTGCTCGCCTTCGCCGCCACGGCCCATTCGGGCGGCCCGTAGTAGGCGTCGATATAGCCGTCCTCGTGCTCGCCGATCTCCAGGCTGAGCTTCACATACTGCTCGGCCAGCTGATCGAGGTTCTGCGCGGCGAGCGCGGGCGTGGCGGCGAGAACCAGGCAGGCGGCAAGCGCGGCGAGCGGAAAACGGATCATGCGAGAAAGGCCTTTCGCGCTTCGACAGCCATACCGGGGAAATCGCTGAACAGGCCGTCCACGCCGGCCTCGTACAGCGCCTTGAACATCGCGCCAACGTCGCCGTGCAGGCGGGGCCGTTCAGGCCCCTGCGGGCCTCTCTGGAGGGCCGCAGGGAGGAAGTAGTTCTCCGCCCGCACCGTCCAGGGATGAACCTTCAGCCCGACCTTGTGCGCATTGGCGACCAGAGCCGTCGGCGGCAGCAGGATCTGGCCGTCGGTCGGCACGATCACAGACTTGTCCGGCCCCACGCCGTCGGCATAGGCGGCGATGGCCTTCAGGCCGGCGGCCGAGACCATATCGGCGTACTTCAGGTCCGGAACGTCGGCAGGAGAACCCTCCGAATCGATCAGCTGGACCAGCGGCGCCTTCGTCAGGGCGCGGATGGTCTTCAGCGGCCCGACCTCGAAGCACTGGACGAAGACCTTCGCGCTCTTCGAATTCAGCCCCTCGGCCTTGAGGGCGTCCGCCATCCGCTGCTCGAACGGCAGGCCGACCGAGGCGAAATGGCGCGGGTGTTTCATCTCCGGATAGACGCCGACCCCGGCCGCCTTCGCGATGGCCACGACCTCGGCGAAGGTCGGGATCGCTTCCTGTCCGTCGAAGGCTGTGTTGGCGGGCCGGAGTTGCGCCAGCCGCTCGCGGGCCCGCAGCGTCTTGATCTCGGCGAGGGTGAAGTCCTCGGTGAACCAGCCGGTGATCGACTGGCCGTCGATGACCTTGGTCGTCTTGCGGGCGGCGAACTCGGCCCGTGCGCCGACATCCGTCGTGCCGCCGATCTCGTTCTCATGCCGGGCGACCAGATGGCCGTCCTTCGTGATGCACAGATCCGGCTCGATGAAGTCCGCGCCCTCGGCGATCGCCAGGCGGTAGGCCATCGGCGTGTGCTCGGGCCGCTCGCCGCTGGCGCCGCGGTGTCCGATGACGATGGGGCGCGGCCTGTGTGAACCGGCGAGGGCTGGGCTGGCGGCCATGGCAAGACTCGCGGCGGCGAGGGAGCGTCGGGTGAGGGTCATGAGGCGGGATTAGCCGCGCCCCATGACGGGTTCGTCAAGACGCTGCGGACAGCTTTCATTTCGGCGCGGGCGCCCCTTGCCGGCCGATGGACCTGCCCCTATCTCCCCGTCGCGGGCCGGGCCCCTCTGACGCAGCGAAAGCGCGTGATGTCGGACCGCATCGGGTGAGCTCGATGCCGGGTCCGGACAGGAATCCCTACGCCACGGCGCCGCGCCACCCTCCAGACAACAGGAGGGTAAGCTGGAGAGTTTCTTTTTCATCCTACTGGGTCAGCCGCTGTGGATGTGGCTGGCGTTCGTCGCCGTCGTCGGGCTGCTGCTGACCCTGGACCTTGGCGTCCTGCATCGCGGCAGCCGGACCATCGGTGTCCGCGAAAGCCTGGCCCTCTCGGCCGGCTACATCGCCATCGGCCTGGCCTTCGGCGCCTTTGTCTGGTCCCAACTCGGGGCCCGGGCGGGCGTCGAATACATCACCGGCTTTGTCGTCGAGAAGAGCCTGGCGATGGACAATGTGTTCGTCATCGCCCTGATTTTCAGCTTCTTCGCCATTCCCCGCGACCTGCAACACCGGGTGCTGTTCTGGGGCATCCTCGGCGTCATCGTGCTGCGCGCGATCATGATCGGCGTGGGCGCGACCCTGGTCAGCGAGTTCGCCTGGCTGCTCTATGTGTTCGCTGCCTTCCTGATCGTGACCGGCGTGCGCATGCTCTGGCCGGGCGGCAAGGAAAAGGACCTCGCCGCCAACCCGCTGCTGCTGTGGATGCGCAGGCGGTTCCGCGTAACCGACCAGCTGGTCGGTGAACGGTTCTTTGTCCGGCAGCCGGTCAAGGCCGGTGGCAAGCCGGTACTGTGGATCACCCCGCTGTTTATGGCGCTGGTGATGATCGAGATCGCGGACGTCGTTTTCGCGGTCGATTCGGTGCCGGCGATCTTCGCCATCACCACTGATCCCTACATCGTCTACACCTCGAACATCTTCGCCATCCTCGGCCTGCGGGCGCTGTATTTCGCCCTGGCCGCGGTGCTGCACCGGTTCGCCTGGCTCAAGCAGGCCCTGGCCGTGCTGCTGGTGTTCATCGGCTCGAAGATCTTCGTCGCCGACCTGCTGGGCCTGGGCAAATTCCCGGCTGAATGGTCGCTCGCCATCACCTTCGCGATCCTGGCGAGCGGCGTCCTCTACTCGCTCTGGCGCACGCGTGGCGCCGCCCCCCTTCCCCCTGCAAACGGAGAGTCCTGATGCCCCTGCTCGTCTGCCCAAACGACAACGCCGCCATGCAATCGGTCAGCCGCTCGGGCGTGGAGTTCGACTTCTGCCCCACCTGCCGGGGCGTCTGGCTGGATCGCGGCGAACTGGAGAAGCTGATGGAGGCCGGCCGCGCCGAGGCTCCACCCCCCAGGCCGGCGGCCCCGCGCGGGCCGGATCCGGCCTGGCGCGGCCCCGAACGCCAGACGGACCCGCACTACCGGCGGGACCACGACCACGATGACGACTACCGCCGCCGCAGGAAGCGCGGCTTCGACCTGTTCGATATCTTCGACTAGGGTCCGGAGGGGACTTGTCCCCGGCAGCCTACTGCGCCGCCTGGAGCTTCTCTAGAATCTGCGGGTGCAGTTCCAGGTTCGCCGCGAGGATGTCGCCGCGCTCGACGCTGTAATCGGCGCCCTCGAGGTCGGTGACCTTGCCGCCGGCTTCGGTGACCAGCAACAGTCCCGCCGCCACGTCCCAGGGGCTGAGGTTGCGTTCCCAGAAGCCGTCCAGGCGGCCGGCGGCCACCCAGGCGAGGTCAAGGGCCGCGGCGCCGAAGCGACGCACACCCGAGACGCGCTGGCTGATCTGGTGCAGCTCCTTGAGGAACTGGCCGTGGCCCGGGCGGCCGATGAAGGGGACGCCGGTACCCAGCAGGCTTTCGTCGAGCCGGGTGCGGGCCGCCACGCGCAGTCGCTTCTCGTTGCCGAGCCAGGCGCCCTTGCCCTTTTCCGCCCAGAAGGTGTCGTGGGTGATCGGGTTGTAGGTCACCGCCGCGACGATCTGGCCCTCGCGCTCGAGCGCGATGTTGACCGCGAAGTGCGGGATGGCGTGCATGAAGTTGGTCGTGCCGTCGAGCGGGTCGACGATCCAGCGGTGGGTCTTGTCGGTGCCTTCGATCAGGCCCCGCTCTTCACCGAGGAAGCTGTAGCCCGGACGCGCCTTGGTCAGGGCCTCGAACAGCGCCTGTTCGGCCTTGATGTCGGCGGCGGTGACGAAGTCCCCGGCCCCCTTCTTGGACACCTGGAGCTCGCCCAGTTCGCCGAAGTCGCGAGCCAGACCCTTGGCCGCCTTGCGGGCGGCGTCGATCATCACGGTCAGAAGTGCTGAAGCTGTGGACACGTCAGTCGGCCCTGCGCAGGTATTCGCCGGTTTCGGTCGAGACCAGCACGCGCTCGCCCGCTTCCATGTAGGGCGGGATCAGAATGCGCATGCCGTTGTCGGCCTTGGCGGGCTTGTAGGAGGATGAGGCGGTCTGGCCGTTGGTCGTGGCGTCGGCCTCAACGATGGTCAGGACGACGTGTTCGGGCAGCGAGATGCTGATCGGACGTTCCTCGTGGAACTCGACCTTCACCTTCATGCCGTCCTGCAGGAAGCGAACCTGGTCCTCGCCGACGAAGTCCTGGTGCAGGCTGATCTGCTCGTAATTCTCGGCGTCCATGAACACCAGCATCTCGCCCTCGGCGTAGAGGTAGGTGTTGTCGCGCTGGTCGAGGGTGACGCGCTCGACCTTGTCGTCCGAGCGGAAGCGTTCGTTGAGCTTGCGGCCGTCGATCAGGTTCTTCATCTCGACCTGGGCGAAGGCGCCGCCCTTGCCGGGCTTCACATGCGAGGCCTTCACGCAGACCCACAGGCCCCCGTCGTGCTGGAGCACCATGCCGGGTTTGATGGTGTTGCCGTTGATCTTCATGAAGTCGGGTCGCCGCGCGGGGGTCGGGAAAGGGCGGCGGAACCTAGCGGCGGCGCCATGGGATAGCAAGGCGGGGGCAGAGTGCGTGGTTCGAGCCCCGGATCCAGTCCGGGGTCGGCTGATGCCTCGCTCCTCACCATGACGAATATCACTTCAGCCCAACCCTCTACGTCATCCTGAGGAGCGATCCCTCAGGATCGCGTCTCGAAGGACGCAACATCACCGCGCCGCCAGGCCTTCCGAGATGGCGGCGTTGAGCGCCCTTACGGCGGCGGCCGGGCCGCCCGGATGGGCCCAGACTCCTGCGCTGACGGCGATGAAGTCCGCGCCGGCAGTCGCCAGCCCGGCGGCATTGTCGGCGGTGATCCCGCCAATGGCCACGCACGGAACCGACATGGTCTCCTGCCAGATCGACAGGATCTCGGGATCGGCCGTCGTCGGCGCGTCCTTGGTCGTGGTCGGGAAGAACGCCCCGAAGGCCACATAGTCAGCGCCGTCTTCGGCGGCTTCCATCGCCAGGTGGCGGCTGTCGTGACAGGTCACGCCGATCATCGCGTCCCGGCCCATGATCCTGCGGGCGTCCTTGCAGGAAGCGTCCGACTGGCCGACGTGCACGCCGTCGCAGCCGAACCTGGCGGCCAGATCCGGCCGGTCATTGAGGATCACGGCCACGTCGCGCGCCCGGGCGATGACGCCGAGCACTTCCACGGCGGCGGCGATGACCTGATCGGGAGCGTCCTTGAGGCGGATCTGCAGGGCGGCGACGTCGCCCGCATCGAGCGCCGCCGACAGCGTTTGGGCGAAGGCGACGAGGTCATCGAGACGCGGCGGGGTGATCAGATAGAGGCGGCAGTCGGCGGTCATGCGACCGTCCCTACACCAGCAACCCCCTCAGGGCATAGGTGACGACAGGCATGCCGCGGCCGGGATTCGCGATGGAATGGTCCTTGCCCGGCAATCGACACCGCGACGGCCGCCGGCCGATACGCTAGGGCTGAAGGCTGTGATGCCCGATCCCGCCCATCTCCTGTCCTTCCTTCTGGCGATCCTGCTCATCGAGCTGACGCCCGGCCCGAACATGGGCTACCTGGCCATCGTCGCCGGCCGTTTCGGGCGGCTCGCCGGCTTTGCGACCATAGCCGGCGTCACGGCCGGACTGGCCGCGTACATGCTGCTTTCGGTGTTCGGCCTCACCGAGGTCATCCTCCAGGCCGCCTGGCTCTACAGTCTCCTGCGCTGGGCGGGCGTGGCCTATCTGCTGTGGCTGGCGTGGGACACATGGCGAGGCGAGGCGCCGACGGGTCCCGGTGACGTCGTGATCGAACCCTCGCGCATCAGGCTGGCCTGGCGAGGCTTCCTGGCCAACATCCTCAATCCCAAGGCGGCCGTGTTCTACATCGCGCTGCTGCCCGGGTTCACGGATCCGGGCCGTCCGTTCGCGGCGCAGGCGCTGGGCCTGGGCCTGATCCACATCGCCGTCGCGCTGGCGATCCATTCGATCATAGTTCAGGCGGCCGCCCGCGCGTCTCCGATGCTCGCCCGGCTCAGCGATGGCGAGGGCGCACGCGTGCGGGCCGCCTTCGCGATTGCTCTCGCGCTCATCGCGGTCTGGCTCGCCTGGGCGACGCGCCGCTAGCCCGACGGGCGGAACCCTATGCCCTGCCAACCGGTTTCCGCTGGTACGCGAGGAGACCGCCATGTTCGCCCAGGCCGCACGGGACGCCGTCGATGACATCGCCAACAGCCGGGGCCGCTCCACGCGACATCTGCTGCTCGGGCTGGGACTGACCGCCGGTGCGGTGCTCGCCTCGGCCCTGATCGCGCGGGCCAACGCGCCGATCCCCGAGAACCCCGAGATCAAGCACGACTACGACCATCTGGTTCAGCCGGGCTTCTCGCCGCCGAAATTCGCTTTCGGTCTGGTCTGGCCACCGCTGTTTCTGGCGCTGACGCTGTCGGGCCTGCGCGTCTGGAATGCCCCGTCCAGCCCCGCCCGCACCCAGGCCTTGACGCTCTGGGGCGTGGTCCAGGCGTTCAACGCGGTCTGGATGGCGCTCGGCCCGCGACGGCTGGGCGGCCAGCTGAGCGCCGCCGTCGTTTCGCTGGGCACGTCCGCCGCCTACGCCTGGCGCGCGCGGCAAGTGGATGCGCCGGCCGCCGGCATGGTCACGCCCTACGTCGGCTGGATCGGCTTCGCCAACGTGCTGACCGCCGAGCTATGGCGCCGCAATCACGCCCGGCCCACGCTTCACTGAACCGGGCGGGAGGCCGCTACTCCGCGGCGGCCTTGCTGACGCCGATCTTCGGGCTCAGCTCGCCGGTCAGGTAACGCTTGGCCATGGCGGCCGTGCTGATCGGCCTGATCTTGCCGGCCCAGCCGGCGGCGCCGAACTGCTCGAAGCGGGCCTGACAGACCGCGCGCATGGCTTCCTTGGCGGGCTTCAGATAGGCGCGCGGGTCGAACTCGCCCTTCTTCTGCATCAGCACTTTCCGGATCGCGCCGGTCATGGCCATGCGGTTGTCGGTGTCGACGTTGATCTTGCGCACGCCCAGCTTGATGCCGCGCTGGATCTCCTCGACCGGCACGCCCCAGGTCTGGGGCATCTCGCCGCCGAACTCGTTGATGATGTCCTGCAGGTCCTGCGGCACCGAGGATGAGCCGTGCATCACCAGGTGGGTGTTGGGCAGGCGGTTGTGCACCGCCTCGATGACGTTCATCGCCAGGATGTCGCCGTCCGGCTTGCGGGTGAACTTGTAGGCTCCGTGGCTGGTACCCATGGCGATGGCCAGGGCGTCGACGTGGGTCGCCTGGACGAACTCGACCGCCTGGTCGGGGTCGGTCAGCAGGGCCGAATGGTCCAGCTTGCCTTCGAAGCCGTGGCCGTCTTCGGCCTCGCCCATGCCGGTTTCCAGCGAGCCCAGCACGCCGATCTCGCCCTCGACCGAGACGCCGCAGCTGTGGGCCATGTCGACCACCGTGCGAGTGACCGCGACGTTGTACTCGTAGGAGGCCGGGGTCTTGGCGTCCTCCTCCAGCGAGCCGTCCATCATCACGCTGGTGAAGCCGTACTGGATGGCGGTGGCGCAGGTCGCCGGGCCGTTGCCGTGGTCCTGGTGCATGCAGACCGGGATGTTCGGATAGATCTCGACCAGGGCGTCGATCAGCCGCGCCAGCATGATGTCATTGGCGTAGCTGCGCGCACCGCGCGACGCCTGGATGATCACCGGCGCGTCGACGGCCTCGGCCGCCTCCATGATCGCCAGGCCCTGTTCCATGTTGTTGATGTTGAACGCGGGCACGGCGTAGTCGTGCTCGGCGGCGTGGTCGAGAAGCTGTCGGAGGGTGATACGGGCCACGGTCGGACTCTCTTGCGCTGAATGGTCTGGTTTGCCGGGGCTCTTAGCACCGGATCACGGAAACGTCAGCCCGTGGGAGACCTGATGATGGGCGATTGCATGCCTCCGGCATCCCAACTCAGACCCGTCATCCTCGGGCTCGTCCCGAGGATCCCTCGTTCAGCTTCCCCGTGAGAATGTGATCACACCCGCACGTGCGAGCCGACAAAGGGGTCCTCGCCACGCGGGCGAGGATGACGGAGTGGGTTAATGGGGCCGCTAAACTTCCAGCGCCGCGACGCCCGGAAGCTCCTTGCCTTCCATCCATTCGAGGAAGGCGCCGCCGGCCGTGGAGACGAAGGTCATCTCATCCGCAACGCCCGCGTGGTTGAGGGCCGACACCGTATCCCCGCCCCCCGCGACGGCCGTCAGCTTGCCGGCCGTGGCCAGCACGGCCGCGTGCCTTGCAGCGGCAACTGTGGCCACATCGAACGGCGGGACCTCGAACACGCCCAGCGGGCCGTTCCAGATCAGGGTCTTGCTGGCGTCCATGGCGGCGAGCAGGCGCTTCACCGTCTCGGGTCCGGCGTCGAGAATGAGGTCGCCGGCCTTCACGTCGTCCAGTCCGCAGGTGCGGATCGCCGTGCCCGGCTTGACCTCGCGAGCCACCACCACGTCGACCGGCAGCAGCAGTTCGCAGCCCGCGGCCTTGGCCGAGGCCATGATCTCGCGGGCGGTGTCGCCCAGGTCGTGCTCGCAGAGGGAGCCGCCGACGTCGTGACCCTGGGCGGCCAGGAAGGTGTTGGCCATGCCGCCGCCAATGGCCAGGCGGTCGAGCTTCCGTACCAGGTTGTTGAGCAGGTCGAGCTTGGTCGAGACCTTGGCCCCGCCGACGATGCCCAGCACCGGCTTGACCGGCTTGCCCAGCGCCGCGTCGAGCATGTCGAGCTCCCGCCGCATGGCGAGGCCGGGATAGGCGGGCAGCAGGCGGGCGATCCCCTCGGTCGAGGCGTGAGCGCGGTGGGCGGCGCTGAAGGCGTCGTTGACGAAGAGGTCACCGATGGCCCCGAGCTCGGCGACGAAGGCCGGGTCGTTCTTTTCCTCGCCCGGATGGAAGCGCAGGTTTTCCAGGACCGCCACGTCACCGGCCCCGAGCGCGGCGACGGCCTTGATGGCGGCCTCGCCAATGCAGTCCTCGCCGAACAGCACCGGCTTGCCAAGCAGCACCGACAGCGGCGCGACCACGGGCGCGAGGCTCATCTCCGGAACCCGCTTGCCCTTGGGCCGGTCGAAGTGGGCCAGCAGGATGACCTTCGCCCCCCGACTGCTGAGGAAGTGGATCGTCGGCAGGGCCGAGCGCAGGCGGGTGTCGTCGGTGATGACGCCCCCCTCCATCGGAACATTGAAGTCCACGCGCACCAGCGCGCGCTTGCCGGCGAGATCAGCGGTTTCGAGGGAGCGGAAGGTCATGGGTTTCGATCAAATAGCTGGTAGGCGCCGAGGACAAGCGAGGGGATGAGCGTAAGGCTCACAAACGAAATCGCCGAGCCAGCCCAGAACATCAGCCGCTTCGGCGCGGATTGAAGGCGAGACACGCCCCAGGTCCCGATCAGCCACACGATCAGCAGCGCGATGATCAACGCGTGAACCCAGGGCCAGCCCGGGTTTTGCGCGCCCGCGCCAAACTCCACGATCGACCGTACGAGGTTCACGGCGAAAAGGCCGACAAAGGGACCTGTAAGCCAGACGAGGGCTACCGCGGCTCCCCGCTTCATCCCTAGAGGAATTTCGCCATCACCAGAGCCGTGTCGCTCATGCGGGTCGCGAAGCCCCATTCGTTGTCGTACCAGCTGAGCACGCGGGCCAGCTTGCCGTCGACGACCTGGGTCTGCTTCAGCGCCGCCGTCGAGCTGGCGGGGACATGGTTCAGGTCCATCGAGACCAGCGGCTCGCTGGTCGTGGCCAGCACGCCCGACATCGGACCTGCGGCGGCGGCCAGCAGGGCGTTGTTGATCTCTTCCACGGTCACGTCGCGGGCGGCGACGACCTTCAGGTCGACCACCGAGACGTTGGGCGTCGGGACACGGATCGAGGAGCCGTCCAGCTTGCCCTTCAGCTCCGGCAGCACCAGGCCGAGCGCCTTGGCCGCGCCGGTCGAGGTCGGGATCATGCTGAGCGCCGCCGCGCGGGCGCGGTAGAGGTCGCTGTGCATCGTATCCAGCGTCGGCTGGTCGCCAGTGTAGGCGTGGATGGTGGTCATGTAGCCGCGCTCGATGCCGAACAGGTCGTTCAGCACCTTGGCCACGGGGGCCAGGGCGTTGGTCGTGCAGCTGCCGTTGGAGACCACGATGTCGTCGGCCGTCAGGGTCTCGTGGTTGACCTTGTAGACGATGGTCTTGTCGGCGCCGTCGGCCGGGGCCGAGACCAGCACGCGCTTCGCGCCGGCGGTCAGGTGGGCCGAGGCCTTTTCCTTCGAAGTGAACAGGCCCGTGCACTCGAACGCGATGTCGACGTTCAGGTCCTTGTGCGGCAGCTCGGCCGGATTGCGGATCGCCGTGACCTTGATCTTGCCGCGGCCGATGTCGATCCAGTCCTCACCGGTCGTCACCGTCCCGGGGAACCGGCCGTGCACGCTGTCATAGCGGAACAGGTGAGCGTTGGTTTCCACCGGACCCAGGTCGTTGATCGCCACGACCTCGATGTCCGTGCGGTTGTGCTCAGAGATCGAGCGCAGGACCAGACGGCCGATCCGGCCAAATCCGTTGATGGCGACGCGAAGGGTCATGGGTAAAGCGCTCCCGGCGGCAATGTTTCTGATTGGGCGCGGGTTTTGCGGTCAGGGGCCCTGGAGTCAACCCCGGAGCGGGATTTGACCCGGTCACATCCGGTGAGGGTTTGTGACTTTGATCGGCGATCAGCTGCCCGGCCGGAACCGGGCGCTCTGGCCGTTGGGGCTGCTCTGGGTCAGGGCGGTGACCTTGCCGGAGGGGTCGCGTTCGAAGGCCACCCGGCGGGACGGATCCCCCTGGACGTAGAAGACGCCGTCGCCCAGCGGCAGCAGCACGGCGGCCGGACGGCGGCCGCGTTGCATGACCAGGATCGCCCCGACGCGCCTGACCACGAGGTCGCCGTTGTAGGTTCCGGCGTAGTCATCGAGCCCGCCGATCGACGTCGGCGGATTGATCTCGGCATTCAGGGCTTCAACCGCCCAGCGGGTGTCGACGGCGACCGGGCTGTCCGGCGCCTTGGCCAGCAGCGCCTCCAGCGCCAGTTGACGGGCGCGGGTCAGGGCGTCGATGGCCGGAACGGCGACGTCCGGCTGAACGCCCGCGCCTTCCCAGTTGCCGCCAGTGACCGGATTGATCGGCGACCCGCTGGAGACGAACACCGACCAGCCCTCGCCCAGCGAGACGCGCCCGCCCGGATTGGCCGCGCCCCCGCTGGCCTCGCCGACGATGGTCGCGCGCCTGGCCGCCTGCATCGTGTAGGCGAAGGCTTCGGCGGCCGAGCCGGTGCGGGCGCTGATCAGCAAATAGACCGGAATGTCGAGGCGCGGGCGGGCGAAATACTCGACAGGCGACTCGTCCGAGGTTCCGCCGCGCGTATGGAACACATTGTAGATTTTGGCGTCCTTCGGGGTGAAGGCGCTGACCAGATAGCCGACCATGGCCGGCGATCCGCCGCCGTTCTCCCGCAGATCGATGATCACCGCGTCGGAGGCGGTCAGCAGGGTCAGCACGGCGTCCACGGCTTGCCGGGCGGGCTCATCCGGCTGGCCGAAGGTGAAATTTGCGAACTGGCGCATGTCGACATAACCGATGCCGCCCGGCAGGGACTCGACGCGTCGGAACCCGAAACTGTTCCGGCGATCGAAGGGGTCGACCTCGTGGGGGCCGCCCGGCCCGCGACGGACCATAACCGGACCGCCGCCGCCGGGGCCCGGAGCAGGCCCCGCGCCGGGCGGGGTCCAGCCGACGTTGAAATGGTGGTCGATGGGCGACAGCCGTCGCGTCAGGGCGGTGGCCAGGTCGCGCGGATCGGTGAAGCCGTCGAACGCCCCCTTCGCCACATCGGCGCGCAGGCTGTCGGCGATGGCCTTGCCCTTCGCGACGTCGAAGTAGCGATCCTCGATCGCCCTGGCGACCCGGCCCGCGATCTCGCGCGGGGCCACCGCGACGGGTGCGACGGCTGCAGGAGGGGTCGACTGGGCGACCACCGACGTCGCGGCGCCCAGCGTCAGAAGTCCGGCCATAAGGGCCACGCGTGCAATCGCGATCGTCATGTATTCGCTCCCGGATCCTGTTTGCCCCGGCGCAGCGTGGCACGGCTGGATGACCGTCGTTTTGCCGAACCGCGCAGGATTGTTGCAAGTCCGACGCAGGCTGCGACAGTGACCTGCCCCGGGCCCTCAGCCCGGAACCACCCTGACCTTCGCCGCCGCCGCGACGGCGTTGGCCCGGGCGGTATCGGTGTCGGCGGCGCGGGCCAGCGCCACACCCATCCGACGACGCTCGAAGGCCTCGGGCTTGCCGAACAGGCGCAGATCCACGCCGGGGCCGGACAGCGCCTCGGCGACGCCTTCGAAGGCTACGCCTGTCGCGTCCAGGCCGCCGTAGATCACCGCGCTAGCGCCCGGCTCGCGCAGGCTGACATCGACCGGCAGGCCGAGAATGGCGCGGGCATGCAGCGCGAACTCGCTCTGGTGCTGGGTGGCGAGCGTCACCAGCCCCGTGTCGTGGGGCCGCGGACTGACCTCGGAGAACCAGACCTGATCGCCCTTCACGAACAGCTCGACGCCGAACAGCCCACGACCGCCGAGCGCGGCGGTGACCTTGCCGGCGATGTCCTGGGCGCTGGCGAGGGCTGCGGCGGTCATGGCCTGCGGCTGCCAGCTCTCGACATAGTCGCCCTTGACCTGGCGATGGCCGATCGGGGCGCAGAAGGACGTCCGGATGTCGCCGTCGACGCCGAGCGAGCGGACGGTCAGCAGGGTGATCTCGAAGTCGAAGGCGATGCGGCCCTCGACGATGACCAGCGCCGTTTCCACCCGGCCGGCTGACAAGGCGTAGTCCCAGGCCGCGCCGATGTCGGCGGCGCTCTCGACATAGGACTGGCCCTTGCCGGAACTGCTCATCACCGGCTTGACGAAACAGGGGTAGCCGACCTCCGTCGCGCCCGCCTCCAGCGCCTCCCGCGAGGCGGCGAAGGCGTAGGGGCTGGTCGACAGGCCCAGCTCTTCGGCGGCCAGCCGGCGGATGCCCTCGCGGTTCATGGTCAGCTGGGCGGCGCGGGCGGTCGGGATCACTGTCGCCAGCCCCTCGGCCTCGATCTTCGCCAGCTCATCGGTGGCGATGGCCTCGATCTCCGGCACGATCAGGTGCGGCCGCTCGGCCTCGATCACCGCGCGCAGGGCGGCGGCGTCGGTCATGGTGATCACATGGCTGCGGTGGGCCACCTGCATGGCCGGGGCGTCGGCGTAGCGGTCGACGCCGATCACCTCGACCCCCAGCCGCTGCAGCTCGATAGCCACTTCCTTGCCGAGCTCGCCGCAGCCGAGGAGCATGACGCGCGTGGCGGACGGGCTGAGGGGGGTGCCGAGTTTCATCGCGTGATCCCTGTTGCGTGCTTCGAGACGCTCGCCTGAAGCTCGCTCCTCAGCATGACGAACACTATTGCAGCACAACCTTGCGCGTCATCCTGAGGAGCGGACCCTCAGGTCCGCGTCTCGAAGGACGCAGGGTGTCAGAGCTTCGCCCTGGCCACGGCAGCCACCGCTTCCGCTGTGATGCCGAATTCCTTGTAGAGCCGCTCGGCCGGGGCGCTGGCGCCGAAGCCGGTCATGCCGACGAAGGCGCCGTCTTCGCCGATGAACCGCTCCCAGCCGAACTTCACCGCCGCCTCGACGGCGACGCGCACGGGGGCCTTGCCGATGGTGTCGGCGCGGTACTTGGCGGTCTGTTGTTCAAACAGTTCCCAGCATGGCGTCGAGACGACGCGCGTCGGCACGCCGTCGGCCTGCAGCAGGGTGCGGGCGGCGAGCGCGATCGACACTTCCGAGCCTGAGGCGAAGAGCGTCACCTGGGCCTCGCCATCTGCGCCGGCGAGTTCGTAGGCGCCGTTGGCCGACAGGTTGCCGCCCTGGGTGCGGGCCACGCCGGTCTTCTGCCGCGACAGGGCCATGACCGAGGGGGTGGTCTTCGCTTCCAGCGCCAGACGCCAGCATTCAGCGGCCTCGACCACGTCGGCCGGGCGGAAGACGAGCAGGTTGGGCATCGCGCGCAGCGCCGCCAGGTGCTCGACCGGCTGGTGGGTCGGGCCGTCCTCGCCGACGCCGATCGAGTCGTGCGTCATCACGTGGATCACGCGAATGCCCATCAGGGCGCCGAGGCGGATGGCGGCGCGGCTGTAGTCGGAGAAGACCATGAAGGCCCCGCTGTAGGGGATCACGCCCCCGTGCAGCGCCATGCCGTTCATCGCCGCCGCCATGCCGTGCTCGCGCACGCCGTAGTGGACATACTTGCCGGCATAGTCGGGCAGATCGAACGGGACCATGCCCTTGACGTAGGTGTTGTTGGAGCCGGTCAGGTCGGCCGAGCCGCCGATCATTTCGGGGATCGCCGGGGTCAGGACGGCCAGGGCCGCGCCGCTGTGCACGCGGGTGGCGTTGACCACCGGCTCGGCGAGCATCTTGTCGATGTGGGCGTCCAGCGCCTTGAAGGCGTCGGCCGGAAGGTCGCCCTTCATCGCCCGGGTGAAGTCGACCTTGTGAGCGCTGCCCTTCAGCCGGGCTTCCCACTTGCGACGCTGACCGCCGCCCTTGCGGCCGGCCTTGCGCCAGGCGTCGACGATGTCTTCCGGCAGTTCGAACGGCGGCAGCGGCCAGCCCATGGCCTTGCGCGCAAGGGTCGCTTCCTCGTCGAACAAGGAATAGCCGTGGCCGTGGATGTCCCCTTCCTTCGGGCCCGCGCCCTTCAGGATGGCGGTCTTGCAGGCGATCATCGTCGGGACGGACTGTCGGGTCGCCCAGCGCAGGGCGGCGGCGATCTTGCCGTGGTCGTGGCCGTCGACGGCCTTGACGGCCCAGCCGGCCGCCTTGAAGCGGGCCATCTGGTCGCCTGTCTCGGCGATCGTCGCGGCGCCGTCGATGGTGGTGTTGTTGTCGTCGAACAGCACCGTCAGCTTGCTGAGCTTCAGCCGGCCGGCCAGCGAGATGGCTTCGTGGCTGATGCCTTCCATCAGACAGCCGTCGCCGGCGATGACCCAGGTGCGGTGGTCGACGAGGTCGTCGCCATAGCGTGCATTCATCGAGCGCTCGGCCATGGCCATGCCGACAGCGGTGGCGATGCCCTGGCCCAGCGGGCCGGTGGTCACCTCGACGCCCGGCGTGTGGCCGTATTCCGGGTGACCGGCGGTGTTGCTGCCCCACTGACGGAAGTTGCGGATCTGATCCATCGTCACGGCCTTGCTGCCAGTCAGATGGAGCAGGCTGTAGATCAGCATCGAGGCGTGGCCCGCCGACAGCACGAAGCGGTCGCGGTCGGCCCAGTCCGGACGGGCGGCGTCGTAGCGCAGGAACTTCGTCCAGAGCACCGTCGCCACGTCGGCGAGACCCATGGGCGCGCCCTGGTGGCCGGATTTGGCGGCATGGACGGCGTCCATGGACAGGACGCGGATGGCGTCGGCCATCTTGACCGGGCTGACGGACATTTTTGGCTCTCTCGACTCGTTCGGTATGGGCGCCCGTTCGCATGTGCGGCTGATCGTTTCAACCCGCCTTCCTGTCACGCCCCGGTGCGGTCTATAGAAAGGACTTCGATCAGGAGAGCCGCGAACATGACGGGAGAGGCCGAGGGAAGCGCCCTGGACCTGGCCGTGCGCAGGCTGGAGCGCGCGATGGCGATGCTCGAGAGCCGCATGTCCGACAAGATGGCCGAGGCCGGCGCCGAGGCGGGGGGTCTGTTCGACCAGGACCGGTCGCGGCTGGCCGCCGAACTGGACGCCGCCCGGGCCCGCGAACGGGCGCTCGAAGAGGCCGGCGCGCAAGCCTCGCAGGCACTCGGGCGCGCCATCGCGGAAATCCGCGCCGCCCTGGGCGACGAGTCCGCCACCGGAACGGAAGGCTGATCGACATGGCCCAGGTCACCGTGCAGATTAACGGAAAGCCCTACAGCGTCGGCTGCGAGGACGGCCAGGAACGCCATCTGATAGACATCGCCAAGCTGTTCGATGAACAGGTGCGGCAGGTCAGCCAGGACGTCGGCAACCTCGGCGACACCCGCCTGTTCCTGATGGGCGCGCTCCTGATGGCCGACGAGATGGCCGATCTGAAGCTGCGGCTTCAGCATATCCAGGGTGAACTGGCCCGGACCCAGACCGACCAGTCGCGGGTCGAGGTCAAGGCCGTGGCCGCGCTGGAGAACGCCGCCAAGCGCATCGAGAAGCTCGCGGCGGGGTGAGATGCCGTTTCTCCCTCCCCTTAATGGGGAGGGTGGTCCGCAGGGACCGGGTGGGGGAGTCAGCCGTCACCCCAATCCATCCCGGATGGCATCCTGCTTCCCACCCTGGCCGCTTTGCGGCCGTTCCCTCCCCATAAAGGGGAGGGAGGGGCGCAGTCGCCCTTCCATTTGCCCGCTTCAGCGCCTACCTTGCGAGGTGGCGGGTCATGCTGTGGCTCACGTCGAAGGCAACTACATTCCAGCGACCTTAATTCACTCTAGGGAGCTGTCCCTGTCCTTCCCCCTGGGGTTGGGCACACGGTGCCCACCTGGTTATCCAGGTCGAGGGAATTGAACCGTCCTTCACGGCTCTTGCGGCGCCGCCACCCTTTTGTCCGCATCGCGTGGTTCGAGACGCTCGGCTGATGCCTCGCTCCTCACCATGACGAACAGTTTTGTCGCCCACCCCTCTGCGTCATCCTGAGGAGCGATCCTTCAGGATCGCGTCTCGAAGGACGCACCCCTGACCGACCCGCTCATCGCCAGTCAGAAAGCCGCCCTCCGCCTGGAGGCGCGCGCGCGGCGCAAGACGTTGCTGACCGAGCATCCCGAAGCCGACTGGATGGCCGCGGACCGCGTCAGCGACATGCTCGCCGCGCTGGGCCTGAAACGCGCCGGGGCGATCGCGCTCTACAAGGCGCTCGGCGCCGAGCTCGATCCCCGTCCGCTCGGCGACCTGCTGGCGAAGCAGGGCTGGCGGCTGTCCCTGCCGGCCGTCGAGGTCGAGGACGGCCCGTTGGTGTTCAGAAGCTGGAAGCCGGGCGAACGGCTGACCCACGACCTGTCCGGGCTGCCCGCGCCGTCGCCCTCCGCGGCCGAGGTGCGGCCGGATCTGATCCTGGTCCCCCTGCTGGCGTTCGATCGCGGCGGCGGGCGCCTCGGCCAGGGCGGCGGCCACTATGACCGGACGCTGGCGGCGCTGCGTGACGCCCCTCGCCCGCCCCTCGCCGTGGGCTTCGCCTACAGCGGCCAGGAGGTCCCGCGTCTGCCCCGGGAGCCGCATGATCAGGCGCTGGATGGGATTCTGACCGAGGCCGGGTATATTGCGGCCCGGAAGGACTTCTAGATGCGCTTTGCTTTCTTCGGCGACGTCGTCGGCAAATCTGGCCGCGACGGCCTGGCCGACCACCTGCCCGGTCTCCGTCGCCGCCTCGGCCTCGAGTTCGTCATCGTCAACGCGGAGAACGCCGCCGCCGGTTTCGGGATCACCGAGAACACGGCGCGTGAGCTGTTCGAGGCCGGCGCCGACTGCCTGACGCTCGGCAACCACAGCTGGGACCAGAAGGAAGCGCTGACCTACATCGTGCGCGAACCGCGGCTGATCCGGCCGGCCAACTATCCGATCCTGTCGGACGCGCCGGGCCGCGGCAGCCACCTGTTCCAGACGGAGAGCGGCAAGACGATCTTCGTCATCAACCTGCTCGGCCGCGTGCACATGGATGCGATGGACGACCCGTTCGCCGCCGCCGACCGCGAGCTGGACAAGGCCCCGCTGGCCCAGGTCGCCGACGCGGTGCTGGTCGACATGCACTGCGAGGCGACGTCCGAGAAGATGGCCATGGGCCACTATTGCGACGGCCGCGCCAGCCTGGTCGTCGGCACCCATACCCATGTGCCGACCGCCGACTGCCAGATCCTGCCCGGCGGCACCGCCTACCAGACGGACGCGGGCGCCTGCGCCGACTACGACAGCGTCATCGGCAACCAGAAGGAAGAGCCGCTGCGGCGGTTCACCACCAAGATCAGCCAGGGCCGCTATCAGCCGGCGTCGGGCCCGGCGACGGTCTGCGGCGTGTTCGTCGAGACCGACGACCGCACTGGCCTCGCCCGCCGCGTCGAACCGATCCGCATCGGCGGCCGGCTGAGCGCGACCGAGCCGGTGGTGGCGCTGGCGACGGCCTGACCTAGGCGCCGCCCCGCCCCGACGCTAAAAGCCCGCACCGTTTCAACACCGAGACCGACACCCGAGCATGGCCGGCCACTCAAAATTCAAGAACATCATGCACCGCAAGGGCCGCGCCGATGCGGTGCGGTCGCGGCTGTTTTCCAAGCTGTCGCGGGAAATCACCGTGGCCGCCAAGGCGGGTCTGCCTGACCCGACCATGAACCCGCGCCTGCGCCTGGCCGTGGCCAACGCCAAGGCCGAGTCGGTGCCGAAGGACGTCATCGACCGGGCGATCAAGAAGTCGCAGATGGGCGACGCGGCCGACTATACCGAGATCCGCTACGAGGGCCTGGCCCCGGGTGGCGTAGGCGTCGTCGTCGAGGTGCTTACCGACAACAAGAACCGCGCCGCGGCCAACGTCCGGACGATCTTCGGCAAGCTGGGCGGCAACATGGGGGCCACCGGCTCGGTGACCTTCAACTTCGACCGCATGGGCCAGATCGAGTACCCGGCCAGGGCCGCCAGCGAAGACGCCATGATGGAGGCGGCCATCGAGGCCGGCGCCGCGGACGTCGAGTCTGATCTGGGCGAAGAGGGTTCGGGCCACACGGTCTATACCGCCTTCGAGGACCTCAACGAGGTCGCCCAGGCGCTGGAGAAGCAGTTCGGCGAAGCATCCTCGACCAAGATCGTCTGGCGGCCGAAGTCGCTGGTTCCGGTCAGCGGCGACCAGGCGACCGTCGTCATGCGCCTGCTTGAAGGGCTGGAAGACGACGACGACGTCCAGAGCGTCTATTCGAACGCCGACATCAGCGACGAGGACGCCGCGAAGTTCACGGGGTAAGGCGCGGGGACATGTACCGCAGGTACGTGTCCCCTAAACCTGTGACCGCTCGATTGGGGGACACGTACCTGCGGTACATGTCCCCTGTGCCTCAGCCTTTCAGCTTGCCCATCATTCGCCCGAACAACCCTGGCTTCTTTCCCGCCGCGGGGGCGTCCTTGGCCATGGCGTAGTCCTTGATCAGGGCGAACAGAAAGTCGCGGCCCTCGTATAGCGCCTTGACCCGCACCCGTTCGTTCAGACCGTGGATGCCGTCGCCGTCCGAGCTGCCGAAGATGCCGCTTACGCCGTAGGTCGGAATGCCCGCGCCGTTGGTGTGGATGCCGTCGGTGGCGCCGGTCAGCAGGATGGTGACCACCGGAACGCCCGGCCAGAGCTTGCCCGCTTCAGCCTCGATCGGCCCCATGATGAAGGGCGTCAGCGGCGGCGGGGGCGAGGCCTTGCTCGGCTCATGCGCCAGGGTGAAGGCGATGCCGGGATCGGCCGTGACGCTCATCAGCTGCTGGCGCACGGCCTCAACCGGCACGCCCGGCAGGATACGGCAGTTCACATTGGCCGTCGCACGCTGCGGCAGGGCGTTCGGCGCGTGGCCGGCGCTGACCATCGTCGCCACGCAGGTCGTGCGCAGCATGCTGTTCCACATCGGATCGGCGGAGACCGCGGCCTGGGCCGCAGCATCGTCCGGGTTGGCCACCAGCGCCTTCATCGCCGCGCCCTTGTCGGCCGGGACCAGCGACGCCATGCGGGTGAAATAGCCGCGCGTGGCGTCATTCAAGGCGACCGGGAAGTCGAAGTCCCCGATCTTCACGAGCGCGGCCGACAGGCGGTTGATCGCGTTGTCATGGACCGGACGGCTGGAGTGTCCGCCCGGGTTCGTGAGGGTCAGGGTGAAGTCCTGATAGACCTTCTCGCCGCCCTGGACCTCGAGCACGACCGGCTTGTCGTTCTCGTCCAGCAGGCCGTCGGCCCCTTCGTTGAGCGCGAAGGCCGCGTCGACCAGCGGCCGGTGGTTGGTCACCAGGTCCTCGATGCCGTTGTAGGCCTCGCTCTCCTCGCCGCAGGTCAGGGCCAGCTTGATGGCGCGGCGCGGCTTGAAGCCGGCCTGCTTGAGCCGAACCAGACTGTCGACCCAGATGGCCGCCTGGGCTTTGTCATCAGACGCGCCGCGGGCGAAGAAGTAGCCGTTCTCCTCGATCAGGGTGAACGGGTCCCGGGTCCAGTCGGCCGGATTGGCCTCGACCACATCGATGTGGGCCAGCAGCAGCATGGCCCCGGCCTTCGGATCGGTCCCAGGCAGCACCGCGACCAGGCTACCCTCGCGCGGATGGTCCGGATTGACCACCACCTGCACGTCTCCCGCCGGGAAGCCCGCCGCCGTCAGCCGTGCGCCCATGGCCTCGGCCGCCTTCGTGCAACTGCCGACCGACAGGGTCGTGTTGATCTCGACGAGCTCCTTGTAGAGCCCGCGGAACGCCAGTTGATCAGGCCGCACGACCGCCGGCGGCGTCGCCGTCTGCGCGCTGGCGACTCCGCAGAGTGAAAGGGTGAGCGTCGCCGCCAGAAGTCCGCGCTTGAGGGTCATCATCAGGGTCCTATTTCGCCGAGGCGTAGGCTTTGACGAGGCCGTACAGGAAGTCCCGCGCGTCATAGAGCGACTTGACCCGGATGCGCTCATTCAGACCGTGGACGCCGCTGTTGCTGTTGTCCGAGAAGATGCCCGTCAGGCCGTAGGTCGGGATGCCGTAGCTGTTGAGGTACTTGCCGTCGGTCGCCCCGGTGGACTGGAACGGAACGATCGGCACGCCCGGCCAGATCTTGTCGGCCTCGACGCGGATCGGCTTCATGATGTCCGGCGACAACGGCGGCGGCGGCGGCGTCAGCCGTACGGTGGCGTCCGGCGTCACCGAGACCTTGGGGTCGGCCGCCAGGGCGATCAGCTGAGCCTGTACGGCGTCTACCGAGACGCCCGGGAAGATGCGGCAGTTCACATTGGCCTCCGCCCGCTGCGGCAGGGCGTTGGGGGCATGCCCGGCGCTGGCCATCGTGGCCACGCAGGTGGTCCGCAACATGCTATTCCAGGTCGGGTTGCGCGAGATGATGGCGGCGGCCGCCGCGTCGGTTGGATCGGCGACAATGGCCCGCATCGCCGCACCGGTCCTGGGATCGACCAGCGGCGCCATGGCCGTGAAGTAGGCGCGCGTGGTGTCGTTCAGCTGGACCGGGAAGTCGTAGTCCCCGATCCGCACCAGCGCGCCGGCCAGATGGGTGATCGCGTTGTCATGCACCGGCCGGCTCGAGTGGCCGCCCTTGTTGGTCGAGCTGAGCGTGAAGTCCTGGTAGACCTTTTCGCCCGACTGGATCGACAGCGAGACCGGCTTGCCGTCGTCGCTCAGCAGGCCGCCGGCCCCTTCATTGAGCGCGAACTGGGCGTCGATCAGCGCCCGGTATTTCCGCACGAGCAGGCTGGCGCCGTTCAGCGACCCCTCGCTCTCCTCGCCGCAGGTCAGCGCCATCTTCACGGTGCGACGGGTTTTGAAGCCCTCCTGCTTGTAGCGGATCAGGGTGTCGACCCAGATCGAAGCCTCGGCCTTGTCGTCCGATGCGCCGCGGGCATAAAACCAGCCGTCCTCCTCGATCAGGGTGAAGGGGTCGCGCGTCCAGTCGGCCCGGTTGGCCTCGACCACGTCAATGTGCGCCAGCAACAGGATCGCCTTGGCCTTCGGATCCGTTCCGGGAAGGACGGCGACCAGATTGCCTTCGCGCGGATGGTCAGGGTCGACGATCAGATGGAGATCGCTGTCCGGATAGCCGGCGGCCTTCAACCGCGCCGCCATCGCCTCGGCCGCCCTGGTGCAGCTGCCGACCGACAGGGTCGTGTTGATCTCGACCAGTTCCTTGTAGAGGGCCCGGAAGGCCAGCTGGTCGGGACGCGGCGCCGCCTGCCGGGCGCTGGCCAGTCCCGGCAACGCCGCCGCCAGGGCGAGTCCCGCAACCATCTTCCGCCAAACACGCATGACTCACCCCCCGTTCGGAAGCGCACATTCACACCCGTCGCCCGGCGCGGCGCAAGAGTGCGTGGTTCGATGGGGCGTAGGGCGTAGGGCGTAGGGCGTAGTTCGACCTGCGCACGCCGCCAGCGCCGCGCGCCCTCTCTGCTACTCCCTACGCCCTACTCCTCCACGTCATCCTGAGCAGCCCGCGAAGCGGGCGAGTCGAAGGACGCAGGGATGCTGCCGCGCGGATGCAGACTGCGTGGTTCGACACGCGCCTTCGGCGCTGCTCACCATGACGTGGAGGGGTGGCGGCGAACCCCGCCACACCGACCATTTGCATCCGCCGCGATTTGGAGCATTGTTCCGGGTTCGGAGGATTATTCATGTATGCGTTTCTGAACACGGCATTGAATCCACAGTATATATTGCCGCTCATTGGTGCGCTTCTGGCCGGCGGTTGCATCGGATTCGAGCGTGGATTTCGCGGTCAGCCGGCCGGCTTTCGCACCCACAGCCTGCTGGCGCTGACCTCGGCGCTGCTGATGGTCGCGGCCAATCACCAGATGAGCTGGATCGGGTCGACGACGCCGCACGACGTGATCCGCATCGACCCTGTGCGCATGGCGCACGGCATCCTGACGGGCGTCGGCTTCCTCGGCGGCGGCGTGATCTTTCGCGAGGGCTTCAACGTTCATGGCCTGACCACGGCGGCCTCCGTCTGGACCACCAGCTGTATCGGCATCCTGTTCGGCATCGGCTTCTGGGAGGTGGCTGTCAGCGGCACGGTGCTGGCGCTGATCGTGCTGGCCGGCTTCCGGCTGATCGACCAGCGGCTGCCGCAACAGTCGCTGGCCGACATCACCATCCGCTACGCCCGGGGCGCTGCCCCCGGCGCCGAGGACCTGCGTGAGCGGCTCAAGGCGCTGGGTCTGAGATCCGCGCCGCTCAGCGAACGGCTGTTGAAGAAGGGCCGGTATATCGAGCACGGGGCCACCGTCAGCGCGCTGAACCGCACGGCGATCGACCGCCTGGCCGCCGAACTGCGCGCCGACCACAAGGTCATCGAGTTCGAAATCGAGCCGCGGAACGCCTGATCCTCTCCCTTCGGGGAGGTGGCTCGCCGAAGGCGAGACGGAGGGGGTCCGCTCCGGTCTCGGGTGACCCCCTCAGTCGGCTGTGCCGACAGCTCCCCCGACGGGGGAGCATCTCGTCTTTGCAGTTCGTTTAGTGTTCGGCCACAGTAGTAGAACACATGATGAACGCGATTCGGATTCTCGGGCTCGACCCTGGTCTGCGGCGCACCGGCTGGGGCGTGATCGCGGTCGAGGGCTCGCGTCTGACATGGGTCGCGCACGGGGTGATCACCTCCGTCGACAAGGCCCCTTTGTCCGAGAGGCTGCTGAGCCTGTTCGACGGCATCGGCGCGGTGATCGCCGCGCATGAGCCGCACGAGGCGGCGGTTGAGGAGACCTTCGTCAACACCAACCCGCAGTCCACGCTCAAGCTGGGCCAGGCCCGCGCCGCCGCGATGATCGCCCCGGCGAAGGCCGGTCTGACCGTGGCGGAATACGCGGCCCGCGAGGTCAAGAAGTGCGTGGTCGGCACCGGCGCCGCCGACAAGACCCAGGTCGCCTTCATGATCGCGAGGCTGCTGCCGACCGCCGGCGGCCCGACCCAGGACGCCGCCGACGCCCTGGCCGTGGCCATCACCCACGCCCACTCCCGCCGGGCCCGGGCGTTGAGACAAGTGGCATGATCGGGCGGCTTCGCGGCATCGTCGCCGAGATCGGCGAGGAAGAGGCCCTGATCGACGTCGGCGGGGTCGGTTACGTCGTGCGCTGCGGCTCGCGCACACTCGGCCGGCTACCCGCTGTCGGCGACGAAACCATTGTCTATGTCGAGCATCAGTGGAGCGAGGCCCAGGGCCCGCGCCTGTACGGCTTTTCCACGCGCGAGGAGCGCAGCGTGTTCGTGCTGCTGCAGGCCATCCAGGGCGTGGGGCCGAAAGCCGCCATGGCCGTGCTGGACGTCCTGCCGCCGGCCGAGCTGGCCGGAGCCGTACAGCGGGGGGACCAGGCGCTGGTCGCCCGCGCCAACGGTGTCGGACCCAAGCTGGCGCAGCGGATCGTGCTGGAACTGAAGGGCAAGCCGCTCGGCGACGGGCTGATCAGCGGCGGCGCGACGGGTCCAGGTATCGAGCCGCCGAAAGCGCATCGCGTCAGCGCGTCCGGCGAAGCCGTGGCCGCCCTCATGGGCCTTGGCATCGCCGAGCCGGTCGGCCGGCGAGCGGTCGAGCATGCCCTGGGGCATCTCGGCGATGAGGCAGACGTGTCATCCCTGATCAAGGCCGCCCTGAAGGAGATCGGGCGGTGACCGACGACCGCATCATCTCGGCGGACGCCCAGCCGTTCGAAGCGACCGACAAGGCGCTGCGGCCGCAGACGCTGGCCGAGTTCGTCGGGCAGGAGCAGACCAAGGCCAACCTCAAGGTGTTCATCGACGCGGCGCGCGACCGGGGCGAGGCGCTCGACCACGTGCTGCTGTTCGGCCCGCCGGGGCTTGGCAAGACGACGCTGGCGCAGATCGTCGCCCGCGAACTGGGTGTCGGCTTCCGCGCCACGAGCGGCCCGGTGCTGGCCAAGGCCGGCGACCTCGCCGCGATCCTGACCAACCTTGAGCCGCGCGACGTGCTGTTCATCGACGAGATCCACCGCCTGCCAGCCAGTGTGGAGGAGATTCTCTATCCGGCGATGGAGGATCACGTCCTCGACCTGATCATCGGCGACGGGCCTTCGGCGCGCTCGATCCGCATCGATCTCGCGCCCTTCACCCTGGTGGCGGCGACGACGCGGGCGGGGATGCTGGCGACCCCGCTGCGCGACCGGTTCGGCATCCCGCTGCGGCTGGAGTTCTACACCCCGGCGGAGCTTCAGCGGGTGCTGCTGGGCGCCGCCCGCAAGATGGGCGCGCCGCTGACCGAGGACGGGGCCGGCGAGATCGCCGCCCGGTCACGGGGCACGCCACGCGTCGCGGGCCGCCTGCTGCGCCGGGTGCGCGACTTCGCCGCCGCCGATGGTGCGACACTCATCGACAAGGGCCACGCCGGACGGGCGCTGGCGCGGCTGGAGGTGGATGAAGCCGGGCTCGACAGCCTCGATCGCCGCTACATGCGCGCCCTGATCGAAAACTACGGCGGCGGCCCGGCCGGGGTCGAGACCCTCGCCTACGCCATCGCCGAAGCCCGCGACGCGGTGGAGGACGTGATCGAGCCGTTCCTGATGCAGCAGGGGTTCATCCAGCGGACCCCGCGCGGACGGGTGGCCTGCGGCAAGGCTTACCTGCATCTGGGTCTGAAGGAACCGCCGCCGCCGAAGGGCGCACCGGGACTGTTCGACGAGGGCTGAGGTCAGGCCGCGGCCGGCGTCGGCCGGGCGCCGTCGTCGGTCGGCATAGACCGGAAGACGCTGAGGCGCTCCGGACAGGGCAACAACGGCTGTCCGGTCTCATGACGAAAGAGATAGTCGACAGCCTGCCGCATCTGGACGGGTGTGTAGGGCTTGGGCAGCGAGGCGATCGCCGCCTCGCGAGCCAGCTCTACAACGTCGCGCTGGCCGCTGATGAACAGCACCGGCACCCCCATCGCCTTGAGATCCCAGGCCAGGGCGGCTCCGTCATCGTCCCCTTCGAGGTCGATATTGACCAGGGCCAGGTCCGGCCGCGTCGTCCGCGCCGTCGTCAGCGCCTGCTGATGGCGGGTGGCCAGCTCGAGCACGCGGTAGCCGTAGTCCTCAAGCTCGTCCTGGAGACTCATCGCGATCAACACCTGGTCCTCGACGATGAGAAGCACCTTGGGCGCCGCGTGGGCGGGCGTGGTCATGGGGTCGGTCTCCGGTCCATTCCGTAACCGCCCGGCGGCATGCAGGTTCCGGCGTCGCGAACCATTGCGCGCGAGCGGCGTTCCCCGTTGCAGGCCGCGACGTTGACGTCGGCCTGACGGAGGGACGTCCCATGACACTGCGCATCCTGCTGCTTTCCGGCCTGGCCATGACGCTTGCCGCCTGCGGCGACGGGGCCGCCGGTGGCCGTTGCAAGTCGCCGATCGATCCAAAGGCCGGACAGAAGACCGCCGCCGTGGAACCGGGACCCGTGCTGAACGCCGATGTCGGTCGGGTCGACGCTCGCGGCGCGACGGCGGACGCCCGGGCCTGCGTCCAGCGCTATGCCTGGAAGCTGTCGAAGGGAAAGGACGGCACCGAGGTCGTTGCGGCCGCCGCCGTCACCGCCTGTGACGGATTCATCGCCGCCGCCACCCAGGCCGAACAGGGCTCCGCCGGCGCGCAGGACCTGAACGCCATTCAGGACGCCAACCTCCGCACCATGACCCGCTGGGCGACACTGTATGTGGTCCAGTACCGCGCGGATGTCTGCGACTAGGTTTCTCCCTCGCCTTCATGGGGAGGGACGTCGGCGCAGCCGACAGGGTGGGGAAGCGAACGGCCGCGCTGGACGCGCCGGTGTAGCGACAAGCCTCCCCACCCGTCCGGGCTCCGCCCGTCCACCCTCCCCATGAAGGGGAGGGAGGGCCGCGCACGGGATGACGCCGCGCGCGCCATCCCGTATTGCTTCGGGATGGATCAGGATCACCCCACCGCCGGCCGCTTCGAAGGCCGAGAGCACGTGCTGCCGGTACGGGTCTACTACGAGGACACCGACTTCACCGGGGTCGTCTATCACGCCAATTATGTGCGCTATTTCGAGCGCGGGCGGAGCGACTTCCTGCGGCTGGCGGGCGTTTCGCACACCGACCTGCTCGAGCGGCACGATCCGGCGGCCTTCGTGGTCACGCGGATGGAAATCGACTTCAAACGGCCTGCGAAGATCGACGACGCGCTGCAGGTCGTCACGACCTACGACCAGGCAAAGGGCCCCCGCCTGCAGATCAGCCAGCGCATCATGCTGGGTGACGTTCTGATCGCCGTCGCGAAAGTGTCAGCCGCCTGCATCAGTCTCGACGGAAAGCCGCGCAAGCCGCCGCCAGGCCTTGTCGAGGCGCTGCGGCCCTGGTTTTGCAAGGAAGAGGGTTAAGGCCTGTTAAGGGCCGCGCCATAGTTTCACCAAAGCCGCACGCGTGAATTGCGGCGAACCTGACCTGGGGATGCGACCGCATGGACGCCCAAACGATCTCGGCCGATACGTTTTCCATTGTCACGCTCTGGAGCAACGCCGACTGGGTGGTGAAACTGGTCATGATCGGCCTGGCCTCGGCCTCGCTTTGGTCGTGGGCGGTGATCATCGACAAGGTGTTCCGTTTCGGGGCGCTGAACTCCGAGGCCAACAGGTTCGAGGACAAGGTCGGCTCCGGCCGGCCGCTCGAGGATGTGGGCCAGGAATCGGCCGGGTCGAAGCATCCGCTGCCGAAACTGCTCAACGCCGCCCTGCGGGAATGGAAGGAAGCCCGGGCCCGCGGCGCCATCGGCGACACGCAGACCGCCCTGCTGATCCAGCGCATCGACCGGGTGCTCGACAGCAACATCGCCCGCGAAAGCCAGAAGGTCGAGGACGGCCTCGGCAGCCTGGCCATCGTCGCCACGGCCTCGCCGTTCATTGGCCTGTTCGGCACGGTCTGGGGCATCATGCACGCCTTCCAGAACATCGCGATCGAGAAGAACACCTCGCTGGCGGTCGTGGCGCCGGCCATCGCCGAAGCCCTATTCGCCACGGCCATCGGCCTGGCCGCGGCCATTCCGGCCTACATCGCCTACAACAAGTTCTCGACCGACGCCGGCAAGTTCGCCGCCCGGCTGGAAGGCTTCGCCGACGATCTGTCGACCGCCATCCAGCGTCGTCTGGCGGAGAAGATCTGAGCCATGGCCCTGTCGTCCACAGACGCCTTCGGCGCGGTCGGCAAGCGGCGCGGCCGGCGCGGGCGCGGCCGGCGCGGCGCGCTCAGCGAGATCAACGTCACGCCCCTCGTGGACGTGATGCTGGTGCTGCTGATCATCTTCATGATCAGCGCGCCGCTGCTGACCAGCGGCGTGCCCATCGAGCTGCCCAAGACCGAGGCCGGCGCGATGCAGGACCAGTCCGAGCCGATCACCCTGACGATCAAGGCCGACGGCGGCCTGTTCGTCGGCGACAGCCAGATCCCGTTCGCGTCGCTCAAGCCCCGGCTCTCGGCCATGGCCAGCGCGGGCTACGACAAGCCGATCTATGTCCGCGCCGACGGCAAGGCCTCGTATGAGGTCGTCGCCCGGGTGATGGCGGCCCTGTCGACGGGCGGCTTTTCCAAGATCAACCTGATCACCGACACCGGCGGCCCGTCTTCGGGCCCGGCGGCCGCGCCCTCGCCCTCGCCCTCGCCCTCGCCCTCCGAGATCCCCGCAAAATGACGCGGGGCTGCCCCTTCCCCAACCGTGGGACGCGCCGATGAGTCGGCGCGAGGGCACGAACATGTCCCCGGCTCTATTGGCCTCGCTGCTCGTGCATGTGGGCCTGTTCGCGTTCGTCATCATGGCGGGGATCTGGTTCAAGAAGCCGCCGCAACCGCCCGGCGGGGTCCCGATCACCATCGTCACCCAGGGTCCGCCGAACGCGCGGCAGGCCGAACAGGGTGATGTCGAAGAGGTTTCGGCCGGCGAGGAGGTTCTGCCTGAACCGGCGCCGGAGCCCGTGCCAGTCGCCCCGCCTCTGCCCGATCCGACGCCGAAGCCTCCGGTGAAAACGCCCGCGAAGGCGACGCCGACCCCGACGCCGACCCACAAACCGGCGCTCGATCTCGATCGGCTGATGGCCGACGTCCAGAGCGCGCGCCGCCCGGCCAGACCGCAGGCCGGCGGCGGCGGCGGAACCGGCAAACGGGACCGGACGCTGGCGGTCGGCACGAGCACGGGCCCCTCGGCGGGCGCCAAGGGCTATCTGCTGACGCTTGGCAGCGACCTCGGCCGCCGCTGGAATCCCAACTGCCTCGTCGAGGGCGGGGCGGACGTGAACATCAAGGTCAGCTTCATCGTCGCGCCGAACGGCCGGCTGCTCGGCGACCCGACCTCGTCCGGCGGAAGCGCGCCTCCGGGGTCGTTGCTGCGGGCCGGCTCCGACGCCGCCATTCGCGCCATACGAATGACAGAACCTTTCCCCAATTTCCCCGCCGAGCTGTACGGTGAGAAAGTCACCGTCAATTTCAACGCCAACCAGGTTTGCGCGAGTCGCTGACCGGAGTGCCACGATGACCTTCAGACCCGTCCTCGCCGCCCTCTTCGCGCTGTTCATGGCCGGCGCCGTTTTGCCCGGCATGGCCAGGGCCGACGTGGAGATCGACGTCAACCAGGGTGAGGTTCGCCCCCTGCCGATCGCCGTGCCGGCCTTCACCGGCGCCGCGCGGGGCGCGGAGATTGCCCAGGTCATCTCCGGCAATCTGGAACGGTCCGGCCTGTTCGCGCCGATCGACAGCGCCGCCTTCCCCGAACGCAACCTAGACATCGGCATCCAGCCCGACTTCGCCGGCTGGAAGACCATCAACGCCCAGGCGCTGATCAACGGCGCCATCACCGTCGAGGCGGACGGCAAGCTGCGCGTCGACTTCCGCCTGTGGGACGTGTTCTCCGGCGAGCAGCTGCTGGGCTTGCAGTTCACCTCGACGCCGGAAAACTGGCGCCGCGTGGCGCACAAGATCAGCGACGCGGTCTATGAGCGGCTGACCGGCGAGAAGGGCTATTTCGACACCCGCGTAGTGTTCGTCGCCGAGAGCGGCCCGCGCGGCAATCGCGTCAAGCGCCTGATGATCATGGACCAGGACGGGGCCAACCCCTCCAGCCTGACCGACGGCAGCTATGTCGTGATGACCCCGCGCTTCTCCTCGACCAGCCAGGAGATCACCTACATGGCGCTGCGGCCGACAGGCTCCAGCATCTATCTGTTCAACATCGAGACCGCCCGTCAGGAAACGCTCGGCCGCTTTCCCGGCATGGTCTTCGCGCCACGGTTCTCGCCGGATGGCGGCCGCGTGGCCTTCTCGGTCGAGCGCGGCGGCAACACCGATGTCTGGGTGATGAACCTTGCCACTCGCGCGCAGTCCAAACTGACCAGCGACCCGGGCATCGACACCTCGCCCAGCTTCTCGCCGGACGGCGCGCGCATCGTGTTCAACTCGGACCGCGGCGGCAGCCCCCAGCTGTATGTGATGGACGCCAACGGCGGCGGGGCGAAGCGCATCTCGTTCGGCCAGGGCCGCTACATGACCCCGGTCTGGAGTCCGAACGGCGACTTCATCGCCTTTACCAAACAGACCGGCAGCTCGTTCCACATCGGCGTGATGCGTCCTGACGGTTCCGACGAGCGGATCCTGACCACCAGCTACCTCGACGAGGGTCCGACCTGGGCCCCGAACGGTCGGGTGCTGATGTTCTTCCGGGAAACGCCGGGCGGTCCGCCGCGTTTGTGGACCGTGGACATCACCGGCCGCATCCTGCGACCCGCGCCTTACCAGGGTTCAGGCTCGGACCCGGCGTGGTCGCCGTTGCTCAACTGACCGGTGATTGTGGTTGTTTGGCCCCGGTCTGACGCCATTGTGAGATCAAAGTCGAGTTTTGGGTCGCGTTTGTTCACAATCCTGCGCCACTATTGGCGCGATAGATAATCCACGGAGGAGGAAGCTCATGAGCTTCGACGCCAAGCGCGCCGTTAGACTGGCGCTTATTGTCGCCGCCACCGCTTCGATGGCCGCCTGCGCCACGAAGACGCCCGCGACACCCGGCCCCGGCCCGTCCGCCGGCCCCGGCCCCGCCGGACCCCGCGGTCCGGGCGTGACGCCGCCGGTCGACAGCCGCGTCCTGCCGGGCTCGGTGCAGGACTTCGTCATCAACGTCGGCGATTTCGTCTATTTCGATCTCGACAGCTACGACATCCGCTCCGACGCCATGCCGGTGCTGGACGCCCAGGCCAACTGGCTGCGCCAGTACCCGTCCGTGAAGGTGCGCATCGAGGGCAACTGCGATGAACGCGGCACCCGCGAGTACAACCTGGCCCTCGGCGCCCGTCGCGCCAACGCGGTGCGCGACTACCTCGCCAGCCGCGGCGTGGCCTCCAGCCGCATCGTGACCCTGTCCTGGGGCAAGGAACGGCCGGTCGATCCGGGCTCCAACGAGGACGCCTGGGCCCGCAACCGCAATGGACACACCGTCATCGTCGAGGGCGCGCGGTAACGCAGCCCCGATCGCTGAAAAGCCGGGAGGGGGCCGCGTTGACCGCGGTCCCCTCTTTGCTTTTGAAGCGCACGCCGTAATTTCGACGCCGCAATACAGACAGTTTCGAGCCATGACGCGCAAAACCCTTCTCGCCGCCTTCGCCGCCCTGACCCTGTCGCTCGGCGCCGCCGCCGCCTGGTCCCAGACGCCGATGCCTGATCCGCTGGACGACCGTTCGGTCAAGCGGCTCGACAAGATGGAAAAGGTCGTCCGCGAGCTGCGCTCGATCGTGTTCCAGGGCCGGGACAGCGGGAAGCCGGTCGTGGTCATGCCGGCCGAAACGGAACCCCAGATCCAGGCCCTGACCGATCGCGTCGCCGATCTGGAAGAGACCCTGACCAAGCTGAACGGCGCGAACGAAACCCTCGCCTACGACCTCGACCGCGCGCAGAAGGCCTTGAAGACCGCTGACGCCGCCAATCGCGCGCTGGCAGACCGGCTGGCCGCGCTGGAAGCCCGGACCACGGCCGTCGAGACCACGGTCGCCAGCCAGCAGGCCGCCGCCAACGACACCGCGACCCCGACCGAAGACGCCGGCGATCCCGACGCCGACTTCACCAAGGCCCGCAACTTCATGCTGAACGGCGACTACGATTCGGCCGAAGCCGCCTTCCAGGCCTTCGTGAAGCGCTATGGCGACACCGAGAAGGGTCCGGAGGCCCGCTACTGGCTGGGCAAGACGCTGTCCGTGCGCGGCGCCAACGCCGACGCGGCCGGGGCCTTCATCGGCGCCATCCGCGGCTGGCCCAAGACCGCCTGGGCGCCCGACGCGACGCTGGAACTGGCCCGCTCGCTGGTCGCCCTGAAGAAGCCGGCGGATGCCTGCCAGACCCTCGACGAACTGGCCCGCCGCTATCCCAAGGCCCCGGCTTCGGTGATCAGCCGCGCCGCAACGGTCCGCACCCAGGCCAAGTGCGCGGCGTAACGCTTCTCGTTCCGCTCATCCCGGCGAAGGCCGGGACCCAGGCTTTTTTCCTGACAGCGCGGCGCCGATAGCTAAAACACCTGGGTCCCGGCCTTCGCCGGGATGAACGGGTATTGAGCGCCTTGGACTTTCAGCAGAGAATCTTCCCCATCCTCGACCGCCGCCTGAAAGCCGTCTCGACGGCGCCGCTGGCCGTCGCGCTGTCGGGCGGCGGGGATTCGCTGGCGCTGCTGCTGATCGCCAAGGCCTGGGCGGACGCTCATGGCCGGCGCATCGTCGCCCTGACGGTCGATCATGGCCTGAACCCCGAGAGCGCCGGCTGGACCGCGCGTTGCCAGGAGACCGCGGCCAGGCTGGGCGTGGACTTTCGGGCCCTCGCCTGGACCGGCGCCAAGCCGGCCACCGGCCTGCCCGCCGCCGCCCGCCAGGCGCGCCACGCCCTGCTGGCCGATGCGACGCGGCGCGCCGGGGCGAGCGTCCTGCTCATGGGCCACACCGCCGACGACCTCGCCGAGTCCGCCGCCATGCGTGCGGAGGGCTCGACCGTTTCCGACGCGCGGGTCTGGGCCCCCTCGCCCGCCTGGCCCGAAGGGCGAGGGGTGTTCCTGCTTCGCCCTCTGCTGGGCGTCAGCCGGGCAGCGCTGCGGGACTATCTGCGAGACGCCGGCGAGGGCTGGATCGACGATCCCGCGAATGAGGACATGCGGTTCGCGAGAGCGAGGGCGCGGCGCCTTCAATCCTCCCCACGAAGTGGGGAGGGGGACCCTGCGGAGCAGGGTGGAGGGGGCAGCGCCGCCCTGTCCGGAAGGACAGGAATTCAGGCTTTGGCCGCTGCCGCTGGCGCTACCCCCTCCACCGCTCTCCGAGCGGTCCCCCTCCCCACTGCGTGGGGAGGATTGGTGTTGGCCAAATCCACCCCGCCCTCCACCCTCGCCGCCGCCGCCCTGTGCGCGGCCGGGACAGCCCGGCCGCCACGCAATGCCAGTCTTTCGCGGATCATCGACGGGTTGCGGCGGGGTGATCCGTTCACGGTCACGCTCGCGGGCGCGCGGATCGAGGTCGGCTGGACAGAGATCACGGTCATGCGCGACGCCGGTGAGACCACGCGCGGCGGTCTCCCCCCGCTGGCCCTGCCCCTGGGCCGGGAGGTGGTCTGGGACGGCCGCTTCGCGATCCTCGCCGACCGGCCCGGCCTGACCGTCGCTCCGCTCGCCAGCCGCGCCGCGAAACTGCCGGAAAGCGAGCGCAGACGAGTGACTGCCATCCCGGCCGCCGCTCGCCCGACCCTGCCCGTGATCTTCGACGCCGAAGGGGTCGTGACTTGCCCGATCCTTGCAGAGCGGCCATCGGTTCGTGTTCATGCCCTCGCATTGGCCCGTTTCGAGGCGGCGACGGGGGGCGTAGACAGCGAACCGGCTCCGTGACGAATCGCGCGCGTGGCGAAATCGACCCGGCCGTCCTATCTTGTAGTCGGTAAGCACAGGAAGTTTGAGCGAATGAACCTGCGGAACCTGGCCATCTGGGCGGTCGTCGTCATTATCGCCGCCGGCGTCTGGAGCATGGTGGCGCGCGGCGGCGCCGCGCCCGGGACGACAGCGGCCCCCGAGGCCCATTCCTATTCCGATCTGCTGGGTCAGGTGGACCGTGGTCAGATCACCAGCGCCACCTTCCACGGCGCTTCGGTCGACCTCGTGACCCAGGACAAGAAGGCCTACACGGTCGTCGTGCCGGCCGACTCCGCCGATCTGGTCAAGCGGATGGAGGCCCGCGGGGTCAACATCAACTTCAAGACCGGCGAGCGCTCGCTGCTGCTCAACATCCTGATACAGGCCTTCCCGATCCTGCTGCTGATCGCGGTGTGGATCTTCTTCATGCGCCAGATGCAGGGCGGGGCCCGCGGGGCCATGGGCTTTGGCAAGTCCAAGGCGCGCCTGCTGACGGAGAACAAGAACAAGGTCACCTTCGAAGACGTCGCCGGCGTCGAGGAGGCCAAGGACGACCTGACCGAGATTGTCGACTTCCTGAAGGACCCGGCCAAGTTCCAGCGTCTGGGCGGCAAGATCCCCAAGGGCGCGCTGCTGGTCGGCCCTCCGGGCACCGGCAAGACGCTGCTCGCCCGCGCCATCGCCGGCGAGGCGGGCGTGCCCTTCTTCACCATTTCCGGCTCGGACTTCGTGGAAATGTTCGTCGGCGTCGGCGCCAGCCGCGTGCGCGACATGTTCGAACAGGCCAAGAAGAACGCGCCCTGCATCATCTTCATCGATGAAATCGACGCCGTCGGCCGCCATCGCGGCGCGGGCCTCGGCGGTGGCAACGACGAGCGCGAACAGACGCTCAACCAGCTGCTGGTCGAGATGGACGGCTTCGAAGCCAACGAAGGCATCATCCTGATCGCCGCCACCAACCGTCCCGACGTGCTGGACCCTGCCCTGCTGCGTCCGGGCCGCTTCGACCGCCAGGTCGTGGTGCCCAACCCCGACGTGACGGGCCGCGAGAAGATCCTTCGCGTGCACATGCGCAACGTGCCGCTGGCGGCCGACGTCGACGTGCGCACCCTGGCCCGTGGCACGCCCGGCTTCTCCGGCGCCGATCTGGCCAACCTGGTCAACGAAGGCGCCCTGCTGGCCGCGCGCAAGAACCGCCGCATGGTCACCCACGACGACTTCGAGATGGCCAAGGACAAGGTCATGATGGGCGCCGAGCGCCGGTCGATGGCCATGAACGAGGAAGAGAAGACCCTGACGGCCTACCACGAGGGCGGCCACGCACTGGTGGCGATGAGCGTCCCCTGCGCCGACCCGGTGCACAAGGCGACCATCGTGCCGCGCGGCCGCGCCCTGGGCATGGTCATGCAGCTGCCCGAGGGCGACCGCTACTCGATGAAGTACGCCCAGATGACAAGCCGTCTGGCGATCATGATGGCGGGCCGCGTCGCCGAGGAGCTGATCTTCGGCAAGGAGAACATCACCTCCGGCGCCAGCAGCGACATCAAGGCCGCCACGGGCCTCGCCCGGGCGATGGTCACCCAGTGGGGCTACTCCGACAAGCTCGGCACCGTGGCCTATGGCGACAACCAGGAAGAGGTCTTCCTCGGCCACTCGGTCGCGCGCACCCAGAACGTCTCGGAAGAAACGGCCCGGCTGATCGACAACGAGGTCAAGCGGCTGGTCCAGGAAGGCCTCGACGAGGCCCGCCGGATCCTGACCGAGCGCCTGGAAGACCTTCACAAGGTGGCCAAGGCCCTGCTCGAGTTCGAGACCCTCAGCGGCGACGAGATCACCAACGCGATCAAGGGCGTCATGCCCAACCGCGAGGAACCCGACCAGAAGCGCCCTGCCGGCCCCAACGCCTCGGTCCCCCTGTCGCCGCGTCCGACCGGCGTGGTGGCGCGGGACGCGGAGTAGTGATCCTCCCCTTCGGGGGAGGTGGCCCGGCGAAGCCGGGACGGAGGGGGTCCGCTCAGATCTCGGGTGACCCCCTCAGTCCGCTTCGCGGACAGCTCCCCCGAAGGGGAGCATCCAGATGAAGCCCCCCCTCGTCATGGGCATCGTCAACGTCACGCCCGACAGCTTCTCCGACGGCGGGCTTTATCCCGGCCCCGACGCTGCGCTGGGCCATGCCCGGCGGCTGATCGCGGAGGGCGCGGACATCCTCGACATTGGCGGCGAGTCCACCCGGCCCGGCGCCGCGCCGGTGTCCGAGACCGAGGAACTGGACCGCGTGATCCCGCTGATCACCGCGATCCGCGCCGAAAGCGCGATCCCCATCTCCGTCGACACCCTCAAGCCCGCAGTGGCCCGCACCGCCGTGACCGCCGGGGCGACGATCTGGAACGACGTCAGCGCACTGCGCGGGCCGGCCGCCCCGGCCGTGGCGGCCGACCTCGGCTGTACGGTGGTGCTGATGCACATGCTCGGCGAGCCCGGCACGATGCAGGACGACCCCCGCTATGACGACGTCGTCGCCGAGGTCGAAGCCTTCCTGCTGGCCCGCGTCGAGGTCGCCCTGGCCGCCGGCGTGGCGCGTGAAAAGCTCTGGCTCGATCCCGGCATCGGCTTCGGCAAGACGCTGGCGCACAACCTCGCCCTGCTCCGCGCCCTGCCCCGGTTTGTGGCGCTGGGCTTCCCGGTCCTGCTGGGCGCCAGCCGCAAGCGCTTCATCGCCGCGATTTACCGCACAGCCGACGCCGACCATCGCCTGGGTGGCTCGCTGGCGGCGGCGCTGGCCGGCGCGCAGGCGAGCGTCGCGGCGGTGCGGGTACACGATGTCCGCGAGACCGTGCAGGCTCTGGCGGTCAACGCCGCGATCGACGGCTAGACGAGCCGGGGTGGTTTCAACCCGCCCCGAACGCCTCGTCGTAGGCGCCCTTCAGCTCACGCCAGCCGTCCCAGTTCCACAGCGTGGCCTGACCAGCTGTCGCGGCCTCAAGACCCTTCAGGTGCTGGTGCCAGCCGCTGAGATAGCCGGTCGCTTCGCCGACGTCCTTCGCCGGGACCGTGTGGGTCATCACCAGCCAGGTGCCGTCGCCGTCCGGGTGGAGTTCCCAACGCACCGTATGCCCCTCGCCGAAGGTGTATTCGAACAGGCGCGGAGGGTCCCAGGCGAGGACCGTGTTGGGCGCGACGCGGGCGGCGTTCTCGGCGGTCCAGGTGTCGGTCACCGGGTGGTTGAAACGCAAATTGTACTGACCGCCGGCCTTCATCTCCATGCCGACGGGGATGGCGAACCAGCAGGCGATGCCCTCCGGCGTGGCGACGGCCTTCCAGACCTTCTCCGGCGAATGACGCAGGCGGCGCTCGAACCGCAGTTCAAGGCCGGCAGCGGTTTCGCGCCAGGTTCCGGCGTCGGCGGGCAGGGTGGCGGTCATTGGGGAGTCTCCCGGTCGAGATGATCTTCAAGGGCGTCGAGCTTGTCGGACCAGAAGCGCCGATAGGGCGCCAGCCAGGCGTCGATCCGCGCCAGCCGCGCGGCGTTCAGGCTGTAGAGCCGGCGCTGGCCGTCCTGGCGCACGCGGACCAGCTCGGCCTCCCGCAGGATCCGCAGATGCCGCGAGACGCCGGGCTGGCTGATTTCCAGCGCCGACACCAAGTCGCCCGCCGGCCGTTCGCCCTCACGCAGGAGGTCGAGGATACGCCGGCGGTTGGGTTCGGCGAGGGTTTCAAAGACGTGATCCATGGCACTTAAATAATCCAATAGTTATATATCTGACAAGATATATATTGGGCCGACTCCCCCGCGCCGCGCTCGCTCGCTACAACCGTCCCATGCCCTCCCCTGATTCCCATCGCGGCCGCGTTCTGATCATCGCCGGATCCGACAGCGGCGGCGGGGCGGGCGTCCAGGCGGACATAAAGACGGTGACGGCGCTGGGAGGCTATGCGGCCACGGCGATCACCGCGATCACCGTGCAGAACACGCTCGGCGTCACCGGCGTGCATCCCGTGCCGTTGGACATCATCGAGGCCCAGGCCCGCGCGGTGCTCGACGACATCGGCGCCGACGCGATCAAGACCGGCATGCTCGGCGATGTTGCGACGGTGGCGCTCGTCGCGCGGGTGCTCGACAGCGCCGCCGGCGTGCCCGCCGTCATCGACCCGGTGATGATCGCCAAGGGCGGAGCCTCCCTGCTGGAGGCGCGGGCCGTGGCGGCGATGATATCCCTGCTGGTCCCCCGCGCTGCCCTGCTCACCCCCAATGCGCCCGAGGCCGAGGCTCTGACCGGACTCACCGTGGCCACGCCAGACGACCAGCGCCGCGCCGGCGAAGCGCTGCTGGCCATGGGTGCGAAGGCCGTTCTGATGAAGGGCGGCCATGTCGCCGGCGACCGGGTGGTCGACATCCTCATGACGCCCGAGGGCGAGACAACGTTCGAGGGCGAGCGGATCGACACCCGCCATACCCACGGCACCGGCTGCACCCTGGCCAGCGCCTGCGCCGTCGGCCTCGCCCAGGGCCTGCCGCTGACCGCCGCCGTGGCCCGGGCCTGGAACTACGTTCACGAGGCCATGCTGCGTGCGCCGGGCTTCGGCGCGGGACATGGGCCGCTCGATCACGCCTGGCCGATGAGAGACCAATGAGCCGACCGCTTGAGCAGCAGCTGGAGGATATCCTCCGCGCCTCGCCCTCGATGATGACCGTGTTGACCGGGGCGCGGGAGCTGGACCTGCCGGACTGGCTGATCGTCTCCGGCGCGGTCTACCAGAGAATCTGGAACCACGTGACCGGCCGCGAGCCCGACTACGGCGTGCGCGACTACGACGTGATCTACTTCGACCCGGACACCAGCTGGGACGCCGAAGACGTGTTCATAAAACGCGCCGCGGCCCTGTTCCCGTCCCCGCTCAATGACCTCGTCGAGGTGCGCAACCAGGCGCGGGTGCATCTGTGGTTCGAGGATCATTTCGGCGAACCCTACGAGCCCCTGTCGAACAGCGCCGAGGCCCTGACCCGGTTCGTCGCCCCCGCCTTCGGGGTCGGGGTGCGGCTGGAGGCGGACGACAGCCTGACCATCAAGGCGCCGTTCGGGCTGGAGGATGTGTTCGCCATGACCCTGCGGCCGAACCCGCTTCGGGGACTGGCGAAGGGCTGGGTCAAGACGACGACCTCGGCGCGGACGCGCTGGCCGGAAGTTACGGTGGTGGAGCCGGGCTGAGGCTGCGTGGTTCGAGCCCCGGATCAGGTCCGGGGTCGGCTGAGGCCTCGCTCCTCACCATGACGAACGGGAGTGCGTTCCACCTCTTCCCGTCATCCTGAGGAGCGATCCCTCAGGATCGCGTCTCGAAGGACGCACCCCCTCACCGCCCCCGCGCATAAACATCCGGATCCCGGATCTCCATCCAGCGGTCCGCTCCGGTCAGGTCGGTGAACCCGTACTGGCGATAAAGCTCATGGGCGTCGGCGGTCGCCAGATGCATGCGGCGGAAGCCCTGCAGGTCCGGGTGGGCTCCGAAATACGCCATGAGCGCCTTGCCCAGACCCCGCCTGCGATGAGCCTCATCGACGAACACGTCGCACAACCAGCCGAACGTCGCCCGGTCGGTGACTACCCTGGCCATGGCCGCCATATCGCCGTCGGGCGCATAGACGCCAAAGGTCAGACTGTTTCGAATGGCCGTGGCGAAGGTGAGGTAGGGGATGCCTTTCGCCCAGTAGGACTCCTCGCTGATCCATCGAAAGGCGCGCGGCAGGTCGAACAGGGCCGGGTCGTCGCTCACGACGTAGCCGCTATCGGTGCGCAGTTCGGTGGGCATGGCTCCCTCCTCAGACGCCGTGCAGGCGGCGGTAATCCTCGATCTGGCGCAGCAGGCGGTCGGTCCCGCCATCACCGAACACGCACAGCAGCCGGCGGCCCAGGACCTGACCCGCCGGGCCGAGCAGACCGGGCCCCGCGTAGGCGAAATGAAGGGTCGACGGCGACACCAGATCAAGGCCGAAGACCCTGCTGACGCCGATCGGTCCCATCAGAGACCAGTCAAACACCTCGGTTCGTCCCAGCGTGTGATGGATCAAGGCTGTCGGCGTCAGCTCCAGCCGCCACTTGCGCCGGCCGAACAGCCAAAGCGCGCCGGACGCCGCGAAAGGGATGCCGGCGGTGATCGCCACGTTCACCGGGTCGGCGAGGAAGGCGGCCCGATTGACCAGCCACGACAAACCCAGCAGCGCCCATATCGGCGCGAACATCCCCAGAAGCTTGCCGCCATTGAGTTCAAAGGTCATCACGTCCACCTATCGCGTTTCAGCGTTCTCCGGGGAGTGATTTTCGTGCGCCAGTGGACCGTCGACGCTTTTGCCTCAGGCCCGTTCAAGGGCAATCCGGCCTGCGTGGTCGAGCCGATGGACGCCTGGCGGGACGCTGCCTGGATGCAGGCGCTGGCGGCGGAAAACAACCAGGCGGAAACCGCCTGTCTCCTGACAACGGACGTTCCAGCCCGCTTCGGTCTGCGCTGGTTCACCCCGACGCTGGAGGTGCCGCTGTGCGGCCACGCCACCCTTGCGGCGGCCCATGTGCTCTTCGCTGAGCTGGGCGTGAAGGCCGACCAGATCACCTTTGACACCCAGTCCGGACCGTTGACCGTCAAGAGGCTCGGCGACCGCTACGAAATGGATTTTCCGGCCAGCATCCCGAAGCGGACCTCCGTGCCGGACGGTCTGATCGAGGCGCTGGGGGCCACACCGACCGAGGTGTGGGCGGGGAGCTACCTGGTCGCGGTGTTCGACAGCGAAGCGGCGGTCAGGGCGCTTGAGCCTGATCTGGCCGCGCTGGGCAAGATCGCGGGCGAGGCGACCGGCGGACGGGGCAATCTTTCGGCGGCGGCGCTGGCGGACCCGGGGTCGCCCTTTGACGTGGTCAGTCGTTTCTTCGCGCCCGGGTCGGGGATTCCGGAAGACCCGGCGACCGGCTCGGCCCACTGTATCCTTGCGCCGTTGTTCGCCAGCAAGCTGGCCCGCGCGGACCTGCGCTTCCTGCAGGCCTATCCCGGGCGTGGCGGTGAGCTCGACTGCGAGCATCGCGGCGATCGCGTGTTGCTGCGCGGCAAGGCCGTCACCGTGATCGAGAGTGTACTGCGGCTCTGACAACGGAAAACGCCCCCGTCCGGGGAGAGACGGGGGCGTTCCTTCGCATCAGTCCGGGTCAGGACTTACCAGCGACGCGGGTCGTGCGGGAACCGGTCGTTGCGGTCGGGATGACCGTCGCGGTCGGTGTCATAGACGGGACCAGGGCGCGGGCCGGGGCCGGGGCCAGGACGGTGGTCACCGCGATCGTCACGGTCGTGACGCTCGTAGCGGACTTTGGCGCTCAGGACGTTGAAGCGGCGATCAAGATCGGCGCGCTCCCAGCCCTGCAGGCCGCCGGTCCGGCGATAGCGGTATTCCAGACGCGCGATGGTCTGGAATTCGGCGCGCAGGTTGGCGGCCTCGCGGCGGGTCAGGGAGCCATTGCGGACGCCTTGATCGATGCGCTGGTCGAGCTGGGCCTGGCGCTGGTTGATGTTGGTCCAGGGAGCCGCAGCGGCCGGCATGGCGGCGCCGGCCAGAGCGGAGGCCGCCAGAAGCGGGATCAGGAATTTCTTCATAACGCGTATCCTCTTGTGCGGAGTCGCCTCGGGGGTGACGACCTTGCACAGAGGTAAACACGCGGAACCTGAAACGGTTCTGAGGCGCTCGTTGTCCTGCGTTCACGTCCCTGAACGGGTCAGGCGGCCACGGACCGCGCCGCGGCCGCATTGGTGAGCGCCGTTTCGATCGCATCATAGAGGCGCTTCAGTTCGATCGGCTTGGAGACATGACCGTCCATGCCTACCGCCAGGTAGGATTCGACCTGATGCACGAGGGCATTGGCCGTCAGCGCGAGGATCGGCGTCCTGGCGCCGCCGCCGGCGGTCTCGGCGGCGCGAATCTCGCGAGCGGCCTCCACGCCATCCATCACCGGCATCTGGATATCCATGAGGATCAGGTCGAAGCCGCCCTGGCGCCAGGCCTCGACCGCCTGTCGGCCGTCGGCAACGATGTGAAGATCCACCCCGAGCGGCTCCATGACCGCCCGCAGGACCTTCTGGTTGGTGGCGTTGTCTTCGGCCGCGAGAATGCGCAGCGTCCGGTCTTCCAGAGCGTCCTGCGCCGACTCCTGAGCCACCGCGGGCGCCGGAGCAGAAGCCGCCGCGCGGGCCAGAGGCAGATCAACCGTGAAGGTCGAGCCCTCACCCTCGATGCTCCGGGCGACGATCGCCCCGCCCATCAGCTGGGCGAGTTCGCGGCTGATGGCCAGGCCGAGCCCCGTGCCGCCGAACCGACGGGTATTCGAATTGTCGGCCTGGATGAATTTCTCGAACAATGTCGGCAACTTGTCGTTTGCGATGCCGATGCCGGTGTCGGACACGATCAGCCGCAGTCCGCCGTTGGGGCCCGCGGAGAAGCGGGCCGCCACGGCGCCCTCGACCGTGAACTTCACAGCGTTGGACAGCAGGTTGCCCAGGATCTGTCGGAGCCGGTCGGAATCGCCGCGCCACCAGCCGGCGACGTCCGGATCGACCGTCATGCCGAAGCGCAGGTTCTTCTGGCCGGCCATGACCGAGAAGGCGCTGGCGGCGGTTTCGGCGACGTCGTCCAGCGAGAAGTCGCGTTCGGCCAGCTCAAGGCGGCCGGCCTCGATCTTCGACAGATCGAGCACGTCATTGATGACGCTGAGCAGCAGCTCACCCGACTCACGGATGACGGCCAGCCGTTCACGCTGCCGATTGTCGAGATCATCGCGCGACATGATGTCGGCCATGGCCAGCACGCCGTTGAGCGGCGTGCGGATCTCGTGGCTCATGTTGGCCAGGAACTGCGACTTGAGGATGTTGGCGGCATTGGCCTGATCGCGCGCCTCGACCAGCTCGCCCATGGCGCGGCGGAGATCGCGATCATTGGCGTCGAGCTTGGCCAGCAGCCGGTTGAAGCTCTGGGCCAGACTGCGGAAGAGATCATCGTCCGCCTCTTCGGCCACCGGCGCGAAACGACCGCTCTCCGCCACTTCGCCCATGGCCCTGGACAGACGGCTGACGGGCTGGATCACCCGGCGGGCAAGGGCATTGGCTACAAACATGGCGATGCCGGCCGTGCCGAAGAACAGGGCGAAGGTCAGCGCGAGAAAGCGCGGAAACAGCGCCGACAGGCGTGGCGACTCGACCGTCGTGACCAGCGATCCGACCTCGCGCCCCGAAAGGGTCACGGGCGTACGAATGGTCGTTTCCGATGCGTCGGACGGCGCCGCCGCCCGCTGGACCGCGAGAATTCGACCCTTGGCGTCGACCAGGCTGGCGGAGCGAACGCCGGGAGCGGCGACCATCGACATCACGGCCCGGCGGGCTTCGGACTCATCGCCCCGCGCCAGGGCCGGGGCGGCGATTTCAGCGACCACGGCGTTCATGGCCGCGCTGCTGGCCTTGGATTCCTGTCGGGAGACGGCCCACTGCTGGATCATGAAGGCGCCGCAGGCCGCGAGCAGCACCGCGACGGTGGTGACCAGCGCCACACTGGCCACGCGCGCCTGGAACGGCGCATGGCTGGAAGCCTGGGTTGTGTCCGTTTGCTGGCTCATCTGCCCGAAAAACCGCCCGTCATCGGACTCTTATCGCCCAATCTCCCTAACGCTTCGCTTCTATCGCCCAATCTCCCTAACGCTTCGCTTCCGCGACAATTTAACCTTCTATTTACCTAGTCAAAAATTAAGGTTTCGTTTACCTTCGGCTCGCCTACCGGTTGAAGGAGAGTCTAGGTGGAAAAAGCTTTTGTCGCTCAACGTGTGGCCAGGAAATTGTTCGCGACCGAGCATGCGCTCGACGCTGCGATGACCGAAGCCGCGGAACTGATGGCGGACCTGCTCAAGGCCCGTAAGGATCTCAACCTCTCCGCGGTGGTCGGTGACGCCGCCCCGGCGAAACTGGTCGATGCGATGGCCGCCCTGGCGCAAGCCCGGTCGGCCGTGGTGGCCGTTCACAACGAACTCAACGATGTGAAGCTGCGCATTGGCGTGCGGACCAAGATGACCGGCTTCGAAGACAAGCCCCCGGAACTGGCGACGCTCAAGGCTGGCCAGGATCTCCGTCAGGTCAGCTGACCTTCGAGGTTGCGATAGTTTAACTCTCTTGCGCCTCTAACACCGTGTTAGAGGCGCAATTGATGTACCACTCGGTTCTCCCTCTGGTCGGCTGGACAGTCCTTCTGGGCGTGTTTTTGCTTGCCTGGTTCAAGGGGGGGGCGGCGGAAAGATGGGGCGCGACCTTGAAGGTCGGGACCTCGGCGATGGCTCTCGCCGTCCATGTTCTCTTCCATGCCAACGCCATTTCGGTCGCCCTACTGACAGCCGACGGCCTGCTTGCGCTGGGCTTCCTTGTGCTGGCGATCCGGTACGCCAGCCTCTGGATTGGCGCGGCCATGCTGCTCCAGGGCGTCCAGTTCAGCCTCCATGCCTGGTACCTCGTCATCGAACGGCCGCACGACCGGATGTACTCGGTGATCAACAATCTCGACACGTTCGCCGTCATCGGCTGCATCCTGGTGGGCACCCTGATCTCCTGGCGTCGGCGAGAGCAGGCTGGTCAGACCGCCTGAGCGACTTTTCGGGCCGGCGCCGTCGTCAGGCCAACCCCGCCCAGAATCAGCGCCAGCGCGACCAGGGCGCTCCAGCCGGGTCGCTCGTGCATCAGACCAACACCCAGAACCAGCGCCCATAGCGGCAGCAGATAGACGGTCATGCAGGTGAACACCGCGCCGCGACGCTGAATCAGCCAGACCCAGCCGACGGTGCCGAGTCCGCTCGAGAAGATTCCCAGCACCGCCGTCACTGCCAGCGCCCCCGGCGGCGGCGCGGACGGCGGACCATGAAGCACCAGAGCGCCGATCGTGGCGAAGATCGCGCCGGTCAGGCACATCATCAGGCCGCCGATGGTCGAGGGGACCTGCGGCGTCTTGCGCATCATGATGTTTGAGGCCGCGTAGAGCACGGCCGCGCCGATCGCCAGGCCGAGCGCCCCGGCCTCTAGCGCCGCGCCCGACGTCAGGCGCGGACCGACCAGCACCAGCAGCCCGCCAAAGCCTAGCACCACCCCGAGCAGACGGCGGGGCGTGAGCTTCTCGTCGTGCAGGAACAGGTGGGCCATCACCACGGTGAACACCGGCGACGCGCCGTTGCAGATGGCGTTGACCGCGCTGGGCAGACTCTTCGCCGCCGTAGAGAACATGAAGAAGGGGACGGCGAACCCGACCAGTCCGAGCATGGCGTAGGCGAACCAGACTCCCTGACGATCAAACGCCAGCGGCGGCAGTTGCTCACCCCGCGCCGCCGCGACAAGCCAAAGGGTAAAGGTCGCCACCCACAGGCGGATGGCCGAAACCCAGAAGGGATGAATGCCGCCCACGGCGATCTTCAGGCCGGCGAAGGCCGAGCCCCAGATCAGCACCAGGATCCCCAGCACCACCCAGTCTATGCGCGCCCGAGATTGCACCCGCGTCCCCCTGCCAGCCGCCGGAGGTAAGGCCCCTGCCGGCGACGCGCCAGCGCTTCCTGTCAGCGACCCAAGAAAAACTCCGCTTGTGCGGCGCAGCGAAATCGGGTTCTTCAACTGCGGGCCACGCTCTCCCAACGGAGCGCAGTCCATCTGCAAGGATGGGAGACATCGCAGTGAATACGACTCCGCAAAAGCCGGACTTGCGCCCGGCGCGCCCCGAATTCTCTTCAGGCCCCTGCGCCAAGAGACCCGGCTGGACCCCCGAAAACCTCAGTGACGCCGTCCTCGGACGCTCGCATCGCGGCAAGCCCGGCAAGGCGAAGCTGAAGCTGGCGATCGACCGCACCCGCGAGGTGCTGGGCGTTCCCGCGGACTTCATCATTGGCATCGTCCCCGGCTCCGACACCGGCGCCGTCGAGATGGCCATGTGGTCCATGCTGGGCCCGAAGCCGGTTCAACTGCTGGCCTTTGAATCCTTCGGCAAGGACTGGGTCACCGACGTGACCAAGCAGTTGAAACTGCCGGATGTCGAGGTGCTCGAGGCCCCCTATGGCGCCCTGCCCGACCTGACGAAGGTCCGCCCGGACGCGGACCTGGTGTTCACCTGGAACGGCACCACCAGCGGCGTGCGCGTGCCGAACGCCGACTTCATCAGCGCCGATCGCGAAGGCATCGTCATCTGCGACGCCACCAGCGCCGCCTTTGCCCAGGACCTCGACTGGGCCAAGCTCGATGCCGTGACCTTCTCCTGGCAGAAGGCGCTCGGTGGGGAAGCCGCTCACGGCGTGCTGATCCTGTCGCCGCGCGCCGTCGCCCGGCTGGAGAGCTACACGCCCGCCTGGCCGATGCCGAAATTGTTCCGCATGACCGAGAAGGGAAAGCTCAACGCCGGCATCTTCGACGGGGCCACGATCAACACCCCCTCGCTGCTCTGCGTCGAGGACGCCCTGGACGCCCTGGCCTGGGCCGACACTGTCGGCGGTTTCGCCGGCATGAAGGCTCGCTCGGAAGCCAATCTGAAGGCGCTCGAGGACTGGGTCGCGGTCACGCCCTGGGTCGCCTTCCTCGCCGAGGACAAGGCCAGCCGGTCCAATACCTCCGTCTGCCTCAAGGTCGTCGATCCGGCGATCACCGCACTCAGCGATGACGCCCAGGCCGACTTCGCCAAGAAACTGGCGTCCCTGCTGGAGAAGGAAAAGGCCGCCTACGACATCGGCGGCTACGCCAAGGCGCCTCCGGGCCTGCGGATCTGGTGCGGCGCGACGGTCGATACGGCCGACGTGACGGCGCTGACGCCCTGGCTCGACTGGGCCTTCGCGACCGTGAGTTCCGAACTCACAGCCGCCTGACCCTAAAAGCCCTCCCCCTCGATGGGGGAGGGCTGGGTGGGGGTGCTTGCAGGGCGTCGGGCGACGAACGCTGATGGCGTCGAGCCCGTCCTCAATACCTCCAGCCAGAACAGACACACCCCCATCCCCGACCCTTCCCCCATCGAGGGGGAAGGGAGAAGAAAGATCCCACACCATGGCTCCCCGCGTTCTCATCGCTGACAAGCTCAGCCCCGCCGCCGTCGATATCTTCAAGACCCGCGGCGTCGACTTCGACATCAAGACCGGCCTGACCAAGGACGAACTGATCGCCGTCATCGGCGACTACGACGGCATCGCCATCCGCTCGGGCGCCAAGCTCGACAAGGACGTGATCGCCGCCGCCAACAGGCTGCAGGTCATCGCCCGGGCCGGCATCGGGGTCGACAACGTCGACATCCCCGCCGCCACCGCCAAGGGCATCGTTGTGATGAACACCCCTTTCGGCAACTCGATCACCACCGCCGAGCACGCCATCGCCATGATGTTCGCCCTGGCCCGCCAGATGCCCGCCGCCGACGCCTCCACCCAGGCCGGCAAGTGGGAGAAGAACCGCTTCATGGGCGTGGAGCTCTACGCCAAGACGCTGGGCCTGATCGGGGCCGGCAACATCGGCTCGATCGTCGCCGACCGGGCCCAGGGCCTGAAGATGAAGGTCATCGCCTTCGACCCCTTCCTGTCGCCGGAACGGGCCATCGAGATCGGCGTCGAGAAGGTGGAGCTGGAAGACCTGCTGGCCCGGGCCGATATCATCACCCTGCACACGCCCCTGACTGACAAGACCCGCAACATCCTGTCGGCCGAGGCCCTGGCGAAGACCAAGAAGGGCGTGCTGATCGTCAACTGCGCGCGCGGCGGTCTTGTCGATGAAGTCGCCCTGCGCGAACTGCTCGACAGCGGCCACATCGGCGGCGCCGGCTTCGACGTGTTCGTCACCGAGCCGGCCAAGGAAAACCCCTTGTTCGGCAGCGACAAGGTCGTGGCCACCCCGCACCTGGGAGCCAGCACCAACGAGGCGCAGGAGAACGTCGCCCTTCAGGTCGCCGAGCAGATGAGCGACTATCTGCTGACCGGCGCCGTGACCAACGCCCTGAACAGCCCGTCGATCACGGCCGAGGAAGCCCCGCGCCTGAAGCCCTTCGTGGCCCTGGCCGAGAAGATCGGCGCCTTCGCCGGCCAGATGGTCGATTTCGGCATCACCACCATCGACATCGCCTACGAGGGCGAGGTTGCGGCCCTGAACGTCAAGCCGATGACCAGCGCCGCCCTCGCCGGCGTCCTGCGGCCGATGCTGGCGGAGATCAACATGGTCTCGGCTCCGGCCGTGGCCAAGGAGCGCGGCATCGTCGTCTCCGAGAGCCGCCAGGAGCAGAGCCCGGTCTATGAGAGCCTGATGCGCATCACCATCACCACCGAGAAGGGCAAGCGCTCCTTCGCCGGCACGGTGATCGGCGGCGCGCCGCGCATCGTCGAGGTCAAGGGCATGGACCTGGACGCGGCCTTCTCGCCGGCCATGCTCTACGTCAACAACCTCGACAAGCCGGGCTTCATCGGCGCGCTCGGCATGCTTCTGGGCGAGGCGGGCGTCAACATCGCCACCTTCAACCTCGGCCGGGTCAGCGCCGACGCCGACGCCATCGCCCTGGTCGGCGTCGATCAGGCTCCGGACGCCGCCTTGCTGGCCCGCATCCAGGCCCTGCCGCACGTCAAGGAAGCCCGCGCGCTGGTGTTCTAGGCTACGTCCCTCCCCCTGTGGGGGAGGGGGACCACCCGGAGGGTGGTGGAGAGGGATGCGCCGAAGGAGCCGGAAGGCCCGCCGACAGCAGTTCCTCCCTCTCCGACCCGGCACCGCCGGGCCACCTCTCCCTCCGGGAGAGGCTGAGCGCAATCACGCGTGCAGGATCGCCGCGGCGATGTGGTCTGGTGACTGGCCGGTGAGGTCCTTGGCGATCTCGCCGATCAGTTTGGCCTGCAACGCCTTGTGCCAGTGCTTGCGCAGCTCGCCGAGCGTCTTCGGCGCGGCGATCACCACCAGCTCGCCGAGCTTGCCCGACAGGGCCTGGGCGTTAAGCATCGCCGCGACGCCGGCCGCGAAGCCGTCCTCGCCATGCGCATCGTGATCCGGGTTGGCGGAACTGGCGTGATGACCGGTTGAAACCGCGCCCTTCGCGACGGCCGGCGTCGGCAGGGCTTCAAGCTTCACCGCCTCGTGGCCGGTGTTGTGGAACATCACGAGCTTGCCGCCGTCGACGACGGCCACCGTGGCGCCTGTGGGAAGGATCATCGCGCGTTCTCTCTCTTGTATGGAGCCTGCTAACGGCTGGCAAAGAGCGCGGTTGCGGCGCCGGGCGCGTTGATGTGAGTCATGAGAAGCGTGGGCAGGCCCTGCGGGCCCGTCCTTGACGAAGGTCCCGTCGGAGCAAAGATGCTCATCGAGACATCAGACGCGGTCCGCCGTGAGACGGCCTGGACGATGGAGACGCCCATGACCGGACACCGCATCTTCGCCATGCCGTTCGCCAGGGTGCATACGGCCTACATCGCCAAGGCGGAGCGGAAGGGGCGAACCCGGGAGGAGGTCGACGAGATCATCCGCTGGATGACCGGCCTCAGCCAGGAAGGGCTCGAAGGTCATCTCGCGGCCGAAACGGATTTCCAGACATTCTTCGCGGAAGTCCCGTTGAATCCTGACCGGACGAAGATCACCGGCGTTGTCTGCGGCGTGCGCGTCGAAGAGGTCGCCGACCCGCTGATGCGCGAGATCCGCTATCTCGACAAACTCATCGACGAGCTGGCCAGGGGCAAGGCGATGTCGAAAATCCTGCGGCCCTGACGTCAGGCCGCCGGATCAGCCGCCCGTCGCATCCACGACAATGGCCACCGTCTTGCCGCGCGAGTGAGGCTCCCAGCCCGCCTCGATGGCAGAGGCGATTCCCGTCGCCACCAGGTCGGGATTGATCATCTCGGGCTTGAGCATCGGCGCGCCGTAGCGGGGCTGCGGCCCGGCCGGAAACTCCAGCACCGCCTCGCGCTGCCCCTCCGAATGCCGCACGGCGATGGCCATGCCCTGGAAGGCGTTGGTGTCGCTGGACCACTGCGGGCGGCGTTGAAGCCGCCAGACATAGGCCTCCCCGCCGACGGAGATCTCGAATTCCGGTTGCTTGTTGCGCGCCATGGAAAGTGGGTAGCGCGGCGGGGGCGCCGACGCCAGTGCGGCCGCTAGGCCTTGGAGCGCTTGCGCACGAACATCGCCGCGTCGGCCTCGGCCAGGGCGGTCTCGGGATCCGCGCCGGGCTCGACGGGGCGAATGCCATAGCTGACCCGGATCGGGGCGGACCAGTCGCCGAGGTTCATCGGCGTATCCTCAATGACCTTGCGCAGGGTCTCGGCCTTGGCGCCGGCGGTTTCCATGTCGGTCTGAACGAGGATGACGGCGAACTCGTCACCGCCGAGGCGACCGACCACGTCGGTTTCGCGGGTATTGGCCAGCAAACGGTCGGCGACCTCGCGCAAGGCGGCGTCGCCGGCGGCATGGCCGAATCGGTCGTTGACCGCCTTGAACCCGTCGAGGTCGAAATAGACCAGGCTGGCCGGCGAGCCATAGCGCGCCGAAAAGGCGCCGACACGGTGCAACTCGCGCACGAAGGCCCGGCGATTGAGCAGCGGGGTCAGCACGTCGCGGTCGGCCAGGGCTTCAACTTCACTGAGGCGGCCCTTCAGGCGCGAGACCTCGCCACGCAGATCGTCCACCTCGGTCAGCAGCGTCTTGATCGCGCCCTGGACGGCCGGGGTCAGGTCCGCTTCGGTGAGACCGAGGAAGGCGGTCTTGTCGGCCGGGGCGGCCGACGACGTCGCCTGCGCGCCCGCCTGCGCGAGCGCGCGCTTGCGGATCGCGGAAAACGACTCAGCTCGTGCGCCACCGATCTTCATGTGAGAATCATACCGTGTTACCCGCCCGTATGGGAATCTGACGCATCGGTTGCGGCGTCACAAGCGGCGCCTATACTCCGCGGCCTTCCGTGAGCGCGATAGCCGAAAGTGGACGCCGGTTTCGGCGACCATCGCGCTCACTATTTCTAGGAAAGAGGAGCCGATCCCGCTAAGCGGGATGGCTCCGGGCAAGGGATTTCCAGCGCGCTGGACAGGGGATGACATCGAAATGAGCGCAAGCCCGCCGGTCGCCATCATCATGGGCAGCCGCTCAGACTGGCCAACGATGAAGCACGCGGCCGATGCGCTCGACGCGCTCGGCGTGGCCTACGAGGCCAAGGTCGTCTCCGCCCACCGCACGCCCGACCGGATGTTCGCCTTCGCTCGCGGGGCCAAGGCCGCCGGGTTTCGGGTGATCATCGCGGGTGCGGGCGGCGCTGCGCACCTGCCGGGCATGACCGCGTCCATGACCGATCTTCCGGTGCTGGGCGTCCCGGTGGAGAGCAAGCTGCAGAACGGCCTCGATTCCCTTCTCTCCATCGTCCAGATGCCCGGCGGCATTCCGGTGGGCACGCTGGCCGTCGGCGCGGCGGGGGCCAAGAACGCCGGCCTGCTGGCCGCGCGCATTCTGGCGCTGTCCGACCCGTTGCTGGCGGAGCGCGTCGCGGCCTATGCCGCCAGCCAGACCGACGCCGTGGCCGAGACCGTCGAGGACTGATGTCTTTTCCTCTGCCTCCAGGGTCGACCATCGGCATTCTCGGCGGCGGCCAGCTGGGCCGCATGCTGGCGCTGTCGGCCGCCCGACTGGGGCTGGATGTGGTCATCCTGACGCCGGACGAGGGCTCGCCCGCCTCCCGCGTCAGCCGCGAGACCATCGTCGCGGCCTACGACGACACAGCCGCCCTGACCCGGTTGGCTGGGCTGGCTGATGTGGTCACCTATGAGTTCGAGAATGTCCCGGCTGCGACCGTCGAGACCCTGAACGCGCTAGGCGCGCCGACCGCGCCCGGCCCGCTGGCCCTCGCCGTGGCCCAGGATCGGGTAGCCGAAAAGACGTTCCTCAACGAGGCCGGTGCGCCGACAGTACCCTTCGCGGCCGTGGATCAGCCGTCCGACATCGTGGCCGCCTTCCCCCGCATCGGCCTGCCCGCCCTGCTGAAGACCCGCCGTGAAGGCTATGACGGCAAGGGTCAGGCGTGGATCCGGGCGGCGGACGAGACGGAAGCCGCCTTCGCGGCGGTCGGCGGCGCGCCCTCGATTCTCGAGGCGCGGGCGGCCTTTGTTCGGGAGCTGTCCATCATCGCCGCGCGCGGCCGGGACGGCGAGACCGCCTTCTACCCCCTGTCCGAGAATGTGCATGAGGGTGGCGTGCTGCGCACCACCTACGCGCCGGCGAAGGTCACGCCGGCGCTGCAAGCCGAGGCCGAGCGGATCGCCGGCGAGGTGCTGGGCCGGCTCGACTACGTCGGCGTCATGGGCATCGAGCTGTTCGACCTCGGCGACGGAACCCTGCTGGTCAACGAGATCGCGCCCCGGGTACACAACACCGGCCACTGGACCCAGGACGGCTGCGAGGTCGACCAGTTCGAACAGCATATTCGCGCGGTCGCCGGTTGGCCGCTGGGCGACACTACACCGGCGGTCTCGGTGGAGATGACCAACCTGCTGGGGGACGAGGTGCTGGACTGGGCGACGTTGGCCGCGGACCCCGAGGCGCGCCTGCACCTCTACGGCAAGGGCGAGCCGAGGCCCGGCCGGAAGATGGGGCATGTGAACCGGGTGAAGCGGCTGGAAAGCAGGGAGTAGGGAGTAGGGAGTAGGGATTAGTCGAGTTGAGGCGCGGAGATCGCGCGTGCAATCCCTCTGCTACTCCCTACTCCCTACTCCCTAACCTTCTACCCGAACCGCACTTTCGCCAGAGCCCCGACGAAATCCTTCGCCAGGTCGGACGGCTTGAAACCGGCCTTCCACTTTTCGAAGTCCATGACGTTCTGGATGCGGGCGTCCAGCGCGGCCAGCGCCTCGACCCGGCCCAGCTGCAGGTCGAGCGCCGTCACCTGGATCAGGATGCCCGAGAGGATCGCGCGCTTGGTGTAGTGGTTCTCGTCGGTGGCCGTGTCGCCGGCCCAACGCCACAGGCCGTCGGCGCTGTCCCAAAGCAGGCGCAGGGCCAGTGGCAGGTTTGTCGGCAGGGCCAGGAATCCGGCCCAGCGGCGCACGGCCTCGCGGTCGGCCTGGACGGCGTCGAGGCGGGCGACGACGGCGGCGCGGATGCGCTCGCGGATCTTCAGCGTGGCCGGGTCCGGCAGGGCGGCAAGCGCCACGGCGTCGTGCCGGCGCGAGAGCAGCGCGGCCAGATCCTTCGGCCCGTTGGGGAACAACAGTTCGGCGTCGCCGGCCGACAGCCCGCGGGCCTTCGCGGCCGACAGCAGCGTCGCCTGCCCCCAGCCTCGCGTGGGCGCCAGCTTTAGGGCTTCGTCCAGAACCTGCTGCTCGGTGCGGACGGCCCAGTCGTCGGATGCGATCATGGCCTTACATTACACCGCCCGGAGCGCGCCGTCGCCGATAGACAAGCCTTCCCGCCTCTGCTATCTCGCGCGCCTCGCCACGGGAGGCTTCTCCCGGGGCAATACAATCATTTCGTCCGCCATGCCGCACGGCTAGCGGCGGGCCGTACGAAGGAGAGTCTCCCCTGGTTCAGATTTTCGTCCGCGACAACAATGTCGACCAGGCGCTGAAAGCCCTGAAGAAGAAGATGCAACGCGAAGGCTCGTTCCGCGAAATGAAGCGGCACGTGGCTTACGAAAAGCCTTCGGAAAAGCGCGCGCGTCAAAAGGCCGAAGCGGTTCGCCGCGCCCGCAAGCTGGCCCGCAAGCGCCTGCAGCGTGAAGGCCTGATCGCCGCCCCGAAGAAGCCCGCCCCGCGCGGGTAGGCTTCAGGCCGATCCAGTTATCGAAAGGGCCGTCCGAGCGATCGGGCGGCCCTTTTGGTTTGATCCTCCCCATCGGGGGAGGTGGCGCTGCGCAGCAGCGACGGAGGGGGTCCGCTCCGGTCTCGGGGGACCCCCTCAGTCAGGCCTGCGGCCTGACAGCTCCCCCAGAAGGGAGCATCGAACTACGCCCCGCCCCTGATCCGCAGCACCAACCCCTTCAGGTCGATCTTGCCGGTCGACAACGCGCCGGCCCTGAAGGCCCGGCCGGCGATCCACACCACCAGCGCCACCGTCGCGGCCATCAGCGCGCCGGTGCCCAGCACCTGCCACAGCGGCGGCGAACTGGCCGCACGGGCGGTCATCAGGAACGGCGTGAACGGCGGGAACCACGACAGGGTCTCCAGCAAAGGCGCGTCCGGCCGCTTGATCGCCTGGGGCAGGAACAGCACGGGGATCGTCAGCAGGGCCATGATCGGGCCGAGCAGGGTCTGGGCTTCGCGCGTGGTCTCGCAGAACGAGCCGATGGCGGTGAAGATGGCCGCATACATCAGGTAGCCGCCGACCAGATAGAACAGGAAGTAAAAGATTAGCCCGTTGGAGGTCAGGACAGCGAAGACGTCCGCCGCGACCCCGGGGTTGAGCGTCACGAGGATCGTGCCGCCGACGCTGGCCCAGACCGCCAACACCGTCAGCGTCACCCCGGCGACGCCGAGGATCTTGCCGAACATGATTTCCGGGACGGAGGCCGAGGCCAGCAGCACCTCCAGCACCCGGCTCGACTTCTCCTCGATCACGCTGTTCAGCAGGATGCCGGCGCCGGTGAAGATCATCATCCACAGCAGCATCGCCGCGCCGAATCCGACGATGCCGGGCAGGCGGTCGCGAAGGCCGACCTTCCCGTCAGCGCCGGCCTTGGGCGAGAACGAGACGACCGTTGGCGTCAGGGCCTGAGCCTTCCGGAGCGCGGTTTCGTCCACACCGAGCGTCGCCAGCCGGCGCGCCTGCATCTCGCTCGCCAGAGCGGCGGAAGTCCGACGTTCCAGCGAACGGTCTGTGAGATTGCTGCTCCAGAAGTCGAGACGAACATCATCGCCCGTCCCCTGGATCACGGCCACGGCTGTCGGCTTTCGACTGGCCGGACCCGCGACGCCCTCGGTCATCCAGCGCCGGATGGCGACATCCTCGGCCTCGCCGGATACGGCCGGCGGAGGAAGCACGGTGACCCTGGGCTGCTCCTTGACGACAGCCTCGAGGCTTCGGCTAACCGGAGCCGCATAGGCCGCCGTGCTGTGGTCAATCACAACCACGACCGGCGGCGGCGCGGACTTCTCGAACCAGGCGGGTGCGCCGAAGGAAATCGCCCCCACGGCCGGCATCATCAGCATCGACAGCCAGAAGCCGACGGTCCGGACATAGGCGCCGTATTCGCGCGCGGCGATGCGGAGAAGGCGCATCATTGGCTGGCCTCCCCGCCGGTCAAGGCAATGAAGGCGTCATGCAGGCTGGGCTCGCGCATGTCGAAGCGGGTGATGTCGTGGCCTCCTGACAGGGCGGCGCGCAGGGCGTCCTGGCCCGACGCGCCCTTGCCGAGGGCGGCGGTGTAGCGGGTTCCGCCGTCGTCGAGCGTTTCGGGGACGACGGAGACCACGCCCGGCAGCGCGGCGACCACCGCCGCGTCGAGGGCGCCTTCCAGCACGAGCGAGCGGGCCGCATGACCCCGCGCCTCCGCGATTGACCCGTCGAACACCTTCGACCCTCGCGCCAGCAGAACCACGTGATCGCAAAGCCGCTCGGCATGCTGCATGACGTGGGTCGAGAAGATCACCGTCGCGCCCCGGTCGGCCAGGCCGCGGATCACCGCCTCCAGCGCCTGCTGGTTGACCGGGTCGAGGCCGCTGAACGGCTCGTCGAGGATAACCAGCTCCGGCTCGTGAACGATGGCGCTGATCAGCTGGACCTTCTGGGCCATGCCCTTGGACAGGTGCCGGATCTGGCGCTTCGCGGCATGGCCGAGCCCCTGCGCCTCCAACAGCACGGCCGCGCGCCGCTTGGCCTCGCCGGTGGCCAGACCCTTGAGCCCGCCCAGAAAGGCGATGGCGTCGATCGGCGTCATCCGGCGATAGAGGCCGCGCTCTTCGGGCAGGAAGCCGATCCGCTCGCGCACCGCCCGGGCGTCGCTCGCGCCCAGCACATTGATCGTCCCGGTCGTCGGCGCCACGAGCCCCAGCACCATGCGCAGGGTCGAGGTCTTGCCCGCGCCGTTCGGGCCGAGAAAGCCGAGGATCTTTCCGCGTCGGGCGCTAAAGGACAGGTCGTTCACGGCGGTGAAGTCGCCGTAGCGCTTGGTCACACCGGTAAGTTCAAGCGCCGCGTCCATGGACCCCCGCAAATCGAAAACCGTCGCCTACTGCGTAACCTGAGCCGCGTCGCGAACGAACAGCACGGCCTTCACGATCTCGTCGGCGAAGGCCTCGCCCAGCAACGTCGCGTGGCCGGCGGCGTCGATGTTGGCGACATAAGACCGTGACGAGGCGCGGGCGGGCGCGGTCTGGAACGACTTCCACGCCTCGCGCCCGGCGACGGGGCCGGCGGTGACGACCGCTACCGGCCAGTCGGGATTGTAGGGCGGCAGGGCGGCGGCCTGGTCGGAGGCCGCCATCCATTGCGTGACCTCCTCGGCGGCCCAGCGGTTGTGCGGTCCTGAGGCGAAGGCGCGGCGCTTGGCGACGGCGGCTTCGGCCGGCAGGCCGATGCGGTCGCCCATCCACGGCGCGACCGGCTTGAACAGCCCGGCCGAGGCGCCCCAACCGGCGAGGCGCGATGCGGCGCCGAAGCTGCCGATGAACTGGCGAGCCCGCGGGAGATCGGCCGCCTCGGGTGTCGCGGCGTCGACCAGCACGAGACCCGCGACCTTGTCGGGGTTGCGACCGGCGAACAGGCGCGCATAGAGGCCGGCCATCGAGTGGCCGACGTAGATGTAGGGGCCGGGCTCGTCGGAGGCGGCCAGCATCTTTTCGAAGTCGCCGGCGATGGCCAGTCCGTCGCGGGGCCGCGGACCGGGATTGGACTGCCCGAGCCCCGCCCGGTCATAGGCGCAGGATCGCACGCCGTGCGTCGCCAGCCGCGCCTGGACCGCGCCCCAGTCCGCCGACAGACCGAAGGCCCCGGCCTCCATGACCACGACCGGGCGACCGTCAACGGGCCCCGCGCAGACCATGTGCAGCGACCGGCCGCCAATATCGATCATCCGGCCGCGCAGGGGTGTCGAACTGGCGGCGGACATGAGGCCTCCGAGGGCGATGAACACGAGCAGGGCGAGCATCAGACCCGCCGCGCCGCGACCGGCGAACTTGAGCATCAAGCCAATCTAGGGAGGCCTGGCCAAACAGGAAGAGCGCGCACAAGAGAAAGGCGTTTACCCCCCTTTCGGGGATGCTCGCCGGGCGGGCAGAGGGTCGGATGGGACGTCTGGACAGAAGGACTCCATCCCATGCGACTCGCAATCCTGGGTCTCGCCGCCGCCCTGTCGACGCTCGGCGGGGCCGCCATGGCCGACGACGCCATTCCGGCTGACATTCCGCAATGCGCCGGGGCCTACGGCGCGCTGGCCGATCAGGCTCCGGCATTGTCGGCCTGGTCGCCCGCGCTGGGGCGAAGCAATCTGACGAAGATCGACTGGGCGGCGCGGCAGGCGGCGCTGCTCAAGGCCAAGGATCAGGGCACGGGCATCTACACGGGCGCGGCGGGCATCTATCTCACGGCCTACAAGATGCGGATGGCGGCCGATCGCATCAACAGCACGGCGGCCGACACGTCGGCGATCCTCGAACTGTCGATCCGCTGCGACAAGGCCTACGGCTACAGCCCGAGTTTCGCGATCCCGGACGCGCGTTAGCCCGTCGTCGCGGCCGTTCCGATGGGGAGGTCGCCGGGACGGGGGCCGGCGACCGCGGCCTCGGCGGCCGTCGGCGCGGTCGCCCTGTTCCGCGCCTGCATCTTGGCCGGGTCGTTCGACGGCAGGATGGTCGCGCGGATACGGCCGTCGGCGGTCGTCTTCAGCATCACCACCCGGTCCTCGGCGCGCGGTCGGGCGACCACGCCCTTGGGCCAGTCGGAAACCTGGGCGACGCGCACCAGACGCGAAACCCGCGCGGCGTCGCGAAGCGGCAGGTCGGCCGCGGTGGCGAAGGTTCGACCCATGAAGACGACGGGATTGAGCGGCCGTCCGCCGTCGCGGATTTCGAAATGCAGGTGCGAGCCGGTCGAACGACCGCTATCCCCGACATAGGCGACGATAAAGCCGGTCGGCAGGACCATGCCCGCCTTGAGGCCGGGCGCCGTGCGGCCGAGGTGAGCGTACAGGGACGTCAGCCCGTCGCCGTGCGCGACCTCGACGAAGCGGCCGTAGCCGCCGTCGACGCCGGTGCGGAGCACTGTGCCGGCGAGGGTGACGCGAACCGGTGTGCCGACCGGCGCGGCGATGTCGACGCCCTCGTGAAGGCGACCGCCCTCTTCCCAGGGCATCTTGCGCAGGCCGAACGGCGAGTTGACGGCGAAGCCGTTGAGCGGGGCGAGAAAGGCGAACTTGGCCTGCTCGATTGAGGGGTGATTGGCCACGGCAGCCGGCGCCTCGGCGGGCGCCAGACGGGCGGCGGCTTCCTCGCGGGACGGCAGGCTGGCATGAGCCGACGCCACGGCGACGGCGCCCATCAGAACAGCGGCGAGGCCGGTGCCCAACAGGGGCGGAAAGCGGCTCTCGCGGGCAAGCAAATCACGCAACAAGGAACGGCCTCGTGGTTCATGTCGAGCTTTACGCACGGTGCGACGAGGTCTGACGCACCAGCTTCGACGATCAATGGAACTGAGGCCGGCGATATGCTGGCCCAACCCGGCGAGATTATGTCCGGGAGGCGCGGGGTTTATTCTCTGCGGGCCCGCGAGGCAACCCCGGAGGGCCAGGATAGACTCTGGCGGGTGCGGCGTTGCTGTGCGCGGGCAGGCGGAAGGCCGTGGGAATCGGCATCAAGGGCGTATCGTATTAGTGGTGTTTACACCAGATTCGTGATTAAAGTGTACCACAACAGAATACGCCCATGTCCATGCCAATCATCTCCGTCTTCTTCGGAATCGTGATCCGAATTAACTTCTTCGATCACGCGCCACCGCATCTGCATGCCGCGTACGGAGGGCGAAAGGCTCTGTTTGATCTGACCACCGGCCGGGTCATCGCCGGGACCCTGCCGCGCAGGCAGGCGCGGTTTGTGCTAGAATGGATTGTGAAGAATCGGACCGACCTGATGCTCAATTGGGATTTGGCGTCCAGTGGACTGCCGACGTTCAAGATCGAGGGGCTTGCCGATGAGTGAGTTCAAGATGGTGGATGCGCGCCGTGTTAGGGCGCTCGACGGCTTCCGACTCGAGATCGTCTTTGATGATGACACCATGGGCGTCATCGACCTGAGCGAGTTCGTGCGGCTGGGCGAGGTGACCGAGCCGCTGCGTGACCCGGCTTTCTTCGCGCGGGTCTTCGTCGAGATGGGCGTCCCGACCTGGCCGAATGGCTGCGACATCGATCCGATCAATGCGCGGATGAAGATGGAAGCCGCGGGGACGCTCCGGCCGGTGACGGCGGCTGCTTAGGTCGGAGCGGGAGCCCGCCATTGATCGCTTGGCGGAGCATGATTTCGGGGGCCGGTTGCACTCAAGGACGGGCTTCGCCCGCCGCGACGCGGCAGCCCGCAGGGCTGTCCTTGACTTCAACCGACCCCCGAAGGAGCATTCCATCAAGCGCTCGATGGGGAACTCAATACCAGATGGCAGGCAGGGAAGAGTAGCGACATGACCTGCCCAATTGCGTGGTGCGATTTCAGCTGGGAGGCGTTCGCCACCTTGACAACAGGGATTCTAGCCGTTGGTGCCGCAGTGTTCGTTGGGATAAGGCAGCAAGCCATTACAGAGCGCCAGCTTGAAAACGAAAAGCTCCGCCTGCGGTTGGAGCTCTTTGACCGACGTTTCGAATTCTACACCCTATTGAGCCGCTACATGCGTGCGACCCGTCTTAGAGATGGGCCGTCTCAAGCGCTTGAAAAAGAATTCGCGGAAAAATCTCGCAAGGCCCGTTTGCTGTTTCCGCGCCAAGTCGGAGACATCATCGGGACAATCGCTAGCCTCGGCGACGAATACCAAGATCTATCGTTGGACAAGAACAGCGCCGACTTCGACGTGAGGCAAAAGGCGCTTGCCCGCCGAACAGAAATCAGATCTGCGCAAGCGAACGCCTTTGGTCGATTTGAGGACATAGCAGACGCGATAATGCGCCTCGATCGCTAGAGGTTCTTCACGATCCCTTCGACCATCTTCTTGGCGTCGGCGAACAGCATCATGGTGTTGTCGCGGAAGAACAGTTCGTTCTCGACGCCGGCATAGCCGCTGGACATGCCGCGCTTCACGAACAGCACGGTGCGGGCCTTTTCCACGTCGAGGATCGGCATGCCGTAGATGGCGCTGGTCGGGTCGGTCTTGGCGGCCGGGTTGGTCACGTCGTTGGCCCCGATGACGAAGGCCACGTCGGCGGTGGGGAACTCGGCGTTGATGTCCTCCAGCTCGAAGACCTCGTCGTAGGGGACGTTCGCTTCCGCGAGGAGCACGTTCATGTGGCCCGGCATGCGGCCGGCGACGGGGTGGATGGCGTACTTCACCTCCACGCCCTCTTCCTTCAGCTTGTCGGCCATCTCGCGCAGCGCGTGCTGGGCCTGGCTGACGGCCATGCCGTAGCCGGGGACGATGATCACCTTCGACGCGTTCTTCATGATGAAGGCCGCGTCCTCGGCGCTGCCCTGCTTCACGGGGCGGGTCTCGACCACCCCGCCGGCGCCGGCCGCCGCGTCATCGGCGCCGAAGCCGCCGAGGATCACGGAGATGAAGCTGCGGTTCATCGCCTTGCACATGATGTAGCTGAGGATCGCGCCCGAGCTGCCCACCAGGGCGCCGGTGATGATCAGCGTCACGTTCTGCAGAGTGAAGCCCAGCGCCGCGGCGGCCCAGCCGGAGTAGCTGTTGAGCATCGAGACCACGACCGGCATGTCGGCGCCGCCGATGGGGATGATCAGGGTCACGCCGACCAGCAGGGCCAGGCCGAAGATCGCCCAGAAGGCCCAGATGGCCGCGCCGCCGCTCATCACCAGAACGACGATCAGGCCGACGATGGCCACGGCGATGGCGAGGTTCAGCAGGTGGCGGGCCGGCAGCAGGATCGGCGCGCCGCTCATGTTGCCGTTCAGCTTGGCGAAGGCGATGACCGAGCCGGTGAAGGTGATCGCGCCGATCGCCAGACCGAGCGACAGCTCGATCAGCGACTGCATATGGATGGTCCCGTCCGGCTCGGCGATGCCGTAGGCGGCGGGGGTGTAGATGGCGGCGACGGCCACGAGGCAGGCGGCCATGCCGACCAGGCTGTGGAAGGCGGCGACCAGCTGCGGCATCGAGGTCATGGCCACGCGGCGGGCGATGATCGCCCCGACCACGCCGCCGACCGCCACACCGGCGCCGATCAGGCCCAGGGTGATGGCGTCGAGCACGCCCTGGCTGAACAGCGTCAGCAGGGTCACGCCGACGGCGATGGCCATGCCGATCATGCCGTTGCGGTTGCCCGCCTGGCTGGTCTCGGGGCTCGACAGCCCCCGCAGCGCCAGAATGAACAGCACGCCCGAGACGATGTAGGCGATGGCGGCGAAGTTGGCGTTCATGATGTCAGATCCCCCGAACGCGCGCTCAATGGCCGCTCTTGCCCTTGGCGGGCTCTTTCTTCTTGTACATCGCCAGCATCCGCTGGGTGACCAGGAAGCCGCCGAAGATGTTCACCGCGGCGAAGGCGGCGGCCAGGGCGCCGGCGCCCTTGGAGACCCAGACGTTGGTCGGGGTTCCGGCGCCGCCGGCGAGGTCGGCGCTTCCGCCGTGGGCGGCGGCGGCCAGCAGGGCCCCGACGATGATCACCGAGGAGATGGCGTTGGTCACGGCCATCAGCGGGGTGTGCAGGGCGGGCGTGACGCTCCAGACCACGTAATAGCCGACGAAGATGGCCAGCACGAAGATGGCCAGGCGGAAGACGGTGGGGTCGACGACGGTTTCCATCTCGCGCTCTCTATTTCTTCTTCGGGGCGGACTTGGCAGCCGGCTTGGCGGCCGGCTTCGCAGCAGGTTTGGCGGCAGTCTTGGGCTTGGCGGGCGCCTTGGCGGCGACCTTGGGCGCTGCTTTCGTGGCGACAGGTTTGGCCGGTACCTTCGCAACCGGCTTTGGAGCGGGTTTTGCGGCCGGAGCTTTCGTGGCCGGCTTGGCAGCGGCTTTCGCCGGAGCAGCCTTGGCGGGCGCGGACTTCGCCGGGGCGGCGGCCTTGGGGGCCGCCTTCAGTTGCTCATGGACGATCGCGCCGTCCTTCGTGACCAGCGCGGCCTTGAGGATCTCGTCCTCCAGGTCCGGGGCCAGCTTGCCTTCCTTGTCCAGCAGCAGGACGGCGAAGGCCATCAGGTTGCGGGAATAGAGGGCCGAGGCGTCGGCGGCGATGCGGCCGGGCAAGTTGGGGATGCCGAGGATCTTCACGCCGTTGGCGGTCTCGAACACCTGGCCGAGCTTGACGCCCTCGACGTTGCCGCCCTGTTCGACGGCGAGGTCGACGAGGATCGAGCCGGGCTTCATCGAGGCCACCTGGGCGGCGGTGACGAGGCGCGGCGCCGGCCGGCCGGGGATCAGGGCCGTGGTGATGACGATGTCCTGTTTGGCGATGTGCGAAGAGACCAGCTCAGCCTGTTTGGCCTGGTACTCCTTGGACATCTCCTTGGCGTAGCCGCCGGCGGTCTGGGCGTTCCTGAACTCCTCGTCCTCGACGGCGAGGAACTTGGCGCCGAGCGACTCGACCTGTTCCTTCGTGGCGGGACGCACGTCCGTGGCGGTCACCACGGCGCCGAGACGGCGGGCGGTGGCGATGGCCTGCAGGCCGGCGACACCGACGCCCATGACGAACACCTTGGCCGCGGCGACGGTGCCGGCGGCGGTCATCATCATCGGCATGGCGCGGCCATAGGCCTCGGCGCCTTCGATCACGGCGCGGTAGCCGGCGAGGTTGGCCTGGGAGGACAGCACGTCCATCACCTGGGCCCGGGTGATCCGGGGCACGAACTCCATGGCGAAGGCCGAGGCCTTCGCCTTGGCCAGCGCCTCGAGCGTGGCGCGGTCCTGGTAGGGGTTGAGGGTGGCCACGACCATGGCGCCCGGCTTCAGGGCCGCGATCTCGTCGGCCTCGGGCCCGCGCACCTTGAACAGCACATCGGCCTTGCCGACGGCGTCCTTCAGCGATCTGGCGATCGTGGCGCCGGCGGCGGCATAGTCCGCGTCGGGGAAGGTGGCCGTCGTTCCGGCGCCGGCCTCGACGGTCAGGGACCAGCCGGCGGCGATCAGCTTCTTGACGGTTTCTGGGGTCGCGGCGACCCGCGTCTCACCGGCTCGACGTTCGCGGGTGACGGCGATGACTGGCATGGAACTCCCCATCCGGGCGCGTTTCGAGTCGCGCCCCTGGAGAGCTTGTTTAGGGGATGATCTTGCCCCTTGTCGAGCCTGTCGATGGTGCGGTGCGAAAAACTATGCTGCGCCGCACCATTCCTGGCAGGGTTTAGTGCCCGCCGGCCTTCTTTTCACGGAGCAAGGCGATGCCGAGCACCGCGAGCACCACGCCCGGGATCAGACCGCCGAAGAAGCCGGCCGGCGTGCAGAACCACAGCGTCAGCATGAGAATGGCTGTCGCGATGGCCAGCGAGCCCCACTTCGTCAGGCCCATCACGGCATGATAGGTCGAGGTCTGCTCGGAGATGTCCATCTCGCCGCGATGATATTCGGAAGCCATCGGTGTTTCCTGCGCTCTGATGGGCCGGGATTACTATGGGAGGGGCGAAGGCTCAAGGGGCGGGTTGGGGCGTAGGGCATAGGGAGTAGGGAGTAACCAAGGGGTAGGCGCGGAGATGGCGGCGCGAACCGGCCGAACTACGCCCTACTCCCTGCGCCCTTTCCCTGGCCACCCCGCCAACAACCCCCGCAGCGCGCCCACAAACGCCAGCGGCTGGTCGATCATCACGTGGTGATCAGCGTCCGGAATGGCGATCTGCGGCGAGCCGGGCGGCAGCAGGCCGCGCATGTAGTCGAGGATGTGCGGCTCGGCGAGGCGGGAGCGGTCGCCCCACATCATCGCCACCGGACAGGTGATCCTGGCCAGCAGCGGGCCGCGATCCTCCATCATGAAGGACGACCACATGAAGGGGTCGAATCGCCAGGTCCAGCCGCCCTCGACCTCTTTCAGCGCGTTCCGGGCGATCCAGTCAGCGATGTAGGGGTTTTCGCAGCCCTGCGGCGGCGCCAGTCTGAACCGGCCCAGCGCCTCGACCAGGCTCGGGTAGACGCGATTGGGGCTGACCCGCTTGGGCGGCCCGCGCCATTCCAGCTCCGGCGGGCGGACCATGGAATCGACCAGCACCACGGCGCCGAGCCGGTCGCCGTACTTGCTGGCCGCCAGCATGGTCGGAAAGCCGCCGAAGGAGTGCGCCACGAACACCGGCTTGCCGGCGGCGTAGAGACCGGCGGCCTCGGCGGCGGCGAAGGACTCCTGGGCGAATTGTTCGGCGGTGTATTTTTCGCGCCAGTCCGACCGTCCCATGCCGCTCCAGCTGAACGCCGCGACCCGGTAGTCCTTCGCGAACCAGGGCGCGATGAAGGTCCACCAATCCGCGCTGGCGCCGTTGCCGTGCAGTAACAGCAGTCCCGGCTTTCCGACCTCGCCCCAGGTCAGCAGCTCGATGTTCGCCCCCTCAAACTGGAAGGTCGAGCGCTCGGGCTCATCGGAAAGGGCCGCGTCGAACCAGGCCGGGGCCGGAGGCTTTTCACCCTTGAAGTCGGCGAGCGGGGCCGGGAACTCGGGCCAGGGCTTCTGATCGTCAGGCATGCGTACGCTCGGGAATCTTCAGCGGCTCGGGCCGAGGACCGATGACCTTGAACACGCCGGTGCCGGTCATCAGCAGCCGATCGCCGGCCCAGATGCGGCCACGCACGGTGTAGACGTCGTCTTCCTCGGCGATCAGCTCGGCCTCGCCCTCGACCCAGTCGCCGAGCTTCGCGGCCGACAGGAAGTCGCAGGTCAGCCGGACCGTGACCCAGAAGTGAGACTTGCGCACGGAGATCACCCGGCCCCAGGCCATGTCGGCGAAGCTCATCAGCATGCCGCCGTGGCAGTTGGCCATGCCGTTGGTGTGATGCTCCTCGACCCGGAACGCCAGCGTGCAGACGCCCTGGGCGTCATAGCGCTCATACAGGGGCCCGATCTGCCGGCCGAAACCTCGCGACCAGTTCAGCAGGCTATACCCGGGCGGAATTTCGCCCGTCTGGGCATCGGTGAGATCGTCGGACATGGCCCGACTCTAACAAGCGTTTGATTGTGGGGGAAGCGGCGGCAAGATCCTCCCCATCGGGGGAGGTGGCTCGCCGCAGGCGAGACGGAGGGGGTCCGCTCAGATTTCGGGTGACCCCCTCAGTCAGTCCTGCGGACTGACAGCTCCCCCGAAGGGGAGCATCTAGACCAGCGCCTCGAACTCCTCGACCAGCCGGGCGATGTCGCGGCAGCCGGCGGCCCAGAACTCCTTCTTGCGAGGGTCTAGGCCAAACGGCGCGAGCGCTTCGACATAGGTCTTCGTTCCGCCGGCGGCCAACAGCTCTTCATAGAGCGGCGCGAAGCCGGCCGGGTCCTCGCGGCGCTTCTCCATCAGGGCCCGCACCAGCAGATCGCCGAAGGCGTAGGCGTAGACGTAGAACGGCGCGTGCACGAAGTGGCTGACATAGGCCCAGTAGTGCTCGTAGCCGTCGTTCAGCTTGATCGCCGGGCCGAGGCTCTCGCCCATAACCTCCAGCCAAAGCGCGCCGATCTCGTCGGCCGACAGCTCGCCGTCCTTGCGGGCGTCGTGGAAACGGGTCTCGAACTGGTGGAAGGCAATCTGGCGCACCACCGTGTTGAGGCCGTCCTCGATCTTGCCGGCCAGCAGGGCGCGGCGGTCGTCGGGGGTCGCCTCGGCCAGCAGCCGTTCAAAGACCAGGCCCTCGCCGAAGATGGAAGCGGTCTCGGCCAGCGTCAGGGGCGTATCGGCCAGCAAGGTCCCGAGCGGCGAGCACAGGGTCTGGTGCACGGCGTGACCGAGCTCATGGGCCAGGGTCAGTACGTCCCGCCGCTCTCCCATGAAGTTCATGAACACGAACGGGTGGCGGGTGGCAGTCACCGGGTGGCTGTAGGCCCCCGACTGTTTGCCGGGCCGCGGCCGGGCATCGATCCATGGGCTGGCGAAGAAGGTCCGCGCCCTGTCGGCGAACTTCGGCGCCAGGGCCGAAAAGCTCTCCAGCACCATGCCCTGCGCCTCGCTCCAGCTGTACTGGCGTGGCGTTGCGGCATCGAGCGGGGCATTGCGATCCCAGTAGTCGAGCGTCTTGCGCCCCATCACCTTCGCCTTGGCCGCGTAGTAGCGGTGGCTGGTGGCGGCGTAGGCCTCGGTGACCGCCTCGGCCATGGCGTTCACCGCCTCGGCGTCGACCTCGTTGCCGATGTGCCGCGACTGGGCCGGGTAGTCGTATTTGCGCCAGCGATCCTCAACCTGTTTCTCGAAGGCCAGGGTGTTCATCACCAGCGCCATCGTCGGCGTGCGGTCATGCAGCGCCTCCGCCAGACCGCTCGCCGCCGCCTTGCGCCGCGCAGCCACGGGGTCGGACAGACGGTTCAACGCCTCGGGCAGCGTCAGGTATTCGCGACCGACCTTGGCGGTCAGCTTGGCCAGCGTCTCGTCATACAGGCGCGACCAGTTGGCTACCGCCGGCGCGCGATCGATCAGCAGCCGCTCCAGATCGGCCGACAGCTCGTGCGGCCGGCTCAGGCGCAGGCGCCGGATCCACGGCCGCCACCGCGCCGCGCCAGGATGCGCGTCCATCGCCGCCTCCAGCTCCGCGTCCTCGAGCTCATTGAGCTCCAGGGTGAAGAACAGGCTCTCGGCGGCGATCTGCGAGGACCGCGTCCGCAGGTCGCCCTCGAAGCGGGCCCATTCCGGATCGTCGCGGGCGACGGAGGCCGCCAGCGAGGCGTAGGCGCCCACGGTCCAGAGACCGTTGGTGGCGTCCTCGTAGAGGCGGATACCCTGATCGATCAGCACGCCCAGCGCGGGCGCATCCGCCCGGCTGGCGACGAACCGGCCCTTCAGGGCGACGAGCGCGTCATTGGCCGCCTTGGCCGAGGCGAGGTCGAGTTCAATGCGCGGATCCTTGCGGCTTTCGTAGAGGTCCCTGAGGCTCCACTCGGGCGGCTGGTCGGTCTTGGCGGGGGTTTTGGCGGGCGCGTTCATGGCGCGGGATATGGACCGTGGTCAGGACGGGCGCAACGGTCAGACGAACCCCTTGCGCCTCCACCAGGACTCGACCAGCTCCGGCCAGACCGCCACCGGCTTGCCGGTGGTGAAACGCAGTCCGAAGCCGTGGCCGCCCTCCTCGAACAGGTGCATTTCCGTCGGGATCTTCGCCGCCCGAAGGGCGTCGTAAAGGCGCAGGCTGTTGTCCACGGGCACCGAGGCGTCGTCGCCGGCGTGCAGCAGGAAGGTCGATGGAGCGTCAGGGCGGACATTGTCCTCGAGCGACCACCGGCGCTCCTGGTCCGGGGCCGGCGTCGGACCCAGCAGCTGCTCGCGCGACCCGGCATGAGCGAAGGCGGGATGCATCGTCGCTACCGGATACATCAGCATCGACAGGTCGGGCCGGGCTGACAGGGCGTCGATCCCGTCAATCGGCGCATAGGTCGGAACATCCCACATCTGGCTCAGACAGCCCGCGACATGGCCGCCGGCCGAGAAACCCATCACCCCGATACGCCCAGGATCACGCGCCAACGACCGCACCAGGCGCAAGGCCCGTTGGGCGTCCTGCAGCGGCGCTGCTGGCCCTGCGGCCCATCCGTCGGCGGGCAGACGGTAGCTGGCGACATAGACGATGACCCCGGCGGCGGCGAAGCGCGCGGCGCATTCGTAGCCCTCCTTGTCCATGACCACCCATTTGTAGCCGCCGCCGGGCGTCATCAGCAGCGAGGCGCCGTTCGGCTTCGCCGGCTGGAACAGGGTCAGGGTCGGGATGCGAACGTGCTTCACATAGCGGTCCCGCAGCGGGTTGGGCGGCGGATTGCGCTCGACCACGGATTCCGTGACCGCGACGCCCTCTCCGCCCGGCGGGCCGTTCGGCCAGACCGGAATGACCCGGGGCGGGCTCGCCAACGCCGGCGCGGCGACGGCCAGGCCCGAGGCCGTCAGCAGGGTGCGTCTCGTCCAGTCCGCCACCACGGGGCCACTCCGTTGGAAACCGGTGTCAGGCTACCGTCCCCGACCGACGCTCCACAAGCCAGGCGACGGCGGCCACGAGCAGATAGACGGCCAGCGTCATGGCGCCGGTCTGCACCGGGTCCGGATTCATCGGCATCATCTGGGAGACGACCTGTACGCCGGTCAGCACCAGCAGGAAGGTCGCGGCAGGCCAGGCCGACTGGCCGGCCTTCGTGCGCCGCCAGGCCCAGACGGCGCCCGTCGCGGCGACCAGTCCCATCTCGAGCGTGGCCTCCGGGACCGGCCAGTTCCACCAGCCCAGCCCGACCTTGTCCCCGCCGAACCACAGTTCGAGGTCCGGCCGGTGGACCAGGAAATCGAGGATCCAGTGGGAGAAGACGGCCAGCCCGACGAAGACCGTCGCCCGCCACGGCGTCTTCAGGAGCCCGCGCGCCAGCAGCGCCCCGCCGACCGACCAGGCCAGGGCGCCCGGCAGGCTGTGGGTGTACGGCATGTGGTAGAGTTCCAGCGGGCTGCCGGGGAGGTCAGGATTGACGCTGAACTTCTCCGCACCGGTCATGATCAGCCCGCCCCAGCCGACATCCAGGAACTGGCAGGCGATGACATAGCTCCAGAGCGGCGCCTTCGGCTCGGCCGAGCGGGCGGCCAGGGCGGCGGCGTAGTGTCCGACGAACATCGGGGTCTCTCCTTGCGTTGACCCGCGATTTGTCGCGCCGAGGCATTCATTCAACAATTGCCCATCGAAGCAGGTTTGATATGCATTTATGCATGGATAGCCGGACCGACTGGAATCTCTACGCCTCGTTCCGCGAAGTGATGCGGCAGGGCAGCCTGTCGGCGGCGGCGCGCGCTCTGGGTCTGACCCAGCCAACCCTGGGTCGCCATATCGCGGCGCTGGAGACCTCGCTCGACGCGACACTTTTCACCCGGTCGCCACAGGGCCTGACCCCGACGACCGCCGCTGTCGATCTTCTGCCCCGGGTCGAGGAGATGCATGCCGCCGCCGAAGCGGCGCGGCGGGCGATCAGCGGCGGACCGTCCGCCGAGACCGGCGTGGTGCGGGTGACCGCCAGCGAGATCATCGGCGGCGTGGTGCTGCCGCCGATCCTCGCCGCCTTTCGGGAGGCCCATCCGGGCATCGTCGTCGAGCTGGTCCTGAGCAATCGCAACCAGGACCTTCTGAGACGGGACGCCGATATCGCCGTGCGCATGGTCCGACCTGTCCAGTCAGCGCTCGTAGCCAAGAGGATCGGCGCGGTGGCCATCGGCCTGTTCGCCCATCGCCGCTACGCGGAGACGCATGGGCTGCCGACGAGTATCGCGGCGATCGCCGACCATCCCCTCATTGGCTTCGACAGGGACGAGACGTCTCTGCGGTCGCTGGAGGACGCCGCCGACTTTCTGCGCCGCGACCATTTCGCCTTTCGCTGTGACAGTGACCTGGCGCAACTGGCGGCGCTGCGGGCCGGCTACGGCCTCGGCGGCTGCCAGCTCGGCATCGCCGCCGATGACCCTGACCTGATCCCGGTGCTGGCCGATGACGTCCGCTTCGAACTGGAGATGTGGCTGGCCATGCACGAGGACCTTCGCGCCGTCGGCCGTGTGCGGACGATGTTCGATTTTCTGGCCGGCGAACTGGGAGTCTACGCCCGCCGTCGTTAACCCCCGACTCAGGTCTCCGAAACCCGGTCTTTACCCACCCGTGTTTCAATCCGGGTCAACAAGAGCGGCGCTCCATGTCGGGCGCACGCCGGTTTCGGTGGGTGTTTTCATATGACCAAAACGGTCCTGGTCGTCGACGACGACCCGACGCAAAGGCGTCTGATCCAGGCTGTCCTCGAACGCGAGGGCTTCGCTGTCGCGCAGGCCGAGAACGGCGATGACGCGCTCAAGCACCTGATGTCCGGCCAGCCGGCCGACGTTGTCCTGCTCGACCTGCAGATGCCCGGCCTCAACGGCCAGGACACGCTGAAGGAGATGCGCGCCAAGGGCTATGGCCAGCCGGTCATCGTGCTGACGGCGGGCGGCGGGGTGGAGACGGTGGTCAAGGCCATGCAGGCCGGCGCCGGCGACTTCATGGTCAAGCCGGCCAGTCCGGAACGCATCATCGTCTCGATCCGCAACATCCTGTCGATGGGCGACATGCGCAGTGAGGTCGACCGGCTGAAGAAGCAGGTCACCGGCCGCACCACCTTCGCTGACCTGATCGGCGACAGCGCGCCCATGCAGATGGTCAAGCGCCTCGGCGAACGCGCCGCCAAGAGCTCGATCCCGATCCTGATCACGGGCGAAAGCGGCGTCGGCAAGGAAGTCATCGCGCGCGCCGTGCACGGAACGTCCGACCGGGCCGGCAAGCCGTTCGTCGCCGTCAACTGTGGCGCCATTCCGGAGAACCTGGTCGAGTCGATCCTGTTCGGCCACGAGAAGGGCAGCTTCACCGGCGCTTCGGAAAAGCACCTGGGCAAGTTCCGCGAGGCCGACGGGGGCACCCTGTTCCTCGACGAGGTCGGCGAACTGCCGCTCGACATGCAGGTCAAGCTGCTGCGGGCGTTGCAGGAGAGCGAAATCGACCCGATCGGCGCCAAGCGCTCGGTGCGCGTGGACGTGCGCATCGTCTCGGCGACCAACCGCGACCTGACCAACCACGTCGCCGAAGGCCGCTTCCGCGAGGACCTGTTCTATCGCCTGAACGTCTATCCGATCGAGGCGCCGTCCCTGCGCGAGCGCCGCGAGGACGTGCCGTCGCTGGTCGAGGCCTTCGTGCGCCGCTTCAACATCGAGGAAGGCAAGCGCGTCATGGGCGCCTCGCCCGAGACGATGGCCCTGCTGACCGCCTTCGACTGGCCCGGCAACGTGCGTCAGCTGGAGAACGCGGTCTATCGCGCCATCGTCCTGTCCGACGCGCCCTATCTGCAGCCGCACGATTTCCCGGCCATCTCCGGGGTGAAGATCGCGCCGGAGGCCCTGACCGCGGCCGCCGCCGCCATGCCCACGCCGCAGGAGCTGATCGCCGAGATCAGCAAGGACGCTCCGGTGCGCATCCTTGACGGTCGCGGCCACGTCCGCCCGCTGGAAGAGGTCGAGCGCGACCTGATCCAGCTGGCGATCGAAATCTACGCCGGCCACATGAGCGAGGTCGCCCGTCGCCTCGGCATCGGCCGCTCGACCCTCTACCGCAAGGTCCGCGAACAGGGCCTGGACGTCGACGGCAATCTCGAGGAGGTCGGCTGATGGCCCGCCGCATGACGATACGCGCGCCACAGTCTCGCGACGCGAGGCTGAAGACCCTGATGCACCGCATGAAGCTGGCGGCCGCGCGCGCCGTCGCCCTGCCCGCGCCCGCCACGGCCTGAAGTCCCGACCGGGTGGGCATGAGGCGGCTTCCGGCATTCGTGGTCGTGATGCTGGCGTTCGGCACTCCGCCCGCGCTCGCCCGGCCAGCCGGCCTGAAACCCGCCGCGTCAGCGACCTGCCCGACGATTCGCCTGTCGTCGGACCTTTCCCCTGCGCGCCGTCAGGCCGCGACGGAAGCGCTCGCGGACGCCTGCAAAATCGTCCGTTCGAAGGCCTTCCGCACACGGGTGCTGGCGCGGACAGACTGGCTGGCCAGCTGTGGTCCCCGCGGGCGTGGACCGGCCGTCGCGATATCGGGCGATACGATTCTCGAAGCCTTTCCGAGCCGGATGGCCAGGTTTGAACTGCGGGCCGAGGACGTCGGCGGCGTGGCGCTCAGCGATCTGCCGCGCGGCTGGACAAAGGTCGATCCGTCGCGGTTCGATGGATGGTATCGCGGCGACCGGCAAGCCAGAGCCAGCCTGGTGAACACGCTGGTCCACGAGATGTCTCATCATGTGCCGGGTCAGGCCGGCGGCCTGAGCTACGCCTTCGCGGATCGGGGCGCCAATCGCGTCACCTGTCCCCGGGCAAGGCTGGTCAGCTACGGACTCGGCCGGATCGCCGGGACGCTCTGGCTGGAAGATCATCCGGCGCCCCACGACTGAAGACATTCCGGGCCGGCTCGACGAGCCTGCCGCCTCGCCCTAGCGGGGCCGGCGCGGCGTGATCCGGACGGTTTCGCCGTCGGGCGCCCCGAGCCCGCCCTTGCAGGCGTCAGACTGGTAGCGCAGGTCGTAGCAGAGCCGCACGTCCATCAGGCGGCCGCCGTCGACGGTCTTGATGTAGATCCCGTCCCGACGCACGCCGGGGTTGGCCTTCACGAACGCGGCGCGGATCTCGCCGGCGGTCAGGGTCGCCGGCATCGGCGGCAATCGCAGCCCGCGCCAGAGCCGGTCGGCATCAGCGAAATAGGCCTCGGGCGAGCTCCAGCCGCAGGTCCCGTGCGAGGCCCACTCATGCTGCAGCGACGCCGGCGACGGGGTCATGCAGAGATGTTTGCGCACCGTCGCCGGGCTGATCCTCCCGGCGGGTCCGCAATAGCGGGGGTGGCGGCCGTCGCTGCCATTCGGCCACAGGCCGTGCAGTACGAAGCCGAAGCGGTTGGCGCGGCACTGGATGGCGAGGTCGGGGTCATCGGCCTTGCCGCGGCAGGCTTCGGGCGCCCAGGTCATGGCCAGCATGTAGTAGGCCGTCGGCACGCCCTGCACGATCTCGTTCGCGGGCGGCGTCAGCACCGGTGCGGGAACCACTGTCGCCGGCAGATGACAGACACGGGGCGGCGGCGCGGCCGACGGCGCGAATCCGGCGGTCAGCAGGGCGGCGAGAGCCAGACCAGGCAGGGCTCGGCGTGTGGCGGTCATGACTCGTCCTTACCCGCGTCAGTCGGCGTCGGGCGACGACCGAACGCCTTGCGCTTCATCGGCTTCTTCTCGCCCTTTGCCTTGGCGGTGATCTCCTTGAGCTTCACCGTCTGCAGCACCGAAAGGGCCTGGCCGGCGCCGCCCTTTTCAGGGTCGCCGAACGCCCGGCCGTAGGTTTTCAGGCGATCCTCGACGCTGCCGAGGAACTCGCCTTCCCAGTCTGACAGTTCAATGCCGGCCTTGTCGGCCGTGCGGCGGGCGCGCTTCAGGGCGTTCAGCGCGGCCCGTTTGGCCTGCGCTTTCAGATCTGGCGCGCCGCGCTTCAAACTTCCCCGATTGCCGAGAGGTAGAGGTCGATCAACGCGTCCTCTTCCTGGCGCTTGGCCCGGTCCATCTTGCGGATCCGGACCACCTTGCGGATGATCTTGACGTCGAAGCCGTTGCCCTTGGCCTCCGCGTAGACCTCCTTGAGGTCGGCCATGACCGCCGCCTTGTCCTCTTCCAGCCGCTCGATGCGCTCGAGAATGGTCTTGAGCTGCGTCTGGGCGGTGCTGTTGAGCACGTCGATGGTGGAGGCGTCGTCGGCCATGGGGAAGGCTCTCACAGGACGGAGGGATCGGGAAGGCCGACCCTCTAGCCCTCCGGGCGTCAGGCCTCAAGCAGTCCGTGGCTCACCAGCAGCGGATTCAGGTGGGCGGGGTCCTCGAACCTGTGGACATGAAAGCCCAGGGCCGCCGCCGAGGCGATGTTGGCGGCCGAGTCGTCGATGAATAACAGCTCGTCGGGGGCCATGCCGGCGCGTTCGGCGGCGAGGCGGAAGATGGCCGGATCGGGTTTGATCAGCCCCTCGTCACCGGACACCACCGTGTCACGGAAATGACTGAACGCCGGGGACAGGGCCTGAACGGCGGGCCAGCCCTCACTGGGCATGTTGGTCAGGCCGAACTGCGGCACGCCACGCGCGGCCAGGGCATGAATGGCGATTTCCGTCTCGGCGAAGACCGGCCCGACCATATCGATGAACCGGTCGCCCCAGAGCCGGATCTCGGCCTCAAGCTCGGGATGGCGGGCGATCAGCGGCGCGGCGTTGTCCCGAAATGACACGCCACGATCATGTTCGATGTGCCATTCGAGCGTGCAGACAGACGAAAGGAACCGGTCGCAAGCGGCCGGTTCCTCGAAAATCGTTTCATAGAGACGCCGCGGGCTCCAGCCCACGATCACATTGCCGACGTCCCAGAGAACTCCCCGGGGCGCACGCATTCTCAGCCTTGTTTGGCCTTGAAGCGCGGGTCGGTCTTGTTGATCACGTACATCACGCCCTTGCGACGCACGAGCTTGCAGTCGCGGTGGCGACCCTTGAGCGACTTGAGCGAGCTTCTGACCTTCATGACCCGTCTACCGTTTGCGAGCGACCCGGACGCGAAAAACGACGCCAGCGGGAACCCGGTTGTTCCAGAGCGGGCGGCTATAGGCGGCGAAGGCTTTTGAGTCAATCGGCGCGCTTGAATCGCCAGGCGCCATTCTGACCCCGCCGATTGTACATCACGCCGCCGATCTGCCCCAGGCCCGCCTGGCCGACATAGACGGCGAAACGGTCATTGGACTGCCATTCGATCAGGTTGCCGCGCTGAACCCACGTCCCGTTGGTGTAGGTGACGCCCTTGGAGACGTACTCGACGACGCAATCCTCGCGCAGGAACAGGGTCATCGGATTGGGGGGAAGGCCTTCCCACTCCGTGGTTCCGGTCCAGCGCGTGTTGGCGTAGGCCGGTCCGCCGGCCGGATCGGCGCAGGTGGATTCCGCCGCCAGGGCGACCCCCGTGGTGGCCAGAACCGACGATGCCGCCAAGGCTCCAAGCAACAAACGATTCATGTGACTCCCCGCGATTTGGAGACGACTATCCTGCGAGCCTGCGCCCCGGGTCAATCTCGGCACGGTATTCGCAGCCTTGTGATTGAGGTGCGGCCCCGCACGCCTGTAGCTTGGTTCGATGGATCGTCGTTCATTTCTCGCCCTGATTCTCGCCGGCTGCGCGGACCCCTCGCTGGAACCGTCGCTCGGCGTATCGTCACCTGCGTCGCAACCCGCGCCCGGAACCCCCGCCGTGCCGGCCGTACCGCCGCCGTCGGCCAGTCTGACGCCGTCCGGGGATCCCAATTTCGATGTCTGGCTCTCGGGCTTCTATATCCGGGCGAGGGACGCCGGGGTGCCGGCCGCGGTGCTGGACCGCGAACTGGCAGGCCTGACGCCCGATCCCAAGGTTGCGGCCCAGGACTCGCGTCAGCCGGAATTCTCCAAGCCTGTCGGTGACTATGTGAAGGGCGTGGTCAGCGACGCCCGCGTCGTCCAGGGCCGCCAGTTCCGCGACAGCCTGCCCTATCTGGCCGAGATCGAGCAGCGCTACGGCGCCCCGCGCGAGATCGTGCTGGCGATCTGGGCCATGGAATCGGCCTTCGGCAAGATCCAGGGCGACATGGACGTGATCCGCTCGCTGGCCAGCCTGGCCGCCGACGGCCGCCGCCGAGGCTGGGCCGAGGGCGAACTGATCGCGGCGCTGAAGATCGTCGGCTCCGGCGAAGCGCCGCGCTCGCGTCTCAAAGGCAGCTGGGCCGGCGCCATGGGTCAGACCCAGTTCCTGCCGTCCGTGTTCCTCGCCACAGCGGTGGACGGCGACCGCGACGGCATACGAGACATCTGGGGTTCGACCGCGGACGCCCTCTATTCGACCGGCGCCTATATGGCCAAGGCCGGCTGGAAGCGAGGCGAAAGCTGGCACCGCGAGGTCATCCTGCCGCCGGGCTTCGATTATTCGGTGGTCGAGGGACCGAAGGACACGCCCTCAGGCTGGGCCTCGAAAGGCATGAAACGGGCCGACGGCCTGCCCTGGAGCACGGCCGACCAGGCAGCGCAGGCCGGACTGATCCTGCCGTCCGGCGCCGCGGGGCCGGCCTTCCTCGTCTTCCCCAACCACATGGCCATCCGTCGCTACAATAACTCCACCGCCTACGCCCTGGGCGTGGGACTGCTGGCCGACCGTTTCGGCGGCGAAGGTCCGTTGATCACGCCTTGGCCCTATGAAGTCCCGCTGTCGCTGGCCGACCGCATGGCGGCCCAGACCGCGCTGGCGAAGGTCGGGTTCGATCCCGGCGCGCCCGACGGCGTGATCGGCTCGGGCACTCGCACGGCCTTGCGCGCCTGGCAGAAGGCCCGTGGCCTGCCCGCCGACGGCTATCTGTCGATCGGCCTGGTGAAGAAGCTGAAGGACGAGGCGGGGCTTCCGTAAACCCCATCGTCATGGCCCGACTGGTTCGGGCCACCCAAGCACACTGAACAGTCCCACCAGGGCGCTGGTCGCTCAGTGCGCCATCCGAGGCGGCGATGTTCCTGGATGGCCCGAGCAAGTCGGGCCATGACGGATTCAGGATTGAGGTCCTAGACCCCGCCCTCATCGCTGCGCTCGAGGATCGCCAGCGTGGCTTCCTCATCAGCATCGCCGGTCTCGCCGGCGGCGCGCAGGATGGTGTTCTTCAGCGCGAAAGCCAGCAGCCCGGCGAGAATGACGGCGTTGAGCATGAACGGGCCCGGGTGGAACCACTCGTAGAGGGTCACGAACAGCGGCGCGATGATCACATTCAGACCATTGACCGCCGCGATGGCCGCCGCCGCCTGGGCCTGCTCATGCATGTGCACGGATAGCGAGGCGCCGGCGGTAAAGCCCGGCCGGGCGAAGCCGTAGCCGAGGCAGGCGATCGCGTAGCCGGCCACGACCGTCCAGTAGTCCGGCGCGAACGCGGTGATCAGGTTGCCGACACAGGCCAGCGCCACGCCCCAGCGCAGAAGGGTCTTGGGTCCCATGTTGAAGATGCGGATCAGACCCCATTGGGCCAGCAGACCGGCCATGGCGCCGGCCGCCATCGAGACGGCGATGAAACCCAGGGCTTCGACCGGCGAGACCTTGAGCTTGTCGATGATCATGAAGCCCAGCGTGTAGCCCTGGGCCGTCTGGCACGTGGCGACGAGGAAGCCGTAGATCAGGAAGGGGGCGAGCCGCTTGTCCTTCCAGAGCGCCGCGCCCGCGAGGCGGCGGGTCTCGCGCTGGACCATTTCCTCGGGCAACAGCCGCCAGACGACGATCAGCATGCACAGGGCGATCAGCGAGAAGGTGAACAGCGGTCCGGCCAGGGAGACCACGGGCAGAATGAACATCGGCGCGAGGAAGGGGCCAACCACGGTCCCGAGGCCGAAGGCGCCGGCCAGGCTGGCCATCATCTGGGTGCGCTCGGCGCGCGGCGTCCGCTCGGCGACATAGGCCTGGGTCGCGGGGTTCGAGGCCGAACCGATCAGCCCGAACAGCGCCCGCGCCAGCAGGAAGATCATGAAGATCGCCCACCAGGGGGCGAGGTGATGCAGGCCGGCGGTGACCACCAGTCCGCAACAGAGCATCGAGATGGCGAACCCGCTCAGACCAAGCATGATCAGGGGCTTGCGGCCGCGCTTGTCGGATTCCCGCGCCCAGAACGGCGACATGACCGCCCACAGCAGCGCCGACAGCGAGAAGATCGCCGCCATGAAGGCGTCCGGGATGCCGATCTGACGACCAATGGCCGGCAGGATGGACATCAGCCCTGTGTTGCCGATGGCCACCACGATCGAGACGGCGAACAGGATGCCGAACGAGCGCGGGGCGAGTTTCGGGCCTGTCAGCGCCTGTGCGGTCATCACACCAGTCTAGAGTGTGTCGAAACTGGCGTGCAACGGTCGCCGCGCTCACCGCCCATTAAGCATTCCGGGGGATTCTCCTGCCGTTAACCTTGCAGGGCGGCGTTTCCCAACATGTTCCAGATCATCGGCATCGTGCTGCTCTTCGGCCTCGTGTTCGGCAGCTACATCATGTCCGGCGGGAACATGGCGGTGATCATCGAGGCCGCCCCCCACGAAATGATGGCGATCGGCGGCGCGGGCGTCGCCTCGTTCCTGATCTCCAACTCCATGGGCGTTGTGAAGGGCGCGGGCGGCGGCCTGGCCAAGGCCTTCGCGGGCCCCAAATGGAAGGCCAGCGACTATCGCGACCTGCTGTCGCTGCTGTTCCTGCTGACCAAGACCATGAAGTCCAAGGGCGTCATCGCCCTGGAAAGCCACATCGAAAAGCCGTCCGACAGCACCATCTTTTCGCGCTTCCCGCGGATCATGAAGGACCACTTCGCCGTCGATTTCATCTGCGACACGCTGCGGATGATGACCATGAACCTGGAGGATCCCCACCAGGTAGAAGACGCGATGGAGAAGCAGCTCGAGAAGCACCATCACGAGCACGCCGAACCGGCCCATGCCCTGCAGAATCTCGCGGACGCCCTGCCCGCCCTCGGCATCGTCGCGGCCGTGCTCGGCGTGATCAAGACCATGGGCTCGATCACCGAACCGCCCGCCGTGCTCGGCGGCATGATCGGCGGCGCGCTCGTGGGCACCTTCCTCGGCGTGTTCCTGGCCTATGGCCTCGTCGGCCCTCTGGCCGCCCGCCTCAAGGCTGTGGTGGACGAGGAAGGCGCCTTTTATCGAATCATCCAGTCGGTTCTCGTCGCGCACCTGCACGGCAACGCGGCCCAGATTTCGGTCGAGATCGGCCGTGGCAGCGTCCCCTCGGCGGCGCAGCCCAGCTTCCTCGAACTCGAAGAAGCCCTTTCCGCGATACCGAACGAGGCCTGAGGCCATTAGACGCGGAAAAAAGTGATCACGGGGGCGTGAATGAGACTCTTGCGCTCCTCGCTCAGCGGGTCATAGTCCCCGATGCGCTCCCCCGACGGAGCGCGTTGAAAATGCCTCACAGGGGACTCCAGGACATGACCTCCGATATGCTCCGTAAGCTGCTCGTCGCCGGCGCCGCCGTCGCCGCTCTCTCCGTCGCCGCCTGCGGCAAGCCTGCTGAAAAGGCCGAAGACGCCGCCGCGACCGCCGACGCCGCCGCCACCACGGCGACCGACGCCGCCGCGACCGCTGACGCCGCCGCCGCCGACGCTTCGAAGGCCGCCGCTGACGCCGCCGCTGCTCCGGCCGCTGCTGACGCCGCCGCCGCCGCCGCCGCTCCGGCCGCCGACGCTGCTGCTGCTCCGGCCCCCGCGCCCGCGCACTAAGTCACGTCTCGACGTTTCACACGTTGAAGGAAGGGCCGTCCCTCGGGGCGGCCCTTTTTCCTTGTCAGGCCCCATGACATCAGACGTCCGCCGCCCAAGCGATCCAGCCCTGGTCTGGGGAGACGACGGCCTGCCGCGGTCGGGGCGGTTCGGCGACGTCTATTTCTCGAGTGATGACGGCCTGGCGGAGACCCGTGCGGTGTTCCTCGCTGGCTGCGGCCTGCCGGAAGCCTGGATGGGCCGGCGCCAGTTCGTGGTCGGCGAGCTCGGCTTCGGCACGGGGCTCAACATCGCTGCCCTGCACGACCTCTGGCGCCGGCATCGGCCCGCCGACGGCCGCCTGCAGGTCTTCTCGATCGAGGCCTTCCCCGTGTCCCGCGAGGACGCCGCCCGGGCGCTCGGGCGCTGGCCTGAACTCGCCGAGGTGACCGCTCCCCTGCTGGCCGCCTGGCCCCGGCGCACGCCCGGCCTTCACCGCATCGACTTTCCGGACCTGAACGCCACCCTCGATCTCGCGGTCATGGAAGTCGAGACAGCGCTGGAGCAATGGAGCGGTCGCGCGGACGCCTGGTTCCTTGACGGGTTCGCGCCGTCGACCAATCCGGACATGTGGCGTCAGGAGGTGCTGGACCGCGTCGCCTCGCGCAGCGCGCCCGGAGCCCGCGTCGCGACATTTACCGTCGCCGGCGGCGTTCGACGGGGCTTACAGGCGGCCGGCTTCGAGGTCGAAAAGCGGCCCGGTCACGGCCGCAAACGCGAGCGGCTCGAAGCCCGCGCTCCGGGCTCGCCCGTCGATTCCGCGGAACCGGCGACGGTCGCCATTCTCGGTGCGGGCATCGCCGGGGCCTCCCTGGCGCGGGCCTTTCGGGCGCTCGGCGCGTCCGTGACGGTCCTGGACGTCGGGGGCTCCGGAGCGGGCGCTTCGGGCAATCCCGCCGCTCTCGTCTCGCCCCGTCTCGACGCCGGACTGGGCCCGGTGGCCCGCCTCTACGCCCAGGCCTTCGCCCGCGCGACCGACCTCTACGCCGCCCTGCCGGACGCGATCGTCCGGCGCGGCGCCGTCCAGCTTGAAGCCTCGGCGCGTGACGCCGGACGGTTCGACGTCATCGCGGGAGCCGACCTCTTCGCCTCGGGAACGATGGCCCGCCTCTCCGGAGACGAGATGTCCGCGCACCTTGGTGAGGCCGCGCCGGCCGGGCTGGACATGGCGGAGGCGATGGTCGTCCAGCCCGCCGCGCTGCTCGCCGCCTGGACCGGACAGGTCCGAAGAGCGGCCGCAGCCCGCATCGAACCCCGCGACGGGCAGCAGGCCGTCCTCGATGCCGACGGCGCCCTGCTCTGTCTGGCTGACATCGTCTGCATCGCCTCGGGGCACGCCAGCGCCGCTTTCGCGCCGGACCTGACCCTGCAACCGGTGCGCGGGCAGGCGAGCTGGACGATGGACACCGAGCCGGCCTCGGCCGTCTCCAAAGGCGGCTACTGCATCCCGACCGCGGAAGGCGGCGTGCTGTTCGGCGCGACGTTTGACCGGAACAGCACCGACGAGGACGTGCGGGAGGCGGACCACGAGCGGAACCGGGCGCTTCTGGCCGAGACCCTGCCCGCTCTCGCCGCGCGACTTGCCGGCCGGCCGCTGTCCGGACGCGCCGGCATCCGGGCCGCGACACGCGATCGCCTGCCGCTGGCCGGCCCCGTTCCGGATGTCCCGGGACAGTTCATCCTCGCCGGTCTGGGCGCGCGCGGCTTCTGCACCGCGCCACTGCTGGCCGAGCATGTCGCTGCGCTGGCGCTTGGCGCGCCATCCCCGGTCCCCGCCGACGTCGCGGCTGAGGTCGATCCGGCGCGTTTCGCGCGGCGGGCCCGGCGACGCACCTCGCCCTGATCGACGCGACGCGATAGAGTATGCCCAGGGTGGGCTACCTGTGTTGTGGAGACCGTGATGAAGACCCTGACCCTTTCAACAATCGTCGCCGGAATCGTGATTGCAGCCGGCGCCTCGGCCGGCGCGACCGACCAGACCACCTCGCCCGCCGCCCACCCTTCGGCCCCCCGCACCTGTTTCTTCCAGCACCAGATCAACGGCTGGCAGGAGAGCAGGACGCGCGGCGACAACGTCGTCTACCTCAACGTCAAGGCTCATGACGTCTACCGGGTGGAGACGTTCGGCCGCTGCAACGGGGTCGATGAAGCGCAGTCGATCGGGGTCGAGACCAGAGGCGGCAGCGTCGCCATCTGCGATGGCCTGGATGTCACGCTGATCGTCCACAGCCCGATCGGGCCGCAGCGCTGTCCGGTGTCGAAGATCACCAAGCTGACGCCGGATGAGGTAAAGGCGCTATCCGGCAAAAAACACAGCTGATCCGCCGTCCCGCCGCACCCTGCGACAGCCTGTCGCAAGCCTCGATTGCAACATCTGGCCGTCCGCGACATTCCGCGACAGGGCGCCGTCGTCTCGTGACCCCTAAGGTCTCGAAGAACGTCGTTCCTTGGACGTCGAGGATCAGAACCAGTGGACGGCGAAATCTCCCAGGGGCCCGGGCCCTTTCGGCCCGAGGACTTCTTCGTCGGGCGCACGGAAGGATGGGGCCTTGCGCGTGGCCCCACGGGGCGGCTCGTGCGGCGCTGCCGGATCGTCACGGACGGTCGGCTGGAAGAGACCTATCGCGCCATCCACATCAACGAGACCTTCCACTGGGATGACGGGGAGCGGGACGGCTGGCGCTGGGCCATGGCGCGCGGCCTCGACGGGCGGTACGTCGCCACCGAGGCCCGCGCCGGCGCCGGCATTCAGGGGCGGCACGACGGGGACGACTATGTGCTGTCGTTTCGCCGCCCGGTCAGGGCTGACGGCGGCCCACGCATCCGCTTTGTGTCACGCATTACCCCGATCTCGACCAGCGTCGCGATCAAGTCGGTGCGGATTTCCCTGTGGGGATTGCCCCTCGGCCAGATGACGGCTTTCCACCGACGGGTCGACTGACGCCGGTCAGTGCTCTCGCCCGGACTTCCAGAAGGTCTGGAACAACGGCTCGATCATGTAGTCCAGCGCCGTGCGCTTGTAGAGCGGGACAAGGACCTCGGCCTGAAGACCGGCCTGCAGGCCCGATTTTGCCCCCCGGACCTTGCGGATACGTTCGAGCTCGCTGGGCGGCACCGATATCTCGGCGCGAAAATACCGCTGTCCGGACTTCTCGTCGACAAAGCTGTCCGCCGACAGTTCGGTCAGTCGGCCCATCAGGATCGGCAGGTCGCGCTCATGCAGGGACGGAAAGCGGATCTGGGTCTGCTGACCGACCCTTAGGTCGTCGGCGTCATTGGGCGAGACGTTGGCCTGGATCACCAGGGCCCGGTCCTGCGGCACGATCTCCATCAGCACATCGCCGGGCCCGACGACGCCGCCGACCGTAAAGACCTTCAGCGCAACGACCTTTCCGCTGGCCGGCGCCCGGACCGTCGCCCGGTCGAGCTGCTGGCGCAGGGCGCTGAGCTTGGGCTGCAACTCATCGAGACGAACCTCGACATCGCGCAGCTGGCCGGTGACCTCTTCGACCATCTGGCGGTCGAGCGAGAGCAGCTGCATGCGGGTCTCGCCGATCGCCTCGCCGGAGCGCGCGATCTGGGCGCGGAACGAGCCGTCCTCACCGGCCAGCGCGGCCTGATTGCGCTCGAGCGCCCGAACCCGGTTGACCGGGGCGTATCCCTGGGCCGCCAGCTTGCGCATGCCGTCCAGCTCCTCGCCGATCAGGCGCTGCTGCTCGGCGTTGGCGTCGAGCTGCCGCTGAAGTCCGGTCGCCTGCTCCGCCAGCTGGCTGACGCGCTGGTCAAGCACGCCGCGCTGGGCCTCCAGAGCGCTGCGGCGGGCGTCGAACTGCTGGCGTTGCAGGGTCATGGCCTCGGCGGCAAGAGACTGGTCCTCCGGCGGGAGGCGGGAGAACTCGACGGGCGCCGCGAACGTCCCGGCATGACGGCGCTCGGCGTCGAGCCGCGCCCGTTGCGCCAGAAGCGTAAAGACCTCGCTCGTGGCGGCCCGTTCATTGGCGCGCAGGTCGCCGGCCGCGATTTCAACAAGGATCTGGCCTTTGGCGACCGTCTGGCCATCAACGACATGGATCGCGCTGATCACGCCGCCTTCACGATGCTGGACGGACTGTCGGTTGCCGGCGACCGCGATCACCCCGTGAGCATAGGCGCCGGCGTCGAGTCGCGTGACCGCCGCCCAGCCGAGAAACAGGACGAAAAAGGTCACGGCGACCCCGACGCCCCAGCGGAGCTCGCCGCGGGGATCGTCGCCCAGGGTGTCCGAGCCCGTCCCGGGCACGGCCGGCGGATCAAGTTCCGGACTATCGGGCTGGCTCATTGCGCGCCCTTCAGATCGATGACGTTCGAGGCGACCCGCGCCGCGCCCGTCATCGCGGCCAGCACCTCTGCCCGGGGGCCGATCCGCTCGACAGCCCCGTCGCGCAGAATCATCAAGGTATCGGCGGAGGCCAGGACGCCTGTCCGGTGGGCGACAATCATGATCGCCGCCCCACGGGCCTTGGCATCGGCGATGGCTTTGGCCAGCGCCATCTCGCCTTCGGCGTCCAGAGCCGAATTGGGCTCATCGAGAACGATGAGCGCCGGGGCTCCGTAGAGGGCCCGAGCCAGCGCGACCCGTTGGCCCTGGCCGGCGGACAGGCCCCGACCACCGTGGCTGAGGACCGTGTCGTACCCCTTCGGCAACTTGAGGATCATGTCATGCACGCCGCCGGCCTTCGCGGCGGCCACGACGGCCTCATCAATCGCTGCCGCGTCCTCTCCGCGCCAGATGGCGAAGCGGGAAATGTTGTCGCGGATGCTGCCGGCGATCAGGGCGTTGTCCTGGGGTAGATACCCGACATGGCGACCGAGCCGATCGGAGTCCCAGTCGGCGAGGCTCGCGCCATCCAGTCGCACGACGCCCGCATCGGGCGCGACCGCGCCGACGGCAAGCCGCGCGAGGGTCGTCTTGCCCGCACCGCTTGGGCCGACGACGCCGATGACCTCGCCGGGGTTCATCGCGAACGAGACCCCCTTCAATGCGAGCATGTCGGAACCCGGCGCCCGCACGACGACCTTTTCGAACCGCAGGGCGCCCGTCGGCTTCGGCAGCTGCGTGCGCGGCGCGTCCGGCTCTCCGCCGGAAAGCAGCTCGGCCAGGGTCTTCAGCGCGCCCCGGGCCTGGATCACCGTGCCCCAACTTCCGACGACCTGTTCGACCGGCTGAAGGGCCCGGCTCATCAGGATCGAGGCGGCGATGATCGCGCCCGCCGAGATTTCGCGGTTCACGGCCAGATAGGCGCCGAGCCCCAGCGCCGCCGACTGCAGGAACAGGCGGGTGAACTTGGTCAGGGCGGAATAGCGCCCGCCCGTGAACTGCGCCTGGCCGGCAAGGCCTAGCCCCTTTCGACGGTCGGACAGCTGACGCTGCCGCAGCGCGCCGCGCATGCCCAGCGCCTTGACGATCTCCGCGTTCTGCGCGGCCGCCTCCTGGGCGGCGTAGGCTGAACCGGTCGCCGTGATGGCGGCCTGCGACTTCGCCCGGGTCGACCGCTCGTTCAGGATGGCCAGAGTCACCAGGATCACGCCGCCGATGACGGTCATCCCTCCCAGTGCGGGGTGAAGCATGAAGGCGATCAGCACGTAGAGCGGCGCGAAGGGCGCGTCCAGGAACCCGAGCGCGGCCGGCCCCGAAATGGCCTGACGCAAGAGGTCGAACTCGCGCATGCCCAGGATCGGCGCGCCGGGCGCAGTCCGCGCCATCAGCCTTTCGAGCAGCGGCCCCGCCAGCTCCCGGTCGAGCCGGAGACTGGCGCGCACCAGCAGGCGGGCCCGGATCGCGTCAAGCGTCGCCAGCGTAACCAGCGCGAAGGCGACAGCGAGCGTGATGAAGACCAGGGTGACGATCCCGCCGGTCGGCACGACCCTGTCGTAGACCTGCAGCATGTAGATCGAGGGTGTCAGATACAGGACATTCAGCAACCCGCTGAACACCACGATGCCGACGAAATGGGGCCGACAGGCCCGAAAGGCCGCCGTCATGAGCGGGGGTAACTCGATGCCGAGATACTTCAAGATCCACCCTCTACGGGACCGCGCTGACGGGTTCTGAAAGCTCTGCCCGCCGGGCCATTCTCTACCCTTGAGTCAATGAGCCATGACCAAAGACTCGACAAGGGGGATGGACGAAACGGTCGCGGGGCTTTTAGGTCAACCATTATGGGGGAGCAGCACGATACGACCGCTATGGATCGGCTCACTCCGCGTGAGCGGGAATGCCTCCGGCTGGTCGCGGAACACCTGCACTCCAAAGAAATCGCCCGCCGCCTGAGCATTTCCCAGCATACCGTCGACGGCCATCTCAACGAAGCGCGCAGACGTCTTGGGGTCGCCAGCCGTCGCGACGCGGCCCGGCTGTTGCTGGCCTGGGAGAGCGACAATCCCCCCCTCAACGATTTAGGGGGCGCCGCAGAGGGGATGGTTCCCCCACCCCGTGTTCCCCCAGCCTTCTCGCAGTTCTTGCGGGAGGTAGACGATGAACGAGACGGGAGTCGAGACAGGGAGCGAGACCGGGGTCGAGACCGGCCGGACGGGCGGAACGGTCGTGGGGATTGCGGCGACAGCGCCGACGGCAACCCGACCGGCGCTCTGGAATCCGGCGGCGGACATGCCGGTCTGGACCTGGAGCCAGCTGGAGGACGCGCTGACCGAGCTGGCGGCCAGCCGGCAACAGCACGACATGATCGAGAGCCTGGTCTCCGCGACACGCAAGCAGGCGCGGTATCTGCCTTCTGGTCACATCCTGAAGGAGATCCTCTGCATCGCCTGGGTGGTCGCGGACGAGACCTTCAAGGGCGGTCGGGACGAGGGCTCGCCCATGACCTAGCTGTCGAAGCTATGAAGGTTGTTCACCCGGGGTTGGGTTGAGAGAGTGGG
>NZ_JBMDKR010000010.1:0-121505 GCF_057809815.1 Caulobacter sp. FG121
GTTCAGCACCGGCCATGCGCTGGAACACTACGCCATGGGTCGGGCGCGGCGGGCCATCGAGGCTCTGGCCAAGCTCGCCCCTGAAACGGCGACGGTCCGGCGGGGCGAGACGACAGCGGAAATTCCGGTCCAGGAGCTTGTGGTCGGCGACATCGTGGTGGTCCGGCCCAACGAGCGCATGCCGTCAGATGGCGTCGTCGTGCTTGGCGAGAGCAGCGTCGATCAGGCGCCGATCACCGGCGAAAGCGTGCCCGTCGATAAGCGGGCGGCGCCCGACCCCGCTCTGGATTTCGACAAGGCGAGCCCCGAGCATCGCGTCTTCGCCGGGACGATCAACGGCCCCGGCGCCCTGGACGTGCGCGTCGCCAGGAAGGCGTCGGAGACCACGCTCGCCCGCGTCGTGAAGATGGTCGCCGAGGCCGAGGCCCAGCAGTCGCCGACCCAGCAGTTCACCAACCGCTTCGAGCGCATCTTCGTGCCGTCCGTGCTGGTGGGCGTCGGCCTCTTGATGCTGGCCTGGGTGGTCATCGACGAACCCTTCAGCGTCAGCTTCTATCGCGCCATGGCGGTCCTGGTGGCCGCGAGCCCGTGCGCCCTGGCGATCTCGGTGCCCAGCGCGGTCCTCAGCGCCGTGGCGCGGGCGGCCAGGGGCGGCGTCCTGGTGAAGGGCGGCGGGCCGCTGGAAAATCTGGGCACGCTGACCGCCATCGCCTTCGACAAGACCGGGACCCTCACTGAGGGCAAGCCGAGGATCACCGACGTGGCGACCGCCGAAGGTGTCGATGAGCGCGAACTCCTGTCCGTCGCTGTCGCGGTGGAACGTCTGAGCGATCATCCGCTGGCGGCGGCTGTCGTCCGGGACGGCGGCGTGCGACTGAAGGACCACCCCGTTCCGGTAGCCGACGACGTTCAGAGCCTGACCGGCCAGGGCGTGCAGGCCAAGGTGGCGGGCCAGACGGTGGTGATCGGAAAGCCAAAACTGTTCGAAGACGGTCCCGGCGCCAAACCCTCCGACGCGCTGTGGAGCGAAATCCAGCGGCTCGAAACAAACGGTCGGACGGTGATGGTCGTCAAATCCGGCGACCGATACCTCGGCGCCATCGGCGTGATGGACACCGCAAGGCCCGCCGCCGAGAGCATCATCGCTCGCCTCCGCGCCATGGGGATCACCCGGATCGTCATGCTGTCGGGCGACAACCAGTCCGTGGCCGACGCTATCGCCACCAAGCTCAGCCTGGACGAGGCGATGGGCGGGCTGATGCCCGAGGACAAGGTGCGGATCATCAAGGAGATGAAGGCCAGCGAGGGAAGGGTCGCCATGATCGGCGACGGGGTGAACGACGCACCCGCGCTGGCCAACGCCACGGTCGGGATAGCAATGGGCGCGGCAGGCTCGGACGTGGCCCTGGAAACCGCCGACGTGGCCCTGATGGCCGATGACCTCAATCACCTGCCGTTCGCGGTCGGCCTGAGCCGGAAGACCAGCGGCATCATCAAGCAGAACCTGTGGGTCAGCCTCGGGATGGTCGCGGTCCTGATCCCGGCGACCCTGTTCGGTTTGAAGATCGGGGCGGCGGTGATCTTCCACGAAGGCTCGACCCTTCTGGTCGTGGCCAATGCTCTGCGATTGCTGGCCTACCGGGACAAGGCATAGGATCGGGCACCATGTTCTCCCCCCTGCGAAATCCAGCCTACCGTCGCCTGTTCCTGGCGCAGGTCGCGGCTCTACTCGGCACGGGCCTGGCGACCGTCGCCCTTGGCCTGCTGGCTCACAAGCTGGCCGGGGCCAGCGCCGGCGAGGTTCTTGGAACGGCTCTGGCGATCAAGATGGTCGCCTATGTGGTGGTCGCCCCGTTCGCCAGCGCCCTGGTCGCCCGGCTGCCTCGCAAGACGCTACTGGTCTCGCTGGATCTGGTCCGCGCGGGCGTGGCGATCTGCCTGCCGTTCGTGGGCGAGGCCTGGCAGGTTTACGCCCTGATGACCGTCCTCTACGTGGCGTCGGCGGCCTTCACCCCGGCCTTCCAGGCAATGATCCCGGACCTGCTGCCGGACGAGGCTGACTACACCAAGGCCCTGTCCCTCTCGCGACTGGCCGCCGATCTGGAGAGCATCGCCAGCCCGACCCTGGCGGCCGTGCTGCTGCTGGTCATGCCGTTCAGCGACCTGTTCGGCGGCACGGCGCTGGGGTTCCTGCTGTCCGCCGCCCTGGTGGTCAGCGCCATCCTGCCGGCGTTGACGGTCAACCGGCCCAAACCGTTCCTGCAGCGGCTCACCGGCGGGCTGCGGCTGTTTGCTCACACGCCGAGACTGCGCGGCCTGCTGGCGATCTCTATGGCGACGGCGGCGGGTGGGGCCATGGTGTTCGTCAACACCGTGGTGCTCGTTCAGTCAGGGTTCGGGCTTGGCGAGCGCGAGACCGCCTGGGCGCTGGGCGCTTTCGGCCTCGGCTCCATCGTCGCCGCCGCCCTGCTGGCGCAGCTGGCCGATAGTGTGGGAGACAGGAGCGCCATGCTGACCGGCGCGGGCGTCATGACAGCGGCGTTGTTCGCGGGGCCCCTGTTGGCCTCCAGCTACCCCGGATTGCTCGCGCTCTGGATCGTCACGGGGTTTGGCTACTCCCTGACCATCACTCCATCGGGCCGCACCTTGCGCCGGTCTGCCCATCCCGATGATCGGCCGGCCCTGTTCGCGGCGCAGTTCGCGCTCAGCCACGCTTGCTGGCTCCTGGCCTATCCGCTGGCCGGGTTCGTGAGCGCGAGGGCAGGGACGGGCGCCGCCTTCTTAGGGCTGGCCTCCCTGAGCCTCGGCGGTGCTCTTGTTGCCCTGCTGATCTGGCCGGCCCGCGATCCTGAAGAGATCGCCCACAGCCATGCCGACCTCTCGCCCGATGCTCCACACCGAGCAGATGCTGAAGGGGCAGAAGCTCGGCACGTTCATTCCTACATCATCGACGACTTCCACAGGCGGTGGCCGAGCCCGCGTGCGAGTAACAACACGAAACCTGGCTGATCCCGAAATCGGATCAACTTCTTCGGTCTGCTGCAAATCTGAACCGATGCCGCTACCTTGTCAGCGCTTCATGGCACATGACGGCCGGTCGCCAGACAGGAAGCAACTCATAGGTTGCGCCGTGGCGCCTCTTAACTCACACGGTTTCTGCTACTCGCCACCCAGCACCCGTGGGTACTTGGAACAAGCGGCGGACGTGAGACGAGACCTTGTCGCAACGTCGCGTTAGACTCGGCGTGGAGAGGGGCTTCCGGCCGACACTTCTCCGCCCGCCCGTGGGAGTACGACCTTGAGCAAACCACCGTTCCATCCCGTTGATGTGCATGTGGGCGGCATGATCCGCGCGCACCGTAGGCGGTTGGGAATGAGCCAGTCCCAACTCGCGGATGCGCTCGGGCTCACGTTTCAGCAGGTTCAGAAATATGAACGCGGGAGTAATCGTGTATCCGCGTCGAAGCTCTTTGAAATAGCCGAAGCGCTCGAGTTGTCGATCTCTACGTTTTTTGAGGGGTTGGACCGCAGCGATCCGGAAGGCACATCAATGTCGGGAGAACTGATCCAGTTTGCCAACATGCCTGGCGCGACAAAGCTTATGCACGCCTTCAGGCGGCTGACTCCCAACGTCCGAAAGGCCCTGGCGGACCTCGTCGGGGTCATGCCGCCGGACAGCGACGTTGAGGATAACGCGCACGTTGCGGTCGCCCAGCAGTAACTGCAACATCTCGTCGCGGGTGCGGATTCCAGCGAGTATCGGGCCAGCTTGGGATGGCATGACGCTGGAAATCGACCTGTAGGGGCCGTTCCAGGCCCTGAAGGACAATTCCAATTTCCGATAATGCTTATTAGACGCAATTAATTCGCAGTCGCAGCTAGTGACGAGGCACCGTGAAATCCACGTAGCGCACGGTCTCGTCGCCCATCGAAACGACGGCCGTATCCAGGCCCCTGCCGGTCAGATGATCGAACATCGGCGCAGCCAGGCCCAACTCGCTGGCCATTTCCAACAAGGCGCCCGGGCGCGTGCTTTCCAGGGCGTCCATCGCCGCCTCGAGGAGCTCCGCATTCTCCATCGGCATGTCCGCGTCGTACCGCTCAATCTTGGTCTGGCCGGTCTTGGCCAGGTGAATGTTTCCAGTCCGGTACTGGTCGGCCGAGATCACGCCGAGATCGAACGCCCGTCGAAGCACGGCGCGCGCGCTCACCTTCCACTGAAGCTTAATGTGAAAGATCAGCTCCCAGTTCAGGAAACGCGATCTCGGAAACATGTGCAGGAACGGCGCGCGCGGCAGCAGGAAGGCACTGGCGAAACGATTGGCTTGATCCTCCGTGGGGCGATCCCCAGTCTGGATCCCGCGGTGCATCACCAAGTGACCACACTCGTGGGCCAAGTCGAAGCGCAGCCGACTGAGGCTCTGCTTGGCCTCGCTGCGCACGATGATAGGACGACGGCGATCCATCGACAGCGCGTCAACCCGGTCTGAAATACCAGCGAAATAGGTGACGATGGCGCCGGCATTCTCCACGACCCGCATCATGTTGGTGATCGGCCCGGAGCTTCCGAGGCCCCAATGCTCCCGCGCCGCCTCGGCGGCGACCTCAACGTCGTCGAGGCTCTGAGCCATGGAGTCTGGGAAGTTGACTGTCGGCAGCTCGAGGCGGCTGTCAAGTTCCTCGGTCAAGGCGTCAAGGATCGAACCTCGCGCCAGCACCTGGCTGGTGATCGACGCCGGCGTCGTCGCCTGTTTGCGGAAGTGACACTGCTCGGGCCTGACGGTGGCGCGCGGCGCGACGGAGAAGAACCGCGGCGTGACGCCGAGCGCGCCAGCCAGCGCGGTCACCAGATCGCGGCTGGGTGCCTTGGCCTCGACCTCCAACTGATGGATGAACTGGCGCGTCGCGCCCACCGTCACCCCGATCTCGTCAAGCGAATAGCCGAAAGCAAGTCGCGCCAGTCGCAGCTGCTCCCCTCTAAACGGTCTCTCGGTACTCATGGCTGGCGCCTATCCTGGGAAGTCCCTCCAATCAAGACCGGTCGGCTACGCAGGTTTGGCCTTCGTATCTTGATCGGTGCCCGGAACGCGGACCTCCGGCCTGGGCAGATCGATGCCTTCGGTCGAGGGGGTTGGCAGCGGTAGGCCGACGGCCTCCATGTACGGAACGTCCCAGCAGAAGACCGAGCTCTCGCCACGCAGGCCGACGAACTTGATGCTGGCGATCGAGCCGTCGAAGTCGGTCTCGATGGCGAACCGATATGCCAAGCCGGCACCGTCTTCCTTGCCGAAGATGAAGGCCAGCTGGTTCAACTCGGAGAACGTCTGGCGGAGCGTACGGTCACTCGGCTCGTCCGCTTCGCCCTTGTAGAACCGTACCGGCACATCGCCGATCTTGAAGATGAACTGCTTCGACGGGTCCATGATGGACAGCCAGTCGAAGCCAGCGGTCTCGGCCGCCTTCAGAATCTGGAAGCGGGCGTACTGGAACGCCTTGCAGCCCAGCGTCCATCCGTCGTCGCCGACCGTCTCGTCATGTCGGATGAGCGCGTCGCTCCTGCCCTGGGCGATCAGGCCCGCAACCGCGACGATCACGTCGCGCTGCAGATGCGGGTGGTAGTCCCAAGGATTCGATTCGGACATGACGCCTCCAGATGCCTAGATCATGGGCGATATATGGCTTTTGTCAACCTGACGTGCGGGCCGCGTCTACCGCCTGTCCATGGCCTCGTCCTCTAGCCAGCGCTGCCAATCGAAGCCGATGATCGAAGCCGTCGCTTCCCGCTCCCTTAGCGAGGAAAGGAGGTTTTCGATGTCGAGGCTCGCTGGCGGCCGCCCCATGAGACCCCTCCTGTCAATCTGAAACTAGGCAGATCGCTAGGTGCGGGACAATCAAAGGATCACAACGCCGATTTCTGATCCCCTGTTCAGGTCGCTCCCGGCCTTTGAGGCGTAGGCTACCTAGACACTGACAACCGTCGGGCGAGCCCTAAGGAACACGCCGATTGTTAATAGCGCGTGGGTGTTGCTAAAGCTGTTGAGCTGGAATTCGCACGACTCACCATTGATGTTGCAGATCACCTCGGTCGCGTCGAGTACGGGACCTTTCTTCCGATAGGTCGCGTGCCGCCCAATGAGCCCATAGGCCGCCTGCGGCGTGAGGCCCCCAAACTGGTCCCGGAAGGCGCGCGAGCGGATGAAGTACCGGATCGGCTCGCCATCATCGCCCGCGCCCATGTCCGGGTAGCGGGGATGGGCGCTGACCATGCCGAACACCGCCGCGTCAGGATCGCGGTCTTCGATCATCCGCCAGAAGGTGGTCGTCAGCGTGTTGCCGAAGCGCTTCGCGAGATCTCCAATTACCTTAAAGTCGAGGGCGCTGTCTCGAGCTTCCAGAGCAAAGCGCTTCTGCAGAAAGAGCAGTTGGGCGGCGCCGAAGTTGGCTTCCGCCTCGATCACAGCGTGGCAGAGCGGGTTGAGGGTGTGTTCGTTGTCCCCGAACAGAAACTCGCGATGCCAGGGAATGATGCTGTGGCCAACCTCGTGGCCCTCGATCCAGCGGTGCTTGGGCTTCGGCACCGTCTCGTCGATAAGGATCCGCTTAGCGTCGGGCACCCAGAGCGCCGACAGTTTCGCCTTCGTGACCGCTTCGACGAGCAGCATGGGCCGCGCGAGAATCTGCTTACCCGCCACCGAGAGACGCGCGGCGACATCCTGCAGCAAGGTCGTGTTAGCGGTGCTGTAGTAACCGAGGTTGAGGCCAAGTAGGGCGCGCACCTCGGGCAGCTTGAGCGGCGGCTCCGGATTGCCCAGATCGCTGAGGATGCGCGACACAAGCTCGCGGATATCGTCCGCCTCGTATTCGCCCACCCCCTCCCCGCTCATGGGTCAGGTCGCCTGCTTGGTGAGGTACTTTACGTACTCGTTGAGGGCGCGCTGCTCTTCACGACTGAGCTTCGACATGTCGTCGGATTTGGCCGCGAAGCGCAGCGCCTCGTCCGCAAACTCTTGATCGCGCGAGACGGTCGCCCCGGACAGTTTCGCGAGCGAGCGTTCTGGGACCTTCATCACGGACGCCAACTGGTGCACGACGCGCGGCCGAGGCGGCGCCTGGGGGTTCCGCTCGATCTGACGCAGGTCTTCGACATCGACCCGCGCTCGCCGCGACAATTCTTCGACCGTCCACTGCTGCTGACGGCGGAATTGCCGGACGAACACGCCAAACGCCTCCAGCAAGCCAGGCGGCTGGGCAGCTACCGCGGCGATGTCCGGGGGAAGGAACATCCCGATAGATTCCAACACATGGATGAAGGGGCCAGCGTCCCCGTCTATGTCCGGGTCTGACTCAACCTTACGGCGGAGCCAGTCTTGAGAAATCAACATCTTCATTTTCGCTCCTCTCTCTAACTGACAAACGCCTGGGCCTGGGCCCGGGTCATTTCAAAATATCGCATCTGGGTCTCGTCAGCGCCGAGGTCGGTCATACCGCAGACGTCACGGTACCAGGACTCGGCTTGGGGCAAGGCGTGCAGGCCGATCCGACCATCAAATTCTTGGTCAACGCTCAAGCTGATCGCGGCCGCCATGAGGAGCCGCCCGATCCCTTTGAACTGCGGCTGAGGCACGAGACGAAACCGATTCCAGGGCGCCGTCGCCAAGAGATCGATCTCAACGATATGCTTGCCGCGCCCGCTCGCCTCGCGGGCAAACGTGTCCATGCGGACGAACATCAAGCCCTGAGTGACGTCCTCGGCCTCCACCGCAAAGGAGCTCCAGGCCATCATGTCCCGGCGCTCCAACCGCTTCTGCACCCATTCCCAATGGGCGTCCTGAAGGTTGTGGTCGCCGACTACCTCAAGCGTCAGCTCACCCTTGGCCCGCAATTCGGCCAGGCGCGCGTCAAATATCGGCTTCCACTTCTGGGCGAAATCCTCAACGTGCCGTTCGTCGAGTGACTGCCAAAGCGTGACCTCGACCTCCTGATCCTTCAGGCGGTCCTTAAGCAGGTAGGTCCCGAGCAAGTCCGTCATGACTCAGCTCAGCACCATCAGCTCAGCCTTCTCCTTGGTGGTGGGGTGTTCGACAAACACCTTCTCGCCGCTCTCGAGACGCGCCGAGATTGATTGGTAGAGACGCAAGGCTTGGCGCACCAACGCCGTCTTCGACAGGCCCTTCTCGTCGGCCAGCCGTTCCACAACGTCCATCTCATGGGCGCTGAGGTTTAGCGTCATCGTTCGCTTCTCAATCATCGGGGTCACCAGGGGCGGGGGTGACCTTAAATGGCACCGGCCGGCACCGCTGTCAACACTAATTAGCCAGTATTTAGCTATTGACTCCATATTTCTTAGCTACTATTTCCATACCAGTCCCCCTCGAACGCGAGATTTTCACATGGAACAATCCCCCACCCCCCCACCCCACCATGACGGCAACGGCCCTGCCGAAGTGGTCATCCACGAGACGGCCCACCTCGAGGCGTCCGAGCACGAAGGCGAGATCCAGGTCGACGAAGTCATCGACATCGAGATCTACGTCCGCGAGCAGAAGCGCGTCCCGCTGGCGCGCGCCTACCGCATCCGCATCGACAAGCCCTACTTCGAGGTCACAACGCCGAAGCTATCGGCGCGGGACCTGCTGGAATTGGCCGGCAAGCGGCCGCCGGAAGCCTACGTCCTGCGCCAGATCGTTCACGGCCAGCCGGTGAAGCTGGATCTCGACGACATCATCGATTTCCGCGCGCCGGGCGTCGAGAAGTTCAAGACGATGCTCAAGACCGCGCAGGACGGCGCGATCTGATGGCCCGCCGCGACTTCCGTCTGCCGGCCACTGACGAAGCCTTCTTGGACCACCTGGGCCTGGCCTGGGACACGATCCAGGAAGGCGGCGTCCAATGGGTCGTCCTGCGCAGCTACCGGCTTCCGGCGGGCTATGCGCCCGCCGTCGTCGACGTCGCCATCCAGATCAGCGCCGGTTACCCCGACGCGGTTCTCGACATGGCGTTCTTTCACCCGCACATCCGCCGCGCAGACAGTCGACCCATCCCGATGACCGATGGCCGGATCCAGCTTCTGACCCTGCCCTGGCAGCAGTGGTCGCGTCACAGGACCCCCGCCAACCCCTGGGTCCACGGCGAAGACGATCTCTCCAGCCACGTCCACTATATGGACGCTTGGCTGGCGGCCGAGTTCGAACGGGTGTCGCCATGAGCGGCCGGTTGCGTCTGACCGGGACGCAAACCCGATCCCTGCACAGCCACCTGTTCCCCGGCGACGGCAAGGAAGCCGTCGCCATCGCACTCTGCGGTCAGCACCGCGGGCGCGACCGCCAATTGTTGGTGCACAAGGTCATCCTGATCCCCCACGAGAATTGCGATCTCCGCACGCCCGACACGGTGGCTTGGTCCACCGACCTGATCATCCCAGCGCTCATCGAGGCCGATCAGCGCGGTTGGAGCATCGTGAAATTCCACTCGCACCCGGGCGGCTACAACGCTTTCTCCGAACAGGACGACCGGTCTGACTCCGCCCTCTTTCCGTCGATCGCCGGCTGGATCGACCACGACGTCCGCCATGCCAGCGTCGTGATGCTCCCCGACGGCGCCATGTTTGGCCGGACGGTCGATGAGTTCGGGACCTTCGCGGCCCTGGACGCCATCGTCGTGGCCGGCGAAGCGCTGCACGTCTGGCGTTACGCCGATGTCACCGGTGATGGGCCCATACTGCCGACGCCCGGCTTCGCGCTCCGGCACGCGCAGGCCTTCGGCGCCCAGACGACGCGTCGGCTGGGCGGTCTGTCGATCGCCGTGATCGGCTGTTCGGGCACCGGCAGCATCGTCATCGAGCAACTCTACCGCCTCGGTGTCGGGCGGCTGGTGATTATCGACCCCGACGTGGTCAAGGATCACAACCTCAACCGAATTCTCAACACCACTGCCGCCGACGTCGCCCTGCACCGTCCGAAGGTTGAGGTCATCCACGACGCCCTCATCAAGGTCGGCCTGGGCTCCGAAATCCTTCCAATCGCGCGAAGCCTGTTCTCCGCCGAAGCCATCGCCGCTGTGGCGGACTGCGATCTAGTCTTCGGATGTGTCGACTCCGCCGAAGCCCGCTACCTGATCAACCGGATCGCAGCCTTCTATGTCCTTCCCTACTTCGACGTCGGGGTGGCGTTGGACGCGGACGACCAGGGCCGGATCACCCAGGTTTGCGGCTACATCCACTACATGCAGCCGGACCTCTCGAGCATGGTGAGTCGCGGCGCGGTTTCGATGGAGGACGTCCGCGCCGAGGGCGAACGCCGCCGCAATCCGGCGCACTATGAAGAGCTGCGTCGCGCCGGTTACATCCGCAACGTCGACGAGGACCGGCCCGCCGTCATCAGCGTCAACACGGTCTTTTCCGGTCTGATCGTCAACGAGGTCCTCGCCCGCCTTCACGATTTTCGAGATGATCCGGGCGACCTCTACGCGACGGTCGGATTTAGCCTCAGCCAGATGGCGCTCTACCCCGAAGCGGAGACGGGCATTCCTTGCCGGCTCTTCGCGCGTCACGTCGGGCGGGGCGACACCGACCTACTGCTCGACATGCCCGAATTTAGCCCGCCGGGCGCTGCGTGATGCGGGCGCTCAAATCGCTCGCCACGGCGACAACCGTCGCCTGGCGCAGGCTGAAAGCCTGGCGACCGTTCGACGAGCGCTATCGCGTCAGCTTTGTCGAAGACCTGCCGGACCGGCCGGAACGCCGCCGACTCTATGTCATCGGCGACCCTGGCTTTCCGCTTTACGCGGCTATGGCATGTCCCCGCCGTCAGTGCGCCACGATGCTGACGATGAACTTGGCCCCGGACGACACGCCTCGGTGGACGCTCAGGCTAGAGGCGGGCGAAATTCCCACCCTCGCCCCGTCGATCTGGCGCAAGACCGCGTGCGGGTGCCATTTCTTCCTGCGCCGTGGCCGGCTCGAGTGGTGCCGCTAGATCGACCCCAAGCGCGACCCCCTCGCCCAGGCAGGAAAAAGCCAGCCGACAGCGACACAAGCACCGCGCTCATGCTCGTCGACAGCATGCTCGGGTGCCGCCAACAGGATGCGGTCCGATCGCAAGATCGGAAAGTCCGTCGTAGGCCTGGCCTCGCCGACGGACCGGGGCAACCGACAGGCCCACGTCAGGCCCCGATGCAGGCCTCCAAGAAATAGGCGTCCCCCTCACGGCCCGTCACCCGGCAGACCTCCTGGACCCGCCGGCCGGCGGGCGCGCGGGCGATATGGATCACCAGGTTGATCGCCTGGGCGATGGCGCGATAGGGAATCCGCTGGGTCACCTCCCCGATCAGATCCTCCAGCCGCGTCAGGCCCTCCATGGCGCTATTGGCATGAATGGTCGCCAAGCCGCCGGGATGGCCCGTATTCCAGGCCTTCAGCAGGTCCAGCGCCGAGCCGTCGCGCACCTCGCCGATGATGATCCGGTCGGGCCTCAGCCGCAGCGTGTCGCGGACCAGGTCGGTCATGGTGACCTGCGGCTCGGTCCGCTTGGTCAGCATCTGGATCTGGTCCGCGGCCGAGCATTGCAGCTCGGCCGTATCCTCGATCAGCACCACCCGATCCTCGGCGAAGGCGGGCTCGGCCAGGATGGCGTTGGCCAAAGTCGTCTTGCCCGATCCGGTACCACCGACGATCAGGATGTTCTGACGGCTTTCCGCCGCCGCGCGGATGATCGCCGCCTGACTTTCGGTCATCATCCCGCCGGCGACATACTCGTCGAGGGTAAAGACCACCTCCGGCCGCTTGCGGATCGCGAAGGCCGGGCTGGAGACCACGGGCATGAAAGCGCCCTGGAAGCGCTCCCCGGTCAGCGGCAAGGTCGCGCTGACCCTAGGGTGATCACGGGTCACCACCTCGCCGGCGTGGTCGGCCAGCAGGCGCAGGATGCGGTCGGCATCCGCCGCCGCAAGGTGCTCTCCGGTCCACGACCTCCCCTCCCCGATCCGGTCCACCCAGATCTTGCCGTCGGGATTGACCATCACCTCGACGACCAGCCGCTCGGCGAGGGCGCCGGCGATGACCGGGCCCATCGCCTGGCGCAGGGCCGCGACCTTGCGGTCGGTTACGACAGGATGGTGCTGCGACATGGCGCTCTCCACGGACTTGGGTTGGAAGGGGGCGACGGGTCCACTACAGGCTCCCGTCGTCATCGCCGGGCCGCAGGGCCGCGATCGGCTGGGGCGCCAGGTAATCCTCGGTCAGATGCCCCTCGGGCGCGTCCGCAGCGCCATTACCTGCGCCGGAGCGTGCCCGGGGCGGCGAGACGCCCGCAAAGCTCTCAGGAGCCGCCACCACGGCCCGCACACCCTTCCAGTCGATCGAGGCCCGCCCAGGCAGGTCGGCGGCCTCTGGGCGCTGCTCATAGGCCGCGGGCACGCCGTTGAAGTAGTCCCCCGTCCGCGCCTTGAAGAACGGCTCCTCGTAGTAGCGAATCTTGTCGGCCAGGATCGGCTTGGTGTTGTTGACGAACAGGAACTGCTTCCTGTCGTCCAAGCCCCGCACATCCTCCTCGGAGAGGATGTAGCGCTGCTGCTCCGACTGGGAGGTCGAACGGTTCGCGCGCCCGAAAAGGCTGCGCGGATCGCTGTAGCTCTCGCGCATCTCCAGCGCCTTGCCCGCCCGGCGCGTCACCTTGTCGATACTGGTGGGCTCCGAGGTCGCGAAGCAGGCCGTGATGTGCATGTTGTCGAACAGCGGCGTCTTGTCCCCGTACTTGGAGAACACGTCGTTGAAGCTCTGGCAGATCAGGTGGGCGGTGATCCCATAGCCGGCCATCTCGCCCATCGCGTTTTCCAGGAAGGGAAGACTGCCGAGCTTCGGGAACTCGTCGAGCAGCAGCAGGAGCCGGTGCAGCTTGCGCCGGCGGCGGCTGTCGAAATGCTCATGCTCCATCAGGCTGTTGATCGTCTGGCGCGTGAACACCCGCACCAGGAACGCCAGGCGGTCGGCATGGGCCTGCGGCGTGATGATGTAGAAGGACACCGGCGCCTCGGAGCAGACCAGGTCGCCGATGGAGAAGTCCGACCAGCTGGTCGCGTACTCCACCAACGGATCCGCCCACAGCGAGAGTGACGCCCGGCAGGTGGCCAGGACATTGGATTTCACGCGCTCGTCCATGGTCGAGAGCGCCGTCGCCCCCAGCAGGACCTCGGGGTGGATCTCCGCGATCGGCGCGCCCTTGGCGTCCCGCGCGAGCCCATCCGCTGCATGATAGTCCGGCCGCCAGCGGTGTTGAGTGTTCATCATCGCGTGCAGGGCCGGCTCGATGTTGATCAGCAGCCGCCGGACCTGGGCCAGGTTCTTCTTGGTGTCCTCCTCGCTGTAGAGAACGTGCAGGATGATCGCGGTGAAGAAGTCCGTCGCACTCTGGTCCCAGAAGTTCAGGTCGCCGGCTTTGCGGCCCAGCGGGTCCACCAGGATCCCGACCACGTTCTGGATATCGGCGATCTCCATCGGCCCCTTGCGGACCTCGAAGAGCGGATTCCAGCGGACGGTGTTGGGGTCGGTCGGGGAGAAATAGAAGACGTGACTGAACGTCTTCCGGTGATCGGCGGTGATGTGCCAAAGCTCGCCCTTGCGATCATAGATGAAGGCGCTGTGCGGCCAGGCGATCAGGGTCGGGACCACATGCCCGGCCCCCTTCCCGCTCCGCGACGCGCCCACGATGATCGCGTGCTCGATCCCGCCATAGGTCAGGTATCGGCCATTGAAACGGCCGAGCACCCGGCCGCTGATCTGACCGCTGGTTTGCCCGCCAGGGCCAAAGAGTTTGGCCCTCCGCACGTCATCGACGTCGGCCCAGGCATCCCGGCCAAAGGCCTTGGGCTCACGCTGCGATCGGCGGGTCAGCAGCGCCGCCGCCATCACCGGCCCCATCGCGACGGCCAGGGCAGCCAGGCCCGCCAGATCGAACGGCCTCGGGTAGCTCGGTTGGAAGCGCATGTACCAGCCGACGAACGACCAGGGCGCATAGACCCGCACCGTCCCCAGGTCGAAAGCGCCGGCCCCAAACTCACGCGGATAACCGTAGGTCTGCGCCACCATCTGGGTGGCCAGCGTCAGGCCGAGAAGGATCGACAGGGCCGCCAAAGGCAGGATGATCGAGGCGCGCGCCCGGCCGTTCATCGTCCCTCCCCTGCCCTAAAGGCCCGGAATGAAGCCACGTCCGATGACGTGCCCCAGTCCTCGGTTGAGCCGTTCGACGGCCTGTTGTCGCGCCGGCGCCGGGAAGCGCATCACCGCCTCCCGCGCAGGCCCGCCGATGTCGCGGATGAAGCGGGTTTCGTCGGGGACCTTGGCCGGCACACGAAGCTCGCCCTGCCCCAGCGCCTGGGCAACCCGCAGGTCGTTGAAGGTCCGCGTGGCGCCGGCGATCCGCTTGTCAGCGCGTTTGACTTTCCGCTCCAGGGTCCGCTTGCGACGTGCGACATCAGCGGCGGTCTCCAGCTGCGGTCCCCGGCGCGCCGCCACGTAGGCCTGGCCCTGCGGCGACCGCGCCCAGGACGCGCGGACTTCAAGCTGCAGGTCAACCCGTCGGAGCGCCGCGCGCGCGCGAGCAATGGCGTTCAGTTCGGCGTGTTTCGCCCAGATCATCCGGGCCGGATTGCGCACCCATTGCACCAGACTCAGCCGTTTCGACCGCACCTCGGCGACGCGCCCCTCGACACGAGCGAGCCGCGCCTTGGCGAGCGCACGCTCACGCGCCGCCTCCGCCATCAGCGACCGTTCAATCTGCCCGGCGGTCTCAATCTTCGGCCCGCCCAAGCCCGCCCGCTCAGCCGCCCAGCCGTCGCGCTCGGCGACCATGCGTACCCGCATCTGCTCGGCCTCCTGGACCAGTTTGGCGACCGGCACCGAGATCAGGGGCACGGCTTCCACAAGCCGATCGGCGGTCTCCTGAAAGTCCCGCCGAAGTTCAGCCCGCTTGCGGTTATGCGCGGCCGTATCGCGGTTCTGCTCGCCCCGTTCAGAGGCGATATTCTTGCGCTCCAAGGCCGAAGCCGTGGGTCCAAGGTGGACACCTGGTTCGCGGTCGAGGCCCCGCTCGGCGAGGGACAGATGCGAGACCTGCGGGGCGTCTGGGCCAAGGTGTCGGCGCAGGTGCTGGTTCTGCGTTTCGGCCCACGCCGCGCGCCACTTGCGCACCGCCTGCGGGCTCCACCATTCCGGCGGCTTTCGGCCGAATCCCGCAGGTCCGACAGAGCGCGTCGTGACCAGCACATGGGCGTGGAAATTGCGCTGATCGCCCTCTTTGCCAGGCCGATGCATCGCCACATCGGCGATCATCCCCTGCCCCACCAGATGCTCTGAAACGAAGGCTCGGACGAGGTCGCGCCGCTGCTCGAAGTTCAGTTCGTGCGGCAGGGCCAGGAGCAACTCCCGGGCCGGCACGGCGTCCTTCCGCGACTCCTGCGCCTCGGCCGCATTCCACAATACCTCGCGGTCCCGGAAAGCTGTGGGCGCACCGGCCGGCGCCAGGATTTCCGCGTGCTCGATGCCATCCTTGGCGGCGAAGTCGAACTCCATCGCCAGGCGCTCATCCACCAGCCGGTCGCCTGATCGGTAAGCCGCGGCGGCCACAACCGAGCGGCCCGCCGAACGCTGGATTGTCTGCACCTGGCAAAGGAACGACGCCATCTCTTCCCTCCCCTTGGCCGGCCCTGCCGGCTGGATCGCTAAGGGCCGCGCCCTTGGCTCAAGGCTCCACGGCCGGGTAGGCCGTCGGGGGGCTTGAGGGTGCCGGGCGGAGCCTGGCCGCGGGGTTGGTGGGCGTAGCCCAACCAACCCGTATATGCGCCATTGTCCGTAATTACTGTTCTGCCATGGATAGACCATGACGGCCATTATTGATCGGTTTAGGCCGTCCGGGGCTTTTACGACAACTAAGGTGTGCGCCATGACCACGGTCGATAAGCGTCGAAGAAACACTCGCCCGTCGAAATATCGCCCGCGAACCGGGGCGCAGAAGGAGCAACGGCGCGAGCTTTGGATCGCCCGGACCGAGGACCGCGAGCAGGCTCGGCGGGTCTCAGAAGAAGACGCGCTGAAGCTCCGATTGGACGAGCTGGAAAGCGCGCTTCGCGATGCCGGCCATGACGGCGTGCATCGCCGCCGCCACGCCACACCGCTCGAAGATATCGCCGACGACGAGCAGCGTTTCCTGGTGCTCAAGGCCCGCGTCGAACGGCTCGAAGCCCTGTGGTCGATCAACCAGCGCAAGCGGGAAACCCGCGCCAAGATCATCATCGGCGGCGCGCTGTTGGCCGAGGCCGGCGACGATCTTCTCGCCGGTGACGCCGAGCTCCTCGCGCGCCTGGTCGACATCATAGACCGCCGCGTCGAGGGCATCCGCGACCGCCTCACCGTGCGCGAGCTGCTGGGCAATGTGCCGCTCTCGCTGCGCCCCGGAGGCGACGTTGAAGAGAGCCCCGAGAGCGCCCTCCAAGCCGAAGGTGCGACCCTCCCAGACTTCGATCTGATGGCGCAGTCGGCGATGGCCGACGAGCCGGTCACGAGCTTCCTGCCCAGCGACGTCGATGCGGACTATGCCGACCTTGATGGCTCCTGGCAGGCAGCGTGATCACTGGCGCCACGCGGTCACGGTCCCGTCCTGCCGAACAAAGATCGCATGTGCGCCATCGGCCGTTTGAGGCCGGCGATCACCGCCCTCGCCTGCTCCGTCCGGAGTCTCCGTAGGCGCTGCCACGGCGGCAGGGCCAGGCGCCACGAGGGCACGGTTCTCGCCCGCGAAGATCGCGCCCCCGGCGGACTGCCAAGGGTCAGATGCCGCGCGGCCGCGAGGCGCTGCGGGCGAACGGCCAGCGCCGGGCGTCGAGCCCCCTCCCCTGCCCGCTTCCACGTAGAAGCTATGCGCGCCGATCACCGCCGAAGGCGGGGCGCCACCGAAGTTCACCAGCCCTGCCGAGACCTCGCCGCGGGCCGCCCGGCCGGCCACGATCTGCGGGTTCTGGAAGAACCTGGCGCCATTGGTCGGATCGGGTAACCGGCCCTCCAGGGCCAGGTTGATGATGGTGTCGATCCGCGCCTGCCGGGCCTCCGAGACCGCCGGCAGGCTGCGCCAGCTTCCCCCGGCGCGCATCACCGGCTCGAACTGGCGCCGGGCATTGACGACTGCCTCGACCGACCCGCCCCAGCGGCCATCGGCGAGGCGATTGATGATCGTATAGACAACGCCCGCCAGGCCACTGTCGCCCTGGTTCGCGGCCTCGGCATAGGCGACCCGCGCGATGGCCTCCCGCGCCTCGGGCGAGGAGACCAGCGTGGCCAGGGACCGGGCGGGCGGAGTGGCTCCCGCGAACGGCGTGGCGGGGGCATAGACCCCTGGGCAGTTCACGCCGGTTGGGACGGGCTGAGCCGTCTCGCCCCGGGCCAGGAGGGCGCAAAGAGCAGCAAGGGCCACAGGATCCATCATCGGTCTCCAGAGGAGTGAATTGAGGGGCTCAGCGGCCGAAAGACGCCGAGGATCTCGCGCGTCGTCACCGGCCCGAAATAGCGGCTGTCGAAGCTGTTCGGGATGCGATCGGAGAACACGAAGAACTCGCCGCGCGCCAGCGCGCGGCAACCGGCCCAGCGGGGCAAACCCACACCCCGGCTGTCATGGGAGAGCACCGGCGCGCGACGGATCCCGTTGATCGTCAGCGTCCCGCCGTCGGTGCAGATGTGATCGCCCTCCCCGGCGGCAATCGCCTTCAGGATTGGAATTCGGCGCAGGTAATCCATCTGCCCATCGGCGTAGGGAAAGGCCGGCGCGGGCGCCTGAAAAGCGATGATCGCGCCTCGGGTGGGATGCCCCAGGGTGCGGACATAGAGCCCCAAAGGCTCGCTTGGACTGCGGTTCCAGAGGAGCGCCGGCTGCGGCAGGCTGGCGCCGAGGACCGCCGCTGCAGCGACAGGAAGAATCGCCCACGCCGCCAAGGCCGGGGTCAGCCCCCTCGCCGGGCGGACGGGCGATTTTCTCATGCTGACTTGGCCTTGCCTTCGCGCTCGCAATCGAGCCACAGGCTCGTCAGCGCTTCAGGCCAAGATGTGGCTCATGCCCGGTGTTTGTGGGCTTCGGCCCCTCTCGGGCGCCCAGGCGGGTCACTGATACCCCGACGATTTGCAGAAGTTGCCAATTGGCAACTCGGCGACATCGGAGGGGTCGAGGCGCCCGCTTAGGGCCCAGAATCCGGAAGTTGCCAATTGGCAACTTCAGCCCTTTGGCCGCATCCGGAGCAGCTCGCGCTGGAAGGCCTCGGCGAAATCCGCGTTGCTGGCGTCGGCATCGAGCGCCAGTTCTAGGACCACCTTCTTCGACCCCTTGCGCGCCAGGGTGAAGAGGGTCGCGCCCGCTGCGTTGATCACGGCCGTGACCGGCTTGCCCGCCTTGGTCACAGGTTTCGCGTCACCAGCTGCGGCCCGCTTCAGGAGCGCCAGAACCTTCGGAGCGTCCAAAGGACCCTGCCCCTTGGCGATCATTTCCGCTTGCTGAACCCCCAGGCGCTTGGCCTCGGCCATCACCCGAGGGCGCGACGCGCCGTCAGCCAGGAGAGGCTTGATCTCGCGGGCATGGTTCTCGCGGAGCTGCCGCACATCGCCGAAAGCCTCGACGACGTCGGTCGGCAGCTTGGCGAGGTCGAGAAAGCGCGACAGCCAGGCCTTTGGCACTTCCAGCCGCTCAGCCATCCGCTGCGCGGTGCCGCCGTAGAAGGTTTCAATGGCGTGGCGGTAGTCCAGGGCCCGCTCGTAGTCGCTGATGTCCTTGCGAGACCGGTTCTCGACATCGGCCAGACGGAAGGCCTGCTCATCGGAGAGCTCGCGCTCCTCGACGAGGTAGCGGATATCGCGATGCTCGACATTCTTGAGGTGGCTGACCGCCCAGTGACGGCGTGCGCCGCAAATGACCTCGAAATCGTAGTCCGGGTCACCCTCCACCCGCCGCACGATCGCGGGAAACTCCTGCTCCCCCTGGGAGCGAAGGCTTTCAAGAAGATCGCCGCAGACGCTCTCGTTGAGGAGGTCGTAGCGGCGATTGTGCCGCTCCCACATCCGGCATCGAGCCGGATCAACCAGCTTGAGGGTCTTTTCCTTGATGTCACCGGCTGTGACACGGGCAAGCCCGGTCAGCCGCGTGGTCAAGCGCTCGGTCGCGGGCGCCCCGCGCTCCAGCGTCGGGGTTTCAGTGACCGCAGGGGCCACCAGGCCCGCGAGGATGGAGCGGTTCTTACCTGTGGTGGATGCCATGACCGCCCTCCCCTACCCTAAACCCAGCCGGCGAAGGTCCGGCCGATGGCTGGGCCACGCCTTACGGATCAGAAGCTCGATCTCGCCATTCAGGCGGTCGAGGTTGTTTCGGCAGCGCTCATAGGTCTTCGTCGCCGGACCCGTCAGCTCATAGACGGTGCGCAGCTGCACATTGGCATTGTCGATCTCGGCGGAGTCGAGCAGCGAGGCCGACAGCATGTCGGCGCCAAACACTGCCTCCATCATGTCGCGGATCTGGGTGTGGGCGCTCTTGCCCTCATCGACCTTGGTCGCGACGACGCGGAGGAAATGATAGCCTCGCGCGCCCAGATGGTTCTGCATGACCTCCAAGGTCTCCACGATCATCCGCAGGAAGTGGGCGGTCGAGGCAAAGTCCACGGTCGAGGGCGGTGTCGGGATCAAAAGGGCGTTGGCGGCGCGCAATACGGCCAGCGACAACATGCCCAGCGCCGGCGGCGGATCCAGTAGGACCACGTCATAGTCGATGGCCATACCCTCGACACCGCGACGCAGGCGGTCCAGGGCGTCAGGGTTCCCGCGAAGGCGCGCCGCCGCCTCATATTCCGCTTGGTATAGCCCGAGGTTCGCGGGGATCAGATCAATGCCCGGCCAGGCGGTAGCCCGGAGGCCATACTTGAGGTCCGGCTCTCCGCCGTGACGGAAGAAGGGGAGGAGGGTCTCCTCGTCGTCGATATCGATGTCGGGATTGAACCCGAAGATGGTCGTGGTGCTCGCCTGGCTATCGCAATCGATCACCGCGACCCGGTAGCCCTTGAGCGCGAGGTACTGCGCCACATGACAGGTGAGGGTGCTCTTGCCGACGCCGCCCTTGAAGTTCTGAACCGCCAGGACGATCGGCGGATCCGCGGGACCACGGCGTGGCCGGGTCCCGAAGACGTCGCGCATATGGTTGATCTCGGCCAGGCTGTAGCCTTCCCGCCGCTTCGAGGCGCTAAGCCTGGGGGCGGGGAGGCGGCCATCGGCCTCGGCCTGACGGATCGCTTCAGAGGTCCGGCCCACCATCTCGGCGGCCTTGGTGATCGTGAAGCGCAGATCGACGATCTTCTCTTCGCCGGGCGCGAACACCGTGGCCCGCAAGCGGGTGATGACGTCGTGGGCGCGGTCGCTGAGCGCCGTCATGGCGTCGAGGAGGACGGGTCCAGAGACCGCACTTTCCGCGAGTGCAAGTTTCGCCATGGCCTCCTCCTTTGCAAATCTCCAACGAGATAGCTGGAATTTGCCAAGTTTTCGGTCGGATACAATGAAGAATGAGTTAACAGCGCGCCGAGCCTGAACCCTCATGGTTCAAGGCGACGGCAAGCCAGCCTGTCCGCCGCGCCCCGTTAGAGAATTTCTTAGGGACAAAGTTAGACAGAGTTAGAGGCCGCCAAATGCTCAGGAAACCCATACGATACAAGGGTTTCCGAAAATCCCCGGTCACCAATGCCCCGAGCCGAAGGTCACTGATACCCCGTGCCTCGGGTCACCGTTCCCCCGTGGAATAGGTCACCGTTCCCCCGAGGGTGGGACCTTGCGCTTCTCAAACATGCCATCGACGGCGAGCGTGCGGGCGTCCTCGCGGGTTCGGCGCTCCGAATCAGCAGCCAGGCGAGCCAGATCCGCCTTGATCGCGGCGCGCTCGGCGGCGTCGCGGCGGATGAAATGGACGGCCGGCGAGTTGTCCGCGGCGTTGACGAAACTGACGTCGTATTCGGGCAGGTCGTTGGCGGCGACGATCCGCTTGAGCAGGTAGTTGAACTGCTTCAACGGGCTCTCACTGCCGGTCTTGTCGTGGAGCACGCTCACCCGGCACGTCCAGCCCGACGCCTGGTCGCCGGCGTGCTTGCGGGCGATCCGATAGATGGCGCGCTCAACACCGCCGGAGAGGGCGAAATAGTCGGCGTGCAGCGTCAGCAGCGACCGGTCCTTGATCACCCCCTCATAGACCCAGTTGGACAGGGTGAGCGTCAGACCCTTCGGGGCGCCGGTGACGGCGTCCGACTCCAGCATCCATTCGTCGAGCCAGCCGAACTGCGCCTTGGTGTTGCGCTTAGTCCCCCGGATCGAGGTCTGGATCGTCGTGGCCTCCAGCCGCTGAAGAGCGGCCTGGAGTTCCCGATAGCCCTTGCCGCCGGTGTCGCGCTTGATCGCCTTGAGGAGATCATAGGTCGTGGTGTGCAGGGTCCGGGGCAGGTCGTTCTCGCCGGCCTCCCGCATCTGATTGATGCGTGAGGTCGCCCAGATCAGGATGTCGGCGTCCCAGATGGTGGCGATGCCAAAAGCGGGGTTGGCGCTGACGTGGACCCAGACCTCACCGTCGGGGCTGGTGTATTCGATCGGCTTCAGGCGCTTGCGCTTCGACAGCGAGAAGAACGGTCGCTCCATGACCTCGCGCTGATCCTTCAGCGGCAGGCTGTTCATCCGAGGGACGAACAGATCAAACTCCTGCTGTCGAATCGCGCGCTTAGACATCACCAACCCCACCACGAGCGACGATCTTGGGGAAGGGCAGGGGCCTCGACCCCAGAAGTTGCCAATTGGCAACTTCTCCGAAAACACCGCCTACGGTCCCCGCCGGAGCAGCGCCTTCAGGCGCCCTGCCGACGTGGTTCTGTGGGCCTGAGAGGAGAGCCGCGGTCATGCGTCCCCCATCTCGCGAGGAACGGTGATGTTGTAGGTGCTGTCGAGGCGCCCGCCGGGCTCAAGGACGCGCTTGCCGCTGCCAAGGTCAATCGCGCCCCGCTCGAGGCGGCTCGCCCAGGCATGGCCGTGGCGATCGGCGAACCATAGCGCGAGACGCTTGACCTTGACGCTCCGACAGTCGGCCAGGAGCGCATAGAGCCGCCGTGGGCTGAGGGATGACAGGCCCTGCATCAGGACGTCGGCCTCGTGGAAGGAGGCGACCTGCGGGACGAGGTCCAGGACCTCCAGTAGGGCTCGCTCCGGCGTCGAGACGATAAGCTGGGTCTCCAGGCCGCCTGCCGAAGGGTGCGTGAAGTGTCGCTCGAACCCGCCGGCCTGCGGATCGTCGGCAAGAAGCGGGTCGGCCGTGAACAAGGTCGGCCGGTGATAGACCAGCCCGGGCCCCAAGAGCCTGCGTGCCCAGACAGGCGGCGGTGCGGCGCCGCGGAGGTAGAACGGGTTCGGCCCGTCAGGAGCGCTATAGTGGCCGAGCCCCAGCAGCTCCAAAGCCGTCCGGCCACAGACCGCGAGGAGGGGAGGGCGCAAACGCTGGAGCGACAAGGCGACCGCTATGGCCGAGAGGGCCTGGTCGGATGTGTCGCCAGCGCGCTGATAGGCCCCTCGGACGGGCGCCTGAAGCCAACCGCTTTTGACATACTTGGCGACGAGGCTTCGTGAGTAGCCATGGCGCTGCAGCCAACGGGCGTCCGCTAGGAGGCCATCGGGCAAAAGGCGCTGAAGTCGGTTTAGTTTTCCGTCCATTCGCCAACCCACAGTGCGCGTATTGACAGCATTGTAAACCCGCCGGGTTTAACAGGCGTCAAATTCGCCAACTCAAGGTGAGCGACTTACGCCGATTCCGAACCAGAGCCGAAGCCCGCCCGGCGAACCGGACGGGCTGTTGGCTTTAGGCTGCCTCGGAGACAGGGGCGTCCTGGCGATCGAGGGACTTCAGCTCGTGCTGCGGCGTGGCGACCACGACCTTGGAGAAGAAGCGTTCCTGGCCGTCCTTGTCGGTGTAGCGGTCGTGCCGCGTCTCGCCTTCAACGAAGACCTTGGAGCCCTTCGGCAGGCCACGGCTTTCGAGCCAACCGACCGTGCCCTGGTTCCAGATCTCGACCTGGTGCCACGTCGTGTAGTCCTTCCGCGTGCCTTCCTTCTTCGTGTAGCGGCTGGTGGCGACCCGCAGCGTTGCGACTTTCTTGCCGCCCGCCGTGGTGCGGATTTCCGCTTCGGCGCCGGTAAAACCGATAAGTTGGACCTTGTTCAGCATCGTCTTTCTCCATCTGCCGCCAAGAAAAGCCCCGGCGGCTCGCGGTCCCTGCCGCGATCACGCGACCTGCAAGGGCGGGGAGACGGGCCAGGACAAAGCCCGGGCGGGTTGGAAACCGGTCTGCACGAAGCGACAGCGAAGGAAGGCCGGAGGGTCCGCACCCGCCCGCCTCGCGCCAGCGGGGTCGGCTTTGACCTGGATCGCCCCGCCCTAGGTTGGCGAGATTGATCGCGCGGACCGCAGCCGGCCCGGGCTCCTCCAAGGCGCTGGTGACCGAGCTGAACCTACCACAATCAAGGATAGCGGCCCAAGCCCGCCCGCGGCAAAGGCAAGAGCAGGACCGCGCGTCACACGGTCCACCCGAAGCTGGAAGGGGAGGGGGCGTAGCCGCCGGGGGACCAGGGCGAGGACCGACCAGAGAACCAAGTCGGATCTGGCGACAAGACGTCGGCCAGCCGCAGGATCCGCCGACGCTGAAGGGGACCTGCAGCGACACCATCGCACCGAACAACGGCAGGATAGCCTCGCCGACAAGGGTCAACATCGATCATGCGGTGATTGATCGACGAACCCCTTCCCACCAGCATCGCCCGCCCGTCGAGTCGCTGGGCGTCGCGGGCTCGGTATCTGCATAAGGTTCCTATGAAAACTGACCTCGCTGAGTACCGACAGGCGCGCTCTACGGGACGAATCACCAACCCCAAGCCTGAGTGGCCGCCGGCCCGCCTGGCGCCAGGGCTTGGACTTCGTTCGGTCCCTGTTCCGCCGGGCGTGTCTGAGCAAGGTCGACACCCCGCCGCCTCACGGCGAAAGGGGAGGGGAGTGGCGCCCGCCGAAGCGGGCGCCGAGTTGGGCTAGTGCCGCGTGCTGCCCGTCCGCGAGTGGATCATCTGGTGGAAGTGGGCGATGGCGGCCGTGTCGAGCTCGAAGGGGATCGCGGTGATCTCCTCCTGACGGTCCAGCTCCTCGGCGATGGCCAGAAGGTCCCAGCATTCGGCGACCACATACCAGCTGCCGGTGTCATAGAAGTCGTGGGCGTGTTGATAAACCGCTTGAGCCATCCCCATGCTGACCATCTTTCGTCTCCCTCTTGCGCTGCCGGATCTGCGGGCTCGTTCCCGCGATCTCGCGACCGCCCAGGGCGGGTGAAAGGGAGAGGCCAAAGGACGAATCCCCGTGGAAACCGGCCTGCAGCGCAGCGAAGGTCGGAGGGTCCGCGGGGGTTCGCCTCGTCCATGCGAGGTCGCCTTTGAACCTGACCGTCCCGTCCTAGGTTCGTGAGATTGATCGCGGACGAGCTCGCCCCGCAGCGCCCAACCCGGGAGATGACTGACGGCTTGGCGCCGGCGCCGACATGCGGATCACCACAGCCAGACCCCTGACGCCCTCCGCGCCTTGGTCGCCCGCTTGAACTGGCGGCCGATCGCCGCCTCCCAGTGTAGACAAGTGGTCAAAGTCTAGAAGAATAGTCTCACAAACCCGTCAGACCCCATTGGTTGAATGTCTGTTTTCGGCCTGGAACTCAACGGTGAGAGCCCGATCCAAAGCAGAAGTTCGGCAGTATCTTGGCCAACATCCGCTGCTGACTCCTTGCGGGAGTCGGGAAGGACTGGTTCAGCGACGCCTTCTGACCTTTCCAGTAATCCTGACCGTGCCGACGGTCAGGGACGGGCCGCTTGCCTCTAGCGACGAGCGCTTTGGTCGCCAAGGATCGCCGCCACCTCGTCCGCCATCGCCAGGCGCTGCTTCTTCAGGGCTTCCAGCCGATCGTCGGCGGCGGCTTCGACGCCGGTCTCGATGCGGTGAATGTCGCGATTGACGACGTGATAGCGATCGCAGAGCGCGCTGAAGTGGCGATCCGACTGCCTGAGACGATGGAGCGTCTCGACATTGGCCGGGAATTCCTGGGCGAGCTCGTGGGCGACGTGGGTCATGGACGATCTCCTCTCTGAACTGAAGGCGAGGCTAGATTGGTCCTCAGGGAGGTGAAAATGCGCTGGATCAAGCGTACCGTGGTGGCGTGGGATGGCTCAGAGGGTTTTTCCAGCCAGGCCTGATCGTCGCTGGGTGGTCACTTGATGTTGGACAAATGGCGCGGTCCGGCAACGCGCTAGTCAGGCGTCTGGACCGGTCGCGGCGCCGAGGCGGCGCTGACCCGGCGGTTCGCGCCGGGGCGCTCCGGCAATGGAGACTCCATGGCAGGCATTGATCCAGATCGCGCCTTCTACCCCCTCAACATCGCTGTCTTGACCGTGTCGGACACCCGCACGCTGGAAACCGACACCTCGGGCGGACTGCTGATCGACAGGCTGACAGTCGCGGGCCACACGCTGGCCGCCCGAGCGATCGTCAAGGACGACGTCGGGCCGATCCGAGACCAGGTCGCGGCCTGGGTCGCCGAGGCGGGGATTGATGTCGTGCTGTCCACCGGCGGCACGGGCTTCTCGCCGCGCGATGTGACGCCGGAGGCGGTCAAACCGCTGTTCCGACGTGAGATGGACGGCTTCTCCGTGGTCTTCCACCAGGCCAGTCAGGGCACGGTCGGGGTGGCGACCCTCCAGTCCCGCGCCTTCGCCGGCCAGGCCGGCGACACCTTTGTCTTCTGCCTGCCGGGCTCCACAGGCGCCTGTCGCGACGCCTGGGACCTGGTCCTGTCGATGGAACTCGACAGCCGGTTCAAGCCCTGTTCGCTCGTGGGTCAGATCCCGCGCTTCCGGGACATCTGCCCGTGATCACCTTCGACGAGGCGGCGGTGCTCGTCGCGGGGATCGCCGGTCCGCTGGGAAGAGAATCCGTGGCCCTCGCCGACGCGAGGGGCCGTGTGCTGGCCGAGCCGGTGCTGGCCGGTCGCGCGTCTCCCTCGTCCTGTGTCTCCGCGATGGATGGCTATGCCGTGCGCGAGGCCGATCTCGCGGTGCTGCCGGTCAGTCTGCCGGTCGCCGGCGAGTCCTTCGCCGGGGCAGGGTTCGCGGGCGCGTTGCCCGCCGGCGCCTGCCTGCGCATCTTTACCGGCGCGCCTCTGCCCGACGGCGCGGACCGGGTCATCATCCAGGAAGAGGTGCGGCGGCACGGCGATCAGGCGCTGTTCGCCCATCCTCTGTGCGCGAGGCGGCATCTCAGGGAGGCCGGATCCGACTTCCGGGTCGGCGATCTGCTCGTGCCCGCCGGTCGCCGCCTGAACGCTCAACGGCTGATCGCGGCGGCGGCGGCCAATCTGGGGGCGTTGGAGGTCTTCCGGAGGCCGAGGGTGGCCATCCTGGCCACTGGCGACGAACTGGCCGCGCCCGGATCGCATGACCTTCGGCCGGACGCCATTCCGGAGAGCGTCTCGTTCGGCGTCGCGGCCCTGGCTGAGAATTGGGGCGCCCGGATCGTGTCACGCCGTCGGTGCGGCGATGACTTGGCCTTTCTTCAGGCCGCAGCAGCGGAGGCCGTCGCCGAGGCCGACGTGGTGGTGGTCACCGGCGGCGCTTCCGTCGGCGAGCGGGATTTCGCCCGTGAAATGTTCGCGCCGCTCGGGCTGGAGTTGCTGTTCAGCAAGGTGGCGATCAAGCCGGGCAAGCCGGTCTGGATGGGCCGCGTCGGCGGGACCGTCATCGTCGGCCTGCCCGGCAATCCGACCTCGGCGCTGGTGACCGCGCGCCTGTTCCTGGCGCCGCTGGTGGCCGGCCTGGCGGGACGCAACCCGCGCAAGGCGTGGGCCTGGCGATCCGTGGCCCTGGCCGGGCCGATGGGGCAGGAGGGCGATCGCGAGACGTTTCACCGGGCGCGGCTGGACCGTGGCGAGGTGCTCCTCTCGGACGACCAGGACTCGTCGGCCCAGCGCGCGCTCGCCGCATCGGACCTGCTCGTTCGACGGCGCCCGAACGCGCCGTCCGTCGTGATCGGCGATCGCGTCGAGGTTCTCGATCTCTAGGTGGCTTCAATAAACTGCGCGAACAGGATGTCGTTTTCCAGGCGCATGTGCTCGCGCAGGTCCACCGCGATGTCGCGGCAGCAGCGATAGAGCGTCTGCCAGGTCCGACAGGCGTCCACCGGCGCGGTGAAGTCCGTCGTCAGCGCCGCCAGCCGCACCAGTTGCTCGTCGACGTCGCGATGCTCCTCCTCCATTCGGCCTATCGGATGGCGGATCATTGGATGACCGCCGTCGAGCATCAGCGGAAAAAGCACCTCTTCCTCACGTCGCTGATGCGACATCAGATGGTCCGCCATGATGGCGAGATGGTCGGACAGGCCGCGCGGACAGCGCGGATGGTCCTGATGGACTGCTTCCACCCGGCGCGCCAGGGCGATGGCCTCCGGAAACTGGGTGCGATGGACGTCATGATAACGTCGGAGAATGTGATCGATCAGGGTGGCCGGACCCACGTCGGCCCAGGCCTCCTGCACGATGCGTTCAGGCGCGATAGCGGTATCGAATGGCATCAGGCGTCTCCTTCAACGCAATCCTGAACCTGTCTTCGCTCGTGCGCCTTGAAGGACGCCGGGGCGGCGCTTGACCCGCGACAAGTGGCGACCTGTCGATGATCTTCAGGTGCGACAGGCTGCGCCCCCTATCGGACGCCGCAAGGAGTCGGGAAGCCTGCCGGATCAGTTTCAACGAGGTCTCTCATGGCGTTCGACACCCCGCTGGCCGGCGAAATCTGGTCCAGCAAGTACCGCTTTGCGCCGCACGGCGGGCATGGCGACCAGGTGGTAGAGGATACATGGCGCCGGATCGCCCGCGCGGTTGCCGAGGCCGAAGACCCGGAGCTTCGCGCGCCGGTCGAGGCGGAATTCTACGACGCCTTGCGGGATCACCGCTTCCTGCCGGCCGGCCGGATCATCGCCGGCGCGGGCACCGCCCGCAGCGTCACGCTGTTCAACTGCTTCGTCATGGGGGTGATTCCCGACGACCTGGGCGGCATCTTCGACCATGTCCGGGAGGCGGCGCTGACCCTGCAGCAGGGCGGCGGGGTCGGCATGGACTTCTCGTCCATTCGTCCGGCCGGCGCCTTCGTGTCCGGCGTCGCGGCCGATGCATCGGGGCCGCTCAGCTTCATGGACGTCTGGGATGCCATGTGCCGCACCATCATGTCCGCCGGCCAGCGGCGGGGCGCGATGATGGGCTGTCTGCGTATCGAGCATCCGGACATCGAGGCCTTCATAGACGCCAAGCGGGACGGCGGCCGGTTCCGCAACTTCAACCTGTCGGTGCTGGTCAGCGACGCCTTCATGGCCGCGCTCGCGGCCGGCGGCGACTGGACTCTGACCTTTGGCGGCAAGGTTCACCGGGTGCTTCCGGCCGCGGACCTGTGGGCGCGGCTGATGCGGGCGACCTACGACTGCGCCGAGCCGGGGGTGATCTTCATCGACCGGGTCAACGCGGCCAACAACCTGGCCGATTGCGAGGAGATCCTCGCCAGCAATCCCTGTGGCGAACAGATGCTGCCGCCTTACGGCGCCTGTCTGCTCGGCTCGATCAATCTGGCCCGGCTGGTGAAGTCGCCGTTCGCGACAGGCGCGGCCATTGATGAGGAAGAACTGGGCCAGCTCACGCGGACCGCGGTGCGCTTCCTCGACAACGTGATCGACATTTCCCGCTTTCCGCTCGAGGCCCAGGAGGCCGAAGCGAAATGGAAGCGGCGCCTGGGCCTTGGCGTCACGGGTCTGGCCAACGCCCTGGCCTTTTGCGGCGCCCGCTATGGAGGCGATGAGGCCGTCGACCTGACCCGGCGCTGGCTGGGCGTTGTCAAGCGCGAGGCCTATCGCACCTCCGCCCGGCTGGCGGCCGAGAAGGGGGTTTTCCCGCTGTATCAAGCTTCCATGCTTGAGCGTCCCAACCTGGCGTCGCTTGACGAGGAGACTCGCGACCTCATCAGCGCCCACGGCCTGCGCAACGGCTGCCTGACGTCGATCGCTCCCACCGGCACGACCTCGATCCTCGCGGGCAACGTCTCGTCCGGGGTCGAGCCGGTGTTCGCCTATGCCTACAGCCGCAAGGTTCGCCAGCCGGACGGCTCGAGCCGGGAGGAGCTGGTCGAGGACTACGCCCTGTCCGTCTGGAAGGCGGTCCATGGCGACGATCCGCCGCCGGAAGATCTGTTCGTCAGCGCCCAGACGCTGACCCCCGCCGATCATCTGCGCATGCAGGCGGTCGCCCAGACCATGGTCGACAGCTCGATCTCCAAGACGGTCAACTGCCCGGAAGACATCGACTTCGAAGCCTTCGCCGACATCTACGTCGAAGGCTATCGGTTGGGCTGCAAGGGCCTGACCACCTACCGGCCCAACGCGATCACCGGGTCTGTGCTCAGCGTTCCGCCGTTGGCTACCGTCGCGCCTGTCCGGCCACCGGAGCCACATCTGACGAGCCGCCCGCAGGCGCTGGAGGGCATGACCTACAAGATCAAATGGCCGGAGAGTGATCACGCCGTCTACGTCACCCTCAACGATACCGTCGATGCGCACGGGCGGCGGCCGTTCGAGATCTTCGTCAACTCGCGCAATATGGACCACTACGCGTGGACCGTCGGACTGACGCGGATGATCTCGGCGGTATTCCGGCGCGGCGGCGACGTCTCATTCGTGGCGGAGGAACTGAAGGCGGTGTTTGATCCCCGCGGCGGCGCCTGGCTGGACGGCCGGTATGTGCCCTCGCTGCTGGCGGCGATCGGCGGTGTGGTCGAGCGGCATATGACCGGGCAGTCGCCGACGCCGTGTCATGGGGAAGGGGACCCGGACCCGGCGGCGAGGCCCGCGCCGCGTCTTGCCTGCTGCCCACGCTGCGGGGCGGCGGCGTTGGTCCGCAAGGAGGGTTGCGATACCTGCCTCGACTGCGGTCATTCGAAATGCGGGTGACGGTATCGCCGCCCGCTTGATTTGCGACAAGCGGGCGGCAGCAGCGGCTCAAGGCGGCGCGCGCGAGGGCGGGCTATGGCTGCCTACCTTTCCCAGAGTTCGTGAGTCCCGATCATGCCGTCCGCCGCCGCCCGCCGCCGCTATACAGGGCCGGCTCTCCTGAGCTTCGGCTTTCGGCCCTTCTTCCTGGGCGCGGCGGTATGGGCCGTCATCGCCGTACCGCTGTGGCTCTGGGTCCATCTCGGCGGACAGGGCGGGCCCTCGGTCGACCGCGACTGGCATGTGCACGAAATGCTGTTCGGCTACGTCGGCGGGGTCGTCGCCGGCTTCCTGCTGACCGCCGTACCCAACTGGACGGGCAGGCTGCCGGTCACGGGCGCGCCGCTTGCCGGTCTCGCCGCGCTCTGGCTGGCGGGTCGCGCGGCCATGCTGCTGGCTCCCGCGCTTCCCGCCGCTGCGGCCGTTGATGCGGCCTTCCTCGTCGTGTTCGCCGCCGTGATCTGGCGCGAGGTTCTGGCCGGCCGCAACTGGCGCAACCTGCCGGTGGCGGTGATGGTCACCCTGTTGGCGCTGGCCAACCTGACCTTTCACGCGCGTCTTTCCTGGCCGGACCTGGGTCCGCTGGCCGAGCGCGGCGCGGTGGCCATGATCGCCATGCTGATCGCCTTCATCGGTGGCCGGGTGGTTCCGAGCTTCACGCGCAACTGGATGATGCAGGCGCGGCTGGCGCCCCTGCCGACGACCGAGGACCGCTTCGACCGCTTCGGCGTGATGGCCGCCGCCGCCGGCCTGGCGGCTTGGATCGCCTTTCCCGATCATCCGCTCGCAGGCGTCGGCCTCCTCCTCGGCGGGACGGCGACACTGGCGCGGCTGGCGCGTTGGCGGACCGCGAAGGTGTTGACCGACCCGCTGGTCTGGAGCCTCCACGCCGGTTACGGCTGGCTGGGGCTGGGCCTGACCCTGACCGGCGCGAGCGTGCTGTGGCCCGGCCTGGTTCCGCGCACGGCCGGCCTGCACGCGCTGCTGGCCGGAGCCGCCGGGGTCATGACCCTGGCCATGATGACCCGCGCGACCCTCGGCCACACGGGACGCGCGCGCGAGGCCGACCGGGCGACGACCCTGGTCTATGTCGCGGCCAACCTGGCGGCGGTCCTGCGGGTGGCCGCGGCCTTCGCCGTCGCCCAGCGCGAGCCGCTGCTGATCGCGGCCGGGGGCCTTTGGGTGCTGGCCTTCGCGGCCTTCGTGCTGCGCTACGGCCCGATGCTCGTCCGCCCGCGGCTGGCCAGCTGATGCGCATCCAGGCCTTTGAGAAGGATCAAGGTGGCGCGACCCCGGCGCCCTATGTCGGGGGCGATCCCCGCGAGCCCGCCCCCATGACCCGCCTCATCGACAGTCTTGGCCGCCGGTTCCAGTACCTGCGGCTCTCGATCACCGAGGTGTGCAACTTCCGCTGCACCTACTGCCTGCCGAACGGCTACCAGAAGACCCAGCCCGCCTCGTTCCTGACGGTGCCCGAGATCGGGCGGCTGGTTGATGTCTTCGCGCAGCTCGGCGTGGGCAAGATCCGCCTGACCGGCGGAGAGCCGTCGGTGCGCCGCGATGTCGGCGAAATTATCCGCCGCGTGCGCGCGACACCCGGAATCGACAAGGCCGCCATCACCACCAACGGCTGGAACCTGGCGCGGAACATCGACGACTGGAGCGCCGGCGGCCTGACCAACCTCAACGTCAGCATCGACTCGCTCGACCGCGAGATGTTCCACCGGATCACCGGCCATGACCGCCTGCCGGCCGTGATGGCGGGCTTGGACCGGGCGCTGGAGCTCGGTGTGCCGTCGGTGAAGATCAACGCGGTGCTGCTGAAGGATGCGGCCGGGCCTTCCCAGTTTGCGCGGTTCGCCGATTTCGTCCGTGCCCGGCCCGTCGCCGTGCGCTTCATCGAGCTCATGCGCACCGGCGACAATGCTGACTATTTCGCGCGCCAGCATGTCGGCGGCCATGTGCTGCGGTCCTGGCTCGAGGCCGGCGGCTGGACACCTCGGGCGCGCGGCCATGACGACGGGCCGGCGGTCGAATACGTCCATCCGGATCACGTTGGACGCATCGGTCTGATCGCCCCCTATGGCGCCGGCTTCTGCGACGGCTGCAATCGTCTGCGGGTCACGGCGCGAGGCAGGCTGCGGCTATGCCTGTTCGGCGATGGCGGCATCGACCTGCGCGACCTGCTGGATGAGGACGCCGATCGCGATGCTCTGGCCGCCCGGGTCGTCGGGGCGCTCGGCGGCAAGGCGGCCGGTCATCGGTTGGCGGAGCAGATCACCGGCGACACGCGCCATCTGGCCCAGCTGGGCGGCTGATCAGTTCAGCGCGCCGACAGGGCTGGCGGCGCTGGCGCTGCATTCCCGCGCCGCCATGCCGACCCGGGCGGCGGAGGGGTGCAGATGGCTGTCGATCAGCCGGTCCGGCTTGGCCAGGCGGTCAAGCACGGCGGGCCGGTGGATCAACACCTCGGGGCCGTTCACCGCGACGCCATAGTCCGCGAGGTTGGCGAAGGCGCGCGACAGGTTCTCCGGCGTCATGCCCAGCAAGGAAGCCAGGACCCGCTTTTCATGCGGCAGGACCAGCGTCGGACCGCCGCCCTGGCTGACCTGTTCGGCCAGCAGATAGTTGGCCAGCCGCTCGGAGGCGCCGCGCAGCTTCTGGTTCTTCACGGTTCGCACGAGGCCGCGATAGCAGCCCGAGAGCTCCTCCGCGACGGCCACGGCAAAGCCCGCGTCTTCCTTCATGGCGCGCCGCACGGCCTCACCGGAAATCATCAGAATGTCGGACCGCTCGATCGTCCGGGCGGTCATCAGCGCGTCCGCGTCGAGCACGACGGCGGCGAGAATGAAGGTCGAGACCGGACGAAGGACGGCGAGGGTGGTCTCCTTGTCGTTCCAGGTGCCCTGCAGCTCGGCGAGCCCCTCGATCAGGATGTAGAGGAAATCGACGGGGTCGCCCTCCATCAGCAAGGTCGTGCCGGCCGGGAATTTCTGCAAGAAGCCGCCCGCGATCAAGTTGTCGAAGGTCCGCGGCATGGCGCTCTTGAACAGCGGCAGGGCCCGGACCCGTTCTATGTCAGCGCTGCGCATGGGCATGCCCGTTCTCTCCAATCGTAGAGGTTGAATTCATCGATTCGCGCGCCAGAACGCCTTGATGTGGATCAACTCGAGATGGCGTGATGATCGTCACTTGATAAACATCAAGTCAAGGGCAAACCTTAAGCAAACGGCGCCGGTCATTCGATCAATACTGACCATCAGCCCGCGGAAATATTGCTTTTCATATCCTGATTTCAGACACTCTTTGACCCGGATCAATTGTTCCATCTGATCTCTGCAGCAGAAACACGGCTGTCAGCCGGCGATAGTCGTCGGCGCGGAAGAACGGCTTCGCAGATGGTCGGGGATACGCCCAAAGCGGCGGATGGCGCCGGTTCGGCGCTCTGGATGAGCACCTTCGCCTTCACCGCCTGTTTCGCAGTGTGGACGATCTTCTCGATCATCGGCGTCCAGATCAAACAGGATCTGGGACTCAGCGAGGCCCAGTTCGGCCTGCTGGCCGGCACGCCAATCCTGACCGGCTCGCTGGTGCGGGTCCTGCTCGGCGTCTGGACCGACCAGTACGGCGGGCGGCTGGTCAATCTGATGGTCATGCTGTCGGCGGCTCTGGCCACCTTCCTGCTGTCCTACGCCCACACCTATCCGCAGTTCCTCGTCGCCGCGCTCGGTGTCGGCATGGCCGGCGGCTCGTTCGCCGTCGGCATCGCCTATGTCTCCAAGTTCTTCCCCAAGGAAAAACAGGGCACGGCGCTCGGCATCTTCGGCGCGGGCAACGTCGGCGCGGCGGTGACCAAGTTCACCGCGCCATTCGTGATGATCGCCTTCGGCTGGCAGTCTGTGGCCCAGATCTGGGCCGGGGCTCTGGCGCTGATCGCGGTCGCCTTCTTCCTGCTGACACGCGACGATCCGCAGCTGGTCGAGCGCCGCCGGACCGGCGCCAGGCCGGTCAGCACCGCGATGCAGTTCACCCCGCTGATGAAGCTGCAGGTGTGGCGCTTCTCGCTCTACTACTTCTTCGTCTTCGGCGCCTTCGTGGCCCTGGCCCTGTGGCTGCCGCACTATCTGGTCGGGGTCTACGGCCTGAACATCAAGGTCGCCGGCATGGTCGCCGCGGCCTATTCAATCCCCGGCTCGCTGTTCCGGGTGTTCGGCGGCTGGCTGTCGGACAAGATCGGGGCGCGCCGCGTGATGTACATCACCTTCAGCATCAGCGCCGTCTGCACCTTCCTGCTGTCCTATCCGCCGACCAGCTACATCGTCGACGGCATCCACGGGCCGATCGCCTTCCGCGTCGCCATGGGCCTTGGCCCGTTCATCGTGCTTCTGTTCTGCCTCGGCTTCGGCATGAGTCTGGGCAAGGCGGCGGTGTTCAAGCACATCCCCGTCTACTACCCCGACACCATCGGCTCGGTCGGCGGGCTGGTCGGCATGGTCGGCGGTCTGGGCGGCTTCGTCCTGCCGATCACCTTCGGCCTGCTCAATGATCTGACCGGTGTCTGGACCAGCTGCTTCATGCTGCTGTTCGTGCTGGTCGCCTCGGCCCTGACCTGGATGCACTTCGCCATCCGGCGGATGGAGCGGGCGCGGACGCCGCAGCTGTCCCAGCTACCCGAACTGCCGGAAATGTCCGGCTTGCACCCCAGCCCCTTCTCCGGCCTCATGCCCGACGCTCCGGCGCCGGTCGCGGCCCACAGCTGATTTTCAAGGAGAGCCCGATGGCTTCCGCCCCGACCCCCAAACATGTGCTGGCGGACTGGCGCCCCGAGGATCCGGCGTTCTGGGCCGGGGCCGGCAAGGCGATTGCCAGCCGGAACCTGTGGATTTCGGTCCCCAACCTCCTGTTGGCCTTCTCGATCTGGATGGTCTGGTCGATGGTTATCGCCAAGCTGAAGCTGATCGGCTTCACCTTCACCACGGAGCAGCTGTTCTGGCTGGCCGCGCTGCCAGCGCTGTCGGGCGCCACGCTGCGGATCTTCTACAGCTTCATCGTGCCGGTGTTTGGCGGCCGGATGTGGACCGTGCTCTCGACCCTGTCCCTGCTGATCCCGGCGATCGGCATCGGCCTGGCGGTGCAGAACCCGCACACGCCCTATCTCGTCTTCGTCATCCTGGCCCTGCTCTGTGGCCTGGGCGGCGGCAACTTCGCCTCCTCGATGTCGAACATCTCCTTCTTCTTCCCCAAGAAGGAGAAGGGCAACGCCCTGGCCATCAACGCCGGGTTCGGCAACCTCGGCGTCAGCGTGATGCAATTCCTGATCCCGCTGGTCATCGCGCTGGGCGCCTTCGCCCCGGTGGTCGGCGCGCCGCAGATCGCCGTCGAGAAGGGCGTCCAGAGTCAGGTCTGGCTGCAGAACGCCGGCTTCGTCTGGGTCCCGTTCATCCTCGCCGCCGCCGCCGCCGCCTGGATCGGCATGAACGACATCAGCTCGGCCAAGGCGTCCTTCGCGGCCCAGTCGGTGGTCTTCAAGCGCAAGCACAACTGGATCATGTGCTACCTCTACGTCGGCACCTTCGGCTCGTTCATTGGCTTCTCCGCGGCCTTCCCGCTGCTGGCCAAGACGCTGTTCCCGGCCGTTATGGTGCTCAAGATCGCCTTCCTCGGCCCGCTGGTCGGCGCCCTGTCGCGCGCCCTGACCGGCTGGGTGTCCGACAAATGGGGGGGGCAGAACGTCACCCACTGGGTGTTTCTGGCCCTCGCCGTCGGGGTGCTTGGCGTCCTCTACAGCGTCGGGGCGACCGGCGCGGCGCCGTCCTTCCCGCTGTTCTTCGCCGCCTTCCTCTGGCTGTTCTTCTGGACCGGCGTGGGCAACGCCTCGACCTTCCAGATGATCCCCGCGATCGTTCGCGCCGACATGCCCCGGCTGATGCCGAAGGCTGACCTGGCGACCCGTCTGAAGGCCTCGGAAATGGAGGCGGCGGCCATTGTCGGCTTCAGCTCCGCCATCGGCGCCTACGGCGGCTTCTTCATCCCCATGGCCTTCGGCGACTCGCTCAAGGCCACGGGTGGACCGGCGACGGCCCTGATGATCTTCTTCGCCTTCTACCTCAGCTGCGTGGCGGTGAACTGGGCGTTCTACGCCCGCCGCGAGTCGCTGCTGAACACCCACTCGCTGACCTTCGCTCCGGAGTCCGTGGCATGAGCCATACCCTTGACCGCCTCGCGTTCTTCACGCGCAAGACCGAGCTGTTTTCCGACGGCCACGGGGTGATGAACGACGATGACCGCACCTGGGAAGAAGCCTACCGGTCCCGCTGGCGGCACGACAAGATCGTCCGTTCGACCCACGGGGTGAACTGCACCGGCTCCTGCTCGTGGAAGATCTACGTCAAGGGCGGGATCGTCACCTGGGAGACCCAGCAGACCGACTATCCGCGCACGCGGCCGGAACTGCCGAACCACGAGCCGCGCGGCTGCGCCCGCGGCGCCAGCTACAGCTGGTACCTCTACTCGGCCAACCGGGTGAAGTATCCGCTGGTCCGCTCGCGCCTGTTGCGGCTGTGGCGCAAGGCCCGCGAGACCCTGCCGCCGGTGGCGGCCTGGGCCTCGATCCAGGACGATCCGGCGGCCCGCAAATCCTACACCAGCATGCGCGGCTCCGGCGGCTTCGTGCGGGCCGACTGGGACGAGGTCACCGAGATCATCGCGGCGGCCAACGCCCACACCGTCAAGCGCTGGGGTCCGGACCGGGTGTTCGGCTTCTCGCCGATCCCGGCCATGTCGATGGTCTCCTACGCGGCCGGCGCGCGCTACCTGCAGCTCCTCGGCGGGACCTGCGGCTCGTTCTATGACTGGTACTGCGACCTGCCGCCGGCCTCGCCCCAGACCTGGGGCGAACAGACCGACGTCGCCGAGAGCGCTGACTGGTACAATTCCAGCTTCATGCTGCTGTGGGGCTCCAACGTCCCGCAGACCCGCACGCCGGACGCCCACTTCTATACCGAGGCCCGCTATCGCGGCGCCAAGTCGGTGGTCATCTGCCCGGACTATTCGGAAGCCTCGAAGTTCTCGGACCTGTGGCTGCCGGTGAAACAGGGGACGGACGCCGCCCTGGCCATGGCCTTCGGCCATGTGATCCTCAAGGAGTATCACCTCGACAAGCAGGTGCCGTACTTCCGCGACTACCTGCGCAAGTACAGCGACCTGCCGATGCTGGTGCGGCTGGTTCCCCAGGACGGCGGCTTCGTCCCGGAGCGCCTGCTGCGCGCTTCGGACTTCATCGGCGACCTGGAGCAGGCCAACAATCCCGACTGGAAGACCGTGGCCATCGACGAGGCCACCGGCGAGATCGTCGTGCCCAACGGCTCGATCGGCTTCCGTTGGGGCGAGGACGGCCGCTGGAACCTTGAGGAACGCGACGCCGCCGGCCGCGAGACCACGCTGAAGCTGGGCCTCAAGGACGCGCACGACGAAGTCGCCGGGGTCCGGTTCCCCTATTTCGCCAACACCGCCACCAACGGCTTCGCCTCCACCGACCACCCCAGTGTGCTGACCCGCAACGTGCCGGTCCGCCGGGTCATGCTGAAGGACGGCGAGGCGCTGGTCGCCTGCGTCTACGACCTGTTCATGGCCAACTACGGCGTCGACCAGGGCTTCGGCGGCGACTGCATGCCGACCTCCTACGACGACCTGCAGCCCTATTCGCCGGCCTGGGCCGAAGCCATCACCACCGTGCCGCGCGAGCAGATCATCGCCGTGGCCCGCGGCTTCGCCACCAACGCCGAGAAGACCAACGGCAAGTCGATGGTGATCATCGGCGCGGCGATGAACCACTGGTTCCACATGGACATGAACTACCGCGGCGTCATCAACATGCTGGTGATGTGCGGTTGCGTCGGCCAGTCCGGCGGCGGCTGGGCGCACTATGTGGGTCAGGAAAAGCTGCGGCCCCAGACCGGCTGGGCGCCCCTGGCCTTCGCCACCGACTGGATCCGGCCGCCCCGCCAGCAGAACTCGACCTCGTTCTTCTACGCCCACTCCGACCAGTGGCGCTACGAGACGGTCGGCATCGACGAACTTCTGTCGCCCACGGCGCCGGAGGGGCCGTGGAAGGCCTCGATGATCGACTTCAACGTCCGCGCCGAACGGATGGGCTGGCTGCCCTCGACGCCGGCGCTGAAGGCCAATCCGCTGGACGTGGCGAAAGCCGCGGCGGCGGCCGGGGTTGATGCGCGGGACTACACCCTGTCCGGCCTCAAGGACCGCTCGGTCGAGCTGTCCTGCATGGACCCCGACGATCCTGCCAACTGGCCGCGCAACATGTTCGTCTGGCGCTCGAACCTGCTCGGCTCCTCCGGCAAGGGCCACGAGTATTTCCTCAAGCACCTGCTCGGCGCCTCGCACGGCGTCCAGGGCAAGGACCTGGGCGAGACCGGTCAGGTCAAGCCCGTCGACGTCGTCTGGCATGACGAGGCCCCGGAAGGGAAACTCGACCTGCTGGTGACCCTCGACTTCCGCATGTCGACCACCTCGGTCTACTCCGACATCGTTCTGCCGACGGCCACATGGTACGAGAAGAACGACCTCAACACCTCCGACATGCACCCCTTCATCCACCCGCTGTCGGCGGCCGTGGATCCGGCCTGGGAGTCGAAGTCGGACTGGGAGATCTTCAAGGCGATCGCGAAGAAGTTCTCGCAGGTCGCGCCGGAGGTGCTGGGGGTCGAGAAGGACGTCGTCCTCACCCCGATCCAGCACGACAGCCCCGGCGAGATGGCCCAGCCCTTCGAGGTGAAGGACTGGTACCTCGGCGAATGCGAGGCGATCCCGGGCAAGACGATGCCCCAGATCACCATCGTCGAGCGGGACTATCCCAACCTCTACAAGCAGTTCACCGCACTCGGCCCCCTGCTCGACAAGGCCGGCAACGGCGGCAAGGGCCTGGCCTGGAAGACGGGCCATGAGGTCGACGCCCTGCGCGACCTGAACGGCGCGGTCCTCGCGGCCGGCCTCACCGAGGGCATGCCGAGCATCAGCAGCGACATCGACGCCTGCGAGACCATCCTGATGCTCGCGCCGGAGACCAACGGCGAGGTGGCGGTCAAGGCCTGGCACGCGCTGGAGAAGCAGACCGGCCGCCAGCACGCCCACCTGGCGATCCCCAAGGAGGACGAGAAGATCCGCTTCCGCGATCTGCTCGCCCAGCCGCGCAAGATCATCTCCTCGCCGACCTGGTCGGGCATCGAGAGCGAGAAGGTCTGCTACACCGCCGGCTATACCAACGTGCATGAGCTGATCCCCTGGCGGACCCTCACGGGCCGGCAGCAGCTCTACCAGGATCACCTGTGGATGCGGGCCTTCGGCGAGGCGCTGTGCGTCTACAAGCCGCCGATCGACCTGAAGACCACGCACGTGAAGGGCCTCAAGCCCAACGGCGAGATCGAGATCGTCCTCAACTTCATCACCCCGCACCAGAAGTGGGGCATCCACTCCACCTATTCCGACAACCTGCTCATGCTGACCCTCAATCGCGGCGGGCCGGTGGTCTGGATTTCGGAGACGGACGCCCGCAAGGCCGGGATCGTCGACAACGACTGGATCGAGGTCTTCAACGCCAACGGCGCGCTCACCGCGCGCGCCGTGGTCTCCCAGCGCATCCGTGAAGGCACGACCTTCATGTACCACGCGCAGGAAAAGATCGTGAACACGCCGGGGTCGGAGATCACCGGGCGGCGCGGCGGCATCCACAACTCGGTCACCCGCACGGTGCTCAAGCCGACGCACATGATCGGCGGCTACGCCCAGCTGGCCTACGGCTTCAACTACTACGGCACCGTCGGCTCCAACCGGGACGAGTTCATCGTCCTTCGCAAGATGAACAAGGTCGACTGGCTCGAAGAGCCGCTCGAATCCCGGGAGTTCGGTCAATGAAAATCCGCGCGCAGATCGGCATGGTGCTGAATCTCGACAAGTGCATCGGCTGTCACACCTGTTCGGTCACCTGCAAGAACGTCTGGACCAATCGCCAGGGCGTTGAATACGCCTGGTTCAACAACGTCGAGACCAAGCCCGGCATCGGCTATCCCAAGGACTGGGAGAACCAGAAGAAATGGAACGGCGGCTGGCGGCGCAAGGCCAACGGCAAGATCGAACCGCGCATGGGCGCCAAGTGGCGGATCCTGTCGAAGATCTTCGCCAACCCCGACCTGCCGGAGATCGACGATTACTACGAGCCGTTCACCTTCGATTACGGCCACCTGCAGTCCGCGCCGGAGATGAAGCATTTCCCGACGGCCCGGCCGCGCTCGCAGATCACGGGCAAGCGGATGGAAAAGATCGAATGGGGGCCCAACTGGGAGGAAATCCTCGGCGGCGAGTTCGCAAAGCGGTCGCAGGATTCCAACTTCGAGGGCATCGAGAAGGAGATCTACGGGGCCTTCGAACAGACCTTCATGATGTACCTGCCGAGGCTGTGCGAGCACTGCCTCAACCCCACCTGCGTGGCGGCCTGTCCCTCGGGCGCGATCTACAAGCGCGAGGAGGACGGCATCGTCCTGATCGACCAGGACAAGTGCCGCGGCTGGCGAATGTGCGTCTCGGCCTGCCCCTACAAGAAGATCTATTACAACTGGGACTCCGGGAAGTCGGAGAAGTGCACCTTCTGCTTCCCGCGCATCGAGGTGGGCCAGCCGACGGTCTGTTCGGAAACCTGCGTCGGCCGCATCCGCTATCTCGGCGTGCTGCTCTATGACGCCGACCGCATCGAGGCGGCCGCCTCGACGCCGGACGAGAAGGATCTCTACCAGGCCCAGCTCGACGTCTTCCTCGACCCGAACGACCCGGCGGTGATCGCCCAGGCGCGTCTGGACGGCGTGCCGGAGGCCTGGCTCGAAGGGGCCCGCCGCAGCCCGGTCTACAAGATGGCCATCGAGTGGAAGGTCGCCTTCCCGCTGCACCCTGAGTACCGGACCCTGCCGATGGTCTGGTACGTGCCGCCGCTGTCGCCGATCCAGTCGGCGGCCTCGGTCGGGGCGCTGGAGAACGACGGCCAGATGCCGGACGTCGCCAGCCTGCGCATCCCGGTCCGCTATCTCGCCAACCTGCTCACCGCCGGCAACGAGCCGCCGGTGGTCACCGCCCTGGAGCGGATGCTGGCCATGCGCGGCTTCATGCGCGCCCGCACGGTCGAAGGGGTCACCGATCACGCCCTGGCCGCCCGGGTCGGCCTGACCGCCGCCCAGATCGAGGAGATGTACCGGTACATGGCGATCGCCAACTACGAGGACCGGTTCGTCATCCCCACCACCCACCGCGAGACCGCCGAGGACGCCTACGAGCTCCGCGGCGACTGCGGCTTCTCGTTCGGCAACGGCTGCTCCGGCGGCCGCACCGAGGTTGGCCTGTTCGGCTCGGACCCGCGCTCGCGCGCCAAGCCCCTCATGGAGGTCTGAGATGGCCCTTACCTACAAGGCTTTGGCCGTGCTGCTGGCCTATCCGACCGCCGACACCCAGGATCTCGCCGGGGCCGCCATCCAGGCGATCGAGGACGAGGGCATGGTCCCGGTGCAGATCCGGCGCTCGCTCGCCCGACTGGCCGACGAGCTGACCGACGGCGACCTGTTCGAGCTGCAGGAACGCTATGTCTGGCAGTTCGACCGGACCCGCTCACTGTCGCTGAACCTCTATGAGCACGTTCACGGCGAGAGCCGCGATCGTGGCCAGGCGATGGTCGCCCTGCTGGAGCTCTATCGCAGCAAGGGCGTGGAGCTGTCGGCCAACGAACTGCCTGACAACCTGCCGGTGTTCCTCGAGTTTCTGTCCCTGTTGCCCGAGCCGGAAGCGGCCTCCCTGCTGGGCGAGGCAGCCCACGTCCTGGCCGCCATGGGCGAGCGGCTGCACAAGCGGCAGAGCCCCTACCGGGCGGTGTTCGGCGCGTTGACGGCCCTGGCCGGCGCCGAGGCCGACGCAGAAGCGCTCGCCTCGCTGATGCAGGAGCCGGACGACGATCCGGGCGACTTCGAGACGCTCGACCGGCTGTGGGCCGAGACCGCGGTCACCTTCGGACCTTCCGACGTCGGCTGCCCGAAGGCTGAGAACCTGATCCAGGCGATGAACGCCAGTCCCGCGCCGGTCTCCCGACGCGCCGGCGCGGCCTGAGGAGCGGACAATGGACTTCAATCACATCCTGTTCGGCGTCTATCCGTACGTCGCCCTGTCGGTGCTGGTCATCGGCTCGGTGCTGCGCTTCGACCGTGAGCAGTACACCTGGCGCACCGGCTCCTCGCAGCTGCTGCGCCGGCGTCAGCTGGTCATGGGCTCGGTGCTGTTCCATGTCGGGGTGCTGGCCATCTTCGCCGGCCACTTCGTCGGCCTGCTGACCCCGATCGCCGTGTTCGACGCCCTGCACGTGCCCCACTCCGCCAAGCAGATGCTGGCCATCGTCGCCGGTGGCGCGGCGGGCGCCGTGTGCCTCGTCGGCGGCGCCATGCTGTTGCACCGCCGGCTGTTCGACCCGCGCATCCGCGCCACCTCCAGCTTCGGCGACAGCGCCATCCTGATCATGCTGATGGTCCAGCTGCTGCTTGGCCTGTCGACCATTCCGCAGTCGCTCAAGCACCTGGACGGGCACGAGATGGTCAAGTTCATGGGCTGGGCCCAGGGGATCTTCACCCTGCGACCGGGCGCCGCCGATCTGCTGACCGACGTGCACTGGGTGTTCAAGATCCACATCGTGCTGGGTCTGACGATCCTGCTCGTCTTCCCGTTCACCCGTCTGGTCCACATGCTGTCGGCGCCGGTCTGGTACCTCAACCGCCGGGGCTGGCAGCTGGTCCGCACCCGCCGGGCCGTGCCGCCGCCGCGCGTCGCCGCCCGCCGTCCGGGAGGCCTGTCATGAGCGCCCTTCGCTATGTCGTCACCGACGGCGTCCAGATCCCTGAAAGCCTGATCGCCCAGGAGGCCCAGAACCACCCGGGCGGATCGCCCGAGGAGGTTCGCGCCGCCGCCGCCCATGCGCTGGCGGTCAGGGCCCTGCTGCTCGACCGCGCCGCCGAGCTCGGCCTGGTCGCCGAGCCAGAACTGGATGAGCGGGGCCGCGAGGAAACGCCCGAGGAAGCGCTCGTCCGCGCTGTCCTCGCCGAGGAGGTCGATCCGGAGACCCCGAGCGAGGCGGAGTGCCGTCGGGTCTATGACGCCACGCCCGCCCGCTTCCGCACGCCGGTGCTCTACGAGGCCTCGCATATCCTGTTTGGCATCGAGGGCGACGGCGACTCGGCCATCGAGGCGGCCCGGCTCGCCGCCGAGACCATCGGTCAGGTCCTGCTGGAGACGCCCGCCCGGTTCGCCGATCTTGCGCGGGAGCATTCGGCCTGTCCGTCCGGCGCGGTCGGCGGCTCACTGGGACAGCTCGGTCCGGGCGATCTTGCGCCGGAGGTCGAGCGGGCCTTTGCCGCGCTCCTGCCGGCGCAGATCTCGTCGCGGCCGGTGCGATCGCGCTTCGGCTGGCACGTCCTGCGCCTCGATCGTCGCATCGAAGGTTGTCAGCTGCCGTTCGAACAGGTCGCCGGCCGCATCCGCATGCACCTGGAAAGCCGGGCCTGGATCGCGGCCGCGGTCCAGTATGTGGCCGACCTCGCCGATCGCGCCCGGTCGCGCGGCGTGGGTCTGGTCATCTCGGCCGACGGCGAGCTGTCCGAAGGCGCGACCCTCGGCGACATGATCGCCGACGCGGCCGCCGCGCCGCGCCTGCTGTCCTGGCTGGCCGCGACCGACGCCGGCCTGCTGGAGCGGGTTGAAGCCGCTGCGGCCGCTGACGGCGCGCCCCCTGCCGACTGGGTCCGCACCGCCGTGGCCAACTTCGTCCAGGGCGGCGACGACGAAGCCTGGACCCGCGTCATCTCCGCGGCCCAGGGCGCCGAGGACCCCGCCCTGTCGGCGCTGGGCGCGATCCTCAAGTCCCGGCTGGTCCCCGCCAAGGCCACCTTCACCCTCATCCGGAGACGCTGACCGCCATGCGCCGTCACCCTGCCGCTCTGCTGCCCATGGCGCTCGCCGCCCTTGCCGCGCCCGGCCTCGCCCATGCCGCCGAAGGGCAGGGCGACTGGATCGTCGACGCCCGCCTGCGCTACGAGTTCGTCGATCAGGCCGGCTTCGCCAACGAGGCCGAAGCCCTGACCCTGCGCACCCGGCTGGGCTACGAGACCCCGACCTGGAACGGCTTCAAGGCGCTCGTCGAGGCCGAGAACGTCACGGCCCTGTCGGACCGCTACAACAGCACGACCAACGGCCAGACGAGCTATCCGACCGTGCTCGATCCCGAAGCCACCGAGCTCAACCGCGCCCAGATCTCCTGGTCGGGCCCGAAAGCCGATGTCGTGGTCGGCCGCCAGCGCATCGTGCTGGGCAACGCCCGCTTCGTCGGCAACGTCGGATTCCGCCAGAACGAACAGACCTTCGACGCGGCCCGGGTCGCGTTCAAGGTCAACCCGGGCACGACCCTGACCTGGATCTACATCGACCGGGTCCGGCGGATTCTCGGCGACGACAGCCCCCAGGGGGAATGGGACAGCGACTCCCATGTGATCCAGCTGGAGACGAAGACCCCGGCGGGGCAGCTGACGGCCTACGGCTACCTGCTCGACTTCGGGACCGCCCCGCTGCAGTCGAGCGCCACCTGGGGCGCGCGGCTGAGCGGGTCGCGGCCGCTGGCGGCCGGCCCGTCGCTGACCTGGGACGTCGAGTACGCCCGCCAGACCGACCATGGCTCGAACCCGACCGACTTTGATCTCGACTACCTCGCCCTGGCCGCCGGCCTGAAGAAGGACAGCCGCTACATCACCGTCGGGCTGGAGCGGCTGGACGGCGACGGCCTGCGCGGCTTCGGCACGCCGCTGGCGACGCTGCATGCGTTCCAGGGCTGGGCCGACGTGTTCCTCACCACCCCGGCCAGAGGCGTGCGGGACCTGAACCTGCGCGCCGGGACCACCCTTCCGGTCGGAACGCGCAAGCTGAAGCTGGCGGCGGCGGCGCACGACTTCACCGACGCCGATGGCGGCCTCGACTACGGCCGCGAGATCGACGCCTCGGCCTCGCTGCCGCTGACGCCGACGCTGTCGTTCGAGATGAAGGCCGCCTGGTTCAACGGCGATGCCCCGGCCTTCGCCGACCGGACCAAGGTCTGGATCACCCTGGACCTCAAGCTGTGACCCGCGAGAGGGAGTCGCCCTCGCGCGGCCCCGACGGCGGGATCGAGCCGATCTCGCCGGACCTGATGGCGACCCCTCTCGACTTCTTCTTCGCCGAACACTTCCGGCATCGCCAGCTCTGCGGCCTGATTGACCATCTGAGCACGGCGACCTTCTTCGATCCCGGGCCGATCGCCGAGGTGGTCGACTTCCTCCGCTTCGAGGCGCCGATCCACATCATCGACGAGGAGGAGGACCTCTTCCCGCTCCTGCGCCGCCGCTGCCTCGCCGAAGACGAGGTTGAGGGCGTGCTCGGCGTGCTGTCGGCCGAACATAAGGCCGACGGCCTGCTCGGTCGCGCCGTGCGGACCTACCTTGAACACTGCCTCGACACCCGCGCCGCGCCGGGCGCCCAGCTGGACGGGCGGCGCGATCTCGCCGCCTTCGCCGCCCAGGAACGGCGTCATCTGGCGCTGGAGAACGCCGTGGTCCTGCCGATCGCGCGACAGCGGCTGACGCCGGAGGATCTGGCCGGCCTCGCGCGCCGGCTGGCCGCGCGACGCGGCATGGCGCCGCCGGAGCGGGGCGCGTGATCGCCGAGCTGTTCGACCGCAACCTGCGCTGGGCCGCCGGACGCACGCGGATGGACCCGGAGTATTTCCGCCGGCTGGCCGCCCAGCAGGGCCCCGAATATCTCTGGATCGGCTGCGCCGACAGCCGCGTGCCGGCCAACGAGATCGTCGGCCTCGATCCGGGCGAGCTGTTCGTCCACCGAAACGTCGCCAACCTCGCCCCGCCGCAGGACGCCAACTTTCTGTCGGTGCTGCAGTTCGCGGTCGAGATCCTGAAGGTGCAACACATCATCGTCTGCGGACACTATGGTTGCGGCGGTGTCCGGGCGGCCGTGTCTGGCCAACGCCACGGGCTTATAGATCATTGGCTCCAGCCGGTGGCCTGTCTCTGCCGGCGCGACTCGGTCGAGCTTGATGGCATCCTCGACTTCGACGCACGGGTGAACCTCGTCTGCGAACGCAACGTCCTGGCCCAGGTCGAAAGCCTCGCCGACAATCCCTTTGTCCGGGACGCCTGGGGGCGAGGCCAGCCGCTGTCGATCCACGGCTGGATCTACTCCATTCAGGACGGCCTGCTGCGAGACCTGGAAACGACGATTGAAAGCGTTGCGGACGCTACCGGTCGAGGGCCGCCCGCGCCGAAAGCCCGACGTGGCCGGCCGCGCCGGGGGCGGGCGGAATGACGCGGGACCTTCTGGTCGTGGTTCTGGCCGGCGGGGAGGGGCGTCGCATGGGCGGCGGCAAGCCGCTGCGCCTGTTCCGGGGCCAGAGCCTGATCGCCCAGGCCCTCGACCGGGCGCGCAGCTGGTCGCCACAAGTCGCCGTGTCCGTGCGTTCGCCGGACCAGGTGGGGCCGGTCGCGGCGCCGTTGGTGCTGGACGACCCGGGTATCGAGGGGCCGTTGGCCGGTCTTTCGGCGGCGTTAGCCTACGCTCGCGAAGAAGGGGCAAGTCGGCTCCTGACGCTGCCCTGCGACATGCCGGGCCTTCCCGACGATCTGGCGCGACGGCTGGAGGACGCCTTGGCGCCGGACGCTGGAGTCGCCATGGCTATCTGCGCCGGCCGACTGCATCCGGTTTGCGCGGTCTGGGACGTTGCGGTGCAGGCCAAGCTGCCTGACTACCTTGCCACGGGGCGGTCGTCGCTTCGAGGCTTCGCCGAGGCGGTGAGCATGGCGACGGTGGTTTGGGACAACGGGTCCGCTCCGGCCTTTGAAAACATCAACACGCCGATAGACCTGGCCCGAGTATCGGATAGCGTGCGCAACTAGTACGTCAACGTCAGACGCGCCGGTTCAGGCAGTCAGCCAAGTGGCGGTGCGATTCTGCACCAAGTCGATCGGGCGTGGACGAGGGGCGTCAATTTCCGGTGCCGATTGAGAGGCGTTGTGTTGGCTGGTCTGGATCGAGTGAGGAGCTGGCCGGACAGCGCGTCTAGACGACCGCTTCCTGGACGCAGCTCAATTTCCGCTCCTGGCGCATGGCAGCTATCTGGCCGCGACAGCCGCAATGTCTGCTCCCCACCCTTTTGCGACATTCTGAGAGTCTGCTTCTCGGAAAGGCAAGCGAGCCCCCCGGCAGGCCCGAAGAGCATCGTGGGTACCAAGTTCGGAGTGGGGCCTGAACACGCTCGGCAGCGCCTTCTGCGCCGCCGAGAAATCTAGCCGTTTCCCCGCCTTAGATCCGCGCTCGGATGACGACATGGCGCACACCCTTGTCGCCGGCCTTCTGTCCAAGATTGAGAGCCGGTCCGAAGGGTTGCAGACCCGCGCCGCGCTCGACGTTGAGGGTATTGGCCAGAGTCAGGACGCAGACCGGATCAAGTTCGAGCATCTCGTCGTTGGCCCGGAACGGGGCGGCCCGTCCATAACGGTCAAAATCGGCCTTGGCCAGGACCAGGGTCACGTTCTTGGACTTCACCCACTTGATCGCCAGCTTCTCGGCGCCCTTGGCGCCGGTCGTGGCCAGAGCCATTTCCGGCCACTGCTCGCGAGCCCAGTTGAGAGCATCGAAGATGCGGCCCGCGTCCTCTGCGGTGTCTGCGAGCGGCGATCCGCGGAAGGCGATGATGGTCGCCCCGGGGTCGGCGGCGGAGTGCTTTCGAGCCTTGGCTGAGCGGATGACATCCCGGGCCTCGATCTGTGCGGCGGTTGTCCTTGAAGCTCTGACGTTGCCCTTCCAGGGGCTCCAGACCTCACCAGTCGCCGTCGTATAACTGGCCGCCGCGGCGTCTCGGACGAATTCGAGGGCCATGGTGGCGACATCGGCGGCGCGGGCCTTGCGGGTGGCAGTCTGGAGTTCGGTATCGGCGATCTCCGAGCCGTCGAAATCCCGGGTCAGTCGGTTGAGGTCATCCCTGGCGCGGTCGGCTTCGCGTTCGATCCGTTGCGCCGCCGAATGGAAGGCCCCGATCAGGCTCTCCGAAGCGATTGCCTGGAAATCCTCCAGGGCCGTGTCGATGAAGACATCGAGCACCTCGTTCATCAGGGCGTGGCCGAGTTGGATAAGCGCCTCTTCGTGAGGATGGGGGCGGGGGTCGTCGAGGGTCAGGGCCTGGGCCTCGAAGTAGGTCATCTGGCCGGTCAGGGGAGCGTGTGAAGAAAACTGCATTGCGAGACATCCTTTCGGAGTGGGGTGTGGAGCCTGTCGGCTCGACGACCGTCTCGCGCCGACGGCCCGAGGCCCCCCACAAGGGCTTTGAGCGCAGCGTCCCTTGTGGGGGGCCTCGGACGGTGGCGAGGTCTCAAGAGCCAAAGGGCTGCAGACCGCCACGCAACTGTGTCTCGTGTGGATTTCGCGCACGTCGGGCCGGCCAAGCTGTCCACGAAGGGCCAGAAATGGCCCGCGCCGAAAGACCCCTGACCTCAAAGCGCTAGCGCGCCGTCCTCACCGGCCCCTATGGGGCGGGGTGCATGGCCGCATTGATGCGGCCCTCAAGCTCCAGGCAATGGGCCATCAGCTGATCGAAGGGTTCGGCGTCATCGAACAGCAGGCCATCAGCGACCATGGCCTCATAGTCTGCCGCGAGGACGGCGCGGGCTTCGCCCTCCGGCGCCAGATGAATCGCGCCATGCACGGCCGCCTGATAGTCGATGACCGCCTTGCCCGCGTCCTTTTCGACAAAGAACATGGCCTTGTGATCGGCGACCGCCTGGGCCAGCGCCTGGTCGGCGATGGCAGCTTGCGCAAAACCCGCATCATCGAGCCGCGCCAGGTCATGCCAATGCCGAGCGAAACGGTCACCCCGCAGCCGGCCTTGGGCGCAGAAGACGTGGATGGCTGTCGCCTTCTCCCAGAAGGTGCGCTCAGCCCGCATCACCATTGGCCGCGCGGTCGGAAAGACCACGCCTTCGACAAGTCCCGCGGCGTCGCAGACGACGTCGTGCAGCGCGCTGGGTTCACCCGTGGACCGGGCGCCAAACTCCAGCATGACCGCCGGTGCGACATAGCCCGAGCCGGTGGCCAGAGGTTCGTATTCGACAAAGACTTTCTCGCCTTCGAGCCGAAGCCGCGCGGGCGCCCCCTCGACCGTACGTCTGGCCTGGAGGGTTGGTAGGACGTGATCCTCGACCCATCGCGGGAGCCGCTGGCCGACCGCCTTGGTCCAGCGCCGCTCTTCGCCGCGTGACGCCGGCAGGGCGTCGCCGGTCTCTCCCACCAGGTCCGGCGCGAGCGCGCGGATGTCATAGGTAAGATCGACGTCTTCGGAGAACCGCCGGATCACGCCGTAGGCCTTCGAGAGCGATGTCCCACCCTTGAAGACCAGATGCTCGCCAAGCGGCGAGGAAAAGCAGGGCGTCGAGCGCCCAGACGACCCAGATGTCTTTCTCGAGCAGGTGCGCCGGCCGCCCGGATGCGGACGCGGCGACCGCCAAGGCTTCACGCCGCTCATCGGCCGAAAGCTTGAGAAAGGCCTCAGACATGGGCGAACGACTGGCTCACCTGCTGCGCGAGCCAGGTCGGAAGCAGAGGCGCGGCCTTGGCCAGCGCCTGAAGGTCCGAGGTGGGGAGCGTGCGCCGCAGGGTGAGCAGCGCACCCTCGGCCTTCGAGGGGCCAAGCCACGCCAGGGCGCGCAGGATCTCACCCGCGGGCCGCCCGGCCAGCACGAGTTGCCAGGCCGGAGCGTGCCGCATCTCGACCGATTGGCGGCCCAGCCGCAGCGTCCGGCTCGGACCCGAGGTCAGATAGACGCTGCGCACGGGCACTTGCGGGGTCAGGCCCAAGGCATTGGCCGCTGCTGCGCCGTGCGACGCGACGGTTTCGCCGCGCAGCTCGGCAAGGCCAGCCACGACCTTTTCCGTGGTGGGTGCGCGAGCCCCAAAGCGGCTCTCGACGGGCCGGACATAGAGGCCCCGGCCGGCGCGCAGCAGTTTACCCCGCCGCGCGAGCCGCGACAGAGCCTGGTCGACAGCCGCGCGCTGGCCCAGGTGCAACAACCCCTTGGCGGTCAGCAACGCGCCCTCCGGCACAGTGCGGCTGTGTTCGAGAATCTCTTCCGTCAATCGTTGCATGGGTCACCTGAGTGTCAGAATAAATAGGGCTACTTCTGACAGTTAGCAACCCACGGGTTAGGGAACGGTTTCCACGGCTGACCGACCTCACGCCGCCAGGGATGTGGCGACCGCATCCGCGCGGCTGAAGGCCACCAGGTGATCGACCGCACGCTGCGCATGGCCCGAAGCCTCCAGCAACGCCGCCGGCCGCTCCTTCAAGATCGCCGCCCAATGGGCCAGATAGGCCGCATGGCCATCCAAAAGCTGAGGACGCAAGCCGATCCGCAAGCCCAACGCCGCCGCACCGATCTCGGCCACCAGCTCCTCGAAGGCATAGGCCTCGTCGCCGAACCTGGCCCCAAATTCCCGGTTCAGCCGGTGCGGCGCTCCAGTCCAATGGACGGCCTCGTGGGCGAAGGTCGCCTGATAGTCATCGACCGTGCCGAACGCCTCCGGTGCCGGCAGGCAGATGACGTCGCGGGCGCGGTTGTAGCAGGCCACACCGCCGCCGAGTTCGATCTTGGCGGGGATCGCGTCCAGCAACGCGCTGCGCGCCGCGGCCCGAACGGCGGGATCGATCTTCGGAGCCCGAAGGTAGGGCTCGGGGCAATCTGTCAGCTGCTCGGCGTTAAAAACCGCGTAGGCCTTCAGGTAGTGCAGCACCCTCGGATCGTCCTCGGACGCCCCGGGCGACGCGGCCTCACCGCCGTCGAGAACTCGTGTTTTGTAGAGGATCGCGGGCGAGCTCTTGGCCCCCTTCATGACCGGCGCCCCGATGCCAAGCGCCTGACGGAAGGTGAACCAGTAGGGCGAGGCATAGCCGCCCATGGCCCCCGCGAACGACAGCAGCCAGGCATTGCTGCCGGTGAAGGGCTGGCCATCGGATCGCAGCGGCAGGCTGGGATCGGCGCAGGCGACCCACGCCTGCCTCCAGGGCGGAACACCGCGTTCGATGCGCGCGATGAGATCGGCCATCATCGGCTCAAGGGGATTGGTCATGGGGTCCTCAGGGGTTTTTGCGCCGGGCCCTTTCCCGGATCGCTCAACCCTTTCGGTCCCTGCCTTTGTCCTTTCCCGGCACAGCCGGCCGGCCCGATGCGGCGGGCCCAGCTCCGGCAGGATAGCTACATCAGCCCCAACGCCTTGAAGCTGGCGACGTCAGCCCGCCCGACAACCACATGGTCATGCACCGCGACACCCAGGGTCCTCCCGCCATCGATGACCTTCCTCGTCATCTCGATGTCGGCGGCCGACGGTGTCTGATCGCCGGATGGATGATTGTGCACCAAGATCACGGCCGAGGCCGACAGTTCCAACGCCCGGCGCATAACCTCCCGGGGATAGACCAGGGCATGATCGACGGTGCCGTGGTTCATGATCTCGTCGGCGATCAACTGGTTCTTCTTGTCGAGGAAGAGCACCCGGAACGCCTCGCGCTCGCAGTGGGCCATCGTCAGCTTCAGGTAGCCGAGAAGGGCTGACCATGAGGACATGACCGAGCGTCCTGGCAGTTCGGACGCGGCGAGGCGGCGCGCGGCGTCGTAGAGCAGCTGAAGGTCGAGGGCGACGCCGGCGTCGACGATCATGCACAGAGCGGCGAAGTCAGCCGCCAGAACCCTTCGCAGACAGCCGAAACGACCCAGCAGCGCCGCGGCGTTGGCCGGAGCGCCACAAGGCATGGACCGCGAGAGCAGGAGTTCGAGCGCCTCTGCGTCGTTGAGAGCCGCAAGACCGCCGGCTTCGGCCCTTGCCCGAAGCGATGCGGTCGAGGTGACGGCGCGCGAGGGGCCGGCGTAGCGCGCCGTCACCTCGCCCACGCCTGGAAGGTCGCCGAAGAGATCGGGCGCCTGAAGATGGGGGAGAGCTTGGACATGGGAGCCTTGGGTCGTCGGCGCCGGACCTCTTCCCGGATCGCTCACCCCCCTCGGTCCCTGCCTTTGTCCTTTCCCGGCGCAGCCGGCCGGGGCCCTCGGCGCCAGGCGCTGGAGGGCCGTGAGCGCCAAAGCCCACGGCCCTCGTCGCTCAGGCGGCGGCCGGGAGCAGCGTCTGCGGCGGCCACTTCGCCAACAGCGCCGACAACACCTGCGGTTTCTCCACCGGCACGAAGACGCGAGGCGTGTAGTTGATGATCTCGACGAAACAGCCAAGCAGCGTGAAGGCCGAGCGGTCTGCGGCGGCCCCCACCACCTCGATCCGATGACGATCCATCACCTTGGCGCGTCTCAGCCAAAACCCGCCGGTCAGCATGATCGAGGTGTTTTCAGTCAGGACCAGATGGGCGGCGTTCGAGTCTTCACCGACCACGCTGGCCACGTCGCTCAGGCCCAGCGCGATCTTCAGGCCCGGGACCTGCCCGGCGTCGAGCACCCGGCCCAGCCAGCGGCGACCGTCCGGCGCCTTGAGGCGCCGCACCGACGCCTGCTTGGCCGGCAGGCTCTCCCAGACCGGCAGGAGGAGGCCGGTCACCAGCACCAGCTCGCGCGTGATCCAGGGATCGGCCGCGGCGATCTCGGCGTCCCAGGCGGCCTGCCAGATCGGTTCAGGCACGATCTCCCAAGCCGATTCCTCATAGACTTTGAGGGGCGAGACGCCGCGCTTCTCGGGCCGGATGATCCGTACCGCCGGCACCAGGCGGTCGTCGTCGTCGGTCGTGGTCAGGCCCTTCACCACCAGGCCGGCCCGCCCCGAGCGGGCGTTGACCACATACTCCAGAGTCTCGGGGTTCAACCCGCGCAGCGCCTCGCCGGCGCCGGTCAGCACCCGCCGCGTGCGGACCTCAAAGGTCATGATCTTGGTCTGCGCGCCGGTCAGGGTGTCGGTGCGGATCACCTCCTCCGACTTGATCGCCAGATCGTCGGCGACGATGTCCTCCATCCCCCGGTCGAGAGCGCCAGAGGCCGACGCCCGTTCGAGGATGCTGGCCAGGATCTCGTCGAAGGCGGTGAAGAGACCGTTCTGGTCCTCGATCCGCAGCGCCAGCAGGCGATTGAGGAAGGTGTTCATCGCCGGCATGTCGTCGGACTTCTTGAGATTGCCGTCGGCATCCAGCAGCTTCAGCCCGGTCCTGGTCTCGAACGTCTCGCGGCTCATGGCTTCGACCGACCCGAAGTGCAGGGCCACGAAGAAGGCCTGCAGAGCACGGTGCGCCCACGGACTTTCCAGGTTGTCCTCTGGCCGAAACAGCCCGTTGCCCGCCGATCGGCGCTCACCGCGGGTCAGGGCGCCCAGACTGTCGAGCCGCCGCGCGATGGTGCTGAGGAACCGCTTCTCGCCGTGGATGTCGGTCGTCACCGGCCGGAACAGCGGCGCATGGGCCTGGTTGGTCCGGTGCGAGCGACCAAGGCCCTGGATGGCGCCGTCGGCGCGCCAGCCGGGCTCGACCAGGTAGTGGGCCCGCCGCTGCTGGTTCGCCGCGCCCAGGTCAGCGTGGTAGCTGCGCCCGGTGCCGCCCGCGTCGGAGAACACCAGCACCCGCTTCTTGCCGGACATGAAGGCGTCGGTCTCGGCCTTCGCCGCCGAGGCGCCGCGACGCTCGACGACGCGCCTGCCGCCGCGCAGCACAACCCGGCGCGCCCGGCCGGTGATCTCCGCCACGGCGTCGGTCCCCAGCGTGTCGAGGACCGCGTCCAGCACGCCGCAAACGGCCGGAAGGCACGCGAGGTGGGTGACGAGTTCTTCGCGCAGCCGCAGCGCCTCCTGGCTGGCGACCGGCACACCATCGACCATGACCGGGATCATGGTGACATTGCCCTCCTCGTCCTCGATCGCCTGCATGGCAGTGACCGGAAAGGCCCCCATCAGATAGTCGAGGACCTGGTCCTTCGGCGTCATGTCGATGGTCAGGTTGTTCCACTCCTCCGGCGGAATCTCGGCCAGCCGGCGCTCCATCACCGCCTCGTTGGTCGAGACGATCTGCACCACGGAAGAGCGGCCCTGCGCCAGATCGGTCCTGATCGCCGCAATCAGGGTCGGGGCCTTGAGGCCCGCCAGCAGGTGCCCGAAGAACCGCAGCTTCGCGCCCTCGAAGGCCGAAAGCACCGCTGAAGCCGCCTGGCCATTGGTCGCCTTGCCATCCTCGGTGAGGCCAACCGCCTCCAGGGCCGCCCGCAGATTCTGATGGATCAGCTGGTAGGCATCGGCCCAGGCGTTCCATATCTCGATGTCTTGAGCGGCGAGGGGGTGCCGCAGCGCCTCGTATTCGACGCCGTCGAAGGAAAGGGAGCGGGCGATGTAGAGCCCGAGCGCCTTCAGTTCGCGCGCGATCAGCTCCATCACCGCCACGCCGCCCTTGTCGACGGCATCCATGAAGGCGTCGCGGGTGTTGAACGGCGCCTCCGGCCCGCCCCAGAGCCCAAGCCGCGCGGCATAGGCGAGGTTCTCCGGCGTCGTCGCGCCGGTCGCCGAGACGTAGAGGATCCGGGCGCCGGGTAGACGGTTCTGCAACGCCAGACCAGCCATGCCCTGCTGCGAGGCCTTCTTCGGCCCGCGCGAGCCCTTGCCGCCGCCGGCGGCGTTGGCCATCGCGTGCGCCTCGTCGAAGACGATCACACCGTCGAAGTCAGCGCCCAGCCAGCTGACGATCTGATCGAGCCGGGATGGGCGATCTCCCCGGGCCGGCTGACGCAAGGTCGCGTAGGTGGTGAAGAGGATGCCGCGATCCAGGCGAATGGCGTCGGCCTGCTTCCAGGCGCTCTGCGGGGTGATGTCCGAGCCCGCCCCGCCGATGGCGTTCCAATCGCGCCGGGCGTCCTCAAGCAGGGCGTCGTTCCGCGAGAACCACACGGCCCGAACCCGGCCCTGGGCCATGTTGTCGGCGATGACCCCGGCGATCTGACGGCCCTTGCCGCAGCCGGTGCCGTCACCGAGGAAGAAGCCGCGCCGAAACTGCACCGCGCCCTGGGTGCCCTCGGCCACCAGGTGGACCAGGTGGGCAGCCTCTCCCAGCACCCACGCGCCCGGCAGGCTGCTGGCATGAGCTTCGCCAGCATAGATGATGGTCTCCATCTGGGCGTCGGAGACCAGGCCCTGCTCGACAATCCCAGCCGGTAACACCGGACGGTAGCTCGGGGCGGGCGGAGAGACCGAGGCCATCGGCCCGGATTCCACGAGCGGGGAGGGGTGTGGTCGCGCCTGCGCCAGATCGACCCGCCCGAGCGCGTAGGCCTGGTAGAGGCCGACATCGTGGCCTTCGCCGGACCAGTCCTTCACCGCATAGGCGACCGGCGCCGTGGTGGACAGGAACCCCAGCCGTGACGAAGGTGTCGCCAGCGCCCGGGCCCGAGGCGTCAAGAAGGCGACGTTGGAGACGGCTCGGAACTGGCGAGGCTGAGCCGTGGGGCGAGCAGCGACGCCCGCCGCCAGACGGGCGGCGTCGGCCAGGGTCTCGCAAGCCTGAACCGGGCAGGGGGAGGGGACGCTCCCCTCGGCGCGGTCGATCACCAGAAGCCCGGTCTCGACCGAGGTTCCGTGCTTGGCGTAGGCCCGTTGCGGGAACACCAGCATCGCGATGAGGTGCCCACGGCGGCCGAGGGCCTGCATCGCGCCGCCGTCCTCGAAGAGCCGGGTCGGCACGATCGCCGAGAGCCTGCCGCCTTCGGCCAGGCAATCGAGCGCGGCGTGCAGATGGCCCTCCAGCTGCTGAAACGGCGGGTTGGCGATGACGGCGTGGAAGCTGCCGGAACCGGGCAGGATGTCCTTCAGCAGGACCGCGTCATGGCGGGTGCGCGAGGCTCCCGGAAACAGCCCGTCCAGAATCTCGGCCCGACCGGGGGCCAGTTCGTTGAGGTCGAGCACCGCGCCGCACGCCTCGGCGACGATGGCGAGAAGGCCCGTGCCGGCCGAAGGCTCAAGCACCCGGTCGCCGGGGCGGATCTGGGCGGCGGCCACGGCCAGGGCGCTAAGCTCCGGCGGCGTGGAGAACTGATCGAGCGCCACCTGCTCTTCGCTGCGCCGCGTGTGGGTCAGGGTCAGCTCGGTGACGCTGGCCAGCAGGGCGACGATCTCGGCGGGCGCGTCCTCGAGCCGGCTGATCTGAGGCGCCAGGCGGCGCAGCTGCAACACCACGGCGGCTTCCATGGCGTCGTAGGCATCGCGCCAGCACCAGGCGCCGTCGGCGTCCGAGCCGCCGAAGGACATGGTCATCACCCCCGCCACCAGCTTTCGGTCGAGCGCACGCGAGCGGTTGAGATGGGGAACCATGGCCCGCGCGGCGGCCAGAATGTTGGCGGCCTTGTCAGAGGCGGAACCAGAAACCTGCGCCTGGGCGAAGAGCGGAAGGAAGGCGTTCATGAGAAGCGTCCAGATCACCTGCGGCGGAGGGCTCCTCCCTCCCGTCCCGTCAGGCTCACCTGACGCCTCCCTCCCTCCATCCTTTCCGGGCCCAGACAGCGAAAAGCCCCGCCGGCTGGCGCCGACGGGGCTCTCTGTTCAGGGCCGATAGTCAGCCGATCAGGCCGCCAGTTGTCCCTCCGAGGACTGGGCCGTTTCCGGCGCTTCGGAAGGCTCTTCGTCAGCCGCCGGCTCCTCGACCTCGTCCTCCAGGGAAGCGTGGCTCTCCCAAGACAAGGCCGAGGGCGCCCATTGCCGTTCCGCGGCGGCCTGGGCCACGAAGCAGACCAGCTCGTCCTTCTTCAGGGTCCGCGCCCGATCGTCCGAAGCATCCATCTCCTCAAGCAACGCCATCAGCTGCTTCTTGGAGTGAACCGCCAGATAGCCGGCGTCAGGCGTCCAGTGGCTGGCGATATCGGACCCGCAAAGTTCGGCGATCTCGGCCGCTTCGGCGCGGGCGGCGTGACGGATCGAGCTGGTGCGCGCCTCGCGGACATCGAGCGAGATGGCCACCAGCTCGGCCAGCAGCGCCATCTTCTCCCCGTGCGCCAGGCCCTCGATCCAGGCGATCGGCCGAAGGCCGGAGGTCTTGTAGGCCTCGCGACGCGCCTCAAGTCTGGCCCGCACCTCACCGTCGAGCGCCGGAATGGCCGGGGTTTGGCCACGGCGATAGCCGCTCGCCGAGACCGTCACCGCCGACGCCTCGGCCGAAGCCCCGCCGTGCAGCGCCAGATGCTTGAAGAGCTGGGCCAGGAGGGCGGTCAGCGCGACGCTGGGGTTATCGGCCAGGTCGCGGATCAGGCCGCGCGTGGCGACATCGGTGCGAGTCTCGTGGAAGACGTGACTGGCGCCTTCCACATCGACGTCGGCCTTGGGAAACTCAACATCCGGCTGGCTGCGCCCATAGCGCCCGTCAAGACGCCCGCCTTCGCCGGTCTCCGCCTCCTCATCGGCGTCGTCCTGGGCGATCACCGGATTGGAGAAGAAGCTGGCGACGACGCCGACCTCGGCGTCCGGAGACAGGATCACCGCCCCGATCGTGCCGCCTTCGAGCGAGGCGGCGGCGAGCTGCCGGTCGGCCTGCAGAAGAGCCAACAGGCCCTCGACCTCGTCGGCCGCCAGATCAGCGCCGGCCAAGGCCTCATGCGCCTCCCTGACAACCTGCTGGGCTTCCTTGTAGGCCGCTCGGGCGGTCTCGCTCATCCCCGCGACGTGGACGTAGGGCAGGTTGAAGAAGCCGTCGGGCGCGCGGTAGCCGCGGCTCTGGCCGATGAACACGAGCAGGCCTTCGGCCTGCAGCGCGGTCACCAACGGCTCCGTGCGCTGGCGCCACAGCTCGGTCAGCGTATCGGGGTCCAACAGAACGTCGGGAAGCTCGCCGAACAGGTCGGATTCGACCCGCCCGCCGATGGCCGCGTAGCGCTGCGGCCCCACCAGGGCGAAGCGCGGATCGTTGACGTCGGTGCGGCTCCGCTCGACGCGGGCGGCAAGCTGGTAGTCCTGCAGATAGCCATCGAGGGCGGTCTGGGCGATGTCGGCCTGCTCGTCGGCATCGGTGATCCGGGCCAGCTGACGGGCCTGTTTCAGGGTGATCTTGCCCAGACGCAGGGCCTTCAACGCCTTGGCGTGCAGACCTGCCAGGGCCGAAAGACGCTTGATCTCCAGCTCATCATAGCCGAGCGCGCCGGCGATGGCGGCGGTATCCATCTTCGACTTGCGCAGCTTGCCGATAGCGACGATCACATCGGCGATGTGAACGGGCGTGCGCTCAGCGGCCGTGAGGATGGTCGCCGCGGCCTGACTTTCGCGGGTGGAGAACACCTCGCACTTCACCGGCCAGTCCTGCGCAATCCGGCCGGTGTCCAGGAGCTTGCGGAGCGCGAGCAGCCGGCGGCGGCCGTCCAGCACCATGAAGGGCCGCTCCTTCCTGGCGCCAGGTCGCACGCACAGGGGCACGACAACGTCAGCCTTGAAGATGGTTTCGGCCAACCGATCGATCTCGTCGTCGGCCGGCTCCTTGGCGCGAAGGTTCTCCGGCGCGATCTCAAGATCGCACAGGGGCACGAACTGGGTGTTGGGAACGCCAGCGGGGGTTTCAGCAGCGGGGGTCATGGGGATTATCTCCGGCGTCAGAGGCGAGGGTCATCCTGCCCCTTGGCGCACCCCCTCCAGCCCTCCCTCTCTCCTTTCAGCAGACGGTTCACAGCCACACGTCTGGGCCGACAGGGCGCTGTCCCAAGCGGCGCCAGCGTCTGAATCGCACCGACGGAGCCGGAGGACCAATTTGAGTGGGGAGCGGTATTGGGGCCGCGCAATCGTTCGCATCCGAAGGGCGCCACGAGCGGACGTTGGCTCGGCGGCGGAAAATGGACGCTCAGCGCAGTAGCCATCAATGTCCGCTTCCGCATCGACAAGGTCGAGCGCCTCTTCAGCGCTTTTCGCGACAATTTCAGACTAATTGACGCCGCTGGCCGCGCGGTTGAGGGGGCCGGTGGCGCTAGCTGACTTCAAACCACTTCAAAACTTCTTCGCCTTGGCGAGCAATGCCAGCCCGGTTTTGCGGTCGCGCGCAGAGCGATTACGCCAGCTCCGTTTCCGAGCGATCGCACGGAGAGCGAAAACGCCGCGTGATCGGCCGTCATCTTGACGGCGCTCTGACGGCCTCCGCGCGTCAGTCGCGCGCGTGCACGACCTCGAGATTCGGCATTCCCCAGCATTGATAGCCCATGTCGATCGCCATGATCCCTAGGCCCTCGGTCTCGATTTCTCCGCGTACGCCAGGTCCCAGCGGGTGGGGGGAGCGGATGGCAGGGTTGCCGCCGCCGTAGGCAAACGGCGGGAAGATCAATCCGTCGCGATGGACATCGGCCCGGACCAGCAGCGCCGTGCCGCCGACTGCGTCCAGTCTCACAAGGTCAGGCCCGCCGCGCAGGTCGCTCATTCCGAGAGACCCGTGCGCCCGCCAGGCGTTCAGGTCGTAGGTCTCGCCGCCAGGCTCGCGCACGCAGTGGGGGTGGACGATGTCGCGTTCGGCCCCGAGCAGGCGCTGGATCAGGTCGGCCGGATAGTCGACCACATCGACGTCGAGCCAGAGCACCCAGTCCTGGTCCTGCAGGGCGTGGAACAGGAGATGGTTGCGCGCGCGGGCGAGCGTCTTTCGCCGTGGCAGTTGGTAGGCGTATTCCCAGCGGGGTGTTCCGGGCGGCATCTGCAGGCCGAAATGCTTGCGCCACAGGTCGGCCCCGGCGAACGTCCGGCGCAGGTCCGCCAGTCTGCGCTCGACCTGATCGGCCGTGTCGTCGGCGCTGTCGCCCTCAAGAAATCCCAAGGCGATGCGCGGTCTCGGATAGTTCAGTCGCTGCAGGCCGGCGAAGTAGCCGTCGAGATGTCGCCCCGCGTCCTTCATCGGCGTCAAGATCAGGATGGTCGGGTCGATGCCCATGGTGTCGCCTCGCTGCCTTGCCTCGCGATTTCGCTGCCGGCGCCGCCGCTGTGACGGTATCGGGCATTTCGTCGCCGTCGAGTCCCCGTCCTTGCGCCTTGCCCACGTGACGCCGCCGGGCCAACACTGAAATCCAGCGATTGAACCGGACTCCGTGATCCATGCCGAATGATCTTCTCTCGGAGATGAGGCGCCGATCCACCGGGGCCTTCCCGGAAACCGGCGTGGCGGGGAGGGGGATCGTCACCTGCGCCGGCGGCGCTCGACTGTTCACCAGCGCCTATGTCTTGATCCGGATCCTGCGAGAGACTCTGGCCTGCCGCCTGCCCATCCAGCTCTGGCATTTCGGCGGCGAGGAGCTCTCTCCGGTGATGCGGGCGCTGTTGCTGCGGTATGACGTGGAACTGGTCGACGCCACGTCGGTGCTGGAGCATTTTCCGGCGGACATTCGCGATGGCTGGCAGTTGAAGGCCTACGCCGCCGCCAACTGCCGCTTTGCCGAGGTCTTGTTCCTAGACGCCGACCAGACCCCGGTGCGGGACCCGGAATTTCTGTTCGACAGCCCGCAATACCGGCGGGCTGGCGCGGTTTTCTGGCCGGACATCATCGACCTGCGGGCTGACAATCCCATCTGGGACTGGGTCGGTCTGGCCGGCGAGGCCTGTCGCTCCTGGGAGAGCGGCCAGTTTCTCGTCGACAAGCGCCGGCACTGGGCGGCTCTGCAGATGGCCCTGCTGCTAAATGAGCGGGCCAGCGCCGTCTATGCGATGCTGTACGGCGACAAGGACACCTTTCTGGTCGCCTGGCGGCTAGCTGACGCGGCGGTCGAGGTCGTGCCCCATCTGCCCTTCACCGACCATCGGGTCCTGGTCCAGCGCGACTTCGACGGCGCGCCGTTGTTCCAGCACCGGACGAACAGCAAGTGGAGCTACCACGCCACTCAGTATCAGCTGGACGGGTTCGTCCACATGAAGGCCTGCCTACGCTTCCTCGAGGACCTTCGCGCGGCATGGAACGGCCGGCTGTTCTTCCCGCCCGACCGCAGCCTGGCGGCGCGGGAGGAGGAGGGGCGGCTGGAGCGGACCTCGGGCCTACGCCTGATCCTCCTAGCGGACCACGAAACGGAGCTGGACCTCCTGGAGGGTCACCAGATCGGGCGGGGTCAGAGCGTGGATCGGCAGAACTGGTATGTCATCGAGACCGGCCGGGGCTTCGAGCTCATCCTCCATGACGGTGATCAGGTCACCTATCGCCTGTCGTCGAGCCAGCCCGGCGCCTGGCGGGGCGAACGTGTCACCAGTCCCGAGAATGAGGCGCGGGTGGATGAGGATCGCGCCGGTCGCGAGCCAACCCAGGCCGATGACGGCGTCGGCGGCCTGCTCGCGGCGGTGGTCGACGCCAGTGGCTACCGGGCCCGGGCGACCCCCCGGTCGCGTAGCCAGCTGATATCGGTCCTGAGAATCCTGCTGCACGCCGAGCCCGGTTTGCAGCAAGCGCTGAAGGCCATGGCGGCCCGGTCGGTGGACCTGCGGGAGGTGGTCGAGGAGGTGCTCCGGACGTTCGCCGCGCAACGCATCCAGCCTGTCGACAAGTCCGTGGCGATCAGGGTGCTCGGCGCGGGGTACAGCCCCGCTGACGCCGACGGGCAATGACGAGCACACGGCCCAGAGCCCTGATGCTCGCGCCCGCCATGCCCTCAAATCGGGGCAATGGCCTGGCCATGCGGTTGGGGCAATTTGTGGAGGCGCTCACGAGGGGTTTCGACGTTGACCTGATTGTCGCGCCCGTCGCTGGAACCGTTACGCCCGAGGGGCGGCGATGGGCCGAGAGCCTCGGCGCGCGGGTCGATGTCCTCGAACCGCGAGACATGCTCGATACGCATCTGGCGCTGGTCATGCAGGTCGACGATCCCGAAGCCCGGGCCTTGGCGTTCGCCCGCCTTGGCCTGCCCAGCCTGGCGGCGCGGCTCTCGACCACCGCGGCGTTGCGCTGCCGCGAAATCGTGGCGGGCCGGGACTACGACCTGATCCACGCGTCGCGGAGCTATTGCGCGGCCCTGGCCCTGGCGCTTGGCCGTCGGGCGGGCGGCGGGCACGAACCCGTCCTGACCCTCGATCTGGATGAGGACGACGAACGCGTCTTTTCCGGGCTCGCCGCTCTCGCCGACCGGCGGGGACCGGCGCGGGCCGGCGACTGGGGCAGACTGGAGGCGCAAGCCTTTGGCCGCCTGACCCGCAGCAGCATTCCGCGGTTCGACCGGGTGTGGGTCTCGTCGCCTGCGGACGCGGCCCGTCTGCGCCCAACGCCGCCGAGGCCCGGTCTGAAGGTCGTGCCCAATTCGATCGCAATGGGCAGGCGTTTCCTCCGGCGCGATGACGGCCGGACGCTGATGTTCGTCGGCTCCATGGGCTATGAACCCAATGAGGACGCCGTCGCCTGGTTTCTCGGAGCCATCTGGCCAAGGCTCCGCGCTGCGGCCGGACTTCGTGTACGGGTGGTGGGGTCCAATCCCACGGACCGGCTCCGCCGGCTCGGTCGGCAAGCCGGCGTCGAGATCGTCGGCTGGGCTCCGGATCTGCACCGCCACTACGCGGAGGCGACGCTTTGTATTGCCCCCATCCGGGTGGGCGCAGGCACTCGCATCAAGCTTCTGGAAGCGACCGCTCATGGGGTTCCGATTGTCTCCACCAGCCTCGGCGCGGAGGGGCTTGGTTTGAAGAACGGCCAGCATCTCTGGCTCGCCGACACGCCCCGGCGCTTCGCCGCCGCGATCGATGAGGCCCTGTCGCGGCCGGTCGAACGGGCGCGCCGTTCACTGGCGGCCAGGGCCTGGGTCGGGCGACATTTCGATCGACCGGCCGTCGTGGCCCGTCTGGCGACGGCGTTTCGCGCGCTCTTGTGACCCGACGGGCCTGCTATAATCTGCCCCGTCATACCCGACCATTGGATCGCGATCATGACCGTTGAGCTGACCGCGACCTTCGAGCAGACATCCGGAAGCGAAATCAGCCAGACGTCGGACGGGGTGGTCGTCTACCAGCCGGAACGCGAGCGGGTTCACTACCTCAATCCCACGGCCTCCCTGGTCTATGATCTCTGCCGTGAAACCCAATCCGTCGCGGCGATCGCCGCCTATCTGCAGGATGCGTTTTCCCTGCTCGAGCCGCCTCACGACGAGGTCAGGCTGTGCATTGAGCAGCTGGCGACGGAAGGCCTGATCAGCCGGTGCTGAGCGTCATGTTCCGCACCTTCAGGCGGGACGTTCACGTCCACTGTCCGGACCAGGGCGCCGCGGACCAGCTGGCCTTTATCGGATGCAACGCAGAGATCGAAGGGCCCGCTCGCGAGCGGCTGGATTTGCACATCGAGGCGGTCCACGGATTTCTCAGGCTTGAGAGGTCGAATGGCGCGGCCGTGGAGGGCTCGGCGGTGGTCATCCTGGACGAACTCTACCGTCTGCGGTTCGAGATGGTGCGGGCCGAATGCCCGGGCGGCCTGTTTCTTCGCGCCGGGACGGTGACGACAGACGCCGGCCACATCCTGTTTGTCGGCGAGGGCGGGGCCGGCGTGTCCACGCTGCTGCTTCATCTCGCCGACCGGGGCTGGCCGGTGACCGGCGACGATCAGGTGATCGTCGAGGGGCGGGGCGCGCGGCCGTTTCCCAATGGCCTGCGGGTTCGCCCCGGCGCCCTGAGCTGCCTGTCGCCGCGCGCCGCGGACATCGTGCGGGACTCACCGCGCATACCGGGCTGGTTCGACCAGCCGACCTACGCGATCGCGCCGTCGGCGTTCGGGCGACCCTGGACGATCGGATCGCGACCGCTTCTTCACGTGATCCTGCTGGAAGGCAATCATGGTGGAAGATCCCGACTGCGATCGCTCGACCGAACAATTGCAATGGAAGAGATCTTCAAAGATCTGCTTTTGCCTGCCGAAGGGCGCGCGCGGTCTCTGGCGGCGTTCAATGCTCTGATGTCTTCGGCCGACTGTTGGCGATTGTCGGTTGGCCGCCTTGACGATGCCGAACGCTTACTCCAAGGATTAGCGGGTATTGATGACCAGCTTGGGTCATCGGAGGTGTGGCATGCCGGTTGATGACGAGACCAAGGGTGTGAATCGCCGCCTCCTGCTGATGTCCGCCTGGACCGTCCCCGTGGTGGCGTCTTTCGCCCTTGGCGGCGTGGCAAGCGCCGGGGAGAAGATCTGGGGCGGCACCATGAACTCGTCAGTTGGCGCGGGTGCGATGGCCAGGACGCCGAACGGCTCCCTGGGCTCCCCCGCCAAGACGGCCACCCCCAAACCCAAGTAGCGCTGTTGCGTCGATGCGCCGACCGGAGGGTTGCCGGTTGATGGACGCCTCAAGGGAAGACGTCGCGCCTGGCCGTGTCAGCGCCGCGATGATCGTTCGCAACGAAGAGGCGTTCCTCGACGATTGTCTGCGATCGATCGTCGATGAAGTTGATGAGATCGTCATCGTCGACACCGGCTCCGTCGATCAGACCCGGGAGATCGCGGCGCGCTACGGGGCCCGGCTCATCGAGCGGCCCTGGACTGACGATTTCAGCGCGGCGCGCAACTGCGCGCTCGACCACGCCACCGGGGACTGGATCCTCTACATCGATGCCGACGAGCGGCTGGCGGTTCCATCTCGGGGCGCCTTGAGAGCGGCAATTGGTGATCCCGAGGCCGTGGCGTTTCGGGTGCTGTTTCAGCCGCAGGTCAACTACACGCCCTATCGCGAGATACGGCTGTTCCGCCGGGACGACAGGATCCGGTTCCGCGGCGTGATCCACGAGACCGTGCACCCCGATCTGGAGAGCGTGGCCCGGTTTGACGGGCTGTCGATCGGCTGGGCGGACATTCGCCTGAACCACGTGGGGTATGAGGGCGACCTGACCCCCAAGCATCATCGCAATCTGCCCCTGCTGGAAGCGGCCGTCAGGGTGACGCCGGAACGGGTCTTCCTGTGGATCGACATGGCTCAGGCGCTCGCCGGGCTGGGGCGACGGCCGGAAGCCGTACGCGCCTGCTGGACGGCTCTCAGGGCCGCCGCGGCGCTGCCGGATGAAAAGCAGAACAGCGACGCGGCCCTGGCCTGGCAATGGCTGGTGACCCTGCATCTGCACGCGAACCCTCTCCGGGCCGTCGCCCTGGCGCGTCGCGGCCTGAGCGCCCACCCTGAACACCATGCCCTGCGGCTCATGCTGGCCAATGCCCTGTTCGCCGCCGGCGAAGCCGCGCCGATTCCAGATCTTCTGGATCCCCTAATCGCCATCGACGGGGAGACGTTCGAGGATCCCCTGGTGGCCTATGACAAGCGCATCTTCGGCGAATGGGCGCATGACTTGATGGGCGCGGCCTGCGCCCGTCTGGGGCGCCGCGCCGAGGCGGGCGAGGCGTTCCGCCGGGCCGCGATCCTGGCGCCGGACAGCCTCGCGTACCGGACCAAAGCGGCGGCATTCTCCTAACGGTCTGCCGGCGGCGCCGCCGCCACGATCAGGGGGTGGCTAAACCCTGTTATCTGATAACGTGATCGTCCGGGGTTGTTTCAGGGAGTGCAATAAAGATGAAGGTGTCCGCTTCAGTAGCGTTGGCTATGGTCGTCGCGCTGACATGCCTCCCCGCCCAGGCGGCGCCCGCTCCCCCGGTGGCGAGCGCGCCCGTTGGTCTGAAGAGGACCATCGCCGTAGAGAGCTTCGGCGGGGCGGAGGTGTTCGGCGGCCTCGTGGCCGGAGACGGACTTTCAGCGCTGCTGACCGATCTGCTGGTGGCGGACGGTCGCTTCGTGGTAGTTGAGCGCAGCGCGCTCGCCGGCATTCAATCCGAACAGCAGCTGGGGCAGAGCGGTTCGACGACCAGCGAAACCGCCGCCGGATCGGGCAAGTTGATCGGCGCCAGCTATCTGATCCGCGGCGCGGTGACCGCCTACAACCCCAACGCCGGCGGCGGAGGCGTACGCATGGGCGGCATACCCGGCGGCTCGGCCCTGGGCCTGGGCGCCGGCATGCAGGGCCGCAAGACCACGGTGACTGTGTCCCTGCGGCTGATCGACACCACGACGGGCCAGGTGGTCGCTACCACCAGCGGCGATGGCGTCGCCAAGACCACCGAAATGGACGCCGGCCTGGTTGACCTCAACAACGGCGCGACGCTTGGCCTGACCCGGCTCAAGGGCACTGCGATGGGCAAGGCGGCTGAGGACGCCATGCGCAAGGCGCTGGCCAAGATCGTCCTGGACACCCAGCGATCACCCTGGACGGGGCTGGTGGTCGATGTGCGCAGCGACACTGTAATCCTCAACGCCGGCGCCGACCAGAACGTCACCGCCGGCATGACATTTGGCGTCTATCGCCGCGGCGAGACGCTCACTGACCCTGGCACCGGCGAGGTGCTGGATGTCGACATCCAGCGCCTTGGATCGGTTCAGGTGGAAACGGTCCGGGAAAAGGTCTCGATCGCCCGGATCGTCGAGGGGCAATCACCGCAACGCGGCGACCTTCTCAAGGCGGAATAGATCGGGTTTGGGGGAAGTATCATGAAGCTGCATCTGGCCACGGCGCTTGGCGCACTGTTGCTCTGCCTCGCCGGCCCTGCGCTGGGTCAGCTTCCCAAGGGCCCGATTGATCCGTTTCCCGGACCCGGCCCTCACAAGGTCATTGATCTGTCGATCAACAAGCGCGCCACCGGCCCCGTCGTCGCGGGCCAGACCGCGACCTTCGTGCTGGATGTGACCAACAGCGGCAACGCCGCCGTCAACAGCGGGATGGGCATCCAGGTCATTGATCCCTTGCCCAACGGCTTCAGCGGTCCGATGACCGGCTTCGGCTCCGGCTGGTCCTGCGGCCAGGTCGGCGGAAGCCTGATCTGCAACTGGGTTGGCGGGACCATCCTCGCCGGCGCGCCGTTTCCGCCGATCACCATGACCGCGGTGGCAGGCAACCGCGAGGGCTACGAACAGTGCGCCCGGGTCCGGATCTCCAAGGTCCAGGACATGCGCCCGGGCAACGACAACGATTGCGTCACCGGACGGGTCGAAAGGCCCCAAGGCGGCCGTTACGACGTGCGGATCCGCAAGGACGGTCCCGCGACCGTCGTCCTCGGCCAGATCGCCACCTTCACGATCCAGGTCACCAATCAGGGGCCCTCACCCGTGGGCGGGACCATCGGCCTGACGGTGACCGACTCCGTGCCGGCCAACTTCACCAACGTCGCGGCCACCGGTGTCGGCTGGAACTGCATCCTCGCCGGTTCACAGCCCACCCAGGTGACCTGCACCTATGTCGGCGCCCCGGTGAACGCCACCCTGCAGTTCCCGGTCATCACCATCACCGGCAAGGTCGAGAAGGGCGGACCCTATCTCAACTGCGCCGAGGCGGACTTCCGCAAGGCCGAGGACGGCAATCCGCGCGACAACAGGGACTGCGCCGAAGGCCGCGTGACGGAAGGCGGCAAGGGCTACGACGTCGGCATCCGCAAGACCTACACGCCCTCGCCGGGGACGGGTCAGCCGGCGACCTTCACCCTCAATCCGTTCAACAACGGCCCTTCCGCGGTGTCCGCCGCCAGCGGCGTCCAGGTCACCGACACCCTGCCGGCGAACTTCCAGCCCAACATAACCGCCAGCGGAACGAACTGGAACTGCTCCGTCGCCGGCGGTGGCCCATGGACCGTCATCTGCGGCTACACCGGCCCATCCGTCGGAACGGGGCCGCTGCCGCCGATCCAGATCCAGGCCATGCCCGGCGAACCGGGCAAGTTCACCAATTGCGCCGAAATAGGCTTCGATAGAGAAACTGATCGCAATCCGCGCGACAACCGCGGCTGCGTGGACGGCGAGGTTTCGCGGCCGACGGGCGGCAAGCCGGACATCGACATCTCCAAGACGGCCCTTGAGCAACCCTGGTCATGGCCGGCGGGGACCGGCGTCTATCGGTTCAAGATCTCCAACATCGGCGACGCCGCCGTGCCGGCCGGACACACGGTCACGCTGACCGAGACCATGCCAGCGGGGATGGTGCTGATCTCGATGCCCAACGCCTGGAGCTGTACGCCAGGGGCGGGGACCGCGGGACCGGCGACCATTACCTGCACCTATGTCCTGACCGCCGCGCTCAACCCCGGGGCCTTCATCCAGTTCGACATGACCGTCGGGTTCAACGGCAAGAAGGAACCGCGCTACCAGAATTGCGCCTCCGTCGCGGTCGCCGGCAAGACCGGGGCGTGGCGCGAGATCAACATGGCCAACAACCGCGACTGCGAACCGACCGAGGTTAGCGGCGGCAACAGCTATTTCAACATCGGCATCGACAAGACCGGACCCTCGGCCCTGACCGTCGGCCAGACGGGGACCTACACCCTGACGGTGACCAACGCGTCCACCACGCCGCTGGACCTCACCACCTATACGCCGCCGCCCTATGTGACGGTCTACACGCCCGTGATCACGGTCACCGACACCCTGCCGGGGATCTTTAACCCGCCGGTGACGGTCAGCGGCGGCCCGAACTGGAACTGCACGGCCACGGGTCTGGCGATCAGCTGCACCTACATCGGCGGCGGCATTATCCCGTCGGGCGCGCTCCTGCCGCCGATCACGGTGAGCGCCACGGTCGGCAAGACCGGCATGACGCAGAATTGTGCCGTGGCCAGTCTCGGCGGCGGCTGGTTCATCGTCGACATCGCCGCGGCGAACAACACCGACTGCGTGCCCGTGGTGGTCCGCGATCCGGTGCAACCGCCGAGCCTTCAGATCAACAAGACCGTGCTCGACGACTGTTTCCAGAACGGCAACGGCAATGACATTCGGTGCACCTTCCGCATCACCGTGACCAACACGGGCGGCAGCGCCTGGACGGGCCCGGTGCAGTTCACCGACACCATCCAGCCGCAGGGCGCCAGCAACACCGTCCTGGTGGGCGGCCAGCCCGCCGGCTGGACCTGCTCGGGCAGTCAGCCGATGGTCTGCAACACCAACGCGCCCGTCACCATCGCCGGCGGCGGCAGCGTCTCGGCCGACTTCACTGTCGACATCATGTCGCCAATCATTCCCACCCAGAACTGCGTCAGCCTGGTCTCGCCGATCGCCCTGGGGCCGGTCTGCGTGCCTTTGGGCAACTCACCGCCGCCGCCGCCGCTCTTCCTCGAGAAGGTGGTTGATCAGGATTGCACGGGTTCGACGCCGTTCACCGCCTGCAAGTTCTCGATCCGGGTCTTCAACTACACTTCGACGCCCTACACCGGGCCGCTGACCCTGAGCGACACGATCTTCGGGCCGTCGGGACCGCTGGGCGGCGGCGTCAGTCTCGCCTCGCCCCTGCCGCCCGGCTGGACCTGCACCGGCGCGCAGCCGGCGCTCTGCAGCATCGCCAACATCACCGTTCCGGCGATGGGGAACCTCCTCGTCCCGCTGAACATGACCGTGAGCAGCGCGATCCCGCCGACCAACAACTGTGTGACCCTGACCGTTCCGCCGAACGGGACCGCCTGCGTCAACATGGGCTCGACCCACTTCGACCTGGGCCTGGACAGCAATCTGCTGCCGGCGCCCAACTCGGGAAACCAGAAGGAGTTCAGCTTCTGGGTTTCCAGCAGCCCGACGGTGATCAACGGCTCGGTGCTGGTCTTCAATGGTTCGGTGACGACCAGCGGGACCCTGTCGCCGATGCTGGTCAGCCCGACCGGCTGGTCCTGTAGCGGACCGTGGACCGGCTTTGTCTGCAGCAGGACGGTGACAACGGGCGCGTTCTCGGGCGCGCTGATCCCCCTGCGCCTGCGGACTACCTATCCGCCCGGGGACGTGGGCCTGCCGGTGACCTTCACCGGTCAGATCCAGATGAACGGCAACGGCGACCCGGTCACCTCGAACAACAGCCGGACAGTCACCACGACCCTTCCTTGAGCCACCCCTGAGGAGTCTGAGCATGGCGACGCAAATTTCCGACCGCGACCGGACGTTCAGGGGACGACGGTTCCTCGCCCCGGCCGCCGCGATTCTGGTCGGTCTGGCCTCGGCGGCGCCGCCCTCCGGCGTGGCCGCCCAGGCCTCGAACAACCCGATCGTCCAGGTCATCTGCGTGGTGAACGGCGGAACGGCGCAGACGGTGCGCGTGACCTATCCGGCCATGGCGGTGAAGAACCTGCATGTCTTCACGCCGATCTCCGGTGGTTCGAACGTCGTCATCTACCCGTCCGGCGCGGCCAATCAAGTTTACAGCCTGGTGGTGCCGGCCGGCAGCTACAAGATGAAGTACGCGACCCAAACGAGCTACGGCGGCTATCCGCCCGGCCTCAACACCTACAACCCCGTCATCGTCATCCCACCGTTCAAGATCGTCGGGCGAATCTGCGAGCGCAGCCAGGCCGTCGGAACACCGTCGTCGTGACAGAGGATAGAGCCATGCTGAAGTTTTATGGGGTGATCCTGGCCTTCGCGGCTTCGAGCCTGATCGGTGTCTCGGCGCCGGTGGCCCGGGTCTCGCCGGGTAAGACCGGGCCCGACTGCGCTGCCGTGTTCCGCGCCAACCAGACAACGATCGAGACCCTCGCCGGTCAGGGGAACACCACCGACATCCAGGCCATCTTCGTCAGAGCCGGTTGCCCCGCGCCCTCCGTCGGTCTGCCGTCCGCGCAGCAGCGCGCGCCCAGTGCGACGAGCGTCAAGATCAAGTGCCGGTTCAAGCTGCTGCCGCCCTCACTGATCTGCACCTTCTGAACCGGGCGATCCTGCGGAACTCCACGATCACGCCTAGCCAGCAACACGATCGGCCGCTGGAACGCGCCTGCCTTCTTTGCTTGACCCAGCAGCATGGGACAATGTCTCGATGCGCTTCTGAATCAGTGCCACCTTCAACTATCAGCACTGCCTAAATCGTCGATCAGCCTTCACGAGCGGCCCAACCAACCCGTTAGGGCGACGTCGCGACTTGGGTCGAATGCCGCCTCGTTCCAATCGCCAAGGTCGCCGGGCGGCAGCTCGACCCAGGCCTTCAGGCCGGCCCGGACCAGTTTGGCGCGCAAGTGCTCAGCCGAAGCCTCACCATCCTTGCCGCGATCCGCAGCGATCAGCACCGAGCGCACGCCGGGCGGCGCGACCCAGCTTCGCAGGTTGCGGGTCGACATCAGCGACCAGGCCGGAAGCGAGAACCGTTCACCGGCCGAGAGCGTGGTGAACACCCCCTCGGCGACCAGCATCTCCGGCGCCGCCTCATCGATCCGAACCGCTGCCCCGGCGGGTACGGCGCCGACCGTCTTGCGGTTCAGACGCAGGTCCGCCGCCCGATGGGCATTGGGCGCGAGATAGGTCAGCTCGACGGCGGTGAAGAGCCCCATGGCATCGCTGACACCCACCAGGAGGGCGGGGCGATGATGGCGGCTCTCCGCGGCATAGGCCGAGACCGGCGCATGGCCGCAATGGCGAAGCACCTGCGGTCCTGGCAGGGCGCGCGTGATCGCCCGCAGCTGGCAATGGCGTTCGGAAGGGGTGTTCGGCACGGCCTTTCCAGCCTCCCAGATCCGCCGGGCGGCGTTCAGGCGCTCGATCGTCGTGCCGGTGTTCCCGGCCGCCGAGGCGCGGCGCGATTGGCTAAGGGTGGTCGGGGCGTTGTGAGCGTCCACCAGGCCCTCGCCGCGCAGGTGATCGAGCACCGCGCGCCAGTCGCCATCCCCGAAGGTGTGGACGATGATCCGCCCCTCCTTCAGCAGCAGCGAGACGGATCGGTCGGCGGCGCTGTGGCCCGGCGCCGGAATATTCGCCCTCTGGCCGCGATCGTAGAGATCGCCGCCCAGGGCCTGGACGATGGGTCTCAAGGACATGGCGACCTCCCGGGACTGCCTGACCAAAGTTCACCCACCCCAGGCCTGCCTCCACCCTTTCCGTCCGCGGCCGCCGGCCGCTCGGAATCTGACCCCGGGGGCGTTGCGGGGGCAGCCCCCGCTGGTGGGGGTAGGGGCAGGCCGCAACGCCTGCGACTTAAGGGGGAGGGCGCTCCCCCACCAAATCCAGAGACGCCAATCACTCGCTGAACCCGAGATCCCTCTCGGCATCGCAACTCGCAGGCCTGAAATTGACGGGATAGCCCGGGAAATGGCGGCGCAAAATCGTCACAGGCGGCGATCAGGAGGGCGACAGCCATGTGCTTTTATAGCAAGATAAGCCCATCATGAGTTTGGGGCATCCCGTGATGAACACTGATCAGATCGCGGGGGACGAGGGCCGGAGCGAAGAAGCTTGGGTCATCGGCGCGAACCCTGAGCTGGCCATCCGGGCCCGCAATGTCTCGATGTATCTTGAGCGCGGCGGCTCCCTCAAAGAGGTCCGGCTGACCGAGAGCGAACACGGCGACTGGAGCGTCTGGCTGCGCCTGGCCGGACGCACCGGAGAATACCGGCTCGCCAAGTTCAAGTCCGACGCCCCCAAGCTCTATCGCGACGTCAGCCTGGCGGTCGCCGCCTGCCGCGACGATTTCGGCTATTTCGGGCCGATCATTCTGTCGACCGACCGTCATCCAGGCGACGTTTCCGGATAGGCTCTCAACGGTGCCTAGCCATCCACATTATTCGTCATAATTGATGATTTGACGTGGAGTCTGCTTTTTAACTCGGCAAATTTGCCTAGTTTTCTGAAACCAGACAACTCTTTAATCTTGACGAACTATCATCGCTGGGTGATGTAATTCCGCAAAGGCGACGACTTATGCGATTTACACCCCTACTGACGGATGATGCACTCCTTGTGGAACTCGGCGCCGGTTTGGAGCGGGCGCGACTGGAGCGCAACCTGACCCAGGCGCAGGTCGCCAAGCAAGCCGGGGTCTCCAAGAGCACCCTCGAACGGCTGGAAGGGGGCGCCTCCAGCCAGCTTACCAATCTGATCCGGGTTCTGCGGGCCCTCGATCTTCTGGAGGGGCTCAACCAGCTTCTGCCAGAAACGCCAATCAGTCCAATTGAACAGCTGAAGCTGCGCGGCAAGACCCGCCAGCGCGCCTCCACCCCCAGAACCGAGCGTGCGGGCAAGACGGCTCCCTGGCGCTGGGGTGATCGGACATGAGCACCCTGGCCCAGGTCAATTTGTGGGGCAGCCGGATTGGCGCCGTATCCCTTGCGGACGGCGCCGCCGATGCGGTCTTCGAGTACGATCCCGCCTTTGTCGGTAGCGGCATTGAACTCTCACCCCTCAAGATGCCGCTCGGTCGCCAAATCTACAGCTTCCCGGGCCTTGCTCACCGTTCGTTTCATGGACTGCCCGGGTTGCTGGCCGACTCATTGCCGGACAAGTACGGCAACGCCTTGATCGACGCCTGGCTGGCGACCCAGGGGCGGACGCCCGAAAGCTTCAACGCCGTCGAACGGCTTTGCTACACAGGCGAGCGGGGCATGGGCGCGCTGGAGTTTTCACCCGTTCTCGGCCCAACGCCTCAACGCGCCACCAAGATCGCGATCGACGCGCTGGTCGAGCTTGCCTCCGAAGTCCTGACCCATCGCAACACCCTGGCCACGTCGTTCGCCGACGCCTCCAAAGCCAATGCTTTGAAAGAAATCCTGCGCGTCGGCACCTCCGCGGCCGGAGCGCGGGCCAAGGCGGTCATCGCCTGGAATCCCCAGACCAACGAAGTCCGTTCCGGCCAGATCTCCGCCGGCGACGGCTTTGATTACTGGCTGCTGAAGTTCGATGGCGTCGAGGGCAACAAGGACAAGGAGCTGGCGGACCCGAAGGGCTACGGCACGGTGGAGTTTGCCTATGCGCAAATGGCCCGGGCCGCAGGCATCACGGTCAGCGAATGCCGGCTGCTGGAGGAGGGAGGACGGCGCCACTTCATGACCCGGCGCTTCGATCGCCTACCGGGCGGCGACAAGCTGCACATGCAGTCACTGGCGGCTCTGGCCCACTTCGATTTCAACGATCCGCTCAGTTATTCCTATGAGCAGGCTCTGCTGGTCATCCGCCAGCTCGGCCTGACGATGGATGAGACCGAGGAACAGTTTCGGCGGATGGCGTTCAACATCGTCGCCCGCAACCAGGATGACCATGTCAAAAACATCGCCTTCCTGATGGACCGCGCCGGCGGCTGGAGCCTGTCGCCAGCCTTTGACATCACTTGGAGCTACAACCCCGACGGGGCCTGGACCTCGAAGCACCAGATGTCGATGAACGGCAAGCGAGACGGCTTCACGCGCGAGGATTTCCGGGCCTGCGCCAAAACGGCGGGCCTGAAGCGCGGCCGCGCCGAGCTGATCCTCGACGAGGTCATGGCCGCCGTCCTGCGTTGGCGAGATTTCGCCGATGCGGCGCAGGTCGCTCCAACCTGGCGCAATGACATCGCCAGCACGCTACGCACGGAAATTCCCGCCTCCTGACGCCTGGGGCCGGAGGACTAACCGCCTTCGGTCGGAGCAGGACCTGCGCCTGTCAGGCGCCGAACGGCCGGCTCATTCGAGGCGGCCTTCAACAGGCCGTCCCAGCTGTCCGGCGGAGCGCCCTTGTCCAACATCCCCCGGAAGACAGCATAGGCGTCGGTCTTGGCGCCATAGGTTCGCAAGGTCGTCTCGTCGTTGACCCAAGCGTAGACGATGATCCTGCTTTTGGAGTCGTAGCGGAAGAACAGGCGAAACCGGCCGCCGCCGAACTTTGCGCGAAACCAGTGCTTCCTATCCGCGCCCAGGGTCGTGCCCTGGCGATATTCGGCGCGGGCGGGATCTTCGGGAATGACCTCGAAGATCAGGCGCCGCAGCGCCGCCAGCAGCTTGGCATTCGCCCCGGATTGATAGTTCTCGGGCTTCCTGGCCCTCTCCCGCTCGACCGCCGCCACCAGTTTGTCGAGCTGATCGAGAAGGAGCGGGTGGGCAAACAGGTCCCAGCCTTGGACAGCGACCATCGGTTAGAGCGCGACCTCACCCTCAATGGGGGCATTGAGATCGATTTCCAATCCAGCGGTCAGGGCCTCGATCCGGCCCCGCAGGTCCGACGAGATCGACTGAACCCGCTCCGGATGGGTGCGAATATCGGTCGCCAGGAACTCCAGAAAAGCGCCCAGCGCCGGGTCATCCGCCGCCTCGACGCGGTGAAGACTCACACCGTGCTCGTCGATCCGGTAGGCGATCTTGCCCCCATAGTCGGCCCCGAGCGCCTGACGGACCGCTTTGGGTATGGTGGTCTGACCTTTGGCTGTGATGGTGGCGACCTTCTCAATGCTCGGCATGGCAAAGACTCCTCAACCAGAATGTAAGGGAAAATCCTTACATTCACAAGTGGCGAGATCGGTCACGGCCGGCCAGCCCAGACTTTTCGGGGATCCAGTTCGTCCGCAATGAAGCGCCGCAGTCGATCATCCCGGTCTGCGTCATCAAGGGCCTGGTCTTCGAGCGCCATCGAATGGCTGATTGCCGCGAGCTCCCTGTGGGCGACTGCCCGAGCAGCCATCTCATAGCTCCGCTCAAGCGGCTGCCGTGGAACGAACACGTAGACCAGTTCACAATCGAGCGCCTCTGCCAGACGCCTCAGGCTAGCCAGCTGGATCGTGCCCTCCTGTTCGGACCGTTCGAGCTTCTGGACGGTCGACTGGGAGACACCCAAACGCCGGCCAAGCTGCCCACCGGTCATGCCGAAGGCCTCACGGATAGCCCGAATCCAGCCCCGTGGTGGTCGCCTGGTATTGAGTGCCCGATAGGGGGCCAGCACGCGGTCCAGAGAGCGGCGGGCCTCGGCTGCAGTTTTGGAACGGTCCATAACATGGCCTATAGGCTGTTTTAGCCGGCTATGAAAACACCCTGTGGGCCATATACCATTCGCTGAAACGCCGCGGCTCATCGTTTGCGCACCGTCAGCACCACCTGGTCAACGAAGACGCCGACGGCTTCGGCGGCCAGCTTGATGGCCTCGATATAGTCGCGCTTGATCCGGTCGGCAGCGATGCCGGTCGGGGTCGAAAGCGTGATCACCCCGTCGCTGATGCCGTGGAATCCGACGCGGTTGAACCAGCTCCCGTGGGCGCCGTCTTTGATCAGTCGACGCAGCTCGGCGTTGATCTCCGGCCAAGGCGCCTCATCGGCGCCTGGAGCGAACATCAGGGGCAATGGCGCCGGTTTCGGGACCGGGACGGGCGTCGGGATCTGGTCGGCCGGCGGGATCTCCCCCTTCACCCGCATGATCCGGGCGAGGTTCAGCCGCAGATCGGGCGCGCCCTGGGCGGTTCGGGTGACCATCCAGCCGAAGTATTTGCAAGGGCTCTGGATGGCCGGATCTTCCAGCGCGATGGCCAGCATCGCGATCACTCGTGGCCCGTGGCGGGCCCAACCCCAGCCGACCGACAGGGCGTTGTTGCGTTCGATTTCAGGAAGCCAGGTTTCCGCCGCCGCGGCGATGCGGGCGACATCGGCAGGCCCTGCGCTGGCGGGGTCGGCGAGGATATGATCCCCCACCAGCGCGGCCAGTCTCGGACAGACCTGGACGGCGGCCCTGAGCTCCTGGCGCACCATTTCCGCCGCTGCGGAGGGTGCGGATTGTGCGCCACCCAAGCCGCTTGCTCCCTTCGGAGAGCAAATGGCGCTGGACGTGCCGTCGCTGTGGTGTTGGCCCGAGGATCCGTTGCGTTTGCTGCTTGCGGGAGGCGGAGCCGGACGCGCGAAGGATGAACTTCGCGGCGTAGGCGCGTCCTTATCCTGTACAGAGGAACTGTCGTTCTTATGGGACTGTTCTAGGCGCCGGGATATAGGCGCCTGGGCGGCATATCTCTGCGCAAACACCACTGGCTCAAGGTACTGGGCTCGGCGAGCTTGCGCCGCCTCGCGAAACGCGGCGTCAGCGGTTTCCATTTCGTCCAGGCGCGCCACGAGTGGGGCCAGGTCATAGGCTTCGACGCCGGCGGGGCGGTTAGCACGATTGTAGTCACGGACCATGTAGCCGGCCGCCTCCAGGCCGCGCCGGTTGGCCCGCGCCGTGCTCTCGCTACAGCCGAGGTAGTCGGCGATCAGCGCCGTGCTCGGCCACACGCAGGCGACGTCCTTCTCCAGGCGGTCCTGATTGAGGTGCTCGACATAGAGCAGCAGGGTCATCCGCTGCTGGATGGTGAGCGTAGGCGTGCCCTTCAGCACGGCCGCGGCGATGCGCGCGATGCTTTCGCCCGGGCTCCAACGCCAGGCGCGGGCCTGCTCGCAGACCGCGTCGAAGTTGGGGGCTCGCTTGGCGAATCCTGGTCGCCAGTCGTCCTCGGATAATGCGCTTTGCATGTCGTCCCTTCGTGCTGGGACGAGGCCGTTTCGACGGTTCGAAACCGGCAGGCAGAAGACAACAGGTCTCCCATTCGGGCCTTGACGACGCAAAAAGCGCCTTCTAGGTTGGTCCCGATCAACAAGCCGCTCTGACACGGCATCCTGCGATTTCCGAAAGCCTCCAGCTCCAACTGGGGGCTTTCGCCGTTTTGGGGTCTCGTCTAGGTCAAGGTGAAGTCCTCATGGGCGACCAGGCGCGCGCAGAAGATCTGGCGCGCGACTCAGTCGGGCTCAGCGTTCAGTGAGTCTGGGCGAAGCTGAAGGCTTGGAATTGCACCATTTCGACCAAAAAGGGCCGATTCGGGCGGTTGACGGATATTCAGAAACGAGTCCCTGACGACCGACTCAGGGATCTACCGCTTGTGGTCGGAGGACTTCACAGGGCCAGCCGTGGTAGGTCGGCGCCGCCGATCGGCGCGGGGCCAACGCTACGACGCCCCACTCGGCGGGTTGGCCTTGCGCCACGCCTGGAAGCCTCGATCCGCCTCCATGAAGGTCGACAGGATGTGGGGCACGAGCTGTTCGAGCGCGATGTCCTGGGCGTTGCTCTGGGCGTAGGCGCGCTGATAGTCGACCAGGTCGACGGCGAGCTTGCCGCGCAGCCGCAGGCGCAGGTCCGTCACCTTCTCCTCGAGGTCGATCTTAGCCAAGGACAGGGTAGGCTTGACGGGTCGCGTCATGGGCGTCTCCTTTGATGGACTGAAGGAAGCGGTTGATCGCCGCGAAGGCGAAGTCCGTCAGCTTGAGATTGAGGCCGTCGGTGTGCCGGCGAATGCGCAGGCAGAGCGGCCGGGACAGGCGCACCGAAACCCGGTCCTTGGCCCCGCGAACGGCGGGGAAAGCGATCTCGACGCCGCTCTCCAGCGCCTCCACCAACTCTCGAAACGCGCGCTCATAAATGAGCCGCACACAGCCACGAGGATTCTTACGCGTATTCAGTCGTTCGGCGGCCGACACCATGTCCTGGTGCAGGCCCTCGGACAGGAACAGCCCGAGCTTCTCTGCGGTCTGGGTCACTGGAACTCTCTCTTACTGGTAGGGGGCGAGGATCATGTCCTTGTTGACGATGACCTGGAGGGGCCAGCCAGCGCGCACGGTGATCGTGGCCTGGCGGTTCAGATCACGCTCAGTAATCCTTTGACCGACCTGCTGGGCCTGGTTGGAGACGCCGCTGGCGGCGCTGCTGACCACCAAGCCGCCGGAGCTTCGGTCGCCGGCGTCCTGGGCGGACGCCGCGCCGATGCTGAAAATCGTTGAAAGCAGGATGCCGCGCGCCAGCTCGCCAAAATGCCCGTCCGTGCGGTCGCGAAGGCCGCTGGCGCCGGCCAGGTCGGTCCCGGTCATCGAGCCGATATTGATCGACCGGCCGTCGGGCATGACGATCCGGTTCCAGGCGATCAACGCCCGCTGCTGACCGTAGGCGACCTGGCTGTCGTACTGACCGATCAGCCGGGCGCCCTGCGGGATCAGCACGACGCGCCCGGTGACGTGATCGTAAACCGGACGAGTCACCTGGGCGATGACCTCGCCCGGGAGATCGGAGTTGATCGCGGTGATGAGAGCGGCCGAGATCAGGGTTCCCGCCTTCACCTCCCATGGACTGAGCGGCGGCAGCAGCGGGTTGGCCAGGTAGTCTTCGGATTGGGAGCCGGCCAGAAACTGGCGCTTGGCGCCCTGGCCATTCTGCGGTTGCACCTCCGCCGACCGCTCGACCGGCGGTGCGGCCCGGCCGGCGAGCCCCGCCAACCCCGCCGCGGGCGCGGCCACATCCCTATCGGCCACCTGCACCGGCTGTCCGCCGAAGAAGGGACCGGCCGCGCGCGCCGCCCGGGCCTGATCGCGAGCTTCCTGAACGGCGGGGTCCACCGGCGGCGCAGGGGGCGCGGCAGCGACGCCGGCCGCCGGCTGTCCCGCCATGTCCGCGCTGGGCGGGGGCAGGGTGGCCATGCCCGGCGCGGAGGCCTGCAGGCCCGGATCGCCGTACCCCTGCGCGAAGCGGTTGGCGATCTCGGGACGCTGCGGCGTCTGAGTATCGGCCGCCGCTTGCGGATCCTGGTCCTTGGCCGCCCGCGTGTGGGACCCGCCAAAGCCGAGATAGAATCCCAAGGCCACGACGCTGGCCAGCGCGGCGGAGCCGGCCAGCAGGTATTTGCGATTCCACCGGGTCACCGGCGGACGGGGACCAGTCAGCACGCTGGCCGGTGAGGCCTTGCGCTCCGGCGCAACCATCGGTCCAACGCCCTCGGAGGGCGGGTCGGGGGGCAGATGGCTCATATCAGCGCGCCCCGCCGGTGCGGGATATCCGCACCACGATCTGGCGTCCCTCGCCGAGCCGCAGTTCCGCGACATCGATCATCCGGTCGACGACGTAGTAGCCGTTGGCGAACCGGTAGTTGACCAGCTCGGCCTGCTTGTTCGGGCCGATCAGGAAGAGCGGCGGGGCCTCTGTGGCCGCGAGGTCGGCGGGGAACTGGATGTAGGTCTTCAGGCCATCATCAAAGACCCGCAGGGGCTGCCAGCGGGGACCGCGCCGGGCTCCGATCGGTTGGATCCGATAGGCGAAGTTCAGGCGGTCGATGGCGATGCTGCTGGCCACGACCGCCTGGTCGGCCGCCGCGCGAGCCGCCTGCGCGTCGCGCATCTCTTCCTGCGGATAATTCCAGCTGATCACGCTCGTATAGGTCTCGCCCTCATGGCTGACCGCTTCGAGCAGATAGGACCGCTGGTCCGTCGTCAGGATGATGTTGGTCCGCAGGCCGCCGCGGATTGGCTTGACGAAGACGATCACCTGCTGTCCCGCCCCGGCGCCCTGGACTGTTTCGCCGAGCACCCATCGCACCGTGTCGCCGGCCGCCTTGGAGATCAGCTTCTCACCAGGCCGAAGGGTGATCGCGGTCAGAAACCGCGGGCTGGTGTGGACCACATAGAGCCGTCCCGGCTCGAAGTCGTAGTAGAGCGCGGCGTTGAGGTATGCGCCGGCCGAGGGCAACGACCGCGCATCGTCATTGCCCGCCTGGACGGTCCGCAGCACCGGCGAAGCAGGGACCGCGCGGCGCACAGGCCGACGGCGAGGCGGCGGAACCGAAACGGCCGTGGCGGCTGCTCGTGGCGGCGCAACTACCACGGTCAAGGCGCGCGGCGGCGCGGACGGCGGAACGGCCCGCGCAGGCATCGGCTGAATCTGGGCCGAGACGTTGGAACTGCCCGCGAGAGCGAGCCCAATGACGAGGCTGGTGGCGCCGCAGGCCCGGAGGAATGTGTGTGTCATGACTAAAGCTCCCGGCTCCACTGAAACGAGGTGATGTAGATGCCGAGGGGGTTGGCCCGGAGTTCGGCCTCGTTTTTCGGCGCGTTGATCTTGGCGGTGAACAGGCCCGTCCAGTTCTCGGTGGCGCGGGTGGCGCCCTGGTCGAAAGTCGTCTCCCGCCATTGCACCTGGTAGGTGTTGGGGCTGCGGGCGAGGACGGAGACGATCTCGACGCTGACCGCCTGAGCCCCGGCGTTGGCGAAGGGGTCGTGGGTCTTGGCGTAGTCGTTGAGCTGACCGATGGCGGAGCCCGCCACGAACCGATAGGCGGCCGTCCAGTTGTCGCGGATGACGATCGCATCGATGCTTTTGGAGCGGGTCCGCGTCACCCAGTCGGCCAGGAAGTAGCCGGTCTCCGCCGTCGATGGCTTGTAGCTTTGCCCGGCGACCTCGATGCGACCCGGCCTGCCGTACTTGTCGATCGGAACCACGAAGGTAGCGATGTTGGTGTTGCTGGCCTGGTAGATGAACCCGCCAAGCGACAGGGCCGCCAGACCCAGCGAGCAGAAGGCGGCGAGCCGCCAGTTCTTCGCCTGCGCGACGGCCGAGCCGATGCGATTATCCCACTCCTGCGCGGCGCGCTGATAGGGGCTCTCGACCGGTGCGGAGCTGCCGTAACGATCTTGCGGTCTCCTGAAGGCGTTCAACATGGCGGTTCTCCAGGGGCTCTAGGACTTGGGTTCATCGTCGGGACGGATCGGCGAGGCCGACATCCCGGGGCTATTCGAGTCGCCGCTGGCGGCCGCGGTCGCGGCGCTGGTGCGCGCCGCCGAGCCCAAACCGCCCCGGCGGGTCCGGGCTCGCGCGACGATCGGCGACGTAGAATCGCCGTCGCCGGCGGGGGCTTCCGGCCTGGATGCCGACGGGCCGCCCGAATCCGGCGGGGGCGCGCTGCGGCTGGCAGAGGCCGGACTAGGAGTGGGCGCCGGCCCTTGGCTGGGAGACGGGCTCGGGCCGCCGCCGCCGCCGCCGCCGCCGCCGCCAGGGGCTCCTCCACTTGACGACAGGCCGCCAGACGCAGCCCGCGCTGCGGCCACCTTGGCGCCGCCCGCCGCCGCGCCTTGCGCGATTGCGCCGCCCGCCATTCGAGCCGCGAGGCCGACGCCGGCGACACCGGCAGCGACACCCGCCGCGCCCATCAGGGCGCTGCCGGCGTTGAGCTGCGGGCCGCCACTGATCAGCGCGCCGGCGATGGCGGGGATCTTCAGCGCCAGCATCACCATGACGACGGCCCCAAGGAGCAGCCCGACGTCCTCGTTGATGTCAGGAGCGGCCGAGACCGTGTAGCTGTCGAATACCGTGGTGCCGAGACTGACCACGATGGCCAGCGCCATGAGCTTGATACCAACCGAGATGACGTAGCCGATCGCGCGTTCGCTCATGAACGAGGTCTGGGTAAGCACGCCGAACGGCACCGTCACGAAGGCGATCAGGGTAACGATGTGGAACTCGATGATCGTCACCACGATCTCGATGGCGAGGATGACGAAGGCGATCAAAATTCCAATGGCAGCGACCAAAGCCATCAAGACAACGTCGATATGGGCAAAGAACTCGATCGGTCCCGGAGCCACCTCTTTGACGTAGAGCATGAGGCCCTTGACCACCTCGATGCCCGAAATCACGATCTTGGAGGGTGAGGTCGTGAAGTCCGCCAAGCTCATCGCTCCGCCACCTGCCTTCAGACCGAGCGCGGCAAAGCCGTTGACGACCGTCTTTGTCAGGCTCGCCCACTGGGTGACCAGGAAGGCGAAGAAGCCCACGAGGAGCACCTTGCGGACGAGCGAGGCTAATACGTTCTGGTTTTCATCGATCGCCCAAAGCAGCGCCGTGATGGTGATGCTGATGACGACGAGCGCCGCCAGCGTTCCAGCCACATCGCCTTGGATCAGCCCAAAGCCTGCATCCACCTGGCTGCGGAAGCGGTTCAGAAAGTCGTCGAGTACTGCGGGGTCGGCGGTCGCCATCATCGTCTCCTGGACACGCGCCTAAAGGCCGCTTGGGTTTTCGACCCGGCCGCGAGGCTTCTTGACGTCCCAGAAGCGGTTACTTTCGACGGCGCCCGCCGCGGCCAGAGCGTTCACGCAGTTGCCGGACTTGCCGAGGCCGCCCGGATCGTTGCGGCATCGCTCGAGCATCGCCCCTCGCTCATCGGCGTGGGCGAGGTAGTAGGCCTTGTCATGGGCAGGCCCAGCCGGGTTACATCCGGCGAGCGTCAGCGCGACCAGGCCCAAGAATCCGAGCCGGCGCATTACAGATCCCCCGGGTTCTTCACGCGGCTGGCGGGGTGCTGGACGTTCCAGTACCGCTGACTCTCGGCCGCCGCCGCCGCTCGGGCGCCTTGCGCTTGGGCCTCGGCGGTCTGCTGAGCCCGCCCCTGCGTGATCAGGATGGTCTGGAGCTGGGTGAGCTGGGTGCTGAGGCTCGCCAGCAACTGATTGGTCGCCTGTATAGCCGCCGTCTGCCCCGCGGCGTTCTGGGAAGCGGCGACCGCCGCGTTGACGGCCCCGGCGGTCGTCGGCTGCGAGCGAACGATCAGGTTCTGGGTCGCCATGGCCTCTTGGAGGGTCTGGCGGCTGTTGGCCTGCCATCCGGCGAGCGCCTGCCGTGTCTGGGCAAAGCTCATCCCCTTCAGGTCGGTCGGATAGGCCTGCTGAAACTGCTGGGCGAGGTTTTGGCCCTGATAGCCGATGCCCTGCGCGGTCTGGAGAAGCTGCGTCGCCTCGGATGCGATCTGTTGCAGCGGACCCGTGACGTCGACGCCAAGCTTCTGCAGCATGGCCGCCTGGCTGGCGACCTGCTGCTGAAGTTGCGTGATCATCTGGAGCTGTTGCTCCACCTGCTTGATGGCCTGGACGATGGCCTGCGGGTCGATGACAGCGATCTGCGCCTGCGCCGCCGGCGGCGCTGTCGTGCTGAGACCCAGACTGAGGACCGCGACAGCGGCGGTAGTGGCGACAAGCCTACGCATGGCGAGAGTCCTCCGAGGGGGGTGGGGAAGGGGAAGTGACCAGCGGTCCAGAAGCGTCCGCGCGCTCGAAGAGCGGCTCGGTCAGCGCGCGGAACAGGGCCGCGGCGGCGAACAGCACAATCCCGAACACCAGCAGGAAGAAGTTGTGGTGCAGTGGCGTCGCGAAGATCGCGACGAAGCCGGGCGCACAAAGAGCCAGGAACAGTAGCCGCCGACGCCGGCGTGTCCGGGTCCAGCGCGATGGCGCCCGAGACGCAAGACCCGCGAAGGCGTTGATCCAGGGGGCGACGTGAGGCTGGCGGCCAGGATGGGCCTCGGCCGTTTCATCGGGTTGGCGAGGCATGGTCATGCGACCCTCGCCTCGACGAGTTGGTCGCTAAGGTATTTCGCGACGTCCGGGTGTCCGACCGCCGCGAAATAAGCCGGCGCAAACCCGGCCCGCCCGTGCTCCTCAAGGAGCGCCGTAATGAGCTGCTGATCGCCGGGCGAAGAGGCGCCCACAGTCGCCAGGGCCAGGGGTCCAAGGCCCAGCTCGAACAGCCGGTTGCCGGTGCTCGACTGATAGTAATATTCCCGCTTGGGCGTGGCGTTGGCGATGATCCTGACCTGCTGCGCGTTCAGGCCGAACGCCTCGTAGAGCGCCAGGATCTGTGGCGTCTGGGCATCTGGGTTGGGCAGGAAGACCCGGGTCGGGCAGCTCTCGATAAGGGCCGGCGCGATCGACGAGTTGGCGATGTCGGCCAGGCTCTGGGTGGCGAAGACCACGGCGACGTTGAACTTGCGCAGCGTCTTCAGCCACTCGCGGATCTTCGCGGCGAAGGCTCCCCGATCCAGGAAGAGCCAGGCCTCATCGAGGACCAGCAATGTCGGCCGGCCGTCGAACCGCTTCTCGAGGCTGCGGAAAATGTAGGTGAGAACCGGGGCCAGGGCGGCCTTGCTGGTCATCAGGTCCGACATCTCGAAGGTCTGCCACCGGGCGTCCGACGAGAGGTTTTGTTGGGCGTCAAGCAGATGGCCGTGCGGCCCGCTAAGGGTGAAGGGCGCCAAGGCCGCCTTCACTGTGTGATCCTGGATTGTCGCTGCCAGCAACGTCAGGGTGCGCTGTTCACGGGGGCCGGCCGCGAGATTCTTGATCGCGCCCCAGATCTCTTCCTTTACCGGCGGCGTGATCTCCACGCCCTCGGCGGCGACCAGATCCTGCACCCACTCCTGCGCCCAGGCGCGGTCCTCGGCGCCGTCGATCTCCGCCAACGGCTGGAAAGCGAGTTCGCCCTGGTCGCCGCCAAGGTGAAAGAACTGCCCGCCGGTGAGCAGCGTGGCCGCGCGCGAACTGGCGCCTTTGTCGAAGAAGAACACCTGGGCCTCGGGGTAACGAAGCCACTGGGTGGCGATCGTATTGAGCAGCACCGATTTGCCGGCGCCGGTCGGGCCCACCACCATCGTGTGGCCGACGTCGCCTTGGTGCAGGTCGAAGCGGAACGGCGTCGATCCAGCGGTTCGCGTGACCATGAGGGGTGGCTGGCTGCCGGGATGGCCGCGCTTGGCGCACTCGGCGGTGAGGTGTTCATTGCGCGTCGGGCCGGGCCAGATGGCCGACATCGGCATCATGTCGCAAAGGTTCAGGGAAGAGACGAATGGCCGGCGCAAGTCGGCATAGGCCTGCCCCGGCAAACTTCCGAGCCAGGCCTCGACCGCGTTGATGTCCTCGACCTTGCAGACGAAGCCCACCCGGTTGATGGCGCCCTCCACCTCACGAACCCGGTCGGCCAGCCGGTCGGGGTCGCGGTCCATCAGAGTGACGGTCGCGGTGAAGTAGCCGATGGAGGCGAAGTCGCCGCCGAGGATCGCCAGGGCGGCGTCGGCGTCGTCAGTCTTGGCGGCCGCGTCCGGGTCTTCCAGTTGGGAAGGCTCGTGGGTGATGGCCTCCTTGAGCAGGGCCATGACCCCCTTACGCTTGGCGAACCAGCGTTTGCGCAGCGTGGTCACGGCCCGTCGGGCGTCTTCCTTGTCGAGCGGCATATAGCGGCACACCCAGCGATAGCCGACGCCCAGCTCGTTGAGGCGGTCGAGCAGTCCGGGGGACGAGGTCGTCGGGTAGGCGCGCACCGATATCGTGCGGATGAAGCTCTTCCCGAGCCTGGGAAATAGTCCGCCCTGGAAGTCATCGTCGGTGAGGAAGGCGTCGAGATAAGCCGGCGTTTCGGGGGTGCGGACGTAGTGGGGCTTGGTCGAAACGCACCCGTGCAAGTAGGTGAGCGTCTCATCGTCCGAGAGCTCCCGCACGCGGGGCATGATGGCGGTCAGGATATCGACGACCTGACGAACCGTGCCGAGGAAGTCATTGAGGGCGGCGCGATACATCCCAGCTGCGCCGCGGCCGGATGGCGCGTTCTCTAGCAGGAGGCTTTCGGTGGTGGTGACCGCCTCCTCGGGCGGCAGGTAGGTGAGGGTGAGAAAATAGCGGCTCTCGAAGTGCCGTTCCTCCGCCTCGAACGCCGCGCGCCGTTCATCGTCGATGAGGTCGGACACCGGGTCTGGAAACTCGCCGGCCGAGTAGTCCTGGGAGGCCGCACGGAGCGCCTCGATGTGTAAACACCAGCGCGAGCCGAGACGGCGAAGGGCGTTGTTGAGCTGGGCACGGATCGCCACAAGGCTGGCATCGGTCGAACTGGCGAGGTCCGGTCCCCGGAAGCTGAGGGTCTTCTGGAAGCTGCCATCCTTGTTCAGGACGAGGCCGGGGCCGATCAGCGCGACCCAGGGCAGATGGTCGAACAGGCGCTCAGCCTTCGGGCGGTATTCCTTCAAATAGAGCAAAGTGAAGTCTCCTCCGAGAAAGCCGAGTGCCAACATCGGGCTGGCGCCGTTGAGCCAGGACAAAGGGGGAGGGGAGCCCAAACGCGCGGGCCGCCCCGACGAAGACAGGCTGCAGGCCGTCAGGCGTCCCAGTAGGGCTTCTGCCGGATGTGGCGGCCGAGCACGTCGAAGAAGTGGGGGTCGCGCTTGGTTAGCCAGTAGGCGCAGAAGTGGACCGCGAGGCCCAAGGGGATGCCGATCATCGGGACCTGGAGCCCCAGGGCGAGGGTCGCGGTCACGGTGCCGTTCAACACCGCGATCATCCGGGGCACGCCGCCGATGGTCACCGGCTCGGACAGCGAACTGTGGAAGCCGATCTCAAAGCCTTCGATCCGGGATCCCGCCATCCTAAAACACCGCGCCGGCGGTCAGGTTGAAGAAGCTGGTCACGAAGGTCGTCGCCGTGAACGCGATGGCCAGGCCGAACACGATTCCGATGCCTTTGCGCATGGCCGACCCGCCCTCTGCGAAGGCAAAGCCAAGTCCGGTGATGACGATGGCGATCACACCGATCGCCTTCGCCACCGGCCCGGCGAGCGAATTCATGATCGTGGTCAGCGGTCCTTCCCAAGGCATGGCCGTGCCGCTGCCGGCCGCCAAGGCCGGCTCCGCCATCACGAGAGCCGCCCCGACGGCGAGCAGCAGAACAGCCCCCATCGGGTGGCCCAAAGTGATCCAACGACAATTTCTGGAGATGGGTCTCATCACTGGATCCTTCCGTCTCGACAGCCCGTGAAGGCCGGGCCGCCCAACCGTGGGTTGGAGCAGACGGTGGGTCAAGGCCTTTTATTACCTAAAAGGCTCCTAATGTGCTTATTTGTGTAATTTAGAGTTGTGCCAGCAGACGCGGCTGCGGGGTCACTCCGGCGATCAATCAGATCGGCGCGAGCGACAGCTCCATCTCGAAGGGGCCGCCCTCTTTCCCCTACGTAAGGGGCCATTTTTAGGCGGAAGCCCGAGTTCTGTGGGCTGTTGATTCGCCGTGCCAGATGGATCGCCTGAGCCGGGCGGCCGACTTCCCAGACCATCACGTCGTTCGGGTTGATCAAATAGGAATAGGCGGCCGCAACAACCGCGCGACACGCACTGTATGCGTGATCCCGGCACCGGATGGCGCATCGGCGATCGTTAGAGCCGTTCGAGCGAGGCTTTCAGCTTCTCGCCAACGATGGCGGCCTGGGTCTTTAGGGCGGGATTGTCGATGGACTGCATGGATGCGGCGGGATCGATGGCGGCGACCTCTACCCGACCATCATCTGCTTCCTGAACGATGACATTGCAGGGCAACATCAGGCCAACCTTGTCCTCCAGCAACAGGGCTTCGTGGGCCAGGGCTGGGTTGCACGCGCCGAGGATCAGGTAGGGGCGGAACTCGACGCCGATCTTGGTCTTGAGCGTCTGACGGATGTCGATCTCGCTGATGACGCCAAAGCCCTCGTGGGCCAGCGCCGCCTTCACCCTGACGACGGCGTCATCGAAAGGCGCGGCGAGCGTCTTTGAGAAATAGTAGCTCATGGCGGGTCCGATCCGTTGAGGCGAGGCACGCGACCTAGTGCGCCATTCCGCCGCAAAGGCTCTTGTCGGCCATGACCCGCTGCTCGGGGGTCAGGACCCGATAGAGGCCGGTGACCGCCGTCCGGACCTTGTGAAGCGCCTTCAGGTGCTCTTTCATCATCATTTCGTGGTGGGCGAGGCGCTCGGGAAGAGGCTTGGACATCATCATCGCCATCATGCCGTCGCCGCCCATCATGCCGGGCATGCCGCCGGGCTTTATGGGCATCGGCATGGTCATGCCGGCGGGCATGGGGTGCGTGTCGGCCTTCACGGCCGCCGCGAAGGCGTTCGAGGCCCGGAGTTGCCTGTCAGTGATGCTGAGCTCGGTCCTCAGGCCTGACAGGCGCTGCTCGGACAGGCCCATGCAGTGCAACGGCCCCATGCCCATCATTCCATCCATGGCCATCATGCCGCCCTTTGCGGCGGGGGCGGCCGGTGCGGCGGGAGCGGCTGCTGGATCGGCGGCCGGGCCGTGATCACGAGGCGGCGCGGGTTGTTCAGCCGCATAGGCCGAGGTTGCTAACCCGAGGGCGGCGACGAACAGCAGGGGCTTGAAGGACATGGACATGGCGTTTGGCTTTCTGGACCAGGCTGGTCCGATCAGCGCAATATCCACCGACCTGTCCCTGCATCCTTGATCTGTCGCAATCACACCGCCGGGCGTTACGTTCCAGTTTGAGCGAGAGATGGGCGGTCGGACGCCGCTTGGTCTGCCAGATCACCGGTTCATGCGGCGGCTCCGATTCCGGCTTTCGCGCGAATGGGTCATGCGCGTGGATCCAAATTCGCGCCGGACGTTCATCCATGTGGTCCAAAGGGAAGCCTTGGGGACTGAGGTCGGCCTTCCCAGGTTGAGCATGCTGGGAAACACGGGCGGAGAATGACAGTGGAATCCTGGGCCGGAGCCGAGCTGCTGAACAGAGGGTGCTTCTGCATCACGCTTGATCGCAAGGCTCTGCAAAGTTCGCTGGATCGGGAAGCCGGGGCCGCGGGATTCGCGGCGAGCCTGGCTCGCTCTCATCCGCTGCTGTTTTCGAATGTCCCGGTATTCGTGCCGGCCGAGACCATGGCCGAGATGGCGCGGGTGGTGACCGCGGTCGAGGCCGCCGCCCGGTTGCCCGGATACCAGGACGCGGCCCTGGCCTGGGCGCCGGCGATCGCCCAGGCGGAGTTTGGCCCCCTCGGCGCCCTCATGGGCTACGACTTTCACGTCACGCCGGACGGTCCACGGCTGATCGAGGTGAACACAAACGCCGGCGGCGCCTTTCTCAACGCCGTCCTGGCGCGGGCCCAGAGCGCCTGCTGCGCCGAGGTCCTCGCGCCGTTCGATATTCGTCCCTCGGAAGGGTTCGGAGACCGGATCGCCGACATGTTCGTCGCTGAGTGGCGGCGTCAGGGACGACCCGGCCGGCCGGCGACGATCGCCATCATCGACGACCAGCCGGAGGAACAGCATCTCTATCCGGAGTTCCGGCTGGCAAAGGCTTTGCTGGAGTCGCGGGGGTTCAGGGCCATCATCGCCGATCCGGGCGATCTGACCATGACCGGGGGCCGTGTCGCGGTTGGCGGCGAGCCTGTCGATCTCGTCTACAACCGGCTGGTCGACTTCGCCCTCGACGAGCCGCGACACGCGGTGCTGCGGGCCGCCTACCGGGCCGGCGCGGTGGTCGTGACTCCAAATCCGAGGGTCCATGCCCTCCTCGCCGACAAGCGCAATCTGACGCTCCTGTCCGACGCGGACCGCCTCCGGCGCTGGGGGCTCCCGCAAGCTGATATTGAGCTTCTCGACAGCGCCGTACCAAAAACCGTGATCGTCTCGGCCGCCAACGCCGATGACCTCTGGCGGGACCGGCGGCGCCTGTTCTTCAAACCGGCCGGCGGCCACGGCAGCAAGGCCGCCTATCGCGGGGACAAGATCACCCGCGGGGTCTGGGACAGCATTCTGGCGGGCGCCTATGTGGCCCAGACCTTCGCCGCGCCGGGACCGCGGATGATCGAGCACGGAGAGACGCGCTCGGAGCTGAAGGTCGATGTGCGGCTCTACGCCTATTCCGGGGAGGTCTTGTTGGCCGCCGCGCGTCTCTACCAGGGCCAGACCACGAACATGCGAACGCCTGGCGGTGGGTTTGCCCCGGTTCTGGAAGTTCGCGCGGCGCCGACGGCCGTCTGTACCTGAAGAGGCGCAATCCACGCCCGATGGCTGGCCAGATAGGCGCGGGGCCGACGATCGGCCGCCGCGCGCATCTGGCCCGCAAGCCGAACCTCTATTGAGGCGTGGGGGCCGGCGCCGTGGGAGCGCTCGCCGACGTCATCATCGCCGCGCACTTGTCGTGCATGGCTTCCATCTCGGCCTTGGTCTGCGGCTTGCCGCCGGGCCAGGTCGGGGCGCCGGTCTTGTCGCGGCCGTGGTCGTGGGGCGCCTTCGGGGCCATCTGGTCGCCCATGACCGACTTGCACATGTCGTGCATCTGCGCGTCGGTAAGCGGCGCGGCGGCGGCAGGCGTCGCGGCTGTATCGGCCGGGTGGTGGGGATCCTGGGCCAGCGCGGGAGCGGCCATCAGCAAGGCGGCGCTGGCGGCCGCCATCAACATAGTTCTCATTATCGGGCCTCCCTATCGCGCTCAACCAGCGCTGCCCGGTACGACGTGTTCGGCGCGGATCATTACGGGTGGCGGGACGCCAGCGACGCCGCTCGGAGCGTTGGCCGCGCTGTAAGAGTTCGCCATCGGCGACGTCATTCCTCCCTGTTGGTCGTGGGCGCCGTGGCGCCGATGCGGCTCGATTGAAGGGCGGTTTCATGGCTGAGCTTTGGGTCGACCAGTGGAGGCCGGGGTACGGGCCGCTGCGGCGCGACGCGGCGACAGTAGTGCGCATCGAGGCCCTCGCGGCGCGCCTGGTTGAACGCCACGCCTGGCCGGACCGGGAGTCGGTCTACCGGGTTCTCGCCGCCGCCGACCGACTGACCAGCGCAGCGATGTGGGTCGTCGGCCATATGACCTATGCCCGAAAGGTGGACCTGAGCGGTGCACCGCTCCCCGCCGAAGACTTCAAGGCCGCCCCCGAAGGCCACATGGGCGGGTCGCTGAACATGGTCCCGGCCTTCGTGGGCTATCTCGCCGCCAACGTGCTGTCCGGCAAGACGCGGTCCTGGATCATGGGGCAGGGCCACTGCGTGGCGGCGATCGAGGCGGTCAACACCCTGACCGGCGATGTCTCGCCCACGCAGAAGGGTCGCTACGACCGCACCGAGGCCGGCCTCTCGCAGCTGGTCTCCGACTTCTATTCCTACGCCATCGGCGCTGACGGGCACCCCTCCGTTCCCCTCGGCAGCCATGCCGGTCCCAGCACGGCCGGAGCCGTGTCCGAGGGAGGTTATCTGGGGTTCGCCGAAGTCGCCGAGACGGCCTTGCCGTCGCCCTTGTAGGCTCGCTGGGCCAGGACCTGGACGTCCGACGCTGACATCGCCCCCATCGGCTTTCCGGTGGTCGCCGACAGAATGACCGGATCGCCACTGGCGGGTTTCAACGACCACACGGGTCCGCGCGGAGTCGCCTTCAGCTGGGCCTCGACCGGCTGAAGACCGGCCCGCCGGGTGACCTCCGCGACAGGCATCGCCGCATCAATGGCGAGCGGCGAAGGCTTTGCGTCTGCCACATGATGCTCGCTGCGCACCCGTTCGATGGGAATGGCCGTCATCACCACACCCCCGGCGACCCAGAAGAGCACCTGGATGCCGACGATCAGGGCGATCTACTTGTGCAGCTGTATCGACCAACGAAGCATGGCTCACTCATTCAGACAGGGCGCGCGCAGACAGGGCGCGCGACAGGATGCTGGCTCCCGGCTGCGCTCACAATGGCAATGATCACCGCTCTCGGGCGGCAGGTTGAGTCCGGCCCATAGTCAGACGGGCGGCCACGGTCCGGGTCATTCAGATCACCGGCTCGTGCGGCGGTTCTGGCGGAGGTTTGCGCATGAAAGGGTCGTGAGCGCGCATCCAGTTCCGCGCCGGGCGCTCGACCAGATGGTACGTCGCCATGGAAACAACCAGCGTGGCGGCGAAAACGCCGATCCAGGCGAACCAGGCCGCCGCTCCGCTGATCCCGGGCGCGACCCTGTCGAGTGCGTGGAAGTAGGCGATGTCGACCGGCAGGTGGGTCATGTAGACCGAGTAGGAGACCTCGCCGAGGTAGACCAGCCAGGCGGCGCTCATGATCCCGCGCGCACTGCTCTTCGACGCTTCAGCCAGCGAGAAGATCAGCAGGCCGAACGCAGGCCAGATCAGGGCGTCGCTGAGGCCGAGCGATGCGGCGATGATGATCCAGCCAACCGCCGCCGCCGCGCCGCCCAGGGCGAGCCCACGCGGCAGGGAGATCGTCCTGCCGAGTTGATAGAGCGCCGCGCCCAGAAGGAAGGCGGGGATGATGCGGATGAAGCCCAGGCGGGTCACCTCCGATAGCGGCAGGCCGTGGCTTTCCACAGCCCAGAACGTCAGGGCGAACACGCCCAGCGCGACGAGGACCGCCGCCCAGGCCGCCCGCTTGAACGCGAGCACCAACATCGCCGCCGCCGGGAAGGCGAGATAGGCGAACCATTCCGCCGAGATTGACCAGGAGGGGAAGTTCCACTGCACCGAGGGCGTCGTGCCCCAGGCATGAATCAGCAGCAGATGCTGCGGCAGCACCGCCGGGTCGAAGGCGACGGGATCGAAGGTAGCGCCCATCTTCATCCCCACCAGCCAGATGCCGATGGTCGCCGCCAGCGTTACCAGATGGACCGGGTAGATGCGCGACAGCCGCGCCCACAAAAACGAGCCGTAGTTGAACGTCTTCGCCTCCCATCGGGAGAGATAGACGTGGCTGAGGATGAACCCGGACAGGATGAAGAACAGATCCACGCCGAGGTAGCCCTTGGCGACCAGGCCGAGCCGGTCGACATCCAGTCCGAGGTGGTCGCGGAAGTGATAGGCCAGCACCCAGATCGCCGCCACGATCCGCAGCGATGTCAGCGGCCGGATGTCGTTCGGATACATGGCTCGCCCCCGCTCGGCGGCCTTTCCGCAGCGCCGGTCAGGCGCATGGGTCAGGCAGTCCTTGAAGGGCTATACGGCTGGCGGGCGCCGACCCCTCATGATCGGCGCCCCGTCGTTCGCGGACCCTAGAGTTTCACGGCGCGAAGCCTGAGCGCGTTGCCGATGACGCTGACCGAGGACAGCGCCATGGCCGCCGCCGCGATAGCCGGTGAGAGCAGCAGGCCGAAGACCGGGTAGAGAACCCCCGCCGCGATAGGCACGCCGCCGACGTTGTAGATGAAGGCGAAGACCAGGTTCTGGCGAATGTTGCGCATCACCGCTCGCGAGAGCGTCCGTGCTTTCAGGATACCGGTCAGGTCGCCTCCCAACAGGGTCACACCGGCGCTCTCGATGGCCACGTCTGCGCCCGCGCCCATGGCAATGCCGACATCGGCCGCCGCCAGGGCTGGGGCGTCATTGACGCCGTCACCGGCCATGGCCACGACCCGGCCTTCGCCGCGCAGACGCTGGACGACCGAAGCCTTGTCCTGGGGCAGCACTTCGGCCGCGACCTCGGTGATGCCGAGGCGATCGGCGACGGCCCGCGCCGTGGTCTCGTTGTCGCCGGTCATCATGACGATGCGCAGGCCGGCGGCCTTCAGTTCGTCGATCGTCGCCCGCGCGTTGGCCTTGATCGGGTCGGCGATGCCGATGAGGCCGCCGAGGGCGCCATCCAGCGCCACCAGAACCACCGTCGCGCCCTGACGACGCAGGGCGTCGGCCTCCGCCTCGAGGGGCGCGATGTCCGCGCCCTGTTCCTGGACGAAGGATCGGCTGCCGATGGCGATCTTGCGGCCATCCACCACGCCGACGACGCCGCGGCCGACCGGGGAGTCGAAGTCGGTCGCCTCTGCGAGAGAGACGTTTTCGTCCTTCGCCGACCGCAGGATGGCGTCGGCGAGGGGATGTTCGCTGCCGCGCTCAAGACTGGCGGCAAGGCGGAGCAGCTCAAGCCGATCAAGGCCGGACACGGGCTGCAGAGCGGTCACCGCCGGACGGCCTTCGGTGAGGGTGCCGGTTTTGTCGACGACGAGGGTGTCGACCTTCTCGAAGCGTTCGAGGGCCTCGGCGTTCTTGATCAGCACGCCGGCCTGGGCGCCCCGGCCGACCCCAACCATGATCGAGATGGGCGTGGCCAGACCCAGCGCGCAGGGACAGGCGATGATCAGCACCGACACGGCGGCGACGAGGCCATAGCTGAACCGGGGATCGGGTCCGACGATTGCCCAGACCGCGAAGGCGATCACGGCGACGGCGATGACCGCCGGCACGAACCAGCCCGACACCTTGTCCGCCAGACGCTGGATCGGTGCGCGGCTGCGCTGGGCCTGGGCGACCATCTGGACGATCTGCGACAGCAGGGTGTCGGCGCCCACCTTGTCGGCGCGCATGACGAATGACCCGGTCTTGTTGATCGCGCCGCCGATGACGGCCTCTCCGACCGTGCGGGTCACCGGCATGGACTCGCCGGTCACCATGGACTCGTCGAGCGAGGCCCGCCCTTCGACAATCTCGCCATCCACGGGAACCTTCTCGCCCGGGCGCACCCGCAGGCGGTCGCCGACGACGATGAGATCCAGGGTGGCTTCCTCATCGGTCCCGTCCGGGCGGATGCGCCGCGCCGTCTTGGGCGCGAGGTCGAGCAGGGCCTTCAAGGCCCCCGAGGTGCGTTCACGGGCGCCCAGCTCCAGCACCTGCCCAAGCAGGACCAGTGCGGTGATCACCGCCGCCGCCTCGAAATAGACCGGGACACTGCCATCCATGTTGCGGAAGGCGGCGGGGAAGACGCCGGGCGCGGCGACCGCCACCACGCTGTAGGTCCAGGCGACCCCGACGCCCATCGCGATCAGGGTGAACATGTTGAGGTTGCGAGTCTTGAGCGAGGCCCAGCCCCGCTCGAAGAACGGCCATCCTGCCCACAACACCACCGGCGTCGCCAGGGCGAACTGCACCCAGTTGGACAGCTGGCCCGGCATTAGTGCGTGCAGGTTGAAGAGATGGCTGCCCATCTCGATTACGAAGACCGGCAGGCTTAGCGCCACCGCGACCCAGAACCTCCGCGTCATGTCCGCGAGTTCCGGGTTGGGACCGGAGTCGGCCGTGACGGTTTCCGGCTCTAGCGCCATCCCGCAGATCGGACAGGAGCCGGGGCCGACCTGACGGATCTGCGGATGCATGGGGCAGGTGTAAATCGTTCCGGCCGGCGCGGGCGGGGCCTCGGCGCGATCCTTGGACAGGTATTTTTCCGGATCAGCCTGGAACTTCGTCTGGCAACCGGCCGAGCAGAAGTAGTAGTCCGCGCCCGCATGGCTGGCATGGTGCGGCGTGGCCGCGGGATCGACCGTCATCCCGCACACGGGGTCGAGGACGCCGTTCGCCACCTTCGCTTTGCCGGCGCAGCAGCTATGTCCCGCGTGATCTTCGCCGTGTTGATGGTCGGCCATGGTCGCCTCCAGTTGACTTGCCTTCGATACCCCCAAGGGGCATATTGCGTGTTGGATGTATACCCCCACGGGGCATTTTTCAACTACCCCGTTGGGGTATAGTTCGGACGAGATCGAGAGGTTCCATGCAGCGTGAAAACAAACCCAAGCTCCTCAACCGCCTGAACCGGATCGAGGGTCAGGTTCGTGGCATCGCCCGGATGGTCGATGAGGATCGCTACTGCATCGACATCATGACGCAGCTCCAGGCGGTGCGAGCGGCCATGGCCAAGGTCGAGACCGAACTGATGCGCGAACACATCGACCATTGCGTCACCTCCGCCTTCAGCAGCGGAGACCCGGAAGACCAGCGACAGAAGGCCGATGAACTCGTCACGCTGCTACAGCGGTCGATGCGATGAGCGCCGCCACCTTCAACTACGCGGGCCGTCAGGTATGCCCTCATGAAGGCGAGGGGTTCGGCGAGGCCGCGCGTAAGTCTGGAGACAAGCGGCATGGTCGGCGGGCCGAACCTATGGAGAGACCCGGATGAACCCCGGACTGCGTAATCTCCTGATCACGGTCGTCCTCGCCGTCCTGGCGGCTGGAGGCGGCGCTTCGCTGTGCGCCTACTATGTGATCAGCCACCAGACCGCCGGACCTTCGCTGCACGACATGGTCCACCGGGATCTGAAGCTGACCCCGGAGCAGTCGCGCAAGCTCGACGCCATTGAGGAGAAATACGCGGGCGAACGCAAAGGGTTGGAAGCCGATGTCCGCGCGGCCAACCGTGAACTGGCCGCTGCGATCCGCGAGGGCCACAAGGACTCGCCGCAGGTCGAGGCCGCCATTGATCACCTGCACATGGCCATGGGTGCTCTGCAGAAGGCGACCATCGCTCATGTGTTCGACATGCGGGCCGTCCTGACCCCGGAGCAGGCCAAGGCGTTCGACGCGGAAGTGATCGCGGCGCTGACCCAAGAGGATCGGTGAACCCGGACCTAGAAGCTCCCGATGACCAGCTTGCCGCCAGTGCAGTCGCCGGCGACGGGCGCGCCTTCGCTCGACTGATCGCCCGCCACAAGGACGCGCTCTATCGGTTCATCCGCCGCTACACCGGCAACCCTGACGAGGCCTACGATCTCCTCCAGGAGACCTTCGCGGCGGCCTGGACGGCCCTCAGTCGCTATGACGCCGCCCGATCCTTTCCGACCTGGCTGCGGAGCATCGCGCTCAACAAATGCCGGGACTGGTCCAGGCGACGCGCAGTGCGTCGTTGGCTCACATGGAGCGATCCCATTGATGGCCAGGTTGGACTGAACCTGACGGACGATACGCCGTCGCCCGAGGCGGCGGTGCTGGACCAGCAACGCCTATCCCGACTGGACCGAGCCGTGGCGAACCTGCCGCAAGGGCTCAAGGAGCCGCTGATCCTGACGGCCCTTGAAGAACTCAGCCACGAAGACGCCGGCCGCATTCTCGGGTTGACCGCCAAGGCCATCGAGCTGCGGGTCTACCGGGCGCGCAAGGCGCTGGCGGAAGCTCTGGCCCTCGACGAGGTCTAGGCTTTCTTCGCGTGCGACGACCAGTGGATGTGGGTGATGAGCCAGGCGCCCTTCACCCGCTTCAGCACCATGGTTTCCGTGCCCTCCCGGTCCACCGGCTTGCCTTCATAGGTTCCGGTCGTGCGGCTCTGGGTCATGACCACGGCGAATGAGCCGCTGGTCGAGACGCGCCGGCTGACCACCTGGTCGGTCATGCCTGCGCTGTAAGCGATGTCGCCCGGCAGGTGGCCGGTGACGTATTCGTCCTTCGAGACCTCCACCCAGCCCTGCTCGTAGATAACCGCGTCGTCGGCCATTAGCGCGGCAACAGCGACGGCGTCGCCACGCTTCATTGCTGTATGAAACTGTTCGACGACCTGGAGCGGCGACATCGTCGCGGCCTCGGCCGGCGGCGCGCTGGGGCCCGCAAGCAAGACCACCGAGCCGCTGAGCGGCAGAAAGGCCAAAGCGAAGATCCGGAAGGGCTTCGCGAGGGAAGCTCGCCTGGCGACGATTGCCGAGGTGGGTCTTTCAGGGGTCATGGATCTGCCTTTTCCTGGCGAAGCAATGCGACAGCGCGCGGGGGACTATCTGGGCTCGACGCCGGCCGGCCGACGCGCCGGGAGGACTTCCTGTTCCCCGTTCGGACGATTGCGTTCCAGATCAGCAATCAACTGCTTCATTTCGGCGATCTCGCGAACCTGGGCCTCGATGATGCCATCGGCCAGCTTCCTGACCCGGGGGTCGCGAATCTTCGCACGCTCGCTGGTCATGATCGCAATAGAATGGTGCGGGATCATCGCCTTCATATAGGCGACGTCGTCAACGGTCGTCTGGCTGCGGACCAGCCAGAGTGACCCAGCGAACACCAAGACCGCCGTGACGATGATGGCGAGGTTCAACCTCGCGTTCTGATACATCTTGAGCATGAAGAGAAGCATGGTCAGCGCCATTGTCGCGCCCATGAGAAGCGCCATCCAGGCTCGAGTCTGGCTAAACCAGACATGATCCAGGGCATAGGTGTTCAGGTACATCAGACCGAACATGACCAAAGTCGAGGTCGCGATCATTGCGGCAAAACGGGTGTAGCTCATAACAACAATGGCTCTTGGTTGCTGCGCTGAAGTCGTCTGTCTAAAACCTCAGAAGGGTCACGGTTCCAGTCGGATCAGAACCATGCGCGCACGCCGATGACGAAGCTGGTCGCCTGGTCGTCCTTGCCCAGCGCGCGGGCATAGTCGGCCGTGCCGCCGAACTTGCGGTCAAACGAGACGCCGACGTAGGGGGCGAACTCTCGCTTGATCTCGTAGCGGAGCCGCAGGCCCAGCTCGATGTTGGCGACGCCGGAACCCAGCGCCAGTTCGGGAATATCCCGGCCGGACAGGTTGGCCTCGACGCGGGGCTGCAGGATCCAACGCTGGGTCAGGCGCAGGTCGTAGGTTCCCTCCAGTCGGCCGAGCAGCTCGCCCTTGCTGGACAGGAACAGGGCGCCCGATGTCTCGAACCAGTAGGGCGCGACACCTTCGAAACCGACCGTGGCGTAGGTGCGCTTCGGCCCCGACTGGAAATCCTGTCGAAGGCCCGCCTGAAGATCGAAATAGGGGCTGACGGCGCGCGAATAGAGGGCCTGCACCTCGGCGGCTTCCAGCTCGTCAGCGCCTTCGCCCTCGGTCTTCGCGACGAACCGATTGAGATCACCGCCGACCCAGGCTTCGCCCTCCCAGCGATAGCCGTTCTCGCCGTCACGAACCTGGAGTTCGCCGAGGCTGAGCATCACCTTGGAAATCAGGCTGCCGCCGTGCTCCATCCGCAGCTGAGCGCGGGCGCGGGCCATCGCGGCGGGATCGAATACGCCATCGGCGGCATAGTCTGTCGGAACCGGCGGGGCGGGCTCATCCCCCACCTCAGCGTCAGCGCCGCCGTGATCCATGCCTTCCATGCCCGGCATGCCGGCCATGCTGTCGGCAGCTTGCTCGCTTCCGGGCATGGAAGGCATCGTGTCGGCCGCTGCCGACGCATCGTTCGGCCCCGGCTCGGCGGCAGGCGGGGACACGGCCGGGCTTGCCGGCATGGTCGGGGGCATCGGGTGGCCAGAGTGCTGGGCAAGGGCGGGGCCGGCGGCAGCCGCCAGCAGCACCGTCAGGATCGCGGCGGCCTTCATGCGCCGTCTCCCGACATCGGGCGGATGCTGACCACCCGGAACATGCCCGCGTGCATGTGGTAGAGCATGTGGCAGTGGAAGGCCCAGTCGCCGGGGGCGTCGGCGGTTAGGTCGAAGGTCACTTTGCCGCCCGGCGCAACCGTCACGGTGTGCTTGCGTGGACGCCTGCCCTTCGGCCCGACCAGCAGCTCGAAGAAGTGGCCGTGGATGTGCATCGGGTGGGCCATCATCGAGTCATTGACCAGCGTCACCCGCACCCGCTCGTTCATCCGGAAGGGGATGGGTTTGGTCACCTCGCTGTAGGTCTCCCCGTCGAACGACCACATGAACCGCTCCATGTTGCCGGTCAGGTGCAGCTCCAGCGCGCGTGACGGGGTCCGCGTGTCCGGGTTGGGATCGAGCGCCTCAAGGTCGGTGTAGAGCAGCACCTTGTGACCGACATTTTCTAGGCCTTGGCCAGGCTCGCCAGTGCGGTCCACGGGCATGGGCGAGATGGTCTGGACACCCGGCCCCATGGCCACCTGCGGGGCATTTTCGCCGTTGCGCATGGACATATCCATGTCCATCGCCATGCCGCCCTCACCGCCCATATCCATGCCGGACATATCCATTCCCATGTCCTTCATGGTGGCCAGCGGACGCCCTCGCAGGGGCGGGACGGCCGCGACCATTCCCGAACGGGGCGCGAGGGTAGCGCGGCCCATGCCCGAACGATCAACCGCCTCAGCGACAAGGGTGAAGGCCCTGTCCTGCGTCGGCTGGACGATGACGTCGAAGGTCTCGGCGATCGATATCTGGAACTCCTCGACATCGACCGGTTTGACGTTTTGCCCGTCCGACTGGACGACCGTCATCGAAAGGCCGGGGATGCGGACGTTGAAGATGGTCATGGCGGCGGCATTGATGAACCGCAGCCGCACCCGCTCGCCCGGATTGAACAACGCCGTCCAGTTGTCGTCGGGGCCGTGGCCGTTGATCAGGAAGGTGTAGACCGACCCGGTGACATCGGAGACGTCGGTCGGGTCCATCCGCATCTTCGCCCACTCGACCCGATCCTTGAGGTTCTGGTCCTGGCCGGCGAGCAGGTCGGCGACGGTCTCTTTCTGGAAATTGAAGACCCCGGCCTGTTGCTTCAGCTTCCGGAAAATCTCGTGTGGATGCATGAAGGCGAAGTCGGAAAGCACCACCACATACTCGCGGTCATAGGCGACCGGATCGGCATCTTTGGGTTCGATCACGATGGGACCATAGTGCCCCTCCTGCTCCTGAAGGCCGGAGTGGCTGTGATACCAGTAGGTCCCCGCCTGCTGGACCGGGAACTCATAGACGAAGGTCTCGCCGGGCTTGATGCCCGGGAAGCTGACACCGGGAACGCCGTCCATCTGGAAGGGCAGGATGAGGCCGTGCCAGTGGATCGAAGTGTCCTCGTCCAGGTCATTGGTCACCGCGATGCGGGCGATCTGGCCTTCCTTCAGCCGGATCAGCGGCCCCGGCACGGTGCCGTTGATGGTCACCGCATGACCCTTGCGGCCATCGACCGGCCAGGCCGTATGGCCGATGCGCAACTTGATATCTCCGCCGGAAACGGTGGGAAGGTCTCTGACCAGGCCGGGGGAATTACTTCGCGCCCAGGCGGGGAAGAGGCTGGTCATCGCCAGCCCGGCTCCCAATAGGCCGGCGTTCTTCAAGAGCATGCGACGGGCGATTGTGGGCATCAAAACCTCGGTTGGACGGAGCCGGCGAAGCGACGGCTTCCTGTCAGTTTTTCGGATCGCCCCACGCCCCCGAGGACAATCCAGCGCAATAGGGGAACGTCAGAACTTCATATGCGCGGCGCCGTGAGTGACCACCGCCCCGAAATAGGCCTGCACCAGGATCAGCACCACGGCGACGGCGAGCAGCGCCTCATAGCCGCGCGAACTCAGACGCATAGCCGCCTGGTCAGCTGGCCTTTTGAGGAACCACAGCGCCAACATCAGAAATGGCATCGCGGTGCCTAGCCAACGGTGGATCGTCAGGACGAGACCGTCTTCAGGTGTCGGCAATCCCGCGTTCAGCCATCCCAATGGCGCGGCGACAAATGCGCCCGCGACGGCCACGGCGAGCAGGGTCTTGTTGCTCGCGGTGTGGATCGGACGACGCCGGACCACAGCCAAACACTCCAGGAAGGCCACCGTTACGAGCAGCGCTATCGGAAAGTGAACGATCGCGGGGTGCCACATGCCAAGCCAGGCCATCAACCGACCCTCAAAGGTCTTGGGCCTCGTCATATCCATGCCGGACATCATGCCGCCGTCACCGTCACCTGACGGCCAGGCCATGTCGGTGACAGGCATATCCTCGGGCGATACTGGCCCAGCGGCTGGCCCCGTCGTTGCGGCCGCTACCGGCGCGGGATGTTCCTCGCCCTCGTGGGCGCTGAGGGGCGAGACGGCGATGCCCGCCGCTAGCACCAGTCCCAGCAGGCCGGTCAGCCAAGGCCTCACAGTCGTGTTCGTCATGGCATTCGCCCCGTTGTCTCTTCGGTGGTGGTGGCGGAGGGAACCGTCAGGACCACCCACGCGCCTTGCCTCACATCACATGGATTTCGGAGACGACCGGCTTGCCGTGTTCGTTTTTCAGAACGAAGTGGACCTTCTTGCCGACCGTGACGCCCTTCAGAACAGCGGCGGACTCGACCTTGAACTTCATCGTCATGGCGGGCCACTTCAGCGCGGCGATAGGTCCGTGCGCGATCACCACCGTGCCGGCCTTGACGTCCACCGCCTTGATCACGCCTTCGCCGGACGCGGCCTGGGGCGCGGCGCCATGGTCTTCGCCGTTGTGGGCCAGAGCGGGAACGGTCATCCCGGCGGTCGAAAGGGCAGCGGTCAGCGCCGCGATCATCAGACTGGACTTCATCACAAACTCCTCAGGTCTCTCGGTTCGGTGCGCCTTGGCGCTTCAGGTGGGTATACGCGCCCGTCCCGGGCAGCCCTCATCGCCTGGGTGATGAGGGAGGAAGAAAAACCCTGAATCATCTGGGGGATTTGAAAAGCTGGCGCGTATAATTGAGGGAGCGCACCGCTCTGGACGCCGGACATGAACGACCGATTGGACAGCTTGCTGACGCAGCTCCGCGACCAGGATCTGGATCGCGAGCTGAGCGCTGTCGAATATGATGTGCGGCAGCGCATTGCGCATGACCGGGCGGCCAGGACAGGTCTCGCACCAACCCGCATGGCGGCGGTCGGCGTAGCGCTCCTCTTGGGAACCAGCGTCGGCGGCCTGACCGCCGCTTCGGCCATCGCCGCGCCCAAGCCGTCGATCTTCGCGAGCGCCGACGCCCTCGCTCCCTCGACCCTGCTTGAAGGGCGGCGATGATCTAACCTCTGCTCGACCCGCCAAGTGCGGTCAGTGAGCGACGTGGCCGTGTCTGTGATGCAGATCGGGAAAGTGCGGATGGCTGTGGATCAGGCGGGAATGTGCGTGCCTGTGCGTATGCGGTTCTCCGACCGGATCATCTGGATGATGCTGGTGTTGATGGTGATCGTCATGGACATGGGCGTGCTCATGCTCCAGCGGCTCGTGGACATGATCGTGGTCGTGACGCTCGACGAGGTGCAGATACAGGCCCACCGCCATCAACGCCGCCGCCAGCGCCAGAGGAACGGTCAGGGCCTCGCCGAACATGGCGATAGCCAGCAACGCGCCGATGAACGGCGCTGTCGAGAAATATGCCCCCGTCCGGGCCGTGCCGAGGAAGCGAAGCCCCAGGACGAACAGCACCAGACTGACCCCGTAACCGAGGAAGCCGACCACGCCTGCCGCCGCGGTAAGCCCTATGGATGGCAGCTTCGCCCCCAACGACAGTGCGAGGGTCAGGTTCACGGCTCCAGCGACCAAACCCTTGATCATGGCGATCTGCACAGGATCCGAGCCGCTGACCTTGCGGGTCAGATTGTTGTCGATGCCCCAGGCCAGACAGGCTCCGGCAATGGCGAGCGAGCCGGTGCCGACGCCGCCGAACCTCTGACCCGGCTGCCACGACAGCAGCACAGCACCGCCGAGGATCGCCAACGCGCCGAGCAGCAGCCGTCGATCCACGTTCTCGCGGAAGGCCAGCCAGGCGATGGCCATGGTCGCCAGCCCTTCGAGATTGAGCAGCAGAGCGGCGGTCGAGGCTGCCGTGGTGGTCAGGCCGATCATCAGCAGAAGGGGACCGGCGACGCCGCCTGACAGCACCACCAGCGCCATCCAGCCCACATCCTTGCGGCCAAGCTGAGCCTCGCCGGTCGATCGACCGATGAGTCCACGGCCGAAGTGAATGATCGCCAGTCCAAGGCCAGAGCCCAGATACAGCAGCCCCGCCAGTAGCCACGGGCTAACGCCGTCGCCTAGCAGCGCCTTGGCCAGCGGCGTGCTGGCCCCGAACAACGCCGCTGATGCGAGGGCGAGTGGGGCGCCCGGCCACGCCATGTAGGACTTCAGGTTCATTCGGTCCTCGGCAAGGGGTTGAGTTTAGATTGACCACGCGAGGGCCCCCAGCATGCCTAGCTGGGGCTACTGCGCCTGGATAGCCGTCACCTCACCCGTTCCGCCGGCCATCTTCAGTTCGAAAGAGACCTTGTCGCCGACCTTCACGGCGTCGAGCAGGCTGGCCGGGGTCGCCTTGAACTCCATCTCCATGGCGGGCCATTTGATTTCGGCGATCGGGCCGTGGTCGAGGGTGATCGTGCCGGCGGTCTTGTCGATGGCCGTGACCGTGCCGGTTCCCTTGGCCATCATCGCGCCGGCCATGTCCATGCCGGGGGCCATGCCGTCAGCGCCTGGGGCCGCCGTCGGGGCCGCCTGTTCGGCATTGACCGCTGGCGCGGGCGTCTTCTCGCCACAGCCCGCGAGGACTGTTCCCATAGCGGCGACGGTCAGGATCAGGGTGAGGCGCTTCATGGTGTGTCTCCTTGTTGAAGCGGTTGAACGGAACGGGCGCGACGCCGCCGCAGCAGCAGCCAGGCGGCGGGAACGATGAGCATCGACAGCAGCGGCGCGGTCAGCATGCCGCCGATCATCGGGGCGGCGATGCGGCTCATCACCTCCGACCCGGCCCCATGGCCGAGCAGGATGGGTAGCAAGCCCGCGAGGATCACCGCGACGGTCATGGCCTTTGGTCTTACGCGCAGCAGCGCGCCTTCCCTCACGGCGGCCTCGACCTGAGCGATGTCCGGGTGGTCGCCACGTTCGGCCAGGGCGTGCTTGAGGTAGATCAGCATCACCACCCCGAACTCGGCGGCGACACCTGACAACGCGATGAACCCGACGCCGGTTGCGACCGACTGGTTGTAGCCGAGCAGATAGAGGGTCCAGATGCCCCCGGTGAGGGCGAACGGCAGCGTGCCCATGATCAACGCCGCCTCGTCGAACCGCCGGAAGATCACATAAAGCAGGACGAAGATGATCAGCAGCGTGGCCGGCACGACCAGCTTCAATCGCGCCATGGCCCGCTCCAGGAACTCGAACTGACCGGAGTAGGCGATGGAAACGCCGGGCGAGAGCCGGACATCCCTGGCCACGGCCGTGCGCAGGTCCTTGACTACGGACGCCAGATCGCGCCCGCGCACGTCTACATAGACCCAGGTCGAGGGCCGCCCGTTCTCGGTCTTCAGCATCGGCGGGCCGTCGGCGACCGTGACCGCCGCCACGGTTCCCAGCGTGATCTGCTGGCCGGAGGGCGTCAGGATCGGCAGGGCCCGCAGGCCGTCCAGGCTATCCCTGATCTCGCGCGGATAGCGGACGCTGATCGGGTAGCGGGCCAGGCCCTCGACCGTCTGGCCGATGGTCTCGCCGCCGATCGCGCCGGCGACGATTTCCTGAACGTCGGCGATGTTCAGGCCGAACCTCGCGGCGGCGGCGCGGTCGATGTCGATGTCCACGTAACGCCCGCCGGTCAGCCGCTCGGCCAGAGCGGAGCTGACGCCCGGCGCGCGCCGGGCCACCGCTTCCACGTCGTGAGCGATACGGTCCAGCTCGGCCAGGTCGGCGCCGGACACCTTGACCCCGATGGGGCTCTTGATGCCGGTTGCCAGCATGTCGATGCGGTTGCGGATCGGCGGCACCCAGACGTTGGCCAGGCCCGGAACCTGCACCGCCCGATCCAGTTCATCGACCAGCCGCTCCGGGGTCATGCCGGGCCGCCACTGGTCACGCGGCTTGAACTGGATGGTGGTCTCGAACATCTCCAGTGGCGCCGGATCGGTGGCGCTCTCGGCGCGGCCGGCCTTGCCGAACACGCTCTTCACCTCCGGCACGGTGCGGATCATGCGGTCGGTCTGTTGCAACAGCTGCGAGGCCTTGGCCGCCGAGAGGCCCGGCAGGGCCGAGGGCATGTAGAGCAGGTCGCCCTCGTCCATCAGCGGGATGAACTCGCCGCCGAGCTGGGACAGGGGCCAGGCGGTGGTGGCGAACACCAGCGCGGCGATGACCAGCGTTGTCCGGGGCCGGTCCAGCACCCAGTCCAGCGCGGGTCGGTAGATCGCGGTGAGCCAGCGGTTGAGGAAGTTGTCCTGCTCCGCCGGGATGCGGCCGCGGATCAGCCAGCCCATCAGCACCGGCACCAGGGTCACTGACAGCAGCGCCGCGCCTGCCATGGCGTAGGTCTTGGTGAAGGCCAGCGGCGAGAACAGCCGACCCTCCTGCGCCTGCAGGGTGAACACCGGCACGAATGACAGGGTGATGATCACCAGGCTGAAGAACAGCGCCGGCCCGACCTCGACGGCGGCGTCGGTGATCACTCGCCAGCGTTCCTCGCCTTCGAGGCGCTCGCCGGGATGATCGTGCTCCCAGCGCTCGATCTTCTTGTGGGCGTTCTCGATCATTACCACGGCCGCATCGACCATGGCCCCGATGGCGATGGCGATGCCGCCCAGCGACATGATGTCGGCGTTCACCCCCTGCAGCCGCATGATGATGAAGGCGATCAGCACCCCCAGCGGCAGGGTCAGGATGGCCACCAGCGCCGAGCGGACGTGCCAGAGGAACAGGCCGCAGACCAGGGCGACGATGAGGAACTCCTCGCCGAGCTTGGTGGTCAGGTTCTCGATGGCCCGGTCAATCAGCTGCGACCGGTCATAGGTGGTGACCACTTCCACGCCCGGCGGCAGGCCGCGCTTCAGCTCATCGAGCCTGGCCTGCACCGCCTTGATGGTGGCGCGGGCGTTCTCGCCGGAGCGCAGAATGATGACCCCGCCGGCGACCTCGCCCTGGCCGTCCAGTTCGGCGATGCCGCGCCGCATCTCCGGCCCGATCTGAATCGTCGCGACGTCGCCGAGCAGAACCGGCGTCCCTCCCGCGGCGCGCAGCGGCACGGCGCGGAAATCGTCCAGGGTCTTCAGATAGCCGCTGGCCCGGACCATGTACTCGGCCTCGGCCAGCTCCAGCACCGAGCCGCCAGTCTCGCCGTTGGCGCGGTTGATGGCCAGGGTGACCTGCTGGTGGGTGACGCCATAGGCGGCCAGTTTCACAGGGTCGAGCACCACCTGGTACTGCCTGACCATGCCGCCGATGCTGGCCACCTCGGCCACGCCAGGCAGGCTCTTCAACTCATAGCGCAGGAACCAGTCCTGCAGACTGCGCAGCTGCGAGAGGTCGTGGCGGCCGGTGCGGTCGACCAGGGCGTATTCGTAGACCCAGCCGACGCCGGTGGCGTCCGGGCCCAGGGCTGGCCGCGCGGCGGCCGGCAGCCGGCCCTGGACCTGGTTGAGATATTCCAGCACCCGGGAGCGGGCCCAATAGAGGTCGGTCCCGTCCTCGAACAGCACATAGACGAAGCTGTCGCCAAAGAAGGAATAGCCACGCACGACCTTTGCGCCCGGTACGGACAGCATGGTCGTGGCCAGGGGATAGGTGACCTGGTTCTCGACGATCTGCGGGGCCTGGCCGGGATAGCTGGTGCGGATGACGACCTGCACATCGGAGAGATCCGGAAGCGCGTCGACGGCGGTGGTGCGCACCGCCCAGACACCGGTTCCGATGACCGCCAGAGCCGCCAGAACGACGAAGAAGCGATTGGCGACCGACCAGCGGATGAGGGCGGCGATCACGGCCGATCTCCGATCGGACGGGCCGCGACGCCGGCGAGGCTGGCCTCGGAGTCGATCAGGAACTGACCGGAAGCGACAACCTTCTCGCCGTCCGCCAAGCCGGCGAGAACTTCGGTCTTGCCGCCCGCTTCACGGCCCGTCCGGATCTCCGCGGGTTGGTAGCGGCCGCCGTCGAGGGCCAGCATGACCAGGGTGCGCTTGCCGGTGCGGATGACGGCTTCCGACGGGACCAGCAGGGCGGGACTTGCGGTCGCGCCGAGCTGAACCGTGGCGAACATGCCGGGTGTCAGTCGACCGCTCCGGTTGGAAAGCTCGATCCGCGCGGTCAGGGTCCGGGTCTCACCCTGCGCCTCGGGAAGCAACGTCGAGACACGGCCGGCGAAGGTCTCGCCGGGGAAGGCGGCGAGCGTCACGCTGACCGGCGAGCCCGCCCGAACCTGACCGGCCAGGGCTTCCGGGATGGCGGCGTTGACCCAGACCGTGCCCAGCCCGCTGACCTCGGCCAGGGTCTGGCCGGCCATGACGGTCATGCCGGCCCTGACGCTCAGGGTGCGGATCACCCCGCCGGTCGGGGTCGAGATGGTCACCACCGTTTGCGGCCGGCCGGTGCGTTCGATCCGGTCGATCAGTCCATCGGACATGCCGAGCAGAACCAGTCGCTGCCGCGCCGCTCTCGCCAGGCCCGCGTCGCCGGTGCGGCGGACCGCGAGATACTCGGCCTGGGCGCCGCCCCATTCGGTGACCAGCACGTCGGCCAGCGGCGCCCCGGCGCCGACGAGGTCGCCCGGCGCGCGGTTGTAGACCCTTTGCACGAACCCCGCGGCCCGCGCCTGCACGATGGCCACGTCGCGCTGGTTGAAGTCCACCATGCCCGTCGCCGTGAGACCGGAGGGCAAGGTTCCGCGCGTGACGACGACAACCCGGCCGCCGAGGTTCTGCAGGCTGGCCGGATCGATGCGAACCCCGGCTTCGCCGGTCTCTTCGGCATATTTCGGGATCAGATCCATGCCCATGGAAGACTTGCCCGGTCCGGGGTAGCGCTCCGCCGGCAGCATCGGGTCATGCCAGTAGAGGATCTTGCGCCCGGCCTCCTTGGCCGGCGGCGCCGGATCGGCCGATGGCGAACCCAGGCGCGCCAGGCCATAGCCGCCCGCGCCGGCGATCAGCACCAGCGCCACCGCCGCCATCGCGACCTGGGTCCGTGAAAATCGATCGAACGCGCTCATGATGCGTCGCTCCCGTAGGTGATGTTGATCCGCACGGCCTCGCGCAGCGCGTCGGCCTCCTTGTCGAGGAGATCGAGCTTGGCGTCGGCGAGGGCGGTGAAGGCGGCCAGGACGTTCGGCAGGCCGGCGGTTCCGGCCGCATAGCTCGCGGTCTCCAGGTCTGCCCGGCGAAGCGCCAGCGGCAGTCGGCTGTCTCGCGCCCGCGCCCAGAGTTCCCGACGCATCTGCCAGGTGGCGAGGTCACCATCCAGCTCGGCGGCCAACTGCCGTCGCGCAATCTCCCGATCAACCCTCGCGCGGTTGGCGTCGGCGGACCGGGCGTCGATCATCGGCCCTTGCCGCTCTCCCTTGCGAAGCGGAAGAGACACCGTGACCCGCGCCGAGACCATGTCGCCGAACGTCGGGTCCCGGCGCTGGTAGGCCAGTTCCCAGCTCCAGTCCGGCGCCAGCGTGGCCCGCGCTCCCGACAGATCCGCGTCGGCCAGCCTGGCGCCCGCGTCGTAGGCCAGCAGGGTGGGATGGCGGTCGAGGCCCGCCCGCAGCAAGACCGGGTCAACCTCCCACCGCGGCGGCTCGCCGCTCACCGAGGCCTCCGGATCGCCTGTCCACCGCACCAGCGCCGCCCTGGCCTTCGCGAGGTCGGCCATCAGCGCACTGCGACGATCGGCGATGGCCAGCAGCCATTCGGCCGGATCGATGGTCTCGGCGGGCCTTGCCCCGCGCATCACGGCCGAGGGCGCCGTGCCGAGAATTGGCGTGAGGGCCTTCTCCACCTCGTCCAGCGCCGCCAGCCGCGCCTTGGCGTAGTAGAGGTCGACCCAGGCCTGGGCGACGGCCAGCCGGACCGCCCTCCTTTCAAGGCCTGTCTGGGCGTCCGCCATCCCAATCTCGGCGCCGGCGCGTTCGACCGCCGCCCGGCGGGCGAGGCGGCTGGGCATGTCCTGCATCACGCCGACGCTGGCCATGGTCATTTCGTCCGCCCCAAAGCGACCCGCCATGGGGCCGCTGATTGGCAGGTTCTCGACCCCCAGGGCCAGTTTGGGGTCGGGCAAGGACCCGGCGCCGCGGCTGGCCGAGCGCGCCGCGTCAACGCGCAGGGCGGCGGCCTTGAGGCTCGGCGCGGTCTCGCCGGCGCGGGCCAGCGCTTGATCAAAAGTCAGCGGCTCGGCGTGGGCCGATACGGCGGTGGCGCTCAGGGCAAGCAGCCACGCCAGTTTCAAGGGAGACATGCTCCAAACTCCTCATGACGGCGCGCGAGCGCCAGCGGCCGGCGCACAGAGGAGCCGGCGGTCAGTCGAGGGTCAGAGCGCGATGGGAGGTCGTATGTCCCGGTCGGGCGGCAGGGACGCAAGCGTCCGCGTCGGGGCCTGGAAGAGATCGGCCTGGTCGAAGGCGATAGTCGCGACATCGACGCTCGCGGCGGGCAGCGCGGCGGCCGTGGCGAAGCAGGCCATGCCCGGCTTGCAGGGCGCCGTCTGGTCGGGGGCCCCCTTGCCATGATCGCAGCAATCCATCTCGGCGTGGTCCGCCATAGACATGCCGGTCGCTTCCATCTGGCACGGTGTCGCCGACATGGCGCGCGCCGAGGGCGCAGCGACCAGCGGCAAGGCCAGCGCGGCGGTCCAGACCAGCAGAAGGGCGAGCAATCGGATCAGACGAAATCTCCTGAGCATCAACGATGCCCCCAAGTGGCAGGAGACTCAATGACTCAAGTCAATAGCTGTCGTCCTGCTGCCCCAATCGCGGAGCATCCGGGTCCTGGATTGTCAAAAAGGCAAACGAACTATGATCAATAATCGGCTGAGTGAGGACCTCGCCAAAGTTCCGGCGGTCACGCTGGGATTCTGGATCATAAAAGTCCTGGCGACCACGCTGGGCGAAACAGGCGGCGACACGCTGTCGATGACCTACAATCTCGGCTACCTGATCAGCAGCGCCATTTTCGTCGTTCCGCTGATTGTCCTTGTGTTCGCTCAGGTGGCCGCTGGCCGCTTTCATCCTTTCCTGTACTGGGCGACGATCATCGCCTCGACCACGGCGGGGACGACGATGGCGGACTTCGCCACGCGGTCACTCAGCATCGGCTATGCTGGCGGATCAGCGCTGCTGCTAGGCTGCGTTCTAGTCTCGCTCCTTGCCTGGCGGCTTGCGACCGGCAGCGTCGCTGTCGAGACCGTAAGCGGCGCACGGTCTGAAATCTTCTACTGGATCACGATCACCTTCTCCCAGACTCTGGGCACGGCGCTGGGCGACTGGGCAGCGGATGACGGTGGGCTGGGTTACCTTGGCGGCGCGGCTGTCTTCGGAGGAACGCTGCTTGTACTGGTCGGAATCTGGCGGTTCACCAGCGTGAGCCGGGTACTGCTGTTCTGGGTTGCGTTTATCCTGACCCGGCCGTTGGGGGCCACGGTTGGCGACTTCCTGGATAAGCCGCTCGCCAAGGGAGGTCTGGACCTAAGCAGGCCGTTGGCGTCGGCCGTTCTGCTGGCTGCGATTATTGCGTTTGTCATGCTGATCCCGCAACGCCCCGGCGCGCACCCCCGAAGCAGCTAGCGGAGCTGGTCCAACCGCTCGATCCTGTCGGCGAGGTGGGCGAGCTCAACCTCCACCCATGGCAAACAAAGATCAGAATCGTTCGCAAAAAGACTTGCGCCTCTAGTGGCTTGAGGGTTTAGGCCGGGTCCAGCCTTCGAAGGATCTTCCATGTCTCTTTCGCCAGATCGCCGAGAACCCGGACTGCATCGTTTCCTCGGCCTTCTTCCGGTCGCTCTCGCCGTCGTTTTCGCGCTTCTGTTGGGCACGAACGCCCAAGCCGCCGTGACACCGGCGGAGACCGTGTGGCGGCTTCTCGATTATGTGGCGGTTGATTATCCCGGCGCCGTTCGAGACGGGCGCATCATTAGCGCCGCCGAATACGCGGAGATGTCGGAGTTCTCCGAGACGGTCGTCACGCAGATGGCCACCTTGCCGCCAACCAAGGGCAAGCCGGGTCTTCTGAAGCAGGCCGAAGCCCTGAAGCTGGCCATCGCAGCGAAGCGGTCGCCCGCCGAGGTCGCCGGTCTGGCCCGTGGGTTGGCGACCGACCTGTTGGCGGCCTACCCCGTGCCACTCGCCCCCTCAACGGCGCCTGATCTGGTGCGGGGCGCCACCCTCTACAGCGAAAATTGCGATTCCTGCCACGGGGCGACCGGAGATGGAAATGGCCCGATGGCGAAAGGGCTCGACCCCGCTCCCATCGCGTTCACAGATCAGGACCGAGCCCGAAACAGAAGCGTGTTCGGTCTCTATCAAGTCATCGAGCATGGGCTGGACGGGACGGCTATGCCGAGCTTCGCTCACCTTTCGTCGGGCGACCGCTGGGCGCTGGCGTTCTATGTCGGCGGCCTGTCCCAGAACGAGAGGGCCAGGAGCCGGGGAGAGGCACTATGGAAGGCCGACGCGGACCTTCGCGGCCAGTTCCCCAATCTGGAAACACTGACCAAGACCACACCTGCGGAACTGGCCCGGACGGTTGGAGTCGGCAATGCTGACGACCTCATGGCCTATCTGCGGCGGTCGCCCGGTGTGCTGGCCGAGAAGCGCGATGCCTCGCTGGCGTTCGCCAGGAGCAAGCTGAGGGCCACGGTCAACGCCTACGCCGCCGGAAAGACCCGCGATGCGGGGGCCATGGCCCTATCCACCTACCTGGATGGCATCGAGCCGTTCGAGCCCGCTATCGCCGCTCGTGATCCCAAGCTTCTGGCCCGGATCGAGGCTGCGATGGGCGAGTTCCGTTCCCGGATCGGTCGAGGCGGCTCCATCGATAGCGTCCGGCAGCAGGCGACTCTGATCGAGGGACTTCTGGATGATGGCGATTCGGCGCTTGCCCCGGCCCAGGCCGACACGACGGCGGCGTTCGTCGGCGCCTTCACCATCCTGCTGCGCGAGGGGCTCGAAGCTCTCCTGATCGTCGTCGCCATGATCGCCTTCCTCAAGAAGGCCGAGCGACAGGATGTGCTCCCCTATGTCCACGGTGGATGGGTGGCCGCACTTGCTGCCGGTGTCCTCACCTGGGCAGCGGCGACCTTCTTCATCTCCATCAGCGGTGCGCAGCGTGAGTTGACCGAGGGCTTCGGCGGCCTGTTCGCTGCAGCCGTTCTCCTGAGCGTCGGGATATGGATGCACGGGAAGAGTCAGGCGGACGCTTGGCAGCGATACATCAGGGAACGCCTGTCCAAAGCCCTGTCGCGGGGCTCGGCGTGGTTCCTGTTCCTGCTGGCCTTCGTGGTGGTCTATCGCGAAGTCTTCGAGACGATCCTGTTCTTTGCCGCTCTGTGGAGCAAGGAGACGGCGGGCGCGGTGCTGGGGGGTTCGGGGCTGGCTCTGGCGGCCTTGGCGGCAATTGCCTGGGCCATGCTGCGTTACAGCAGCCGCCTCCCCATCGCCAAGTTCTTCGCCTTCAGCGCGGCGCTGGTCGCCATCCTGGCCTTCGTTCTGGCAGGAAAGGGTCTCGCGGCCCTTCAGGAAGCCGGGATAGTTGCGGCTACCCGGATCGCGGGACTGCCGAAGCTCGATCTGGTCGGCTTTTATCCGACGTGGCAGACCGTCCTATTGCAGCTTGCCGTCGTCGCCATCCTGATCGCTGGCTATGTCTACAATCGCCGCAAGCGTCAGTCGGAAGAGGCGTAGGGGGCCGAGCCGATGGACCGGCGGTCAGTGCCGGTCTTCCTGGCAAAGCCGATGGTCACTGAGCACCTCGATCACCTTGCAGTCGGCGGCGATACCCAAGCCACAGTTGGTGGTCATCCGCACCAGTTCAGCGCGTAGCCGGGTAAGCTGGTCGATCTTCTGATCGACAGCTTCGAGATGGTCTTGGGCGATACGGTCCGCCTCGGCGCACGGGAGATTGGGACGGTCGGCCAAGCCCAGCAGGGCCTCGATATCCTTGATTTCGAAACCAAGCTGACGGGCATGCCGAATGAACCGCAGGCGTTGGATTGCCTCCGGACCGTAAACCCGCTGATCGCTCTGGGTCCGGGCGGGCGTCGGCATCAGGCCGATCTGCTCGTAAAATCGGATCGTGGGAACCTTGACCTCGGCTTCCTTGGCAAGGCGTCCGATGGACAGGTCGGGCATGGTCAAACTCCTAAACGCGTCCTCTCAACATAGGGCTTGATCCTCTAGTGGCTAGAGCTTGTAGGAGCAGTTCATGGCCCATGATACTCCTCTCGCCAAACCCGCCGTTTCCGGCTGCTGCAGTCAAACCGCGCCTTTCGATGGGGCGACGCCGGAATACCGCCGGGTTCTCGGTTGGGTGATCGGGATCAACTTCGTCGGGTTCGTCGTCGTGGCCTCGGGCGGCTTGCTGGCCGGATCGGCGTCCCTCGCCGCGAACGCCCTCGACTTCCTGGCCGACGCCGCGACCTACGCCCTTAGTCTCTGGGTCATCGGCAAGAGCGTCTCGATCCGTAGCGGCGCGGCCCTGGTGAAGGGCGCGAGCCTCAGCCTGTTGGCCGTGTTGGTCCTCGGCTTCGCGATCTGGCGTGCGGTCAACGGCGTGCCGCCGGAAGGCTTCGCAATCTCAAGCCTCGGCCTCTTCGGCGCGGCGGCCAATCTGGTGGCGGCGATCCTGCTGTCGAAGTATCGCGATGGCGACGCCAACGTCCGCTCGGTCTGGCTCTGCACCCGCAACGACCTGATCCAGTGCCTCGCCGTGGTCGGCGTCGGCGCCGTGGTCTGGCTGACCCACTCGCGCTGGCCCGATCTGATCGCGGGCGGCGTCCTGGCTGCGGTCTTCCTGCAATCGGCATGGTCGATCACCGTCCAGGCTTTGGACGAGCGTCGCGATGCTCTCGCGGCAGCGCATTGATCCCGAAGGCCGACGCAGCTAGTTCAGCACAGACATGATCCTCGCCACGCATCTCTCGCGATTCCTGGAACGGCTGGCCAAGCCGTTGCTGGTGATCTGCGTGCTGATGTTGGCGGTCGGGCCGATTGCTGATGGTCTGGTATGTGGTTCCGAGCCTGCCTCAGCCGAAGTCGAGATGCTGAAATCCGATCTCGGCGGCGACGACGACATCGCCACCGGCATTGATCATGCGGTTTGCGCCCACGGCCACTGCCATGATGCTCCGCCGCTGGCCAACGGCGGCGAGGCCCACGTCACCAGTATTCGATACGTTGAAGCCGAAGCCATCTTCTCGGTCTCCGTCCAGCCACCCTCCGCAACCCAGCCAACCCTGAAACGTCCGCCCCGAGTCTGACCGCGACCCGCGCATCCGTGCGCGTCCGCCCTTGTCAGAACCGAAGCAGGACCTTCCATGTCTTCTCCATACCTGTCGCGCTGCGCCGCTTTCGGCGCCGCGATGCTGTTGGCGAGTTTCGCCAGCAGCGCATTCGCCGAACCCGTCACCCTTGCCCAGGCGCTTGACCGCGCCCAGGTGGGGTCTCCTCTCATCACCGCCGCAGACGCCGATGTTCGGGCTGCCGAAGGACGCGCTCGTCAGGCCGGCCTGTTGCCCAACCCCGAAATCGACCTCGCCACCGAGAATGTCGGCGGCACCGGCAGCCTGACAGGCGTTCAGTCCGCCGAAACCACCCTCTCCATCGGACAGCGTTTCGAGTTGGGCGGCAAACGCTCCGCTCGCCTGAACGCTGCCCGCGCCGAAGTCGAGACGGCGGGGCTCCGGCTACGGATCGCCCGCGCGGATCTGGCGAAAGAGGTTCGAGAAGCCTTCGCCCAAGCCGTCGCCGCCAAGCGTCGTGTTGACCTGGCGAGAAACCAGTTCCTCCGCGCCGAGAGCCTCCAGAAGATCGCCGTCACGCTCGTGGAGGCCGGTCGAGAGCCGCCGTTGCGCGCCTTGCGGGCGCGCACCGTCACACTGGAGGCGGTGGGGCGGGTCCGGGCGGCTGACGCCGACTATGCGGCAGCCCAGCGGGCACTGGCCGCGTTGTGGGGCGGGTCTGAAAACCTGCCCGATCCTGTCGTTACCGAAGAGGCGGCCCCAGCATCGGTCGTCGATCCAACCGCCGTGCTGGATGTTCGGCTCGCCGAGGCTGAATTGGAGACCGCCATTGCCGCCGAGCGCCGGGAACGGACGCTCTCCCGTCCCGACGTGACGGTCAGCGTCGGCGGCCGTCGTCTCGCCGCATCGGACGAGACGGCGATGGTTGTCGGCCTGTCGATGCCTCTGGGCCTGTTTGATCGCAACCAGGGGAACATCGCTGCCGCCAACGCGGACCGCACCGGCGCCGACGCCCGTAGAAACGCGGCGATGGCCGCCGCCCTACGCCGCACGCGGGACGCGTCCGCCGCGCTTCAGACCGCCGAAGCCCGCCTGGAGTTTCTGGAGAAGCGGGCGGAGCCGGAGGCCCTGGAGGCCGTCCGGATCGCCCGTGAAGGCTTCGCTGCCGGCCGCTTCACCTTGCTCGACGTTCTGGACGCCGAAGCCGCCCTCAATAGCCTCCAGTCCGATCTGATCACCGCCGAGCTCGACCGCGCGCTCGCCCTGGCCGCGCTCGTGCGCGCTAACGAAACCCAAGGAGCCGCCCAATGAAGACCCTGACCAACAAGCGCCTGCTGCTGGGCGCGGCCGCCGCCGTGGTGTTGCTCGGCGCTGGCCTCACCGGCTGGAGCATGACCCGGCCCAAGACCGGGCCCGCGCCAGAGGCCGCAGAGGCGGCACATGGCGCCGGAGAAGGTATCGAGATCAGCGGCGCCCGCATCCTGGCGGCGAACATTGTGCTGGCCCCCGTCGAAGCCGGTTCTTTGAGCGCCGAGGTTCTCGCCCAGGGCACTGTCGTCGGCACACCTCACGGCGAGGCCGTTCTGGCGGCCCGCGCCGACGGCGTCGTCAGCCGCATTTCGCTGCGCCTGGGCGACAGCGTCCGGGCTGGGCAGATCGTCGCCCTGATCGAAAGCCGTGAGGCCTCGACCATCGTGGCCGAGCGTTCAGCGGCCCAGGCGAGACTGACCGCCGCACGTCAGGTCCTGGCGCGAGAGCAAAGGCTCTTCGACGCCCAGATCACCGCCCGTCAGGACCTCGAAGCGGCCCAAACCGCTCTGGCGGAGGCGGAAGCTGAGGCTCGACGCACCGCTGCTGCCGCCGCCGCCGCCCGAGTATCCGGTGACGGCCGCAGCACAGGCGTCGTCAGCCCAATCAGCGGGCGCATCACCTCGGCGCCGGCCGTGTTGGGGGCATTCGTCCCCGCAGGGACGGAGTTGTTCCGCGTCGCCAACAGCAGCCAGATCGACATCGAAGCGTCGGTGTCGGGGCCGGATGCGGCCCGGATCAAACCCGGCGACCGGGCACGCATCCATCTGCCCGATGGTGAGATCGACGCTGTAGTCCGTTCGATTACGCCAGGGGTCGATCTGGAGAGCCGCTCAGCAACGGTGCTGCTGAGTCCGGCCGGCACCACCGGCCTTCGACCGGGCCAGGCCGTATCCGTCCGCATCTACACGGCGGACGCCCAGGCTTCGGCGGGCGTCACCGTGCCCGAGGAAGCCATCCAGACCGTGGAAGGCCGCGAGGTGGTGTTCGTCAGGACCGCCGCCGGCTTCAAGGCGGTCGCCGTGATCGTCGGACAACGCGGCGGTGGTCGCGCACAAATCACCTCCGGCCTCACCGCCGGCCAGTCCATCGCCACCCGCAACGCCTTCCTGCTGAAGGCTGAGATGGGCAAGGGCGAAGGCGAGGAGCACTAGGTCATGATCGCCAACCTCATGGCCCTGTCGGTGCGGTCGCGATGGATAATCATCGCGCTCACACTGATCGTTTCCGCCTACGGCGTGTTCCAGCTTACCCGGCTGCCCATCGACGCCGTCCCCGACATCACCAACAAACAGGTGCAGATCAACACGCTCGACGCGTCTCTCTCCCCCGTCGAAATCGAGAAACGGGTCACCTTCCCGGTCGAGACGGCGCTGGCCGGCATTCCGGGTCTTCAAACGACCCGCTCTCTTTCCCGCAACGGCTTTTCGCAAGTCACCGCGATCTTCGACGAGAACGTCGATCTCTACTTCGCCCGCCAGCAGGTCAGCGAACGTATCGCCCAGGCGCGGGACAGCCTTCCCGAGGGCGTCCAGCCCCAGATCGGACCGGTCACCACCGGGCTGGGCGAGGTCTTCATGTATGCCATCGACTACGCCAACCCGGGCGGAAAGGGCGCGACCGTGCGAAACGGCCAGCCCGGCTGGCAGAGCGACGGGTCGTTCCTGACGCCAGAAGGGGATCGGCTGACCGATGAGGTTTCAAGGGCCGCTTATCTGCGCACTGTGCAGGACTGGATCATCGCGCCCCAGCTGCGGTCGGTCGCCGGCGTCGCGGGGGTGGACACCATCGGCGGATTCGAGAAACAGTATGTCGTCGAGCCCGACCCGGTTCGTCTGGCGCAATATGGCGTTTCGTTCAGCGAACTCGCCAAGGCGCTGGAGGCCGCTAACCTGTCGGTCGGCGCAAACTTCATGGAACGGGCGGGCGAGGCCTATCTCGTCCGCGCCGACGCCCGTATCCGCAGCCTGTCGCAGATCGAGGAAGCCATCGTCGCCACTCGCGGCGGCGTCCCGGTGTCTATCAGGGATGTAGCTGTCGTCCGGCTGGGCGGCGAGCTGCGCACCGGCGCCGCGACCATGAACGGTCATGAGGTAGTTATCGGCACTACCCTGATGCTCATCGGCGAAAACAGCCGCACGGTAGCCCGCGCCGTCGGCGACAAGCTCAAGACGCTAGAGCGGTCGTTGCCACCGGGGATCAAGGTCTCGCCCACGCTGGATCGGTCCAAACTGGTCAATGCGACCATCGCCACCGTTCAGCGCAATCTGATGGAGGGGGCGATCCTCGTCGCGATTGCGCTGTTCCTGCTGCTGGGTAATGTCCGCGCCGCCCTGATCGCGGTGCTGATCATCCCGATCTCGTTCTTCATGACCGCCATCGGCATGAACTACATGGGCGTGTCCGGCAATCTGATGAGCCTTGGCGCCCTCGACTTCGGCCTGATCGTCGATGGCGCGGTGATCATCATCGAGAACTGTCTCAGACGGCTCGCCGAACGACAGCATCATGAAGGCCGCTTGCTGAAACTCCGCGAACGCCTGGAGGAGACCACACTAGCCACCCAGGAGATGATCAAGCCGACTGTTTTCGGCCAAGCCATCATCCTGCTGGTGTTCGCGCCTCTGCTGACCTTCCAGGGGGTCGAGGGCAAGACTTTCTCGCCCATGGCCATCACCCTCATGCTGGCCCTGGTCGCCGCCTTCGTCCTCTCGATCACTTTCGTCCCGGCGATGGTGGCGCTCCTGATCCGCAACAAGGTCGCGGAAAAGGAAGTGTTCGCGATCCGCTGGATCAAGGCGCGCTATGAGCCGATCCTTCGGCGAGCGGTCGCCCGCCCGCTGCCCTTCATTGGCGCGGGGGTCGGGATCTTCGTCCTGGCCGGCTTTATCTTCACGCTGCTAGGCCAGGAGTTCATTCCGACGCTTGATGAGCGGAACCTGGCGATGGCTTCGCAACGCATTCCATCCACGGCGCTCGAACAGTCCGTGCGGATGCAGCGGGGGGTCGAACAGGCCATCACCAGTCTTCCCGAAGTGCTGATGATGTTCTCCAAAACCGGCACGGCCGAAGTCGCCACCGACCCGATGCCGCCCAACATCTCCGACGGTTTTATCATCCTCAGGCCGCAGGAAGATTGGCCTGCGGGGGTCAAGACCAAGGAGGATGTGCTCGAACGCGTCGAGGCTGCCGCCAACGCCCAGGTCGGCCAAGGCTATGAGCTGAGCCAGCCCATCGAACTGCGCTTCAATGAGTTGATCGCCGGGGTCCGGGGCGATGTTGCGATCAAGCTCTACGGCGACGACCTGGACAAACTCACGGCGACGGCAAACCGGATCGGCGCAGCCCTGCAGTCAACACCGGGTGCGGCGGACGTGAAGGTCGAACAGACCAGCGGCGCACCTTCGCTGGACGTCATCTTCGACCGGGCAGCCATCGCCCGTCTGGGCCTGACCGTGGAAGAAGTGGCGGACACCGTGGCCGCCGCCATGGGCGGGCGCGAAGCCGGGCAGTTGTTCGAAGGTGATCGTCGCTTCAGCGTGGTCGTGAGGGTGCCGCAGGGCAGCCGTAACGATCTCGACGCACTGGGCGCCTTGCCCATCATGATGCCGGAGGAGCCCGGGCAGACCCGGCATTCAGTGCCGCTACGCCAGGTCGCACAGTTCCGGTTCACCGAAGGTCTGAACCAGATCAGTCGCGAGAATGGAAAGCGGCGGGTTGTCATTCAGGCCAACATGCGCGGTCGCGACGTGGGCTCGTTCGTCAGGGAGGCCATGCCAAAGGTGGAAGCGGTGGCCCTGCCGACCGGCTCGTGGCTCGAATGGGGCGGGCAGTTCCAGAACCTCAAGGCAGCCTCGGACCGGCTCGCCATCGTGGTGCCGATCTGCTTCCTGGCCATCTTCGCGGTTCTCTTCCTGGCCGTGGGGACGTTCGGTCGAGCCGTTTCTGTGTTCGCGGCGGTGCCGCTCGGGCTGGCCGGCGGCGTGTTTGCCCTGGCATTGACCGGCATCGCCTTTTCGGTTTCGGCGGCGGTGGGCTTTATCTGCCTCTCTGGCGTGGCGGTGCTGAACGGCCTGGTGGTCATGTCCAGCATCCGCCAGCGGCTTGAGGACGGGATCGAACTGTCGACGGCGATCATCGACGGCTGCATGGAGCGGGTTCGTCCCGTGATCATGACCGGCCTGGTGCCGGCCATTGGCTTCCTACCCATGGCGCTGGCGCACGGAACGGGGGCGGAAGTCCAGAAGCCGTTGGCCATGGTGGTCATCGGCGGCCTGATCACGGCCACGGCCCTGACCCTCCTGGTGCTGCCGGCGATCAGCCGGGTGGTGCTGGGTTGGACCGAACGGCCCAATCCGGCCTGGGGTGAAGACCCCGCGCCGGCCCTGGCTCCTGCGGAATAGGCGATAGGCCCGCGCCGTCGATCCTGGCGGCGCGGGCATTTCTCATTCGGAGACACGCGATGAACAGCTCTTTCAAGCTCTTGAGGATCTACACCGACGAGGCCGCCTATTTCGGCGACCGCAAGGTTTTCGAGGTGGTGGCCGGCCGTGCACGCGCGGCAAAGGTGGCTGGCGCGACGGTGCTTCAGGCCCTGCTCGGCTTTGGCCACACCCCCAACATGCACCGCCGCAATGTGCTGGATGACGACCAGTCCGTGGTCATCGAGATCATCGACGAAGACGCCAAGCTCCGCGCTTTTGTCGAGACCCTCGCCGACCTGGAACACCTGGGACCGATCACGCTGGAGGCGGTCGAAGTGCTGCGCTGGCCGCCCGCGAAGGGAGCTTAAGTCCGGGCTGACCATGGGGCCGGCCGGGCGAGCAGCCGCCACATGCAGATATGGCTTGCTCCTCTAGTCGCTAGAGCTTGCATGGATGCGCCCTGACCCAGTCGGGCTTGTCATTCCAGCCAGGCCCAAACGACTTCTTCGACCGCCGAGACCCAAAAATGTCTGATGACAACCAAAAAGCCGCGCTCCTCTCCGAGGCGCGGGATCAACATGAGGGCCATGACCACGCGAATGGTGGTGACCACGGCCATGATCACGGCGGCATCTTCGGAGAACGCACCGAACTGATCTTCGCGGGCCTGTCCGGCGCGATGCTGCTTGGCGGCTGGCTGGTCGGCCAGCGCGTGGAGGGTGTCGTCCCCCTGGCCCTCTACATCGCGGCCTACGGGTTCGGCGGCTACTTCACGCTCCGGGAGGCGGTCGGCAACATCATCAAGCGTCGGTTCGAGATCGACACCTTGATGCTGGTCGCCGCCGCTGGCGCCGCCGCCCTGGGCCAGTGGGCGGAAGGCGCCCTGCTGCTGTTCTTGTTCAGCACCGGCCATGCGCTGGAACACTACGCCATGGGTCGGGCGCGGCGGGCC